>CANPVP010000027.1 GCA_947581825.1 uncultured Clostridia bacterium | reverse complement strand
GATGACGATTCCGAACCCGACAGTACAACAAAAAAAGTTGCCACATATGGCAACTTTTCAGAGGACAATCCGAAAGTCTCCGATGAAGATGACGAGAAAATTGACGATGACGTTTTCTCAGAAGATGACGATTCAGAACCCAACAGTGCAACGAAAAAAGTTGCCACATATGGCAACTTTTCAGAGGGCAACCTGAAAGTCTCCAATGAACATGATGATCCGGAGCGTATAAAAGATGATACATATAGCACATTTTCAAAATTCATCTATGACAAGTATTATGACATAGAGGAAATTATAGAGGATTGCATGGAAATGTACTATGATGAGAGGGATGAAGAATACAAGACCTTGCAAGAGATGCTTACGATGCTGCATCAAATCAAGGAGGATTTCAGGAAGAAAATCAGATTAGGTCTGTAATAGCCCAAACACAAGCCTTAGTAATTGATTGCTAAGGCTTTAGATTTAATACAAGGAGATTTAATACAAGGAGGAAAACATATGAGTGATGAGATCACAAGTGCAACTTTACAGATGACCGGAAAGGCGGTCGAAGTAGCGAGTCTGGCTGTGCAAAAAAATATAGAGATCATAGCAATGCTGTTAAAAGAATTGGCACAGGCAGCAGAGAGACACCGACAACGACAGAATGAGAAAAAAGCATCGAAAAATCAGGACGTAACTTCTAATGATCTGACAGATATCAAGTCCGGTGCGGTCAGTATGAAAGAGCTGATGAAAAGTGCAAAGGCAAATAAGGATACAATTTCATTTTCAGAGCAAGGAATTACAAAGGATGATATGAAATATCTATCAAAAAAAGCAAAAGAATATCAAATTCCAATCGCATTCACCGGAGACAAAGGAAAGGATAACGTTTATGCGAATGTACGCAGCTCTGATCTTCCGGCATTTCAGCATATCTGTACAGAAATGATGAAAGATAAGCTTGCTGAACGTCCGCAGCAGATGGGAAACTTTAAGGTTCAGGATTGGGAAATGCCATTTATCACACATGAGCTGAATAAACATGATCTGGCAGCATCCTTTGGAAAAACAAAAGATGGAAACTGCATCTGTCTGTTTGAAAAGAAAGATGAAAAGGCAATTCTGATCGCCCGTGATGAGTTTGTCAGAAAATGCAAGGATATAGAAAAAGAGCTGCAAATCGGAAAGGATGATAAAGGTTTCTATAGTATTGAAAACCGGTTGACAGGACAGAAGATCACGTTTGATCAAGTGCCTTCAAAAGAGGAGTTGGCAGATATGATGCAGAATAGGTTTGGATATGATGAAAATAAAGCAGCTATGGCATCTGCTAAATTTGGGGAGGAAACGCTCACGGGTGCGGATAAGATGAAGTATTTCAGCAAAGATCCACAGAATGCCTTTTCAAAAATCCATGCAAATGTAGAGTTGAAGGGAGAAAGTATCTATGCCAAAGATTATTCATGTTGGTATCTGAAAACGAAAGCAGACAAAATGCCAAAGGTCGTATATCAGGACAAAAATGGGAATTTTGCAGTATTGCAGCCGGAGAAGATGACAAAAAGAAAAATGGCTGTGATTCTGGATCAGCATTTGGGACTCAAAGACAAAGCTGTTGCATCTGCCTTGATTGAGAAAGCAGAGAAGGTTTCAGATTTTTACGAGAGCAATGTTACAGAAAATTTGAATCATTCACTTGAATTTAACGAATCTGATATTTCTCCTGAAAAGGCAAGAACATTTGTAGACGAAAAACATGCAGTACATCAGATTATTCCTCAAAAGGCTGACACTGCAATTGAACGTAATGGGCAGGACAGCTTTACGGTTAAAAGTACAGTTACAGGCATGGATCATATCTATACGATGGATGGAAAACATGAAGATGAGCCTTTATCAGATGCCAAAGAGTTAAAACTTTCTTTTTCAGACAAGAGATCGGCATTACAGGAATTGTCAGCAATGTACAAGGAACAAGGATTACCTGATGATGCTGCGGAACAGATGGCAAAGGATGTATTTGAAAAAGCAGAGAATCAAAGCAGTGAAAAGACGCTACATATCGAGGAAGTCAGGGAAGAAACAAAAGGAGGAAACAAGGAAACGACTGTAAAGATCACATCTGGTGAACAGACAGAAGAAATTGACATGAGTGACCATGATAAAGCGATAGACGAAATCAGTGAAAAATTCAACGTAGATACCGAAACGGCAGCGCAAACTATTGAACGTGCAGAAGAAGCAGCATCAGAGGAAATCCCGGAAGAAAATGAAAATATGCCGTCAGAGATCAACAGTGAATTGGAAAAGGCAGCGACTGAAAATGTTGCTCAAAATGAAAAGCCGGAATTACCCGACATATCTGATGAGCTGCACCGTCAAAACACGCCAGATGTTCCAAATACACCAAAGATGCCAGAGATGCCGCAGTCCGCAAGAAGATAAGGGGTGTAAGATTATGGGCAAACCAGCAATGCCAAATAAACTATCCAAATCTACCCTTGCTATCTATATCGTAATTGCACTTTTTATCGTGATCCTATGTACCATGCTTGGTGCTGCGATGGATCACGCAGTAAATGCTGATGG
>CANPVP010000026.1 GCA_947581825.1 uncultured Clostridia bacterium | reverse complement strand
TATAAATTTTCAAATTAAATTAACTTAGAAAATGCAAAATAAATTATCCAAAAAAAATGTAAAATAAATTAACCAGAAAAAAAGAAAAAGAAAATCAAGTAAAAATTGATTCTCTTTTAAACATCCATTTCATTTTTTGCATTCATAACGATATCAGAATTAATAGTTTTTAAATTATTTTGAAAACCTAACATTAACGAATTAATAATTAAAGTATTTAATCTTCTAGGTGAAGCTTTAGAAGCAGAATATAAAGCATTATAAGCTTCCGGTTCAAATAATTCATGTTTAACATTTGCAAAATTTAATCTTGTTGTAATATATCTTTTTACTTCATTTCTTTCAAAACCTTCAAAAGTGTAATTAACAATTATTCTTTGTTTTAAAGCAATATGAATATTTTTTGATATTTCTTGTTTTAAATCAGGTTGACCTACAAGCATAAGAGCTAAATAATCCATCGAATCCATATCAAAATCATAAAATAATTTAAAGTTTAATAAAATCTCTCTTGTTAATAAATGAGCATCATCAATTATAATAATTATTTGAATTCTGTCTTTTAAAGTTATTCTTTTTATTTCTCTTTGAATGTTCATATAGATATCTGTTCTATAACATGATCCAACCTCTAAACCCAGATTATCTGATATTATTTTAAAAAAATCAAATACTGACATATCTTTTTGAGCAGAAATATATATAACTTTATATAAATCTTTAGAAAGACTCTTAATAAACTGTCTTATTACATATGTTTTTCCATAACCAGATTCACCGATAAATAATCCAATTCCCTTTATTTCTTTTAAATAATGAAATCTATTAATACATTGTCTATAATCAATACTTTCAAATGGATAATTAATACTTTCATTTTTTAAAAAAGGATTACAACTCATTCCATAATAAGTAGTATACATTATAAATTCTCCATATCTAATACATCTCTTTCATCATTGACTACTTTAGAATAATCTATATTATTTTTTCTTTTTATTTTAGAATTAGCTACTTTATCAACAATTTGACATGTTTCTAGTTTTTGATTATCTTCAAATATATATACTTCTTTTAAAGATAAAGGATCATACCTTATTTCAATTGTTTTACCTACATACTTAAATGGTATTTCATAATAATTATTTTCTATTTTTATGGTTTTATCATTTCTTACTTTTCTTTCTACTTTATGTAAAAATGATTCATCTATAAATGTGTTATCTAAAAAAGTAACATTAGCATATTCATTATGCCATCTTACATTGGGTGTTTCATTAGTAGATGAATGAACTTTATTTAGATATTCATTATATATAAATGTTTGTAAGCTCTTTTTTACATTTTCTAAAGAATTAAATTCATTCCAATTTGTACATCGCATCCATCCATCTTTTATTGTTCTAAAACTTCTTTCTATTTTGGCCTTGCTTTCTGGTGAATATGGTTTAGCATGAATTAATTCTATACCAAGTCTTGCACAAATTAATGATAATTGTTTATTATCATAACTTGATCCATTATCTACAAATAGTCTTTTTGGTTTACCATATGTTTTTATTGCTGTTTTAAATACACTTTGCATATTTATTGCAGTATCATTTAAAAAGAAATCAAAACCAGTTATTATTCTTGATTTATCATCGATAAACATTATTAATTTTGTACGATATTTTTTATTATTTATAGTTATATATGGACCAAAAGAAGTATCTGATTGCCAACAGTCATTCACATGTTCCATTTCAAACATTCGTCTTTCTATATTTACCATTTGACTGGCTTTTAAATTATTATTTCTTAAAAATCTTAATATTGTATCTTTAGATACTTCTAATTTATTTATGTACTTTTCATCAATTAATTTTTTGTATATCATTGTTCCTGTTATATTAGGAAATTCTTCCCTTAATGTAATTATTCTTTGTATTACATCATTTGATAATTTTCTACTTGTTTTATAATCTCTTCGTTTTTTCTTTTCTAATGATTTATAGCCTTGACTTTTATATGCTAAATACCAATGTTTTATACAACTTTTACTAAAATGACATTCTTTATTATTAAACATGTATGTTTTATTTGCCATATTTTTAAAATATTCTTCATTGCATGAAAAACCATGAGTCTTGTTAATTGCTGGTGCGATTATTTGAAATTTAAATAATCCGATATCGTTATAATCATTTCCTTGCATTTTTTCTCCTTTCCAATTTTAAAATAATATAAAAATTGGGTTTGAAAAACTTAATGTTATGTTGTGGCTTGTTTTTAAAAACAAGCCATATTATATATCCCTTTGTGACTCATCATTAATATTAATTTATTTATTTTGTAAAATTCTTCATATGTATCTATAATTTTATTTAATATTTTCTGCATTATTTCTTTTTTATTATCAAACATTGTTTTTAAATATACTAAATATTTTCTTCGATATATTATTTTCCAATTTTGAATAGTTTCATAACTAAATGGATATTCATATGTTTCACAATCTTCATTTATTGATTTTAATATTACATCTAGGGTTGGTTGTTTATATGGTACGATACATTCTGGTAATAAGGCATGTGTCTTTCGACATTTTTGACATCTTACCCTTTTAATCTCTAACAATTCCCTTTTTAAATTTTTCAATTCATCTAAATAATATATTACTCTTATATAAGAACTCCATTTAATTAATTCATCACTTTTACAATTTGGACATTCTAATCCATAAAAATCATCTGTATTTTTATACATTTCCAAAATTTCATTTTGTTCTTGTTTTGACTTGAAATTTTTAAAGTTTAGTATTATCATAATTATTGCCCTGACTTGGGGCGTTTAGTATTATCGAAAGGAGAAGTTACAGCTTCTCCTTTCTCTTGCCCTCAAGTCCCTTTCTTTTTTTGCAATGTATTTTATACTTTTTGTTTTTTCAAGTCAAATTATTTTTCAATTTTTTTCTTTTTTTGATTTATTTTATTTTACAAGTTTATA
>CANPVP010000025.1 GCA_947581825.1 uncultured Clostridia bacterium | reverse complement strand
GCGAAAGCAGAAGCAGAAGCGAAAGCAGAAGCGAAAGCAGAAGCAGAAGCGAAAGCAAAAGCAGAAGCAGAAGCAAAAGCAGAAGCAGAAGCAGAAGTAGAAGCAGAAGCAGAGGCAGAGGCTAAAGCGGAGGCAGAAGCAAAAGCAGAAGCAAAACAAGAGAAAGAAGAGTCAGAAGAAGAATCAAAACCAGCTGAAGATGTAGCTAGTGTAGAAGTTTGGGCTGAAGATGGAGCTGTTGTAGAAGTTTGGAGAGAAAAAGATTCTCAGAAAGAAACAGATTCCCATAAAGAAGAAGACTCAGAGGAAAAGAAAAAACTAATAATATATCAAGAAATGATAAAAAAAGTTTTAGACACTATTAAAGATATTATAGTATATGAAAGATTAAAGTATGGTGCTGATTATCAGGTTAAATATCCAGTAGAATATGCAGAGAGAATGCATTATAATGAACCCGACTATAGATTTGATAAATTTTGGGATGTTATTGATGAATGGTGTGGAAATCCAAGCTCTAGTGAGTCTAAAGTAGGAAAATTAAAGCTAGAAGCTGAATTGATAAAGGAAAAAGGTTTTAAAGAAGGAAGCTGGAATAATAAATTAGGAAAAACTATCAATGAAACAAGTGATGAAGTAGCAAAAGAAATTGTAGAAAGTCTAAATATAAATGAGCAAAAAATAAATGAATTGGCAGCTTTTTATCAAAAAGTTAAAGAATATGATCAAAAAACACCAGATAATAATATAGTAGAAAGTATTGATGTTGTTAGTTATGAAAGCGGAACAGTTAAATATAAATATACTTTTAGAAGCGGACGTACTATGGAGAAGAAAATCAGTAAGTCAGATGAAGAACGCGAAGTGGATGGTATAAGAGATCCAAATATTGAGGAAGAACTTGCAAAACTAGATAAAATAATGGAAGAAAATATGCTAGAATATGGTTATGACAAATTTAGTAGTAATTATAATTTAAAGTATTATCATGAGTTCCTTGAAAGTCGTGATATTGCTAGAAGTACTTTTAGAAAAGAAGGAATAGAAGTATGCTATGATGTAAAAAAAAGTAATATTCCTAATTATTTAGATAAATTAGTAAAAAAAGCAAGAAAAGAAGGCCCTCATATAATGGTGCAGGTCTATGATAAATTTTCTAGAGGTATTATAGGAAAAATTGCCTCAAAATTTAGTAGAAAAAGACAATTGGAAAGAGCTATGTTAATAGCGAGAACAGCATGTAGAAGAGAGTTCGACAAGGGAAGAAATGAATGTAAGAGCAAAGGTATATCTGACGATTTGTATTGTGAGGTAATATATGACTTGTGGGTACAGTATAATAGAGTAGAAGAATTAGAGGAAAATGATTTATCAAGAGCAGAAGAATATAATAGAATAAGAAGAGAATTAAATAGCCAAATAAAGTATTTGGTAAATAAAGAAATATGGCATAGAAAGTTGCTTGAGAAAGAAAGGGAAGAAGAAAGAAAAACAAGAGAAAAAGAAAAACAAAAAGCAGCAGAAGGAAAGGTTGAAGAATCAGAAGAAGGTGGTAACAATATAGCAGAAGCAGTTGAATCAAATTTAGAACCAGAACCAGAATCAGAAAAAAAATCAGAAAATCCAATAGCTGATGAAAAAGAGTTGTCAGAAAGTGCATTAGTTATGCTTTTTGTCATAAAGGCTTTGGAAAATGAAAAAGATGTTAAAAGAAAAGTGCTGATATTAAGACAATACTTAACAGATGAAAAAATGGGAGAAATAAGCCAAGAGGAAGCAAATATAATTGCAAAAAAACTTGGAATACAAAAAGAATGGAAAGAAAATGAAAATTTATCAATAGATATTCCAGAATCTGAAAAGGTTTATAATAATTATCGTAAAACTGTAGAATTTAGAAGAGATATGATGAAAAGAATTGGAAATATTATAAATCATTATGAAAAGTTAAAAGCAGAAATGAAGACTAAAGGAATGAATCAAGAAGAAATCGATAAAATATTAGAAAGCTTAAATAATGAATATAATAGCTTGATACACCGTACAGGTGTAGGTGAGCTTAATTACGGTGTAATAGAAAAATGCAAGAAGTTATTAGAAATGATAAAGAATATATCATTGGAAAAATCCGAAGATGCGGAAACTTTAAGTGAACGTATAGGAGTACATAATGTGAATCATGATAAGGCAATAAATAATGCTACACAACAAGCCGCAAATAGTGATCAAGCAGAAAATAAAGTACCTACAAAATAATTAATAATCGAAAAAGAGCTATAGAAAAACATAGCTCTTTTTCTTATTATATTTTGAATAAAATATATAGTAAAAATATACAATTATAGTTGCTTTATTATGTAAATTGTGGTAAAATAATATACATAGTTTGCTTGTTTTAAGCAAAACAAGGGAGGATATAGATGGAAAGTAATGGTATGAAAATCGAATCAGAATTACTAAAGAATGTATTTGGAGAAGAAATAGAAAAGAAAATAGCAGAATTAGAAGAGAAAATAAAAACTTTAGAAAGTTTAAAAAAAGCAAAAAAAATACATGAAAAAAATATTGCACAATATAAAGATAATCCATCATTAGTTAGCCATGCAAAATCAGGTGTAAAAAAAGCACAAGACGATATAGAAAAAATAGAAAAAGAGATAGAAGAGCTAAAATCAAATTTAGCAAAACAAATTAAAGAAAAACTAGAAGAATATAAAAAAGAAGCAGAAAAGAAAAAGACAACAAAAGCAGAAGAAATGAGAGCAAATAGACAGAGCTGGAATAGTTTAGAAAAAGAAGAAAAAGAATTGCAAATTGATATAGATAGAGCAAAAAAACATAAAGAAAAATATGAAGCAGAAGGAAAAGCTTTAGAAGAGCAAATAAAAAGAGCAGAAGCAGGAGGAGAAACAGAAAAAGCAGAAGAATTAAGAAAAAGTAAAAAGGAAATACTTGATAAAGTAACAGCTTTTAGTGGCACATATACAATATATAGTGAAGAGCAAAAAGAAAAAATGGAAGCGAAGAAAGCTCTAGCAAGAAAAAATAATACGTTATATGCAGAAATAGATAAAATAGATATTAATTTAGAAGAATTAGAAGAAGCAATGCCAGAATTATCTAAATACTTGAATGATTCAGAGGCAAAAGCAGAAGCAGAACCAAAAGTAGAAGCAGAACCAAAAGTAGAAGCAGAACCAAAAGTAGAAGCAGAACCAAAAGTAGAAGCAGAACCAAAAGTAGAAG
>CANPVP010000024.1 GCA_947581825.1 uncultured Clostridia bacterium | reverse complement strand
GTTAAAGGAAAGAAAACATGGGAAGATGCCAATAATCAAGATGGAATAAGACCAGAAAGCATAACAGTTTATTTGAAGGCAGATGGAAAAAGAGTTGAAGATAAAGAAGCAACAGTTTCTGAAGATACTGGTTGGAAATATGAATTCAAAGATGTTCCTAAATATAGAGACCAAGGAGTAGAAATAAAGTATACAGTAGAAGAAAAACAAATAAAAGGATATACTTCAAAAGTCGATAAGAATAATAATATAACCAATACGCATATACCAGAAAAAATTGATATTAAAGGAACAAAAAAATGGGAAGATGCAGATAATCAAGATGGAAAGAGACCTAATAAAATTACAATTAAAGTATTTGCAAATGATAAAGAATTAACAGACAAGAAAATAACTGTAATAGCAGATGATAAATGGGAGTATGAGATTAAAGATTTACCTAAAAATGAAGCTGGAAAGCCAATTACATATACAGTACAAGAAGAACCTATTACAGGATATGAGATTAATGTAGAGGGGTATGATATAACAAATTCTCACGAACCAGAGAAGATAGATATTAAAGGATTAAAGACATGGGATGATGCAGATAATCAAGACGGAAAGAGACCTAGTAAGATAACAGTTAAATTAGTTGCTAATAAAGAAGTAAAAGATACAAAAACTGTAACAGCAGAAGATAATTGGTCATATGAATTTAAAGGAGTAGATAAATACGCAAATGGAAAAGAGATTAAATATTCAATAGAAGAAGATAAGGTAAATGATTATACTTTATCTACAGACGGATATAACTTAAAGAATACTCATAAACCAGAAACAATAGTTATAGAAGGAACAAAGAAATGGGATGATGCAGATGACCAAGATGGAAAGAGACCTAAACAAATAACTGTTAAATTATCAGCAAATGGAGAACAATTAGAAACTAAAGAAGTAACAGCAGATAGCAAGTGGAAATATAAATTTGAAAACTTACCAAAATACAAGGAAGGTAAAATTATAGAATACACAATAGACGAGGAAGATGTAGCAGGTTATACTAAAACTATAAAAGGATATGATATAACTAATACTCATGAACCAGAGAAAATAAGCATATCAGGAACTAAAACATGGAATGATAATGATGATCAAGATGGAAAAAGACCTGATAGCATCAGAGTAAAATTATTTGGGGACGGAGAAGAAGTTGAGACAAGAAAAGTAACTAAAGATAAAGATTGGAAATATACTTTTGATAACTTACCAAAATATAAAAAAGGTATAGAAATTAAGTATACAATTGATGAGGTTGATGTAAAAGATTACACAAAAGATGTAAAAGGTTATGATGTAACAAATACACATACTCCAGAAAAAACTGAAGTATCAGGAACTAAGATATGGGAAGATGAAGACAATCAAGATGGAATAAGACCTGAAAAAATAAAGGTTACTTTATTAGCAGATGGACAAGAAAAAGAAACTCAAGAGATAACTGCAAAAGATGAATGGAAATATACTTTTAAAGACTTAGATAAATATAGTAAAGGCAAAGAAATAGTATATGAAATTAAAGAAGAGAAAGTAGATGGCTATACATCAGAAGTTGATAAAGATAACAATATAATAAATACTCATAAACCAGAAGTTATATCTATATCAGGTGAGAAAAAATGGGAAGATGAAAAGAATCAAGATGGAATAAGGCCTAAGAGTATAGAAGTTAAATTGTTAGATGGAGAAAACGTAGTTGCAACAAAAACAGTAACAGCAGATACAGAATGGAAATATACGTTTGAGAATGTACCAAAATTCAGAGAAGGAAAAGAAATAAAATATACAGTTGATGAAGAAGATGTACCTGGATATGATAAGGAAATAAAAGGATACAATATAACAAATACACATAAGATAGAAAAGGTTAGCATATCAGGAACAAAGACATGGGTAGATGATAATAATCAAGATAAAGTAAGACCAGAAAGCATTACAGTAAGATTATATGCTAATGGAGAAGAAGTAGATAGTAAAGAAGTTACTAAAAAAGATAAATGGAAATATACATTTAAAGATTTAGCAAAATATGCGGATGGACAAGAAATTAAATATACAATTAATGAAGATAAAGTAGAAGGATATGAAAAATCTATAAATGGATATGATATAATAAATACTCATGAATCAAAAAAGACAAGTGTATCAGGAACAAAAATATGGGTGGATCCAGGATATGAAAGCTTCAGACCAGAGAGTGTAAAGATAAACTTATTAGCAGATAATAAAACTATACAAAGTAAAGAAGTAACAGAAGAAGACAATTGGAAATATGAATTTACAGATTTACCAAAATATGAAAATGGTAAAGAAATAAATTATACAATTACAGAAGACGAAGTAGATGGATATGAAACAACAATAAATGATTACAATGTAATAAATAGATATCATGCTGTAGCCGGTGAAGAGGTAATAGATATACAAGTAGAAAAAGAGTGGGAAGATGAAGGCTATGAAGCAATAAGACCAAGCTCAGTAAAAGTAAACTTATTAGCAAATGGAAAAGTAGTAAGAACACAAGAGATAACAGCAAAGAATAAATGGAAGTTTACATTTAAGCAAGTAGAACTATATGATAAGAATGGCGATATGATAAAATATACAGTAACAGAGGATGCAGTAAGTGGATATGAAACAAGAGTGGATGGCTTTAAGATAATAAATACATATGTGCCAAAGGCAGTAGAAGATAAGATTATGATTAAGCTAAATAAATACGAAAAAGGAACAACTAAGAAATTAAAAGATGCAAAATTTGAATTAGTAATAAAAAAAGAGGATGGAAAGGATAAGGACAATAAGAAAAAGTACAAAGAAGTTCTTAAGAAGACAAATACAACTAATTCAATTGGACAGATTATCTTGAAAGATTTAGATTTAGAAACAGGAACATACGTATTAGAGATAACAGAAAAAGAAGCTCCAAAGGGATATAAGAAGTCTGATGATTCTATCAAGGTTGAATTTACTGTAAAAGAGAAAGATGGTAAGAAAGTAATTAAGCTTAAAGAAAAATATAAGAATGCAGAAGTGGAGAAGACAGTTTTAACAGTAAAAGTAGAAAATACAAAAGAACAGCATAAGGATAATACAACTTCAAAAGGAAAATTACCACAAACAGGACCAGGCAAAACGATAGTAGTAGGAGCAGTAGTTATGGTATTTTTAGTAGTAGGAGCAATAGGAGTATTCAAGTATAGAGAAGTTAAATTTTAGAAAAATGCGAATGCATTGAATGTCTGTAGGGGCGACCAGCGGTCGCCCGTTTTATATTGTAGAGATGTTAATTTAATAATAATTA
>CANPVP010000023.1 GCA_947581825.1 uncultured Clostridia bacterium | reverse complement strand
CAAGGTTCAAATATATGGGAATCGCCAGTAAATGGCGGTTCTTTCTTTTTGTGGTACTCATGGTTGAGTATTTACTCAATATCTGCATATACCTCCAAGCAGTAGTTCTTGATCTTTTTGTCAATTCCATAACCTCTTGAATACTAACGGTTTCTTGAGCAGCTAATTTTTCAATAATCGGTTCCAGTTTTTTATAATCCTTTGGTTTCAAAACTTGTTTCATTTTTTGTTTCACTGACTGAATTACTATTCTCTTTTCCACCCGAAAGCAGCTCCAGATATCTGTCACACGCCTTGCAAAGCACCATAACTCCCGACTTACTTATATTATATTCCGGCAGCGGACCGTCATATCTGGCGCAGGCTTCTTTGATCTTATCAAATCCGCGTCCCCATGCTTCGATCATTCCGCTCATGAAAAAGACATTTGCCAGTTTGGGATTATAGGGTTTTGAGGAGTGTTTCATAAACAGCTTGTCCGTTGAATCCAGACCCTCCGGCATCTCCCCATCATTCCAAATATAGATCTTATCCTCATACACGCTGATCTGGATTGGATTACAAGCACTGTAATCCTTATGGACGATAGCATTCAGCAGGATCTCCCGAAACGCATCTTGGTGAAACATAAACTGCTCCACCCGTTGGATCCCCTCATAGGTGATCAGTGCTTTCATGTATTTCGTATATACCAGATCAACTGACTTCAATTACATTATTTATTCTGGCTTGCTGACTTTCTGTTGCCAAAATGTTGCCACTATACTTTATATATATTTCTAATTTCTCTATCAATACGCCCAATCATTGTTTTTAAAATCGCCACGCAATCACTAAAGTACTGTTCGTCAATAATTGCTTCATCTCCAAAATCACATAATTTATATTCTTTAACCTTATCAATATATACCTGATTAACTATACCTGCATTATGTACCCACAAATCCCTCCTTGCCTTAATTTCAATCCATTTACCCCAAATATTATCTTCAATATTTATTCCTAATGCTTTATCAAAATACTCTCTCTGTTTTTGTGGACTGGCATAAAACAGTCCTTCTACGCGTTGATCTATTATATTTCTTATAAGAGTATCTTTATCCTTATCAATTAACTCCACAATTGTTACTTCTTTAGAAAAATTAACACCTGCAATTGTACATTTAATTCGTTTGTGATCATAAAGAAGAATCCATATCATAATCTTAGATAGATAATCCTCTACCGCTGCAACTGCAGAAACAAATGCACTGTTATATATATCCCTATTTACAATTCTATTTTTAATTCTTTGCCCATCGTTTCGTGCTACAGTTCTCATTTCTCCAGTTTTTCCAGCTTTAGGGACTTCAAATTCAAATTTTGTATCAGGTAATTGTTCAACTGACTCCCTCGCTAACTTTACCCAGAAAAAGGTATCATTTAAAAAGGATTGCTTTTCTCTCTTTAACTTAGAAGACTTATCTCTGAGCTCTTGTATTTCCATGTACTGTATTTCTCCTTATGTTATTACAATAATGTTGGCAACAAGTTTTATACATATCTACACCTATTATATATGACAGATAATTTATAGATTACATGCCCTATAAAATAGTATGTATAAAATTTGTATTCACTCAAACTCGGCGTGTCCTTTGCTGCTCTTAACTATATTTGTTTAAGTTTTGTGCAAATACACAACCGTTTTTACATCAATTACATCATTTATTCTGGCTTGCTGATTTTCTGTTGTCAAAATGTTGCCACGCATTTATTATAGCAAATCCCAGCTATTTGACAAACAACTTTTCTCTGCCACCACTACACTATAAATGTGAAGCTATATTTCCGTTCTCAGCAAAGAATACATCTTCATATCAATGACTTCCCCATTCTTCACAGCATTACTTCTCAATGTGCCTTCATACTGAAATCCTGCTTTTTCAAGCACCCGGCAAGAAGCAATATTATACGCAAACGGTTCTGCATAAATACGGAGAATATCGCTTTTGCCAAAAACATATTCACAAATCTGCTTTACCGCTTCGGTCATAATGCCCCTGCTCCAATATTCTTCTGCAACATAATACCCTAATTCAGCAGTCTGCCTGTGTATGTTTCCCTGCCGAAATACTCCGATACTTCCAACCACTTTGTTATCTGCCGTAACAGCAAACGCAAACGTATCATCTTCATTGGCGGAAAGCATATCAGAAATATAGTCCTTTCCGTCTTGTTCTGTATAAGGATATGGCAATCCGTCCCGAAGATTATCCTGTACTTTTCTATTTGAAAGGGCGATCGCTAAATCTTTTGCATCCGATAATTTCCATTTTCTTATTTTACAAATCATCTTCTTTTATCTCTCCCGACCATTTTAGACTGTTCTATTTCTTTGTATCATCAACCTCATACCCAATATAAAGGAAATACCGCCAAGCAGTATAAAAAACATCCATACAAAATTCCAATAAATTGAGTTCACATCAAACATCCACAGTAAAAGTCTATTCCAATTTTCCACTTTGTTCTCCTGCAAATATAAAATTGTATATCTGAATGTAATTACACTTCTACAACAACAGATTCACCCTCCGATTTATCTCCATTTAACCATTGCCACTTTTCATATAATTCAATTTTACCGTTATCTAAAATTTGCGGTATACTATGGCAAACTCCAATTCGCACTTGTTTTTGTTCATTTATGTGCAGATAGTAAAAATCCAATTCTCCGTTCTCAGTTACTGTTCCAACCAAGTGACCTTTTATAATATCTCCGCCAGAGTAATCCGCCCATAAAATATTATCATTTTGATGGTATGCAAATACTGTATTTCCGTCAACCTCACCGTTTTCTGTATTTCTTTGTGGAGCAAAAAATTTTCCGTCATAGCAAATACTGGTTGAAGTTTTTGTCAATGATTTCACCATAACCTCATATACAAGTATTCTTCCGTTTTCTACGTTCCATTTCTTATGCTTTGTAGTCTGATACCCTCTTTTTTCGTATAAGTGGCTTGCAGGTAATGACGCATCTAAATATGCTGTATCATATTGCAAACGGATTTGATTTTCTAAGCATTGCATAATATAACTTCCGTAGCCTTTGCCTTGACATTCTGTTCTTACATATACCCTTGTAATATGATTATCCTTATAACAACCTGTTCCCACAATCATATTGTCGTCCCGCAAAATACCAACACGACCGCTTTTTATATCCTCAAATATGTTTTTCTTACAATGGAGTTCACAAAAAAAGTCAACAACTTCTTTGGGATAGTATTTCGGATAGATTTCCTGTATTGTATCTTTCACCAACATTGAAATTTGCTCTAAATCTTTTTCGGTTGCCTTGACATATTCCATAGCTCTATTTCCTCACAAAATCCACGTTTAGCGTTTTCTAATAGTAACTATTTTATCAAAAAGCACTCCTGTTTTCCATATATCTTCAAGGAATTAGATCCAATTTAGAGCCAAACGCCATAAAACAACGCCGGAAATGCACATTTTATCAGCATTTCCGGCGTTTCGTCCGTCATTCCAGTTCGATTTCCTATTAGCATTTTTATGTACGTTCAATGCTAAAAAATCTCCAAGAATAACCTTATTTCTTTTTGCGTCCATGTTGTCCATAGTGCCAGTTGCGGTTTTTTAAAGGCGGGAATTAATAATGCCAGCTTATAAATATACTCTAAAGAACGGAAAAACGTTATGGTATGCCGCTTTCAATTATACGGACTGGACCGGACAGAACCGGCACACCTGTAAAAGAGGGTTCAAGACACAACGAGAAGCAAAAGAGTATGAGCGTTCGTTTCTGGATCAGCAGAGTGGTACCAGCGATATTCTCTTTTCATCCCTTGTGGAAAATTATCTGGATGACATGGAACATCGGCTGAAGCCGACTACAATGGAAAATAAGCGCTTCATCATTGAGGGAAAGCTTCTCCCTTATTTCGGCCGGCTGAAGATCTGCGATATAGATACCATAAAAATCCGAAAGTGGCAGAATGAGTTAATCTCATATCGTGGCGAAGACGGAAAGCCTTTTTCCCAAACGTATTTGAAAACCGTAAATAATCAGATGTCTGCCTTGATGAATTATGCCGTGGCGCATTACCGGCTCCCTTTTAATCCATGCAAGGCCGCGGGCAGCATGGGAAAGAGCAAAGCGGAGGAAATGAATATATGGACACAGGAGCAGTATGAGCAATTCTCCGGCGCCATACAGAAATCTTCCGTAAAACTGGCGTTCGACATCCTGTTTTACACCGGAATCCGCTGCGGAGAATTGCTGGCACTTACCCCTGCAGATATACTGCCGTCAAAGCGGATAGACATCAATAAGAACTATGCTAAGGTAAAGGGCGAAGAGCTATTTCTGGAACCAAAGACGTCAAAGACTAAGCGCTACGTTTCCATTCCGGATTTCTTATATAATGATATTCGTGAATATATATCAAAGATTTACGGTATTGGAAAAGAGGATCGGATCTTCTATTTCACAAAATCCGCCTTGGAAAAAGAAATAAAGCGTGCCTCCCAAAAGGCCGGCCTTCAGCCAATAAGGGTGCACGATCTGAGGCACAGCCATGCAAGTATGCTGATAGAGCTCGGCTTTTCCCCACTGGAAATAGCGGATCGGCTGGGACACGAATCGGTAAAGACAACGCTGGACACTTATTCCCACCTATACCCTGACAAGGATACGAAGCTGGCCGACAGGCTAAACTAATTCCGCCAAATGCCGCAGAAAAAAGTTGGAGTAAAGATATTGACAGTTGATAGAAAATAAATAAAATGAGTATTGGTTCCTTGAGGTATAATGATTTTAGC
>CANPVP010000022.1 GCA_947581825.1 uncultured Clostridia bacterium | reverse complement strand
ATCTCTTGATATTTCTGCTGTGTTTATTATTATTCTATCTGAAGTATTTGCTTCTGTTACTTTGAATGCTACTTTTATATCTCTATAATCTGGATTTTTATCTGTTATTCCTGTTGTTTTATCGTATGCTTTTAATAAGCTATCTCTTCCTTGTGCTTCTGATACTTCTTTATCTAGGTAATCTGTTACGATTATATCTGCTTCGTTTGCATTATCTGTTTTTACATATTTCTTTCCTGCATATTCGTAATCTGCTTCTCCACTTGTTGTTTCTTTATACATTACCCATCTGTATTCTATGTTTGTTTTATTCTCTGGTAAGAATACTATTCCTTCTGGTAAATCATCCATTACTTCACTTGCATATCCATCAGTTGTTCCTTCATTAAATATTCTTATTGTATATATCACTGTATTTCCAGATACTACTTCTACTGGTTCTTTTGTGTGTTCATAATTAAAGTCTCTTCCATCTGTTCCTTCTTTTACTACTGGGTATCTGTTATTTACTGGTGTTCCTTCTACTTCTGTTATGAATTTTCTTAATGCTAAATCAAATACTTGTATTATTACTTTTTCAAAGTCATCATCATCTTCTTGACCTGGTATATAAGGTTTTCCTGATTCAATTTCATCATCTTTGTATCCTGGTAAATTTTCATCTGATGGGATATTTTCATAATCTACTTTTGAATCTCTATCTTTTTCTATATCTGAACCTGTATCATCTGTCATTTTTGTAATAACAGCTATGTTTGTAACTTTTTCGCCTGGTTGTAATTTTACATCATTTACAGATTCAAGTACTTTACATCTTATTTGTACATCAATGTAATCTAAAGTATCCATTGTAGCTGGATCAAATGCTCTTAGTAATTTTCCATCTTTTCTGTCTTTATATAATGTATCTCCAGCTTTGTTATCTTTAGCTGTTATAGGAGTTGATATTATTCTCTTATTTCCTTCTTCTCTATAATTCCATAAGTATTGTTTATTTAAAGAATCATCTGGTAAGAATTCTAACCATTGTGGTAAGTAGTCTGTTATCTCAGCTACATAACCATCAACATCACCTTCATTATATACTCTTATTGTATATGTTACTATATCTCCAACATTTACTGCTACTGGATTCTTTGTATGATTGTATTCTGCTGTTGTTATTAATTTTCCATCTACAGTTGTATTTAATTTACTTACATCTACCTTTGGTGCTCTATCATGTTGTGTTTTTACACTTTCACCTTTAGAATCTTTTGTTTCTACTTCTGTTATGTATTTTCTTAATGATAAATCGAAATTAGCACCTTTTAATACTAATTTTTCAAAGTCATCATCATCTTGTTCACCTTGATAGAAATACTTAGCATCTGTTAAATCATCTTTATTTGATGAATTTCCTTTGTAATTATCCATTTCTCTAGTTACTGTTTCTGTTGGAGCTGTAAATGGTTCTGAATCTCTATCTAATTTTTCTTGATTTGTAATTACTGTTTGTGTTTCAGCATTATATGCTTCTGAAATTAAAGCAATATTTGTTAATACTTTATTACCTGCTGTTGCTTTTGCTGTTACTTTACATTCTATAACTATTGATTCTGATGATAACTCTCCACTTCCGCTATATGCTTTTAGGTTATCTTCACCTTTTTTCTTAAATATTATTCTATCTTTTGGCATTGAACCATCTTCTAGAGTATTAGAAACTTCATAGTCTCCTTCTACAATTCTTACAAACTCTAATCCATCTGGTAAAACATCAACAACTTGTGTAGCTCTACCATCTGCATTTCCTTCATTATATATTGTAATTGTATATGTAACAATATCTCCTGTTTCTATTAATACTGGATCTTTTCTATGATTATATGTTGCTGTTGTTACTAATTTTCCATCAACTGTTTTATTTAAATTATTTGTATTAACATCAACTGTTCTTGCATTCTTTTCTTTTTGAATATTTATAATATCTTTTTCCTTACCATCTTTATCTGTAACTTTAGTAATTACTTTTCTTAAAGCTAAGTCAAAAGTATTTAATTTAACTGTTTTATTGTAATCTTCTGGTTTGTTATCTATAAATAAAACTGGTTGTTCACTTAAAGCATCTTTTCCTAATAATAATGTAACTAATCTGTTATTGCTTTTTGCATTAAATTTTACTGTTAGTTCTGAAATTTGATCTTTTGGTATTTTTAGATAGAATTTATATGTTCCTTTTTCATCTCCAACTACAGCCTTAATATTTTCAACTGTTGTTTTTTTATCTTCTTGTAATACTGTATAATTATTTGCTGATATTTCTGTATTTAATGTAAAATCTCCTTTTACAATTCTTTCTATTTCATAAGGTCCTACAATATAATCTTCTCCATCAGCTTCAGTTTTTAATACTGTATCATTTACTTTTACTGGAATTTGTCTAGCATATTCTGGATCTTCATATTTTACTTTATCAAAATACTTCTCTTCGTTTTTTACTGTGTCTATAATCCATTTATAATATTTTGTTGCATTCTCTTGATATCTTGCACCGATTTGAAATTGTATTGCACTAGATCCTTTTCCTATTGAAAATTTATCTCCATATTCCTTTAATTTCTTATTGTTATATACTCCTGTTTTATCAGTCTCATCTTCCTCTAATTTTTCTTTATCAGTATAATATAACTCTGGTAAAGTATCATGATGATAATTTTTTTCCTTATCAGTCTCTCCTTCATGAATTATATACCAAAAAGCTAATTGTTGAACAGCTTCCATAACATCATCTGAAATAAAGCATTCTGAAAAGAATATTTTATCAACTTCTTCATCAGAAAGATTCTCTGTTATTTCTTCTTTGATAACGTTCTTTTCTTTTAGTTTTGATAATATTTGTCTTTTTACATCTTGCGTGTAAGTTGATTTAAGTTCTTCTTCCTTTATTACACCAGCTTTTTTTAATAAAGCTATTTTATCTTCTGCAGTATCTTGACCTGGTACATACATGTTATCTGCAAGCCATAATACTTTACTGTATTTAACATCATTTGATTCTTTTGCAATTATTAGTCCTTCTTTATTTTTTGTCTCTGTAGTTTCTTCTTTGTTGTTTCCTTCTTGGCTATTTTCTTCCTTATTTTCTTCAACTTTAGGATTATCCCCATATTTTTCATTAAGTTCTTTTTTGTCTGCTTCTAATTTCATATCGAAGGCTTTATCGTATGTTACAACAGGATCCGAATTGGTTCCATCTGCATTATAAAAACCTAAACCTGCTTGTACACAATACAAAGGTCTTTCTTCAGCAGTATCATTATTCATACCAACTAAGTTTAAAATTTCTAGATAGTTATTAACACTAGCATTCGTTCTTTGTATTGCAAAACCTAGCCCTGAATTTTGTCTTAATCTCACAATTTTTATTTTGTAATCAACTGAATTTACTGCTACTGATTGAATTGTCCAAGCAATAATTCCAATTAGAAGTGCTAAGCATATTACAACTAAGCTTATTCTTAATTTTTTTGATTTCATATTGTACCACCTTTTACTTTTTAATATAATTCTTCTATATTATATTTTACATGTTTAAAAATTTAAGTCAATACTGATTTTTCGCTTTCCGTAAGTATTTTTCCATTTTTTTCTTTTTTATTAAAATTTTCGCATTGACTTATGCTTAAATTTCGCTACTTTCCGCATTGTGTTACAATTATATATTATTTTTATTACTTTTTCAATATATTACTACATTTTTTCTCATTTTTCTTTTATAGTGTCCAAAAGCAAGCTCCCGCAACGTTTGTGCAATACATTTGCATTGTAATGAATAATTAATCTTTCATTATTCATTATTCATAAAACAAAAACCGAACAACCATAAGTTGTTCGGTTTTTATTTTATTTATTATATCATTCTGTCATATACATTTTTCTTAATCAAATAGATTCCTGCTACTACTACTACTAAAATTCCAATTCCTAATACAAAGTATACCGGCATTTGTCCTGTTTTTAATGTTAGTAGTACTGGTGCATCATCATCATCGTCTTCTCCTGGTGTATCTTTCCAGTTATCTGGTGTTGAATCTATATCTGGTACTCCCCATTCATTGTAGTCTTCACTTATTTCTGCATAGTTTACTTTTAGATTTAAGTTCTTTGAACCATTTATCCATGTTAATACTACTCTTACTGAGGCTGTATCTCCTGGTTTTAATAATGTTTCTTTTAATGCATCTGTTGTTATTGTATTTTCATCTACTTGTTCCCAATCTGGATTATCTTCTGCTACAAATTTTAATCCTTCTGGTATATGGTCTTTTAATTCTGTTGCGTATCCTTCTATTTCTCCTTGATTTTCTACTCTTATATCATAGATGAATTTTACTACTACTGAATCTAATTTCTTTGAATCTATTGTTACTAATACTGGATCTTCATCTCTTGCTGTTTCTACTGTGTGTCCTGTATCTGTTACTGTTGTCTTTCCATCTTGTGTTACACTTACTTGACTTACCCATTTTAATAACGCTAAATCAAAGTATTTTAATTTTAAGTATTCTTTGTCTATATCGTCTTCGTTTTCTTCTCCATTTCCTGGTGTTGAATCTTCGTCTATTACTTCATTTCCGTCTTTATCTTCATCTCTTGATATTTCTGCTGTGTTTATTATTATTCTATCTGAAGTATTGGCTTCTGTTACTTTGAATGCTACTTTTACATCTCTGTAATCTGGATTTTTATCTGTTATTCCTGTTTCTTTATCGTATGCTTTTAATAAACTATCTCTTCCTTGTGCTTCTGATACTTCTTTATCTAGGTAATCTGTTACGATTATATCAGCTTCATTTGCATTATCTGTTTTTACGTATTTCTTTCCTGCATATTCGTAATCTGCTTCTCCACTTGTTGTTTCTTTATACATTACCCATCTATATTCTACGTTTGTTGCATTCTCTGGTAAGAATACTATTCCTTCTGG
>CANPVP010000021.1 GCA_947581825.1 uncultured Clostridia bacterium | reverse complement strand
TTTGTTTTGGATTGAGAAGATGAAAAAGAAAAGGTGAAAAAATAAAATCAAATGAAAAGATAGAGATATCAATGCTTAAAGATGAATTTTTAAAATAAAAATTTCGAAGTTTTTTATATAAAAGAGATAAAAGTAAGTAGAATCTATTTTGAGAGATAAGCCTATTTAGAAAGTTAAAAAAAGCAAAATGGAAAAATGAAAATAAAAGGTTAGGTGGAACTAAAAAGAAATTTTTAATAGAAGTTATCCGGCCAACTTCTGATTGTATATATTGCATTTAAGACAATAATAAGAAGGAGTCTTAGCCGATGGGGACGTAATTTGGTGGCAAAAAAATAGTAAAGATTTTGTAATTTTTTTGAAAGAATGAACTCTTAAAATTTAAAGATAAAGAAATGAAAGAGTAGTTACAAAAAATTATAATATGAAATTTAAAATGGAAAAAAATGGATGAAAAATATAAGTGATAAAAAAATATTATTATATAAAAAATAATATAGAAAAATAAAAAAATTAATTTAATATTATAGTAATTAAAAATAAAATATAATTAGAAAATAATTTTTTGAAAATTTAAAGTAAGTAAAAAATAAAATAGAGATTGATTAAAAATAAATAGAGTAAAAATTTTAAAGAAATTAGACTAAAGAAAAAATTAAAATAAAAAAAAGTAATAATAATAAATAATTAAATACTTAATAAAAATATAAAAAATTATATAAATTAATTTTAAATAAAAACAATTTAAATAAATATTAATGATGAAATAATAATTAAAAAATAATATTAAGTAAAAAATATAAAATTAATAAAAAAGAATTAAATAGATCTAAAAACTAAAAATAGGATGATAAATAAAAAATAATAAAATATAATTTATTGAAATTTTAAATTAAGATTTTGATAAGATTAAATAAAATTAATTATAAAATAATAAAAAATAAGTTAATAAATAATATGAAATGATAATTTTATAAATTTAAAATAAATATAAATTAAATAAAATAATAATAACAAATAAATATAAAAATAAAAAATTATATAAATAAATTTTAAATAAAAAACAATTAATATAAAAATTAATTATTAAATAATATTAATAAAAAATTATAAAATAATAAAATTAAAATATAAAATAAATAAAAAAATTTATAGGAGATTAAGTAAGAAAAATTTAAAAATAAAAAAATGTAATAAAAAATTTTTCTAAAAAAGTAATAATAAAAAGTTTTTTTTATCAATGTTAGAAAGCAAAAAAACAAAATTATGTTAATTAAAAATTAGAAAGATTAAGTAAAAATTTTTATAAAAAGTAAGGATATTGAATACAAAATTTTATAAAAATTGCATAAAAATTATTAGGTTAAAAAATACGAAAAATAGTTTGCAAAATATTAAACAAAGTATAACAAAATTTAGAAGTATAAATTTTAAGAAAATCAAAAAGTATAATGTAATGAGTAAAAAGTTAGAAGAAGTTTTTTATAAAAAGAATTTCTTTTTTGTGGAGTGGGTTAAAAGTATAAAGAAGAAAATTAAGAAAAACAAAATTAAGTGAAAAGATAGAGATATCAATGATTAAAGATGAATTTTTAAAATAAAAATTTCGAAGTTTTTTATATAAAAGAGATAAAAGTAAGTATAATCTACTTTGAAAGATAAACCAATTCTAAAAGTTAGAAAAAGCAAAAAAGGAAAAGAGTAGAGCATGGGCTGGGGTGTAATAATAAGAAATTTTTTATAGAAGTTAGTCGGATACATTCTAATTATATATATTGCATTAAAGACAATATTAGGAAAATTTTTTGAATGGTGGGGACGTAGTTTGGTGGAAAAAATAGTAAAGATTTTGTAATTTTTTTGAAAGAATGAAATTGAAAAATTTAAAGCTAAAAAAATGAAAAAGTAGTTACAAAAAATCATAATATGAAATTTGTAATGGAAAAAAATGGAAGAAAAATATAAGTGATTAAAAAAATATTATATGTAAAAAATAATATAGAAAAATAAAAAATTAATTTAATATTATATTTTAATAAAAGGAAAAAATAAAAATAAAATTAATTGTTAATAAATAATTTATAAAAAATAAAAATTATAAAAAAGTATATAAATAACTTTTTTTAATAATTAATATAAAAAAAGTTGATTAAAAATAAAATATATTTAGAAAATATTTTTTTGTTAATTAAAAAAATAAAGATTGATAAAAAAATAATTTAATTAAACAAGAAAATTATAAAAAATTATTATATGTATAAATTATAAAATAAATTTTAGAAAAGTAAAAAAGCAAAATTTAATAAAAATATTGTATTAATTAAAAGTTATAAAATAATTAATAGAAAATAAATAATTAATTAAATTAAAAACCTAAAAAAAAAATAAACAAAAATAAAATATTAATAATGTATAATTATAAAATAAGATAAGAATAAAATTATTAAATTAATTGGGTCTAATAAATTAAATAATAAATAATTAAATATTTAATAAAATAAAAAAAAATAAATTTAGATTTTAATAAATAATTTATTAAAAATAAAAAACTAAAAATTATATAAAAATAAAATTCAAATAAAAAATTAATTATTAAATAATATAAAAAAATAATATTAATTAAAAATTATAATATAAAAAATAATAAAATAAAAATTTTATAAAAATCAAATAATAAAATTAAAAAATAAAAAGATATAAGAAGACAAAATTTTTGTAATAGAGAAAAATTTTTTTGATGTTATTTTGAATGTTAGAAAACAAGAAAAAACAAAATTATGTTAATAAAAAGCAAGAGAAATCAAGTAAGAATTTTAATAAAAAAGTAAGAGTATTTAATCCAAAATTTTATAAAAATTTTCTTAAAAAGTTTAGACGAAAAATACGAAAAGTAGTTTGTAAATATTAAATGTAGTATAACAAAATTTAGAAGTAGAAATTTTAAGAAAAGAGAAGAGTATAATGTAGTGAGTAAAAATTAGTAGAAGTTTTTTATAAAAAGAACTTCTTTTTTTATACAGAGGACTAAAAGTATAAAGAAGAAAAGTTGAAAAAATAAAATCAAGTAAAAAGATAGATATATCAATGCTTGAAGATAAATTTTTAAAATAAAAATTTCAAAGTTTTTTATATAAAAGAGAGAAAAGTAACTAGAATCTATTTTGTGATATAAACTGATTCTGAAAGTTAGAAAAAGCAAAAAAGAAAAAGGAGAAAGAGTAGGTTGGGGTGTATCAACAAGAAATTTTTAATAGAAGTTAGTCGGATACATTCTAATTATATATATTGTATTAAAGACAATATCAGAAGAATTTTTTGAATGGTGGGGACGTAGTTTGGTGGTAAAAAAAGATAGTAAAAAATTTGTAATTTCTTTTTAGAATCAAAGTGTAAAAGTTAAAGATAAGAAAATGAAAAAGTAGTTACAAAAAATTATAATATGAAATTTGTAAT
Organism: uncultured Clostridia bacterium; assembly: GCA_947581825.1. Lineage (GTDB taxonomy): Bacteria > Bacillota > Clostridia > TANB77 > CAG-508 > CANPVP01. The sequence continues at coordinate 2,463 of CANPVP010000021.1, read as the reverse complement.
GGGAAAAAATGGAAAATAAAAAATATATAATTAAAAATTATTATATATATAAATGATGAAATAAAATTGGAAATTAAAAAATGAAATTAATAAAAATATTATATAAATAAATTTTAATTAAAAAATAATTATAAATAATAAAATATATTATTGAAAAATAAAATTAATTGTTAATAAAAAATAGAAAATAATAAATAAAAAGAATTAAATAAATTTAAAATCTAAAAATAAGATAATAAATAAAAAATAATAAAATATAATTTATTGAAATTTTAAATTAAGATTTTGATAAAATTAATAAATAATACTATAATTAAAAATTAAAAAATAAATATAAATTAAATAAGATATTAATAACAAATAAATATAAAATTAAAATATTAATAAAATTATTAAAATAATTATTGATAAAAAATAATTTATATTGAAAATAAAATTTAAATAAAAAGAATAAGATAAAATAATAACTAAAAAATAAAATAGAATAAAGTGTATAAATAAAAATTAAATATACGATAATAAAAAATAAATTAATAAATAATAAGATAAATAAAAATATTTTATAAATTTTGAATAAAAAACAAAACAATAAATAGATATAAAAAATAAAATTATTAAAATAATTGTTAATAAAAAATAAATAATTAAATACTTAATAAAAAGAAAAATAAATTTAATAAATAATTTATTAAAAAAAGCTAAAAAATTATATAAATTAATTCTAAATAAATAAAAATTAATTTTAAAATAATATTAAGTAAAAAATATAAAATAATAAAAAAATTTATAAGTGATTAAATGAGAAAAATAAAAAAAATGATGAAAAATTTTTTGTAAAAAAAGTAGTAAGAAAAAATTTTTTTGATTATATTTTAAATGGTAGAAAACAAGAAAAAACAAAATTATGTTAATCAAAAATCAGAAAGATTAAGTAAAAATTTTTATAAAAAAGTAAGAGAATGGAACACAAAATTTTATAAAAATTAAAAAAAAAGATCAAGTAAAAAATACGAAAGGTAGTTTGTAAATATTAATTGAATTATAAAAAATTTAGAAGTATAAATTTTTAGGTGAAAAAAAATGTGAAGCATTTAGTAAAAAATTAGAAGAAGTTTTTTATACGAAGGACTTCTTTTTTGGTATCTTGGATTGAGGAGATGAGAAAGAAAGTTTGAAAAAATAAAATTAAGTAAAAAGATAGACATATCAAGGCTTGAAAATGAATTTTTAAAATAAAAATTTCAAAGTTTTTTATATAAAATAGAGAAAAGTAAGTAGAATCTATTTTGAGAGATAAGCCTATTTAGAAAGTTAGAAAAAGCAAAATGGAAAAATGAAAAGAACAGGTTAGGTGGAACTAAAAAGAAATTCTTAATAGAAGTTAGTTGTATAACTTAAAAAAATATATGTTGCATTAAAGACAATAATAGAAAAAATCGGTAGTCGATGGGGACGTAGTTTGGTGGCAAAAAATAGTAAAGATTTTGTAATTTTTTGAAAGAATGAACTCTTAAAATTTAAAGATAAAGAAATGAAAGAGTAGTTACAAAAAATTATAATATGAAATTTGTAATGGGAAAAAATGGAAAATATATAATTAAAAATTATTATATATAAAAAATGATGAAATAAAATTGGAAATTTAAAAAATGAAACTAATAAAAATATTATATAAATAAATTATAATTAAAAAATAATTATAAATAAAAAATATATTATTGAAAAATAAAATTAATTGTTAATAAAAAATAGAAAATTTATAAAAATAATAAATTAATAAAAAGAATTAAATAAATTTAAAATCTAAAAATAAGATAATAAATAAAAAATAATAAAATATAATTTATTGAAATTTTAAATTAAGATTTTGATAAAATTAAATAAAATAATTTAATAAAATTAATAAATAATAATTAATTATAAAAAAATAAGTTAATAAATAATATAATAATTAAAAATAATTTTATAAATTTAAAATTAAAAAAATAAATATAAATTAAATAAGATATTAATAACAAATAAATATAAAATTAAAATACTAATAAAATTATTAAAATAATTATTGATAAAAAATAATTTATATTGAAAATAAAATTTAAATAAAAAAGAATAAGATAAAATAATAATTAAAAAAATAAAATAGAATAAATAGTATAAATAAAAATCAAATTTAAGATAATAAAAAATAAATTAATAAATAAAAATATTTTATAAATTTTGAATAAAAAAACAAAATAATAAATAAATATAAAAATAAATAATTAAAGACTTAATAAAAAGAAAAATAAATTTAATAAATAATTTATTAAAAATAAAAACATAAAAAAATTGATAAATAAAAATTAATTATGAAATAATAATTTAAAAATAATATTAAATAAAAAAGATAAAATAATAAAATTAAAATATAAAATGTATAAAAAAAGTTATAGGTGACTAAATGAGAAAAATTAAAAAAAAATG
>CANPVP010000020.1 GCA_947581825.1 uncultured Clostridia bacterium | reverse complement strand
CATTATTACATCCAGATTTTGATACACTTTCAGATGAGCAACAATGGGAGTTATTAGATGATAAACTTTTTATAATTAGCAATACAGAAGCAATTCACGAAGCATTCAGTGAATTTAGTAATTCAGATAGTCCAAGATATATGGAAAGTGCATCAGAACAAGAGAGAGTGCAAAAAGCAATAGAGGAAGTTAAAGAACGAAAAAGTAAAAAGATAACTCCAACAACTGCTATTAGAAGTGCATTAGAAGGGACTACAGCAATCAAAGCTGCTGAGGCTAATGGTGTAGAACAATCAGAATTAAAACCAGAAATTACAAAAGAGGGAGAAGCAATAGATGATTAATACAATTTATGCTAAAGCATATACAGAGGTATTAGAGATAATAAAACATTTTCCAGAAGAAGAATATAATAAAATACCTAAAGAAAAAATAGAATTTTATAAAGATAATAGGGATAAAGATTATAATTTTACAATTAATCCTGAAATTGATTTATCAGAGCAAAATATTTCCAAAGAGGCAAATGCTATTATAGTTAATCTTTTTATAGATTATTTTGCAACAGAAGAACAAAAAGTTAAGATAAAAGAAATATTAGATTTAAATCAAAAAAAGGAAGAACAAGAAAAAAGAGAAAAATATAATCCAGATGATATATTTAAAAAGGCAAATAAGAATAAAGAAATTACTAATATAGAAACATCTGATGGGAACACTAATACAGCGTTAATAGAATATAAAGAATCATTTTTTGCTAGATTAAAAAACTTTATATTCAAAATATTGCATATAAGTAAATAAAATTAATGAGAGCTAAAAAATTAGTTTTTTTTCTCCTTTTCAGCTTTTGTAATAATTCTTTTACAAGTTTGTATTTTAGAAATTTTCAAAGATATAAAAAAATATGCTATTTCCTAATTTTCTTAGAAAATAGCATATTTAAATGTTTTTGAATTCTTATAAATTTTCTCGACTTTTGCACAAAATTGCAAAAAAATGGTCGAGGTGAAAACATTACTAAAAATGCTAAATCCCTCTATTTATCAACATTTTGTCTATTCACTTTTTTATTGCGGAGCAAATTTGCGGAATGTTAAGCACTTTATAATCGCTTAAATTCTATAAACTTCTCCGAAGTTTTGTTATTTGTTTTTGCCTTTAAATAATATTCATTAAATAAATTATGTTCTTTCATATAATTAACAAAGTTTTCATTTTCAGAATCAATAAAATGCTTATCAACATCAATATAATATTTGTTAGTTATCTGAATGTCTGCGTGACCTAAAATTTTTTGTAAAACAATAGGTGGCATTTTAGCTTCAGCACATCTAGTGGCAAAAGTTCCTCTTAACATGTGCGTATGTACTTGAGTCTTAATTTTTTGATCGACATCAGCATATAAATAAATATTTAATTTAAATGCAATTCGTTTAATAGCAGAATTTATTGTACCTTCTGCATAAAATCCTCCATTGGAGTTTTCTGGATTGTAGAATAATAAATTAAACTTATTCTTTGTAGAATGAGCTATACATTCTTTAAGATATTTTAAAGCAATATCACTTAAATGGATAGTTCTTCTTCCTGTTGGGGTTTTTGTATCTAATCCAATACAATATTTTCCATTTTCATCTTTGGTAATTGTTTTAGAAATAGATATTGTTTTATTTTCTAAATCAATATCTTTTTTATAATCCAAAGATAAGGCTTCTCCAATTCTCATACCAGTTGTAAGTAACAGTAAAAATAAATTTTTATGTTTACATTTATAGATAGGTGTAGCTTCAAGATAATCAATAAGTTGTTTTTCTTTTTCTAAAGTAAGAGCTATTCTTTGAGGTACAACTTTTGCTACCTTTGTTTTAGGTTTTTCAATAGTATTGTAACCATCCATATAATTATCTTTAATTAAATTTTGACTATAAGCATAATCAAAAGCCCTTTTTATAATTCTATACCTTTCTTTAATTGTAGTAGGAGAATATTCAGCCAGTTCATTTAAATAATCTACAATTTCCAATCTACTAACTTTGTTAATAGGTTTTGTAGTAAAAGCACTCTTTTCAAGCATTTTCAAATTTGTAGTATTCTTATTGTAAGTGTTGCTATTGATTTTATGAAGTTTATAGTCCTCCATGTAAAGTGGTGTAGCAATATCAATAATAGATAAATTTGTTTTATTAATTATTCTAGGTCCACCATTTTTATCTATATTTAGTTTTGCCTCTAGTGCTAAACTCAACGCTTGTTCTTCTGTTTCTGCAACAAATGTCTTTTTTAATTCTTTTCCAGTTATAGTATCTCTACCTAGAACAACGGTAGCTTTACTTGTTTGAGAAAAGTAAAAATTATTACAGCCACTATCTCTACAAATATGCATTCTTTCTAAACTATCAGCTAATTGATATTGTTTGCTTTTACATATTTCGCAATTTTCACATACACTCTTATCAACATTCTTTTTAGGTCGAATAGAGGGGTATGTTCCATAAGTTATTCCATTAATTTTACTCATTTTTCTAATCCTTTCTATGATAAAATTAAAGGAAAACTATTGCTATAATTAAATTTTATGTTATAATTATACTAAATTAAGAAATGTATAGCAAGGGTCTTCCTTGTAATTTTATTCAAGCGTAAATAGTTTCTTTTGAAGGTTTAAATGTTCCAGATTTAAATCTTCTTATTTTTTTACTCGTTTGTTTGTACATTTTTAAAATACTCCTTAAAAGATTCTTCCATAACCAGCCAAGACTTGCCAATTTTTCTTGCTGGAAAGTCTTTTTTATGGAATAGCTCTAAACAAGTTTGATTACCTATATTTAAGGATTTTCTAATATCTTTTGTTTCTAAAAATACAATTCCATTAAGTGTTTTCATAAGCGTTTCTCCTTTCGTAAAAATCTCAAATATATATTTAATAAAGTGTTAATATATCTTTGAGTTGCATTGATGATATATGGATTATTAAAAAATGTCAATGAACGATTTTTGAAACAATTTTGAAAAAATGCAATAAGATCTTAAAGAAAAAAAAGTAAAGTTATCGACCAATTTTTGATAAATATTGAAATATAATTCTAATTTATTGACTTTTTACATAAATCTATATTATAATAAATATAGAGAATGACAATCCACAAACGTGGTTTTGCCGAATAAGTTTGAAAAAGCTCACACCTACTCGTCAAAGTACAGATGTGAGTCTTTTTTTATTATTTATGTAGTTGCTTATCAACCCAGTTCTTATAAAGAACTGTTAGTAAGGCAACGTTTAATGTTAAAGATAACATAAAGGATATTATAAAAAATAGTATCACTTTAACCATAAACATCACCACCTTCCTTACAATATAATGTAAAAATGGTGGCAAAACCACATCTGTTTATCATCATTCTCTATGCTAAGTATTCTATAATATTATTCGACTCATGTCTATATTTTTTAATGAAATTCTTACAAAAAGTCAATTATGATTTTACATTTATTCTTCATCTTCTTGCTCACTAGCAATTTGCTTAACTGGATCAATACAAATATTATTTTCTCCTTCAAAATCTCTTATAATTTTTCTTGAATCTCCAAGAGCAAATTTATTACATACCCATTTTATAAACAAAACAATAGTTGTATAAAATCTATCAATTATATCATGCAATTTATTATTTTCATTTTCTAATCATATTTTTTTATAAATTTACACTAACTCCTACTATTATAAACTGGCACTTAACCAGATAATCTTATGCTAACATAATATCATAAATCCATGTAAATTATAACTATGTATGTTATTTCAATATGCTTTTATTAATGAGTTTTCGTTTATAAAATATGCCTAGTGTTAAAACACCAGACATATTTTCATTAACAAATTACTGTATAATTTCTCCATCAACAATAACATAATATATTTTATTTCTAAATATATCAAATATAGATTCTTCAACAATTACAAAATCAGCATCTTTACCTACTTCAATAGAGCCTACTCTATTATCAATTCCTATATGTTTTGCAGGATTTATGGTTATAGATTTTAAAGCCTCTTTTTCATCCATACCAGATTTTATTGCAAGGCTTGCACATAATGCTAAATACTCTTGTGGTATTACAGGTGAATCGGTAATAATTGAAACTTGACAACCTGCCTTACTTAATATTGCTGGAGATTCAAAAGTTAAATTTTTCAATTCATATTTAGTAGCAAATGTTAATGAAGGTCCTACTGCTAATGGGATATTTTCTTTTGCTATTTTTTCTGCTGCTAAATATGCTTCTGTGCAATGCTCCAAAGTAAGTTTAACATTAAATTCTTTGGCTATTCTAATCGCTGTAAATATATCATCTAATCTATGTGCATGGGCTTTTAGTGGTATTTCTCCTTTAAGAACAGGTATTAATGATTCTAATTTGAAATCAAATATTTGCTTATTATCGGCTTTTTCTTTCTTATCCATATAATTTTTTGCTCTTAAAAGCATTTCACGTAATCTTGAAGCTGTTGTCATTCTGCTCATATTCCCTTTTTCTTTATAATTTCTTTTTGGATTTTCACCGAAAGCACATTTCATTGCTATTGGATTTTTCACAATCATATCATCGATTATTTTACCTTTTGTTTTTATTGCTACAAAAGTTCCGCCTAATACATTGCTACTACCTGGTCCTGTTGCAACACATGTTACACCTGCTCTTAGTGCTTTTTCAAAACTTACATCCATTGGATTTACTCCATCTATTCCTCTTAATTGTGGTGTTAAAATGTCATTTGCTTCATTTGTATCTTCTCCTTCATAACCAATTCCATGTTCGGATAACCCAAGATGACAATGTGCATCAATTAGTCCGGGGTATATGTTTAAATTACTTGCATCTATGACCTTTGTTTCTTTGCTAACTGGTATATTCTGTTCAATTTTTTCTATTTTTCCATTATTAACAAGAATATCACTATAGAAAGGCTTTTCTGATACTGAATCATAAATTAAGCCATTTTTTATACATAACATTTTTAATTTCTCCTATAGTTTTATTATTAAATTTATTCAATAATTTATTCTTTTTATTTTATAATGTATTTGTTTTCTCATATATCTTTCTAGTATTTCTCTATAATATTTGAGTGTTTTACTGGAACATCCCTCTATATTTTTAGTTGATAAAAACATTGTTAATAATTTATCATTATTACTATTTTCTTTAATTAATATTTCTATTTTAAATTATATCACACTATGAATTTATATCAAAGTTCATTTCCTTTAAAATTACTGTTTTTCATCTTTATACAATTAACCTAAACCACTAAATTGTTTTTAACAATTCAATACTATCAACAAATCCATTTCTATAATCGTATTTTCTCCGATTGATAAATCGGACATTGTACGATTCATAGTTTTTCGTACAGATTGGTGATTTATTTTTCCAACATAAATGATGTTGCTTTTTCTATAACCACTTCTGATTTCGTATATTAGTTTCGCTTCTTCTAATTTTCTAAAGGCTTTAGTAATAGGCTTATCAGAAAGCTTTAACATTTTTTGTGCTTCTTTTCTTGAGTAAATAAGGTATATATTTCCATCTTTATCAAACCATTTATTTTTCATAGATACAGATAATCTATCAAGCAATAGCCCATATAATAGAATACTATTAGAATCCAAATTATTATATATAGGATTTACTAATAATTCTTTTGGAATTTGATAAAAGATGTTGTCTAAAACCTCATTTACTTTGTAAGGTATAAAATTCATAGCAATAGTTCTCCCTTCTTAAATATTTTGCGGAACAAGACTTTTTGTTGATATATCAAGGAAAACTAACTTTGCGGAATTTTTTTGTTCCGCAAAATTCTAAAAATTAAAGTTGCGGAATTTTTTGCGGAATAAAATATTCAAATTTTTCAGCATTTTTTAGAATTTTTCAAAGATATAAAAAAATATGCTATTTCCTAATTTTCTTAGAAAATAGCATATTTAAATGTTTTTGAATTCTTATAAATTTTCTCGACTTTTGCACAAAATTGCAAAAAAATGGTCGAGGTGACAGGGATCGAACCTGCGACCTCATGGTCCCAAACCACGCGCGCTACCAACTGCGCTACACCTCGA
>CANPVP010000019.1 GCA_947581825.1 uncultured Clostridia bacterium | reverse complement strand
AAAAAGCAACATCATTTATGTTGGAAAAATAAATCACCAATCTGTACGAAAAACTATGAATCGTACAATGTCCGATTCATCAATCGGAGAAAATACGATTATAGAGTCGGAGAATGTACGACGTAGTAATAATAAATATAATAAAAATAATTATAGTAATAAGAGCTTCCATGAAAAAAGCAAATTTCATTATGAACAAAGAGAATATACAGAGGAAGAATTAGAAGCTTTATACTGTAATTAAGAAATGGAGATTTTAATTATGAATAATTTAAGAGAAGTTAAAAATGATTTATTAAAGGACTGGATTGATTATAGAGCTGAAACCATATTTAAAACACTAAATGCAGAAGATAAAAAGTATTGTATGCAATATGATGAAATTACTGAAAAAATACTTAAAAATATACCAATTCAAAACAAAAAATATGTAATGAAGCAACTTGATTTACTAGATAAGAATTATATGGATTATTTAGATTATTGTTGTGAAAAGTATTATAGAAATGGATTTGTTGATAGTATTGAATTGTTAAAAACAATTTAGTGGTTTAGGTTAATTGTATAAAGATGAAAAACAGTAATTTTAAAGAAAATGAACTTTGACATAAATTCATAGTGTGATATAATTTAAAATAGAAATATTAATTAAAGAAAATAGTAATTAGGTAAAATAAGAGGAGTAAAAATATGGGAAGAAAAATTAAATTAACAATTACAGAAAGTAAATGTAGATCAGGATTTCATAGAAAAGGACAAGAATTTATTATAGATGAAGATAAAACTATATGTCCACCTATATGTATGGAATTATGGCATTATGCTTATCCGTATGTATGGGCATTGCTGAATGGAGCAACTTCTGATAATGCCGAAGGTGGAAAATCTAAATCTAATAATGTAATATGTCCTGATGAAGGTCGAGTAAAATTACATATTGAAGTAATTGAAGATAAAGTATAGAAATTATATTTGCTAAATTACAATATTGTAAAAGAATAAAAGTTTGTAAAAAATAAGAAATTAAATTAAAATTATTCTAAAAACAAATTTCAAAATTGTTTCAAAATCCATTCATTGACACATATAAAAAAGCAATATAAAATCTTATTATAAAAAATTGTGAGCAAAAGTCAGTTTTAACAACTGGCTTTTTTTGTTGCTCTCGTTTCCAAAAATATTCCATAGAAAAACAAAATACTAATGCAGATTTTGCTTAAAATGTAGTTATATTCGATTTTAATATAAAAAGAATATAACTCTCCCCTATTCACTTCATTAACTTGTTTTATTTCTTAATTTAAAATGAAGTGAATTAGAAAAAGCATATCTGCTTTTTCTATGTAGGGGGAAAATTATTTTTACCTCTACATGCAAAAATTTTGAGCCACAAATTTTTGCTAAAACATAAATTGAGTTATAAACGAAATTTGTGTTTTTGGGTTGTAGGGTTTCCCCTGCCACACTAACACTTTTTACCCCCGGTACAAAAAGTGTTGTAGTGTGTTACAACACATACAAAGAAAGACTAAAATTCTTGCAAAGTGTTTCTAAAAAAATAATCAAAATCAAAGGAGAAAAATAAAAAAATGAGTTACGCTATTATAAGAAATGTGAAATACAAAAGAGAAAATCTTAAAGGAATTTATCGCCATAATGAAAGAAAAAATTACAACTATTCAAACAGAAATATTGATAAAGAAAAATCATATTTAAATTATGCTATAAAAAATCCTATGTATAGTTATGAAAAAGAATTTGACAGATTAAAAGAAAAATATGATTTAAAAGGTCAGATAAAAACAGTTAGTAATATAGCTTGTGAATATATAATTACATCAAATAAAGAATTTTTTGACGAAATTGGTGAAGAAGCAACAAAAAGATATTTTGAAACAGCATATCAGTTTGTATCTAAATATAAAAATTTAGGCGAAAAATATATATTGTCCGCACAGGTGCATATGGACGAAGAAACTCCTCATATGCACCTTGTTTTTTTACCAGTAGTGCATACAACTGATAAAAAAGGAAATAAAATTGATAAACTTGCTTGTAGTGAATTTTGGAAAAGCAAAGATAGTTATAGAGAATTACAAAATGCTTTTTATGATTATATGGTATCTCATAATTTTAATTTATTAAGAGGCTTACCAAAAGAAGAAACCAACAGACAACATCTTGATATTAAAGAATATAAAGAATTAACGAATTTTAATGTTACTAAAGAATTAGTAGAAAGCATTACTTTAGATATTCCTGAAGAAACTAATATAAATGATTTGAAAAAAATAATGTTTAATAAAAATGAAAAAATTTTAAATGATATTATAAAACCAAAAGAAAAAATGATAAAACAACTATATAAAGAAAATAAAGCTCTACATAAGGAACTTTCAAGACAAACTAATATTGTTGATGATGCTGAAAAATATCAAATAGAAAGAGAGTCTATTATTGCTGATAATAAAGCTTTGCATAAAAAAGTTAATAAATTAGAATGTGAATATAAAAATAAATCTATTGAATTAGAATTTAAGTATAATAATAAATATGAACGATTAGAAAATGAAAATAATAAATTGCATGATATAATTGATAGATTTTATACAACTATTGTTTTGTTTATAAAATGGGTATGTAATAAATTTGCTCTTGGAGATTCAAGAAAAATTATAAGAGATTTTGAAGGAGAAAATAATATTTGTATTGATCCAGTTAAGCAAATTGCTAGTGAGCAAGAAGATGAAGAATAAATGTAAAATCATAATTGACTTTTTGTAAGAATTTCATTAAAAAATATAGACATGAGTCGAATAATATTATAGAATACTTAGCATAGAGAATGATGATAAACAGATGTGGTTTTGCCACCATTTTTACATTATATTGTAAGGAAGGTGGTGATGTTTATGGTTAAAGTGATACTATTTTTTATAATATCCTTTATGTTATCTTTAACATTAAACGTTGCCTTACTAACAGTTCTTTATAAGAACTGGGTTGATAAGCAACTACATAAATAATAAAAAAAGACTCACATCTGTACTTTGACGAGTAGGTGTGAGCTTTTTCAAACTTATTCGGCAAAACCACGTTTGTGGATTGTCATTCTCTATATTTATTATAATATAGATTTATGTAAAAAGTCAATAAATTAGAATTATATTTCAATATTTATCAAAAATTGGTCGATAACTTTACTTTTTTTTCTTTAAGATCTTATTGCATTTTTTCAAAATTGTTTCAAAAATCGTTCATTGACATTTTTTAATAATCCATATATCATCAATGCAACTCAAAGATATATTAACACTTTATTAAATATATATTTGAGATTTTTACGAAAGGAGAAACGCTTATGAAAACACTTAATGGAATTGTATTTTTAGAAACAAAAGATATTAGAAAATCCTTAAATATAGGTAATCAAACTTGTTTAGAGCTATTCCATAAAAAAGACTTTCCAGCAAGAAAAATTGGCAAGTCTTGGCTGGTTATGGAAGAATCTTTTAAGGAGTATTTTAAAAATGTACAAACAAACGAGTAAAAAAATAAGAAGATTTAAATCTGGAACATTTAAACCTTCAAAAGAAACTATTTACGCTTGAATAAAATTACAAGGAAGACCCTTGCTATACATTTCTTAATTTAGTATAATTATAACATAAAATTTAATTATAGCAATAGTTTTCCTTTAATTTTATCATAGAAAGGATTAGAAAAATGAGTAAAATTAATGGAATAACTTATGGAACATACCCCTCTATTCGACCTAAAAAGAATGTTGATAAGAGTGTATGTGAAAATTGCGAAATATGTAAAAGCAAACAATATCAATTAGCTGATAGTTTAGAAAGAATGCATATTTGTAGAGATAGTGGCTGTAATAATTTTTACTTTTCTCAAACAAGTAAAGCTACCGTTGTTCTAGGTAGAGATACTATAACTGGAAAAGAATTAAAAAAGACATTTGTTGCAGAAACAGAAGAACAAGCGTTGAGTTTAGCACTAGAGGCAAAACTAAATATAGATAAAAATGGTGGACCTAGAATAATTAATAAAACAAATTTATCTATTATTGATATTGCTACACCACTTTACATGGAGGACTATAAACTTCATAAAATCAATAGCAACACTTACAATAAGAATACTACAAATTTGAAAATGCTTGAAAAGAGTGCTTTTACTACAAAACCTATTAACAAAGTTAGTAGATTGGAAATTGTAGATTATTTAAATGAACTGGCTGAATATTCTCCTACTACAATTAAAGAAAGGTATAGAATTATAAAAAGGGCTTTTGATTATGCTTATAGTCAAAATTTAATTAAAGATAATTATATGGATGGTTACAATACTATTGAAAAACCTAAAACAAAGGTAGCAAAAGTTGTACCTCAAAGAATAGCTCTTACTTTAGAAAAAGAAAAACAACTTATTGATTATCTTGAAGCTACACCTATCTATAAATGTAAACATAAAAATTTATTTTTACTGTTACTTACAACTGGTATGAGAATTGGAGAAGCCTTATCTTTGGATTATAAAAAAGATATTGATTTAGAAAATAAAACAATATCTATTTCTAAAACAATTACCAAAGATGAAAATGGAAAATATTGTATTGGATTAGATACAAAAACCCCAACAGGAAGAAGAACTATCCATTTAAGTGATATTGCTTTAAAATATCTTAAAGAATGTATAGCTCATTCTACAAAGAATAAGTTTAATTTATTATTCTACAATCCAGAAAACTCCAATGGAGGATTTTATGCAGAAGGTACAATAAATTCTGCTATTAAACGAATTGCATTTAAATTAAATATTTATTTATATGCTGATGTCGATCAAAAAATTAAGACTCAAGTACATACGCACATGTTAAGAGGAACTTTTGCCACTAGATGTGCTGAAGCTAAAATGCCACCTATTGTTTTACAAAAAATTTTAGGTCACGCAGACATTCAGATAACTAACAAATATTATATTGATGTTGATAAGCATTTTATTGATTCTGAAAATGAAAACTTTGTTAATTATATGAAAGAACATAATTTATTTAATGAATATTATTTAAAGGCAAAAACAAATAACAAAACTTCGGAGAAGTTTATAGAATTTAAGCGATTATAAAGTGCTTAACATTCCGCAAATTTGCTCCGCAATAAAAAAGTGAATAGACAAAATGTTGATAAATAGAGGGATTTAGCATTTTTAGTAATGTTTTCACCTCGACCATTTTTTTGCAATTTTGTGCAAAAGTCGAGAAAATTTATAAGAATTCAAAAACATTTAAATATGCTATTTTCTAAGAAAATTAGGAAATAGCATATTTTTTTATATCTTTGAAAATTTCTAAAATACAAACTTGTAAAAGAATTATTACAAAAGCTGAAAAGGAGAAAAAAAACTAATTTTTTAGCTCTCATTAATTTTATTTACTTATATGCAATATTTTGAATATAAAGTTTTTTAATCTAGCAAAAAATGATTCTTTATATTCTATTAACGCTGTATTAGTGTTCCCATCAGATGTTTCTATATTAGTAATTTCTTTATTCTTATTTGCCTTTTTAAATATATCATCTGGATTATATTTTTCTCTTTTTTCTTGTTCTTCCTTTTTTTGATTTAAATCTAATATTTCTTTTATCTTAACTTTTTGTTCTTCTGTTGCAAAATAATCTATAAAAAGATTAACTATAATAGCATTTGCCTCTTTGGAAATATTTTGCTCTGATAAATCAATTTCAGGATTAATTGTAAAATTATAATCTTTATCCCTATTATCTTTATAAAATTCTATTTTTTCTTTAGGTATTTTATTATATTCTTCTTCTGGAAAATGTTTTATTATCTCTAATACCTCTGTATATGCTTTAGCATAAATTGTATTAATCATCTATTGCTTCTCCCTCTTTTGTAATTTCTGGTTTTAATTCTGATTGTTCTACACCATTAGCCTCAGCAGCTTTGATTGCTGTAGTCCCTTCTAATGCACTTCTAATAGCAGTTGTTGGAGTTATCTTTTTACTTTTTCGTTCTTTAACTTCCTCTATTGCTTTTTGCACTCTCTCTTGTTCTGATGCACTTTCCATATATCTTGGACTATCTGAATTACTAAATTCACTGAATGCTTCGTGAATTGCTTCTGTATTGCTAATTATAAAAAGTTTATCATC
>CANPVP010000018.1 GCA_947581825.1 uncultured Clostridia bacterium | reverse complement strand
CTCAGTATCTCTTTCGGCATCGCCACTCTGAACGGCCAGGACGATTCGCTTGAGAAATGTCTCTCCCAGTCCGATCAGAACATGTACCGGGAAAAGAAAGCAAAACACGGAACCACTAAAGAATAGCTATTTGATGTCCAGGGCTGCCGTCTCAGCCTGCTGTCCCGGCCGCCCCTTACCGCACATAACAGACTCATTTTCTCTTTGCTTTCTCGTGCGCCATAAACGCGAATACCAGCGCAAACGAGAGCAACATGACCGCTCCCTTCACGGCGATCCCGAACGAGTACCTGCCATAATAGTAATCCGCAAGCCAGAACGGCGGAACCGCGCAGAGCGCCGCGATCAGCCAGCTGAGCTTGCTCGTCAGGGAGCGCGCAAGGGCATCCATGAAATCCTTCCGGCTCACTGAACGCTCCTCTTCCTGCAGGAGATCCGTTCCTTCATCATATTCGCCACCTCCGGCACGCTTCTTTATCCTGCCCAGTTCGATCACAAAGAATATCACATAGCAGAACGCAAGCAACAGCGGCAGATAAATATACACCGGAAGCCGAACCAACGCCGCCGGAAACAGCCGCGGCAAATGCACATAGATCCCCCACAGCTCGATACACGCCACATAGAACCAGTTATTGTCGAAGACCGCCTTCAGAGCTTCGGCGATCGGATTTGACGGTTTCATGGCTTCGCCTCCTTGCATGATCTGACTGTATTATATTCGTTACATCGGAAACTTTCAACCGCGTATTACGCAAAAAGGCTCCCGAAGAAATCCCCGGAAGCCTTGATTTTACTGCAATAATTTAAGTGTTCACAGTCACTCGATGATCGTCGCAACACGGCCCGAACCAACCGTACGGCCACCCTCACGGACTTTTGCGCCGGAAATCGCTATGATTTCAGGTAATTTTAAGGGCATTTTCAACACTTTTTTCTTTACTATGCACCTTGTATCGGAGGTTTTTAAATTTTTTGTTATCATGGTGTTATCACAGGACGAATTGCGTCCATTTGCGTTTTAAATGCGTTTCCACTTAAAAAAACGCATTTAAACGCATTTATTTTTATAATACCTAGCCGCACGTCCTTTTCCTTCTTATTTGCACCAATCGCTTCTATTCTGCCTTGTTCTTGCAACTCTTGAAGGAGTCGTCTCGCTCTGCGCTCTTGAACTTCCAAAAGGGTACAAACATCTTTACAGGTGCATTCCGACTGTTCCGATAAATGTTGGAGAATTTTCTCTAGCTGCTGTTGTGTCTTTATCGGCACTTTTTTATCGGCATTATTTATCGGCATTTTCTTACCAATGCCTTCTCCTGACGAGTCACTACTCGTATCTTTCAAACTATAATTCAAATTTTTTAATATTAACCAAAACTCACTATTACTCGACCTAAACTCCGGTTTCATATCTTCTGTATAATGCTCTTGAAATTCATAAGAATTCAAAATCTTCTTAAAACCACTACCCCGGCGATCCATAACTGCAACCGATTAAATATATCGGCAATGACAGGATTGCGCCTTCTGGAAGATACATTCCTTAAATCTATATAATAAATGAATATTTTCACCAAATAGAAAACATCATTATTTCATCCTTTCAGAGAATATTCACTCGACAAGTTTTTAATAAATCTCTTATAATTATTAAAAACCAGTTCATGAGTTTCTATTACCTTGTCACTAGAATACTCTTCAAAAAGATAGCTTTCAGGAGTCGGATACTCAATATGCACGTCCGGACAACATAACTTTAGCAAAGCACAAGCTATAGTATGAATTTTACAGCCCGTTGGTGAAATAACAATTCTATAATTATAACAATTATCTTTATAAATTTTAGATAACTGTTCGAATACAGATGCATAATCCATCAAATCAAATGATTGAACATCATTTATATTTTCCTTGCTCTCATATTCTTTAATGATGTCCTTATGAATAGCATACATTGCTTCCTCGCGCCATTTAGCACGTGCACATTTATGATTAATTACTTGTAATCTAGTTGGGCTAATTTCATTCACTAAAACATTAATTAATTGTTCATTAAATGACAAGAAAGCAATTAACAGAATAGGGCAATTCTGCATAACAACACTTGATAGCAATGGCGTTCTAACTACATTACCAACACCTACAGAAGATAGTCCTATGCATGTTCCGTGTGTTTTATTTGAAATTGTATCATTATATTTTTTTGCAGTCGGTCCCCAACTATAAGGTTCCGAATATATAATTGTGATTTTTCCATTATATTCTTTCAAGCTGCACATAATTATCATAATCAACAACTTTGACATTACACTTATATCAATGATTATTTCTTCGTATAATGCAATTTCCGATAAGTATGCTTTAAAATCCTGCTCGAAAAGAGTTGGTTCAAATCGGTTATAATTAATTATTGTTGGTTCACACACAGTATGTTTTTTGACCTCTTTTAACATTTCATTAAAGCGCGATTTTTTGCTTGGACTGTATCTGCATATTAATGCTTTTTCAAAACATGTAGTATTATCTTTTTTCCCAATCCAATATAGCGATCTTTTTTCAAATCCTTCCGCAGCGATAAATATTTTTTTTGTGTTTGAAGTGTATGATTCTAATGCAGTTTTTACATAAGGAAGCATAGGAAATTCTCCTTTCCATATCAAAATAGGGACAATTGATATTGATTATTATCACTATCATCATTGTCAGATCTTTGCTTTTTAATATATTCTTCTTTAAATTTTTTTGGATTTTGCAATAAATTATTGAAATCTGACCATTCTAAAGAGATGCAGTCTCTTTTAGAAAAAGTCAACCTACAATATGGAATAAGTAAACTACGAAGATATAATCGCGTAGCAGCAGTTCCACGAACGCTTTTGGCACGATAATCTTGAATAAATACACCATATCTAATAAGTCCACGATAGTATTCCCTTGATTTTTCATCCAATTCACCATTAGCAGTAACCAATTCTATTTTTCTTGCCTGCTTAGGTGGAGTTGTAGCTTGATTTTTAGAATTCTTATTCTTTAAATTATAATATGCAATTTCTTGAAATGCTGTAACAATATCGTATAAGTGTGCCCCATATGTGTTTGTATGTTCTGAATTTTCGGTTAATGATTTTGCACCCGATGGATTTGTTGCAACTGCCAATAAATGCAAAAATCGTCCCCCAGCTTCTCTAAATACCTGATCCTGAATTTTGGGGTTAATAATATATCCATTGGTGTCATTAAAATTATTTTTCTCTTTTTCTGATAAAGATGTCTCGCCTTCCTGGGCGACCATTTCTGCAAAAATTTTAATTAATTCTCTTATATCACTTGACCATATTTTACAGAAATTTTCAAAGCCATAATATATGGTTTGCTTATCATTTTCTCTTATTTTTTCTGCCATTTCGACAAATGTAATGTCCGTCTTTCCCAGTATATCTTCAAGCCTTAGATTTTTCCCTCGAAAATATGAATTTCGTTCAATTCTTTTTGAAAAAATTGACGAAATAATATCTGCTACTTCTTTATCACTTTTGCTCAATGATTCAATGCCCAATTCAATAAGTTTGTAGTCCGCACCTTCTTCTAATACCTTCATATTTAACCCAGTCCGGATAAAACTTTCAACACTTTCTGTTGATACTTTAAAAAAAGCTATTGGGCTTCTTCGAAAAACAACTGGATTAAGTATTATTTGTGTCGTTTCTGTAACCATAGGTGTAGAATAGTCATCTAAAAATAGATAAAACGCTTTTTCTTTTGCAAAGGAACAGTGTTCAGAAATAGTTTTCAAAAATGTCTCAAGGTAATCGTACTCTGAAAAGGGCCATTTATTTTCGGTTAAATATCTATCTTCAAGTTTACTCTCATTTATTTTTCTGTGACATAAACTTAGAATTTCGTTAAAAACTCCACTTTTTGAAACGCTAGTTATATTAATATATTCTAAATAGTTTGTAAAAAATTTAATAAGCCAAGATGTATCAGATATATCATTATTTATATATTCCAATTTAAGCCATTCTAGTATTTCTACCGTCCATCGCAAATGAAAATAATTAATAACCTGTTTTCTTGCTTCTTTTTCCTTATTTAATGGCAACCAAGGAAACGCCTCTGCAATATTTCTTGCATTTAAATAGAAACCTATAAAACTATCTTCTCCTACAATACCTGCGCTCCCAAGTTTTGAAACAAGCGGTTCGCTAAGTCGACGAAACATCATTGTTTTTCCACAACCACGTAACCCCGTTAAAACACAAATATTTCTATCTAGCAACTCATCAGCAGCTAAAAATTTAGGAACAAAAAGCGATTCCCATTCATCATATCTTTCGCCGATTAATTCAGTAGAGAGATAATCGCCAACAGCCTTTGTATACGTAACGGGGCTTTTTCTTTCAGAGAATAAATCATACATAATTTCAAGTAACTTTTGAGGATTACGAACGTATTCGCCTTCCGTTAGATTCTCTTCGTGTAAATATTTGGGGAATTCATCTCTTAATACCCTGTACTTATGTCTCTCTTCACGCTCCAAAGTATGAAAATCAATTTTTTCAATAGCTTGTTGGATTATTCTTGCTAATCCCTTGTAATCATCCATCGGTGGTATTTCATTCGAAAATGTACCATATCCAAAGTCAGTAATCCACACTTTTCTAATCTCGCTGTTCATTGATAATGGATCTCGCTCCTGGATCAATATATTGCCCGAATGAAAATCAGCATGCTGCATTCCCAGTTTAGAACATGCATAAAAAACATTTAATGCCCGATCAATAACATTAATTAGTAATTGTAATGTGATTTCTGAATTTTTAATTAAATCCGCCAAACTATCACTAGGAATATAGTCCCACATTATATATAAATAGCGTTCATTATTTATATCAATATATCCGTGCTTGTGATAGTGAACTACACCTTCTGTTTGCCTTAAACGTATTACTTTCTTTATTTCTTGCTCCCAACTTGGTTTAGCATTAACCTTCTCCTGCGAAATGAATTTTACAGCTCTATTATCTCCTAGTTCGTCATTTCGTGCTAAATACACACTACCTACATTTCCTGATTTAATGGCTTGAACTACAATATAATCGTCAATTGATATGCCTAAAAATTTATCTTCAGAGTTTACCATATTGTTTCATTTCCTTTCTAATACAACAATTATTTCTTGTTTGATACGAGTGCTCCCTTTAACAATTTTCTTTGTTTCTGGTATAGGATCACAAAATGTTTCAATACATGTGTAATGTTTTTTTGAAATATCAATTAAAACTTCTGATAAAGAAATCTTTTTTTCATTATAAGCAACACTTATATCACCTATAACAACTATGCATTTGTCTCCTGCTTCTTGAAGTTTGGCCCACTTTTTAAAGCAGGTCCTCATCAATTCAATGAATGTACTTTTTTCTGGGGAGATTTTTTTGTCAAGTGTAATCCAATCTTCTTCCCCTAAAAACCATAACCGTAATCGATTATCTCTCGCATATGTAAGTGATTTCATATATGGAGGACTTGTTATTATGGTAGAAAAGTGTTCATTTTTAAAGCAAATATTTCTGGCATCCTTATTAAACATTCTTCTTGATAAAGCATAATCAAGTTGCGGAACATTCTTATAACTTCTTTTTACCTTATTAAGCAATTTTTCATAAACATTTTTATACTTATACATATCTGGATAAGAATCAATGGGATACTTTTTGCTCCTTAAATAAGGTGCGCCATGGCTTGCAGGGTAAGATAAGAATCCTGGTCGCTGATGATGCAAAATTCCCATTAAACAAGACAGAAAAAACCATTCCTTATTTCGTTTTAAATAGAAAACCCAACTTTTAATTTCCTTTAATGTTTTTTCATCATAAAAACTTTTTACCCATTCTGGTATATTAGTAATATCTATCGTTTTCGATTTGCATTCTGAAAGTTTTTTATACTTAAGCAATTTTTTTTCAGCTTCTTCTAAAGTCTTGTATGGATTTAGTTTACCCATAGATAATACATACGCATAGTAGTTTAAATCGTTGCCAACAACTTCGTATCTCAATGTCCATCCCTCTAAAAGAACAGTACCAGATCCTGCAAAAGGATCATAAATAACACTTCCTTTTGGAGCATAGTGTTCAATCAAATATTTTGCTAGTTCAATCCTCATTTTACCAATATACGGAGAAAGCGAATTTATCGAATTAACTACTGTATCTTCAAACTTCAAATCTTTTAATTCCATCTTTATCATTTCCATTCTTTTCTATTCTAATACATATTCCAAGTTAAATCGCTAATCATTGTATAAATTATTGATTCAATAAACATTCTTATCTTTTCAAACACAATATTAAACTTAAGCAACCCGCATCAATATTTCTTAAAAATTATTTACACCATTTCTGCATATCCTCGTCACTTGCATGTGCAACAATATACCGAAAGCTACACCTGTCGTAGAGTATGCCATTGCATTGTAAGGTTTCAAAGACTACTTTTTGCAACCTTGCGCCATCAAATTCAAAAGTTTTGGCCAGATAATAAATACTGTAAAATCTTTTATCCTGGCCGCCAACTCAAATCTTACAGGATAGCATCAAACTTTGTGCTATGATGCTTTCAAGGAAATAGCCTTTAATCACAGGTGTTTCAAGGTTTAACATCAAAGAATAAAATATTCAATTTAAGCACTTTTTTCCTTCCTGCCCAATCTTCTATCGCTAAGTTTTATCCAAATATTTCGCAACATTTTTACCTCAT
>CANPVP010000017.1 GCA_947581825.1 uncultured Clostridia bacterium | reverse complement strand
GATGGTTGTGATGTTTCGAAAGTTAAAGTGATTTTATAGAAATTACAATAATCTAAAAGAAATTTTGTTTAAAAATTTAAAAAATAAATATTAGAAAAAGAAGTATTTGATGAAATCTAATACTTCTTTTTTTAAGAAAGGAGTCTAAAATGTGATTAAAAATGAAGTCATACATAAGATAATGAAAGATATGGTAACATATTTATCACCATATCAGTTAAAAAAATTAAAAACTACATTGCAAAATAAATTAGAAGATGTAGAAATTAATTTAATATTAGACAAAGAGAAATTAAATGCAGATAGAAATTCAAATGCTAATCTATTAAAAATGTTTATATCAGCAAAAGATGTAGAGGGATGCTCAAGTAAAACATTAAAATATTATAAGGAAATATTAGAAAAATTTATAAAAGATATAGATAAAGCAATAAAAGATATAACAACTGATGAAATAAGACATTATTTAACAAATTATAAAGAAGAACGAGGTTGTTCTTTAACCAGTATTGATAACATTAGACGAGTATTATCAAGTTTTTTTAAATGGCTTGAAGATGAAGATTATATTTTAAAAAGTCCTATTAGAAGAATTCATAAAATAAAAACATTAAAACAAGTAAAAGAACCATTTACTGATGAGGAAATAGAAAAAATGAGAGAGGCATGTAAAAATATAAGAGATTTAACAATAATTGAGATGTTATATTCAACAGGTATAAGAGTTGGAGAATTAATCAATTTGAATATCAAAGATGTAAATTTTGCAGAAAGATCATGTATTGTTTTAGGAAAAGGAAATAAACAAAGAGAAGTCTATTTTGATGTTAAAACCAAATTACATATTCAGGATTATTTAAAAACTAGAGATGATGATAATCCGGCATTATTTGTTTCAAGAAATAAACCACATCAAAGATTAACATCTGCAACAATAGAATTTTTTATACGAGAATTAGGCAGGTCTTTAAATATTGAAAAGGCACACCCACATAGGCTAAGAAGAAGTTTTGCTTCACTTGCAATTGATAAAGGAATGCCTATTGAACAGGTACAAAGATTGCTAGGTCATATTAAAATTGAAACTACAATGCAATATATAATGGTTAAACAATCTAATGTAAAATTTTCACATAGAAAATATATTGGATAATATTATATGTCTAAAATAAAAGAGATTTAAGAGATGTATTATAGCATCTTTTTTTGTTAAATGAGGTGATATACATAGATAATACAATACAAATGAATTTATTTGAATATTTTATGGATGAAGAACAATTTTCAGTACAAGATGCTACTAATCTAGTAAAAATATTAAAAATATGCAAGTAAATAATGAATCCATAAGAGCTAGAATATACGAAGGTGTTGACAAAGGTATTTTCAAGAAAATATCACGAGGAGTTTACAAAGTAACAAGTCAAATTAAAGGAAAAGAAAATACTTGCATACTTATAAATGGAGATGGCAGAGATTTATCAATGCTAGAAGATAAATCTGTAGATGGAATAATCACAGATCATCCCTATAATTTAAAAAAGGCTCTAACTGGTGGAAATAGAAAATTTGCAACTTTTGAATTATTTAGATATGAAAGTAAAGATTTCAAGGAAAAGCAAAGAGTTCTAAAAGAGGGTGCTTTCCTTGTTGAATTTTTACCAGAAGAATCAGAAGTCAACTTTGATTATCTTTATGAAATAAAAAAACTAGCTCAACAAAATGGATTTAAGTATTTTGCAAAAGTAGCATGGAAAAAAGGTAATTTCATTTCAAATACTGGAAGAAAAAGCAAAAATTGTGAAGATGTTATGATTTTTTCAAATGGAGAGCCTAGAAGTTTAAAATTAGATGCAAAAAAGAATTTAGCAATAGCGAATGAAAATGGTTTAGATGTAAAAGGTAAATCTTCTTATGAAGTAAGAGATATGTTACAAGAAAATAATCTTGATGTTTATTATATGAAAGGTACAAATGGGATGCTACCTACAGTTTTTGATTATCAACCTAAAAATAGTAAGGATAAAATAATGGAGGCAGAAAAGCCAGTTGAATTGATAGAAGAAATAATTGAATATATTTCAAAGCCGTATGAAACTTTACTCGATCAGTTTGCTGGAAGTGGAAATTTTGTTGTAGCCTGTTATAATAAGCAGCGAAATGCTATTGCTATTGAAAATGATGGGAAAATGTTTAATAAAATGAAAGATAATATTGAAAGTAACTTAAATACTGCATTTGAAGAAATTGACTATGACTATTAGTTGCAAAGAAAAGTCATTTATAGTATAATTATCCTAATTTGTAGTGGAGATAAAAAATATGAAATTTACAAAAAATAAAATAATATTAATTATAATATTTATATGTGTAATAGTATTTGTTTACTTTTGGATAAATCAAAATACAGGACTAAAAGAATTTGAAAAAGAGGTATTGAATATTCAGTTACCAAATAATGTTGAAAAAATATCAGTGAAAAGTGGAATAGGTGATTCTGGTGGAAATGGAGATTATTCAACATATCGTGTTGTTTTGGTTATAAAAACTGAAATGACAATAGACAAATTAAAAGAAGAATTTAATAATAAAAATATGACATTTTTAACACACAAAGAAAATAGTGAGTTGCCTTTTGTTTATATTACTAAATGTGAAAGTAATATTTTTGAATCAAGTAGGAACTTTAGATTAGTATTTGATGATTTGGAAAAAATAGAAGATTTTAGTAATTATTATTTTTTAGAATTTATAAAATAAAAATTAGATAGTAAATTTTTAGAGATGTAAAAAAACATCTCTTTTTTTATTTTTAAAAATTTTATATTTGAGAGGTGAATTATGACAGAAAAAGAAATAAAAAAGATAAGAAATAATAATCCAAGATTTGAGAATGGAAAAGTTTGTAAATTAACTGATGAACAAGAAAAAATACATAAAGAATTAGATTGTAGGGAAATGATTAATAGTTGCCTATGCTATGGAACAGACTTTCTAAATTCTAAATATAAGAATGAATATATTAAGGAACTAGGTGAAGATAGAGTAATCGAACTTTACAATGAACAAAAAGCTGACTTTGACAAAGCAATAGTTTATCATAATGTTTACGTGGATGGAGAAGGTGTTTCTTATAATTCAATTAAATGGAATGATGAAAAGGAATTGGAAATATAAAAAATAGTACAGGAGGGCATTTATATTGGGACAAAGAAGTCAAATATATATTAGAATTCAAGATAATTACAATGAATATCCAAAATTATATGCAAAGTATTATGGCTGGAATTTTGGAGAACGTATGATTTCTCGTGCAAGGCATGGAATAGAATATATAAAAAGTTATATGGAATATATTTACGATAAATACAACCAAGAAAAAATTAACAGAATTTTTGATATTAATTTTGATATGAAAGATATTGCATTAACATCAGATTTAATAAAAGAATGGGTTAGAGATTTTTCAGACTCAGATATTGCTAATGATTATATATTTGAAGATACTGCAAATAATGATGGAAAACTATTTATAGATGTTCAAAAAGACGGAACAATAAAATATTGTTTTGCAGATTATAATTTAAAAATTCTAACTCCAACAAAATATATGAATTGGGATTGTGAAAGTTGGAAAACTTCTAATGTTTTAACAGAAGAAGAAAAAGAAATTTGTAAGAATAATATAAAATATATAAATGAAAATGCTACATTAATGACAGAAGATGAATTACAAGAATTTATCGACTATGACTATTCTAAGCAAATAATTGAATTAGCAAATGATCTGAATATTGAGATTGCACCAGAAAAATTACGTAAAGAAAATTTTAATTTACAAATAACAGAACAAAATCAAGATGAAATTGATATTTGCGAATAATCAATAATTTTTATGAGAGGAGTGATTTATTTATAGTATTAGAATTTAAAAGTTTCTATAAGCAACCTAGTGGAAATAATGAACTAAGCAAATGCAAATATCCCATAAGATTAGATACATATCGGATGTGGATGTAGCCATAATTGTAGTTACTGTTATGCAAAATCTTTGTTAGATTTTAGAGGTTTATGGAATCCATTAAATCCTAGAGTTGCTGATATAAACAAAATCGAAAGACAAATAAATAAAATACAACCTGGAACAGTTGTCAGACTAGGTGGAATGACAGATTGTTTCCAAGTATATGAAAATGCTTATAGAGTTACATATAAGACAATACAATTATTAAATAAGCGAAGAATTCATTATTTAATAGTTACAAAATCAGATATGATTGCAAGTGAGAGATATATTGAAATTCTCGATAAAGAGCTTGCACATATACAAATATCTATTACAAGTACAGATGATGAAACAGCTTTTAGATATGAAAAAGCACCAAGTACATCAAGAAGAATTGTAGCAATAGAAAAATTAAATATGTTAGGCTTTGATATTCAACTAAGATTATCGCCATTTATACCAGAATTAATTGATTTTAATATTCTTAATTCAATAAAGTGCGATAAGATTTTAGTTGAATTTTTGCGTGTAAACACTTTTATAAAAAGATGGTTTAAAGAGATAGACTTTTCAAATTATACTCTAAAACAGAGTAATTATTTACATTTACCTCTGGAAGAAAAAATAAAACAGTTAGAAAAAATTACTGGTTTTAAAGAATTGACTGTTTGTGAAGATGTTACAGAACATTACAAATATTGGAGAAATAATATTAATCCTAATAAAGATGATTGTTGCAATTTAAAGTTTATAGAAAAAGAACTTGAAAAAGTTGCTTAGAAAGGAGATTTTATTGAAAGAAAAAGATATGCAAAAAAAATGGCTGAATAGAGATATTGAGGATTGGGGTGGTGTTACATCAGATGAATATAAGGAATTTTCAAGAAATTATAGAAATGTATTAAGAAATATTGGAAAAGAAATTGGTTTTAATTTATACTCATTTAATAACAATCACTATTGTTTTTCAGCAGTAATGCAAAGTAGTCTTACGAACCAATTTTATTATATCTCTATATCTGATGTTAGATACTTTAAAAATGAATGGGCCAACAATATTTTATTTAGAACAATGGAACATGATCACGATTGGACTGGTGGTAGTAATAGATTTAGTTCGTTAGAAAAATTATCTGAAAATTTATTATATTTGGACAAGCAAATTTTAAGAAATTTAGAAAAAGAAAATGCTAGGCAAGTAATTTATCAAGCTGAACCTCAAAAATCAAAATACGAGGATTTTGAGCAAAATTACGCCTAGTATTTTTTTATGGAGGGAGATTACATGGAGATACAAGATTTTGGTGAAAAAATTGGTGGTGCAAAAAAAGACCTTTGGAAAGAGCGAGGATTATCTGTTGATGACTTGCTAGAGATGAATGATGCAGAAAAAAATAAATTAATCAAAAAAGATAATGTATGGAAAAAACCAGATTATCAAGCAATGCTAGATAAGGGATTATCTAAGAGAGTAATTTATTTTATAAAAACAATTCGTGATGCAACACCAACAAAACCAGTTTTAACAATATTCGATAAATCTAATGAGGAAATTCAAGAAAAACAAGAGGGTTATATTACTTTTGTTAGTCAATTAAGAGATTATGTTATGAATATATCTACAGAAGATGAGGTTTTGAACTTTTATAATACCTTTATGCAAAAGTACCTTATAAAGAAAGAAAATTCCTATTTTGTAGAAGTTTCTCCTACAGCATTTGGTTGTATTGATAATAAATTATTAAAAGCATCACAGGTACATAATTTTAGATTTATTGATAGAGAAATTAGTAAAAAAGAATTTTTATATACAGATGATGAAAAGATATTATCAAGGTTTGATATAATACTTTTTGATAATGCAAATGTAAAATTCATTAAAGATTACACAGGCAGAGATATTATACAAATTCAAAATGATTATAGTAAAACATTTCTATATCCAAAAGATGAATTAAATAATCCAGAAAGTTGGAAAGAAAATACTTTTTTTATATATCAACATGGTAATATAATAAAAAATAACCTTGAAAGCATTGATGAAGCAGAGAAATATTTATTAGATAATTACAAAATAAAATCCGAATCTAAAACCAATGCAAAAACAAGAAAAAAGGGATTTATTCCAGAACAGCTAAAACATATATCTCGTATTGGTGAAGATTATAGAAACAATAAAAATATTACTGGTGAAGATATGATGAAAACTTTTAATTTCAGAGGTGGAGAGTTTGGAAATTGGTTAAATGAAAATGATAGGCAACAGTCATTGAATTATGGTTATGATGCTCTCTTAGATTTAAGCAAGGCATTGTCCATTTCACCTACAGATATTTCATTAGGTAATCGTTTATCAATAGCTTTTGGTTCAAGAGGTAGAGGAAATGCTTTGGCACATTATGAGCCAGACCGAGAAGTAATCAACTTAACAAAAATGAAAGGTGCAGGAAGTTTAGCCCACGAATGGGGTCATGCACTAGATGATATTATGGGAAAACAATTAGGTGAAAAAGGATTTTTAACTGAAAATTATAGCTACTCTAAACCATATTCAAATATCATAAAAGATATTGTTGATACAATGCAATATAAAACAGTTTGTAATGAGGAAACCGTAAAAAATCAAACCAAAGAATATGAGCGACAATTAAATAGATTAAAGAATAATATTAATATGTTTTTCCCAGAAGAATATTTAACCAAAGAACAAATTGAATTAAAAAATAATTTAATTCAAAACATTATTGATAATGCTGAAAAAGGCTCTGAAACCCTTTTAGAATATCTACAAAAAGGTAGTGGAAATAAAGATATAGATGATTTATCAGAATTACGAAAAATAACTGCAGGTAGGATTATAAATAAAGAGGATAGAACTACAATAGCAAGGCTACAAGAAAGAGTATTTTTCTATAAAAATCAAATTGGAAAACCTCAAAAAATAAAAACAGATTTTTATGAAAATTCAATACAATTTGATGACTTATATTCAAAATCAGATCATGGTTATTGGCAAAGTAAAATTGAAATGTTCGCTCGTTGTTTTGCTTGTTATGTTAGTGATAAATTAAATTATAGAAGTGATTATTTATGTGGTCATGCAGAGTCAAGTGTTGGTTTTGGAGTAGATAAAAATGATGAATTAACTGTAATAAAAGCATACCCAGAAGGCGAAGAAAGAATAGAAATTAATAAAAAAATCGACAAATTAATTGAATTTTTAAAAGAAAAACAATTATTGCATAATTACGATTTCGACAAAACAAATGACAATTTTGAGGAACTTGATTATGCTTAAAAATTTGAAAGGAGAATTAGATGCAAGATAATAAAAAAGAAATTATTATTGATTTTTTTAAACAGATTTTAAATGTATATGAATTTGAATTATTAATTGCAAAAAATGAAAATTCAGAGGATATTTTCAAACTAAGAGATATTCAAGGAGGAAATCTAGGTCAGATACAACAAGATGAATTTTCTACACTTGCAGAAGTAATAGAAAGACTAGAAGTTTACCATCAAGATTATATATATGAATCATTAGAAAATAGAATTTATGAAAAAGAATTAATACAAAAAAATGATTGGGATTTAACTGCAAAAAGGTTTATAGAAAGTGATACCATTTTTGATATTTTAGATAAAATTGATGTTAAAGAATATAATAAAATTATTAGAAAAAATCAAGAGTTTACAACTAATGATATGTGTGAGTTGCTAAATGAAGATGAGCCGTTTTATAAAAGTGTATGTGAAAAATATGTAGCTTCAATGTCAAAAGAAATGTTACTTGAAATTAATGATAAAATACTACATTTTTACATAGAAGATGAGTATATAGATTTAAAAAATAATGGTAAAATAAATGATACAAATTATGAGCAATATTTAGACAGAAATTTTGAAGTTGAAGAATATAATTTTTATCACGAATTATATTATCAAATAATAAAAGATAATATTGCTTATGACTTAAATGACCTTTCATTATTTGATGAAAATGGTAATTGGGATTTTTATATTTCTTTTGAGGAATTAAAGCAAGCAGGTTATGGATTTATGGTAAAAGACCACTATCCACTTATAGAAAAATATGCAGTAAAAGATGAAAAAAGTTTTGATTTTTATGACCATTTTTCTTTAGAGCAATTAGATGACTTTGAGAATTCATTACATCTATATTATGAAACCGAAAACTTAATTATGGATCAGGACGAATCATTAATTTCATTAGATGGTTCATCATTTAATATTGGAATTATAGAACTTTCTACAGGAATGATAACTTATGATGATTTTATACAAGATTATTCATTTGATAAATTAACAAATGATGAAAAAATCGAACTATATGCTGCATCATATTTCCAAGAAAATGGTATAAAAGATTTACAAAATTATGGAGCAGATTCTGATGAGGGATTATATCATTTATCTTCTATGTATGATGAATTAATCAAGAAAATGGGAATTGAAATTAATGATATTTACACAGAAGATGGGATTTCTGATGGTAAATATATAACAGAAATTACTTTCAAAGATGAATCAAAAACTATAATTGATACAAGTGCTTGGAATGGTATTCAAACTGTTAGAGATAATTTGAAAACTGTATATGAATATAATAAAAAAATTCAAGAAAAGGGAATTGAAAATGGTAACGAATTGGAATACGATTTTGAATAAAAAATCAAGCAAAAATGGAGTACAAGTTGCTCCATTTTTTGCAAAAAAACAATCCCCAAAATCTTCCCCCGGCGGGCTTAAAGGGTTTTAGGGATTTTTCCCTAACCAGCGAAAACGGTGTCATTACACCAAGCTGGCGAATACTAGGCATAGAAAAATGCCAAGCTATTCGGAGCAAAGTTTTGCTCTTTTAAATTTCTGCTACGCTATGCTAGCAGAATTTCTTTTCAATTTTAGGAAGTGATATAAATTGTATAATAATAGTGATGAATTTACAGATAGTATTTTTCTATCTTATGAAAAAATATTATACAAATTAAAATTATTAGGGATAAAAACAAAACAAGGTCAAGAAATAACTCACAAAGATTTAAGACAAGCAGTAGATATTATGGTAAAAAAACATCCTAATTGTAGATGGAAAAGTGTACGAATAAAAAGTAAAAGACATTTCATCTTATACGAAGGTTTTTTATGGATTGTATATGTTTATTTTCAAACAGAAAAATCAATAATTGATGCAGATATTTATTTTTTTGAAACTAGAATAAAAGAATATGAAAAAGTTTTAAATATTGAAAATAAAAATATTTTTCAAAAAGATATTTCTACAGAAATTTTAGATTCATTTTTTAATAGAAAAAAGGATACAGTAAGAAAAACAATAGATAAAATGATTAAAGTCTATCCTAACTATAGATATATTGAAAATGGAGAATATATCATTTCAAAGGAAGGTATTGAATGGCTCTGCAAAAATTGTTTTAAACAAAAATATTTAGAACTACTTGAAGAATATAAAATGGAATTGACAGAAAAATATATTGAGGCTGGATATTTATATGATTATTTTTTTGGATTAAATTAAAAAAGGGCGCTGACAAATTGTAAAATATACGTTATAACATGAGTGTAGTCGATTATAAAATTAAAAAGTGATCACTTTCAGAATTGAGGTGATTTTTATATCAAACTATACTGATGATAGAGAAATTGTTAGAACTCTTTTGAATTATATGAAAAAAAACAATATTTCTAATAAAAACAAAGAAATAATTTACAATATGGTTTTAGAAATCACTTATAAAACAGATTTACAAAAAGAGAGATTTATACGATATTATGGATTAAAGCCACAGGACTTTCAAAGAGAAACACTAACAGAAATTGCTAGGAGTAGTAATATAAATCCTAGTGCAGTTAGAAGTTCTGTTGTAAGAATCAGGCATGCTTTGATACATATTTCGGAAGATAATTTTCTCAAATTAAAACAGATTTATGAAGATGAATTTCAAGGGTAAAAAAAATTAATAATAATATTATTATTGTAAAAATTGAGATAGGAATTATATTCTTATCTCTTTTTTTGGGAAAGGATATATATGAAAACTAGAAGAAATAGTATAAAAGTTTGGGTATCAGATGAAGAAAGAGCTCTGTTAGAGGCTAAAGTTAATTATTATGGTTATAAAAGATTAGCTACTTATATTAGAGATGCGATTATTTATGAAAAAGTAACTCATATTGATTTAGATGGTAAAGAACAAATATATGCTGCATATTCTGAAAATACAAAAGAACTTAAAAAAATAGCAAAAGAAATTAGACATATAAGCAGATATGCAACTCAAATTTCTAATGAGGATTTAAAAAGAGTTTCTACTCAAATGTTTACTATACTAAAAAAGCAAAAGGAAATTCTTAATCTTATTGAAAATAAATTAGATTTAAAAGTGTGGCAAGAAATAAATCACTCGAACGAAGGAATGGGAAATTCATAATATGCCAGTTACTAAAAGAGAGCCTCATTATGGAACACCACAAAATTTAATTGAGTACATATTAGATGAAAAACACTATGGAGATAAAGTTGGAATAGCATCTTCTATAAATTGTAATGTTGAAACTGCATTATTAGAATTTAAAGATATTCAAAATAAATATCAAATGAAAGGTAGCAGAGTAGCTTATCATATCATTCAAAGTTTTTCTCCAAAAGATAATATTACTCCAGAACAGGCTAACGAAATTGGAAAAAGACTATGTGAAGAATTATATCCAGACTTTCAATG
Organism: uncultured Clostridia bacterium; assembly: GCA_947581825.1. Taxonomy (GTDB): domain Bacteria; phylum Bacillota; class Clostridia; order TANB77; family CAG-508; genus CANPVP01. The sequence continues at coordinate 4,119 of CANPVP010000017.1, read as the reverse complement.
TGTAATAAGTACACACATTGATAAAGGACATCTACACAATCACATTGCAGTAAATGCTATAAATATAAATGGTAGAAAATTAGAGGATAGACTTGCCAATGAAAAGGAAGGACTTTATGGATTAAGTGATACGAGTGATAAAATTGCATCCGAATACGGATGTTTTATTATGCCTAGAAAAACATATCTAAAATCAAAAAATAAAGATTATTACTATCAATATAAAGAACAGAGTTATAAAGATAAAATTAAGGAAGATATAAATGGTTTAATAAAAAAATGCACAAATTTAGATGAATTTTTAGAGGAACTTTCTATTTTAGGATATGAAATAAAAAGAGGTAAAAATATCTCAGTAAAAACTATTGGAATGAAAAGATTTGCAAGATTATCTACTATTGATAAAAACTTTACAGAACAAAATTTATATAAGTATTTTAAAAATCAGAAAAATATATCCATACTTGCTATAAAAACTATTAGAAATGAATTTAATAATAAAATGTATGCTAAAGCATTAGAATCTAAACAAGCAATAGAATTAAGTCAAGCATCTACAGAAGGAAAAGTATATACTGAATATCAAAAAACAAGATACCAAGAAGTAAAAAAATATTATCAGTTAAAGAAACAACTAGAATATTTGGAAAAATACAATATCCATTCTTTAGATGATATTGAAAATAAAATTGATTTTTTAAGAAGTTCAATCAAAAGTATAAATATTGAAATTAAGAAGGATAAAGAAAAATATGATGAAATTATTAACAAAACAGAAAAAGCCCAAGATTATATAAGATTATATGAAGTTTATGAATATGCTTTAAGTTATAAAGAAATGGATGAAAAATATGTTTTGCCTAAAGAAGTAGAAATATTTTTAAATCTGCAAAATGAATTAGATATTCACTCTGTAGATGAGGCAAAAAATTTAATTAAATCTACACGATCTGAACGAATAGAAATTAATAAAAAGAAACAAGAAGTCTTAGAAATGCAAAGGGAATTAAATCATTTAGACACAATCAAGGAAGAAAAACTTTCTAATAGTGGGTTGTTTATACATAGTATAAAATTCGGAGGTAATCGTATAGATTATAAAAAATCTAATGATACTTATTTTTGTGTTAATCTACCATATACAAATGAAAAAATTTATATTAATAAAAAATACACAGCATTTAACGAAAAGCATCAGTTTTATACTTTATATTTAGTTGATGATAAGGAATATGAAATTTATGGAGAAAATGATGAATTAATTGGAAATATAACAGGCACAGAACTAGAAAAGTATGTGCTAGAAAGAAAACAAGAAATTGATAAGATGTATGCAAATTAAATAGTCTTATTTAGCCTCAGGATTGCCCTGAGGACTTTTTTTATGCAAAGGAGGTATAAATGGTTGATAAAAATTTTTAGCTTATTTTCAGGAATAGGAGCTTTTGAAAAAGCACTCGAAAGATTAAAAATTGAATATGAATTAGTTGGATTCTCTGAAATAGATAAATTTGCAATTAAAAGCTATTGTGCAATTCATAATGTTTCAGAAGATAAAAACTATGGAGATATAACTAAAATAGATATATCTACACTTCCAGATTTTGACTTATTAACTTGGGGCTTCCCTTGTCAAGATATTTCAATAGCTGGAAAAATGAAAGGAATAAAAGAAGGAGAAACGAGAAGTGGCTTATACTATGAAGGTTATAAAATACTAAAAGAGAAACGACCAATGTATAGTATTATTGAAAATGTAAAGAATTTAACAAGTAAAAGATTTAAAACACAGTTTGAATCAATTTTGAAAGATTTAGCTGAATTGGGATATACAAATTATTGGCAGGTATTGAATAGCAAAGATTATGGTATCCCTCAAAATAGAGAAAGGGTTTTTATTGTATCTATTCGCAATGATATTGCAGTCAGTAACTTCTGTTTTCCACAAAAAATACCTTTAATGTGGAAACTTAAAGATTTTTTGGAAGATGAAGTGGATGAAAAATATTATCTTTCAGAAAAAGGAATTGGTAGACTAATAAAAAAAAATAATAAATTAATACGAGATAATAAAAATCCAAGTGTAAGCTCTTGTATTATAGCAGGCTATCATAAAATGGATGGAAGAAATAATCAATACATATCAGAAACTGCAAATATAGAAAGAATTGGTGGTTTATATGATAATAAAAATCGAACTCATCAAGCTGGAAGTATATATAACACAGATGGATTGTCGCCAACATTAACTACTATGGCTGATGGTGGTAATAAACAACCATTTGTATTAGTAAAAGAAGGAACGAAAAAAGGATATTCTAAAGCAAAGATAGGAGATTCTATAAATGTTTCATATCCTAATAATACTGAAAAAAGAGGACGAGTTGGAAAAGAAATTTCTCAAACTATATTAACATCACCTAATATGGCAACATTAGAATTTTCTAATAAACCCAAATGCTTAACACCAAAGGGAATGAGTGTTCAAGATAGAATATATGATATAGATGGAATTTCAAATTCGATTGTTGCAAGTAATTTTAGGAGTAATATTGCTGAAAGAAAGATGTTTAATCCCTACAATAATAAAGAGATTACTGATATTGCTCCAACTCAAACAACTTCTTGTGGATGCACAACATCAAGTGCCACAATACTTATATCAGAGGATGGAAAATATTATATGAGAATACGAAAGTTGACACCTTTGGAATGTTGGAGATTGATGGGATTTGATGATGAAGATTTTTACAAAGCAAAAAATGCTGGAGTATCTGATACACAATTATATAGACAAGCTGGAAATAGTATTGTAGTGAATGTTTTAGAGTTTATTTTATATGAATTATTTAACTATGAGGAATTAGAATTGTGTGCATAATTTAAGCCAATGAAATGTTTTAATTTCATTGGCTCTTTTACTATTTTATCCTCCCCCACCGATAAATTTTATCAATTTTGTTGTACCCCTTTAATCATTTTCACTATCATAATGTAATTGTCCTAGTTTAGCATCATAGAATGAACTTGAAATAGGGAGATTCTTATAAAATATTTCTATTCTAGTTGGAGATACCTCTATTCTATCAACTATTGATCTAATATCTACATTTTTTATTTCCATATTAATTACAGATAGTTGTTGTGTTATCATATCTATTAAATATGTTTCTTCTACCATATTATCATTATCGCATTTATCTTTTCCATATTTCAATCTACAGTTACATCTATAATTTATATTGTTTCGCTCTTTTCTGCCTTTATATGCGTGGTTATTTGAGCATCTTATTAATCCAGTAAATAAAGCCATTTATAACACCTCTTTAGTAATTTGATTTTAAATTTAAGCCTATGAGTTGTAATTCAACTTCTATTTTATTTATTTCTTGTGTACTTATTCCTAAGTTTTTTAAATTAGTTTTTGTTTTAGTACATAATTCTTTAAGTAAAATAATTTGTTTATCCTTTAATAATTCTATTGTTTTACAAGATATATTTAACCTATCTATATTTTGATTTAATAATTTATCATTCATAACTTGCCTCTTTCCTAATACTTTAATATTCTATCATAAAAATTATTTTTAAGCAATGGAAGTAAAAGGCTAAATTTGTCGAAATTTTAATAATTATTTGACTTTATAAGAGTTTTTTGGTAGATTATAAATATCTTAGTAATGAGATGAGAGTGAGGTGAATTTATAATGAATAAAGCTGAGTTAGTTAATGCAATGGCAACAGAAACAGGTCTTTCTAAAAAAGATACAGAAGCTACATTAAATGCTTTTGTTAATGCAGTTACAAAAGAGTTATCTCAAAAAGGAAAAGTTCAATTAGTAGGATTTGGTACTTTTGAAACAAGAGAAAGAGCTGCTCGTACTGGTAGAAATCCACAAACTGGAAAAGAATTAAAAATTGCAGCATCTATAGTTCCTGCTTTCAAAGCTGGAAAAGCATTAAAAGATACTGTTAATAAAAAATAAACATAATAAAAAGCCTAAATTTAGGCTTTTTTATGTGGTTTTTAAACCTAATATTTAATTTTTAAACAAAATTTCTTTTAGATTATTGTAATTTCTATAAAATCACTTTAACTTTCGAAACATCACAACCATC
>CANPVP010000016.1 GCA_947581825.1 uncultured Clostridia bacterium | reverse complement strand
TCATTATTATCATCCCATATCTTTATTACTTTTAAAGATAATTTCTCAGGCTCGTGCTTGTTGGTAATTTTAAGTCCATCTATCTTCTTTTCATAATCCTTAACCTCTTTTTCATCAACTGTATATTTTATTTCTTCACCATTTTTATACTTTTGTAATCCAGTAAATTTATGTTTCCAGCCATTTACTTTGTCTAAAGTTGCTGTTGCATCTTTGATTTCTATACCTGCTACTTCTGTACTTAAAGTTACTTCTACACTATCTGGTCTTTTTCCATCTTGATTGTTTGCATCATCCCATTCTTTTGTAACTTCAACTTCAGTTTTTTCTAATTCATGTTTATTAATAATTTTTAACTTATCATCTTCTTTTTTATAAGTAGTTGTATATTTATTTTCTGCTTTACCAGTTAAAGGCTCTTCTTTAACAGTATATTCTATTTGATTGCCTTCTCTATCGTACTTCTTAACACCTTCAAACTTAAACTTCCATGTATTGCTATCTTTTCCTTCTTCTGAACCCTCTTCACCTTTTGTAACAGTTATAGGATTTTTGAACTTTGATTTTTCTTTTTGACCTTCTTGATTAGCCTCTCCGCTTGTACTGTCTATCTGACCTTCTTCAGTTTGTTGTTCTTCTGCATCTTTAACTTCTTTCTTGTACTCTTCTACATCAACTTTTTTATCTTCTCCGTCATCTACCTTTTGATATAAAGTTACCTCTATTTCACTTGGTCTAACTCCATCATTATCATTTTCATCATCCCAGATTTTTTCACCTTCAATATCAGTTAATAAAGTATTAGTAATTCTATATTTTGCAGCGTATTCAGTTTTATCTTCTTCATTATCTTCTATTTTTTCTATCTTTTCTATTTCAGAAATGTAATTATCATTAACGTTAACTTCTTCTATTGTGTAAACAATTTCTTTTTTCTCTTCGCTATCATCTCCATCTTCACTCTCTTCTGCATATTTTGGAAGATTTTTAATTATACATGACCATTCTTTTAATTTCTCGTCTTCTTTTGGTTTCTCCTCTTCTGGTTCTTTTTTGTCTTCTGATTCAGTAGTTCCACCTGAGCCTAATAGCCCACCATTTCCGTCTCCTTCTTGTCCGCTTTCTCCTGTTTGATTATCTCCTTCTGAAGGGTTAGTAGTTGTACCTGTATTGCCTGAGCTAGTACTGTTTACAGTAACAGTTGGACTACATCCACAATCACTTTTTGATAGTTTTACTATAATCCAATTACAATTTCTTGGCCAATCTATTTTTACTCCACAATCATTGTTTTTAGTAGTTATTGATGATATATAACATTTTTCATTATTACCATTAATACATGTTGAATCAAAAGATATAGTTATACTTTCACCTTTAGGAATTTTTATCTTGTTAGCCTCTGCATTAAAGTTCCAATAGCTTAAACTTCCCGCATTAACATTCTTATTTTCTTTTCTTCCATCGTTATATGTAATTGTAAATGCAATATTTTGTCCCGAAAAATTCCACCAATCCGTTTCTAGGTCTGATATATCAAATTCAAGATAATATTCAGTACACTCTTCCTCTGGTGCAGTTGCTTTTACTTTCTCACCATTAGTTGAATAAGATATACTCTTTGCTGTTTTTTTCTCTCCATTTTCATCTTGTTGTTCTTTTTCATCAATTTTTACAATTTGCCCCTTTTCTGTTAAAGTAATATCTCCTTTTTCTTTTCCATCAGCTAATAATTTAAATTTAACCTCTTTAGGTCTTTTTTTATCGGCATCTTCATTATCAATCCATTCTTTTTCAACGTAAACTTGAGTAGTTTCTTCATTTTCTGTTATTCCATCAATTGAACTAATACCACAGTTTATACCATTAATAGTTTGAGCCTCGATTAATTTTTTACATATTACTGCTCCATCTAGATTTCCATTTACCTTTACTTCTATATTTGGAGCTAAAACAGTTCCAATCATTTCATTTACTTCTAATTGTACTGTTGTTCCATTATTATCAGGATAATAAAAGTTCCATATTATATTTTCAGCCAATGGATTCCAATCACTAGATTGACCATCTATTCGTATTCTAGGTGTAATTGGACACGTTTCTTTAAAAGCATCCGTGCAATCTATATTTATTATTATGCATTTAGAGCTAGATAGCCCTTTTATGTCAAAGTATTCACATTCCTGTTTATTAAAAAAATCTTCAGCATCTACATTTACAATTATGCAATCTGACTCTTTTGGTAAATCATAGGTATATGTTCTATTGTTTTCTTCCTCGCACTCAAAACATATAGGATCTTTTGCATACATTAGGCTATTTGATAAATTTCTCAAATTTGTAAATTCTTTTTCAAAATCTATAAAATCATTTTTTACTCCAATAACATTATAAGCATTATATGGTTCACACTGATTTCCATCATTACATTGAGTATTGTCATAGCTCTGTCCGTTTATTTTACATTGATTTGAATTTTCTTGTTTATCAATTGTGTTTTTATTTTCTTCCGTGCAAATATATAAATTTGCCTGACCATTTTCATGATTATCTGTACATGTTCCCTTATATGTTCCATCATCGCATTGCAATTCTGTCTTTGGTTTTCCTTGCCAACAATACTTACCATTACTTTCATATCTTCCTCTAATATATGAATTTAAATTAACGCACTCTAAATGTTGTTTATAAAAATCATTCCATTTCGTATCATAATTTCCAAAACTTCCTTTTTTTAAATCTCCACCTATAGCAATGTCAGCTGTGCATTCAGATAAATTTGCATCTCCTTCAGTAAACACACAAAAATCCCCTGCAACGCCTAATATATTATGTCTATATGACTGATATGGCTTTACTTCTTCATCTTCTGAAGCTTTTATAAACATCCATAAAGATAGTATTAATAATAGCAATATGGTTAATATTGCTATCATTCGTCTTCTTTTATATCTGTGTGTTTTTTTCATATATTTCATACTTATTCACCTAAAATCCTTATTTTTTCAACAATTTCTCTATTATAATATTATCATTTTTTGGATTTTACTTATATAGCAAGATTTTTGTTAACTCAGGAATTAAGTTGAAACTACTAGCTTTCAGCTATTATTAAGTTTTGTAGATATTTTCGTTACACAAAGCAAACAATTTTGTTGCATAATAGTACATGCAAGAAAACGGGCGACCATTGGTCGCCCCTACAGATGTGCAATGTTTTCACACTGCAATTAATATTTAACTTCTCTATACTTAAATATTCCTATTGCTCCTACTGCTAAGAATCCTACAATCACTATACCTGCTATTACCATATTGCCTAGTCCTGTTTGTGGTAATTTTCCTTTAGAAGTTGTATTATCTTTCTTTTGTTCTTTTGCATTTTCTACTTTTATTGTCATAGTTGTTTTCTCTACTTGTACATTTTTATTTTTATTCTTTAACTCAACAACTTTCTTACCGTTCTTCTCTTTTACCGTAAATTCAATTTTTATAGAATCGTCAGATTTCTTATAACCTTTTGGAGCTTCTTTTTCATTCAATTCTAATACATATGTTCCTTCTTCTAAATCTAAATCCTTCAAAATAATCTGTCCAATCGAATTAGTTGTATTCGTTTTCTTTAAAACCTCTTTATACTTTTTCTTATTATCTTTATCCTTTCCATCCTCTTTCTTTATTACTAATTCGAATTTTGCATCTTTTAATTTCTTTGTAGTTCCTTTTTCATACTTATTAACCTTAATCATAATCTTATCTTCTACTTCTGCTGGTACATATATATTAGTTATCTTAAATCTATCTATTCTTGTTTCATATCCTGCTATTGCATCTTCTTCTACAGTATATGTTATCTCATTGTCATCAGCATCATATAAATCCAATTGTTTGAAAGTAGCTTTCCACTTATCTTGTGCCGTTATTTCTTTTGTTCTTACCACTTCCCCATTTGCCAATAAATATACTGTTACCTTGTTTGGTCTTATTGATTCATATCCTTTATCTTCCCAAACCTTTTCTACATCAATATCAATTACTTCTTCACCAGCTACAGCATAATATCTATTTGTTATATCGAAGCCATTTATTATGATTTCATATCCATCTATGTCATCCTCTTTTATAGTATACTCAATTTTCTTTCCATTCTTATACTCTGGTAAATTATCGAATTCATATTCCCATTTTCCATTTGCATTTATTTTTTTATGTTGTACCTCTTCTCCATCTGCAAATAATCTAATTGTTATAGTTTTAGGTCTATGCTCTTCAAATCCTGTATCTATCCATTTCTTAGTACCCTCAACCTTAGTTGTATTTGCCTTATGAGTATTAGTTATATTGTAGCCATCTACCTTAGTTGTATAACCGTCTACTTTCTCTTCACTGATTTCATATTTTATCAATTTACCATTCTTGTATTTTTCTAGATTATCAAAAGTATATTTCCAATTTTCCTCTGCTGTTACTTCTTTAGAATCTACTTTTTCTCCATCTGCTAATAGATTTACTGTTATCTTTTCTGGTCTCTTTCCATCTTGATTTTCATTATCTACCCAAGTTTTCTTACCAGACACTTCTGTTTTCTCAGTAGCATGAGTATTAGTAATATTATATCCATCGATTGTTGTATCATATCCTGTTACATTTGTTTCTTTAATTGTATAGTTGATTTCTTTACCTTTTTCATATCTTGGTAAATTTTTAAATGTATAGGTCCAATCCTTTGCAATTACTTCTTTAGATTCTATTTCTTCGCCATTTGCTAATAATTTTATTGTTACTTTATCAGGTCTTTTTCCATCTTTGTTATTATCATCTACCCACGTTTTTTTACAATCTACATTTATTGTCTCTGGAGTATGAGTATTTGTAATCTCATATCCATCTATAGAAGTTTCATATCCATCTACAATAATTTCTTTAACAGTATAATTTATTTTCTTACCTTTTTCATTTTTTGGTAAGTCTGCAAATTTGTATGTCCATCCTGTTGATTCTGATGCAGTTGCTGTTTCACCTTTTACTTCTTGACCATCTGCTACTAGTTGAATTGTAACTTCTTCAGGTCTTTTTCCATCTTGATCATTATTATCTTTCCAAATCTTCTTACCAGAAATTTCTGTTTTCTCTATTTCATGTGTATTTGTTATATTATTGCCATCTATTGATTTTGTATATCCTTCAACTTTTTCTTCATCTACTGTATAATTTATTGGTTTGCCTTTCTTATTCTTGTCTAAATCTGTAAAGCTATACTTCCATCCATCTTTTTCTCCAATAGTTACAGATTTTATTTTCTTTCCATCAGCCAATAAATTTATTGTTATAGCTTTAGGTCTTAATCCATCTTGATCTTCATTATCTTTCCAAATCTTTTCTCCTGCAACTTCTGTTTTTGCTGGTTCATGAGTATTAGTAAGATTCATTCCATCTACTTTTGATTCATAACCTGTTACTTTTACTTCTTCAACTGTGTATACAATTTCTTCTCCATTTTGATATTTATCTACATCTTTAAAAGTATACTTCCAATCATTATCTGCTGTTACGGTTGCTGTTTTATCTTCTACTTCTTGTCCATTTGCTAGTAATTTAACAGTTATTGACTTTGGTCTTATACCATCTTGATCATCAGCATCATCCCATGTTTTTTGTCCTACAACTGATATCTTCTCTGGTTCGTGAATATTAACAATATCATATTTATTTATCTTTGTATCATATTCTGGAACTTTCTGCTCTTCAACTGTGTATACAATTTCTTTTCCATCTTTATATTTATCTAAATCTTTAAACTCATATTTCCAATCTGTTGCTTCTGATGCAGTTGCAGATTTTCCTTCTACTTTTTCACCATTTGCCCTTAAATAAACTGTTATACTTTCTGGTCTAATTCCATCTTGGTTATTTGCATCTTGCCATGTCTTTGTACCTGAAACAGTTGTCTTTTCTGGAGTATGTTTATTTGTTATATTGTATCCTTTTACTTCTGTTTCATAATATTTTACTTTATCTTCTTGAATTGTATATGTAATTTCTTCTCCATTTTTAAATTTAGGTAAATCTTTAAATGTATATTCCCATTTATTAGCTTCTGTTACAGTTTGTGCTTTATCAGATAATTCTACATCATTTGCAAAGATTCTAACAGTAATACTCTTTGGTCTCTTTCCGTCTTGGTTCTCATTATCTTCCCAATTTTTCTTTCCTGATACTTCAATTTTTATTGGCTCATGAGTATTAGTAATATTGTATCCATCAACTTTTGTTGTATAATTTTCTACTGGTTCTTCACTTATTGTATATTCAATTTCAACACCTGCTTTATATTTAGGTAAATCTTCAAAAGAATACTTCCAATCCTCTTTTTCAGTTACTGTCTTTGTATCTTTTACCTCTCCATCAGCCAATAATTTTACTTTTATTTCTGATGGTCTCATTCCATCTTGATTTTTATTGTCATCCCAAGTCTTTTTACCTGAAACTTCTGTTGTTGCAGGAACATGTTTATTTGTTATATTAAAGCCTTTTATAGTTGTTTCATAATTATCAACTGGTTCTTCATATATTGTATATTTAATCTCTACACCAGTTTTGTATTTATCTAAATTATCGAAACTATATTCCCAATTATCTTCTGCAGTAACTGTTTTTTCTTCCTTTTCTTTTTCATCAGCATACAATTTTACCTTAATATTCTTAGGTCTTAATCCATCTTGATTATCACCATCATCCCATGTTTTAGTACCTTTAACTTCTATCTTTGCTGGTTCATGAGTATTAGTAATTTCATATTCTACAATATCTCTACCATCTTCTGTTTTCTTAGTAGACTCTTTCTTATTTACAACTTTTTCATATTTATCAATACTAGCCTCATCTACTGTATAAACTATTTCTTGTCCATTTTTAAATTTAGGCAAATTCTTAAACGTATATGACCACTTATCTTTTGAAGTTACTACTTGTGCTTTATCTTTTAACTCTTCTCCATCAGCAAATAACTTTATAGTAATCTCTTTAGGTCTTAAGCCATCTTGATTATCATTATCATCCCAATTTTTTGTTACTTCAACATTTATAGTTTCTGGTTTATGAGTATTCGTTATATTATAATTTTCATCTATATCTTGTGTATATCCATTAATAGACTCTTCAGAAACAGTATACTCAATCTTACTTCCATCTTTATATTTATCTAAGTTATCAAACTTAAACTTCCATCCATTATCCTCTGTAACTTTTTGACTTTGTATCTCTTTTCCATTTTCAAATAATTTAACAACAACTTCATTAGGTCTTAAGCCATCTTGATTATCTTCATCTTTCCATATCTTAGAACCTTCAACACTTGTTTTTTCAGGAATATGAGTATTTACTATAACATAGCCATCATCTGTTTTTTGATACTCTACCTCATATTTACCTTTTGCTTTCTTGTATTTTATAGCTTCTTCAACTGTGTACTCTATATCTTTTCCATCTTTAGTTTTAGGTAAATTTTCAAAAGTATATGTCCAATCATTATCTTCACTTAAAACAGCAACAGCATCAGTCACTTTTCCATCTTTATCTTTTAATTTTACAACTTCACCATCAGCAAGTAATGTAACCTCAAGTTTCTTAGGTCTAAAGCCATCTTGATTATTATTATCTTCCCACTTTTTAGTTACCTTAATTGATGTTTCCTCGATTTCGTATTTATTAGTTATAATAAATTTATCCTCTTTATTTTCATATGTTGTAGTATATCTCTCTTTAGCATTTTCATCTTTTATTTCTTCCTTAACAACATATTCAATCTTGTTATTATCCTTATCATATTTTGGAAGTTTACCAAACTTAAATGTCCAATTGTCTCCTTTTTCCTTCTGCTCTTCTTTCTTTAATGTTATAGGATTTTTAAATTTTTCTTTTTTCTCCTCTTCGGTTGTATTATCTTCATCTGTTGACACCGCTTCTGGAGCATCTTCAGAATCTTCGTTTTTATCTAGAGTAACAATCTCCTCTTTCTCTTCTCCATCAGTTGTAACCTTTTTATATAAAGTAATTTCTATTTCATCAGGTCTATTTTCAAAATTATCATCTTGCCAAATCTTCTCACCTTCGATTTCTGTTAATAAAGTATTTGTGATTTTGAATTTACGAGGTGTTGTACTATTTCCACTCTCATCTTTTACTTCTTCAATCTTTGATTCATAATTTTCTCCAACATCAACTTCTTCTATTGTGTAGACGATTTCTTTACCATCATTATTTTCTTCGTATTTTGGAAGATTAATAATCTTGCATGACCAGTCTTTTAAATTCTCATCTTCAGTTGGTTTTTGTACTTCAGGTTCTTTTGTTTCTTCTGAACCAGTATTTCCACCTGAACCAACAAGTCCGCCTCCTTGTTGTTCATTTCCTTCTGTTTGATTATCTCCTCCTGAAGGGGTAGTTGGAGTAGTTATATCTGTATCAGATGAATCTCCATTTTGAATTGTTATGTTAGGAGTACAGTCGCATGGTGTAGCTGACAATTTTACAGTTATCCAATTGCAGTCTTTTGGCCAATTCACTTTTACTCCACAAGCATTAGTTTTTGTTGTTATAGATGCCATATAACATTTTGATTGATTTCCATATGTACTATTAATGCACGTTGTTTCAAAATTGACATCAACACTACTTCCCTTAGGCACATCTACTGTAAAACTTGAATCAAAAGCCCAAGATGTTAAAGTTTTTGCCTTAACTGTTTTCTTTGTCGTTTGCCCATTTTTATCTGTTATTGTAAATGTTATATCCTGTTCTGCAAACTCCCACCAATTTGATTCTACATCTGATATATCCAATTCTATATAATATTTTTCACTTTCAGCTCTTTCTTGTGCAATTGTCTTTATCCTATTCCCATTAGTTGAATAAGATATACTCTTTGCAGTTGTTTCATTACCATCTTCGTCTTTTTGTTCTATATCTTTAAATTCTATAATTTGCCCTTCTTTTCTTAATTCTACTAAACCTTTTTCTTGTCCATCTGCTAATAATTTAAATTGAACCTTATCTGGTCGCTTGTCTTCTTCATTGCCATCAATCCACTCTTTTTCTACATATACTGATGTAGTTTCTTCTTTCTCTTTTCCTTCTCCAATAGAATTAATGCTACAATTTATACCATTAATAGTATTTGCATATGGTATCTTCTTTGCTATTACAGCTCCATCTAAGTTACCATTGATAGTAACATCAATATTAGGTGCTAAAATAGTACCAACCATTTCCTTGGCCTCTAATTGTGCTTCCCCACTATTATCTGGATAATAAAAATTCCATATAATATTTTCTGCTAAATAATTCCAATCCTTGTCATCATTATTAATTTTTATTTTAGGTGTAGTAGGACATTCTGTTGAAAAACTACCCGTACAATCTACATTTATAATTATTTGTTTATTAGAGTCCAATCCATCTATATTGAAAGTATCACAGTTTGTTGCATTAAAAAAATTGTTAGCATCTAATGTTATGATTGTCATTTCTTGATTATCTGGTATATTATAAGTAAAAGTTCTATTACCACAATTTTTAGTATCACAATCTACTTGAATTGCTTCTCCTAATGTTTTTAGTCGTTCAGATAATCTAACCAAATTATTGAATTCTTCGTCAAAATTAATAAATTTATAATCACACTCTATTACATTATATGCATTATACTTTCCCCCATGAGTGCATTTTTCATCATTACAAATTGGATTATCATAATCCTTTCCATTTATTCTACATTGATTTTCATTATTTGTTGATTCACAATTGTTCTTTACGCTCTCATCTCCTGTATATATGTATAAATTTGCTTGACCATATTGATGTTCCCCCTTATATGTTCCTTTGCATGAATTGTCAATAGAACATGTAAGTTCAGCCCTCTTTTTATTACCTTTCCAATGATATGTTCCACTTTCATAATGTCCGCCTATATATGAATTTAAATTAACACATTCCAAATGCTCTTTGTAAAAATTCCAACCTGTTTCATAATCCCCAAAACCTTGTGCTTTAAAATTTCCTCCTACAGCAACATCTGCACTTACCTGTGATAACGTTGCATCTTCTTTAGTAAACACACAAAAATCTCCCGCAATACCGAGGATATTATGTCTGTATGATTCATATGGTTTTTGTTCATCCTCTGATGCCCTTATAAAAAGCCATAAAGATAATAATATTAATAATATCAAAATTATTATTGCAATAATTCGTCTTCTTTTTATTCTTCTTGTGTGTTTCATACAAAATTCCCCCATAAACCTTATTTTCATACAAAATCTCTATTTTAATGTTACAACTTTTCCAATTTTATGTATATAGGTTGAATTTTATTAACCTATTAATCAAATTGAAACCACTGGCTTTTAGCTATTATTAAATTTTCTAGATTTTTTCATTACATAAAACAAACAATTTTGTTGCATAATAGTACACACAAAAAAACAGGCGACCGATGGTCGCCCTACAGATGTGCAATGCAGTCGCATTTCACTAAAATTTAACTTCTCTATACTTGAATATTCCTATTGCTCCTACTACTAAGAATCCTACAACCACTATACTAGCTATTATCATATTACCTGGTCCTGTTTGTGGTAACTTATTACCTGATGTTGTATTATCTTTCTTCTGCTCTTTTGTATTTTCAACTTTTATTGTCATTGTTGTCTTCTCTACTTCTACATTCTTGTATTTTTCTTTTAATTCAACAACTTTCTTTCCATCTTTTTCTTTTACTGTAAACTCTATTTTAATTGCATCTTCTAATTTCTTATATTCTTTTGGAGCTTTTGTTTCTTTTATTTCTATTGTATATGTTCCATTTTCTAACTCTAAATCTTTTAATACTATTTGACCTTCTGAATTAGTATTTTTAGTATTATTCAAAACTTCTTTTCCATCTTCATCTTTTATTACTATTGCAAACTTTGCTCCCTCTAGTTTTTTAGTAGTACCTTTTTCGTATTTATTTATTTTTATAACAAATTTATCTGATATTACAGGAGGTATATATGTATTTGTTATTTCAAATTCATTTATGCTTGTTTCATATCCTGATATTGCATTTTCTGTTACTGTATATTCTATTTCATTTCCTTCTTTATCATATTTTGGTAGTTGTTTGAAGGTGTGCTCCCACTTTTCTTCTTTTGTTATCTCTTGTGTTCTAATAACTTCTCCATTAGATAATAATTTTACAGTTATACTATCTGGTCTTAAGTCTTCATTCCCTTCATCTATCCATTTTTTAGTAACTTTTATATCTATAGCTTCATCTCCTGCTACTAAAATATGTCTGTTTGTAATATTATATCCATCGATAATTGTTTCATATTCATCTAATTCTTCTTCTGAAATAGTATATTCTATCTTTTTACCATTTTCGTAAATGTCCAAATCTTTAAACTCGTATTCCCAATTATCTTCAGCCGTTACCTCTTTTGTTTGTACAACTTCTCCATTTGCTAATAAATTTATTTTTATTTTTTCTGGTCTTGCATCTTCATATTCTCTATCTATCCATGTTTTAGTTCCATTAATAGTCATTTTATTGTTTTCAATTAACGTATTTGTTATATTAAATCCATTTATCTTTTTTGTATATCCTTTTACTTGTTCTTCATCAACTGTATAAATTATTTTTTTACCATTTTTATACATATCTAGGTTTTCAAAAGAATATTTCCAACCATCATTGCTTGTTACATTTTTAGAATCTATAACCTCTCCGTCTGCTAATAAATTAACTACTATGCTATCTGGTCTTGTTTTTCCTTTGTTCTCATCATCTACCCATGTTTTCATTCCTGATACATCTGTTTTTCCCAACTCATGAGTATTAGTTATATTATAATTGTCATCCACTGTTGCTTTATAACCTGCTACATAATCTTCTTTTACAGAATATGTGATATCTTTTCCTGATGCTTTCTTTGGTAAGTTTTCAAAAGTATATTTCCAATTATTCTCTTTTGTAACTACCTTTTCTTGTCCTTCTACTTCTTTACCATCTGCAAACAATCTAACTGTTACACTATCTGGTCTTATTTTATCTTGATTGTTTTCATCTACCCATGTTTTAGTTCCTGATATATTAATTGTAGCTGGCTTATGAGTATTAGTAATTGTATACTTGTCTTTCATTTCTGACGTATAACCTTGAACATCATCTTCTTCAACTTTATATTGTATTTCTTGTCCATTTTTATATTTTTGTAAGTTTTTAAAAGTATATGTCCAATTATTTTCTTCTGATAGTTTTACTGTTTGCTCTTTTATTTCTTCTACATCAGACTTTAAAGTAACCTTAACTTCATTTGGTCTTATTCCATCTCTATCATTATCATCATCCCATTTTTTAGTTACTTTAATTGATGTTTTTTCTAGTTCATGTTTATTAGTTATAGTAAATTTATTAATTTCTGCTTTATATTTCTCACTTACCTCTTTATCTGTTATTTTTTCTTTAACAACATATGCTATTTCTTTTCCATCTTCATCGTATTTTTTAACTTTTGCAAATTTATATGACCATTTATTTTTATCAGTTTCTTGACTTGCCTTTACTGTTATAGGATTTTTGATATCTTCTACTTTGATTTCTTTTCCATTGGCATCTTTTCTATATAAAGTTACTTCTACTTTATCTGGTCTATATCCGTCATTATTATTATCATCATCCCAAATTTTTTCGCCTTGTATCTCTGTTAATAAAGTATTAGTAATTTTATATTTTAATTCCTTTGTTTCTTCCTCATTTTCCTTCTCTATCTTTTCAACTTTTGCTTCATAATTCTCATTTATTTCTATTTCTTTAATTGTATATTCTATCTCTGTTTTTCCATCTTCTTTATATTTTGGAAGTTTTGTAATTTTGCAACTCCATTTACCATTATCTGTTGTTCCTGATACTTCTATTTTGCTATTGCCATTTAATTTTTGTTCTTCTTTTTTAGTTTGTTTTATTGTAGCTTTATTATCTTTACCTAATGTTATAATTCCTATTTCTTCATTGTCTGCTAATAATTGTAGTTTTATTTCATTTGGTCTCACTTTATCTTTATCTTCTGCATCTACCCATACTTTTTCTACTGATACTGATGTTTCTTCAATTTTACCATTTATATCATCCCAACCAATATCTGAATTTATACCATAAATTGCATTGTTTGATTCTGCCTTCTTAGCTATAACTGCTCCATCTAAATTACCATTTATATAAACATCTATATTTGGAGCTAAAATAGTACCTATAATTTCTTTTGCTTCTAATTGTACGTTTTTATCATTTCCCTCATAATAAAAATTCCATAGTATATTTTCGGCCAGATTATTCCAATCTGCTTGACTATTATTAACTTGAATCTTAGGAGTAACTGGGCAGACATTATCTAAAGAATTTGTACAATCTACATTAATAACTATTTTTGTATTTTTTGTTAATCCTGTTATATTAAAAGTATCACACTTAGTAGCATCAAAGAAAACTTCTGGGTTCACATTTATAACTACACACTTCTCATTTTCTGGAAATTTATATGTAAAAGTTTTGCCCCCATTATCCTTAGTATCACAATCTACTTCTATATGCCTCTTCTGATTCATAAGTGTTTTAGATATTCCTGATAACTTTTTAAATTCTTCATCAAAATCTATAAATTCATAATTTACTGTTTTTACATTATATGCATTATGCTTACAAGTTTCACTTTCAATTATAACAGGATTATCATAGCATTTATCATTTATTTGACATTGATTTTCGTTATGCTCTGAAGGGACTTTATTCTCACTATTTTCTCCGGTATATATGTATATATTAGCTTTTCCTTTATTATTGTTGCAATCATATGTTCCTTTGCAACTTCCGTCAGTACAAGTTAACTCTTTTTTATCTTTTTCTCCTTTCCATTGGTATGTTCCTTGCTCATATTTTCCTTGTATGTATGAGTTCAAATTAACATATCTTAAATCATTTTTTTTATAAAAATCCCAATTGGTATCATAACTAGCTAGACTCTGAGCCTTAAAATTTCCACCTACCGCAACATCTGCTGTTACTTCTGATAGCTCGGCATCTCCGGCTAAAAATACACAGAAATCTCCTGCTACACCTAATATATTATTTCTATATGGCGTATAATATTGATTGCTTTCCGAAGTTTTATCCATGTTTTCTGTATCTTCGACATCTTCGGTTGCTTTAGTAATCATCCATAATGAAAATAATATAAAAAAAAGTGTCGTTATTACCGCTATCATTATCCTTCTTTTATTAGTATTTATACTTTTCATATGTACTCCTCCAATAACAATTATCGTTCGTTCATATACTATTCTCCTAATAATATTATACACTGTTATAATTTTATGTCTACGTAGAAACATTCTATATAATTGTCTTCTTTATTGAAAGTACTAACATTCGCGGATTTATTAAGTTTTTTAGACATTTTGATTACGTAAAAATGACGAGTGAGCAATTGGCAATATTTTATAGAATTTTCTATGTTTTTTCGTAGCTATCAATCCTTCATTATTCATAAAAGCAAAAAATGGGCAATCTACACAGTATACTGACGCTGTAACAGGCAAAGCCTTAACAGCGTCAGCAACTAATCGCCCATATAGATCTACATTTTATTTATTAAATCATTCTGTCATATACATATTTCTTAATTAAATAGATTCCTGCTGCAGTTATTCCTAACACTCCTATTCCCAATATAAAGTATACTGGCATTTGTCCTGTTTTTAATGTTAGTAGTACTGGTGCATCGTCATCATCGTCTTCTCCTGGTGTATCTTTCCAGTTATCTGGTGTTGAATCTATATCTGGTACTCCCCATTCATTGTA
>CANPVP010000015.1 GCA_947581825.1 uncultured Clostridia bacterium | reverse complement strand
AGTAAAACAATTGCTTTCAGAAGTAAAAACAAATAATGCTGATGGACATAGTCCTAAGGTTAAAACAGTATTAGATGCAGCTTCAAAGACTGAAACAGGAAAAGAAAGCTCAACTGAAGATGGTTCTAGCCAGATAGGTGAAACAAGTATAATAAATGTAAAAACATATAATATTACAACAAATACTGATCCAAATGGTGTAGTAAGAGCTATTTATGTAGACGAAGTTGGAAAGACCACAGCAGGTGGAGGCGGAGCTTAAAACAAATAAACAAATAAAAAGTAGGGATTTATATGGAAAATGCATCAAAAGCTCTAATTATGGCAGGAACAGCTTTAATTTTGTTATTAGTTATTTCTGCAGGCATGTATTTATTTAATAATGCAGGTAATCTTAATGGTTCAGTTCAGGATAAATGGACAGCTGATGAAATTAAATCATTTAATGATCAGTTTAATAAATTTATAGGTGAACAGTCTGGTTCTAGAGTAAAAGAATTAATTGCGGAAGTTAATAGAAGTAATGAAAGGTCAGGCGTAAGAGTAGAATTTTCAGATTCATCATACGTAACTAAATCAGATGGAATTTATTATTCAACTTCAAACATTAAAAATGGAACATCTTATAATATTACTTTTGAACAAGACGGTGGTGGAAGAATAACAAAAGCAAATATAAGTATGTAAACACATTGTAGGGGCGAGCATCGCTCGCCCGAAACAATACTCTTTTTTAGCAAATTTGAAAAAGTTTGTTAAGAAAGGTTATTGTTCCTAAAAAACAATAAAGCTAAAGATTTAAATAAATATGGGTGTGATAAAATGGAAAATGCATTTGATGCCTTAAAAATGGCTTTTGCCGTAATAGTATTTGTAATAGCACTAGCAATAGCATTTTCATTGCTAACACAGGCAAATGCTACAGCACAGCAAATTTTCTTTGGTATGGATAAAGTTACATATTTAGACCATGAAAGAGTTGAAGGTCTAGCAGAACACAGAATAGTAGGTCTAGAAACCATAATACCAACTATATATAGATATAGCGTTGAAAATTGTGGTGTAACAATTATAGATAAAGATGGAAAAATAGTAGCAAGATATGATGTAGAAACAGAAAATGTAGCAAGTAATTATGGTAATTTTAAAGAATATAAGCCAGACATTGTTAAATATAGTGCTCCAAAATATAGAACGGCATTTGAAAATTATTGTAAGCATATAGGGTATTTAGTGGATGTATTAGACAAACTTGGAAGTTTGCAAGATAAACAAGAAAGTTTAGCTACTAATAAATATGATTTACCAGGTAATGAATATAAAGATGAAGGCTGTAAATTTAGTGAAGAAATTGATGGAAATGAGGTAAAATATAGTTATAATAACAATTTGGCTAACAATATATTACCAAATTTATATAAGTATAAAATTGAGAACAACGACGGATTTTATTATGGAGCTCCTTGGGGATCAGATTATGTAGCAGAAAGATTAGAAGCTGATTTGAATGGAAAAAAGATTAATTTTGGTAATCAAATATATGATGGTAAACGTTTTGATGGTAAAGGTTTACTCGAACAAATAAAAGATAAGAAATATCAAGAATATATAATAGAGCAGGATACAGAATATATAGCAAAAAATTATGCAGACAAAGTTGGTGAGGACACAGAGGATTCTGATAATGTAAAAAGCACAAAATTAGAAATTTTCTATATTGAAGTTAAGGAAAAATAATAGAAAATTTTTAAATAATATAAATTTATAGTAGCAAAAGATAAGATATTAAGTGTTATATAAAAATAGGAGGTAATATTATGGGAGATACAATAGTAATTGTAATATGTATCATATTGGGAGCTATAATGATGTTTGTTTTTCCAGTATTAAATATGGCTGGTCAAAACGATAAAATAGCTCAACAAGCTGTACAAACAGCAGTTGCAGATTATGTTTCAACAATAAGTTCAACAGGAGTGATAACACCAGAGGCAACAGACAAATTTATTCAAACAATTTATTCTACAGGTAATTCTTATGATGTAGACTATGAAATTAGAGTTAGTGATGGAAATCCATCTAAAAAGACTACAACAGTTAATTCTACAAAAACTGGAGAGCAAGAATATTATAGTGTTTTCACAAATGAGGTGGAAAATACTTTAGAAAAAAATGAAAACTATGTTTTAAAGAAAGGTGATATAGTTACTGTTACTGTAAAGAATAATAATCAAACTTTATTCCAAACTTTACAATCAGCTTTCTATTCAACAACATCAGATTCTTATCAAATAGCAGCACAACAAGCAGCTGTTGTTGGAACAAGTGGAGATTAAGGAATAATTATTAATAATAGAAAAATTATGTAAAATAGCCAAAATTTAATTTTAGAAATAAAGAGATTAGTATTGACTAATCTCTTTATTATTTATAAAATTTATATAGGTATAAATTAGATGAGCAATTTTTCATTAGAAAATTATATATATTTAAATAACATTAACTAAAAATAATACAAAAGTAAAGATAGGTGAAATAAATATGAAATTACCCAATATGGCACTAGTATTTGCAATAATAATAATTCCAATATCGTTAGTTTTTTCAACATATGTTGGATATCAAGTATCAACTGTAGCAATGCAATCAACATATGATACTAGAATAGTTACAGCAACCAGAGATGCAATAGAAGCACTAGAACTTAATACTTTTGGAGATCTTACTAAAGATAGTGCAGCATCTACAAGAAGAAACATTCAAGCTTCTGTAAATACTTTTGCAAATTCATTTGCTTCAAACTTTAATGTTTCAGGGTATGATAATTCAGATGTTTTAGTATATGTCCCAGCACTTCTTTTTACAATGTATGATGGATATTATATATATGCACCAACAACAGAAAATCAAGCAGATGATGATGGGTATTCTCATAATAAACATGTTTTAAAACCATATATATATTATTCTGCAAGATACAAGAGTGATGATTATGATGTGGTAATAAATTATTCACTTGATGATTATATTACAATAACAGGTACAGTTAGAGATAAAATAACAAATAAGTGGAACTATGTTGCTAAATCAGGATATTTAATAGATACTAGTAAGATTAGTAAAAACAGCGATGAAACAAAGGTTACAGGTTGGAATGAAGGTGGTACTTGGGTTAATTTAAATCAATCAGAAGAATTATATGAAAATATATCTTTTTATGAAGAAGATTTTAATTTAGATGGATATATAAATATGGCAGATTATAATATGGGGCAAAACGCGATTACAAGTATCGTTGTGCCAGATGGTACTACAGCAAGCGATGGAGGACAACTTTCGGGGGATCCACATAAAATAACTTTAAAATGTAGATATTGCTATTCAAATAATCAAAAATATTATTATGCTATTAGTTGTGAAGGAGCACATGATTCTAGCAAGTATGTAGGAAAATGGTATACTTTTGATAATACAGGACATGTAACAAGGGCAAATGAAAATACTTGGGGAAATGATCAAGTATCTTTATTAAATGATTATAGTGC
The DNA here is from genome assembly GCA_947581825.1 of uncultured Clostridia bacterium. Lineage (GTDB taxonomy): Bacteria > Bacillota > Clostridia > TANB77 > CAG-508 > CANPVP01. The sequence goes on along the minus strand of CANPVP010000015.1, from coordinate 13,326 downwards.
TGAAAAGTTTTATCAAGAGGCTTATGATTTTTCAAAATGGGTTGAAACAACTTTTGATGATGGAATAATAGCTAAAAACATGATAAAGCCAGATGGTACTCCAGTTTCAGAGTTAACAGATCCAAAAGATATTTATTATATTTTTAACGGTGATAATACCAACATATTAGATGCAGTAGGTGAGTCATCAGCTTTTAATCAACATAAACTAAGTGTAATGCAAAATTCTATTGTATATAATCTAAATGTTGCGATTTCAAACTATGCTAATGCATCAGGAATATACGATTTTGCTTTACCAGAAATTAGCGAAAATGAATGGAATAAAGTATTAACTAATATATCAATGATAAGCTTTGTTCAAGGTATGCCAATAGGTTTTAAAACTTATAATAATTATGCAATAGTAACTAGTACAAATAATCAAATGTATGTATCTGATGAGAGTATATATTATGTAATAAATTCAAATGATGAAAATACTAGTAAAGACCATCATCTTGCAAGTTGTAGTAAAATGGGAGATGAAATTAATACTGGTGACAAGATAACGGGTTATCCTTCAACTGAGTTCGATATGTATACAATAAATTATCTAACTACTGGTTTTATTGATGAAAATGGGAAGAAATATCCTGATAAGGACCACTATCTAAGCTTCTATAGACATCCTTCTTTAGATTGTTATTATTGTATTGTAAATAAAAATTCGGGAGCAAAAGATGATGATATTTTTGAAATGAAGAGAGCAAAAGTTTTAGCTAAAGGTCGTATAAAATATAATCAATATAAGGTAACTCAATATATAAATAATAAAGTACACTAATATATAATTTAGAAAATAGAGACAGATTTTAATCTGTCTCTATTGATTGTTTTACCATTAAATCTGCAAAAACTCCATACCCATGCGTAGGGTCACTAACTAAAACATGAGTTAGTGCTCCAATAACTTTACCATTTTGAAGTATAGGAGAGCCACTCATTCCTTGAATTATACCACCAGTAGTTTTGAGTAATTCTGGGTCTGTTATTTTAACTTGCATGCTTTTATTATTTTCATTATTATTTAAAAATATTTTTTCAATTTCTATATTATATTCTTTTCTAATATTGTTTTGTAATGTACACATTATTGTAGCAGGACCAGTTTTTATTTCATTTCTAAGAGCAATGGGATATGTTTTTGTTGTGTCTATATTTAAGCTAGAAATGTCTTTCATAATTCCAAAAACTCCAAAGTTAGTATTTTTATATATTGTACCTAGGCTTATACCAGAATCTATTGTTCCTTGTATTTTTCCAGGAACACCTTTTTCTCCTTTTATTAGGGAGGTAATATTCGTTGTAATAAATTCGCCATAAGAAATATCTAAAAGCTCTTCTGTATCTATATCTAAAATACCATGTCCTAAACAAGCAAAAGTACTTGTAGCTGGATCATAAAATGTAGCTGTACCTATTCCAGCAGCAGTATCACGAACCCATAATCCAAGTTTATATTCGTTTTTCGAGTTCTTTATAGGTGTAATAGTAGTTTCCAAAACATTTCCATCTCGTACATATTTCATAGACAGTTCTTTATTTCCAGAAGTTTCAACAGTACGAATCAAATCATTTGTGCAGGTAATGGTGTTTTTATTTATTTCAATAATCATATCACCTTCTTTAATTCCAGTGCTTTCATAGGGTTTATATTTATTGTTATCTTTCCCATCAATTTCACTCATTCCAACAACTAAAACACCATTTGTATACAGTTTTAAACCAACAACATTACCAAGCGGAACTACTTTTGTTATTGGAATTACATTTACTGAAATTTCTTTTATGGGGACGGTCCTGAATAGTTTTAAAGTTATAATAGATTTTCCAGATTTTTGATTGTTTTCTGCAACGTATTTAGAAGATGCTTGTATACTAGTATTTTTCCCTATTGATATAAGTCCTGGATTCGAGGAATAAGTTTCTTCTAGGCTTATTCCGAATATGGTATTTAAATTTAGGTTTTCTCCATAGAATAATATAACATCATCCGGTATTGCTTCTATATTAGAGGTATATATTAAACAAATAACCAAAAATAGTATTAAGTAAAAAAAGAATAAGAATTTTTTTGTTATTTTAAATCGCTTAAAAGAGTGGTTTGTGTTATTGCTTTGAGAGTAAAATGAAGCTGGGGGGCTGAGTTTAAAAGAATTTTTTTGCTTTTTATTGAAACTAAAATTTATCATTAACAACCTTCCTCTTGATATATTATTATATTTTTTTATAAATCTCTTAATATTATTAATAAATTATAAAATTATGATACCCATTTTTTATAAAAATATAGCTATTGGAATAAATATGTAGTATAATAATATTATGGGGATGTATGAGTTTTTTTACAAAAATGCATAGGCACTATATTTTATAAAAGGTGGAGAAAGTATGAGGAGAGAGAGAAATTTTAGTTTTTTTTCATTTTTTTTAACGATAATTACCATTGTACTAATTTGTGTTGTTTTTGGTGGTGCTATTTTTTTATATGTATATATGTCACAAAATGATGTGGATATTAAAGAAAGTGTGAGTGAAGCCACAAGAACGATAAAAAAGACCATAAATATCGTAAAAAACCCAGATACAACTCCTTTATATATTGATAATCTTGAAGAATCAGATATAAAGCCAGTTAGAAGAGCCGATATTGAATCTAATTATTATTTTTATAATCAATTAACGGATAATGGAAAGTTGATATACAATACTATAGAAAATAATCTTGATAATATGAAATCTGGTAATTATACGATTAAGTTTGGTACAAAATTTAATGATACACTTCAAACTGATGAGGGAAAAACATCACTAAAAGTGGATTTTCAAGCTGCGTGGGATGCTTTAGCTTTAGATAATCCAATGGTATTTTTTATAGATGTAACAAAACTTTATTTAACGATTGAAAGTACAACAATAGGGTCTAGCACAACATATAATGTATATATAGGACCAGAAGAAAATGTAAATTATTTAATTAATGGGATAACAACTGAAGAAATAGATAAGTATGAACAGAAATTAGAGGCAATAAGAAATAATGTTGTGGCAAAAGTTGAAGGTTCAGATTATAATAAGCTAAAACAGATACATGATGTTTTAGTAGAACAATTAGAATACGATCAAACTTTATCAAGAAATCATACACATAATATATATGGAGCTTTAGTCGAAAGATGCGTGGTTTGTGAGGGATATGCAAAGGCTTATAAGTATTTGCTAGATGGAGTTGGCATTCCTTGCGTTTTAGTAAGTGGAAAGGGAACTAATTCAAAAGGTGAAACGGAAGAGCATATATGGAATTATGTTTTTTTAGGAAATAGGTGGTATGCAGTAGATGTTACATGGGATGATCCTATTGTAACAGGAGGGGTTTTAACTAAGAGTATGAAGTACAAATACTTTTTAAAAGGTCAAAATAGTTTTAATAAAAACCACTTTGCTAATAATTATTTATCTAATAATAGTTTTAAATTTGTATATCCAAATTTGAGTGTAGATGATTACAATTAAATGCTCATCAAAAATTTCCTACGAATATACACTAATATTGAAAATACAATTATTAAATATTGATTGCAATTTGTAGGGGAGATTAGCAATCGCCCGAAAACCAAAACTGTAGAGATGTTATTATAAATTTAATGAATAATGAATAGTGAATGATGAATAATTAAAATAAAAAAGAATTGCTTTGCAATTCTTTTTTATTTTGTAGGACTTTTCTCTTTCAAAGAAAGAGAAAAGCTCCGTACAAGATAGGTATGCGAATGTTACAAATTCTTAATAACTTTGTTATTTAGAATTTGTTAATCCGCTTTTTTATTTTAAAATCATAGGACCAATTTGTGTAACTGTTCCTGCGCCTAGCGTTATTATAACATCATTTTCTCTCACTTTAGATTTTACTACATTTGCAATTTCCTCAAAGTCAGATAAATAGGTAACAGGTTTTCCAATAGCTTTTAATTTATCAGCTAAATCTTTTGAGCTAATCCCATAAATATTTTTTTCTCTAGCTGCATATATATCTGTTATTATAATGTTATCAAAAGGTAAAAGAGCTTTTGCAAATTCATCTAGATGTTGAATAGTTCTGCTATAAGTGTGAGGCTGAAATATTACCCATGATTCATTAAATTTTATTTTTTTCAAAGCATTTGCTGTTGCAGTTATCTCTGTTGGATGATGTGCATAGTCATCAAAAATAGAAACAGTATTATTTAACTTACCTTTAAATTCAAATCTTCTACTAGCTCCTGTAAATTTTTTTAAAGCATTTTTTATATGTTCTTTTGATATTTTATAATTATAGCAAACAGATATTGCTGCTAATGCATTTAAAACATTGTGTGCTCCTCGAATTGATAGACTTATTGTATCAAAAAAATCATTCTTATAATAAACATCGAAAGTAGGGAAGCCATTAGAATCAAAAGTGATGTTTTTTGCAATGAAATCAGCTTCTGTATTATTTATTCCATATGTTATATTTTGAGCTTTTGTAAATTCTCTTAAAGCCAAGCAGTTTTCGTCATCAGCATTTACAACTAATAATCCATCATCAGGAAGTAGTTTTGTGTATTTTACAAAAGCATTTTTTATATTATCAAAGTTTTTAAAATAGTCTAAGTGATCATTATCTATATTTAAGATAACTTCAGCTTTAGGTCTAAATTTAAGGAAGCTTTCAACGTATTCACATGCTTCAAGTATAAAGTAATCACTATTTCCAGTTCTATAGTTTCCATTAAGTTCTTTCAAATCTGCTCCAACTTGTATATTAGGATCTAATCCTGCTTCAACAAAGCAAACAGATATTAAAGAAGTTGTTGTTGTTTTGCCATGAGTACCAGAAATTCCGATAGTATTTTTAAAAGTTTTTGTTATTTCTCCTAAAAAATCAGCTCTTTCCATTGTTGGAATATTTAGTTTTTTTGCTTCTAACATTTCAACATCATTTGGGTTGATGGCAGCAGAGTAAACAACTAAATCTGCTTTTCTTAAAGAGTCTAAATCATGACCGATTGTTGATTTTATACCATTAGAATTTAATCTGTTAAGGGTAGGGGAATCTGATAAGTCTGAACCTGTAACAGTAAATCCCCAATGATTTAGTATTTCTGCAATACCACTCATACTAACTCCACCGATACCTAGCATATGTATTTTTTTATATTGATTAAGAACATCTGAATTTGTCAATGTGATTTACACTTCCTTTTATATTAGTATTTAAAAACTATTTATTAGCTTTTTAGCAAACGTATTATATACTTTAATTCAAAAAAATTCAATATATTATATGTATAATATATTGAAAAAAGATTATAATATTTTAGAATAAAAAAAATATATTTGAAATTAATGTAAAATTTAGAAGGAAAAAAGAAAAAAATGACGAATAATATAAGTGTACATATAAAAATGTACTAAATATTTTTTAAAACTTTGGAAGGCGGTGCACATATGCAAATCACAGACGTACGTTTAAGAAAAGTAAATTCAGAGAACAGAATGAAAGCTGTTGCTTCTGTAACATTCGATAATGAGTTCGTAATTCATGATATCAAAGTTATCGAAAGCCAAAATGGATTATTTATTGCTATGCCAAGTAGAAAAACTCCTAACGGAGAATTTAAGGATATAGCTCATCCAATCAATGCTGATACTAGAGAGAAAATTCAAGGAGCTATTTTAGAAGCTTATAACTCTCCAGATGCTGAAGTATCTGAAACATCAGAATCAGCTGAATAATAAATGTATAATCAAAAATGACCGTTAAGGTCATTTTTTTGTGAGATAAAATTGCATAGAAAATATAGGTTACAATAAAAAACTGGATTAAATAAGGGAGGACTTTTATGGAGAATCTTTTTGATGAAACAAGAATGCTTATGAAAAAATATAATATTTCAGCAAATAAAAAACTAGGTCAAAATTTTTTAATAGATAGTGAAGTTGTACAAGGAATAATAAGCACAGCTGATATTTCAAAAGATGATCTTATTATAGAAATAGGTCCAGGACTAGGAACTTTAACTAAATATTTGTTAGAAAAATCAGGTAAGGTTATTTGTATAGAATTAGATGAGAGAATGATTAAAATTTTAAAAGATAGATTTTTCTTGTATGACAATTTTCAAATTATAAATGAGGATGTATTAAAAGTAGATTTGAATAATTTAATAAAAGAGGAAAAGTTGGGGAATAGCATAAAAAATGTTAAAGTGGTAGCAAATTTACCATATTATATAACAACTCCAATAATAATGAAATTATTAGAAGAAAAATTAGATATTGAAAGTATTACTGTAATGATTCAAAAAGAAGTTGCAGATAGATTAATTGCAAAGCCAGGTGACAGATTATCAGGGGCTATTACGTATACAGTTTCATATTATGCAGAAGCTGAAAAAGGGTTAGTAGTACCTAAAGATTCTTTCATACCAGAGCCAGAAGTTACATCAGAGGTTATTAAATTAAATATAAGAAAAGAACCCGCAATAAGAGTAAAAAATGAGCAATTACTGTTTAAGGTAATAAAACAGGCTTTTTCTCAAAGAAGAAAAACACTAGTAAATGCTTTAGCTTCAAGTAGTATGTTTGAAAGTAAAGATGAGGTTATAAAACTTCTGAATGCAATTGGAATAGATGAAAAAGTTAGAGGTGAAAATTTAACATTAGAGCAATATGGCAAAATAGTGGAATATTGTGACAAACAATAGATAATAATTGATGTAGAAAAATTATAAATTATGATTAATTAAAATATGAATACGTTGTATGTATGTAGTGGCGAGCAGTGCTCGCCCGAGAAAAAATAGATATTTCGTGAAAATAAGAAAAGAATCCTTATATTTGTCAATTTATTCAAAATTCTATTGAAAAAAAAATGAATATATAGTATAATAAATAAGAAGTATTTTGTCTAAAGGAGAATAATATGAATCAGATTTTGGCACATGAAAAGGTATATGTGACACCAGAATTGAAAAGAAAGAAAAAGATGTATAAATGGGATTTTTGTATATCTGTTTTTTTAGTGCTTGTATTATTTTCTTATTATATATATGGCGAATATGATAGAGCCAAAGCAGAGAAAATGTCTAAGGAGATGCTAGCTAGTGTTGAACAAGAATTTCCTGTTTATAATGAACCATCAGAGGGCGAGGATAATACAACAGTCAAAATAGAAGATAATGTTTTAGTTGTAATTCTAAATGATGTTGAAGATGAAAATGAAATAATAGAAGTAGAAGATTTAGAACAACCAGAAACAATTACTACCAATAAAGGTATAGAGCACACAGCTCCAAATGGAGAAAAATATACTGTTGTAGCAATCTTAAATATACCAAGATTAGGCATAAATTATACAGTTTTATCAGATACCTCAGAAGAATTATTAAAAATATCATTAAATAAATTCTGGGGACCAGATGCTAATGAAGTAGGTAACTTTGTTATAGCAGGTCACAATTATAGAAATAAAACGTATTTTGGAAAATTATCAGAAATAGAAATAGACGATATAGTAGAACTTACAGATCCAACAGGAAGAACTCTTGCCTATTCCGTTTATGATACATACTATGTAAATCCTAAAGATGTATCTTGTACTAGTCAATTAACAAATGGAAAGAAAGAAGTAACTTTAATAACATGTTCATCAGATGGTTCAGAAAGATTAGTAGTAAAAGCTAGAGAAGTAATGAAATAAAAAATTAACATTATCAAATAACCTTCATAAACTATAGTAAAAGTTTATGGAGGTTTATTTTATATGGCAAAGATTCTTGTTTTTAATAATGATACAAATAGAATGGAAACATATTATAGGGGCGAAAACCAAGCAATGCCTTATGTTACAAATAGTACATTAACTGTAGGAGAATTCAGAGGTTCTAGTAAGAGCCAAACTTTGTGGACTGAAAAAAGAGCAATGCAGAGTTGGAACTCACAGCGATACCTATATGGTGCTCCAATTCCGGTGGGGTATGCTTTTAGGAGACCTTGGGAAGGTGGACATTCAAACCAGTCACAACATTATGCAGGAGTAGCTTTTGATGTGGGACAGAGATTATCTAATAGTCAAAGAAATAGAATAAGAAATGTTGCTATAAGTTCTGGAGTGTGGAGTTATGTGGAACCAGCAAGCTTTACTCCTACATGGGTACATTTTGATAAAAGAAGAGGTACACCTGCTTGTGGAGGAAGCGGATATCCACTTATAAAAGAAGGGAATAGAGGTGTATATGTATTAATAGCTCAAGACGATTTAAATACCTTAGGTTATACTACAGGTGGTTTAGATGGAATATTTGGACCTAAAACAAAAGAAGCGGTGAGAAGATACCAACAATCTAGAGGTTTAAGTACGGATGGAATTATAGGGTGTAATACATGGAAATCTTTGCAAGAAGATGTTGTAGGAACAGGAAGAACTAGTACAACAATTGATTAAAAACAATGTCAAAAAATGTCGATAGTGCATATTATATAATGTATAACATTAATTGATGTTATATAGGAGGTGCTATTTGAATGGAACCTATTTGTTGTGAAGAAAGAAGACCACGCAAAAAATTATGTTGTGGAGATATAGTTTTAGGAGTATTGTTTGTTTTATTAGCAGTAACTCTTGGATTAATAATTGGTGCTGAAGTTGCAGCTACTTTGTTAGCAAATATAGCAGCACTTATAGTATTAGCAGTAGTTTTAGGAATATTAATTGTAATAAGAGGAATTATGCTTGTTTGTAATAAAAAGATGCAATGCTAAAATTTTTATAACAGTTGTATTATAAAATTTGTAGAGGTTTATGATAAAGAAAAAACATTAAAATTCTTTTGGATTTTAATGTTTTTTCAAATTTATAATATCAAATTTATAATTTTTTTGTTTATATAAATATGAGAATATAGAAAGTATAGCAATTCCTAAGCTGAAACCAGCGAGTACATCACTAAAATAGTGAGCTCCTAGATAAATCCTGCTAAAACCTATTAATAGAATTAGTAAAGAAAGCATTAATATTAATAGATCTTTTAATTTTGAAGATTTCATATATAAAAATATAAAGTAAATTATAGTTCCAAAAAATACCATACTACACATTGAATGACCAGAAGGAAAACTATATCCATTAGCTGTTTTTAACATGTTTTCAATAGGAGGTCTTGGTCTGGCAATAATTAGCTTTAGAGATACATTTAATAAGAAAGTAATGAGTAGGTTCAGAGAAATAAGAATAGCAAATTTATTTTTTCTAAAAAAAGCTAATAAAAAAGCTGTTGCAGTAACTAGTGCATATTCACCGCCTATGGTAGTTATAAATATAAAAAATGCTGTAACTGGAACGCAAATTATTGGTGAAATTGAATTATATATTAAAGCATCTAAATTTTGTAGTAAATTTATTTTTAGACATATAAGCAAAACTAAAAAAATAGTAAAAGCTATAAAAAAGGATATAGCATTTTTTGAACGTATAAAGCTATGCATAAAACCTCCAATTAAAATAAAATATTAAATAGTCCTAATATAAATCCTATTAAAGCTCCAAGATTTACAAGAGCAGTTAATTCATTTTTCATGACAGATAAAATCAATTTTTCTAAGTCTAATAAATCCATTTCCATAATTTTATTTTCAATAATAGAAGAAATATTAATATGTTCAAGTAAAGAATAAACTTTAGTTGTTACAAACTTTATATATACTTGAGTAATGATATCGGAAAGTTTTAAATTATTTAAATTTGTTTCAGATGTTAATTCTGCAATGCTTTTTGTGGTAAAAGAAGATAGTTCTTCTAAAATCATTTCTTGAATCATAGGCTTACCATTTTCTGAAATATAGTTATTAATAGATTTTTCAATGGGTTCACCTAATGATGATATAATAGAATTTCCACCCAATAATCCAATTAAAGATCCTTTCATTTTTTCACTAGCGACTTTTTGAATTTGTTCTGAAACAATTCTTCCAATATTTCTTTCGTTTAATTTCTGCAATACTATAGATGAAATTTTATCAGAAGAAAATTGTAATAGAGTATCATATGTTTCATCTGAAGAATAAGAAATTAGAGAATCTTTTAATGATGTGTCAGAACTTAAATAATTTTCTACTGTTTTGTTTAAAGTATGTAATGAATCTTCAGATAGCAAAGCACTTATAAAATCATCATTATTTAATAAGTTATTGCTAATAGTAGTGCCTAAGGCTTTTGCTAAACGTGGCTTACTTTTGGGGATTAAACCTGGAGTAAATGGTAATTTGAATTTACCTATTTTTACAGGTTTTAATGGTCTAAAAAGCATTTTTACAGCCAACCAATTTGTTATATAACCAATTATAGCTCCAATAATTGGAGGTAGTATTATTGATAAATAATTCATAAATAACCTTCTTTCAAGCAAAATTGCTTTAGTAATTAAAACATGTATATTCTATATTAAAAAACAGTAAAAGTAAATAGAAAGAAATTTATGAGTAATATAAAATCTTAAAGTAATAGAAGCTTGAAAAAAAGCAAGTTATGTATTAAAATTGTATATTATAAAATACAAAAGCTTATTATAGTTATAAGGGGGATTTTTATATGAAATTCTGGTTCTATGATTTTTTGGATGAAGTTGCTGATGGATTGAGCAAAATGTGGATAAAATATAAGCAGAAAAAAAATGCAGATTATAAAGAAAGTCCTAATCTAAAAAAATATATAAGATTAGGATTAGGACTTCTTTTAGGAATTTTATTTATAACAGTTATTGTTTCAGTTGGACTAGAAACAGTAAAATATTTTAAATAATGTGAGGAAGATATATGAACGAATATATAAACATTATAGGTGGAGGATTGGCTGGAAGCGAAGCTGCATACCAAATTGCTAAAAGAGGAATAAAAGTAAAATTATATGAAATGAAACCTGAAAAATTTTCACCAGCACATTCTAATAAAAATCTAGCTGAGATAGTTTGTAGCAATTCTTTTAAATCAAATTTGCATACAAATGCTTGTGGGCTGTTAAAAGAAGAATTGAGAATTCTGGATTCTTTATTAATAAAATGTGCAGATGAAACATCAGTGCCAGCAGGACAAGCTTTGGCAGTAGATAGAGATAAGTTTTCAGAATTAGTTACTGAAAGAATAAGAGATAATAAAAACATAGAAATCATAAATAAAGAGTTTGTAGGAGATATAGAAGATGATGCAATAACAATAATTGCAACAGGACCGCTTACTTCAGATGGCTTTGCAACACAGATTTCAAAAATAGTGGGAAATGAGAAACTACATTTTTATGATGCAGCAGCTCCTATAATAGAAAAAGATAGCATAGATATGAATATTGCTTTTTGGGGAGATAGATATGGAAAAGGAGAATCAAGTTATATAAATCTTCCTATGAATAAAGAAGAATATGAAATGTTTTGGAATGAGCTTGTAAAGGCAGAAGTTACAGAATTACATAATTTCGAAAAAAGAGAAATATTCGAGGGCTGTATGCCAGTAGAAATAATGGCAAAAAGAGGAATAGATACTTTAAGATTTGGACCATTAAAACCAGTAGGATTTACAAATCCACGAACAGGGGAAAGACCATATGCAATTGTTCAATTAAGGCAAGATAATGAAGAAGGAACAATTTTTAATATGGTAGGTTTTCAAACTAATTTAAAATTTGGTGAGCAAAAAAGAGTATTCAGTTTAATACCAGGTTTGAAAAATGCAGAATTTACAAAATATGGTGTAATGCATAGAAATACTTTTATAAATTCAACTAAATTATTAGATAATACTTATAATTTAAAAACTAACAATAATATATTTTTTGCAGGACAAATTACAGGAGTGGAAGGTTATGTTGAATCAATTTCATCAGGATTAATAGCAGGGATAAATGCTACGAAAAGATTATTAAAAGAAGAACCACTATATTTTAGCGAAAAAACTATGATAGGAGCTTTGGCAAAATATATATCAACAGAAAATGATAAGTTCCAACCTATGAATGCAAATTTTGGAATATTACCAAGTTTGGATGAAAAAGTAAAAGATAAAAAATTAAAATATGAAAAATTGGCAGATAGATCTATTGAAATTATGAAAATGCATTAAAATCTTTATTGATATTGAATAAATTGTCGATAATATATTTCATTTTGACTTATTTTTCAACTAAAAAAAATTAGTACACAAAATTTGCAATTTTATGTAAAATATGCTATAATTAAAAAGATGAGTATGTTTTTCAATGATAGGAGGAAAATATATGGAAAATAAGAGAATAGAAATAGATTCAAAATTATTGAAAGAAGCCTTTGGAGAAGAGACAGAAAAAAAATTATCAGACTTGGATAAGAAAAAAGAAAATTTAGAAAAATTGCAAAAAGCTAAAGCAAGACATGAGAAACGTATTGAAGAGTTTAAAGAAAACGAATCAATGGTTGAACGTGCAAAAAAATCAGTTAACGATACAGAGAAGGAAATTAAAGAAGCAGAGCAAGATATAGAAACATTAAAGAAAGATTTAGAAAAAGAAGTAAAAAGAAGTATTGAAAAATTTAGAGAAGAAGCTAAAAAGAAAAAAAATGAAAAATCGGAAGAGATGGATAAAAATGGAGAGAGCCAGAAAAAACTAGAAAAAGAATCAGAAAAAGCACAAGCTAGTAGAGATTCGTTAGAGAATGATATACAAGAATGGGAAGCAGAGGAACATGCAATAGATAAAGAATTATCAAAAGCAGAAGCAGAAGGAGATACTGTAAAAGCAGATAAACTAAGAGAAGATAAAACCAAAATACATAATAGAGTTGAAAGTTTCAAAAACTCACAAAAAGAATTTGATGAAATACAAAAAGAAAAAATGGATAAGAAAGAAGAGTTGAAAAGAAAAAATGATGATTTATATGCAGAGATAGATAGTATAGAGGCAGCTGTAGATGAACTAGAAGAAAAAATAATACCAAAATTATCTGAATTCTTAGATTTATCAGATTTAAAGAAACCAGATGAGAAGAAACCAGATGAGAAGAAACCAGATGAAAAGAAACCAGATGAGAAAAAACCAGATGAGAAGAAACCAGATGAAAAGAAACCAGATGAGAAGAAACCAGATGAAAAGAAACCAGATGAAAAGAAACCAGATGAGAAGAAACCAGATGAAAAGAAACCAGATGAGAAGAAACCAGATGAAAAGAAACCAGATGAAAAGAAACCAGATGAAAAGAAACCAGATGAAAAGAAACCAGATGAAAAGAAACCAGATGAAAA
>CANPVP010000014.1 GCA_947581825.1 uncultured Clostridia bacterium | reverse complement strand
TAGAAGCAGAACCAAAAGTAGAAGCAGAACCAAAAGTAGAAGCAGAACCAAAAGTAGAAGCAGAACCAAAAGTAGAAACAGAACCAAAAGCGGAGGCAGAAGCAGAGGCTAAAGCAAAAGCAGAAGCAGAACCAAAGGCAGAAGCAGAGGCAGAAGCAAAGGCAAAAGCAGAACCAAAGGCTAAAGCAAAAGCGGAAGCAGAGGCAAAATCAAAAGTAAAACCAGAAACAAAAGCAAAAACAGAAGCAGAACAAAAAGAATTAAATAGGAAAATAAGTGTTTATGGAGATTTATTAAGCCGATATTTTAAAGTTTTAGAAGAAATAAATAGCTTGTATATAAATTTATTAAAGCAAAGAGTAAAATATGGTGAAAAAATCTTTTTGGAATATCCAGTAGATTATGCAGAGCTAATGCCTATGAATATGAAAGTAAAAGAAATGAGTGACAGATTTGATTCATTTTGGAATATTTTTGATGAATGGTGTGGAAATCCAAGTCCTAGTAAATCTAAAATGGGAAAAATGTTATCAGATTTAAATGTTATTCATTTTGTTGCGGGCACGCAAAACATTGATTATTCAAAAATTAGACATGAGGGAAAGCTAAAAAATGAACAAATAATAGAATTTATGAAAAGGTTAAATATAAATAACGAAAAAATAAAAGAAGCAAAAAAATTTATAGAAGAGCTTAAAAAATATAAAAAAATAACTCCAGATAATTTTTTAGTAGATTATATTGTAGTAACTGACGAAGATTCAGAATCTGTTAAATATAATTTTCACTTTAAAACTGGTGATTATGATTCTGATATGGGTTCAAGATTGGAAAGAGAACATATAGAGAACAGTGATAAGAGCGAAGTAAACGATGAAATGTTACCTTTACAAGTAGTAGGTAAAGAAAGAAAATTAATAGATCCAATAATTGTGAAAAAACTTATTGAGATAGATGAAGAAATGGCAAGTCATCCAGAATATGGTTTTGATAGAAGTGAAAATTGTGGAGTAAAATCCCCAAATCAAAGATTATATGCAAATTATATTAATGGTAGAGATGTAAGTTGGCCAGGTTTAGATATGGAAGTGGTATATGATGAAGTAACAGAAAAAGCAGCACCTAAATTTCTAAGAAAATTAATAGAAAATGCAAGTGAATATGGTCCTGAAGGAATGGTTTGTGATTTTTCAAAAGGTGGTATTAGAGATACATTAAGAAAAATTAAATCTAGCTATCAAGAGCACAGAGCAAAAGAAGCTATGGAAGGTTTGAGAAAAGAAATAAAAAGAGCAAAGAGAGTATTTATAAGCCAAGGACTAAATAGCTCAGAGTTTGATGATCAATATTATATACAAACTGCTAGAAGGAGATTGGCGCAAGAAGGAGATAATGGACCATATGCTGTTAGAAGTCTAAAAAGAGAAATAAGAAATAGGTTATCTTCAATAATTATTTGGGAAACAAAGTGGTGGAGGAAAAAGGAAAAAACGAAAGGTAATAATGAAAAAGGAAAAAGCCTTCAAAAAAGACTAGATACAAAAGTGGATGAAGGAGCAGCAATTGAAACAACAAAAGAGCAGAAAACATCTACACAAACAAGCGAATTAGGAACAAAATAAAATATAAAAATAAAATAAATATACAGGAGTATAGATATGGAAAGTAATGGTATGAAAATCGAATCAGAATTACTAAAGAATGTATTTGGAGAAGAAATAGAAAAGAAAATGGCAGAATTAGAAGAGAAAACAAGTACTTTAGAAAGTTTAAAAAAAGCAAAAATAAGACATGAAAAGAATATTGCGCAATATAAAGATAATCCATCATTAGTTAGCCATGCAAAAGCAAGAGTAAAAAAAGCACAAGAAGATATGTTAAAAATTGAACAAGAAATAGAAGAGCTAAAATCAAATTTAGCAAAACAAATTAAAGAAAAACTAGATGAATATAAAAAAGAAGCAGAAAAGAAGAAAATAGCAAAAGCAGAAGAAATGAGAGCAAATAGACAAAGCTGGAATAGTTTAGAAGAAGAAGAAAAAAATTTGCAATATGATATAGATAGAGCAAAAGAACATAAAGAAAAATATGAAGCAGAAGGAAAAGCATTAGATGAGCAAATAAAAAGAGCAGAAGCAGGAGGAGAAAAAGCAGAAGAATTAAGAAAAAGAAAAAAGAGAATACTTGATAAAGCAACAGAATTTAGTGGCATATATACAATATATAGTGAAGAGCAAAAAGAAAAAATGGAAGAGAAGAAAGCTCTAGCAAGAAAAAATAATAAGTTATATGAAGAAATATATAAAATAGATGAAAATATAGAAGAACTAGAAGAAGCAATGCCAGAATTGTCTAAATACTTGGGAAATTTAGAAGAAGTAGAAGAAAAAGCAGAAGCAGAAGCTAAAGCAGAGGCAGAAGCAAAGGCAAAAGCGGAAGCAGAGGCAGAAGCAAAGGCAAAAGCGGAAGCAGAGGCAAAAGCGGAAGCAGAGGCAGAAGCAAAGGCAAAAGCGGAAGCAGAGGCAGAAGCAAAGGCAAAAGCGGAAGCAGAAGCAGAAGCAAAGGCAAAAGCGGAGGCAGAGGCTAAAGCAAAAGCGGAGGCAGAGGCTAAAGCAAAAGCGGAGGCAGAGGCTAAAGCAAAAGCAGAGGCAGAGGCTAAAGCAAAAGCAGAGGCAGAGGCTAAAGCAAAAGCAGAGGCAGAGGCTAAAGCAAAAGCAGAGGCAGAGGCTAAAGCAAAAGCGGAAGCAGAGGCTAAAGCAAAAGCAGAATCAGAAGCGGAAACAGAGGCTAAACAAGAGAAAGAAGATTCAGAAGAAGAATCAAAACCAGCTGAAGATGTAGCTAGTGTAGAAGTTTGGGCTGAAGATGTAGCTAGTGTAGAAGTTTGGGCTGAAGATGGAGCCGTTGTAGAAGTTTGGAAAGAAAAAGATTCTCAGGAAGAAGAAGTAGCAGTAGATGAAGATGAGGAAAAAGCAGAGGAAAAAGCAGAAGCAGAAGCAAAGCCAAAAGCAGAAGCTAAACCAGAAAAGTATGAAAAGCAAAAATTAATAGATAAATATAAAGATATTTTAGATAAAATTATAGAGAAAGTGGATATTGTACTAAAACAAAGAATAAAATATGGTTCAAAAGAACAGCTTAAATATCCAGTAGATTATGCAGATAGATTATATCATAAAACGATTTCAGACTATCAGTTTGAAAATTTTTGGGATATTTTTGATGAATGGTGTGGTAATCCAAGTTCTAGTGAGTCAAAAATAGGAAAAATAAAATCAGAAAAAAAATTATTGGAAAAAACAGGATACAGAGAAGGTATAAGAGACATTGTGGGTTCAAGTCTTACACCATGGACTCACAAATATATACCACAAACAAGTAATGAAGTAGCAGAAAAAATTATAGATAGTTTGAATATAAGTGAAGAAAGAGTGCAAGAACTTAATAGTGTTTATAAAGAGTTACAAGAATATGGTGAAAAAAGTCCTGATAATAATATAGTAGACAGTATTGAAGTTATTAGTTACTTTGATAACGGTGGAACAGTTGAATATAATTTTATTTATAGAAACGGAAAATCAGATAAAATAAAAATAGAAAAGCAGAAAAAAGATTCAGCAAAGAACGAGTTTAAAGATTCTGAATATGCTATAGATCCAAATATTATGGAATACCTTACTAAATTAGATGACAAAATAGATAATATACCAGAATATGGACGTAGAAGTAACGATACAGAAGCTGGACGTCAAAAAGAAGGAATTAAGGTTAATCAAGAAGCATATAGAAGATTTATTGAAGGAAGAAGTAATGAGAGCGAGCAGGATATAGAAGTAACTTATGATGTAGAAAAAAGCAATATACCTAAGTACTTAAGAAAAGTAGTAGAAAAAGCTATAAAAAAAGGTCCAAAAGGAATGGTTTATTACTATTCTAAACTTCCACGTATAGGAATCTTTTTAATACCGATAGAAAGATCAATAAAATTGAAAAAATCTAATAGAAGAGCAATAAGAAAATGTGAAAGAGCTTTTCATGAAGAAGAAAAAAGATGGGTAAAAAGTGGATTACCTAGTAATCTATATGAAGATGCTATATATTCATTGTGGAGCCAATTTCAAATTTGCAAAGAAGAAATAGAAGCAGGGGATAATCGTGTAAATGAGTTAAAAAGTATACGAAGAGAGTTGAAAAATGAATTGCCTAACATGATTAATGAGTATAGAAAAAAACAGAAAACAGAAAAAGCAAAAGCAAAAGCTGAAGAAGAAACAAAACCAAAATCAGAAAAACCAATAGTTGAACAAGAATTGTCAGAAAGTGCATTAGTTATGCTTTTTGCTATAAAGGCTTTAGAAAATGAAACAGATGTTAGAAGAAAAGTGATGATATTAAGACAATACTTAACAGATGAAAAAATGGGAGAAATAAGCCAAGAAGAAGCAAATATAATTGCAAAAAAACTTGGAATACAAGAAGAATGGAAAGAAAATGAAAATTTATCAATAGAGATTCCAGAAACTGAAAAGGTTTATAATGATTATCGTAAAAATACGGTAGAAGTTAGAAGAGGTGTGATGAAAAGAATTGGAAATATTATAAATCATTATGAAAAGCTAAAAGCAGAAATGAAGACTAAAGGAATGAATCAAGAAGAAATCGATAAAATATTAGAAAGTTTAAATGATGAATATAATAGTTTGATACACCGTACAGATGTAAATGAGCTTAATTGCAATGCAAAAGAAGAATGCGATAAGTTATTAGAAAAGATAAGTAATATATCATTGGAAAAATCCGAAGATGCGGGAACATTAAGTGAACGTATAGGAGTACATAATGTGGATCATGATAAGGCAATAAATAATGCTGCACAACAAGCCGAAGATAGTGATCAGGCAGAAAATGCAGCACCTACAAAATAATTTCTTTTCAATTTATGTAAGCAAGTGTTTATTTACAAGCACTTGCTTTTTTTCTATACTGTAATCAGATAAAAAGTTATTTAGAATAATTTTATAAAAATCCCAACCAATAAGGCTAAAAAATGCATCTAAATTATATATGAAAGAATGTGAGAATACTAAAGGAGTGATGAAGAAGTAAATAATTCAGTTTAAAGATAGTGTTATAAACATTGTCTTTTTTTATATTTTATGAAAAATTTTCTTAATATTTGATTATTTTTAATAATTTTTCAATGTTTATACTGTATAGTAATGAATAAGAAGTTTAGGAGGTAAATGCTTATTATAAAAAAGTTCAAAGAAAGGAAAGTTGGTAATATGGCTGAATTTTTTAGAAGAATTGAAAAAAAGTATATTATAACCCAAAAGAAATATCTAATATTGAAGAAGATTATAGAAGATAATATGATAGAAGACGAACATGGAAAAAGTACAATTTGTAATATTTATTTTGATACAAGTGGGTTTGATTTGATAAGGCATTCTATTACAAAGCCTATATATAAAGATAAAGTAAGGTTAAGAAGCTATAATATGCCCAATATCAATAGCACAGTATATTTAGAAATAAAAAGAAAATATGACGGAGTAGTAAGCAAAAGAAGAATAGAGATGCAATTAAATGAATTTTATAAATATCTGAGTAACAAAGATGCATTTTCAAATGGCAATCAAGTAGAAAAAGAATTATTATATTATTTCAAATATTATGATTTAAAAGAAACAATGTTTTTATCATATAATAGAAGAGCTTACTATGATAAAAATAATAGAGATTTTAGAATAACATTTGATAGTAATATGATAGCTAGAAATTATGATTTAAAGCTCGAAAAAGGAATCTATGGAGAAAATATTTTAGAAAATGATAAATATATAATGGAAATAAAAACATTAGGAGCAATGCCAATGTGGCTAGTCAAAAAATTAAATGCTCTTAATATTAGTCCATGTGGATTTTCAAAATATGGTGAAGCATATACACAATTAATATTAAAGGCAAATGATTGCTTTGAATGTGTAGTATAAAAAGGAGGATAAAAATATGTTAGAAAGTATTTTAACACAAACACAAACATCAGTTAGTATAGAAAGTTGTTTAATATGTATATTTGTAGCTTTTATATTAGGAGCCATAATAGCTACAACACATAAATTAACAACAAGAACAACACCAAATTTTTTATTAACTTTAACAATTTTGCCAGTATTGGTTCAAGTAGTTATTTTTATGATAAATGGAAATTTAGGTACAGCTTTTGCAGTTGCTGGTGCCTTCAGTTTAGTCAGATTTAGAAGTATGGCAGGAAATTCAAAAGAAATAGTAAGTATATTTTGGGCTATGGCAATTGGATTAGCTTTAGGAATGGGATATGTTGCATATTCAATTTTAGTAACAATAATTGTAGCATTATTTGTAATTGTTATTACTAAAATATCATTAAAGGTAGAAGACCTTTCTGAAAGAAGATTAAAAATAATAATACCAGAAAGTCTTGATTATGAAGAAGTATTTAACGATATTTTTGAAAAATATACAAGTAAATATGAAATAAGAAAAGTAAAAACAACAAATATGGGAAGCATGTATGAATTAACTTATATAGTAAATATGAAAAAAGATGTAAAAGATAAAGCTTTTATGGATGAAATAAGATGTAGAAATGGAAATATGCTTGTAATGTTAGAAAGACAAGAGTTAAGTGAGGTAGAATTATAATGAATAATAATAAAACATTAAAAATTTTTATAATTTTGTTAATAATATTAATTACAATTTTTATTATATTTTATTTTTTTCAAAATCTAAGTAAGCAAAATAGTGAATATACAAAAATTAACACACAAAGTACAATTTTAGATGTTGAGTATAGTGAAAAAGAACTTACGGGGGAATGGTCAAATTATATTGCTAAAATAACTTTAGATGATACAAAAACTTCAATTGAGGGAAGCGGTGTTACAAATAATGCAAATACAATAAAAATAAATTCAGCAGGAACATATTACATAACTGGAAGTATATCAGATGGAAATATTTTAATAGAAGCAGAGAAAAGTGCAGAAGTCCAATTGGTATTAGATAATGTATCAATTACAAGTAAATCAACAGCACCAATAAATTGTATAGCATGCAGTAAATTAACAATTACTTTAGAAGAAAATTCAGAAAATAATATAACTGATAATGAAGTTTATACAACATTTACAGACACAGAGAAAACTGAACCAGATGGAGCAATATTTTCTAAAACAGATTTAGTTATCAATGGAAATGGAAAATTAAATGTAAATGCAAATTATTTAGATGGAATAGTAAGTAAAGATGGATTAAAAATAATAAATGGCAATATAGTAGTAAACTCTAAAGATGATAGTATTAGAGGAAAGGATTATGTTGATATAAATAAAGCAAGTATAAATGTAACATCTGGAGGAGATGGTATAAAATCTACAAACAATGAAGATAGCGAATTAGGCTATATTGCTATTGAAGGAGGAAATATTTCTATTAATTCTGAAGCTGATGGAATACAAGCTGAAACAATATTAAATATATCATCAAATCCAACAATTAATATAAAGACAACAGGAGAAATAGCAAGTTCAAATAATAATATGAATTCTAACAGGAATAAATTTAAAGGAGAATATTCAACAACTACAAATACAACTTCTACAACAGATTCAAGCAGTAGCAAAGGGTTAAAAGCTGGAAAAGAAATAACAATTGAAGATGGAAATATTGAAATTGCAAGTACAGATGATAGTATACACTCAAATGGGATAATTATAATAAATAACGGAAATGTAAAATCATCTAGTGAAGATGACGGAATACATGCAGACACAAATATTGTAATAAATAATGGAGATATTGATGTTACAAAAAGTTATGAGGGAATAGAAAGTTCATACATAGAAATAAATGGAGGAAAAATATCAGTAAATTCTTCAGATGATGGAATAAATATTAGTGGAGGAAATGATAATTCAGCTATAAATGGAAGGCAAGGTCAAAATAGTTTTAATGAAGTACAATCTTCTGATAGAAAATTAGTAATAAATAATGGAGATATATTTGTAGATGCAACTGGAGATGGTTTAGACTCAAATGGCTCTATGTATATAAATGGAGGAAACATTATAGTAGCAGGACCAACATCTACTGGAAATGGAGCATTAGATTATGATGGAGAGTGTGTTGTTACAGGGGGCAACCTACAGGTATATGGTGGAAATAACATGTGGCAAAATCCATCAAATAGTTCAACACAATATATATTAACATATCAAGCTTCTGGAAACTCAGGAGATGAAATATCTTTAAAAGATAGTTCAGGAAAGGAAATAACATCATTTAAAACAGAAAAAGATTATGGAGTAATCACAATATCAAATGAAGATATTACAAAGGGAAATAGTTATACTTTATATGTAAATGGTACAAGTGTTGGAAGTTTAGAAGCAAATAATATAATTACCTCTAATTTTTCAGCAGGTGGAACTAATATGAAAGGCGGAGGAAAGGGAATGAGACAAAGACTAGGATATTAAAAATAGAGAAAGCTTATAAAGAAAATTAAATTCAAAATCACAGAGAGGTATTCAACTTATAAAACTACTTCAACGTAAGCAAGTGCTTATTTACAAGCACTTGCTTTTTTGCTATACTGTAATCATCAAATAAACATTAATTTACTGCTAGATTGGAGGAGAAATGTCTTTAATAAGTGTTAATAATTTAACTTTTGGATATGATGGAAGTTATAATAATATATTTGAAGATGTATCGTTTAATATAGATACTGATTGGAAATTAGGCTTGATAGGAAGAAATGGTAAAGGGAAAACGACATTTTTAAAGTTATTGCAGGGAAAATATGAATATAAAGGAACAATATCAAAAAATGTTGATGTTGACTATTTTCCTTTTGAAGTAACAAATAAAGATAGAATGTCTATAGAAATAGTAAATGAAATTGCTCCTAATGCTGAAGATTGGGAAATTATAAAAGAATTGAATTTGCTTAATACTAATACAGAAATATTATATATGAATTTTAATTTATTAAGTGGTGGAGAACAAGTAAAAATACTTTTGATAAGTCTATTTTTAAAAGGAAATAATTTCTTGCTTATAGATGAGCCAACAAATCATTTAGATATTGAAACTAGAAATAATTTAGTTAGTTATTTAGAAAAGAAAAAAGGCTTTATATTAGTATCTCACGATAGAAATTTTTTAGATAAAGTTGTAAACCATATAATCGCTATAAATAATACTAATATTGAAATACAACAAGGTAATTTTTCATCTTGGAAAAAAAATAAAGATAAGCAAGATAATTTTGAAATAGTACAAAATAAGCGATTACAAAAAGATATAAATAAACTTGAAGTAGCCTCTAAAAATTTAGCAAAATGGTCAAAGGAAGCCGAAAAAGGAAAGAGTAAAAAATATAATCCAGAAACAACAATAGATAAAGGTTATGTAGGACATAAGGCTTCTAAAATGATGAAAAGTTCAAAAGTTATGGAACAAAAAATTCAAAAAGAAATAGATGAGAAAGCAAACTTATTGAAAAATATAGATATAAATGAAGATTTGAAAATTATTCCATTAAAAAACAATAAAAATCCGTTAGTTTTAGCAGATAAATTGCAGATAAAGTATAATGAACAAGCAATATTCAAACCTATTTCATTTGAAGTAGATGATGGAGATAGAATTGCAATAATTGGTAAAAATGGAATTGGAAAATCAAGCATACTAAAACTTATTATAGGAAAAGAAATACAATATACTGGAGAGTTTAAAAAAATAAATAATTTGAAAATATCTTATGTATCACAAGACACAGAATATTTAAATGGTAATTTGAAATCTTTTGCACAGGAAAATAAAATAGATGAAAGCATTTTTAAAGCAATGTTAGTAAAAATGGGATTAACAAAATATGATTTTGATACTAATATACAAGATATGAGTGAAGGGCAAAAGAAAAAAGTTTTAATTGCAAAAAGTATCTCAGAGCAAGCTAATATTTATATATGGGATGAACCTTTGAATTATATTGATATATTAACAAGAGAGCAAATAGAAGATGCTATTTTAAATTATAATATTACTATTATTTTTGTAGAACACGATGAAACATTTATTGAAAAAGTAGCAACTAAAATTATAAATTTAGAAAGATAAATTACATGTAATCAAATAAAGAAAAGGTTGATAAATTTATCAAGCAATTTGAAGAATAAACTATTAGGAGAAAATGTATGAAATATAGCAAAAAAACAATAATAAAATTAGAAAAATATATAGATGATTATATAGAAAATATGAAAAATACATATAAGGAAGTACCTGCAATACAAGATAAAATTAATCATATAAAGAGAACAGCAATTTTAGTTGAAAAAATTGCACCTAAAAACGATTTGGCAAGAGTTGCTACAAAATATCATGATATAGGGAGATTTCTACAATATGAACTACTTGGAAAATTTGATGATGCATTAGTATCACACCATGTTTTAGGTGAAGATGTAATAGTAAGAGCAGTTCTTAAAGGAGATTTAAAAATATCTCCAGAGTTAGATATAATTAGATCATCTATCATGTATCATGGAAGAATGGAGTATATGCCATACTTAACAGAATTAAGTAATGATGTAATAGAAATAGTTGATATAGTAAGCAGAATAGATGGAATAGAAAATGGCTGTATTGGTGCAATTGGTTATTTGGAAAGAGAATGTAGAGAAGATGCTAAAAATTATAAAAAGAATAATCCTAAATTAGATATGAAGCAAGTATCTCCTGAGGTATTAGAATTCTATTTAAAAGGCAAAAAGTTTGATAAAATGAAGTATTGTAAAACATATGCAGATTATGTTTTATTTGCAAATAGTCTTGCAATAAGAGCTTTGAGAGGCAAAGATAGAAATATTGCAAAAGAAGCTATTGATTTAGAATGTTTTGGATATAAAAATGCAATAGAAGGCTATAAAGATTTATTTATAAAAATGATAGAACCTGATTTAGTAGATAAATGTATAGAATGCTTTGAAGGATTTTATAAAAATTCAAATTTCAATATGCCAAAATATGTACGAGTAATGGACGGAATAAAAAGTAATGCAGGAGGATTTGAATACAAATTAAATGAAATAAACTATTCTAATAATTGGAATCCTAATGAAACTGAACCAGATAAAATGGGTGGATTTAATTTTGGTTCTGAAGATAAAATATTAAGATGGTTACACAGAGGCGATACTATATATGATGTAATTGTTCCAGAAGATGCAGAAGTAATTTTATGTGATGAAGAAAAAGGAGTTTGGAGAGCTAATAAAATAATAGTAACCAATCCTAGAATAATAACTGATGAAGTTGTAATGGAATTATACAAAAAAACAACATTATCTAATAAGGTACTAGCACAATGCTTACAGATTCTTTTATGGAGAAATAGATTAGAAATAAGTAAATATATAGTGAAAGATAGAGTAAATAAAGAAAATGTTGGTGAATTTATCAAGGAATTTGAAGATTATAATAAAAAGTCTGAAAAATTCAATTATGATGAATTAGGGCAAGATAGCCGAATAATTTATGATATGTTAAATGAAATTAGGGGGAAATAAATATAAAGGATAAAACATCATTACACTTCTATAATTTCATATGTCCAACCTGGTTTCCAATTCTTAGTTTTTCTCCAATCCTGATTAATTGCTTTTTCCAAAGTTATATTTTTAGTTAATACTTCTAATGCTAATTGTGGCGCTTTATGAGAAACTAAAGCTATAGTTTTACCATTATAATTTTGTAATAAATAATTACAAAAATTTCTTACTCTTTTTTCTACATCCTTTAATGATTCTCCATTTGGAAAAGGAGTATCAATATGATCTTCATATATTACTGAAGAACTATCTTTCCCATTTAAGTCGCCATAATTACACTCTCTAATTCTTTCATCATGAATTATATTTTTTGAATTTTTAAAGATATAATTTGCAGAATCTACTGCTCTTTTTAAATCTGAACTTATTACAAAATCTATTTCATTTAAATCTATTTTTCCTTTTAAATCTAAAACTTGACTTATTCCTTTTTCACTTAATTCACCATCATTCCATCCTGTAGCTTTACAAGTTAAATTATCTGTTGTGGTTCCGTGCACAAAATATTTAATTATAATTGACATTTTTATTCTCCTTTAAATTAGTTAATATTCAGCATAAATTTTATTTTAATAATTATAAGTTAACAACTACAATTTTTCAACATAATAATGTTTTTTTATATTAGACAAAAATTCTATACTATGATAGAATTTACTTAAATTGTAAAAGGAGAAATTATTTATGAATAGACCTATAACAACATTATTTATGTTAGAATCATTAGATGGAAAAATTAGTAGTGGAAATAGTGACAATTTAGATGCTGACAAAGATTTTTGTAGAATAGATGGAGTTAAGGAGGGATTACACCAGTATTATGAAATAGAGCAAGAGACAGATATCTTTTCGTTAAATACAGGTAAAGTAATGGCTAAAATTGGTGTTAATGATAGAAAAGAATATCATGAAAAAATTGATGTGGTTACATTTGTAATAATAGATAATAAGCCTCATTTAAATGAAAATGGCATTGATTATTTATGTCATTGGGTTGGAAAGTTAATATTAGTTACTACTAATAAAAATCATATTGCTTATAGTTTGAAAGATAAATATGATAATTTAGAAATTTTATATTATGACACTTTAGATTTAGAGAAGTTATTAGAGGATTTATATAGTAAATATAATGCAGAACGTCTAACAATTCAATCAGGTGGAACCTTAAATGGAATGTTTGTTAGAAATAAATTGATAGATTTTGTAAATATTGTTATAGCTCCAATAATAGTTGGCGGAAAAGATGTTGCAACATTGGTAGATGGAGAATCAATAACAGATGAAAGTGAATTAAATAAGCTAATGCCATTACAGTTGTTGGAATGTAATAAATTAGAAGATTCTTATATTCAATTAAAATATAAGGTTATAAAATAGGAGTTAAAATATTATTTGATTAAAAAAATGAGGTTATTAAAATGAAGGATATAAATAACTATGAAATACACCCAAGTAATGTAATAAAAATGCTTAATAATAGTGAATTTGAACATCTAGTAGAAAAAATTAAATAATAGGAGTGAAGTAATAATGGATAATTATTTTATAATACATGGAAGTTTTGGAAGTCCTTTTGGAAATTGGTTTGGTTGGTTATATGATTTTATATCTAGCGATGGAAAACAAGTATATGTACCACAATTTCCGATAGGTGTAGGATTTCAAAACTACGAAAATTGGAGTAAATTATTAAAATATTATTTAGAACAAGGTCTAATAAATGAAAATACAACAATAATAGCTCATAGTATAGCACCTGTTTTTGTATCTAAATTTTTAACAGAAAATAGAGTTAAAGTTAATAAACTTATATTTGTATGTGGATTTAATAACTATTTAGGAATTGATGAAGAATATGATACAGTTAATAAAACAATGTATTTTGACAATCTAAAAGATGTGAAACAATATGCAAATGAAATTATCTGCTTTTATTCAGACAATGATCCGTATGTTAAATATGAAGTAGAAAAAGAATTTGCTGATACTATTGCTACAGAGCAAATTTGTATTCCAAAAGCTGGGCATATAAATAGTGAAAGTGGATTTGATACATTTGAAGATATAGTAAGTTATCTATAATAGAAAACAGAAATCTTGCATAATTTATAGGTTTGTTATAATTTATTGAACAAAATAGTAAGTTGTCGAGGAGGATTTGTAATGAAGAAAAAAATACTATTAAGTGTATTATTTATTATAAGTTTAATACCAATGTTCTTTTCACAATATGGTGGAGCAAAAGGAGTACAGGAAGTTTCTGGAATAATTAACTTAACTAATCCAATAGGCTTTATTGCTGTTATATTATTCTTTGTAGGTATATGGGGAAATTTCAAAAATACTAATATTAGAAAATATTTTCCATATATAGCAATGGTAGGGATTATTCTTTCTGAGTTAAATAATTTTTTGACTTGGAATTATCCTAATACATCATATTTAGAGGGAATAAAAAATTCCTTTAATATGGTATTTCCAATGTTTTATATTGGACTAATAGTTTCAATACTTTTAATAATTGTATATAGATTTACAGATAAGAAAATTAAAGATTAGTGCTACAACTTACAATTTATCTGAGCAATTTTTTTCATAAGTAGAGTAGCGTGAGGTGATTTTTGATTCAATTTTCGAGCAAGTTACGGGTGGGGACCGACAAGCTTAGAGTATGTTTAGAAAATTTTCGTAAGAAAAATTTTAAATACATACTCTGCGCAGTTGGGGCGTTGCGATGAAAATTGAATCAAAAATCACAGGGAGCGACTTTAACTTAATAAAACAGTTGAGAACTTTACAATATTTCTGAAAATAAAACAAAGATTTTTAAGAGATACTTTTGAAAAGTTCTTTTTAAATTCTACAGAAAATGATATAATCAACAAAATTCATAGAAAAAGGAGACCAATTAGCTATAGATGAAGTATATAGTCTTTATAGTAAGTTGTAAATGGAGGTAAATATGTTAATAAATGCTATAGGAGATAAAGAAAGCAAAAAAATAATAATGCTACCAGGTTCTTTTTGTAATAGTAAAAGTATGGAAAATTTGTATAATATTTTAAAGGATGATTATTATATAATTCTTCCAGAATATACAGGTCATTATGAAAATAGCACCTTTACAACAAGAAAGCAAGAAGCATCTTATATTATGGAATACTTAAAAGAAAATAATATTCAAACTATTGATATGATATATGGGCAATCAATGGGAGCAGAAATTGGAATAGAATTGTTATATCAATTAACTAATAAAGGAATAAAAGTCAATAGTGCTTTTTTTGATGGAGCTCCGTGTATAAAATTAGCTTATTTATATAAAAAATTTATGTATTTTAAATTTAAAACTTTAGTAAATTTACTTAAAGGCAAATCAATGGATGATTTAATGAACTGGAAATTTTTAAATAAATTTACAAATGGTGATCCTGAATCGCTAAAGCCAATGATTGAACCGATATTAGAGATTGCTCCGATAATATCAAACAAAACAATAAATAATGAAAATGAATGTTGTTATACTTTTGACTTTCCAGAATTAGATGATAATATTCAAAAAAATATGTATTTCTTTTATGCAAAAGAAGAAAAGGCATATAAAACTTGTATAAATGGAGTGAAAAGAGCTTATCCAAATGCTAATTATGAAATTGTAGAAGAATATGGTCATTTAACGTATTCTGTAAAGAATAAAGAGGAATATGTAAAAAGACTAAAAGAAATTATTAAATAAATAATAATTGTGGAGGAATTAAATATGAAAAATAATAAAAATAAAGAAAAATATGCAAATTGCCGAATAATTGAGAAATAATTGCATAAAATACCATATAAGTTCTAAAAAATCATGAACAAATTTGATTTTTTAGAACTTATATGATACAATCTGTTTAAGAGGTGATTATAATGCAAAGAGAGATCACAAATGATTTAATAAAATGGAAAGATGCCAAAAATAGAAAACCACTAATAATACATGGAGCAAGGCAAGTAGGAAAAACATATATTGTAAAACAATTTGGAAAAAAATATTTTGATAATCTAGTATATGTAAATTTTGAGACTAATAAAGAATTAAGTTCTCAAATAGAAGAAAGCATTGATGCAAAATATATAATAAACAAATTAGAATTATTTTATGGCGAAAAAATTATACCAGGAAAAACATTAATATTTTTTGATGAAATTCAGGCTAATGAAAGAGCTTTAACATCATTAAAATATTTTTGCGAAGATGCACAAGAATACCATATTATAGCAGCAGGTTCATTGTTAGGTATTGCAATAAATAGGGAAAATTATTCTTTCCCAGTTGGAAAAGTTCAAATGATAAATATGTATCCATTATCTTTTAAAGAATTCTTAATAGCTATTGGTAAAGAAAATTTAATAAAGGAAATTGAAGAACACTTTAATAATAATGAAAAAATGGATAAAATTATTCATGATTTATGTTTAAAACTATACAGAACATATTTAATAGTAGGTGGGATGCCAGAAGTTGTTCAAACATACTTAACAGAGCAAAAAGTAATAGCGACAATAGATATACAAGCAGAAATACTTTCATCTTATGAAAGGGATATGACAAAATATGCAGATAATAGCCTATCAAACAGAATTATATCTGCATTTGATTCAATTCCTGTTCAGTTAGCAAAGGATAATCAAAAATTTCAATATAAAGTCATATCAAAAGGAGGAACATCTAGTATATTTGGTGAAGCAATTTTATGGCTTAAAAATAGTGGAATAGTTAATCAAGTATATAAAGCAAATGCGATAGTGCCTATAGAAATGTATAAGGATTTGGCATCATTTAAATTATATATGAATGATGTAGGGCTATTTGTAAATAAAGCAAGATATCCATTATATCAAATTGATTTAAGTGAATCACCTACAATGATAGCAATGGGACCTCTTACAGAGCATTATGTAGCAAATGAGCTAAGAGCAAAAGGCTATAATTCATATTATTGGGAATCTGATGGAAAAGCAGAATTGGATTTTATGATACAAAAAGATTCAGATATTATTCCAATAGAGGTCAAGACAAGTACTCATATAAAAGCTAGAAGTTTAGATTTGTATATTAAAAAATATAATCCTAAATATGCAATTAGAATTTCTGAAAAAAATTTTGGATTTGAGAACAATATAAAATCTGTGCCTTTGTACGCTGTTTTTTGCATATAAGGTTACTAGATGAATACACATAGATAAAACTATCTTAAAAATCTAGAAATTTTTACAGTTGATGATGAAATGTATAAGAGATTAGAGCAACATGGAGTAGAAAGATAAAGGAAATTAATTATGAAAGAAAAGATAAAAAATTACAAAACAAAATAGTAATTTATGAAATGAGGAATAGAAAATGCAAAATAATTTATTATGATAATTTTACATCGTTTAATGACGAAGATATTGAAGAAATTAAGAAACAAATAACTTTATTAGAAAATACAGAAAAATACAAACTAGAAAATTGGAAATAGAATGGAGAGATAGAATGGAATTTAGGGATTTTAAGAAACAAGATGCAAACGAAATATTAAAATGGACTAAAAATGAAAGAGAATTTAGATTATGGAGTGCTTATAGATGGAAAAACTACCCTGTTACACCAGAGGATATATACAATACATATAAAGAATGTATGGAAACATCTACTTTTTGTCCTATGTCTTTAGTCGAAGATGGAAAAATTGTTGGTCATATCGTAGTAAGAATTCCAGGAGAAGATAAAAACAAAATTAGATTGGGATTTGTTATTGTTGATAATAGTATTAGAGGCAAAGGGTATGGAAAAAAACTAATGATGGAAGCTATTAAATATGCAAAAGAAAAGTTAAATGCTAAAGAAATTACTTTGGGTGTTATTACTTTTAACACAAGAGCAGTAAAATGTTACGAATCTGTTGGATTTAAAACAACACATATTAATAAAGATTTTTTACAATTTCAAGATGAACATTGGGATTGTGCTGAAATGTCATTAATAATTGAAGAAAATGTATTATAATTATTAAAGAATATAGTAATATTGCGAACCAAAAAGAAATTTTAAAAGTCTAATAGTAAAAAGGAGGATTTTTAGATGAAAAAATCAAGTAAATTAATTTTAGGAGTTGTTATAATATTAATTATTGCAATTATATGTGTTGGAGAATGGTTGTTAATAGATAATCAAAGGAAGTCTAATGAGAAAATTAGTGAATTAGAAAATCAGATTTCAAGTATGAATAAAAATAGCAGTAATGAACGTAATGTTAGTGCAAACGATAATAAAAACAGTACCAATATTAGTGAAAAACAAAATAAAGATGTGTCAACAAATACAACAAATGAAACTAGTACAACTTCCAATGCTACTGCTGTGTTATCAAATGAAGAAGCTTTAAAACTTGGAAATACTATGAGTAAAAAAGCTGAAGAGGCCTATACTAACTGGAGTATGATGGAGCAAGAAAATTATAAAGTCGAAAGCAGTGATATTGATAAATATAAGGAACTATTTACTATCAAAGGATTTAACCAGCTTTTGGAAAGATGGGGGTTAACAAAAGCAAGTGATGGTGCTTATTATTCCGAAGGAGGATATGGTAGTAACCCAAGGTATATATCATACGAAATCAAAGTTAATAGTATTTCCGAAAATAAAATTACATATAAATTAATTGGGAAGTATGATGATGATCAAAATCCAACAATTGAGTATGATTTTATTTTAGTAAATGCAAATAATGAATGGTTAATTGATGAATATACATTACCATATTAAATATCTAAGTATGCTTGCTAAAAATACTATTATAAAAATTAAAGGATGTCTAAAGATGTCCTTTAATTGTATTAGGTACATTATTGTATTGATTAATTACAATTTATCTGAGCAATTTTTTTCATAAGTAGAGTAGCGCGAGGTGATTTTTGATTCAATTTTCGAGCAAGTTACGGGTGGGGACCGACAAGCTTAGAGTATGTTTTGAAAATTTTCGTAAGAAAAATTTTAAATACATACTCTGCGCAGTTGGGGCGTTGCGATGAAAATTGAAACAAAATCACAGGGAGCGACTTTAACTTAATAAAACAGTTGAGAAACTTACAATTTTTTGTATATAATTATTAAAAATATAGTAAGTAAAAATATGAGGAGTGAAAAATGGGAATATTTGATAAATTAAAAAAAGAAAAAAATACAGAAGAAACAAATCAAAATGAGATTTCTGCACATGGATGGGATGCTATTACAGAGGAGGC
>CANPVP010000013.1 GCA_947581825.1 uncultured Clostridia bacterium | reverse complement strand
AACACAGAAGTTAAGCTCTAATGTGCCGAAAATACTTGCGAGTTACCTTGCTGGGAAGATAGGTTATCGCCAGTTTTTTTTTGCAAGAAAAGTAATTAATAAATTTAGTCCTAAAAGTAAATTTATTAATTACTTTTTTATATTGTAAAATAAATCTAAATATCCAATCTTTTGTTGAAAAGATTATTTTTTTGTTGTATAATACACTATGTTATATTAAGGAGGATTATTGAAATGCTATATGTAGTAAGACATGGCCAAACAGATTGGAATTTGAATCGTAAAATTCAAGGAAAAACAGATATTCCCTTAAATGCTAATGGAATTGAACAAGCTAATTCAACAAAAGATTTTTTAAAAAACATTACATTTAGTTTTGCTTTTTCTTCACCATTAAAAAGGGCAAAAGAAACTGCAGAGATTATTTGTAATTCTAGTACTAAGGTTACACTAGATAAAAGGATTGAAGAAAGAGGAATGGGAGAGTATGAGGGGAAAAGTCCAGAAACATTTGATATACAAACTGCATGGAATTATAAATTAAATAGTGAAATAGGAAATATAGAAAAAATTAAGAATCTTTATGGAAGAGTATCGGATTTTTTGAAAGAGTACGAAACAGTATATAAAAATGAAGATGTTTTATTAGTAACGCATGGAGGAGTAATTCCAGCTATATTAGCTTATTTTAATGGAATTCCAGAAGATAATAATTTCTTTAGGCGAAAATCTAGAAATTGTGAAATAATTAAGATTGATGAAAATGGAAACATATCATATCTATTAGATGAATCAGTGAATATTTAAGAAAATGAGGTGTTGTTTAATATGTCAAAAGTATTGTGGAAACCTGGAGCATTTTTGTATCCATTACCAGTAGTACTAGTATCAAGTGGAACTATGGAAGAATCAAATATTATGACTGTTGCATGGGCAGGAATAATAAATACAAAGCCAGCAATGGTATATATATCAGTTAGACCAGGAAGATATTCATATAATTTGATAAAAGAATCTGGAGAATTTGTTATTAATTTAACCAATAAAGAATTAGTTTATGCAACGGACTGGTGTGGAGTTAAATCAGGAAGAGACATAAATAAATTTGAAGAAATGAAATTAACAAAAGAAAAAGCAAATTATGTAAAGTGTCCGATGATCAAAGAAAGTCCAGTATCAGTGGAATGTAAAGTAAAAGAAATAAAAGAATTTGATTCACATCATATGTTTATTGCAGAAGTTTTAGGAATTAATGCCGATGAGCAATATATAGATAAAAATGGAGCTTTTGATATTAGTAAATGTGGGCTAATAGCTTATTCAAATGGTCATTATTGTGAAGTTGGTAAAAAAATAGCAAAATTTGGCTTTTCTGTTCAAAAAAAGAATAAAAATAAAGGTAGAAGAAATAGACGTAGTTAAAACTATGAAAAACATGGAAGAATAGGAAAAAAATGACAGCAAAATATTGACATATGTTGATGTTTGTGTTAAAATACTTTAGCATATGTTTTTAAATATGCTCACATCGTTTAAAAAGTAAAGCTTAAGAATTACGGAGGTGTATTATAAATGGCTGCAAAAGGACCAAGAGAATCAATAACATTAGAATGTACAGATTGTAAAAGAAGAAATTATTTAACATCTAAAAACAAGAGAAACAATACTGAAAGGCTTGAGGTAGTTAAATATTGCAAATACTGTAAAAAACGTACAACACATAAAGAAACAAAATAAACAAGCTGTTTTTAGGAGGAATCGAAATGGCTAATGATGAAAAAAAACAAAAAAAGAATAATCACTTTTTTAAAGATTTTAAAGCAGAATTAAAGAAAGTTATTTGGCCAACACCAAAGCAACTTGTTAATAATACTATAGCTGTTTTAACTATAGTTTTAATATTAGCAATAATTGTTTTTTTCTTGGATATAGCTTTTGAAGCTTTAAACACATATGGAATAGATAAAATAAGAAATGCGGTTTCTACATCTGCAGAACAATCTGAACAAAATTCTTCTGTTGAAGAGAACAAAACTGAAAATAATTCTACAAGTAATAATACTACAGAAAATAGCAAAGATAAAAACAATACAACAGAAAATAAATCGACAGATAATAAAAAAGAAAACAACACAACAGAGAACAAGTCAACAGATAATAAAACAGAAAATAAATCAACAGATAGCAAAAAAGAAAATAATACAACAGAGAACAAATCTAAAAAATAAAAAACCGTATATTAATATTAAAAAGTTTGAGTGTTAGATAAAGTGAATAATAAAGGAGGCTAATATAATGTCTCAAGATGTAAAAGATAAATCACCAAAGTGGTATGTTATTCATACATATTCAGGCTATGAAAATAAAGTTAAAACAGATTTGGAGAAAACTGTGAAAAACAGAGAATTAGAAGATTTTTTCTTTGAAATAGTTGTTCCAATGGAAGAGCAAATAGAAATTAGAGAAGGAAAAAGAAAAACTAATTTAAAAAAAGTATTTCCAGGTTATGTTTTAATTAAAATGATTGTAACTGAAGAAACTTGGTATATCGTAAGAAACACTAGAGGTGTTACAGGCTTTGTAGGTTCTGGTACAGATCCGATTCCACTTACTGATGAAGAAATAAGAAATATGGGATTTGAAGAAATTCCTGTTAATATTGATTATGATGTAAATGATTCAGTAAGAGTTCTTAATGGACCATTAGAAACTTTTGTAGGAACAGTGCAAGAAATAAACAAGGAAAAAGGAAAAGTTAAGGTACTAGTATCTATGTTTGGAAGAGAAACTCCAGTAGAACTTGAGTTTTCTCAAGTACAAAAAGTAGAATAAAGCAAAAAATTTATTAAATCAATAAATTATATATAATGTGGAACGAAGGAGGTGCACAAAATGGCAGCAGCTAAAGAAGTTACTAATATTATTAAACTACAAATAGAGGCAGGTAAGGCAACACCAGCTCCACCAGTAGGACCAGCATTAGGTTCAAGTGGTGTTAATATTATGCAATTTGTTAAAGAATTCAATGATAGAACAGCTAACCAACCAGGTATGATAATACCAGTTGTTATAACAGTATATAAAGATAAATCTTTTGAATTTATAACAAAAGTGCCACCAGTTGCAGTATTAATAAAGAAAGCAATCAAATTAAATAAAGGTTCTGGAAAACCAAATAGAGATAAAGTTGGAACAATAACTTTAGATCAAGTAAAACAAATTGCAGAACAAAAAATGGAAGATTTAAATGCAGCATCTGTTGAAGCAGCTATGAGTATGGTTAAAGGTACTGCTCGTTCAATGGGTGTTGTAGTTTCAGAATAATAAAAAAGCAAATATAAATTGGGAGAATGTTTATGCATTCGTTTGAACCAAAGGAGGTAAAAATGAAAAAAGGTAAGAGATATTTAGAAGCTGAAAAGCTTGTAGATAAAAACAAAAATTATGATATTAAAGATGCTATTGAAACTATTGAAAAGTTTCCAAAAGCAAAATTCGATGAAACAGTTGAATTACATGTAAAATTAGGTGTTGATTCAAAACATGCAGATCAACAAGTTAGAGGAACTGTAGTACTTCCAAATGGTACAGGTAAAACTTTAAGAGTTTTAGTATTTGCTAAAGGTGACAAAGCTAAAGAAGCTGAAGCAGCAGGAGCAGATTTTGTTGGAGCAGAAGAATTAATACCAAAAATTGAAAAAGAAAACTGGTTTGAATATGATGTAATTGTTGCAACTCCAGATATGATGGGTGTTGTTGGTAGATTAGGTAAAGTATTAGGTCCAAAAGGTTTAATGCCAAACCCAAAATCAGGAACAGTTACAATGGATGTTACAAAAGCTATTGCTGATATTAAATCTGGTAAAGTTGAATATAGATTAGATAAAACTAATATAATTCACTTAGGTTTTGGTAAAGTATCTTTTGGAACAAAAAAATTAGTAGAAAACTATGAAACAGTTATAGAAGCTATAATAAAAGCTAAACCAGCAGCAGCTAAAGGTCAATATATTAAGAGCGTAGCAGTTTCTACTACTATGGGACCAGGTATTTTTATAGACCAAAAATAATTTATATGAATGAATAGCCGTAGAAAGTAGGCAAGAAATAAGTCCTACCGAGGTGAATATATGGAACGGGATAAGCTTAGTTTTGTATGTAGCCTCTATGGCTATATGTGAAACTAAGTTTTTTAGTATATAAATAAAGTAGTCTATATAAAAATTGTGTTTAATAATTACAAAAATTTAGATTTTATTAGCAATTTATTGCTTAATATAAAAATCATTTTTAGGAGGTGAAACAATGGCAAGTGAAGCAATACTTAAGCAAAAAGAAGAAGAAGTTAATGATTTAGCTGAAAAAATAAAAGAAGCTAAAATTGTTCTTTTAACTGATTATAGAGGAATTACAGTTACTGATGTAACAAAACTAAGATCAGATTTAAGAACTGCTAAAGGAGAATATAAAGTTATCAAAAATAATATAACAAGAAGAGCTTTAGAAAAAAATGGTGTTGAAGGTTTAGAAGATTGTTTAGTTGGACCAACAGCAGTTATATTAGGATTTGAAGATTATTTAGAACCAGCAAAAGCAATTTATAATTTCTCAAAGGAAAATGAATTTTATAAAATTAAAGGTGGAATAATCGAAGGTAAAGTAATGACTCCTGAAGAGATAATAACTTTAGCAAAATTACCATCAAAAGATACTTTGGTTGGTATGCTTGCTGGTGCATTACTTGGAACTATTTCAAAATTTGCAGTTGCGTTGGATCAGGTGCGTGTTCAAAAAGAGAATGCATAATGGAAACAAACTAAAA
The DNA here is from genome assembly GCA_947581825.1 of uncultured Clostridia bacterium. Lineage (GTDB taxonomy): Bacteria > Bacillota > Clostridia > TANB77 > CAG-508 > CANPVP01. The sequence goes on along the minus strand of CANPVP010000013.1, from coordinate 21,189 downwards.
GCGGCATCTTACGTTGTCAAACTTCATAAAAATTTTTTCGATGTACAAGCGTACTATCTCGAAAATTTTTAATCGTTTTCCTAGTAATATACCACTTTTACTTTGTTTAAGAGATTTAAGAAAACTAGCAAAAAGTTAAATTTGGAAGAATCTAAATAATAATAAAAAAACAGAGTTGTGAACTTAAATCACAAAAAATAGAAATTAATTTAATTGGAGGATATAAAATGAGTAAAGAAGATATGATTGAAGAAATCAAAAAAATGACAGTTGTTGAATTAGCTGACTTAGTAAAAGCTATAGAAGAAGAATTTGGTGTATCTGCAGTTGCAGCAGCAGCACCAGTAGCAGGAGGAGTAGCAGGAGCAGGAGCTGCAGAAGAAAAAACAGAATTTAATGTAGTATTAAAAGAAGCTGGAGCAAACAAAATCCAAGTTATAAAAGTTGTTAGAGATGCAACAGGATTAGGATTAAAAGAAGCTAAAGAATTAGTTGACGGAGCTCCAAAAACAATTAAAGAAAATGTAGCTAAGGAAGAAGCTGAAGAATTAAAAGCTAAATTCATTGAAGCTGGAGCAGTTGTTGAATTACAATAAAACACAGAAAATTTGATTGTAAAAATTACAAATTAAATAATTGAACTATAGAGGCGAGCATTGCTCGCCTTTTTGATTTTTTTATTGACATCTCTTATAAAAAATTATATACTATGAACATAAATTTTTGAATCCACTTTTTATAGGAGATATAATTGATGAAAAAAAATATATTTATAAAGAACTTTATATTATTAAGTTTATTATTATGCAGTTTTAGTATTTCTAGTAATGCTACTTCAGGAAAAATTAAAGGGGATGAGATTAGGCTTAGAAAAGAAGCAACAACTGATTCTATAGCTATTGAAACTTTTAATAATGGTGAAGTGTTAGATATAATAGAGAAAGATGGAGAATGGTATAAGGTTAATATAAATGGATATAAAGGATATATATATCAAGACTTTGTAGAAGTAGCTGAAGAAGCAAGTTCAAATACAACAGAGAAAAAGGAAGAAAATAAAAATGATAAGAAAGAAGAACAGTCAAATGAAGTAGAAGAAAATACAGAAAATCCAAAACAAACAGAAAAAAAAGAAGATAACAGTACGCAAAAAACGGAAGAAAATAAGAAAGATGAAAGTACTAACCAAAAAGAAGAAACAAATAAGAAAACAACAGTAACACTTGGAAAAACTAAATCTACAACTACACAAAAAATATATATTCTTCCAAATATTGGAGCTTGTGCAATTGGACAAGTAAAAAAGAATGAGGAGATTAATATAATCCAAGTACTAAATGGTTGGGCATATATATATACAGATACACTATCAGGTTGGACTAGATATGATAAAGTAACAGCTGAAAATAAAGTAAGTACATATAATAATGACAATGATGAAGATAAGGACGAAGATAAAAATAATAAGACTACTGAAGATAATAAAACAACTGAGCCTGAAAATAATAATGAAAACAGTACTAATAAAACAAATAATGAAAATAAAAATACAAGCAATGATAACAAAAATAATAATACAACAACCACAAAAAAAGGTTACATTAGCGAATCTGGTGTTAATTTTAGAACTAGTGCAAATACATCATCTGATGTTATTAAAACTTTAGATATTAATACAGAAATAATAATACTAGAGGAAAAAGAAGATTGGTATAAAGTTAAAATTGGTAATGATGAGGGGTATATATCTAAAGATTTTGTATCAAATTCAAAAATTAAGGAAACAACCTCAAGAAGTGGTGCAGATAGAGCAGAAACTCAAAAAAACAATGAAAATAACAGAAATAGCAATAAAGTAACAGGTGAAGATATAGTGGCATATGCAAAAAAATATTTAGGATATCCATATGTATATGCTGAAGAATCTCCATCAGTTGGATTCGATTGTTCTGGATTAGTTTGGTATGTGTATAAGCATTTTGGATATACCGTATCTCGTTCATCATCTGCTTTAGCAAATGATGGAAAAACAATTTCTAAAAAATCTGACTTAAAGCCTGGAGATATATTAATATTCTTAGCATATAATGACTATAGTAGAGTAGGTCATGTTGGAATATATATTGGAAATAATGAATTTATACATGCAAATGATGAAAAAACAGGAGTAATAATTACTTCTTTAGATTATGGAAAATATCCTGAAAGATTTGTATCAGGAAGAAGAATAATAGAGTAGGGGAGCAATTAAAATATAAAGCAGGAGAATTTTATGAGATTAATTTTAATTGCAACTGTAGGATATGTGATTGGTATAATGTGGGAGCTATACTTAAAAACAAGTGTAGCTCTACTTTTTTTTACATTGATAATATTTCTTATTGGTTATATAACAGTAAAAAGAGATATAAAATTTAAAAATAAAATAAATCGATATTCAAAAATTTTGGTTAATAAAAATAATATAAAAGCAATTATTATTCTTATGTTGTTTTTTGCAATTTCAGTTTTGTATATTAAAATTTTAAATAAAAATTATAACAAGATATGTAGTACTTTAAGTGATGAAAAGGTTTCTTTTGTTTCAACAGTTATATCAGATAAAAAAGAAGAAAAATATTATAATGCATATACTGTAAAAGTAATATATGCAGTTAAGCAAAATAAAAAAATAATGATTAATAAAAAATTTTTGATAAAAGTAAAAAATAAGAAGGTGAATTTAAATTATGGAGATAAAATTGCTTTTATAGGAGAATTTGAAAAAGCGACTTCAAGAAGTAATTATAAAGGCTTTAGTTATGAAGAATATCTTAAATCTAAAGGTGTATATGGTACTATAAATATATCATATGCAGAAATAACAGTTATCAGAAAAAACAATATAAATATAATATCCAGATTAGCAAATAATTTTAGAAAAGAAATTATAAAAAGAATGAATTACTTGTTAAAAGATGATACAAAAGATTTAGTTTTGGGATTTTTAATTGGATATACAGATGAAATGAATGAAAATATAAAAAAATCTTTTCGAGATTCTAGTTTATCACATATGCTTGCTGTATCAGGAGCACATGTTTCTTATATAATAATGGGAGTTTGTTTTGCTCTAAATAAAATAAAGCTAGATAAAAAAATATCAAAAGTTATAACAATAATTATTTTAATTTTTTTTATGTTTGTAACAGGATTTTCACCATCAGTTACAAGAGCATGTATAATGGGAATAATTGTGCTAATTTCAGGCATACTGTATAAACAAACAGATTTTATAAACGGTATATGTTTGGCTTTACTTATAATTCTAGTAGCAAATCCTTTTTCGATTTATAATGCAGGCTTACAGTTATCTTTTGGAGGAACAATAGGAATTGTTTTATTTTCTAAAAATATAAGTAAATGCATTGATATGTTGTTTGGTAATTATACAAAAAATATTTATAAAATAGAAAAAAGAATGATTATTGCAAAAAAACATAAATGTTTAGAATATATAAAAGCAATTCTAGCAGTAATTCTTTCAGCACAGATAATTATAATACCAATAACAGTATTAAACTTTAATACCATATCATTAACATTTTGGATTTCAAATATATTAGCTAGTCCATTTATGGGAATAATTATTATAGGTGGATTTATAATATTATTTATTTCTTTTATTTCGATTAAAATGTCTATAATTTTTTCATATATTTATAAAATTGTTTTAAATATATTAATAGTATTTATAAAATTATGCTCTAAAATTCCATTATCAAAAGTATATGTTATAACATTAAATGAAATTACTATAATTTCATATTATTTTCTTATTTTGATTATCAATCATTATTTAATACTAACAACCCAAAAGAATAAGAGTAGTATAGAAAAATTAATTTATAAATTAATGCAAACAATAAAAAAAAGAATACAGGTTAATTATAAAAAAATACTAAAAAATATTATTATAGCAATTATTATAATATTTTTCATAAAGTGTTTTTATAAAAATTATATAGGTTTGCAATTATATTTTGTTGATGTGGGGCAAGGAGATTGCACTGTAATAAAAACTCCAAGCAATAAAAATATAATTGTAGATGGAGGTGGAAATAGTAATAGTGAGTCTAATTATGATATTGGAGAAAATATTGTATTACCATATCTATTAAATAGAAAGATATGGAAGTTAGATTACATGATAATATCTCATTTTGATTCGGATCATTATCAAGGTTTGGAATATGTAATAAAAAATTTGAAAGTGAAAACAGTTATAATACCCAAACAATTAGAAGAAAATTATAATTGTAAGGAATTTCTAAAAATTGCAAAAAAGAAGAAAGTAAAGGTAGTAGAAGCAAAAGCAGGAGATAGAATAGAGTTAGATGAAAATCTATACATGCTTGTTTTATGGCCAATAGAGGATGGAATAATGGAAAATATAACTAATAATAATTCCTTAGTTTTAAAAATTTTTTATAATAATTCTTCAATATTATTTACAGGAGACATAGAAGAAGTGGCAGAAAAAGAAATTATTTCAAAATATGATAATGAAATTTTTAGAAAAAAGAATATTTTAAAGGCTGATATTCTAAAGGTTGCACATCATGGATCAAAAACCTCATCAACAAAAGAATTCTTAAAAATGGTAAAACCTAAAATTGCACTAATTGGAGTGGGAAAAAATAATAAATTTGGACATCCAAATGAAGAAGTAATAAAACGAATAAGCTCAATGGGAGCAAATATATTTAGAACAGATGAAAAAGGAGAAATAAAAATAAGGATAAATAAAAAAGGAAAAATAAAATATAGTCAATAACCATTGAAACAACAATATATTTTTTTACTAAACCAATGGTAGATTGATAAAAACACAAAAAAATGATACTATTTTTCTAAGATAAAATTATTGTTAGTACAAAGGAGTAAAAGAATGGATAATGAGAAATTTGGCGAATTTATTAAGAATTTAAGAAAACAAAATAATATGACCCAGAAAAACTTGGCACAAAAATTAAATATTACAGATAAAGCTGTATCAAAATGGGAACGAGGATTAAGTTTTCCAGATATAACTATGCTAAATTCAATAGCGGAAATTTTTAATATTTCTGTTTCAGAACTTTTAAATTCAAAAATAGGTGAGCATGATGACATAGAGGTAAAAAAGGCAGTAGAGGAAGCGGTAAAACAGATTGAAAACAAAGAACAAAAAAAATTAGAAAGAAATAAAAAAATAAAAAAAGTTGTTGTAATAATTTCAGGAATTTCTTTTGTCATTCTCATATTAGTACAATTAGCATATTTTTTTGTATTCAAAAAAAGAGAATATGAATATGTGGTAGATACTTTGCCATATTTATTTAATGAAATAATATTTATTTCAGGAGTAATTTTGTTAAAGCAAATGCTAAGTAAAATAAAAAAAATAAATACAGGACTTATATCGATATTTATAATTTTAACAATTATAAATATAGCTTTCTTATTTGATGGAGGACTAGAAAATAAATGTATTGTAAGTTTTTCAAAAAACTACTCAAATGAATTAATTATAAAAAAGAACAGAAAAACCGGAAATATGGTTCTTTATAGATATAATAAGTTTTTTATTTTTGCAAAGCCACATAGAACCTTAGAGTATGGTGCAAATGGAAAAGTAAAAACACAATGGCTTGCTAGAGATATTTGTGCAATAACTTTTGAGGATACAGATGGGCAGCTAAGAGAATATGTTGCTACATATGGAGAAAGAGCAAATGGAGAAGAAATAATTGATGTAGTAAGCACATTGAAAGGAGAATGGGAAACAAGAGGTAGAGGTTCGAGAGCGATAGAACTAATTCAGGATTCAAAAGGAATAACAATAACAAGAAATAATGAAAAAATTTTATTTAAAAAAGAAGAATGTGAACAATATGGAACATCAGCATTGATATTATATACCAATAAAATACCTAAATATGTAATAGCACTAAATGAGAATTGTAAGATTGATATAGATACACAAATAATAAAAGAAAGTGGAACAATTACTTTATATGAAGTTTCTATGAATAAAAGAAATCCAGAAATTTTATATTGTATGACAGGAAAAAGTAATTTAAAAAATTATAGAATAGCTTATCCAGAAGAAAATGGATATATTATAAAAAATGGAATTTTATATATTAGATATGATAATGAAAATGTAATAGAAGTTCCAGGAGATTTTTCAGAAGGTAGTTATATCTTAAATAAAGAAAATTATCAAATATCAAAAGAAAAAACAGTGTTTTCTTTTAATTTAGATGATGAAAGATATTTACTTTTTTCAGATGATATGGGCTATTCATGGGAGAAAGTAGAGCTAAAAGAAAATTCCCAAATTACTAATCTACAGTTTTTAAATAAAGATGTTGGATATATGCTAAGAATTGATGATACGGCTCTTGGAAGTAGTGCTTTTGGAAAAATTTGTAAAACATCTGATGGAGGACGAAATTGGATGGATATAGATATTCAATTAGAAAATGAAGAAAAAAATGTTTTTACAAAGGGAAGTCAAATGAAATTTATAGATGAAAAAGTGGGATTTTTTTGGCTAGATAGACAAGGTGCAGAGAGTGCAGAGCTTTTTAGAACAGAAGATGGAGGAAAAACTTTTTCGAAAATAAATGTAATAGAAAGTGATATTTATGATTATTACAGTTTACCAAAAGAAGAGAATGGTAAATTAGTTTTAAGAGTAGAGCAAGGGTCTGATGGGGATTATAATGGAGGAGATTATAAAACGTATTATTCAGAGGACAAAGGAAAGAGTTGGAAGGAAGGGGAGAAATAAAAATCTTTTGTATGGTAAAATAAAGAAAAAGGAAAGTTGAATATAAAATATTAAATTGAAAAACGCAAATCAGTATGATAAAATATTGTTTAAATAAAGGAAAGTACTTGAAAGGATAAAAAATGGTTGAGAGTAAAAGTGTAAAAATATTTTCAATATTAATAATTGTGTTAGGAATTATTTTTTTTCTACAAGGACGTGTTGAAGCTAGAAGTTATACTGTAGAGGATATGGATATAAATGCAACAGTAGAAAGTGATGGTTCAGTAAGTATTAAACAAAAAATAACTTTTAAGTTTAATGGAGAGTATAATGGAATTTATATTAATGTACCATGTAATTTCGAGGATAATGATTATGAAAAAGTGATAAAAGATAATATTATAAATGAAAATTTATATAATAGTGATAATGTAATAATTAAAGCTGTTTATTCAACCGAGAATGGAAAGACTAAACAGTATAGAGAATCAAAAACTGCTTCAAATGGAATATCAGGAGTATATACAACAGAAAAAAAAGATAATTTATTCGAAATAAAAGTTTATTCACCATCAAACAATACAACAAAGACTTTTGAACTTAATTATACACTAGAAAATTTATGCGTGAGGCATAATGATATAGGAGAATTATATTATAATTTTATTGGTGGAGCTTGGAAAGTTACTATAAAAAAATTAAATATTGATATATATCTTCCAAATAATAATAAAGAAGTTAAATTTTGGGGGCACGGTCCATATGAAGGACAATGTAGATTAGTAGATAACAAGCATATGAATTTTCAGGTAAATAATATAAAACCAGGTCAATATGTAGCAGCTAGAGTAATGTTTGATAATAGTAATATTGCTAGTTCTAAAAAACTATCTATGAATAATGCGAAGGAAAGAATATTATTAGAAGAACAAAAATTATCAGAAAACGAAGAGGCAAAAAAAACTTTTAGCATTAAGGTTTTAGTTTTTGCAGGGTGCTTAGTAGTGTATTGGATTGTGTTAATTCTTATATTTGAAAAAGATAAAAAGAATATGTTTCTTACAATGGAAGAAGATGAAATATTTAAAAAATATAATCCAATGCTAGCAGGTTGTATACAGGGAAGTAGAAATATCTTAGCAAGAGATATTATAGCTGTAATTCTAAATTTAATTGATAAGAAAAATATAGGTTTAGAATTAAAGAATAGACTGAAAGGCAAAGATACATATAGTTATTACATAACTAAAAATAAAGAAAAAGAAGACCAGATGGATGACATCGAAAGATATGTATATAATTGGGTATTTTCTGGAAACGGAGTTGTAGATTTACAACAAAGGCTAAAAGATATGCCACAAGAAAAGAGTTCTAATGAAAAATTTAGAGAATTAAATGAAACAGTAGAGAGAAAACTAATGGAAATAAGAGCTAACGAAGCAAAAGTTCCAGTGTGGTTAAGAATGGTTAATACACTTATATTTATCTTATGTTTAGGTATAGCAGTAAGGCATATATTATTTAATGGATTAAATGTATATAGTAATATGGTATATGGCGAAATTGTGATAACATTACTTGTGATGTCAGTAAGTTTATTACCATTATTAATGGGAGCTATATGTGGAATATTAAATATTATTGTAATCATTAGGCATAAAATTAATAATGCAGTGCAGAAAATTACAGGACAAAAAATAGTAACAACAACAGTTAGTATCTTAATGCTCTTTATTATAATTATTGGAATAACATATTTTATAACACCATTTAAGTATTTGGTTGTAGATGAAATATTAATATGTATAGCTTCAATAATAATGTTTACAGACAATTTAATGCTTAAAAACAATCCAAGAATGATAGAAGATTATAGTAGATTAAACATGATAAAAAACAAGATTAAAAATTATTCTATAATGGATGATAAAGATATTGAACAAATAGTGCTTTGGGATAAATATTTAGCATATGCAGTAAGTTTTGGATTAGCAAGTAAAATTTTAAGAAGAATAAAATCGTTAAATTTAGATGATGATTTATTAAATATGGTAAATGATGATATTCTTAAAAAATATATATCAACAGATTATAATATTTTTTATAGATATTCTAACTTAGATGCAAGATTTGTAAAAGAATTTACAAAAACAACAGGAAAAATAGCAAAGTCTTGGGCAAGCTCAGGAAGTGGTTCCGGAGGAGAATTCTCAGGAGGCGGAGGCTTTTCTGGCGGAGGAGGTCGCCGGAGGAGGCGGAGGAGCTTTCTAAAAAATGTAAAATATAAAAATGTTAATTTGAAAGTTATTTAAAATATAGAACAGCATAAAAATAATATTTAATTAAGAAGAAGGTTTAGTGTATGAGTAAAAAATATACTGGAATTATAATTATTTTCCTTGTTGTAATTATAATAATATTGGGATGGCTATGGATTAACAAAAATGAAGATACAAATAGATTAGAAGAAAATGAAAGTGCTAATAAAGTTCAAGTAGAGCAAAGAATAGAAATACCTCAAAGTTGGAATGATGAGGGAGTTTTTTCGGCTTTTTATGACAAAGCATATGAGAAATTGCAAACTTTGACTCTAGAGGAAAAAGTGGGACAATTACTTTTAGCTAGAGTGCCAGTAAACAATCAAATACAAGACATATATGATTATAAATTAGGTGGATATATATTATTTGCAGTAGATACAAAGAATCAAACAAAAGAATCATTAAGAGAAAAAATTCAATCATATCAGAATGCTACAAATATACCCATGATAATTGCAACAGATGAAGAGGGTGGCACAGTAGTAAGGGTAAGTAGTAACCCAGAATTAAGAGACTCAAGATTTTTATCGCCTAGCCAATTATATAAAAAAGGAGGACTAGATTTAATACGAGAAACAACTCTTGAAATGAGCGAATTATTATATAGTGTAGGAATTAATACAAATTTAGCACCAGTAGCAGATGTTTCAGAAAATCCTAATGATTTTATTTATAATCGTGCACTAGGAAAAGATGCAATGACTACAGCAAATTATATAAGAACTGTAATAGCAACATCTAAGAAAGGAAATGTATCATATGTTTTAAAACATTTTCCTGGATATGGAAATAATAAAGATACACACATAGGAATTTCATTAGATAATAGAACTTTGCAAGAATTTGAAGAAAAAGACTTTATACCATTTAAAGCAGGAATTGAAGAAGGGGCAGAAGCAATTTTAGTATCACATAATATAATAACTCAAGTAGATAAAAATAATCCTGCCTCTTTATCTAGTGCAATTCATGAAATAATTAGAAATAATTTAATGTTCACAGGAGTAATAATTACAGACGATTTAGCTATGGAGGCGATAAAAGAATATACATCAGGTTCTCCAGCAGTAAATGCAATATTAGCAGGTAATGATATGATAATAATAACAGATTATAAAACAGCATATAATGATATAATTAATTCAATTGAAAAAGGAAAAATATTAGAATCTCAAGTAGATCAAAAAGTATTTAAAATATTAGCATGGAAATATTATAAGGGATTAATAAAATGAAAAGGACAATACTCACATTAAAATGAGGTTGTTCCTTTTTTATGAAAAAAAAGACGAGATGTAATTGTTATCTAATACTTGCTTTTATAAATTATATGTAGTATAATATAAAACAGTTGTTACCAGTAAATGGTAAAGAAGAGATTTGATTTTTATATATAAAGAGAAGAGATAATATATTAGAAACGGATAAAATAAAAAATGTACTAAGATATAATAATTTGTAGTATAGTTCGGAGATTAATATACTTCAAAGTTATATCTGATTTATTAATACAATAAATCAAAGGACAAGTGTTTTTTGTGTGCGTGAAATATTATAACAAAAGATAAAATAAATACGTAAAAATAATTATTATAATATTGTTTATATATAAAAGTGAATCATTAATTTTATGTATTGATAGGAGAGATAAAATGGAAGAAAATCATAATGAGGTAGAAATAAGTCAAAATGCTAAGAGACCTCAAAAAAGAAAAAACGGAGGTATGAAAGTAAAAGAAAAAAAACAAAAAAATAATGAAAGAGAAAAAAGAAGTACATATCCTAAGAACAAAAAGTCAAAAAATACTAATGTAAAAATAGAAAAATCAAAAAGAGAAGATAGAAATACTAATAATGTTAGTGAAACAGGCTTAATAAAAAAAGAAGAAACACAATTGATTTTTAAAAAAGAACCACTAAAAATTATTCCTTTAGGAGGGTTACTAGAAGTTGGAAAAAATATAACTGTTTTTGAATATAAAAATGAAATAGTTTTAGTAGATTGTGGACTAGCTTTTCCAGAAGACGAAATGCTAGGAATTGATTTAGTTATACCAGATTTCGCATACTTAGAAAAAAATAAAAATAAAATAAAAGGTTTAGTAATAACACATGGACATGAAGATCATATAGGAGCAATTCCATACTTATTAAAACAAATGAATATACCAATCTATGCAACAAGACTAACAGCAGGTTTAATAAAAAATAAGTTAGAAGAGCATAACCTTGCTAGAAGTACAAAATTAAATATAGTAAATCAAGGAGAAACAGTAAATTTAGGTAAAATAAAAGTAGAATTTATTAGAAGCTGTCATAGCATTCCAGATGCGGTAGCATTAGCAATAAAAACACCAGTAGGAACAATACTTCACACAGGAGACTTTAAAATAGATTATACTCCAATAAACGATGAAAAAATGGATTTCGGAAGGTTAGCAGAAATTGGAAATGAGGGAGTATTAGCCTTAATGTCAGATAGTACAAATTCTGAGAGAAAAGGATACACAATGTCAGAAAGAACAGTAGGAGAGGTTTTTGACAGACTTTTCTTAAACTGTACAAAAAGAATTGTGGTTGCAACTTTTGCATCAAATGTGCATAGAGTTCAGCAAATAGTTAATTCAGCTGTAGCAAATAGAAGAAAAATTGCTGTATGCGGTAGAAGTATGATTAACATGATAACAACTGCTATGGAATTGGGCTATATAGATGTTCCAGACAATGTTTTTATAGACATAGATATGATAAAAAATTATCCAGATGACCAATTAGTAATATTAACAACAGGAAGTCAAGGAGAAACAATGTCAGCCTTAACTAGAATGGCTGCAGGAGAACATAGAAAAGTAGAAATAACACCAAATGATTTAGTAATTATTTCAGCAAATCCAATACCAGGAAATGAGAAGTTTGTATCAAAAGTAATTGATGATTTAATGAAAATAGGAGCAGAAGTAGTATATAGTTCGTTAGAAGATATACATGTATCAGGACATGCATGCCAAGAAGAACAAAAATTGATGCTATCATTAGTAAAACCAAAATATTTTATACCAGTGCATGGAGAATATAGACAATTAAAAGCTCATGCTCAAACAGCAATGAAAGTTGGAATAAATAGTAAAGATATATTTATGATGACAAATGGTAGAGTATTAGAACTTACTCAAGACTCAGCAAAACTAACAGGGACAGTTCAGTCAGGAAGAGTTTTAGTAGACGGATTAGGTGTAGGAGATGTTGGAAATATTGTAATTAGAGATAGACAACATCTTTCACAAGATGGTTTAATTGTTATTGTAATAGCAATGGACTCTGCAACAGGAAATATAATTGGAGGACCAGATGTAATATCAAGAGGTTTTGTGTATGTTAGAGAATCAGAAAATCTAATGGATGAAGTAAAGAAAGTTATCAAGAGTGAGATTAAGAAATGTGAAGAACAACATATAACAGAATGGTCAGCAATTAAATCAAATCTAAAAGATACTTTAAGAGATTATATATATCAAAAGACTAAAAGAAATCCAATGTTATTACCTATTATAATGGAAGTATAGGTTTCAAAAATAATTAGCATATTGCATTGTTGAACTGCGGTCAAACTTCTTTCAATGACCATGAGGTCTATCTCAAGAAGATTTGCCCTGTTTGCCTAGCACTATACTAATTCTTTTTGAAACAAAGAAAATGTAAAATAATTAAATGGGGGAAGAAAAATGAATCATAAAGAATTAGCAGAATTAATATTTCCAAATGTAAAGAGTGTTGAGTACTATGAAAATATGTATCCAAAAAGAAATTTAAAAGAAGGAGCATATGTTACAAGATATGCTCCAAGTCCAACAGGATATTTACATATAGGAGGACTATTAAATACAGTAATAGAAAGAAAAGTAACTAAACAAACAGGAGGAGTTTTCTTCCTAAGAATAGAAGATACAGATCAAAAAAGAGAAATAGAAGGTGCAACAACTGCAATGATTAATTCCTTAAAAGATTTCGGTGTGGAATTTGACGAAGGAATGACTGATGATAATAATTGGAAAGGTGAATATGGCCCATATAAACAAAGCTTAAGAAAAGAAATATATCAAGCATATGCAAAATCATTAATAGAGCAAAAAATGGCATATCCATGTTTCTGTACAGCAGATGATTTAGCAGAAATAAGAGAAAAACAAGAAGCTGCTAAGCTTAGAACAGGATATTATGGTGTATGGGCAAAGTGTAGAGATTTAGGCTTAGATGAAATGGAAAAAAGGATAAAGGCAGGAGTTCCATACATAATAAGACTAAAATCACCAGGAAGAGAAGATAGAAAAATTAAACATCATGATGTTATTAAAGGAAACGTAGATTTCCCAGAAAATGATCAAGATGTTGTAATAATAAAATCTGATGGATTACCAACATATCATTTCGCACATGCGGTAGATGATCATCTAATGGGAACAAACCTAGTTATTAGAGGAGATGAATGGTTATCATCAATACCACTTCATTTGCAATTATTCCAAGTTTTAGGGTTTAAAGCACCTAAATATGCACATATAGCACCAATAATGAAAAATGATAATGGTGGAAAGAGAAAGTTAAGCAAAAGAAAAGATCCAGAAGCGGCAGCATCATATTACAAAGAAGAAGGAATTCCACCTGAGGCAGTAGATGAATATTTATTAAACATTGCAAATTCTAATTTTGAACAATGGAGAAGAGCAAATAAATTTGCTTCAATAGATGAATTTGATTTTCAATTAAATAAAATGGGCGTTAGTGGAGCTTTATTTGATATGGTAAAATTATTAGATATATCTAAAATAGTTATATCAAAATATGATGCACAAAAAGTATATGATGAATCAATTAAATGGGCTGAAGAATTTGATAAAGATTTAAAAAAATTGTTGGAAAAAGATAAAGAATATACACTTAAAGTATTAGGTATTGAAAGAGGAAACGAAAAACCAAGAAAAGATATAGCAAAATGGTCAGATGTAAGATACAATATTGAATATATGTATGATGAAGAATTTTTGGCAAAAGATATAGAATATGAGTTTCAAAAAATTAATGATATAGATGAATTAAAGCAAATAGTAAAATTATATGTAGAAAAGTATTTTGATATTGATGATGACAAGCAAACATGGTTTGATAAAATGAAAGATTTAGCAGAAGAAATGGGATATGCAAGAGAAGTTAAATTATTTAAGGCAGAACCTGAAAAATATAAAGCGCATGTTGGAGATGTTAGTACTGTAATAAGAATTGCATTAACAGGAAGAACTAATACACCAGACATGCATGAAATAATGCAAGTATTAGGTAAAGAATCAGTAGAGAAAAGATTACAAAGATTTATTCAAAAAGTAAAGTAAGGTGATTCTTAAATGGAATATAATATAGGGGATATTGTGAGAACAAAAAAAGTGCATCCATGTGGAAGTAAACTCTGGAAAATTACGAGGGTAGGTGTAGATTTTAAATTGAAATGTCAAGGCTGTGGACATGTAATAACAGTAGAAAGACAAAAAGCCTTGAAAATGATTACCAAAAAAGAAGATAATAATATTGACAATAAATAAATCAGAAAGATATAATATAATTAATTAAAATATACACTAAGGAGGAAAATATGAAAGACACAAAAGAAAGTGTTGAAAAAGACACTAAAGGAAAGTTTGATTTTATAAAAAACAAAAAAATTATAATAGGCATAGTAGTAGCAGTTCTTATTATTGCAATTATTATAACGATTCTTTTATTAACAAGTAAAAGAGTAAAATTTAAAGGGGAATCAAATGGCATTAAGTATTCTGCTAACATGAATGAAGATTCAGAAGTTATGATTGTAATGAAAAATAATACAGAAAAAGTGGTTTCAAAATTAAAACTTAATGTTTCATATTATGATGCGAATGGAAATGAATTATATAAAAGTACAAAAGTAACAGATGTAGGATATTTAAAAAATAAGGAGATATCAGTAGAAGATGTAGAAGCCAATATATCAAATATAAAAGATATAAAAGATTATAAAATTGAAATAATTCCTGAGTTTTACGAAGGAGAAGAAAGACAATCAAAATACGAAAAGATAGAAATAGGTAACCCAAATGTTCAAAAAGACAAAACCACAGTAAAAGTAAAAAATATATCAGATGATACGGTAAATCAAGCTTGTTTCTTTGTAGTATATTTTAAAAAGGGTGTGCCTGTTAGTTTCGATGCAAAGGATGTATTACTTTTTGAAAAAGGAACGGAAAAAGAATTAGAATTTGAAAAACCAAAAGATAATGATGGAAACGAAATTGATTATAGTTTCTGTAAAGTATATATAAAATATTAAAATGTAAAGATACTGAGAAAATATTTCTTAGTATCTTTTTTTCTTTTTTGGTGTAAAATTATCGTTTGCCATATATGTAAGAAATAAAAAAATCATAAAAATGTAATATTCGGATAATAAAGCATATGAATCTTCATTTTACTTATTAAAAGCAAAGAAATTGTAAATTCTATAAAAAAGTCATATTGAATCAGCAATAGGAATATGCAATAATATTATAGGATAATAATATATAAACACAGAAGGTGAAATTAATGAGGATTAGTAAATCAAAAAAAATAAAAATTGGAATAATTGTATTAACTTTAATAATAATTAGCATAATAGGACTTTGGTCAATGAAGTCAAATGCTACAACAGATGTTAACTATAAAATAAGAATTAAAGAATTAAGGGAAGATTCTGATTTAGGATATGGAGAATTAAGGGATAAAGCACATACTGAAAGATGTATAAAGATTTGGAATCTGGTTAAAGTGTGTGATGATGATAGTGAAGAATGTGAAGAATTGCCTTTATATTGTTTACAAGCAGAATTAGGTTTTGCAAATGATTCTAATACAACAGGAACTACAGCAAATTCAGATTCACATACAGTTGAATATACTCATAGATTTGATATGAAATTAAGAGGTGACAAGCAGGAACTTAACGAAGGCAAATATGATAATTCTAAAGAAACAAAGAATGAACAAGATAATAATGGCTTAATAATTGCACAAAGTTCAAATAATGAAAAGTACAATAAAGTCGTGTGGTTAGCAGATAATATGTATATTCCAAATGATGATACAGTACAAGATAAAATAGCTTTGTTAAAAAAGGCAGGAGTAATAGACGAAAAAAACTTAAAAGACTATACTACAGCCGTAAAAAAAGACATATTAACTAAACTGAAGAAGAATGAAGCGGAACATCATATAATAGAGGAAGAGTTAGATGGTTTGTCTAATGAAAGTATTGATGAACTTTTTTATTCAGAATGTTTTCTTTCAGATGATATTATGGAAGTAGTTCAGCAATTAGCTTTTTGGTATATAATTCATGAAGATGATAAAGAGAAAGAAAACAATTACCATCACGAAGAATGCCCTGATTTATATTGTACAGCTGAGGAAAGCAAAGGGCAACAACATGTAGGTCAGGATTCATATAAAAAATTACAACAAGTTTATAAAAGCAAATTTTCTAGTGGTGGTTCAGGATCACAATCTATTACGTTTTCAATAGGTGAAAGATATCAAGATAATGCAAAAAAATATTATGATTGGCTAATAACTGAAATAAATAAACAAGAAAATACTACATATTATGATAGCGTAGCTTATGATACAGCTCCATATGACAATAGTGGAAAAAGTAGTGTGGCAGTAAAATTAAAAGAGGACACAACTAATATTAAGCTAAAAGAAGAAGGAGAAGATTATATTGTAGGGCCATATGAATTGGAAAGAGTTTCTTGTGGTCCATTTAGTTTAGAGACTACAACAATACCACAAAATTGTAAAATTCTTAAAGAAGAAAAACAGGGAGAAGGAGATAAAGAAGAAAATGAGTATAAAGAGGTAAAAAAACTTGACGAAGTAGTTGGAGAGACAAAGGGAACATACAAATTTTATCTTAAAATACCAAAGTCAGAAGATATTTCAAATGTAAATTTAAAAATTAAAGTAAAAAGCAATAATAGGTTAGTAAGTTTATTTTTAGGAGCAAATGCTCAAAAAGAACAACCGGTTTTATTAGTAGAAAATAAAAAAGCAGAGCAAGAGTTTAAAGTTAATATTGTTATAAAAGGAACATTCAAATTTAAACTTATAAAAAAATTAGAGGGAATAGATGATATAAATTTATCAGGAGCAAAGTTTAAAGTATCTATAAAAGAAAAAGATACAGAAACAGAATTGGTAAAGGAAAATAATGGTCAAGATAAAATATTTGTAACAGCAGGAAAAACAACTAAAAATGAAAATGAAAGTGGAACTGAACAACAAAATGGAACTACACAATCACCTGAAGAAGGAACTTTTGAAATTACTGATTTGGATATATCAGGACCAAATAAAATATATACAGTAACATTAGAAGAAACAGAACCACCAGCAGGTTATATAGGATTAGAAGATCCAATAACTTTTGAAGCAACATCAAAATTAAGTGATGATGGAAAGAAATATGAACTGGTTTCACAAACACATACTATAGAAAATGTAAAAAAAGTAGAAGTAAAAGCTGATGAAATATTAGTTGAAGTGGAAAATAGACCAGAAATACATAAGGGAGTTAAAGAAATATATAATCAAGATTCTGGATATGATGGAGATGAAGAACAAGAATGGGTTATTCATACAAAAGTGCCATCAGACTTAGATAAATATGGTAAATTTATAGTTACAGACAAGATAGATGATAGACTAGTTTACCTAGAAGAGCAAGAAGTAAAAGTTGCAGTTGTAACAATGAATGGTACTGATGCCAAAAAGAAGGAAACTGTAACACAGACACTTACAGAAAATAAAGATTACAAAGTAGAGTATAATAAAGGTGAAAAAACATTAACAGTAACTTTTGTAGACAAGACAAAAAATGGTGATAATGCCACTGACAATAAGTTTGAAGGGTTAAAAAATATAAAAGCAGGTAGTACAATTTCAATAAGATTTAAAACGAAGTTTGCATTAAACGAAGATGGAAGTATAAAAGCATTAAATCAATCAGTTCCTAATAAAGCTAAATTAATTTATGGAAATGAAAATGGTGAAACAAAAGAAATAGAAACAGAAGAACCAGAAGTACATACTGGAAAAGCTGGAGTTTATAAATATAACGAAAAAACAAATGTTGCACTAGAAGGGGCAGAATTTAAAATTGCATCAACTAAAGAAAATGCTGAAAACGGAATTTTCTTAAAAAATCATGACGAAGAGCCAAAAGAAATTGTTAAGGTATCAGGAAAAGATGGATATGCATGGTTTGAAGGACTAGAATTTGGCGAAGATGCCATGGATATGGTTAAATATTTAGATAAGAATACAGGATTATTTAAATATGATTGGGATAAAGTTGAAACAACATATTATATTGTAGAAACTAAAGCACCAGAAGGATTCGAGAAAACAGATGAAATAATGGAAGTAACTGTAAAGAAAGATGCAGGAAGTGCCCAAGAAGTAAAAGACCAAAATTCAGTAAAAAATCATCCAAAACCAGGTTCATTTAAATTGAATTTAACCAAGTACTTAGAAGGTATTAGTGATATAAAATTAAAAGGTGCAGGATTTACAGTATCTATATTAGATGAAAATAAAAAAGAATTAGTAAAAGACCCAGCCAAAGTTTACACAACAGATGATGAGGGAAAATTTGAAATAGATGGATTAGAAATCGAAGATGAAAATAAAACATACACAGTAACTGTAACAGAAACAAAAGTACCAGAGGGATATATAGGCTTAGAAGGACCTATAACATTTACAGCAAAATCAAAATTATCTGAAGATGGAAAGAAGTATATATTAGAATCACAAACAACAACTGTTACTAATGCTAAAAAGGTAGTAGTAAGTGAAGAAGAAATATTAATAGAAGCGGAAAATAGACCTACAATCCATAAAGGCGTAAAGGATATACAAAATCAAGACTCAGGATATAATGGAGATGAAAAACACGATTGGGTAATTCAAACTAAAGTACCAGTTGCAATAGATAAATACGGAAAATACGTAGTTACAGACAAAATTGACGAAAGATTAGTATTCTGCGGATATGATGATGTAACAGTAAAAATACTTAATGGAAAAGATTTAGTAAAAGATACAGATTATAAAGTAAACTATGATGAAAAGACTAGAATTTTAAAAATATCATTTATAGAAGATAAATTTGAAGCAGGAAAGCAATTTACTCCAGGAAATACCTTAGAAATAAGATTTAAAACAACTTTTGCATTAGATGAAAAAGGAAACATAATAGCCCTAGATAAATCAGTACCAAATCAAGCTGAATTGATATATGGTAATAGTTCTGATGAAGAAAAAGAATTGAAAACAGAAATAGTAGAAGTACATACAGGAAAAACAGGAGTATACAAGTATAATAAGGTAACTGGTGTAGCATTAGAGGGAGCAAAATTTAAAGTTGCAAAATCAGAAGAAGATGCTAAAAAAGGAGTTTTTGTAAAAAATGCTGAAGGAAAAGACATAGAAGTAACATCAAATTCAGATGGTATTGCAATGTTCTATGGACTAGAATTTGGAGAAGATGCATTAAATATAGCAAAGTACAAAACAATAGATGAAATAACTGGGGCAGAAGTATATAGATATGACTGGGAAAAAGTTGAAACAAAATATTACATAGTAGAAACAGAAGCACCAAAAGGATTTAACAAAATAAATGATCCAATAGAAGTAACCGTAAAGAAAGACTCAAAGGAAGTTATAGAAATAAAAGATTTAGTTTCAGTTGCAAACATACCAATAACAGGTTTTTACCAAATATTAATAAATAAAGTTGATGGTTCAGGAAATTATTTGTCTGGAGTTAAATTTACAATAGAAGGAAAAGAAACTAATGAAAGTGTAATTGAAGAGCAAGATATTGAAAAACAAGAAGATGAAGGACAAAAAGTAGAAGAACAAGAATCAGAGAAACAAGGATCAGAAAAAACAGAAACTGAAAATCAAGAAAATGGAACACAAGAAACTGAAGAACAGGAACCTGAAGAACAAGAATCAGAAAAAACAGAAACTGAAAATCAAGAAAATGGAACACAAGAAACTGAAGAGCAGGAACCTGAAGAACAAGAATCAGAAAAAACAGAAACTGAAAATCAAGAAAATGAAAAACAAGAAGCTGAAGAACAAGAATCAGAAATACAAGAAACTACAGAACAATTAAGCGGAGAAAAAGCAATCAAAGACGGAATCACAAGTCCAATAGAAACAGATGGAACAGGAAATGCACAGGAAATAGTATCAAGAGAAATAAAAGAAGAAAATGTTAATCTTATAGATACATACACAATAACAGAAACAGAAACAAAAGAAGGATATCATAAATTAAAAAATCCAATAACAGTAAAAATAGAAAAAGCATATATAGAAAATGAATATAAGATAAGCAAAGTAACAGTAAATAATCAAGAAGTAAAAGATGAAAAAACATTAGAAGTAGAACTAGAAGATACAGATGAAAAAGCAAAAATAACAATATCAAAGGAAAACAATACTTTAAAAATAGTAGTAGAAAATATACCAGTAGAAAAGAAATTTGATTTAGCATTAAGAAAAGTAATAGTAAAAGTTATAGATAAAGATGGAAATGTAAAGGATATAGTAAATATAGATGGCGAAGACAATAAGAGAAAACTAGTAGAAGACACAAAAAATCTATATAAAACTGTAGATGGAACAATAGAAACAACAGCAGAATATAAACATAGAAAAGATCCAGTGCTAGTGCAAACAGGAGATATAGTTACATACGAAATAAGAATTTACAATGAAGGTGAAGCTGCAGGAAGAGCAACAAAAATAGTAGATGCTTTACCAAAGGGACTAGAATTTGTTGAAGTAGTAGATGGAGATTATAAAGTTAGTCAGATAGATAAATGGATGATTCTTGAAAAACAAGAAAAAGATAACCTAAATCCATTTGATGGAGAAAAATTAGATTGTGAAGTTGTAACAATAAAATGTAAAGTTGTAGCAGAA
>CANPVP010000012.1 GCA_947581825.1 uncultured Clostridia bacterium | reverse complement strand
ATTTATCCCTTTTACATAACTATTGAATTTGACTACTCTACAAAGTTTGGTTATGTGAGAAGTGTTAAATAGTAATTATGGCTCCCACTTTTTGAATAAAAATCCTTGTTTTGGTAAAAATGTAGTGATATAATTTTCATATAAAAAATACACGAAATTTAAGTAATTACCTTAATTTTGTGAATAATCAACACAGGAAAGGAGAGTTTTTATGTCAGAAGGAACAAAGCTTAAAGAAAAATTATTTAATCAAAGAAAAAATGGTTGGGAAGGTCTTACTGAAGTACAAAGAAATGAAATCTTTAATTATTGTAATGGATATATGGGATATCTAAATAAAAGTAAAACAGAAAGAGAAATAGTAAAAACATCAAAAGAAATGGCAGAAAAAGCAGGTTTTAAAGATATAAATTCATTTGATAAAATAAAGCCTGGAGATAAAATTTATTATATAAATAGAGAAAAAAATATATATTTAGCTGTAATAGGTACAGAACCAATAGAAAAAGGGTTACACATAATAGGTTCACATGCAGATTCACCAAGATTAGATTTAAAACCAAACCCAATATATGAAGATGGAGAATTTGCATACTTAAAAACACATTATTATGGAGGAATAAAAAAATATCAATGGACAACAATTCCACTTGCTATACATGGAGTAATAGTAAAATCAAATGGAGAAAAAATTGAAATATGTATAGGTGAAGATGAAATGGATCCAATCTTCACAATAACAGATTTATTACCACATTTAGCTCAAGAGCAAATGGAAAAGAAATTAAAAGATGGAATAAAAGGTGAAGACCTAAATTTATTAATAGGAAGTATTCCATATGATGATAAAGATGTTTCAGAAAAAGTAAAATTAAATATATTAAATATACTTAATCAAAAATATGGAATAACAGAAGTTGATTTTCTAAGTTCAGAAATAGAGCTTGTACCAGCATTTAAGGCACGTACATTAGGGTTTGATAGTAGTATGGTAGCAGCATATGGGCAAGATGATAAAATATGTGTGTATACATCATTAACAGCAATGTTAGAAATAGATAATCCAAAAAATACAGCAGTTTGTATGATAGTTGATAAAGAAGAAATAGGAAGTATGGGAAATACAGGTATGGAATCACATGTATTTGATACATTTATTTCAGAAATACTTAATAAAATGGGAATAAATCAGCCAAATTTATTAGATAAGGTATTTGTAAATTCAAAAATGCTTTCAGCAGATGTTGATGCAGGATTTGATCCAATATATGCTTCAGCTTCAGAAAGAAATAATTCAGCTTTTTTAGGAAGAGGTGTAGGAATTAATAAATATACAGGTGCAAGAGGAAAATCTGGAGCATCAGATGCAAATGCAGAATTTGTAGCATGGATACGTAATTTATTGGAAGAAAATGATATAAGATATCAAGTATCTGAATTAGGTAGAGTAGATTTAGGTGGTGGAGGAACCATAGCATATATTTTAGCAAATAAAGGAATGGATGTTATAGATTGTGGTGTTTCTGTGCTTTCTATGCATGCTCCATATGAAGTTACAAGTAAATTTGATGTGTATTCAGCTTATAAAATGTATAAGGCTTTTTGGGAAAATTAATTGTGATGAAATTTAAAAGTTCTAGTATTGTGTGTTTGTTTTAGAGCATTATAGTAAAATAAAAAATAGTATGAGACTGGAGATTTTAGTATAAATATTAGTAGTATAATGCATAAAAATAGGTGAAATGTAATATAAATTTAATAGAACTTTTTAAAATGTAATATAAAATTAATATATAGGTAAAATGTGAATATCTCTAAACATGAGAGATTGTGTCTTGTGTTTGGGGGTATTTTTTTGGGAAAATATGTGTGGTATGATTTTATTAAAGGATTTTTATTTTAAAGTTTTAAATATAAGTAAATTTTTTATAAGTAAAGAAAGGAAAAATGCAATTACATTAACTGGAACATGGGT
Source organism: uncultured Clostridia bacterium (assembly GCA_947581825.1). Taxonomy (GTDB): domain Bacteria; phylum Bacillota; class Clostridia; order TANB77; family CAG-508; genus CANPVP01. The sequence goes on along the minus strand of CANPVP010000012.1, from coordinate 38,548 downwards.
AGCTGATAATGGAGAAAAAAGGAATTAAAAAAGACAATAGAATTAACAGTAGATTGGTATGGAACAGCAAAGACTAGTATTTATGCACCAAGTAGTACAATAAGTTTGAGTGAAATAGAAGCATCAGAAGATAATACAATAGAATTTGATTTTACAAATACAAAATTAAAAGAAGCAATAATACATTACTATGAAAAAGGCACAGGAGAAAAATTTGGAAATGATCCACATAAAATAAAAGAAGATGAACATATATATGGAGAAATTGGAAAAGAATATGACACAACTAAAAATATAAGCATTGAACTAGAAGGAGGATACACACTAGAACTAAACAAAGAAAACAATTACATAATTCCAGATAATGCAAAAGGATATTTTGAAGATGAATCAATAGACATATACTACTATTATGAAAAAATAAATAACAAACTAACAGATATATCAGCCAGAAAACAATGGCAAATGCCAGAAGAAGAAGCAAATAACTATAGAGCAACATTAAAACTAGTATCAATAGTAAATGGTAATATTATACCAGCAGTAGACAACAATGGAGATGAAATAACAAGAATTATACAAGGCAACGGTTCAGCAGTATTTAAAGACATAAAACAATATGAAGATGGGCAAAAAGTAGAATACAAAGTACAAGAAGTAAAAATAGAAAAACTAGAATCAATAAACAATGAAACACAAGAAGAAATATGGGTAGAAGTACCATTAAATCAATTTAAAGTAATGTACGGAATAGAAGAATAAAACAAAATAAAAATATTATAAAAAATAGGAAAGGTTTTTATTTGTAGGAGGAGTTAGGAATGAGAAAAAAATGTATTGTAATATCAACAATAATTGTATTATTAATCGAAATTTTATTTCCAGGCTTAATTACATATGCAGAAGATGGAAGCAGTTCATCAGGAAATGGAATGAAAATTTCTAAATCTGTAAATTGGTATGGAACAAATAATCCAGATAATTATAAAGCAACATATAGATTATTTGAATATGCTGTAGATTTAACTATAGAAAGTATTGAAGATCTAATAGAACTTTCTATTGATGTATCAAATGGAGATTCATATAAAGGAAAACATATTGTATTAAATAAAGATTTAGATTTTGAAAATGACAGTTCTTATAAGGATCCAAAAACCAAAAAATATGGAGATGTAAATAAGGATGGAAATGTTCAAACATTAAAGGAAGAACTAACAAACAAAGAAAGTGGTTTTGGATTTCCTCCAATAGGTATCAAAGATAGTCTTCCATTTTCAGGAAATTTCTATGGCGAAAATCATGAGATTAAAAATTTGTATATTAATCAAACAGATAAAAGTGAAGACTATTTAGGCCTTTTTGGGCGTGCAAAGGATGTAGAAATATATGATTTAACTGTTGGAGGAACAATAAATTCAAATAATAGAACAGGTGCTGTTATAGGAGGTATTGTTGGTAGATTTTATAACAGTAAAATATATAATTGTTATAGTAAAGTTAATATAAATGTTAATGGTGATTTAGATGGCTATGTTGGAGGTATTGTTGGTCATGCATGCAGGAGTGAAAGATCAGACAATAATAATATAATTAATTGTATCAATACAGGAAAGATAAGTTTTGGACAAGACAACAGTGAAGGCAGGGGGTGTTCTGTAGGAGGTATAGCAGGTTATGTAAGTGGAAATATACAAAATTGTTGTAATTTCGGAGAGATATATACAAATCTAAAACATGTAAGAAATTGGTATCGTGTAGGAGGAATAGCAGGTGGTGGTGAGGTTGGATACATAGATAAATGTTATAATACAGCTAATATACATATTGCATCTAGGTTGAGCTTCTATGTTGGAGGAATAATTGGGTCAATGCTATCTGGTAGTGTAATAAAAAATAGTTATAATTCTGGAAATATTTTTATTGAAAGTAATAATTGGGATGTTGCAGGTGGAATAACTGGATTTTGTACTGGAGGAGAAGGATCTATAAAAAAAGAAATAATTAATTGTCTTAATACAGGCAATATAAGTTTTAATCAAGGAACTATGGAACGGCACATCTATGACAGGAGGGCTGATAGGTAGAATACAAGATGATTGTGATATTAATATTACAAATTGTTATAATATAGGACAAATAGATAGTGTTTCGGATAATGTGTATTATGGAGGATTGGTAGGAAACGAAGTTACGAATAAAGATAATAATTATTTTAATAAGTGTTATTATGTAAAAGGTTCTTCTTTTTATCTAGCAAATAAAGATGATGGAGCAGGAATAGGCATATCTGCTTCAGATCATCAAAGTCTTTGTAATCTATTAAACCAAAATATAGAAGGTCAAGAAGATTTAGTTAATTGGGTTTGTAAAGATGGAATTTTTCCAAAACCAGATATAGAATTTGATAGAGACTCAATAGAAATTACTGGCCCTGTAAAGGCAGTTGAAGATAAAGAACCTCAAGAAGTAAGAGGTAATGGAAAAGTTGAATTTACAGATTTAGAAAATAAAAGTAATAAAAATTATGTAGTAAAAATAATTGATGCAGCTAAACTTAATACTAATACAAAAAAATGGGAAACAATAAGAGATGGAGTAGACTTCTATTCATCTGATGAAGAAAATAGTATAACAAATGTTTTAGCACTTGATTTAGCATTACGTAATTCTATAGTAAGGATAGAAAGAGGTGGTAAAAATATCACATCACAAATCTTTGATAAAAATAAAGATTCTCGAGAGCCACAAATAGATATAGAAGGTTTAAAACAAGGTACTACAGCATATTATACACATCCTAAAGATGCAGTAGAAGTAAAACAAGGTGATTACATAACATACAAAATAAATGTTTATAATGAAGGAGATATAGAAGGATTTGCAAATGAAATAAAAGTATATTTGCAACCAGGATTAGAATTTGTTAAATCAGACACGCTTAATCTTGCTAATGAATGGGTATATGATGAAAAATCTAATTCAGTTTCAACAAAAATATTATCAAATACAAAAAGTAAAGATAATGTAATAAAACCATCTGAAAAAAAGGATAGTAAAGATATAGAAGACAAAGGAAAATCAATAAATTTAAAGGTAAAAGTAGCTAATAATAATGCTGAATATTTAACATGTAGAGCTGAAATTACCTCATGTGGATATAATAATTCTGATAAAAAAATTGATGCATTAGATAAAGATTCTACTCTAAATTCAATTAAAGATACATTAAACTTAGAAAATTGGTATGAAAGTAATATTAAGAGTGATAAAATAATTAAAACTGAAAAAGGAAAATACTATCCAGGAGAACAGGATGATGATGATTTTGAAACTGTTTCATTGGGTAACATAATTGTTGAACAAAATTTAATATTTGATTATGACAATAATACAGGAAAAGCAAGACTAATTGGATATAATGATGAAATAAAAGACAAAGAAGAATTACATATACCACAAAATGTAAAAAAAGGTAATAAAACTTATTCAGTAACAGAAATAGCAGAAAATGCACTAAGTAATGGTGGATTTAAAAATGTATATTTACCAAATACTATAGAAACAATAGGAGCATCAGCTTTTAATGAATGTGCATCACTAGAAAAAATAAATTTACCAGATTCATTAAAAACAATAAGAGAAGGAGCTTTTGGTGGATGTGTAAGTTTGAAAAATGGTGGACCAATAACAATTCCAAGAAATGTTTCATCAATGCCTATACATGCATTTTCAACTTTTGATGTAGTTTTAAATATTGATGGAAATAATAATACTTATTCATGTGATGAAAATGGAATTTTATATAATAAAGAAAGAACAATACTTTATGGTGCAACAAGAAGAGGAGATTCAGATACTTTTGTAGTTCCAGAGGGAGTTACAGAAATTAAAGATAGTGCATTTGTATTTTATGGACGTTTAAAAGAAATAACTATAGGTAGAACAGTAAGTATAATTGGTAATTCATTTAATTATGATAGTTTAGGTGAAGGTGAACAACTAACAATAAAAGGATATAAGGGAACAGCAGCAGAAAGTTATGCTAATACACATGATAGAATAGATTTTGTGGATTTAGATAGTTATTTTAGATTTGGAGAAGATAATTATAGCTTTAATAATAGTGATTACTATTTTGAAAAAGAATATTATATTGGAGAAGATATTTTTAACCTTTTAAAAGACACGTATCGTGAACAATATGCAGCTAAACAGGTAGCTGAAGATTGGCACGGTTCTTGTGTAGGAATGTCAATATCAACTATATATTTTAAAAACAAAATTTTAAATCCTTCATATTGGCAGGCAGGAGCAGAGAAGGAATATGATATTAATTTCAATATTAATCTAAGTTATATGCTAAATTTTTATAATTTATTTCAAGATGATTTTAAAGCAAATAGTTTTAACTTAGAAGATATTAGTGGACCTGACATTAGTGAGTATGAAGGATTTTTAAAAGGAGTTCAAAAAGCATACGAAAGACAAAGTAAACAATTATTGTACTGTGATTTTCTTTGGAAGGGTCTAGATGATAAGGGACAATATGGAACTGTAGGGCATGCTGTTGTAATAACAGGAAAACCAGAGAAACTTAGTGAAGAATTTTATGAAAGACATAATTCAGAGTTTCGTAATTATGAATATAGGATTCCAATTTATGATCCAAATTATTATGAACAACACTATATATATATTAGATATGATATGCAAGGTGTAAGTGTAGGCTCAGAAACTAATTGTGATGATTATGGTCTAACTTCAGGTTCATCATCTGGAAATAGTGACATTTATCAAATAGATGCATATTCACTAGGTACACCATATAACATAGAAGAAAAGTTAAATAATAATAATAAAGGTACAATTTTGGAATATGAAAAAACAACGGCAGATATTACTACAGAATCATCTATAGCAATATCAAATAATCAAGGAGCAACTGTTAGTTTTGAAAAAGGAGAGATAAATCCAAAAGAAGGAGATTTACAATGTGAAGTTTATCCAATAATATGTGATAATTTAGAATCAAATGGAATAATAACTAGAAATAGTATAAGTTTAGAAGATGAAGATTGGTATAGTATAGAAACAGAAAATGATACAGATAAATTAGATGCGCATATGCAATTTGGAGATTCATATATGAGGGTACTAACACAAGCAGGTGGAAAAGCAGAATTTGAAAATAAAAAATCAGTAAAATTATCAAATTATAGTGGACAAGAATATGAAATGAAATTAACACTAAATAATGAATTTAGAACACTTCCATGGTATACAATAACAGTTGATGGAACAGGAACAAAAGAAGCAAAATTAGAGATGGTAGAAAATGGAGCAATAATATCAGGTGATGATTTAAAAAATATAACAGTAAAAGGAAATGATTCAGAAGAAACTGTAGAATTAGGAATAAGTACAGATAAAGATAAAGTTTTAATAACAGCAAATAATGATGAAACAAAATTACTTGCATATATTGATACAGATGGAGATGGAAGTTTTGAGACATTATTAGAAGATGGAAAAGAGAATTTAAATAATAATCAAAATAAAACAGAAGAAAAAACAAATCAAAAAGAAAATGTAACAAATGCACAAACAGGAGATCAAATAGTATTAATGGTAATGACATTATTAGTAGCAGTAATAGCCTTAGCATGTACAGTTGTTATAAAACGTATAATAAAATAATTTTAATGCACATTGATGACGCAAGAGATATGTGCAGAAAATACAGTCATTATAAAATATATAATAAAATAATTTCAAGATAGATTCCTACAAATATAGATTATTGAAGGACGTGTACTTGATTTCTTAAAATAAATAAATACTGCCATAATTTATGGTAAGATATCTTAAGAAATTGAGCACACGTCCTTAAAAATTTAATTAAAATCAAAGCATAAAATATAAAATAATAAAAATGTAATATAAATTTAATATAGTCCTAAAAAATAAGCATCCCTAAATTAGTATCAAAATTCTAAATTTAGTGGATATTTTTATATAAAAATATATATGTTAAGATTATTATAATAAGATATTTAAAAAAATAAAAAAATATTTTCAACCAGGAGGAAATTATATATGAGAAAAAAATGTATTGTAATATCAACAATAATTGTATTATTATTCGAAATTTTATTTCCAGGTTTAATTACATATGCAGAAGATGGAAGTGGTTCATCAGGAAGTGGAATAAATATTTCTAAATCTGTAAATTGGACTGGAACAAGCAATCCAGAACAATATAGAGCAACATATAAATTATATGAACAAAATCAAGATTTAGCAATAGATAGTATAGAGGATTTAGTAAAATTATCTAGAGATGTTGATAGACAAAATTCATATGAAGGTAAGGTTATTGTATTAACAAGAGATTTAGATTTTAATGATGATAATTCTTATGAAGATCCAACTAATACTGGTTATGGGGACTTAAACAAAAATGGAAAAGTTCAAACAATAAAAGAAGAATTGACTGATAATAATGGAATTGGATTTACCCCAATTGGATATAAATATTTCTTTTCAGGAAAATTTTATGGCCAAAATTTTGAAATCAGGAATTTATATATAAATAAAAAAGATGAAAGTTATCATACTGGTCTTTTTGGTGCAATAAAAAATGCAGAAATACGTGATTTAATAGTTACAGGGGAAATAAAGATTGATAATGTAACTGATGCAGGAACAATAGCTGCATATATAGAAAATAGTAAAATAGTTAATTGCAATAGTGAAGTTGACATAGAATGTAAAAGCAATGTAGGGAGTGTAGGTGGTATTGTAGGAGCTGTAGGTGAAAATAATAGTATAATTAATTGTGTTAATACAGGAAAAATAAGTGGTATATTAAAAGATGGTAGTTCATTTATAGGTGGAATAGTAGGTGCTGTTATACAGCCAAAAAAGCATGAAATTACGCTATATTTACAAAATTGTCATAATGAGGGAGACATTGATATAGAAAGTGAAAAATCAACATATATAGGAGGAATAATAGGAAGAACTGAGTTAACAGAAATTGATAAATGTTATAACACAGCTAATATAAAAGTTAAATTTCGTGATGGTTGTACAAGCATGTATGTAGGCGGAATAGTTGGAGTAACTGGTACTAATTATGTAGGTTGGGAAACAATAATAAAAAATAGTTATAATGCAGGAGAAATTATAGTAACTGGTAATCCACCAGCTGAATTTGATATTTATAAAAGAGGATATCAGCATATAGGAGGAATAATAGGTCAAGCTGAGGTAAATATACTTACTATTGTTAACTGTTGTAATATAGGAGATATATCTAGCACGAGTCCAGAGTTAATAGACCAAGATCGGAAATATATATGGGGGAAGTGCTATAGGAGGAATAATAGGTAGAGGAGATTATGTACTAAATAATCTTACAATGCAAAATTGCTATAATGCGGGAGATATTTTTAATGAGACAAAGGGTAGTTATAGAAATACAAATGTTACAGTTGATTCACGTTATAATCACATAATTGATTGTTATTATAAAGAATGCTCAAATCCTATTGAAGAAAGAAGGGTATATGATGAGAGCATAACTGGTAAAGCTGAACGTGTAAGTAGTGTAAGCTCACATGACTTTGCAAGTAAATTAAATAGCAATATTGATAATATAACTATTACAGATGGTATATCTAGATGGATTTTTACAAGTAATTATCCACTACCAGATACACAAATAGATGAAGATTTATTAGATTCAGACTTAGATATAGAAGAAGTGGAAAATGTAGAAGATAAAACAGTAACAGGTAATGGAACAATTACATTTGAAAATCTAAAACCACTAAGTAGAAAAATATATCTAGTAAAACAAGTAAAAGTCGAAAGATGTGATATAAACACAAAAGAATGGAAGACACTAACAAAAGGAGAAGACTATACAGTAGAAGAAAATGAAAACACAATAACATACTTCATAATTAATAATAAAAAAGTAACAGAAAATGGTATAATATATCAATTAGACAAAGAACAAAAAACTGCAACAGTAATTGGTATAAATGATGATATTAAAAATAATGAGAACTTAGAATTAAGTATACCAGAAACAATACAAGATAATGAAAAAGAATATAGAGTAGCTAAAATAGCAAGTGATGCATTAAATGGAGGTAAATTTAAAAAAGTAAATTTACCAATAAACTTAGAAATAATAGAAGAAAATGCATTTAATAATTGTACTAATTTACAAGAAATATCAATTCCAAAAAATGTTTCATCACTACATATAAATGCATTTCCAACACATAAAGTAGTTATAAATATTGATCCAGAAAATCCAAATTATATAATAGAAGATGGAATTTTATATAATAAAGAAAAAACAATACTATATGGAGCAACAAGAACAATTGATATAGAAAGCTTTACAGTTCCAGCAAGTGTTATAGAAATAAAAGAAAATGCTTTAAAATGTTGTACAAACTTAAAAGAAATAACTATAGAAAGAAATGTACAAACAATTGGAAATAATATATTTGCAGATGAAATAAAAGGAAATCTTACAATAAAAGGATATAAAAATAGTAGAGCAGAAATATATGCAACAGAAAATAGTATAAATTTTGAAAAATTGGATACAGACTATTTTATATGGGGAGAAGATAATTATAACTTTACAAATAATAGCCCTTATTTCAGTAGTTATGATATTGGTGATATAATTTATAACCACTTATCTAATACTTATCAAGAACAGTATAATTCTGGGGACAAAAATGTAAAATGGTCAGGCTCATGTTCAGGAATTACAATGTCTACTATGCTTTTCAAAAATGGAAATTTAACACCTCAATACTGGCAAGTAGATGCAAATTGTGAATATGATTTAAATTATAAAGCTAAACAGAATGACGGAATAACATTAATAAATATGATAAACTTTTATCAGGTATTTTATGATTATATGATAACACATATGTATCAAAAAATAGATGTTACATCAAATGGAGAAGGAGAAATTGAAGGATTTTATAAAGGAGTTGAGAATGCATATAATAATAATAGTAATCAATTATTATTTTGTGAATTCAGGTGGGGAAATGACATACGGACATGCTGTTGTAATAAAAGGTGCTCCACAGATACTTGATGATGCATTTTTTCAAACTCACACTTCAATATCTAGCAAATATGGGTATAGAATTCCAGTTTATGATTCAAATTCTAAAGAAGAAAGATATATATATGTATATAAAGGATTTGATGGTGTAAATATTGGCTCAGATCAAAATACGGGACTATATGGTATAAATGCCAATGCAAGTGCTGGAGGAGCAATGATTTATAGAATAGATGCATATACATTAAAGCCAGATAGTATAATTAGTATAGAAGAAAAAATAAAAAATAATGTAAACAATCTTTTTGAAGAATCAGAAACAGGGATGGAATTTGATATAGAAACAGAAGTAAAAATATCAAATAGTGAAGGAAAAACCGTTAGTTTTGGAAGCCATGAAATAGACCCAAAAGAAGGTGACTTAGAATGTCAAGTTTTTCCAGCAGTAGGTATTACTGAAGATGGGGAAGGAAGAATAACTAAAAATAATATAAGTTTAGGAGATGAAGATTGGTATAGTATAGAAACAGAAAATGATACAGATAAATTAAATGCAAACATACAATTTGGAGATTCATATATGAAAGTACTAACACAAGCAGGTGGAAAAGCAGAATTTGAAAATAAAAAATCAGTAAAATTATCAAATTATAGTGGACAAGAATATGAAATGAAATTAACACTAAATGATGAATTTCAAACACTTCCATGGTACACAATATCTGTTAATGGAACAGGAACAAAAGAAGCAAAATTAGAAATGGTAGAAAATGGGGCAGTAATATCAGGTGATGATTTAAAAAATATAATAGTAAAAGGAAATGATTCAAAAGAAACAGTAGAATTAGGAGTAAGCACAGATAAAGATAAAGTTTTAATAACAGCAAATAATGATGAAACAAAATTACTTGCATATATTGATACAGATGGAGATGGAAGTTTTGAGACATTATTAGAAGATGGAAAAGAGAATTTAAATAATAATCAAAATAAAACAGAAGAAAAAACAAATCAAAAAGAAAATATAACAAATGCACAAACAGGAGATCAAATAGTATTGATGGTAATAACATTATTAGTAGCAGTAATAGCTTTAGCTTGTACAGTTATTATAAAACATATAATAGAATAGTCTGTTAAAGCTCATATATAATTGACAATATGTATTACAATTAAAGCATTAATAAAGTATAAAAATATAAAATAATTTAAAAGTATATCAAATTGAAGGAGTAAATATTATTATGAAATTAAAAAAGAAAGTATCATTAATAATAGTAATGTTAGAAATTATAATACAAATATTAAATGTAATGATGTTTAAATCAATGGCCTATGATGAAAAAGAATATTACATAAATACAGCTCAAGATTTATGGGATTTTGCCAAAGAAGTAAGTGAAGGTAATGATTTCGAAGGTGTAACTGTATATTTAACAGCAGATATAGAACTTGAATGTAATGAAAATAATAAATGGATTCCAATTGGAAACAGTATTGAAGAAACATCTAGTACTGTATCTTCTGGAAAATTTAAAGGAACATTTGAGGGAAATAATCATTATATAAAAGGATTATATGTAGAAACAAATAGTAATGCAGGATTATTCGGATATGTTAATGGAACCATAAAAAATTTAACTATAAAAGACAGTTATATTAGTGGAACTGATCTAAATGTAGGAAGCATTGCAAGTTCAACTGGCAGTGAAACAAATATAATCAACTGCATAAATATGTCAGAAGTAGTATATAAAGGTGGTGAGGACAAATATAATATTGGTGGAATAGTAGGTGAGAATCAGCGGTAATATATCAAATTGTAGTAATTTGGGTACAGTAACAGGAAATTCATCTTATCTAGGTGGAATAGTTGGATATAATTTGGGAACAATAGAAAATTGTGAGAATTCAGGTAAATTAGTTAATACTGGTGTAAGTACAGAGGATACATATTATGTTGGAGGAATAAGTGGATTCAATCAGGGTAGTATTAGTGAATGTAATAATAAAGCAGATATAGAATTAGAAACACATACAGCTGTAGGGGGAATTGTAGGAGAAAATTCAGGAGGAATGATTTCTAATTGTAGTAATGAAGGTAGTATAAAATCTGTTGTAACAGCAGGGGGAATTGCAGGAGCAAATTTAGAAGGAACGATTTTTAATTGTAGTAATGAAGGTAATATAAAATCTAATCAGAATGATGAAAGTAGTATAACATATGATGCACTAATAGGAGGAATTGTAGGGAAAAATGAATATGGAAAAATAATTGAGTGTACAAATAAAGGAGAAATATATGGAGAAGACGGCAGTATAGGAGGAATCATAGGAAATATGCATAATGGAAGTATTTCTAATTGTACAAACTATGGATTAATAAAAGCAGAAGACGGAAAAGCTGGTGCATGTTTAGGTGGAATTTGTGGATCACTTCTAGACGAAGTAGAAATAGCCTTATGTAGTAATTTAGGAAATATAGAAAATAACCACACAAATGGAACAATAGGAGGAATAATAGGCAAAGTTTCTAATAGTAATAATATGATATATGGGTGTCAAAACGAAGGAATTATAAAAAGTACATCTGAAATTTTAGCACAAAATGATATTGGAGGAATAATAGGACTTTTATCTAATAAGGATGAGGAAGCCAATGTAATTAGATGTAATAATAAAGGAGAAATACAGGGATATGGAGGAAATGTTGGAGGAATTATTGGCTTTTATAATGTAGACGAAGGTAATATATTAATAAGTGGATGTAGTAATAGTGCATCTATAAAATTAGAAAATGTAGGAGATGAGTTTGATTCTAGTAGAATAGGTGGAATAGCTGGACATGCATATTTAAAAGATGGAAAGTCTACAATTTCAAATTCATATAATAAAGGTAGTATAACAAGTAATAACCAAATAAGTTATTATATAGGAGGAATAATTGGAGATAGTCTTATTAATATAAGTGATACAAATGAAGTCAAAAATGAAAACAATAAAATAATTAATTGCTATAATGTTGGAAAATTATTATTAAATGGGGAATCTGATAAAAAGTGTAGTGGAGGAATTATTGGGGCAGTTAAAGAAAAAAATGGACTAATGGACATTATTAAAGTAGAAAATTGTTATTATTTAGATGGTTGTGTAGAAAAAGAAACTGTACAAGATAACACAAATATACAAACTATAAAAAAATCAGAGAAAGAAATGAAAGAGACTGATTTTGTAAATTTATTAAACAATAATGTTGAAGTATGGTCATATGATGATAATAGTACTAATGATGGATATCCAATATTAAATTATGAATTGAAAGAAATATCAATAGAAAAAGAACCAGAAAAAATAAAATACAAAGAAGAAAATAATTTTGACAGCACAGGAATGGTAGTAAAAGCAACATATACTGATGGAATCACTAGAGAAATACTAAATTATACTGTAGTAGATGGAGAAAATTTATCATTAGAAAAAACAAATGTAACTATAAGCTATACAGAAGATGGAATTACTAAAACTGCAACACAAAACATAACAGTAGAAGAAAATCCACTAAAAGAAATAAGTATTACACAAGAACCAATAAAAACAAGTTATATAGAAGGTCAAAATTTTGAAAGAGAAGGAATGGTAGTAACAGCTACATATGAAGATGGTACTAAAAAAGAAATAACAAATTATGATGTAATTGATGGAGAAAATTTGGCATTAGAAAAAGCAGATGTAACAATAAGTTTTACAAAAAGAGAAATTACAAAAACTGTAACACAGAATATAACAGTTGCAAAAAAAGAATTAACAGAAATAAGTATAACAAAAGAGCCAACAAAAACTAATTATAAAGAAGGAGAAAAATTTGAAAAAGAAGGAATGGTAGTAACAGCTACATATAATAATGGAAAAACAGAGGAAATAGATAATTATGAATATTCACCAAATGGAGAATTGTTGGAAACAGATTCAAAAATAATAATATCATATACAGAGGGAGATATTACTAAAACAGTGGAGCAAAAAATAAATGTTGTAAAAGCAGAAGAAGATGATGGACAAAAAGATGATGAGCAAGAAAATAATGGACAAGAAAATGATGGACAAGAAAATGATGAGCAAGAAAATAATGAACAAGAAAATAATGGACAAGAAAATAATGGACAAAAAGATGATGAGCAAGAAAATAATGGACAAGAAAATGATGGACAAGAAAATGATGAGCAAGAAAATAATGAACAAGAAAATAATGGACAAGAAAATAATGGACAAGGAAATGATGGACAAGGAAATGATGGACAAGGAAATGATGGACAAGGAAATGATAAGCAAGAAAATGATGGAAAAAATAATGATGAACAAAACAAAGGTGAACAAAATAAAAATAATAAAGATACAACTATATATCCACAAGGAATATTACCTCAAACAGGTACATCAAATAGTTTATTAGCAGTAATTGTAGTAAGTATTCTAGGAGTAGTAATAATTTCTTATATAAAAAGTAAATCTATTAACAAATGAAGAAGAAATTGCAAAACAAATTAATAAATCTGTAAGAACTGTAAAAACATATATGGCAGAAATGCAAGAAAAGGGTTTGATAAACAGAGAAAATGGCAAGAAAAACGGAGAGTGGAAATTTAATGTGTAATAAAAGTTAGCATAATTGTGTTGCTGGTAAATAGTGTGTAGTGGTATAATACCTATAAAGTATAAATATGAAAAAATACCAAAAGAAAGAGAGGGAAAGATTGATGAAAAAAATTCCATATGGAATAAGCAATTATGAGGAATTAGTTGAAGATGGGTATTATTATGTAGACAAGACAATGTATATAGAAAAATTAGAAAGCTTAGCTGAAAAAAGAATAATGTTCTTGCGTCCAAGAAAATTTGGAAAAACCTTATTTACAAGTACTTTAGAAAATTATTATGACATAAAGAAAAAAGATAAATTTGATAAACTATATGGAGAAACATACATAGGAAAAAATCCAACAAAATTAAAAAATCGTTATCATATATTAAGATTCAATTTTTCAGGAATAGATACAAAAACAGAGGAAACAACAATAAGAGGGTTCAGAGATAGGGTACAAAATTCAATTCAAGGATTTGTTGGATATTATGGACTTGAGTTTTATGTTAATCCAGAACAGACAGCAGAAGCAATGTTAGATAGTGTACTTCAAGCTTTTAGATTACAAAAATTGGAAGAAAAAATATATGTAATAATAGATGAATACGACCACTTTGCAAATGAACTGCTAGGGTTTAATACAAATAAATTCAAAGAATTGGTATCAAAAAATGGAAAAGTAAGAAAATGGTATGAAGTGTTAAAACAGGGAACTGAAACAGTAGTAGATAGAATTTTCATAACAGGAGTAGCACCAATTACACTAGACAGTATGACTTCAGGGTTTAATATTATTTCAGATAAAACTCAAAATGTAAAATTAAATGAAATGTTAGGATTTACAAAACAAGAATTAATAAAAATGATGGATTCACTGGACATAAATGCTAAACAAATAGAAGAATTACTTCCAATATTAAAAGAAAATTATGATGGATATATGTTTTCAACAAAAGCAACAGAAAAAATATATAATTCAAATATGTGCTTATATTTTCTAAATGAATACAAAGAAAATGATGAAATACCAGAGAGTCTAGTTGATGTAAACATAGTAAGTGATTATTCTAAATTAGCTAGAATGCTAGACATATGTGATGGAGAAAATAGAAGATATATTCTAGAAAAGGTAATATCAGGGGAAGGAATTACAACAGAAATAACAAAAAAATTTAATCCAGAAATAGGGGTTGGAGAAAAAGAATTTGTTTCTATGTTATTTTATTTGGGATATTTAACAATTCAAGGAGAAGAAGTATTATATCCAAAGTTAGGAATACCAAATAAAGTTATGAAAGAAATTTATTCTGAATATTTTCATACAAAATTAGAATGCAAGTCGAAATATGTATAAAAGTGTAATAGGGGCGAATAAAAAAGCAAAGTATATAAACAGAACAAATTAATACAATAAATGAAAATAATTATTTGGTTTCAAGAGAATATGTGTAATAAAAGTAAAGTAAATGCACTTAATATAAAAAACGAGGGAATTTAATCCCTCGTTTTTTAGGCGTACTTGTCTTACATTTTTGTCGAAAATTAGTCTGTCTGGTTATTCTGTCTAATTACTACCTTAGAGTTAGTTTTGACCACTACCAACTGGAACTGGGCAACATTTGGCTGGATAATCGCAACAAGATACTTGACACCAGACTGTGAAACGGTGTCATGCCATACATAGTAATCATCTGTAATTGCGAAAACTGGAACATCCACTTTTGGAAGAGTTCCTTTAATCAGATATGTACCCTTAGGGGTAGTTACCGTAATCTGATTTTCTGTTGTTCCATCCATCTTGACTTCTGTGTAATCCACAGAAATATCAGTTGATTCGTTCATCAAGTCTTCCAAATACGAACGGTTCAAAGAAGAACCAGGTAACGTATCCAAATCAACTGTCAAAGGATACATGTCACGAACTTCACGGTTGAGCAGATAATCCTGCAGGAAGTAAGATGCCTCAAGGTTTTTCTGGTCCTTGGCACATACCAAGTCGAAAACATTCAGAATACCGTCATTATTCATATCGAAACGGAGTCCTGTTTCCTGTGAGGTGGTTTCGTCTGCAGCAATACACGGCATAGTTCCTACTGCTGTAAAGAGCAGGATAAAAGTAACGCACAAATAAAAAAATTTCTTCATTGAAGATATCCTCCTTAAAGCTGTTGAGTTTTTTGTAAGTACGCCTATTTAAGTAATGCTTAATTAGCATTTCTCACCTTTTATTATACTACTGTTTTATGTAAATGTCAATGAAAGTGGAAGGTCAAAAACTGCCTACTTTTACTTGACACAAACTTAGATAGAGTACAAAAAGGATATAATATTACAAAAGAGCAAAGCAACTATTTAAAAAAGGAAAATCTTATTGAAGGAAGATTTCCCAGAATTTATATTTCATCAAATATAGCCCAAATTGTTGATAAAAAAGTAGATTATATGGAAAATAAAGGTTTAGATAATACTTTTTATAAAGATTATATTGTTGATTATTTAAAGCAATTTAAACAAGCAAGTAGACAAGAAATTAATAATCTTATCTATCCTAAATTACCAATGTCGTATACAGAAAGTGATAAAAATAAAAGAACAACATATCTATTAACATATTTAAGGCGAAAAGGAAAAATTATTAATATAGGAAGTGATACTAAATCAATTTGGATACTAAGAAATAATTAAATATTGAAGAAGAATTAAAGATAATTCAAAGAAAGTTAAAGAGAATTCAAGAAAAGTTAAAGAGATTTCAAAAAAATTCAAGAAAATTATTAAAGTGGTATTGTTACCACTTTTTATTTAGTAAAAAATTTTTTTGAAATTTTTTAGATTTTCATAATTCTTAAAATAGTTGATATAGAAGGAACATAACGATTGCAAAAATAAAAACATAAAATATTTTTTAGATATTCAAATACAAACAAAAAATCAATGGCTTAAAACCATTGATTTTACTGGTGAGCCAGGAGGGGTTCGAACCCCCGACCCCAGGCTTAGAAGTCAATTACTTAACTTCACCAATGTTCATCATCTCTTGTTAACTGACACTATTATACCCCATTAATTTAGGGCTGTCAAGGGCTTTTTTTTAAAAAGATATTGATAAATTAACAAAGCTAAAAAAATAAAAATTAAAAAAACTTTTTAGATATTTTTTAGAAGAATTGAATAAAAACGATAAAAAAATCAAAAAAACAGGCTTTTTTGATAAAAAATTATTAAAAATTTTAGATATTTAAAATGCTGATTTACTTACTGATTACTGCATTTTAAGGATTTGAAAAATAAATTTAGAAAGGAACTATATTAAAATGTTTTGGTTAGGATTGATTATCGGGCTTATATTAGGTGCTAATATAAGTCTTATTTTATATGCAATAATTTTATTAGGAAAACAATCAGATAGAAAAAATGAATATATGTATGATTATGATGATGATGATATAGATGAAATGAGGTGATCTTATGATTTTATCAAGTTTGCTATCTAGTAGCAAATATATAATTGTAAATAAGGATTTGATTAAAACATTAGGTCTGAATGAGGCTGTTATTTTAGGAGAGTTATGTTCAGAATATACATATTGGGAAAATAACAATCAATTAGTAAATAATGAATTCTTTTATTCAACTAGAGAAAATATAGAAAGCAATACAGGAATTAATGCTCATTTTCAAAGAATTGCAATTAAGAATTTAGAGCAAAAAGATATTTTAACTCTTAAAAGAATGGGAATTCCTTGTAAAACTTACTATAAGATTAATGAATCTGTTGTTGTTGAATATTTGAAAAAAGCTAAAATTCCAGTTGTTCACGAGATGAATGACAAGGAGAAAACCTCATCTATTACTAGCAATTCATCTGATATATTGCAAGATGGAGATGTTGTGAACGGAAATAATAATAAGAATAATAATAAAAAAAATAATAATGAAGAACACACACACGAATCCCCTCCACTTGAAGAACGAAAAGAATATGCTAAACAGGTTTTAATGACAGAAAAGGAATATCAAGATTTAGTTAATTCTTACGGACAGGCTACTGCTAACCAATTAATAGAACAATTAAGCATTTATAAACAAGCCAAAGGAACAACTTATGATAATGATTATGCTGCAATAATAAGATGGGTTACTGTCCGATTACACGAAATGGAAAAAGAAAAAGCAGGATATGAGAAATTTAAAAATAGTCAAAATAAAACTAAAACAAAATTAACTTATGAACAGAGGGAATATCCCCCTGATTTTTTTGAAGGTTTATATGCAAATTAAAAATAATTGGAGGTATTATGAGAAATTTATTAAAAAAATATTATAAAATGAATGATGAGCAAAAAAATAAATTAGAGGATTTATTGATTTTACACAATATTGAAATCATGATTGATAAACATAAGGATTTAGATATTGTAATTTCAGATGAAGAAATTATATTTGATATTGTAAAAAATATATATGAATCAACAAATTTAAGAATTGATTTAATAACAAATAGGATTTTTGATATATTAGAGGGTTCAGATATTACTACTGATGATGTATTTTCTTTAAATACTGATGAGCTTATAGAACTAATATCTGACAATGAAGAATATACAGAGAAAGAAGATTATGAAATAATAAGTAAATTTGTATATGGAGGTTTTGAATGTTCTTTTGTTAGAGATGGAAAAAATTACATTTTAGTATTTGAACGAGATAATAATTCACATGTAGAAATATTTAAAAGTCTGGAACAATTACTAGGATATGTAATAAAAAATATTCTATTATCCGAAGGAGAAAATATTATTGTTTAATTCAGCTTTTAGGAAAATAGAAAGGTATTTATATGATTTCAATTATATCGAAACAAAAATAAATACAATACAATCACATAAATCAGAAGAAGAATATGACCAATCTTATACGAAATACATAAAAAACAAAAGTAGTTCTTTGGAAGATCAGGCTATTAAAAATATTGGTCTTGAACAAAGAATTTTAAAAATACGAAAATGGCAAAGTTTGATAAAAACAATATTAACAGAGTATAAGGAAACAGACAATTTAAAATATTCATTTATTGTTTTAAAATACTTTAACAAGAAAAATCCTATTGTTATAGAAAACAAATTAAATATAAGCATAAAAGAGCAAAAAGATATACAAGCTGAAATATTGCAGTATATCTTTTTGCTTGCTATACAAAAAAACATGCTTGTAAGGGAGGTGAATTTATAACTAATATTACATAAGGAAGGAGTTGATGAATATAGCAAAATTACAAAGAGAGGAGTTTTAAATTATGAAATTTTACAGAGTAATTTACAAAAGTGTTTTTGTTGAAGGTGGCGAAGATATTGTAGAGGTTAAAACCTTTTCAAATAGAACATTGGCTATGAACTATCTACAAAGAAAAATTGCATATTCTAAACAAGATGTAGAGGATGATAAAAAAGAAGATTATCATATTGAAGAATCTGAAACATCTTACGAAAGATATTTAGATGGATATGCCTCAGAAGATAATACTTCAATTTGGCTTGAGGAAGATGAATTTTATGATGAAATGGAAATAAAAGAAGAACTGGAAAATGAAAAAGAATCTGACTATGAAATGGATTAAAGTTTTAGTAATAATACTAATTCTTATCTTTCTCATAGTCTTTTTTTCATGTTCGTATTTTCTTTTAAAAGATTATTCAGAACTTAAAGAAAATAATGAATCAACTGAAAACTTAATTGAGGATACCATTGAAGTTAATCCAGAAACACAGGTAGTTTCTATTGATTGGGATTATTTAAAATCTGTAAATGAAGATATTATTGGTTGGTTAGAAATTGAAAATACTAATATTAGTTATCCAATATTAAAGGACAATAATTTGTATTACTTAAAACATTCCTTTGATAAAAAATATAACAGTAATGGTTCAATTTTTACAACTGATACTTCCCCATTTATTGATTTGCAAACTACTATTTATGGGCACAATATGAAGAATGGAAGTATGTTTTCAAATTTAGCCAAATATTTGGATAAAGATTTTCTTTATTCTCATTTAAAATTAAAAATATACACTCCTACTTGTGATTATGAAGGTACAATTTTTAGTGCATATTCTATTGGTGTTGATACCGAAAGCAAAAATATTAAGTCATTAGATTTTAATGAATTGGTTAATTATTATAAAAAAGCAAGTAAATACACTATTGAAATAAATGGTGAAATAAATAAAATAGTAAAATTATCAACTTGCTCTTATATAAATCAAAAAACAACTCCAACTGATCAGAGATACTATATAATTGCATACCTCATCCCCATTGAGTAAACAAATTGTGGAAAAGGTGCTGACAAATCTGCTAAATCACGTTATTATTATATTAAGAGGTGATGTCTTGTGAAAAAGAAAGTAATTTTAATATTAATAATAAGTGTTTTAATAGTTTTAAGTAGTTTAATTGGACTTAATTATTTGAAACAAAGAGAAAAAACAATTTCTCAAATTCAAGAACATACCAATATAGAATACCAAAATAATATACCTGATATAGAGTTAAATGAAAAAGAAGATACTACAACTGAAATAGCAGTTGTAGATAATCCAACTAATAATGTTGAAGGAAATCAAATAAATGCAGTAACGGAGGAACCTGTAGTAAGTCAAGAAGTTGTTACTTCTCCCCCTACTAAATCTACCGAAGTTACTGCTCCCCCTAAACAAAAAGATACTTCAACATCAGTACAAACTCAAATAAAAACATCAACTACAAACAATCAAAAAAATAATGCAGAAACATCTAATGTAGTTACATCAACCAAAGAAACTACACCTTCACAAAGTAAAAAACAAACACAAGAAAGTTCAACTGAAACAAAAAAAGATGAAACACCTACAATTCAAACTCCGACACAATGTACTAACAATAATAATCATGGTATGGATGTTGGAAATTCAGGACAATGGTTTTCTACAAAAGATGAGGCTATTACATATTACAATAGCAAAGTAAGCTATTGGGGAAATTTATGGGAAACAGACCAAATAGATGATGCAACATACTATAAAAACTGTCCTTCTGGTTATGAAGTGTGGACTTGTATGTATTGTGAAAAATGGACTATAAATTTCTATTATAGATAATATATTAAAAGGTCAAGATTAAATGTCTTGGCTTTTTATTATGGAGGTTATATGTTAAAACAAATCAATTCTAATTTACGAAGTTTAGAACAAAAGAAACAATTAAGGCAAAAAAAACAAGCCGAGTTGCAGGCAGAATTGAACGATATAGAAAGAGAAATTAAGTATTATACAACATTAAAAAAACAATATGAAAATTTGGAAAAGAAATTAATAAATAAGAAAAATTCCAAAAATCAAAAAACATCAGAGGTACAAACAAATGAATGAACAAGACCAAAAATTGATTGAGATGTACTTGCAGGATGAAAAAAAGAAAAAAATAATTTTCGTAGTTATATTTATTGTTTTATTTATCTTAATTATTGGTATGTCTTATATAAAGAAAAATACTAATAATACTACAGAACCAGAAAATACAAATGTTAATGATGTTACTACAACAAATGAAACAAATCAAAATAAATCTAATGAAAATAAAAAGAATACTATATCGGATGAAAAGCCTAAAACTACTGAAAACAGTAGTAAAAATAATGAAAATAAAGAAGTGGATAAACCACAAGAAGAAAACAAAACTGTGGAACAACCACAACAAGAAACAAAACAGGAAAATAAAAAAGTAGAAGAAACTCCAACCAATACTACAGACACAACTGAAAAAAAACAAGATACTGCTAAAATGCAAAAGCCAGCTAATAAGGACTTTTTATTCTCAGAAGGTTACACTATGGATAATGTAACACAAGCAGCAGAAAATTATTTAAAATCAAGTGGTTATGCAGGTAAATGTACTCCACTACAAGATGGAGAGGGAATTTATATTGGAATGAGAGTTACTTTCGATTAACTAGAGCAAGATTAACTTGTTCTTTTTTATTTTCAAATAAAATGAAAAGGAGATTTTAAAATTGAATAATACAAAAAAATTTAATATTAATAAGAAAATAATTGCAATACTGCTAATTATATTTACTTTATTAAGTACAGCAAGTCCAATATTTGCTGCATCAGGTAGAGGTACTTATGTTGCAGCTCAATGGGCAACTTATATTTATACAGAAGATAATTCAGATACTCAATATGGTATGTTACTTAGAAAATTAACAAATGTAAATACTGGTGTATCAAAAACAGTATTTTGTGCTCAGAATGGTGTTGAAATGGCGACAGGAGTTAAAGAAACAGGAAATTATTACACCCCTACATCAGAAAAAGTAAAAAGAGCTTGTAAGATAGCATATTATGGCTGGTATCAAGTATATGGTGATTATGTTGTTGGACCAGATACGAATTCTACTCAAAAAGAAAGATACGTATTAACACAAAAATATATTTGGGAGGCTTTGGGTGAAGCATTTGGTGATTTCCTTGATTCTTCAAGACAAGCTAGATATGTTCAATTCAAACAAGAAATTGATAGTAAAATAAATACAATGTCATCAAGACCATCATTTGATGCTACAACAATAGAATTAACCGCTGGAGATACATATACAGCAACTGATACAAAAGGAATATTAGCAAGTTATAACAGTATTGATAAGACAGTTGATGGAGTTAGATTTCAACATTCTAAAGGAGAAAACACATTAAAAATAACAGTAAGTGAAAATTGTGATAAAGAAAGTATAAAAATATCTGATGCGACTGCAATCGCATGGAACTTTATTAAAGAAGGCACAGAAAATAATGATACATCTGTATATTTTGAATTTGCAGATGATGTTCAAAATCAATTATATTCACTTCATTATAACGATCCAGTTCCAGTAGCATTTTCATTAAAAATAAATTCATTTGGAAAACTAGAACTAAAAAAATTAAATGACTCAGGAAAATTAGTTGATGGAGCTATTTACAATGTTACAGGTCCAAATGGATTCAATCAAGATGTTGCAGTTAAAGGAGGAAAAATCACTTTAGAAAAATTAAGAAAAGGAACTTATACTGTAAAAGAAAAAACTGCTCCTTATGGATATTTATTAGATACTCAATCTTATAATGTAGAAGTTAATGTAAATCAAACTGCTACACAATCTATTACAAATCATGAACCTACAGGAAACTTTAAATTAATAAAGAAAAACGCTGATAAAAGTGCAAATCTTGAAAATGCTGAATATAGAATTTGGAATGATAATTACGACAAAACTTTTAAGACAGATAAAAACGGAAAAATAGAAGTTAATGGTTTAAAACTTGGAAAATATAACTATCAAGAAACAAAAGCTCCAGAAGGATATTTATTAGATGAAAAAGTTTATACTTTTGAATTAACTTATAAAGACCAATATACAGAAATTGTTTATGCAAATGATGAAAGAACAGATGATGAGCCTAGAGGTTCAATTACAATAATAAAAAAGGATTCAGAAACAGGAACAACTCCACAAGGAGATGCCGAATTAGAAGGCGCTGTTTATGAGGTATATGCAAAAGAGGATATTTACAACAAAGCTAAAACTAAAAAATACTATTCAAATGGTGATTTAGTTGCTACTAGAACAATGAACGCAAAAGGAGAAACAGAAGATATAACAGGTCTTCCTTTAGGCAAATATTCTGTAAAAGAAAAAACTGCATCTAAAGGTTACTTACTAGATACAAAAGAATATGATGCAAGTGTACTATACAAAGACCAAAAAACTAATGTAGTTGTAAATAAGATAACAAGTAATGAAAATGTTAAGAAAATGCAATTACATATATTTAAAAGTGGAATAAAAGTAAACTCAGGATTAGTACAAGGAATTGAAGGTGCTGAATTTACAATTAAATTAAATTCAGATGTAGAAAATGCTTTGGCTAAAGGTTATACTTATGCAGAAATTTGGAATGGACTAGATGAAGATGGAAACAAAATAAATGTGGATGCAAAAAGAGTAAAGGAGACACAAGAAATTGCTCCATCATACGAAAGTATAACTACAGATAACGAAGGAAATGCTTATACTCAAAATAAACTTCCTTTTGGTAAATACATTGTAAAAGAAACAAAAACACCAACAGACTTTGAAACAGCAGTAGATTTTACATTCTCTGTGAAAAAAGATGAAAGTGAAGTAAAAGAAGTTGCTCAAAAAGTTATACATTTAATGGTTAATAATGAACAACACGAAAGTTATATAAAACTTGTAAAAAAGGATACTAAAACAAATAAAATCGTTTCTTTATCAAGTGCAACATTTGAAATAAAAGCTGCAAGTGATATTATTGATAGAGGTACTGGAAAAGTAATATATAACAAAGGAGATACAATAACACAAAAAGTTGGTAGTACAACATATACATCTTTCACAACTAATGCTGAAAACAAAGTAATTCCAGATAATAGTTACAATTCTGACAATGATGGAACTGGAACTACAATTACACCTCTAACATTGCCAGTCGGAAAATATGAAATAAATGAAATTAAAATTCCAGATGGATTCCTTCAATTAGATAATCCAGTAACATTTGAAATTAAAAATATTAAAAATTATGATACAGATAAATTTGGAGATTTTGTAAAAGAAGTTGTTATAAAAAATGAACAACCTACAGGAACTTTAACAGTTGATAAATCTGTAGCATTAAGAGAAGATGTTGATATTTCTATAGTTGATGTATCTGATCTAAGTGGAATTCAATTCAAATTAACTGCAAAAGAAAATATAATCGACAAAGCAGATGGTTCAACAATTTATGAAAAAGGAAAAGAAGTTGGAACATACAACCTAACTAAAGAAGGAACATTAAAAATAGAAAATCTACCAATAGGAGTTTATGAATTACAAGAAATAAAAACTATTGATGGATTAGTATTAAATAATGAAAAATACGAAGTAAAATTTGAAAAGATAGATAATACAACAAAGGTTTATACTGTAAAAAAAGAAATCATAAATGATACTACAATTACTGAATTTTCAAAAACGGATATTACTGGAGATAAAGAATTAGAAGGTGCAAAATTAACAATTCTTGATAAAGATGGTAAAGTAATTGATACTTGGGTTTCTACAAACAAAACACATAAAGTTGAAGGATTAACTGCAGGTAGCAAATACACATTAAGAGAGGAAATTTCTCCAAGAGGATTTGTTAAAGCAACTGATATTGAATTTACTGTAGAAAACGATAATAAAATACACAAAGTTGAAATGGTTGATAAAGTTGTTGAGATGTCAAAGGTAAATATAGCAGGAAATGAAATTGAAGGTGCTACAATTCAAGTTAAAGGAAAAGATGGAAAAGTTATAGATGAATGGGTATCTGCAAAAGAGCCTCATATAATCAATAATTTAGTTGAAAACGAAACATATACATTACACGAAGAAATAGTTGCAAATGGATATGTAAAAGCATCAGATATTGAATTTACTGTTACTACTGATAAAGAAACACAACATATTGAAATGATTGATAAAATCGTTGAAATTACTAAAACTGATTTAACAAATGGAGATGAAGTTGAAGGAGCTGAATTAGTTGTAACAGATGAAGATGGAAAAGTTATAGATGAGTGGACTTCTACAAAAGAGCCTCATCATGTTAATAACTTAGAAGAAGGTAAAAAATATACATTAACAGAAAAAACTGCTCCATACGGATATGAAGTTGCTGAATCTATAGAATTTACTGTTTCATTTGATAAAGAAACACAACATATCGAAATGAAAGATATGCCAATACTAAAATCGGTTCAAGTTGAAAAAGTAGATAAGGCAACTGGAGAGCACATAAAATCAAATAAATTTGAATTTGGTATTTTTGAAGATGCAGAATGTACTAAACTAATTAAAAAAGCTGGTGCAAATGAAAACGAAGGTACTGCATTATTTGATGAATTAAGATATGGTACTTACTATATCAAAGAAATAAAAGCACCTTTAGGATATAGATTATCAGACCAAGTTGTTAAGATAGAAATAAATGATGAAGGTGTGTTTGCCGATGGTGTATCATTAGAAGAAAAAGATTCTGTATATAGTTTTGTTTATTACAATTCATTACTACCTAAAATTCAGACTGGTAATGAAACAAATTATAACTTAATTATAAATTTGATGATATTATCTTTAGTGGGAATTGGCACAGGAATTATCTTATTAAAAAGTAAGAAAAAAGAGAATAATTAGTATTTGAGTGAGGTTATCCTCACTCTTTTTTCTAAGATTGGAGGCATGCTTATAGAATTAAATATTATATACAATTTTGAAGATTTAAGGGCTTTGTTATTAGATAACACAAAAGCAGGAGCATTTTATTTATTATTAGATGATATTTATTTTGAAGAAATAACAAAAAATACAATGCTTACAAGAGAAGTATTTACTACTGCTAAACAAGTAGTAAAACCACTCAATATAATAAAATCTCTTACATTTAAGGTAAGAAAAAAATATCCAGTAAATGAAATATACGAAATAGTTGATATTTTAAGAAAAAACACAAATATAATAGTTACAATTTATAATCCTAAAACTAGAGAAATAGTTTTATTATTCATTAGTAATAAAGATGATTCTTTACTAGAAAATCATATAAAACAACTTTTTGAAATAGAGGAGGTTGATTATGAGTGATATTTACGAAGAAATACTTAATCAATCTAATATTCAAACTATTTTAGAACACTATGGATTAAATATTATAAAAAATAAATGTACATGTCCTTTTCATGCAGATAGACACCCTTCTATGAGTATTAATCAAAATAAAGGTATTGCAAAATGCTTTTCTTGTGGTGCTGGTGGAAATGCAATTTCATTTATACAAAAGTATGAAAATGAAATAAATCATAATTCTATAGGGCTACGAGATGCAATGCAAAAGGCTATTGATATACAAGGATTAAATATAACCATTCCACAAAGGAGAAATGAATTATTAACAGAGGAACAAAAGGAAAGGCAAAAATATTCAAATATTTTAAAAGATGCAATTACAATTACTGAAAAAAATTTGCGATTAGATAATGCAGAAAGTATTAAAAGCATAGAATACTTGAAAAATAGGCATTTATCTGATGAGGCTGTAAAACATTTCCATATAGGTTATGATCCAAATAAAAATACACTTTTTGATGAATTACTTGAAAAATATAATGTAAATGATTTGATAGAATTAGGAATTGCAAAAGAATATAATAATTGGGTTTCTGATGTATTTAGTAATAGAATAACTATCCCTATTTTTGATGAGAATGGAAATCCAGTCGGTTTTGGAGCAAGAACAATATCAAATGCTATTACCCCAAAATATTTGAATACAAAAGCAAATAAATTGTTTGATAAGAGCAATTTATTATTCAACTACCACCAGGCAAAATCTTACGCTAGAAATGATGAAATTATTATAGTTGAAGGCTATATGGACGTAATAAGTAGTAAAGCAATGGGATTTGATAATGTAGTTGGAACTATGGGAACAGCAATAACAAAGGAACACATAAATTTACTTAAAAAATTAAAATGTGAAATTACACTTTCACTTGACAATGATAGTGCTGGTAAAGATGCTATGATTAGAGCTATACCAGAATTACTAAAAGAAAATTTAAAAGTAAATGTATTAGATATTAACAAACTTGGTAATTATAAAGACTTTGGAGATTTACAAGTAGCAAATATTCCAAAGGAAAAAATATATCAAACTAAAATATCTGCATTTACTTTTTTAATGCAAGAAAAGTATATAAATAATAATGAATTAAATGTTGAAAACATCTACAGTATTTATAAAAAAATGTGTGAAGATGGTATTATAAAAAGCTCAAAAGATATAATGAACTACAAGGAAGTGATTATGAATAAGACAAATTATAATAGTGAAGAAATAGAAAAAATTATTAATCCTGCAAAAGTTAGTTATAACAGAGTCGATAGATATAAGAATGTATTTTTTTATCACTACATAATAGATATAATTAGAAAATATGCAGTTAAACACGAAGATATAACTCTATTAAAATATATAGAACAAGGCAAATTAAATATTGAAACTATGCTTACATCTTTAGACAATGAAAAATATTTAAAAGATGTTGAATTAACCATAAATATTGGAGCTTATATTAGGGATTATATATATCAGTCAGAGGATTATAAAAACTTTCAAAATGATAAAAACATTATTTTAGAAAAGTTATTAGATAATGTTAAATCATTTGACTCAAATGGAAATATTGTAAATATAGAATTAACTTTAGAGCAAAAACAAATGGTTATTGAACAATATAACCAAAGTTTTGATTCTAGCATTAAAAATATTATTGAAAATAATCCAGATGAATATGAGGAATTGTTTATTGCAAATAATTGTACCCAATTTGAAAATCTATTTCCAAAATCCTATGTAGAAACACTAAAAGAACAAGCAATTAATCGTTTTAAAAATGATAATGTTATGGAGGCAGTTCGTTATGGCTTAGCATATCCAGAAAGTATGATACCTTCTATGAGTAATAAATTTGTTAATAACGGAAAATATAAAACCTTATTAGTTTTCAATAATAACAAAAATATATTATCGTTATCTACAGATAATATAAAACAACCTCAACAAGAAAAATCAAAAGAAATGGAAAAAATAACACAAAATAAGGAGCAAGAAAAGCCAATTCTAAAGCCAATGAGTATTATTATAAAATTAACAGGAAATGAAAAAGAAACCCACAAAGGTTTATATCTCCCAGTTGAAGATGATTTACAAGTATTTATTCCAAAAGAGCTATATAAAAGAGAAAAATCTCAATTAGAAATTTTAAACAAAAACACTAATCAAGCTAATATGAGTGAATACAAAGTAAATAATAATGAACATACCAAAAAATGGCTTTCAAGACTTACATTAGAAGATTTCTACCATAAATATTTTAAATTTTATGAAATTCAAATGGAAAAAGAGGTGATGCCAAGTGCAAGCTACTAATAAAAGTGATGCAACACAAGTATATGAGGGAGCCACAAGAGCATCAAAAACTGGCTTAAAAGATACCTTTAAATACCTTTTAAAACCTCTTACTATTTTTGGCTATCATTATTTTGTAGAAGGAATTAAGGCCGTTCAAAAAGATGGACCTACAAAAGAATTAGAGAAAATAACAAATCTTTCTTATGATGAAACTATAAGAATAATGCAAAAGTGCCAAAAAGATGGTATTCGTGTTGTTGCATCTGAACGAATTTTATCAACAAAAGATGATGAATTTGGTAAAAAGAAATCTATGTATCAACAAAAGAAGATTACAAAGTATTCCAGAAGAATAAAAACTTTAAGCAATATAAAAGCTAATTATCCAAAACTTTCAAAACTATTAGATATATTTATAAAAAGAAATGAAGAAAAACAAAAAGAAAAAATGATAAGTCATAAAGATAATCATTATGATATTTATTTTAATAAATCAAAGACATCTTATATGGCAGATAGAATTGCAGATATAATTGAATATAGAACTGGTATTTCACGAGAATTATTTGATAAAGATACACAAGAGGCAATAGAACAGATTAAAAAAGATGGTTTGAATCTTAACTCTCAACAATTACATGATTTATCTGATAAATATAAAATACACGATATTGGAAATGTTGCAATATCAGATTTTAAAAAGGATTATTGCATTCATGAAATTCCTCTTGCAACTTATATAAATATAAAGGATGACTTAGAGGTTGCTGACATACCTTTTGGAATGAAATGGGTGTCAAATGAAAATAACGAAAAAATTGCTAATATTTATTTTGAAAATAAAAATTTAGAACGATATAGTGAACTTGGATTTAGTGATATAGGTCAAATTAGAGTTTTTGGAAATGATGATAAAAATATGCAATGGAATATTAATTCACAAGATGAATTAATGACATTTACTACTAAAACTGGAGAGCAAGAAAGACAGACTTATGAAAGTTTAAGTGGTAAAAACTATATTATGAAAAGGCAAGAAAATGAGTGCCTTTGGACTGTTTTTAAGAGTGATATAAAAGAACTTGCAGAAAAGGAAAAAAAAAGAAATGTAGTAAATGAAGATATTGAAAGATTGCATATATTTGAAGAATTGGAGAAACAAGTTGAAAGCACTCCTACAGTTACAGAAGATAAAAATATTGAAATTGATTTTGATGATGAAAAAGAGGTAGGTGATGTGTAGTATATGCTCGTAAAAAAGTACAAAAAAACATCATATTTATTTCTTTTTATAATAGTTATCATAATATTTTATTATATGCTTAGAGTAACTACTCTAGTTGATGCAAATAATGGTGTATGGCAGTTTGAATATTTTACAACTGCTTTGAATGAATTGTATAAATTAAACACTCCTATAGCTTTTACAAGTAAGAATCTTGTAACTTCTATAGGGGTGGCTTTTTTTGTGCTTATGATTTATGAAACATACGCAATGCAAAATAAAAAGAATATACAAGAAAATACTTATGGTTCAGCAGAATGGAGAAATCCTAAAGATATTATCAAAAAAAGAGATAAAAATTTTGAAAATAATA
Organism: uncultured Clostridia bacterium; assembly: GCA_947581825.1. GTDB lineage: Bacteria > Bacillota > Clostridia > TANB77 > CAG-508 > CANPVP01. The sequence continues at coordinate 8,155 of CANPVP010000012.1, read as the reverse complement.
TGATTTTAACCCAAACTGAATTAGTAAGTAAGAATATGAAAACAAGTGAAATGAATAGGCATGTCATTTTACTTGGTCGTCCTGGTACTCGGAAAGTCCAGATACTATTTTAAGCCTAATATTCTAAATGCTACTGGTAGCATAATTGTTACAGACCCTAAAGCTGAATTGCTTAGAGATTGTGGATATTCCTTAAAGAAAAAAGGTTATACTATTAAAGTTTTGAACCTAGATGAAAAAGATTGTTCAAATAATTATAATCCCTTTTTATATGTAAAAGAAGTTCATAATCAAGGTAATAATACAAAGGAAAATACACAAATACAAGAAGATGATGTAATGACTTTAATTAATACATTAATGGCAAATACAAAAGTTGAAGGAATTGATAGCACAACAGGAGATCCATTTTGGGTAAAAGCTGAAATGATATATCTTCAAGCATTATTTTATTATGTGTTACGACATTATGATAAAAGGCATCAAAATTTTACTACAATACTCAATTTAATTAGGCAAAGTAATCCAAATGCTGCTGGTGTATCAGAATTAGATAATTTATTTAATGATTGGGAAAAGAAAGAGCCAGATGCAGTTGGTGTTAAACAATATAAACATTTTAAAGTTGCTGCCTCTGCTCCTAAAATGATGAGTACAATTATTATGACTGCAACTGCAAGGCTTGCAGCATTTAATATCAGAGAAGTAGCAAATTTAACAGATACGGACAATATGGAATTAGACAGAATTCGGTATGCCTATTGATGATAATTCACCATTGCTAAAAGAAATAAATGAAACTACAGGAAAAAATATTGGAAATGGCAAAATAGCCTATTTTATTGTAACAAAACCAAGTGATTCTACCTTTAACTTTCTTGCAAGTATATTTTACACACAAGTTTTTGCAATGATTGATGAAAATGCAAAAAGATGTGGTGGAAGTTTGCCCACAACATTAGAAATATACATGGATGAATGGGCACAACTACGGAGAAATTCCTAGATTCGTTGAAGAATTGGCTTATTTAAGGGGCTTAAATGTTGGTATAACAATAGGGCTTCAATCACTTAGCCAATTAAAGAAAAAGTATAAAGATAGTTGGGAATCTGTGCTTGATTGTTGTGATACTACACTATTTTTAGGAAGTAACTCAAAAGAAACATTAGAGTATATGGTTGCCCTACTTGGTAAAAAAACTTGGTATAAAAAATCTGTGGGAAGGACTTTTTCAAGACAAGGTTCTTCTTCAACTAACTGGGATGTTGTTGGTAGAGAACTTGCAACACTAGATGAATTATCAAAAATGCCTAAAGGTCATTGTATATTATTCATATCTACAGTTGGAGCTTTTTACTCAAAATTATACAATTTACAAGAACATCCAAATTATAGTAATCTTTATGAGCCTTGGTCTGGCAATACTTCAAAATGCTATGACCACAAAATGGAGCTTGAATATAATGAAGATGCAAATTATAGACTTTTATGTGATTCAGGGTTATATTTTGCTAAGCCAGTTAAAAAGCCTAAAATTGAGGCTGTTGATAAGGATGAATTAAAACAAATTAAGAAAAATGGAGTAATCCAAATGGATGATTTAATGGTTGCATAAAAAAGAAAAAAGGAGTTTATCCCTTATTTATACTACAAGGGATTTGCTCCTTTTTAAATATAAGGAGGAATTTAAAATTATGAAAAATTTTATAGAAAAAATTAAAAATAAAAAAGTAAAAATAAAAGAAAAATTGACTGTGTTTACAGGTACTTTTGCATCTGCAATGGTATTGGCACAAGCAAGAGTTTTTGCAGAGTCTAATACTGGATCTATTGATTCATTTATTAATTTTGCTTGTGATTGGCTAACAAAAATTGGTGGAGTTATTGCCCTTGTTGGAGGTGTAATGTTTGCTCTTGGTTGGCAAAGAGAAGATGCAGAGGGAAAATCAAGAGGTTTAATGACTTTAATGGCTGGTTTTATGCTAGTCGCTATTGCACAATCTAAAAATTTATTCGGATTATAGGAGGTATATTTATAATTGGATGGAATTATTAGACTTCTTTATAGCTTTAAATTTACTGTATTTGGTGTTGATTTAGATAGTGGTAATTTAATTGGTACTGTTCAACAATTAACCAATTTTTCAAAAGTTCAAAACATAAATATTTGGAGTATTGGAAAAACAGTAAACGACTGTATTATTCCAGTTGCATTAAGTTTACTAATTCTTTTCTTTATGATTAACCTTATAAAAAAATCAATGGAAGTTGAGAGAATATCTTGGGAAAGAATTGTTATGGCATTTGTATCATTTTTCTTATTAAAATATTTTATACAAAATGGATATAGTTTTCTTACAGCATTAATGAATATTGTAAATGATATATTCGTTAGTATTACAAGTGTTCTCTCAAATAATAATTCAAGTATAAATATTGCTGATACATTAATAAACGCTGTGCCAGATGGATTTGTTGATAAAATTATGACTTATGGATTATATCTAATATTATTTATCCCTTTCATGACAACTATTGTTCAGATTCTTACACAAATATTTTTAAGGATAGTAAAATTAATATTATGCTTTGCATTTGCTCCTATTCCAGTCGCTTTGGCTGCTGATGATGAAGGCAGAGGAAAAGCAATTCAATATTTCTTGTTTGCTGCAAGTGTAGGATTAGAGGCTGCAATTATATATTTAGCAACAAATATTTATGCTATTGGATTGTCTGGATTAAGTAGTACAGTAGGCTCTACAAATGCTATATCTACAATAGTTGCTATGCTTTTCTTAAATGGAATGTATTTAGCAGTAATTCAATATGGAAGTCAATTTGCAGAAAAATTAACGGGAGGTCATTAAAATATATGGATGAGTTGGAAATAACTGTCTTTGATGAAATCAAGGATTATAAGGAAAAAATATATTTCTTTAATTTCAGACAATGGGTATTTGCTATTATAATTGTTGCTTTGGTAATTCCAACATACTTAATTTTAAAAGATAAAATTGGTAGTGAAATAACAAGTTATATTGTAATTGCAATAGCTGGTATTTTCGGATTTATAGGATTTGTTCAAATTCACGAATTACCAGCAGAAAAAATACTTCCATATTGGTTTAGACATTATTTTATGTTTGCTAAACCAATTCATTATATGACTGATAGTGAATTTGAGCAATTACATCAAAAGAAAAGTAAAAATAATACCAACATTAATAAGGAAGAAATAAAGAAAAATAAATTAGAAATTAAAGAAATGAGAGAAAAACAAAAACGAGAAAAAATACTTGAAAAGGCTAGAAAAAAGTATAAAGTAACTGAAACAATAACAGAAAATAAAGAAGTAACAGAAACTAAAGATAATGAAAAGAATGAATTAACTGAAAAACTTTCTAAATTATCTAAAGAAGAACAAGAACTATTATTAAAGTTATTAGAAAGGTAAGAAAATATGAATTTAACTGAATGGGAAAGAGCTTTTTTAAACTATTATTTAGATTGTTATAATGCAAAATGGATGCGAGTTTTCAATAACAAGCATCCACTTTTAGATACAAGAATTGATTTATTTACAGTCTATAAAAGAAAATTAAAAGTTCAACCACAAGAAGGACAAGAAACATATACAAATATGTTTAAAAATCTAATAGAAGGCAAATGGTATTTTATTCCAGACCTTCTAAACAAGGAGGAGTGATATTGTTTAAATCAAAAAAAGGTACATCAAAAAACTCAAAACCTAAAAAAGATACTTTTATTAATAAATTAACAAAAAAATACAAATCTACTAAAGTAGCAAAACCTAAAACAACCTCTCAAATTATGAGAGTTTTTTTTAAGGATTTTAATGAAAATAACTCAATATTCCAATTAGATGAAAACCATTTCTCAATTTGTTTTGAATATCAAGATATTTCTTTTTCTAAAGCAAATTATCAAGAACAAGAAAATATATTTTTGAAATGGGTGGAATATTTACATTCGTTTAATTATAAAGATCATATTCAAGTAATATGTTCAGGAACACCAGTTAAAACAGAAAATTATAAGCAACAATTTATTTATAATGAAAATGGATTAAGTGAAAATGAAAGAAAAATATCTAAAGAGTTTAATGAACTTATTGAGAATTGTTTAGGAGATAGAGATGAAATCTTGTGTGAAACAAGACAAATAGTAATAACTACACAAGCAGAAACCTTAAAAGAGGCACAAGATATATTTTTGCAATATCAATTAAGAACAGAAGAAAAATTCAAAGAACTTAAATCTAAAATAAGGAAAGTGTCTGTTGAGGAGAGATTAACAACACTTTATAATACCTTTAATACTGATTTAAAAGAAGATAAAGGAATCAATAATTTTATAGAATATGCAAAAGAAAATAATTTATCTATTTATGATGTCCTTGCTCCTAAGGATGATGTATCATTTAAGGAAAAAAACTACATCAATATAGGTAATAAGAAATTTTTAAGGGTTTTATATGTAAGTAGATTGCCTCGTTCCATTACACCTAGATTTTATAATAGAATAACTACTATTGAGGATTGTAATATTATAACTACTTTAAATATAACTCCAACTAATCCTGCAAAAGTAATTAAAATGGTAAATAAAAAAATAAGTGGAATGAAAACAGAAAGACTTGAAAAAATCAAGAAAGCCAATAAAAATAACTATTCTTATGAGGCAGTAAGAGATGAAAAACTAGAAGATGCTATTCGTGATGCACAAGGTTTAAGAGATGCTTTACAAAAGAAAAAGCAGAAATTATTTACAAATAATATGCTTATCTGTATTCAAGCAAATTCAATGGAAGAACTTGAAAAAGCCACTAAAACTATAAAAAGTATTGGTGATGAATGTGTAATTGGTATTTATAATCTTGATTGGCAACAGCTTGAAGGAGTACAAAACTGTTTGCCTTTTGGTTGGAATTCATTACAAATTCAAAGGTCTTTAACATCAGAATCTACTGCAACTAATGTTCCATTTAATACAAAAGATTTAATGCACCCTAATTCAATATATTATGGTGTAAATCTTGTTTCTAAAAATCCTGTATTTGCAGATAGAAAGAAACTTTTAAATGGTAATGGATGTGTACTTGCAACAAGTGGAGCTGGTAAATCATTCTCTGTTAAGGTAATAATTGAGCAAGTATTACTGAGATACCCACAAGATGAAGTAATTGTTATAGATGTTCAAGGTGAGTATGTTCCATTAATAAAAGCATTTCAAGGACAAACATTAAATATTAGTACGTCATCAAACACTTATATAAACCCATTTGACAGTTCGCTTCAATATGCTAATGATGAAGATGCTTTAAATAGTAAAATTGAATTTTCCCTTGCCTTTATTGAATCCATAGTTGGTGGAAGTGGTTTAACAGGAGAGCAAAAAACTTTAGTTGATAGATGTACTAAAAATATGTATGAAGAATATCAAATACATAATTTTAGTGAAAAATATGAGCCAAATTTCATAAGGTTTTATAATGAATTACTAAAGCAACCTGAAAGAGAGGCAAAAAATTTAGCATTAGTAATTGAAAGATATGCAGTAGGTGGTATGGATATTTTCTCAAAGAAAACTAATGTAAAAATAAAAAATAAATTTATTTCATTTGATATATCAGAACTACCTACATCAATTCAAACAACAGGATATTTAGTTATTCTTGAACATATTATGAATAGATTAAAACGAAATAAAACACTTGGAAAACACACTTGGATATTTATTGATGAATTCCACATTTTACTTGCTAACCAATATTCTGCCGACTATATTGCAAAAATATATAAGACTGGAAGAAAAGAAAATGCAATACCAACTATTATTACTCAAAATATTGCAGATATTATAAAAAATGAGCAAGGATGCAAAATTTTATCTAATTCAGAATTTGCATTATTATTAAAGCAAAAACCTCTTGATATACCAGTAATATCAAAAATATTTGATATTAGTGATGAGGAGGCTCAGTATTTTATTGATTCTCCAGCAGGTCAAGGATTAATAGTGTATGGCGAAGATAAAGTTGCATTTAGAAATCAAGTTTCAAAAGATTCTTATATATATAAATTGAATCAAACATCCAATATGCAAATAGAGAGGGCTGCTTAATGGCAAACGAAAACAATGTAAATAAAGATGTTGCAACTTCATTAAGCAGAATTACTGATACTGCTCATAAAGGTACAAATGTTGCTCTTGATACTGTTAATGAAATAAATAAATGGTATGCAAATGAACTAAATAAAATTGCAAATAGCGAGGAATTTTCCACAAGATTAGAAACAAATGTGGATAATTCATTAGAAAATGAAGAAAATATCGAAGTTCCAAAATATACTAAATTAGAAACAAAAGTTGATGATTATGATGAATTACAAACTATAAATTCTAATAAGATTGGTGTAAAAAAGGTTGGTAGATTAAAAACACAATCTAATAATGTTTTAGATGTTGAAGGTGATTTTGAAGAAACAGATGAAACCGAAGAATTTATTTCTGATATTGCTAGTAATAAAACTAATAATACTCCAAAAAGAATAGCATCAGTTATCAAAGGTGCTAAGTTTATTAATAATTCCGCTAATAGAATTATAAAAACTGGAAAAACAATATCTGCTGGAATGAATGAAAATGGAGTACAAACATTTCAAAAATCTTCAAGTAGAATAATGACTAAGCCAATTAAGAAAGTTGCAAGTAAAGTTAATAAAAAGGTTACTAAAAAGGCTACCAATATACTGGTCAAAAAAGGCTCAAAAGTAGCAGTAAAAACAGGCACTAAAATTGCAAAAGAATCTACAAAACTTATGATAAAAATAATGCAATTATTGGTTAAATTAATAGCAAATGTTATGAAGATGCTAATGTCTATGCTACCAGAAATTGCACCAGTAATAATTATTATTGTAGTAATTGCTGCATTTTGCAGTTTCTTTGGTATGGGTATGTCAGATGACACTAAAAAACAATATGAACAATATATGATTGGAATACAAGAAGAATATGATAAACCAACTGTAGCATTTTATAATCAAGGAAAAGTTGTTGATGGTGCTATTGAAGGCAGAGGTATGATTAATTGGAGAGCACCACTTTCTATTCTACAAATGTTAAATGGAGATTTAACATTTGATATTGCTGAATTAAGAATACTTCAAGAATTTAAGGATGCAGGATTATATGAAAAAGTGGAAGATGTAACATATACTTACCAAAAAGAGATAGGAACTGATAATAATGGAAACAAAATTTATCAAACGGTTACAGATACCAAAAAAGTAGTTACAAATCCTTCGCTTAATGATTTCTTATCTTGGTGTAATAACAATTTTGATAAAATAAATGCCTATAAATCTGCTAAAAAACTACAAGTTGACTGGAATCAAAAATCATTTACACAAGATGAAGTTGAACAAATAACATTACTATATAAATCAAATTCATTTTTTGACTTATTTAGCTCAGATTTTAGAGATAAATATGCCTATGCTTTTGTAAGTATTGGAGATGAACAATTACAAGCAATTTATGATGAATTTCTAAAAAATGTTGGTAAAAGGTACTTAATGGATCATAGCAATTTATCTCACGATACTTGTATGGATTACTATGATTGTTCTTCTTGGGTAATACATTGCTTGGCTCACACAGGAGTTGCAACAATACCAAATACTACTGCAAGTGGAATTTATAAAGATTATTGTAACCCAGTTAATGTAAATGATAGACAAGCAGGCGACTTAATATTCCTAAAAGATACATACGATACTGGTACTCCTGGAGGAATTTCTCATATAGGAATTTATATGGGTGAGTTTACGATAAATGGAGATACTTCCGAATGGGTAATTGATACTGGTGGTAATCCAGAAGGTGTAAAGATTAGAAAATATAATAATGGCTGGTGGAATGGTGAACATTTCTATGGGTTTGGAAGATTAAAGGAAAATAAATAAAAACTATTATGAAAACAAGGGTTTATAAAGAATTTGTTGAAAATTATAAATAGATAGGTTATAATTTAATTAGAAAAAATATTACAAAATAGTAATTTGCAAATTATTTATATACAAATTTTATTTAGTAGAGTAAAATTAGAAAAAAAGAATAAGAAATAAA
>CANPVP010000011.1 GCA_947581825.1 uncultured Clostridia bacterium | reverse complement strand
ATGTGTTTGTTCCATCACTTTTACTTACTTGTACTGTACCTGTTTTTGCTCCTGATGCTACTGTTATTGTTTTTGTATCTTTAACATTAGACCATGTTGGTGCACTTGTTGATGTTGTCCATTGATATTTTATTGTATATGTTCCTGCTACTAATCCTGAATCTGCATCTCCTATTGTTATTGTTGCTGTTTGTGATTTTCCTACTGTTGTGTTTGAACTTACTTTTACTGTTGGTACATTCGTTTCTATATTTGTTACTTTTACTTCTTTTGATGCTGATATATTTCCTGCTTCGTCTTTTACCCATGCATAATATGTTCCATTTCCATATGTTGCTGTACTTGTCCATGTTTCTGCTGTACTTGTTACCCAATCTTTTGAATCATTGCTAGGTTTTTTATTTGATGTTGTTACTGTATATGCATTGATTCCACTTCCTCCTTGGTCTTTTGCTTTAACTGTTATTGTTTTGTTATTTTTTGTCCATGCTGTATTTGCTTGTGTTGCTTCTGATATTACTGGTATATCTTTATCTATATTTTTTATTGTGTGTACTGCATATTGTCCTATGTTGTTTGAGTCATCTATTAGTCTTGCATATATTGTTCCATTGTTTTCCATTGTTACTGCTTCACTATAGTCTTTCCACTCGTTGTTATTTTTTGCATCTACTTTATTATATTGTAGTTTGTATTTTGTTTCTGTTGTTGTTATTCCTACTTTTACATTTTCATTTGTCCATGTATTTGGTGTGTCTGTGAATGTTACTTTTGCTTTTTCTATTCCATCTCCGTTTTCATCTAGTCCTGGTACTTTTTTTGTTGTTATTTTTGTTTCTGCTATTGTCTCATTTCCTGCTTGGTCCTTTACTTTCATTTTTATTGTGTATTCTTTATTTTGTTCTAATCCTTTAAATGTATAATTTTCTTGTTTTTTGTTTGTATTTGTTTCCCAGTTCGTTCCTCCATCTTTACTAAACCAATGTTCTTCTATTCCACTTTGTCCATCTTTATCTGTTGCTTCTGCATCTTCTACTGTTGCTCCTACTGTTATACTATCTGTTTCTACTTTTTGGTTTGATATTGTAAATGTTTTTGGGTTTAGTCTGTCTATATTTGTTATTGTCTCTTCTACATAGTTGTTTGTTAATTCTGTTCCTTTTCTTAGTTCTACATATATTGTTGTGTTATTATCTTTTATTTGTACTGGTCCTGTGTATGCTGTCCAATGTATTTTATCTGTTGAATAGTATATTGTACTTTCTTTATATTCTTCTTTTGTTGATTTTTCTTTACTTATTGTTACTTTTACTGGTCCATTTTTGTCTGTATTTTTCCAACTTTTATCATACGTAAATTGTATATCTTCTTGTTCTAATTCTGGTAATGTATTTATTTCTTCATTTGTTCCCCAATATTTTGCTCCATCGGATTTTACTTCAAAATTTCCTTCATTTGTTGGTACTATTAGTGTTAATACTCCATTTTCGTCAGTGTATCTTTCCCATGGTTCTATTGAATCATTAAACATTTCATTTTCTTTTAACAGTTCTTCTACTCTATCTAATATAGCATCTGCTGTCCATTGTTCTTTTCCTTCTTCTAAATGTGTTTTTGCTACTGCTGAATCTATTGCATCTTGATATTCTGCTTTTTTATATTCTTTTGTTGCACTTTCTGTATTTGTTAATATTCCATCTCCATCTGTTAGTGTTGCTAGTGTTATTCCTGCCAATATTAATAGCACTAGTATTGTTACTACTAATGATATTAGCGTTATTCCTTCCTTTTTTGAACTACCTTTTTTCTTTACAACATTAATTTTGTTTTTCATGTTTTTCTCCTTTTTTCTTTTTTATCTCTTATTTTATACTATCTTTTTATTGTATTAAAATCAATATGTTGTTTTTTCCATTTTGCTAAATATTACATTTTTTTATTTGTTCATTTCTACGGAAATTCAGCCTTTTACAATTTTCCTTTCTTTTTTTAAATATTTGTATCATTTATGTTACAAACGATAATCTTATATAATTTATTTTTTTCTTGATAATAAAAAATATATATGTTATTATATTTTTTGGAAAAAAAGTACATAATATTGTTAGGAGGTAAATTATGGATTTTAAAGAATGGGAAGGGTTTTCAAATGGTGATTGGAAATCTGAAATTAATGTAAGAGATTTTATTCAAAGAAATTATACTCCATATGAAGGAGATTCTAGCTTTTTAACTAAACCTACTGAAAAAACTCAAAAATTATGGAATCAAGTTTTGGAATTATATAAAAAAGAAAAAGAGTCGGTTGGTGGAGTTTTAGATATAGATACAAAAACTGTATCTACAGTTTCTAGTCATGATGCTGGATATATTGATAAAAATTTAGAAGAGATAGTGGGTCTTCAAACTGATAGTCCACTAAAAAGAGCTATTATGCCTTTTGGTGGTATCAGAATTGTAGAAAAATCTTGTGAAGCATACGGGAGACAGGTAGATCCAGATATCGATGAAATTTTTCATAAATATAGAAAAACTCATAATGATGGTGTATTTTCAGTGTATACTCCTGATATTAGAGCTGCTAGAAGTTCACATTTAATAACAGGTCTTCCTGATGGTTATGGTCGTGGAAGAATTATAGGTGATTATAGACGTATCGCATTATATGGCATAGATGTTTTAATAGAGGAAAAGAAAAAAGAATTAGATGTCTTAAATGTAGATGAATTAACTGAAGAAATAATACGAAGTAGAGAAGAAATTAGTGAACAAATTTCTGCTCTTAATGAACTTAAAGTTATGGCTTCTAAATATGGTTTTGATATTTCAAGACCTGCCAAAAACGGAAAAGAAGCTGTTCAATGGCTATATTTTGGATATTTGGGAGCTATTAAAGATCAAAATGGTGCTGCAATGAGCTTAGGTAGAACCTCTACTTTTTTAGATATATATTTTGAAAGAGATTTAAAAAATGGAACTTTAACAGAGGAAAACGCCCAAGAAATTATGGATCATTTTGTAATGAAACTAAGATTAGTCAGATTTTTAAGAACCCCTGAATATAATGAGTTATTTAGTGGTGATCCAGTTTGGGTAACTGAAAGTATTGGTGGTATGGGAATAGATGGTAGAACTTTAGTTACTAAAAATTCTTTTAGAATGTTACACACATTAGTAAATTTGGGTCCTGCACCAGAGCCTAATTTAACAGTTCTTTGGTCTACTAAATTACCAAATGGATTTAAAAGATTTGTTACTGATTTATCTATAAAGACATCCTCTATACAATATGAAAATGATGATTTAATGAGAATTACATTAGGTGATGATTATGGAATTGCTTGTTGTGTTTCTCCTATGAAAATAGGTAAGCAAATGCAATTTTTCGGTGCTAGAGCAAATCTTGCAAAAACTTTGTTATACGCAATTAATGGTGGTAGAGATGAAATATCTGGAAAACAAATAACTCCTAAATATTCTCCAATTACTTCAGAATATTTAGATTACGACGAGGTAATGGAGAAATTTGAACAAATGATGGATTATGTCTCTAAAATATATATTAAAGCATTAAATGCAATTCACTATATGCATGATAAATATTCTTATGAAGCAATTGAAATGGCATTACATGATAGAGAAATAATTAGAACTATGGCATGTGGAATTGCTGGACTTTCAGTTGTAGCAGATTCTTTATCTGCCATCAAGTTTGCTAAAGTTAAGGTTATTAGAGATGAAACTGGATTAGCTGTTGACTATGAAATAGAAGGAGATTTTCCGAAATTTGGAAATGATGATGATAGAGTAGATCAAATAGCTGTTTATGTTGTAAAAACATTTATGAATAAATTAAGAAGACATCATACTTATAGAAATTCAAAACATACATTATCAATTTTAACAATAACATCAAATGTTGTATATGGTAAAGCAACAGGGAACACACCAGATGGAAGAAAAGCTGGAGCACCATTTGGCCCTGGTGCAAATCCATTACATGGAAGAGATAAAAATGGAGCATTAGCTGTTATGAACTCGGTTGCAAAATTACCATTTGACTCAGCAGAAGATGGAATTTCATATACTTTTTCAATAACACCTGGAACACTTGGTAAAACAGATGAAGAAAGAATAAATAACTTGGTTAGCATGTTAGATGGATACTTCTCACAAACAGGACACCATATTAATGTTAATGTGTTTGATAGAAGCTTGCTTGAAGACGCAATGGAACATCCTGAAAAATATCCACAATTAACTATACGTGTATCAGGTTATGCAGTTAATTTTACAAAACTAACAAGAGAGCAACAATTAGATGTAATAAATAGAACAATACATGAAAAAATATGAGACACTTTTGACCCGTCCCACTTGTCCAAGGAGAATTAAATGAAAAAAGAAGAATTAGATTTAAAATATTATGCTAAAGTGCATTCAATAGAATCGTTTGGAACTGTTGATGGTCCTGGTATTAGGTTTGTTATTTTTCTTCAGGGTTGTTCTTTAAAATGCAAATACTGCCATAATCGTGATACTTGGGATATTAATGGTGGAGAATATAAATCATTAGATGCTATTTTTAATAAAATAATGAATTATAAAAATTATATCTATCCTAATGGTGGAGTTACTGTTACTGGTGGGGAACCTTTATTACAGGTATATTTCCTTATTGAATTATTTACTAAATTAAAAAATAAAGGCATTCATACTTGTATTGATACTTCTGGAATGGTTAAATTAACTTCAGATATTAAGCATTTGCTTTCTTTAACTGATTTAGTTTTATTGGATATTAAACATATTGATAGTAAAAAATGCAAAGATTTAGTTGGTTTTTCTAATGAAATGGAATTAGAATTTGCAAGATATTTAAGTGAAAATAATATTCCTATATGGATTAGACAAGTTATAATACCTGGGATAACTAATGATAAGCAAGATTTATTGAAATTAAAAGATTTTATTGATTCTTTAAAAACTGTAGAAAGAGTAGAATTATTGCCTTATCATAGTATGGGAAAATATAAATGGGATAATTTAGGTTTAAAGTATGAACTTGAAGGCATTCCTGATGCAACTGATAAAGATATAAATAAAGCAAAAGAAATTTTAGGGCTTTCCTAAAATTTCTTTATTTATTACATTCCTAATAATTTTAACTCTACATTTTCTACTTTATATTTTCCATCTACTAATTTAAATTCTATTAAAGTATTTTCTAGTGTTTCATTATTTTGTTTTAAATCTGTTGAAAGGTATAATTTTATTTGTGGTATTTCTACATTATTTTTTACAATTTCTTTAAATGTTTCTGCCATATGCTTATCATCTTCGCATATTAATATTAGTTGTGGCATAGTACTAAATCCTGAATCTCCTAATTGGAAGTTTTCGTAGAAATCTTTGTATAACCTCATTTTATCAACTAATTTCTTTTCCCATTCATCTTCTCTTCTTATTATTTCAAATACAAATTGTATAGATTTGCTATTTTTTGTAAGCTTAACAGCTCCACCAGTTGCTTTAAATATTTTTCCAGCAACTTTTGCTGTTATGGCAGGTTTTACTGTATAGCTATCAAATGCTTTTACTTTTCTTAAATATGCAATTATTGTTTGGTTTCCAGCTAATCTTTTCTTTATCATTGATACTGGTTTTGTGTTATCTGATGGTTGCCATTTACATTCTATTTCTTTAGATGTTAATAGATATTTTCCCATTTTTTCTAAGCAATATATTCTATATATTCCTTTTCCTTCATCAGATGTGAAGTAATATCTTGTTAAAATTTTACATTTAACAAGTTGTTCTAATTTATTATTTAGTTTATCTTGTGATTTTGGATCAATCCCTTTTATTTGTAACATTTGAAATAATTGTCTTGATGTAATAAATTCAAATTCATTTACTAGTTCTAATATTGCAAAATGAATATCTGTTATATGTCCTATATTAATTTTATGAACTATTTGATTCATTGAAACATATCCATCTTTTCCATCAAATGTTTTTATTTCTCCTTCTCTTATTGCAAATGGTGATACCTGTGCTTTTATTTCATTATCTTCAACCATTTTTTTCCTCCTTTTTATTATATAGATAAAAATTAATTATCTAAATTATTGTAAGCTTTATTTTCTTTTTATCAGGTACTATTTTTTTTATGCATACATCAACTGTTTCTCCATAATTTAGGCCTTCTTTATATTCTATCATTCCTACTAAATTAGGAGTTAATTCTATAAATACTCCATTTTTATTTTTCTCTGTTTCTCTAACTATTCCTTTTACTTTCATTCCTTCTGAGAATTTTTTTACATTTTCTTCCCATGTTCCTAATGTTTCTTTATATGAAAGAAATATTTTATCTTTATTTATAGATTTTACAATAACATCAACTTTTTGTCCAATTTCAAATCTTTCATATGGAGATTTTATTCTTGCAACTGATAAATCTTCTATATATGCTAGTCCTACTGGTCCGTTTTCTATTTTTATAAATGCTCCATAAGGCTTTATATTCTTTACTATTCCAGAGACCTTTTGTCCTTCGTAAATATTCTTTAGTGAATTCATTAGTTTCTCCTTTTTCTTAAGTTAATTCTTCTTTATTATATCACAAATTTTTTATTTATCAATTCTAATTAAAAATTTTTATCTCATCTTTACTTAAATATCTCCATTTACCTATTTTTAAATCTTTTACATCGATGGTTCCAATTTTACTTCTATGAAGTGCAATTACTTTTCTTCCAATTGATTCACACATTTTTCTAATTTGCCTATTTTTACCTTCATGTATTGTTATTTCTAGTCTAGATATATTTTTTTCTTCATCTGTTTTTAATATTTTAACTTTTGCTGGTCTTGTTATATAATCTTCTATTTGTACACCTTTTCTTAATGCTTCTACTTCTTCATTTTTAACAATACCTCTTAAAGTTACTGTATATGTTTTTTCTATTTCATGTTTTGGATGTGTAACTTTATATACAAAATCTCCATCATTTGTAAGTATAATTGCTCCTGATGTATACATATCTAATCTTCCTACTGGCACTATTCTTTGTTTGACTTTTACTAAGTCTAATACAGTATCTCTATTAAATTGATCTTTTGATGTAGTTACATATCCTATTGGTTTGTTTAACAAAATATATATATATTCATTTTCTTCTTGTTTAATTATTTTTCCATTATATTCTATTATGTCTTTTGTTGTATTTATTTTTGTTCCTAACTGCGTGCTAATTTTTCCATTTACTTTAATTTTGCCTTGCATTATTAATTCTTCACATTTTCTTCTTGATGCAACTCCACAGTTTGCAAGGTATTTTTGTAGACGCATATTTTCTTCCATCTATTGTTTTCACTCCTCAAAGTAATTATTTTTTGTCAATTATACGTACTTTTTTATCTAATTTACATATTATATATTAATTCCTTTTATTTTATAAAAGGCTTTATATAGATTTAGACAGTTGGGCTATTTCTTGTATTTAATAGTTCAATTGTCTTTTTAAAATATTCAGGCAATTCTGCTTCTAAATTCATTTGTTTTCCTGTTATTGGGTGCTTAAATTCTAAAGACTTTGCATGTAAGGATTGCCCTTTTATTTCAAATTCATTTTTGCCGTTAGAATATACTTCATCTCCTACAATTGGATATCCTATTTCTGCTAGATGTACTCTTATTTGATGTGTTCTTCCTGTTTCTATTTTTACTTCTAAAAGTGTATATTTATCATATCTTTTTAATACTTTAAAATGTGTTATTGCATTTTTACCTGTTTTAGTTACAGCCATTTTTTTTCTATCTTTTGTGCTTCTTCCTATAGGCATATTTATTGTAGCTTCATTTTCTTTTACAACACCTCTTACTAGTGCAATATATGTCTTTTTTACTTCCCTATTTTTTATTTGATTACTCATATTTATATGTGCCTTATCATTTTTTGCAATTACCAATATTCCTGATGTATCTTTATCTAATCTATGTACTATTCCAGGTCGTATTTCTCCTCCAATTCCTGATAAAGAATCTTTACATATTGCCATTATTGCATTTACTAGTGTTCCATCTGGATTTCCATTTGCAGGATGTACTACTAGACCTTTAGGTTTGTTTACAACTATTATATCATTGTCTTCATATATTATTTCAAGTGGTATATCTTGTGCTTTTAATGAAATACTTTTGGGTTTTTGTTCTTCTAATGTTATTTTATCTCCAATTTGAACTTTATATGATGGTTTTGCTTTTTTATTATTTACTAATACATTTTCTTCTTCAATTAATCTTTGTAATGCTGTTCTTGATATTTCTTTTTCTTTTAAAGCTAAAAATGCATCAATTCTTTTATTTGCTTCTTCCTGTTTTACTATAAATTCTTTCAAATTAAAAATGTCCTTTCATTATTTATTAATTTCATAAATTACGAATTTATCATCTTCATATAACTTTTTATATTTATTATCTTCTCTTTTTGATATAAGCATGCTTATTTTTGAATTTTTGTATGTTATTATATGTGTCATTCCATATTTTTCAAAAGTGTCCTCATAATATGTATTTATTGATGAAGTATTTATAAAGTCCATAAATATATCTTGTCCATCTTCTGGATTGTTAGTTGGCGTATTGTATTCTGGTGCATACAAATCACATCTTGAATCTATAAATACAGGTATTCCTCTATATAATAGATAACTTCCAAAATTATAGTCATTATATAATTTAATATTGTTTACATCTAAATTTTCTAAAATATAATCACATGCAGCAACTGGATATGAACTATCATTAATAAATTTATTATCTAATTTGGGTTTTATAAAGTACGTACTTACTACAATTACAGTTCCAATAGTTATTAATATACCAATTTTTGTTACTACATAATCTGTAAATTCTTTTATTCCACCTTCATCATATTTTTCTAATAAATCAGTTACTAATCTATTTAAAATTATTGATCCCATCAATACAAACATTGTAAGTTGTCTTCTTGAATATAACATTAAATATGCTAGTCCTGTTAGCATAAATAAATCTCTTAATTTTATTTTTGTGTCTGTAAATATAAGTATGCTTAAAAATATTACTATTGTACATAAAATTTCTGTATGATTTATTATTGTCATTGGCAAATGTTCACCAATATTTTGTGTTGTATTTCCTTGCATTGTTTTTATTAAATATGTATATGGCGTTGTTCCTAGTGGAGTTAATAATCCTGTCAATATGCAAATTAACATTATAGCTATTAGCATTTTTACATTATTATTTTTTTCCATATTTATTTTATAAACGTTTTTCTTATTTTGTATTCTTTTAACTTTTCTTTTTTCTATTAATTGCATTATATTTTGTAATTTTTCTTGCAATTTTTCTATTTTGCTTTCATTACCTTGTTTTTTAGATAATTTGTTTATCTTACTTTTTAAATTTTTTACACTAAATTTTTTATACAAAATTGTATCTGCAAGTACTGAAATTATATATTCTCCTATATATGGTAGATATAATACAAAATAAAATGGCCACACTGCACAGTGCAAATTTGCAATTAAAATTGGTATAATTATTAAACCTACTGCATATTTTTTATTTTTAGTTTCTAAGAATTTTTCTATAAAATATATTGTTAGGACAAATAATATAAATGTGACAAGTTGTGCTCTTGCTGCTATATATGGTGCAATTAGATACATAGCTCCTAAAGTTATTAAAAATGAAACTAGTTGATTTTTTGCTAATTTTGAATTTACTTTATATAAAATTATTCCTAATATACATGCTAAACCGCAAGTACAAATAAATATACCTGTCATTTCAAATAACGAATATATTAAATATGTACACACATCATATAACCAATGAGGATATGTGTATGGCAAATTTTCATGCCATGAAAATGGGTCTTTCATATCTATACCATTTTGTATAATATGTTCACCAATTTTTATTGTATAAAATGTATCATTTTGTAACGATACCGGCGATATTGAAATACAAAATATTATTATTGAAATTATAGCTATTATATCAAATTTTATTTCTATGCTTAATTTATTTTTTCCTTCTTTTACTTTTTTTTCTTTCATTGCTATATTTTCTCCTGTTCTTTTTTAAAATAGAATATTTAAAATTATATTATTTGAATACATTACTTTTGCTATTATTGAAGAATTAATCATATTAATTAAATTTGTACCTCCATTTAATGATACTATAAAGAATATTACTGCTAACATAATATATATGATAGCTAATCCTTCTATAACTCCATATATAGATCCACCTAATTTGTTAAATTGTTTTACTATTGGTAAGTGCGCAATACCATCTGTAATAAATCTTACTAATATTAAAGCTATTCTTATAGCAATAAATAAAACTATCATTACTGCTATTCCAACAACATTTTCTGCAACTGTCTTTGCTGAAGATGTTACAATATCATTTTGTGCATTTATTGCTGTTTGCTCTACATATTTTTGTATATATTCAGTCATATTTGTTTCTTCATTTGTGTTTTCTGTTTCTTTTGTTCCATTTTCAATAATTATTGCTTCAATTTTTTCATCAATTTGTGTATTATTTATTACTAAATTTGTTATTGGTCTATATAGAATCATTGTTACAATCAATGCAACTAAAAATGCAAATATTCTAAATATTACATTTACTAATCCTTTCTTATATCCTAAAAATACACATAATATTAATATTGCTATGATTATAATATCTAATATCATTTTATTTTCTCCTCTCTATAAATTTATAATTTCTATTTTATCTCTATATACGATTCCTACAATATTATCTGTCATTACTACTTTTGTAATTTCTTGAGTTGATATATATTCTTTTATTAGCCATCCTCCTGAGTTTATAAAATGTATTTCTGATCCTAAATTTAACCCCATTATATTTCCGTATGTATAAATTTCTTTTGCAACAGCATCTATTATATATAAATTTTCTTTTTGTGTTGTTGTATTTTTTATTCTTATATTAGAATCTGCTGTAAATAAACCTGATGAGGTTTCTTCTACTGTAACACTATAATTATTTAATTCTATTGATAAGAAGCTTATTTTTTTATCTGATATGTCAGTTACTTTTGTACTTATGTCATTTTCTAAAATATCTATACCATCAGCATACATACATGCTATTTGGTTTTTATCTTGATATTTTATATCTAATAATAATCTATTTGCATCTGCTTTATATGAATATGCAATTGAATTTTCTGCATCTTGTTGTCCTTTTTCTATGGATAAAATTTTCACATTTGATTGTACTATTGTTCCAGATGTATCTATTTCTGCTATAGCTAGGTATTTATTGTCATTTGATATACTGACATCTGCTACTCTTGTTGATGATAAATATGTATTAAATAACTGTTTTCCGCTTGCATCATATATGCTAACAACTGTTTTATAACTTGTATCTGCTATTACTACTGCCATATAGCCATTTTTGTTTACTTCTATTTGTGAAATATTTCCTTCTATTTGATTTTCCCATACAATATCTTTTCCTGAAATTAGGTATATTTTTTGTCCTTTATTTTCAGCAACTCCTAAATATTTATTATTTGAATTAAATATTGGATTATTTATTTCTATATCTATACTACTTTCTTCTTTACCTGAGTTATCATATAATTGCAGTTTCATTTCATTTAATACTGCAATATATTTACTGTATGCACAAACTTTTGAAGCATCTTCATTATTTAAATATATTGTTGTAACATTATCTTGTTCTATTGATTTTTTTAGTATATTTTTATCTATCCATTTTCTTGCTTCTCTATTTGATATATAGATTGATACTACAACGATAACAAATACTAAAATAATTATGGTTATTATAGCAATTGCTGTCTTTTTTTTATTTATCTTTTTTTGATTTTCTGGCTTACTTATCCAAAAATCTTTCATCTATTTTGCTCCTTTTTTCTTTTGACTATATTCTATCAAACAGTTTTATTTGTTGCAATATAAATTTAAAAATAATTGTTTTAAATATAAATAATCATCTTTGTTTTAAAATTAAGGCAATTTGTATTAATCCTAAATATCCAAAAATTGGATAAAGTAATTTTACTAAATTAGAAAATCCTATTTTTGAAACTACAAGACTTGTTATGCACATAATTGTAGCAACTTGTGTATAACTTTTTTTATTTTGAGTTATATTTTGTAAAAAACTTATTCCAATTGAAATACTAGTTGTAAATATTGAAGCTAGTATTATAAAACCATATATATTTCTGAAAATAGGATAAAATTTTGTAATTACATATACTACTGGCATTTCTATTGTTGATATATCTATATCTACATTTATTAGTAAACTATAAATTATTAAACATAACACAAAAACTATAATTCCTATTAATGCAGAAACAATTTTTATTTCTTTACTATTTTTTATTAAATTCTTTAATGTAATAAGTACAGGAATTAAAAGTATACTATTATAACTGCAATAAATTATGCTACTTAATATCCAACTATCAAATTTTGTTTGAATTATTAAATCTTTGCTATTTTCAATATTAATAAAGTTTAAATTTACAACTCCAATAATTACTATAAATAAGATTAAAATTGGTATTAATAATTCATTTACTTTAATTACACCTTCTACATTTGTCATAAATATTATAAAGCATAGTAATGCAAGAATACCACATCCTATTATACTATTTATTTTTAGTTCTTGCTCGAAATATGCTCCAAATCCTGCTATCATAATAAAAAATGTAATGCATAAAAATATATTTATTACCGTACTTGTTATAAATGCAAAATTAAAATATTGGCGGTTTGGTTTTTTATTTTTTGTAAATATCTCTAATAAATCATGATATGTATCAATTTTATTTTTATTTATAATATTAAAAACTTTATATATTATGATGCCTAATAGTAAGCTACATATTATTATTCCATATAATCCTTTTATTCCATATGAATAAAAAAATGTATACATTTCTTGCCCTGATGCAAAACCTGCTCCTATTAAAGCTCCTATTATTACAAATACCATTTTTAGAATATTTTTCATGTAAAAACCCCCATTTTATTTTATGGAGGTTTCTTGTTTTTATTCTATATATCTATTTTTTCCTTCTTCTTATTTGCCAAATAACTATTCCTGCTATTATTATTACTACTGGAACAGCAAAAATTATACATCTAACTATAGTATCTTCTTGATTAGTTGCAGTGTATGTAACTGTACCTGTTGTTTTTCTCAATGTAATATCATTTTCTCTGTCTGTTAAGTATGCAATTGAATTTATTACCAAGTCTTTATTATTGTATACAGAAATTGCTGGTGTCTGTGTAGAGCTACTAATTGGATAATCTGATACAAAATAGTTTTCTCCAATTATAACTAGTGTAGATTTTACTCCTGTATTTTCTTCTGTTTCTTCATCATCTTCTTTTATTGTTTTTACTAGTTGTGCAGCTATTGTAAAAGTACCGCTTTCATCTGAATCTGTTTTACTATTACTTGTTATTTGAACATTTTTTCTAAAGAAAGCTGTTTCATTTGATGTAAGTAAATCTGTTTTTTCTACTTTTAATTTTTCTAACTCTTCATCACTTTTTAAATTTATTTTTGTGGCGTCAATTAACATTATTCCTAAATCTGAAGATATTTTTGATGTTATATCTGAATATCCAATGCTAGGTATTATCATTTCTGGTGAATTTAATATCATTTTGCTTGAGTCAGTTTCCATTATTATACCAACTTCAAACGCTTTTACTCCATATACATCTAATACTTTTTGTACATTTGGGAAGTTTTGTTCTACACCATATGCTCCATTAAGCCATAATATGTTTCCGCCTTTGTTTATATATTCTATTATTGCATTTGTTGCTATTTCATCAAAGTCTTTAGATGGAGTTGTTATCATTAAAGTATCACAGTCATCTGGTACTTTACCTGTACTTAGTATATTTAATGTTTTTATATCCATTATTTCATTTCCTAAATATACAGATAAATATTTCATATTATTGCTTAATGTAAATTCACTATATCCTTCTAATGTATATACGACTGGTACTTTATCTGTTGTGACACTTTCTATTGCGTATGTCAATTTTTCTTCTGTTATATCTATTGTTTCATATGTTGTACTATCATATGTATACAAGTCATTTGATGAAAGTATTTTGCTTTTTTCTCCGCATTCTACTATTATTCCTGTTGTATCACTTTCTATTCCATATTTTTGTGCGATATCAACTCTTTCATTTATATCTATAGCCTCAGCTATTATTTTTTCATTTACTTTTTTGTATTGTTTTGCTAAATCAACTACAGAATCTTCATTTGAATATCCTACAAAATATATATTTACATCTTTATCAATATTTTTTACTTTTTCTTTACTATCATTTGATAATGTATATAGATTTTCTTTAGTTAAATCTATTGGTGTTAATTCTAATTTTTGCATTCCATAATTTATTCCTATAAATGCTGCAATTATTATTAAAATTAATACACATGTTTTAGTTCCATTTATTAACCATTTTTTCTTTATAATTTCTATAAATTTATTTGGCTTTTTATCTTTATCTTTTTGTTTTTTAGCTTTTATCATTTTATTATTTTCCAATTTTTATATCCTCCTTACTATTTTGCACTCTTCCTTCTTTGCATTACAATTATTGTTAACAATATACACATTAATGTAAATGTTATAAATGTAACTGTATCTGCAATATCTATTTGCCCATTAGGAAATTTAGAAAATATGTTTATTAATGAGAAATTTGTAAGTGCACTGTTGAAGTTTGGCATAAACCAAGTTATTATAAAAAATCCTATTGTTATTACTCCTGCAATTATTTGATTTTCTGTAATGCTTGATGCTAACATACCAAATGATATATATGACATTGCAAGTAGTAAAAATCCTAATAGTGTTGCTAGAGCTGTCTCTATTTCTGGTTTTCCGTAATGGCATAAAATTGCATAATACATAAATGTACAAATTTCAGTAATTACAACTATTAAAGTTGCAGCTATAAATTTTGCAAAAACTATTCCCGTTATGCTTAGAGGCGATGTCATTAG
Organism: uncultured Clostridia bacterium; assembly: GCA_947581825.1. Lineage (GTDB taxonomy): Bacteria > Bacillota > Clostridia > TANB77 > CAG-508 > CANPVP01. Next base: position 38,733 of record CANPVP010000011.1, on the reverse strand, counting down.
TAATTGTTCTGTTCCTGATTTCCTTTCTTCTGCAAATGTTCTCATTGTAAGCACTGGAACTATAAATGTTAAAATTGTTGCTCCTGAATAAAATATATATTCAAATTTTACAGAACCATAATAAAATACATCTGTATAGAAAAATATGCTAAACATTATTAAAAATAATCCTATAAAAACATATCCTATTGGTGATAAAAAATAACTTTTAAATTCTTTTTTTACTACTGCCCACATTATTTTTCTCCTCCTTCTTCTATAAGTTTCATAAATGCATCTTCTAAAGTACTGTCTGCTTTTTTCATTTCAAATATTGTAATTTCTTCTTTAGCAAATACTTCAAATATTGTTTTTCTTAAATCTTTATCTTCTTCGCTTTTAATCATATATTGTTTTGTTTTATCTTCATTTTCTGCAATTAATTTGATTTCTTTCACGCCTTCTAATTTTTCTTGAATTTTTTCCATTTTATTTTCTGGATCTTCTACTGTAATATATATTGAATTATCATTTGTAACTTTTTCTTCTAAGTTTTGAGGAGTATCTATTGCTACGATTTTTCCTTTATTTATTATTATAACTTTATTACATATTTGACTAATTTCTGATAATATATGTGAACTTATTATTACTGTATGATTTTTTCCAAGTTCTTTTATTAAATTTCTAATTTCTGTTATTTGTTTTGGGTCAAGTCCAACTGTTGGCTCGTCTAAAATTAGTATCTTAGGTTCGCTAACTAAAGCTCCTGCCATACTTACTCTTTGTTTATACCCTCTAGATAAATTTTTTGTAAGTTTATTTTGTACATCTGTAAGTCCTGTTTCCCTTAGAACTTTTTCTACTTTTTCTTTTATTTCTTTTCTATTTACCTTTTTAATTTGTGCCATGTATGTAACAAATTCTTTTACTGTTAGATCGTAGTATAATGGTACTCCTTCTGGCATATAACCTATTTCTTTTTTTGCTTTTTTAGGTTTTTTTATCATATCAAAACCATTTATTATTACTTGCCCTTCTGTTTGTTCAATAAAACCAGTGATAACGTTCATAGTCGTACTTTTTCCTGCTCCATTTGGTCCAAGTAAACCAACTATTTCTCCTTCCTCTATTTTAAAACTAATATCATCTACGGCTATAAACTTTCCGTATTTTTTAGTCATATTTTTTACTTCTATCACAAAAGTTCCCTCCTTATCATAATTCTACCTAAAAGAATATCATTTACATTTTTTTTTGTAAATACTATTCACAAAAAATTTACAAATATTACGGAATATTAGTTTTTGTAATATCACTTTATTTTTTTGCATAATATTAAGCAAATTAAATAATCATGGAGGAATTATGGAAAATATATATCCTTTTTTTATAGCTTTTATATTAGTTTTCTTATCTGAATTAGGTGATAAAACTCAGATTTTGGTATTGTCTTTTTCTAATAAAAGTAAAACATTTAATATATTGCTTGGTATTGCATTAGGAACTTTTTTTAGTCATGGTTTAGCTATTTTATTTGGAAGTAAAATTGGTAATTTAAATAATACATATTTTCTTTTAGCTTTAAAAATCGTTACTTACATCACTTTTTTACTTTTTGGTGTATTTGGTTTTTTGTCTAAAAATAAAAATAATAAATCTGATAGTACAGATAGTAAATCTGGAATATTGAATAAAATTTTGACTTCTTCTTTAAATTATGTTTTTATTGTTGCTTTAAGTATAATTGTTGGTGAAATTGGTGATAAAACATTTTTAGCTTCTTTAGGATTAGGTTTACAATATCCTAATTTTAAGCTTTCTTTAGTTTTAGGTGCAATTTTAGGTATGGTTGTAAGTGATTCTATTGCAATATTTTTTGGAAAGTTTATTGGTTCGAAAATATCAGATGGTGTTATTGATATTCTTTCTAATTTAATTTTTATTGTTTTTGGATTAATTGGTTTGATTATGTTTGGTTTAAAATATATGTAATTTTTTTATTTATTTTTATTGACTTTGTTTATTTTTTGTGTTATTATATTTATTGCATTTAATAAATGGGTCAGTAGCTCAGTTGGATAGAGCACAGGCCTTCTAATACATAGGTCTATAGATTTTCAACTAATCTTAAATGCTTGAATATGTAGGGGATAGCAAATATTTAAGTATCTATGTAAAAATAACATTTCCCCAATTTTCCCCAAATTAAATGGGGAAAACACCCAACATGGGTCAGTAGCTCAGTTGGATAGAGCACAGGCCTTCTAAGCCTGGGGTCGGGGGTTCGAACCCCTCCTGGCTCACCATTATAGGTGAATAATTTTTCTATATCGTGTTTGCAATTAGAATAGAAAAATTATAGCAAAAGAGCTTATATAAGTTTTCCTTATATAAGTTCTTTTTTTAACTTGCTTTTCTCTCATAGAATACTACTTTATATGCCTCTTGCATTGCTAATCTCTTACGCTTAGTTGATACTTTTACATAAAATTTTTGCGTGGTTTGAAAATTATTATGTCCCATGAGCTTCATTAAAACTATTTCTTCCATACCGTTTTCAGAACAATATGTTGCAAAGCTATGTCTTAGCCCGTATGGTGTTATTCTCTGTAAATTATATTTATCACAGAATTTTGCTATACCATGAGTTAAAGTTGCTGATACATACGGATGATAATTTCTTCCTAAAAACATATACTCATCTTCTGACCACTTTCTATGTCTATCTTTTATTGCTCTTGATTTCTTAAATAATTCTTGTTGTTCTTTCTTATGTTTTAGTAAAACCTCTCCTAATTTGGGATTTAAAGGTATACTACGATATGATTGTGGTGTCTTTAAAGGTCCGTCTCCTCTTTTATGTCCTATTATATTCATATTTTCATCATATATATTCCATTCTTTATAAGCATTGTTTATGATTAAAACATTTCTTTTTAAATCTAAAGCTTTCCATTTTAAACCACACGCCTCCTCAGGTCTAATGCCTGTAAGTAGCATTGTTTCAAACAAAATTGCCATATCCGTATTATCTTGTTCAAAAATGCCCTGCCACATACCCTGTTCATCTGGTTCTATGTAATCATCTTCATCATATTCTTGTCCTGTTTCAATTTTTTCTGGTGGCTTTTTAATCTTTTTTAAAGGGTTATATGTGGCTTTGTTCTTTTCTATTGCATACTTGAATAACATATTTAGAACAATATAACATTTGTTTTTACTATGTTGTGATTTTATACTTTTAAGTAAATCTTTTACACAATCTTCTGTTACCTGTGATAAATATAATATTTTATTCTTTTTAAAAAATGGAAGAATATCATTTATTAGCCTGTACTGGTTTGTGTCAATAGTCTTTGGAGATAATGGTTTAGGATTATCCTCACTTTTCTCACATAATGATTTTCTGTATTTTAACCATTCAATAGCTAAATCTTCAATAATACAATACTCTTGTTTCTTCTTAGAAGTTGTAGTTAAAGAAAAATTATTTTCTATTAAATCTGTTCTTTCTGCAACAGATATACTGGTTTGTGTATTATTGAATGGTATTATATTGTTAGATGTTGGAACTACAATAGTATTAAGAATATTGGCATTAATTGTATTTATTAGATTAACTATTGCCAATGTTTTTGCTGTAATTTCTGGTGTTACAATTCCTAAATTGTTTATACTGCTTACAAGCTTTTGTGAAACACAATTATCTATTTTTGTTGTAATGATTCCATTATTAAAATAATTTAGTATATAATTTTCTAATGCAATTAAAAGACTTAATACTGCCAGTTCTATTGTTTTACCACCTTTTTGTAGTCTTGTGCTTTGTCCACCTCCAATCTTAGCACTAATTCTTGCCTCATAATATCCGTTATTTGTATTACGAACAGAAACTTCATATTGTCCTGCTCTTTCTTTTATTTTTTCCATTTAATTATTTCCTCCTTATACTTTAGATAAGTTGGGAAAATAATTTATTAGAAATAAATTCTCCCCAAGCTTATCATTAAAAATTTTAATTAACAACTTCATCAAATAAATTATTTGAATTTTCCATAATTTTTAGAAATCCAATTTGGTAATTGTTGTTTATCAATTAAAATTTTATGAGAGGATATAATTGCTGGAAACCCCTTTGTTCTAACTAATTTAAGCATTGTATTTCTGCCTAAATTCATAATCTTACAAGCTTCTTCTACTTTAATTAGTAGTACTTCTTCATTATCTTTCATTTCTGCACCTCACAATTTTAAAATTTTGTGAGGAAATTCCTTTACCTCAGTATAATCTTCGGCAGACTATACCTCATAGGTGGGAATTAAAAAATTTTTTTATTGCATTATTTTTTAGTTTCTACTAGTTTTAACTAGTGTCAATCCCGTTTAATGTTTTGTAATTGCTGTTGCAATTCCTGTATTTGCAATTTTAAATTAGCATTTTCATTTTCTAAATTTTTTATTCTTAAGTCTTTTTTAGATGGAGCTTTAGTTGTTTTAGTTATTTTATTTTTATATCTTGGTATAAATTCATCATCAAATAAAGTATTTTGATATTTATAATTATATTCCCATCTATCTTCCTCATTCCATACATTAAGCAATTTCCATGTTTCCGGAGACCAATTATCTCCTCCTTTTGGAATACAATATCTTAAATACATTATATCGTGTTTGTTAAATGTATTAACTTTTTTTATGATTTCTGCTTTGTTTTCGCCTAATTTTACTTTTGCATTTTCAATTATACGAGGGATTTTCCTTCTTACAATTTTCTCTTCACCATTTATTATTTCTTTTATTTTTCTCCATTCAGGAGGATATATTTCTATATCAAATATAAAAAAATCTCCTTCTATACTTTTAAATTTTATTTCTTTTGTATCTATTGTATCAAATAAATATTGTCCCATTATATTACCTCCTAAAATAATCTATTTACAACAATATCCTTTTCATCTAATATATCTATTACTATTGCATTTGATAAATCGTATTTTAATGGGAATGTTGCTTTTAACAATATCCATTGTTTTTTTCTTTTTTGCATTTTTCTTATCTTGTCCATTAGAACTGTGTTTTGTGTGTTAATTGGTATTTTTATGCCATACCTTTTTAAGTATCTTCTTCTAAATGTATAAATATCATCACATACAATTTTGTCATTTTCGGCTTTAATAAACCTGATAGGTATTATACATTTATAATTAGATTTATTTTTTTTCTTGTATTTTCGTGGCATATAGTTTTGCTTTTTATGTATGCACATTATTTTTCCTGTTTTGTTGTCTATAATGTTTATAATGTTTGAATTTTCCCTATAAAAAGCTTCTCCATATTTATTAAGAAATTCCTTCATAGTATAGGTTTCTCTTGTAACATCTTTTAATCCTTGTGAACATTGAAAAATATTCTTGTATTTAGGATATAACCTTAAATTTTCCTGATATAAAAAATCTTTAAAGAAATAAGAAGCTATTTTATTTACTGTTTCTAATCTATCAGTTTTAGTCCAACCTTTTCCCCATAAATTGCATACTTCATCATTTTCTATGCTAAATCTTTTTACATTAGAATTTTTAAGTGCTAGATGTATATGCAATGATTTTTGCTTTTTCTTTTGCCACCTGTTCTTTTGTAACTCCACTACTTGAAAATAAATTAACTTTCCATATCTTCGCTGTAATTTATTATAGAAATTTCTAAAATTTCTTTGCACTTCTTTAAAATCAATAACAGGTTTATTGTAAGTAAGAGTAATAAATAATACATTTTGATGCCCATAAAAATTATTTATTAAAATATCCTTTGCATTAGCAATTTCCCTTTTAACCCACTTTAGTATTTTTACATCATTTTGATTGTATTTCATTAACTCACCTGTTACTGTATTTACATAGGTATTTTTATCATGCCTTTTATACTTTTTTAAATTTGTTTGTTTATTTGAACTATTTGTTACCTCTAACATATGGCTGTATTTTTTTACTGTTACTGTTTCATCATCATCTATCCAACCTCCTGAAGATATGTTTATGCTTTCCATAGTTTTCCTCCTTTCGTTTAAAATTTAGCTTTTGGCTAGATAAAATGTGCAAGATGTTACACTTTTATCCAGCCAATAAACTTTATCTACTCTTGTTTCATAGCTTTGTTCCACTCTGCAACAGGTATTGTTAAAACTTCCACTTTATTTTTAGTTTTTGGGTCTGTCCTTCTAGTAACTTTTCTATTCTCTCCATTAGTTACAATATATCCTTCATCTGCTAAACTTTTATATAATTGTTTCGGTGTTGCTATAAATCTTCCAACACAAGCTTTTTCTACTTCTTTATATACTATATCTGCAATCAAATAAATCTGATTATTTTCATTATCTAAATAGCCTATATGTGTTCCAGTTGCTGTTTCAAGTGCTGTTCCTGTTTTATAATCAGACATATAGACTTTATCTGCAATTTGTAATTGTCCTATAGTTTTAAAGAATATTTTTACTGGATTTTCATCATCAACATCATCTTCTTGATTTTTACCAATTTCTTCTACTACTTTACTTGCTCTTTCAATTAATTCATCTTTTTTAGTAGAATCTATAATTGAATTATCAAGCATAAAATCAAGCCACATTGTGAAGCCAATTAAGATTACTATAAGATTTTGTTTTATTCTAGGGTGCTGAAAATCAATTATTTTTTTTGAATATACTTCTTGTAAATACTTTGCATTGTTTTTAATAGTATCTTCATTTGCTATTATCCACTTAATGTACTCTTTCATAACAAATGCGAGTTGTTCTTTTTTACTTTGAATTTCTCTTAATTTTTTAGAATTAATACTACCTTCTTCTGTATAAACAGTTAATGCTCTTGCTAATCTTCCTTGTGAAAATTTCGGTGCTCTTTCGCCAGTAACGATTGCTAAACCTCTTGGGGTGTATTGTTTATGTAAGCCACCATGTGAATTCATTTTTATTCTTTTGTTTCTATCTCCCCAAAGTCCTAAAATACCTTCCATTATCTTTTCTTGGTCTGTTTCCATTTTCTCTGGTTTGTAATCATCAATTACTAAAAGTTGGTCTTTCGCAGCAAAAGCAACTTTTTCAATCCCTGCAAATGTAGCTCTAAAACTAAGTGGAAGTGTATCAAGTTCAAAATTACCAAAATGGCTTAATAACAAGGCTGACAATGAACTTTTATATGTTCCTGTTTTTCCTACTAAAAGAAGCACAAAATCAATAAAAATTCCTTCTTCTCGCAGTAATGAAAACATAGGACTTAAATATGTAATTGCAATTAGTGGAGCCATAATTTTTAAATCTGCTAGTTCTAATAAAGAATACACTGTATTTAAAGATTCTGTTTTATCAAATTCCTTATCTGTAAAACAATATTGTTCTAAATTGTACGGTCTTAAATCTGTTTTTATTTCTGTTTCTGTATCATTAGTTCCTATGTATCCCCCATGATATAAATATATAAGTTGTCCCTTATCATTTCTTATGAAACCGGTATTATTGTAAACAGTTTCTGCAATAACACTTTTTTTACCTATGATTTCAACAACTTCTCTCATCTTCTTATCACTATTATTACTGTAATTAACAACTTGTCCAATAAATCTATTGGTCAGTGTTTTTGATAATTGTTGAAGTTCCTTCTCTGTTATTACGACAGGGTCTAGCTTTTTATCATTATCATCTAATAAATATACAATTAATTCATATCTATTTTCCTCATCTAATCCATTTGTATATGTTATTCTTTTTGTAATAACAGGGAGTGCGTTTGTTAATTTCAATCTACTCTTTCTACTTGCACTTAATTCATATAATAAATATTTGTTTGAATTTTCAGAGACCTGAATAACATAATAATTACTGTCATCCTGCAAAACATTTATATATTCTTCTAACTCGCTTATTTCTACTACAACACCTTCATATACTTTTTCTTCTTGTTTCTGTTCTTGCTCTTTTATAACAAGTCCAGTATTATCTATTGTTGTTTGTGTTGTATTTTCAGAAATTGTGTTTTCTGTGTTTTTTGTGTTTTCTGAAATTACATTAGTTTGCACTTCTCCTTGAATCGTACTTTCTACAATTTCAGTTTTATCTTCAACAATATTACTTTGAACTTGTTTAACTTCTTTATCACTTTCAATTTTTTCATTATTTTGGGAACTGCACATATCAAAAAAATCCATTTTAATTTATCTCCTTTGATTTTTTATTTTTGCTATTTGTAACATAAAACTTCTAAAATAGTATCTATATCAATTAGAGAAAAGCTAAATTGCTTTCTCTAATTTTTTATATATTTATCTATTATTTCATCAACTGTATCAATATCATAAGTATTTTCTATAATATCAATAACTTCGATTTTTGTTGTTTTATTATCACATAAATTAACTTCTGATATCAAAAATAGTGGTGTGTATAATTCAATATCTTGTAATTTTTCTAAAACTTCTTTATTATCTGCACTTATTTTTAATGTATGCTGTTCATTTACTTCATCATCGCAAATTAGTTGATATTCTGCTACTTTAACCGTTTTTTTACCTTTTTTTATTGTATTTTCTTCTATAGGTTTTATTTTTTTAATAAATATTTTCTGTATTATTTTCATCTTCAAATTCCTCCTCATATTTTCTTTCATCAAGTACATTATTCCAATTTTCTAAAAGTTGACTTTTTCCTATTTTCTTTTTTATTTTTTCTCCTTCATCTTCTGATAGAAAATCTTTTCTTACTAATGCATCTACAATAAAATGATTATATGCAATATTTACCTCTTTTGCTCTATCTTTATTATCAAAACATAGTAATTCCATAAAAAATATGTAGCGTTCATATGAATCAAGTGGAATTTGCTTAGCAAATCTGTAAAGAGCAATAACTGTTTCTTCATTAAGTAAAACTTCATCCGTACAGCCACTTTTCTTTTTTACTTTTTCATCTATAATACATTCAAAAGTTTCATGTTCTACATCAAATTTATATAAAATTTTACCTTTTTTCATTTTAGAAACAATTTCCTCTGCTAATTTTTGTGAAATTACTTTATCATATACCAAATTTTGTATACTAAACTGTCTTCCTAAATTTTCAAGTTCATCAACTCTATCCTCTTTTTCTAAATTCATTATTTGATTATAATATTCAAATATTGATGTTTCAGGAATTACTCCTGCTTTTATTAAGTTATCAAATTCATTTAAAATATTTGCACTATATAAAATATCCTCAACATTTTCTATTCTTTTACCATTTTCTATTTTCCACATAGAAAATCCCTCCTTAACTTATATTTTTTAATCTTTATGTGCTGTAAATACAGCAATTAAAAACACCAGCATAATTATTCTCCTTCTAATTGTTTTGTCATTGTAAAACAATACTACATAAATTCTGCATTTTCAAAATATCTTTTTTTATACAAATATTCTCTATCATGCTCTAATGAAGCATCTATATCAGACAATATTTCATATTCCAAAATATCTTTTAAATTATTTTTTATAATTTTTAATGCTGAACTGAAGTCGGTTAGATTGTCTTGATTATCTTTTAATGTATCAACTAAGCTCAATATTCCACTTTCTTCTTCAACTATTCTATCTAATGCCCATTTGTAAATAGTATCAAATTTTTCTATATATTTTTCCTTTGAATCATATACATTCTCGTCCATATAATATGAAAGATATTTGTCAATATTACTTAAATACCTTCTTGATAATTTCTTTGGATTTATACCTGTATTGAAAGCCTTTCCATCTAGTGTTGCCCATATTTTACCTTTTCTTAAAGAAAATTTTAATTCATCTGCAACTTTTATTGCTACCTCCCATAGTTCATCTTCTGTAAATTTTGTTTTTCTTTCTTTCATCATTGATACCTCCATTTTTAATATTTTAAGGTACAAAAAAGACCTTAAATACAAGTAGAATAAAATTCTACTTGACTTTAAAGTCCAAAAAGATTATAATTATATTGGTCGTATAATATAAGTCTTTGGACTTTATTATGAAATCAGTTGTTCTAGCAACTGGTTTTTTTATTTGAATTTATAATCACATCTTTGCCTCCTTTCCTAGAAGCTGTTTTATTTTTATATCGACTTCCTCTAATTGCTTCACTGCTTCTATATGCTTATTTGCAATCTTATTTTGTTCATCTATACTTGGAATTGGAATAATTGCTTTTTCTAAATGTCTTACAGTTATGCGAAAAGGTAATACTCCAGTAGTTGGTATTTTAAACCATTCTTGACATAAATTATCTAAAATTAATGCTATATATCTATTATTAATTTCTTGGTTGTTTATTCTTATTATTAAATTACCTTCATTATATATGCAATGTTCCTTTGGCTCTTTTTCAATATATAATACACTTCCTTTTTCTTTTCTTGCTAAAATTGGTACAACAATGTCTCCTTTGCGAACATCACAAGCTTTATATTTTCTTCTTAAATCTATGCTACAGAAATCTACATCTTCTACATTTCCTCTTGCTACTAAATCTCTAACATTGTTATACTTTAAAATTTTAACTTTCTCATTTTCAGGAATATCCTCGTTACTGCTTCTACCAAATGCCATACCTTTCATGATTTCTTTTCCTTGTATTAGACCTAATTCTGAATAATTTATATTATCCATTTAAATCCTCCTCGTATATATCAAAGCTTTTATAACTTAAGTTATTTTTAACTCGAGTTTATTATACTTCATTTTCTTCATTTGGTCAATACTTTTTTAAAATATTTTTTTGTTTTTTTACAGAGAAGCTTATAAGTATTGATAATACTGAATTTTAAATTATAACTTTTTTATAAAATAAAAATTTTTTCTGTTGCAGGTGTTATAAAAATAGAATGGTTGGTCTCAAAATTTAATTTTTGTAGCACCTAAATTTTAATTTATTATATATAATAAGAAAGAAAAAAACTGTAAATGTATCTCTACATCTACAGTCATCTAAGTTTTAAGCAATTTCTTTTAATGTTCTCTTGTATGTATAATAACTGTTTCTTGATATTCCTGCTAATTTTCTACATTCCTCATCATTTAAAGCTCCTCCAAATGTTTTGCTATGTTTTAATATTATTTCTTTTGCTTGAATAGATTTTTTTGTTATAAGCTTTGTTCCTTTAGGTGTACCTATTCTTTTTCCTTCTAATTTTGCAGTTTCTAGTCCCTCACTTGTACGAGTGTGGATATTTTCTAGTTCCTTCTGAGCTTCATCGAACACTTTTTTTATTTGCTCTTTTGCAAGTGCTATTGTATAATCATTTAATGCTTTGATTACAGTATTTATTAATTTATCCGTTGCCTCATTTCCAGTTTGTACTTGTAGTTTTATCTGATTATCCAATGCTTTCCTAAACACTTCTGTATTAATATGTGGCTCTTTCAGAAATTCAATACTTACATTATGATTAAATAAATCCTCATATAATTTACAACCACCTTCGCTATCTCTACTCATACGACTTGCACTATCAAAAACTAACTTATATTTTTTATTTCTATTTCCTTCTTTGGCTTCTGCAACTACCTTTTCAAATTCTTTATACCCAATAACTTTAGCTCCACTACAAATAATTTTTATTATCCTAGCATTTGGATATATTTTTTGTATGTTCCTTATCTGTCTTTGTATATTTTGTGTTTTTCTGCTTATTCTAGCGATTCCTATAACTTCTTCCATAACTAAAATCCTCCTACCTCTAATACCAAAAATAACCTTCGTTATATTTGGTACTGTTAGCTTAACATAGCTATTAGAGAACTTCAAGCCTTTTTTGGTATTTTTATTACTAACCTTACTTTTGGTACTAAAAAACTTTTAGAAGAAATAGGGAATAGGGGAATAAAAAATAACAGAAGCTTCTAATTTACTTCTGTTACTTATTTTGCCTCACATACAACTTGCAATTTACTTAACTAAAAACCTTATTTTCTGCAATTAGGACAATGACATCTTTCTAACAAGTGGTCTGCTCTTATATCCCATTCATACCCACATTGCAAACACAATGCCTTAACTTTTTCTTTTGAATTAGTATAAGATAGTGCTTTTATTTTACCCTTTGACTTTTCTAGTATTTTTTTTGCATACTTGTCATATTTTATCTTTTGTTTTTCTTCATCTGTTAATATGTCTTTTCTTTTTGCTTCTTTTCTTTTAACAATAAACTGATTTTTATCACAATTAGGACAATATGGTTTATTTATTATAGAATAATAAGAAGCATCCCATTCTTGATTACATTTAGAACACCTAAGTTTTACATTACTCTTATAATTTTTATATTCTATAACAACAATATTATTATTTTTTATCTTGCTTTGTAAATTATTTTTTCTCTTCAGCAAGTTGTTGACACTTTTTTCAACTTCAAATAATTCAACTTTCGAAATTATAAAAGTTATTCCTTTTTTTATATTCCACCAGTCTATTTGTAATATATAGCAAGTTCTACCATTGGATTCATAATATAGTTGTTCTTTAAATTGTTCTATGTTAAGATTATAGTTAGTTTTTATTTCTAGGATAGTATTCTTATTGGATAAATCACAAAGTGCTAAAATATTTCTTTCTTTATTTATAACAAGCTCTTGTGAAAAGATTTTTTGCTTTTTAAATATGTTATTAGAAATATAATCTACTAACGGCTGTATTTCTTTTTTTAGAATATTTATAACTTTATTAACCTCATTTACAAATTCTTTATCCTTTTGATTTGTAGCAGTAATAGTTCCATCAGCATTGAAATTAACCATTATATCATCATAAGGAGATGGTAATCTGCCAATAAATTGTAATTTTCTTTTATTTTCTAATAAAAATAATTCGGAATGGATTTTTTCAACATCTAGCATGGTATTTATTAAATGTTCTATTGTCATACCACTTATATTTGTAGCAAATTTCTTAATTCTTCTACTGCTAACTTCAAACTTTTTCACTATTCTACTTTTATATCCAATTTTAGGAAGATTACCTACACAATATTTAAAGTTGGGGTATGTGCTTAAATAACTTACTGGTATTATATAATCATTGTTAAATTCAAAAACATCTCTCCCTGTAACTAGCAACTTCTTTCCATTCATCTTTTTAAAGAGTTCCCATTCAAGAATACAATCATTTGCACCAGAATGCACCTCTAATATATTGTCAATTCCATAAATCTTACATAAATTATCCTTTGTTATTATTCCTCCTGAAAATTTAGAAGAAATAATATCGTGTTTAAAATTATAGAAGTTCATCACTTCATAACCTTTTAACTTTTTTCTTTTTAGATAATTTTTTATAAACTTTTCATCAATATTACCATAAGTTAATATGATTCTATTTTTCAACTCGAATTCATCAATTATATCGTTTACTTCATCTTGACTTAATGGCTTTTTCCCTTTTAAATCTTTTTTAGTAATTCCATTTATATATGTGGTATAAATATCTTTATTTAATTCTAATGGCAAAAACCTGTTATACATTTTATCTTCATCTGGTTTATAAATAGAAATAGATAATAAATCATCATTTATTGAGGATAATCCATTAGTTTCTACATCTAATACAACATACTTTTTTTCTATATATTCTTCCATTAGTTTCTCCCTTACAACTTACTATTCATCTGCTATTTATAATATCATATTTTTATTTATATATCAATAAAAAGTAGAATAGACAAAAATAAGCCCTAATTTTAGAGCTTATCCATAATTTCTTCAAACGAGGTTTGATTTCTAGGGCTTTTTATGAAATAACTGGTATTAGTTTATGCTGTTATTCTTCCTGTTTCCATTTATGCACTAAATCCAATTTTTCTGCTAATTGCTTTAGTTTTCATTTTATTTACTACACTTATTACATCTTCTGCAATTATTGTATTTATATCTTTTAGTTTATTTTTTCTTACTCTTGTAGCTTGTTCAAATAAGATGTGTTCATATAAGTTTCTGCATAATCTACCATTACCAAAATTACTATTTTTATTTTTAATCTCATTATATAAGAAGTCCATTATTATAGCTTTGCAGTTCCTATTTAATTTGAAATGTCCTTCTTTCACTAACTTTGTAAATATCCTATATAATTCTTCTGTAGAATAATCAGGAAAATCAATTTTAAATGCAATTCTACTACTAAATCCAGAATTACTTTTCAAAAATTCTTCCATTTCTTGTGAATATCCAGCCATGATTACACACAAATTATCTCTGTGATCTTCCATAGCTTTTATCAAAGTAGAAATTGCTTCTGTTCCGTAATCTCTTTCAGAGTTTGGAAGTAGGGAATAGGCTTCATCTATAAATAATACACCACCTAAAGCTTGTTCAATTACTTTCTGTGTCTTTAGTGCTGTTTGTCCTACATAACCTGCAACTAGGTCATTTCTCCCAACTTCTACAAATTTATCTTCTAATATTCCATAATCTGCAAATATTTCTCCAACTAATCTTGCAACTTCCGTTTTTCCTGTACCAGGATTTCCTTTAAAAATCATGTGTAGGGTAGGGGAGTGTCCTCTTTGTTTATGTACTTGCACATAATCTATTATTTGCTGTATCTGTTGTTTTACATCTTCTAGTCCTACTAATTTATTTAATTTCTTTAATCCTGTTCTGTAGTTAGGGTTTTTCATAATATTTAATTCTTTTGCTGTTATTTCTGTTGTTTCTTCTTTAGTAGCTTTTATAAATGCTGACATTAAACATTTATCTATCGTTTCTATATCATAGCAAGTTATTGCTTTTAATTCTTTATCTGTTGTTTTATTAGAAAAGTGGTGCTGTTTAATTACTTTCTTAATATACTTATTCTTTTCTTGTTCTGTTGGCTCTGAAAGGGTAAGCTCCCAAAAGAACTTATTTCTAATATTATCTACTGTACTGTAATATTTTTTAGATTCAAAGTTATCTCCTTTTTCATATACTACTAAAATAAATACTGCATTTACATTTGAATCTATAATTTCTTCTACTTTTGAATCTTTGATATTTGGGTCATCTATTACATATAATTTTTGTTGGTCTAATGTAGGATTTCTAAGTCGCATTGTATCTTTTAGAACTTCATATTCTTTATATGTTGTTATTTCTTCTTTAAATAGTAAATGATTTATTACATTTAGCAATTTATTATAATCTCTATTGATTCCACTTTTATATATGATTATATTTCTATTTCCAATATGTACTTTTTCTTCTTTATACAATTTAAGATATTCTGCATACTCTGTTATAACTTCTTTTGCATTATTAAATCCAATGCAATTATCCAATTCTTTTACAATATCTTCTGTAGTTTGTTTTTCTTCATTGTCTAAAATATTTTCCACATTTACCACCTCTTTTTATATTTCTCTGTAGTTTTAAATATTTTCTATAATTATTTCAACTATATTTCCTCTAACATTTACTCTTTGATATTTATTTTGTCCTTCCTCATATTGACTTGGAACAGATATAGTGTAATATTTATTTTTAAATTTTAGGGCAATAAATGAAATATCTCTATATTGCACTAGCCTTTCTACCAGATTAATATTCTTTACTTCTTCTTTAAATTCGCCTAGTGTATCTAATGACACTTCTCTATTTCTTTCATTGTAATTTATTCTAGTTCTTTCAGCCCACTCTTTCATTATTATAATTTTAACTTTTTCTGCACATTCATATTGAATTGCTTCCATTTTATCTTTAACAAATACTTGCATATTTTTTCTTATATCTTTAAAATCTATCTGTGTAAAATATTCTTTTGGTAGTTCAATAACATCTAAATTATTAAAGTATATTTCTATGCCCTTCAAATCCTTCATATATATACCTCTATAATTTTAATTTTTCTTCCATTTGTCTTTAATTCATTTCCTTTCTTAACCATATAAAGAAGAAAAAAACTGTAGATAACTTCTACAGATTATTTTTCTTGCTTATCCATATCTGATTGTATTCTTTTAATTATATTTTCTTGACTTTGCGTTACAAAAGATTTTATAGATTTATCCTCTCTATATGATGCCCATATTCCACTAACTGTTGTTCCTCTAGTTCCTGTAATTTCGGAAATGCTTGTATAATTAGTCCTTTCATCATTTATTGATATGCTTCCATATTCATTTTTACTGTACATATCAGTAGAATAGGTGTAATTAATATTATTAATTTTCAAAAATTTTTGTATTTTAGATAATCTCATTTGTTTTTTTTCCTCTCATAATTTTTAATTTTTCTATTTCTTGCATTAATTTTATAAATTCCACATTTTCAAAAATATTGTCATAAAAACTCATTTTTGCACTTATTAAGTCATCTAATATTTCTTCTTCCATTTGAAGTAGAGAAGTAGTTTTTATTTTATCTTTTAATAAATTTATTAACGAATCTAAATTGTTACTGGTTAAATATACATAAGTATAATTGTCTAAGCATTTTTTAAAGTGTCTTTTTCTTTTACAATATAGAAGCAATTTCTTTACATTTTCAGAATAGTCATCTGTGATCTCAATTTCACAAAATAGTAATTTGCATTTAATTAAACAATCAAGAAGATAAAAGTTTTCTTCATCTAATTTGCTAACATTTTCTATATTATTTAATAACAATGTAAGTAGAATATCTACTGCTGAATGATTTATTTTAAAATGTATTGTTTTTTTATTTATATCTCTTTCATTTACCATTTTTAACATTTTATATTTCCTCTTACATAACTTATTCTCAGGTAGCTTAACACATTAAATTGATTTTTGCAACTCCTATAATATTATATTTTATTATATCTATTAGCCTTCTAACTTTTTAATTATAAAAATAAGCTCACAAAATTGGAGCCTATTCATAATTTATTCAATTTCTCTGTAACGAGGTTGCCCTAGAATTGATTTTTATATTATCTTGTAACTTCATATCTTAAATTAGTAAACTAATTTAGATTTTCATAGTCTAAATCCCAATAACATGTATTATTACTATTATTAATTATTAAATCTTTTGTTTCATTTCCCCAATCCTCTGGGCATTTTAGGGTAACTCTATTTCCTTTTACTGTGTATGTGCCTGTTCTTGTTCCACCATTTCCACCATTAGAGTATAAAGTAGTATATTTATACTGATTTGCTGATGTAAATATTATTTCTCCACCTATATTCTCAATCATTTCTATAGTGTATTTTGTATTCAATTTTAAATTAGGTTTTTCTATAACTCTATAAGTTCTAGTACCTGTTCCAACTATTGGCTCTCCTTCTAGTCCTTCTTTTGGTATATAAGTATATGTTATTGTATATGTTCCAACTTTGTTCACATCAACTGTTCCTTCTGTTTTTATTTCTCCTTGTTCTTCTTTTGGTAAATTTGTTTCTATTGTAATACCTTCCATTATATCTACATTTGTTCCTTTTGTTATAGTTATGTCTGCTTTGTCTATAATTATATTTGGTCTATAATAGTTTAAAACTGATATTATTCCAGTTGCTGATTTTGTGTTTCCTTTTTCAGATGTTACTGTAAATATAACATTATAATCTCCTCTTGTGCTTTCATTCATATTTGGGTCAACTTCAACTGTTAGTTCTCCACCAGTATAATTTTCTACAAACATTTCTATCATTACTTTTTTCTGTTTTTCTTTATCAATTTCATCTCCTAGTTTAAATGGCATTACATCTTCTAAATTTTCATATCTATCTATAGTTATCCCCTGTGTAACACCATTCCAAGGCAATTTATAATTATCTGTTTTTAATGTTATTGATATATTGGCTAAATCTGCCTCATTTTCTTGTCTTATTTGTTCTTGCCTTTGTTCCTCTTGTTTTTGTTCTATATATTTTGGTATTAAGATTGCACCTGTTGTTGCTCCACCAACTACAACTACTGTAGATGAAACTATAACTATTTTTGCTATAATTGATTTTGCCATAAATTTTGAAATTAAGGTTTTAAACATAGTATCAAATCTCCTATTCAATTACATTTTTAATTTCCATTTACTGTTATCATACCTGTTTGTTGTGCTACTATTTCTTGACTCTCTGACTTTAGTATTTTTAATTGTATTACATCTCCCTCGTTTAATGAATATACTCCTGTATTATTTAAACTATTCAACATTTGTTCTGTATATGTTCCATAATATACATTCTCTCCTATTGATGTATCCTCTTTATTTATTTTTTTTGATACATCTTTGTCTAGTTGTTGTATCTCTATTGATAATTCATAACTTTCTCCACTTGAACTTAATTTTGACATCAAGTTGTTATAATCTTCTTTCGTTATCTTTCCTGCTTTACAAACATTACCTACAAAATCTTCAAATTCCACTTGAATATCAGAAGATTCCATATTTTCTTTTAAATCTAAATTATAACTTAATAACACTAGACCTATTATCAATATCCCTATTATTATCAAAATTATATATATAGATTTTTGTTTTTCCTCTTTCATAATATCCCCCTTAATTTTTATTATTATTTACTTTTTTATCTTTTTTAAATGCTTTAAAATAAATAATAATATTATTAAAATTGGTACTAACACTATTATAACTAATCTTAAATCTTTACTGTTTAATTTATATTTTCCCTCTATATGAATAGTAGAATTAGTATCATAAACTTTGAAATCTGCATTTGTAATATTGATTTCAACCGGTACTGAAGAATTATCTATTTCAGAATACACATTTATAGTATATGGTGTAAATGGTTCATTAAAAGTTTTTATAAAAACTTTCCTATCATCGCTTGTTTCCCAACCATCAATATCTTTTAGTTCTTCATCGGATTTTATAACTGCTTGCACATATCCATTGCGTTGACTATATGAAACCTCAGTAACAGGTGGATCACCTATAATTTTTACATTCTTTACACCTAGTGGTTGTTCGTATATCCAAATATCCTCATAAGAAACCCAAGCTGTTCCGTTATTTCCCCAATCATTTCCCCAAGAGTTCAATATTAACCATGCACCATTATTCTGAGGTTTACAATTTGAATTAAAATTATCTCTTGAATAATTATCGTTCCACCCTATAATTGTAACTCCATGAGATGTTTCTTCCCAAGTTGAACTAAACTCATTGCAGTATATTGCACAGTTTGAAAAGTTATACCATTTTTGATTACCATCTATTATTACTTGTATTCCACCATTTTCCATAATATGTTTTTTCATTGCTTCTCTATTATTAAAGGTTACTTCTTCTGCTGATTTTATTACAATATCTGCATTTTGAAACTTCTCCTTATTAGAAGCATTAAATTCATAATCTTTATTAGGAAAATCACTTTCTAATACTTGTTTTCCAAATGTCATTTGAACAGCACCAGTAGAATGGTTTACATCTTCAGCATTTTTTAAATCAGAAAAACTACCACCAAAATATTCTGCAAATGAATAAGCAAGATATGATTCTGACAGATTATAATTAATATTTCTTGTTTTTGCTAATGTTGTTTGTACTACTTTTGTAGCTGAATAAATCGCACACCACTCTCTTTGACCTTGATTTTCTACATTTATAGCTATATCATTTCTTAAATCATAAGATGTAGGGAGATTTTGTGTATCATTTGTTGCAAATACTGTATTACTACAAATATTAAATATTGATACTATAATTAAAATACTAAATATAATTTTATCTTTCATATATTACACCACTTTCCTAGCAACTACAACAAATCTTCCATCTTCCTGACTATATTCACAAGTTGAAAGTGTTAGTAGTTGTTCTCCATATTTTGCTGTAACTCCTGTATCATATATACTTACTTTCTTTGCATTATTTACATAGTTATTGTATTCTTCCTCTGTTTCTGCATTTACAAAGTAATAATATCTAAATACATTTTGTTCACTTTTATAATACACTCTTGAATAAAATACTGACATTATTTCATATTCTACATCTTCTTTGGTAGTTGTAAATTTAATTTTTGTGTGTTCTTTGTAAAAATCTTCTTTACTATATTTAATTAAATCTTCAAACATAAGTCCTTGCTTGTTTCTATGACCATAAATTAAATAATTGCTACTACCATTTGTTAAGTCAAAATCTTTATCTAAAAATAAACTGCCATTAACTGCTTTTTCCTTTTGGTAATTATGGGTTAAATAATAATCATTATCTTTTGCTTGGCATACTGGATAATTAATACTTGTTCCTTCTATTTCTAACCAACCTATTATTTCTTCATTTTGTTTTTGTAGTTCTTCTAACTGTAACATTCTTTCCGTTTTTTGTTCTGTTACCTCTGATGTATCTATTACAATATCCTCTAATATCTTATTGTATTTTTGTTTTTCCTTATTTCCTTTCCAAAAGTAATACATGATACTGCATATACCTAAAATGAAGATGATTATAAATAATATTTGTATATAATTTACTTTGTGTTTTTTGTGATCTTTGTGTTTTCCCTTCTTCATTTTGTTCTACCCTCTCTTTATTAAAAATAGGGCAGAAGTTATATTATCTGCCCTATTGTCTATAAAATACTATTTTGTTTTTTTCTAAATGCTATGATTCCTACTGCTGATATAACTGTTAATATACATACATATCCTATTATATTTGTTGTTCCTGTTTTAGGTGTATTATCTTTTTCTCCTTTGTTCTGAGTTTCAGTTGTTGTTGGAGTAGCTGTTGTTTGTTGCTGATTATTTGCTTCTTTTTCTGCAAGAACATAAGTGCTAAAATGGTCTGTTTCAAATGTTGCATATTTTCCTTCTACTGCTACTTTATATTCTGTTTTATCGCCATTATCTGATACTCTGTAAACAACTAATTTTGATGTATCAAAACCAGTAGGAACCGGAATACTAATTTTTACTTTTCCGTTTGGTTTTACTTTAGTTCCATTTGATAATAAGTTAATATCATAAGTAATAAATTTACTTGATACTTCTTTTAGGCTTTCCTTTACTACATTTAATGTTTTTTGTTCCTTTATCTCTGTTGCTTCTAATACTGTATTTTCTGGAACTACTGTTGTATCTGTTTCTAATTTTATATTTGTTGTATTATCTGTTACTGAAACTGATTTATTGGTTTCTTCTTGTTCTTTTACAACTTCTTGCATTACGATTGCACTACCATAATAAACTTTATCTATAAATAATCCAACATAATGAATAACTGTGTTATCTCCTCCATCAAAACTCTGAATTGCTTTAATCTCAACATTTGAACTTGCATTAAGTTTTGTTTTTATAGATTTAATTAGTTCTTCTTGTGTATCCTTTAAAATTGCACCTGATAAATTTTCATCATTTAATATTCCATTATATGAATATGTAAATTTTGCAGTTTGCATATTTTCAATTAGTTTTGTTGCCAATTCCTCATTACTTGTAGTCTTTTGATTTTCATCTTTATAATGTACTGTAAGATATTTTGGATTTCCAACTGTTTTACCATTATATGTTATATAAGCTGTTCCTTGGTCTAAACAATTTGCATTTTCAAAAATAATGTGCAAAGTATATCCTTCAGGCAAATCAACTTTTTCTTTTATTTTTGTAGTATCTAATATATATTCATTTTCTATAATATTAGATATTTCTTCCCAAACTGTAGAATCTACATTAATTTCATCAGGGATTTTATTATACAATTCCTCAACTTCTGTTGCTGCATTTACTGTATTCATATTTAATAATACTACTAATAGCATTATCCATAATGATATTAAGATTTTAAAATTAATTTTTGTTTTCATTTTTTTCCTACCTCTCTTCTTTCTTATAATTATTTATAAAGTGCTTATTTTACATTGCACCTCCTATCTGTAGTCTTTTATCTTATTTCTGTACACATTATATAACAAAATTCGACAAAATTCTACATTATTTTAAAATTATCTAACAGAATTATATCATTAATTAATATTTTTTACAACACTTGCTAATAATATTTATTAGTTTATGTTCTAGTATGTAGACTTATTTTTTATATAATTTAATATGTTTGGAGGTGCTTGTATGAGTAGCAATAATTTTAAAATGAAAAACTTAAAAAAGCTAAGAGAAGAAAAGAACATGACACAAACGAGGCTTTCAATAGAAGTAGAAGTATCTCAGGAAATAATTTCACATTATGAAATAGGGGAGAGTAAGCCAAATATAGATAACTTAATCAAAATAGCTGATTTCTTTAATTGTTCTACTGATTATTTACTTAATCGTACTGAAAACCCTTCTATTAACTTTAGTAACGATAACAATGAAGTAACTGATATTATATATAAATACAATTCTTTATCAAATGAAAAGAAAGCACAGTTTAAATCTTTCTTAAACTACTTATTAACATTAAAAGAGTAAGGTCTTACTCTTTTTCTTTATCTAATCCTTCTACTAATAATTTTGTTGCTAGGGAATATGCAAATACAAATACTTGCTTATATACATTTTCTACTCTTTTTGTTTCTAGTTCATCTATTTTATTTAATAAATTCTTTTGTTCTTCTGTTAAGCTATTATTTAGTTTGTTTTCTAAATCCACCTTTAGTAAAGATATTTCTTTATTTTCAGGGGTCATAGTGTATATATCGTCCATAAAAATATCATATAATTTTAAAATTGTTTCTTTATCTTCCATTTGTTTATTTCCTTTCTTACTTATATTACGATTCTTGCTATTTTTCCTTTTTTATTAACAATTCCTATTTCTCTTATTTGCTCTTCTTTTGTATATACAATCGCACAATCATATCCTAGTTTAATATCTCTTTTTTCATTTTCCCAATTTTTACTATTAGAATTAACATATAGAAAAATTGATATATCTTTGCTTTCTGTTTTTTGTTTTATAACATGATATATTTTAACATTTTTACTATTTTCATATTGTTTTATATATTTAAGTTCATTAGTATTTACTTTTTCTAATTCTCCTCCAATATCTGATAGATATATAGTATTTTCTTTTATAAATTTTTCTATTATGTGTTCATCTAATTTTAGTATCTTCATTCTTTCAATACATTCTTGTTTTAGTTCATCTAACATTATTATTTTGCACCTTCTTTTTTTATTTTAATTTTAAAACAATTATTTATTTATAGCAACAAACTGTACTACTTCAATTTATATTTTGTGAATTTCGCAAACCTCGTTTTAATGTCATACATATTAATATCAATATCTATTTTTGACTAAATGCTTCTGCCATTAACTGTACTGTAAATGAAAAGCCTCTTGTAAAAGCCTTTTCTGTTTCAATTAAATTTACATTCTCGTAATCATCACATAATGTTTTTAATTTCTTTTTGTGTTTTTTACTTAATATTCTATTTAATTTTTTAGTATTTTCATCTATCCTCTCATTTAACAAAAAGCTTTTTGATGATGTTTCTCCATATCCAACATAATTTACAAATAAATCTTTTATTATTTCTTCTGAATTCATTAAGTTTCATCTCCTTGCTTTTCAATTCTTTCTAAAACATATTTTACAGCTCTAATACCATTTTTATTAAATAATCTTTGCCATGCTTTCTCGTATCTTGACCATTTAAAACCATGTCTTTTAAGAATAGTTCTTACTTCCTCATTTGGTATTGAATCAAAAATGAATTGTACTCTATTTATATTTTTGTTATGTATTACTTTTCCACCATTAAAGTTTATATCTTCAAAATCCAATTCTTCTAATTCCTTTAGCTCTTTTATCCTGTCTTTAATTCTTTTTATTTCTGAATTAAGGTTATACAATTCATAAGGCTCGTGTTCTCTTGATTTTACTTCTGTTTTATATTTTTCTAATGATTCTAACTTCTGTTCCAGTTTTTCAATGGCTTTTGGGTCATCTGATGAGATAACATTATCATTTTGCATTGATTCAATTTTATTTGCATAATAATCAGCTTTTTCATCTTCTTGTATTGATTTTTCTATTGATTTATTCATTCTTTCTATATCTTTTATGTGTCTTTTGGCTGAATAATGGTCTGTTAAAATTGGCTGTCCTACTGGAATTGCACTTGATATTTTCTTATGTTGTTCTGCATATTCTTTGCTTTTGTTACTTGCTTTTTCTGATAGTTCTTTGTATCTTTCTATTTTCATTTGTTTTCTTTCTTCATAATCTGATCTCCCTGACATTTTCCTACCTCCATTTTTATATATTTTTTAGTCATCTCCTAAAAATACATCATCTTCATCTACTATATATTGTTTTTTAGTTTCCATTTCTTCTATTAAATAAGTTTCATCATCTTCGTGTACTTCTAATATTTTTCCATATTGTACATATTTTCCTACTACAAATGGTTTTATTTGTCCTTCTTTAAATAACATTTTAATTCCTCCTTTTATTTTTATTCCATTGTTGCAGTATCAATAGCATTTATTAGTCCATCGCTAGTACACAAAAAGGGTTTTCTTTTAGACTCTCTCTTGATAGCATTTTGTATCTGTTCATCTGTATAATTACTATATAATTCTCTTTCCAAATTATCTATCATTCTAAGTATTGTTGTAGCTTTTCTCAATTTAACACCTTCTTTCTTGTAATTTATTTTAAGTGCTATTTCTTCTCGTTAATTATTTTTCTTCGTTCTTCTTCTAATCGCATGATATAACCATTTAGTATATTTATATAACCTATTTTTTCTATCTCTGTATATCTTTCATCTGAGTAGCTAAAAATATTTTCTCTTATTTCTTTTAGTTCATCTATTAATGCATATAAATTATTACATTCTAATAATTGTACTAAATCTAATGTATTATCAATAAATCCTGTTCCTGCCAATGTTTCATATATCTCCAAGAATAAAACTGGAACATTCTTTTCTAATAGTCTATTTCTGTATTCCTCATATACATCTTCATCTTCACATACTTTTTCTGTTAATGAATCTAAAATATTTATTGTTCCTAGAATATATCTTTCTACTAATCTGTTATCTTCTAATTTTTCTATTGATATTATTCCATTTTTTACAACTAAATTAGTTAAAAATACTATGTCATCTATTTTTTTATATTTTATAACGCAACTATAATTATAATTTTTCATGCTATCATCAATTATATTTTCTTCCACTAAAATCTCTCCTTTTACTAACTTGAATTTTATTATTCTTCTAATAGTTTAAATTCATCTATACCCAATACTAGATTTAATGACCTTTTGTTTTCCCACATAACATCAATTATTCCAAGTTCATTAATATTTCCAATAATTCCTTTTGTTTTAGGAGGAATAGGGGAAATATAATCATACATTTTTATTAATTCTATTTTTGTTCCAAAAGGGTATTTCTTTCTAAATTGTTCTATTTCTTCTTTAGAATATTTTTTATTTATATTTTGCTTATTAAAAATTTCAATTAGTTCTTCTATATACTTTAATTTTGATTTTTTAATAATTCTTTTTATTTTATCAGGATATATAAAAATCTGTAAATCGTTTTCTAATACAGTTATTTCTAATGCTTTATATATTTTGTTATCTATGTAGTAGTTTAAAATTATTGAATCATTATCATTTGTTACTTTTATATTAGAGTATTTTTGTACTATTTGATTTATTTTCTCTTTTACTTGTTCCATTTTATTTTTCTTTAACTTCCTTTCTTTTCTTGATTGTTTTGTTTTTGAAGTTCATGTACTCTTGTTTCAAAGCATTCCTGCAATGTCATAAGTATATCCTCGACTTCATGTGTTGCAATATTATCTCTACCAGTTTTCAATAATTTTCTTATTGATTCAATATCTATACTTACATCATTTTTACTATTATCTAATTTTTTATTACTCCACATTCCTATTTCATCTCCATCTAATTCTTCTGGAATTAAAACTGTACCATTGAAAAATATAGCTCTAATATCTTGCCAATCTTTACATTCAACTTCAACCACATCATAATTTCCCCATACACCATTTTTTCTAACTCTTTTTATTATTTTTGTTATAGTACAATTTGTTAAATATGAATTTTTAATTACATTTACTTTTATTTTCACTTTTACACCTTCCTTCTAAAATTCGTTACTTGATAAAAATAGTCCTCCACCTTCGGACACTTTAGTTTCACTATTTATTTTTAGTAATTCTTCATCTGTTAATCGTGCTGTTACTATAATTAGATTATTGATGTTTTTTCTACTATACCTTGTTTCATTTAATATAGATATTTTCCCTAACCCTTGTGTTGATGAACAGCATTGACCTTCTAAATATGTAAATTTACTAATATGTAATGAAACTTGATTGTTACTATTGTAGTAAATTCTAAACTCTAAATATCCTTCGTTATCCTGTTTTATTTTCTTGATAAAAGTTTTTTCTGTATGATATACAAAATATGTAACATCAAATTTCCAGCCATTTTTACATCTGTTATTTAATTCTTCTACTTGCTTTTTAGTCATTGAATTTGCCATTTGCAAAACCTCCTAAATTTGATAATGTATGATGTACCCCAAATCTTTTAGATGTTTTAATTCTGCAATAAAATTTTGTAATAATTCTTCATTGTTCATTCTTGATACTGGATAAGCTTTACTCATTTCATATTGCCCATCTTCAACATCTTTAATTTCTATTATTAAATGCCTTTCTTCGTGTAATTCGCCTATTTTTATTTTTGCTTCAAATTCTTCTTTCTTCATTTTCAATTTTCTCCTTTTTCCTGTTTTACTGTAATAAACTTTATAATTTCATCTGTTATTCTATAAGTTCTTTCTAGTTCGGTAATAAATGTAGGATCAGATTCAAAATAAAATATAAAATAATAAGCTTCCTTACATTTTTTTATTTCATAAGCTAATTTCTTTATACCTAATTCATCAACTTTAGTAACTTTTCCATTGTTATTTATTAAAGTTTCCACCTTACTTGTTATTTCTTTTATCTTTTCTTCCTCTAAGTTTGGATTTATTATAATAACACTTTCATAACTATTCATTTTTCTACCTCTTTTCTTATTTTTGATTTTAAACAATATTAATTCTTACTGGTGTAATTTGTTGCTTATAAATTTCTTCTTTCAAATATGCCCAACCTCGTTGCAATCTTGGATAGAAGATTTTTAATTATTACATTGAATTATAAATGAGTGCTAATTTATTTTTGTTAGTAATGCAAAAAAAGAGAAGTATCGACATTTCTGACACTTCTACAATCTTATATTTAATTTTTAACTTTCTGCTAGGAACAGAAATAAAAGGACTTTTTTTCAAAAATTTTGAAAAATTACCTTCTATTAAATTTTCTAAAATTGCATACTTCATCATCTAAATTTCCTCCTTTCTAAATGATAAAAGGCTGAAATTATGCTGTAATGTTCTGCTTTTACAGCCTAGCTGATGAAGTAGCTTAACATAGCTTTTTATTAATTACAAGAGCTTTTAGTGTATAAGTTTTAATTTTTGTCAAGCATTTTCCTTAATGTATTTAAAAAATGGATTTACAGGTTTTCTCATATAATTTTCTAAAATATAATCTACGGTGCAAAGTAAAGTTAAGCTCTTTTCCATTAGTGCTGAGATGTAATCAAAGTCCAAATGATTTAGCTCATCTGTCTTATCTACCATGAGTTTTATATCATCTACAACCTTTTGAAGATTTAGTGCATTTCTGCTGATAGCTGAATCTCGTGTGTCTTTCATAATTTCTACAACTGGTCTTTGCATAAATCACATCTCCTTTTTCACTATACTTTTTTAGTATCTTCATTAATATTTTACTACAAACAAAAAAGACTTATTAAAAGCCTTTTTCGTATTTTTATATGAATTTTTTTGTGTATTTTGTGTTTTATGTGTTTTGAATTTATAACTGATAAAATTTCCCCAACTTTTATTGATTTTTTCCCCAACTTTTTGGTCTTATATAAACTTAAATAAACTAATTTAAACTAATTTAAACTTAACACAAATTTTGCTATTCCTATTGACAGCAAGTGTTTTTGGTGATATTATAGTTATATCAAGATGAAGAGAGAATGTAGGGCTTTGCCTAAAAACACTGCCCTTCTAAGCCTGGGGTCGGGGGTTCGAACCCCTCCTGGCTCACCAAAGCAATCTTATACGAACCCAGTATAAGTTAATCCACCGTATTATTAATCGTATAAAATTGATAATATGGTGGATTTATTATATTAAAAAAGGTGATAATAATTATGAATAATATAGATTTAATGAATTATTGGATTGAAAGTTCTGATAGAGATTATGAATCTATGAAAAAGAACTATGAAACAAAACAGTATACATGGGCATTATTTATTGGACATTTAACTATTGAAAAATTATTAAAGGCATTATATGCTAAAATAAATAAAATTAATCCATATCCCCCTAAAATTCATAATTTAGTTATATTAGCTGAAAGATGTAATATTCAATTAGATAATAAAAAAACTACAATATTAATGACATGTAATTCATTTAATATAAGTGCTAGATATGAAGACTATAAAAATGAATTTTATAAAAGATGTACAGAAGAATATACTTATGAGCAAATAAAAAATATTGAGGAGGTTAGAACATGGCTAAAGGAAATGTTGATATAGAAATTCTTGAAAATGTAGAAGAATATATTAAAGAAATATCGAAACATTATAGCATTAAAGCAGTATATTTATTTGGTTCTTACGCTAAGGGAACAAACACTGAAGATAGTGATATAGATGTAGCAATTATTATTAATAGTGATAATAATGTTTTTGATTTAATGGTTGAACTTATGATGTTAACACAAAATATAGATTTAAGAATAGAACCACATCCTATAAAAGTAGAAGACTTTGAAGAAGGAAATCCTTTTGTTCAAGAAATAATTGATACAGGAATAAAAGTAGCATAATAAGTAATAATTAAATATAGGAGAAGCTATGGAAAATAATATAAAAGTTGGAATAGGTATAATGATTTTAAACGAAAATAAAATATTATTAGGTCACAGAGCCAAAAATAAAAAAGATACTGGTGGAATTTACGAAGTAGATTGTTGGACTTTGCCAGGAGGAAAACAAGAATATAATGAGACATTTTTTGATGGAGCTAAACGAGAAGTAAAAGAAGAAACAAATTTAGATATTGAAGATTTAGAATTATTTGGTGCAGCTGATGATATTCAGCCAGATAGACATTATATAACAATGCATGTAATTGCAAAAAAATATAATGGAGAACCACAAGTTATGGAACCTACAAAAGAAGATGAATGGAAATGGTTTGATTTAGATAATCTACCAAAAAACTTATATTCACCTTCTAAAAAATTTATAGAATCATATAAAAATAAAACTATAAACAGCTTAAATAAAAATTTATAATCATTCCATTTTCTAAATATATGGGGTTCGGATTTAGAAAGTTTCGGCTCACCAAGAAAAAGCATATATAAAAACATTATCAGTTATTAAAACTGGTAATGTTTTTTTATAGATATAGAATTGTTAAATCTTACTATTTTCATTATTTTACCTTTTTACAATTTGAAAGAGGTGATATATATGGCGCAAACATTAATTAATTTTAGGATAGATGAAACAACTAAACAATTAAAAGAAGGAAAAGTTGTTAAAAAAACTATAGAAGAATTAGAGACGATGGAAAATGAATAATATTTCTTCTTTTGACATTATGAGTAATTAAAATTTATTATCTTATAAAAAAATTAAATCTCAAAATTAAAAGTTATTTTTGTATATAAAAATAACTTGACAAAATTTAAAATATTATCTATAATAAATATAGGTGATAAGTATGTTAAAAAGAGAAATATATTTAGAGAGAATAAGGGATTTTTATGATAGTGATTTGATTAAAATTTTAGTAGGAATTCGTAGATGTGGTAAATCAGTTATTCTTGAACAAATTATTCAGGAATTAAGAGAAAAAAATATTGATGATGAGCATATTATTTACGTAAATTTTGAATTTATTGAATTTGAAGAACTATCAGATTATAAAAAATTAAATCAATATGTGAAAGATAAAATTAAAGATGATAAATTATATTATTTATTTTTCGACGAAATACAAAATGTTGAAAATTTTGAAAAAGTTATAAACTCATTAAGAGCATCAAAAAAAGTTAGTATATTTATAACTGGTTCAAATAGTAGACTATTATCAGAAGAATTATCAACTGTACTTTCAGGCAGATATGTAAGTTTCAAAATTAATCCATTATCATATAAGGAAGTACTACAATTATTAGGCAAAAAAGAGTCTACTAAAGAAATATTTGAAAATTATGTGAAATGGGGAAGCTTACCAAATAGATTCGAGTTTCAAAAAGAAGAAGCAATAAAAAATTATTTATATGGTGTCTTCGATTCAATTATTTTAAGAGATGTAGTAGAAAGATTAAAAATTAGAGATATCTCCTTATTTAATTTGATTTTGCAGTATATTATAGATACAATAGGAAGAGAGTTTTCAGCTGAAAATATTATAAATTTTTTAAAAAATGAAGGAAGAGAAGTTTCTACATTAACAATATATTCTTACCTTGATGCTCTTTGTAAGGCATTGTTAATTAGAAAGGTTTATAGATATGATGTACATGGTAAAGCAGTATTAAAAACTTTAAACAAATATTATGTAACAGATTTAGGAATAGCTCAAATTAAAAATAATAAAACAGAAATAGATAAGTCTTATGCACTTGAAAATATTGTATATAATGAACTTATAATAAAAGGATATGATGTATATACAGGAAAAACAAAAAAAGGCGAAATAGATTTTGTCGCAACTAAACCAGAGAAAAAAATATATGTGCAAGTGGCATTTAGCATACCTAACGAAGATACAAAAAAAAGAGAATTTGGAGCTTATAATGTAATAAATGACAATTATCCTAAATACGTAATTACATTAGATAACTTATCTTACGAAGTTGATGGAATAAAACATGTGAATTTAATAGATTTTCTTTTAGATGATAATTTTTAATATTATATCTAGTTAAATTTAAGTTAATATAATTAGCTCAATTCCATTTTCTAAATAAATAGGGTTCGGATTTAGAAAGTTTCGGCTCACAATAGAAATAGCAAGGATTTAAACCCTTGCTTATTTTTTATTTTCAAATTTATCTTACTCATTCCAAAAAGCTTTATATGCTTTAAATGCTGAATAAATATCATATTTACTTGTAACTTCATAAGGAGCATGCATAGAAAGTACTGGAACACCACAATCAATTACATCTACACCTTTATTAGCTAAGATATATGCAATAGTTCCTCCTCCTCCAACATCTACTTTTCCAAGTTCAGATATTTGATATCTAATATTATTTTTTTCTAATATATTTCTTACCCAAGCTACATATTCCGCATTTGCATCAGAAGCACCTGATTTTCCTCTTGCACCTGTGTATTTATTTAATCCTATTCCATGACCTAAATATCCTGAATTATATTTATCTGATACCGAAGCATATATTGGGTCAAATCCTGCATCTACATCTGAAGAAAGCATTTTTGAATAGCAAAATACTTTGTCTAGTAGGTTTGGTCTATTCTCTCCTGTTTTATTTAATAATTCAGATATAAAATAATCAAACATATGAGATTCCATACCCGTATTTCCCATACTTCCTATTTCTTCTTTATCTGATAATATACATACTGCTGTGCTTTTTACATTTTCTAATTTCATCATAGCTGCTAGTGAAGTATATGCACATACTCTATCATCTTGACCATAGCTTGCAACCATGCTGCTGTCAAATCCTAAACTTCTTGCTTTAAATGCTGGTACTAATTCTATTTCTGAACTTAAAAAATCTGCTTCCGTTATTCCATATTTTTGATTTAGAATATTTAATATATTTAATTTAACTTTATCAGATTCTTTTTCTACATCATATGGTATACTTCCAATTAATAAATTTAAATCTTCTCCATCAATACCATTTTTTAATTTTTTCTCCATTTGTTCTTGGGCCAAATGTGGCAATAAATCTGTTATTGTAAATATTGGATCATTTTCATCTTCACCTATACTTATTGTTACCTTTTCTCCATTTGGTTTTACTATAACACCATGAATACTAATTGGAATTGTTGTCCATTGGTACTTTTTTATACCTCCATAATAATGAGTTTTAAAATATGCAAATCCTCCATCTTCATATATTGGATTTGGTTTTAAATCTAATCTTGGAGAATCTATATGTGAACCAATAATATGAACTCCATTTTCTATTTTTTCTGTTCCTATAATTGCTAAATACATACTTTTTTCTCTATTTATGAAATATACTTTATCACCAGGATTTAAAGTTTGGAAATTTGAAATATCTTTAAATCCATTTTCTTCTGCCATTTTTTTAGCCTCTACAATAGCTTCTCTTTCTGTTTTTGCATTATTTAAAAAATTCATATATTCTTTAGAAAATGCAAAAATATCATCTTTTTCTTGAATATCCAGTTTTTTCCATCCATTTTCTTTTTTATTAAAAAGTTTTTCTTTTAAATTTTCTTCCATAATAACCTCCTATCATTTATCAGTATATCATTATTATTCTCATTTTTCCATAAATTTAATAAAATTATTATAATTTTACTAAATTTTGTAATAATAGTTACAAGAGGAAGTGATTTTTTTGAATTCTTATTGGATAGATTCTACACAAGGTAGTTTACATTTAGATAGTGTTAATGAAAATTTAGAAACCGATATATGTATTATTGGTGCAGGTATTTTAGGATTAACTACTGCTTATTATTTATCAAAAGAAAATATGAATGTTATTGTTTTAGACAAGTATGATATTGGTATGAAAGCAAGTGGAAATACTACTGCTAAAATAACGAGTCAACATGGTCTTATTTACAATTATTTATATAATTCTTTTAGTAAAGATTTTGCCCAAAAATATTTAGATGCAAATGAGCAAGCAATAATGAACATAAAAAATATAATTGAAAATGAGAATATAGAATGTGATTTTGAAATAAAAAGCAATTATGTATATACAACGGATATTAGTGAAGTTCCTAAAATAGAAAAGGAAGTTGATATCGTAAAATCTTTAGGTTTTAATTGTAAATTTGTTAACAATACTAGCCTACCTATAAAAATATCAGGTGCAATTGAATTTCCAAATCAGGCACAATTTCACCCAAGAAAATATATGTTATCTTTAGCAAATTTAATTTTAAAAAATAATAGTAAAATATATATAAATACTTGCGTTTTTGATATAAAAAAAGATAAAAATGAATATTTAGTATTTGCTAATAACAATTATATTAGGTGTAAATATGTTGTTCTTGCATGTCATTATCCATTTTTAAATATACCTGGATTTTATTTTTTAAAAATGTATCAAGATACTTCATATGTAATAGGAGTTGATACTAAAACAAAATTATTCGATGGTATGTATATAAATAATACACCTCCTATCTATTCTTTTAGGACTGCAAAATATAAAGATAAAGATATTTTACTTTTAGGCGGTGGCGGTCATAAAACTGGTGATGAAATAAATTATAATTTAACATATGGAGCTTTAGAAAAAGAAGCGAAGAAATTATACCCTAATTCAGAAATTTTATATAGATGGAACACTAGAGATTGTATTACCCTAGATAAAGTTCCATATATAGGTGAATTTTCTAATATTTATCCTAATATTTATATTGGTACTGGTTTTAATAAGTGGGGAATGACTTCTTCTAATGTTGCAGCAAATATAATTAAAGATAAAATTTTAGGCAACTCAAATAAATATGAAGATGTATTTTCTTCAACACGTATGAGTCCTGTAAAAAATAGATGGGAAATGAAAAACATGATTAAACAATCAGTTTCTTCAATTGTTATTGATAAATTTAAAATTCCTTCTGATACATTAGAAACTATAGAAAATAATAGCGGTTCTATTATAGATATAAACGGACAAAAGGTTGGCATTTATAAAGATAGTTCTGGTAATATTTTTGCTGTTCATCCTATTTGTACCCATTTAGGCTGTTTACTTTCATGGAATAATGTAGATAAAACTTGGGATTGCCCATGTCATGGTTCTAGGTTTGATTACATGGGAAAAAATATTTATGACCCTGCTATTAAAAATTTAAAAATTTTAGATATTGATTTATCATAATATACATTTTTATTTATTTTTTTGCATTTTTTTTATTTTTTTATTGACTTATATAATTTGTTTTGCTAAAATGTGACTATAAATCATATATTTATATGTTTTATTATTTTTTGTTTATTGAACTAGATTTCTCCTATAACAGTTATCTAGTTCTTTTTTTATTATCTTTTTAATTTTTATAAATACGCTTTAACATTTTTTCAATCATAAATATAATTAAAAAACCACTATTCCAAAGAGATATATTTTCTTTTGAAATGTAATTAGACCTATTATAGTATACAGATTTACTAATTATATATCTAAAATACATTAAGTGTATCCATATTAATTTATTAACAGTTTCTAGAATTTCTTTACTTTCATTATTGTACATACCCCATAAATTATAATAAAATTCACTATCATCTGGATTATCTTTTTTATCAATTGAGTGACACCCCATAACCATAGAAAGAAAATCGTTATGAACATATGAAGAATAATATTGGTACATATTTCTTCTTTGTTCTTTCATTTCTTGTTGTAATTCTTTATCAAAAACAGTTTCTTCATACTTTGCTAATTCTTCATTTAATTTTGACATTTTAAAATTTTTTTGCCATACTGCATATGAATTTCCTAAATCTGCGGATTCAAAGTATTCTATTCTTTTTTCTTCGTTAATCATAGTAACTAAAAGAGTATACATTAATTCCATTAAATTTCTAATTAATATTTTTGCTTGAAATTCAAATCCATTATCTATTAAATTTATAATTCCAAGAATATCATTAGACATATTAGTTAATAACGAAAAATATACAGTATTATCTTTTTTATATTTTTCTTTCATTGAATCTGCACTGAAATGCATTGCACAGGCTATAATTCCTGTAGCTAAAGCATATAATTCAGCAACTTCTCTTTCTTTTGAATATTTTTTAGTTGTTTTTGCTTTGTTTTTTCTTATGTCACATAGCATTTTCTTTATTTCTTTATAAGAAATAATATCCTCTTTCATTTTCTTATCCTTTTTATAAATTTCATTAAAAATAGAATCATAATCAGATTTTCTCATATATTAAAATCCCCCTAATTTTTTTAATTTTAGATAATGTATGTGTTTATAAATATATAATATCATATAATTACATTGTTGATTATTATTTATAGAAAATTAATAAAAAATGTGATATGCATTAAAGAGGGCTAACAGCCCATAGGTAGTTAGCCCCTTCCAAAAGAATCTTGATATAGCAATATTGTTTTGTTTATATAAAAAATGATAATATAAAATATAATATATCTATTATTGAATAATTAATCTGCTATCAAAGTTCTTTACATTTTTCAATTTCAATATTTCTTCTATTATTTTCTCATTTTCTTCTAAAACAATTGCATATACTAAAAAATCATCCCATAATATTATTGATTCTTTATCAGCTTTATCTAGCATACTAAAGTCATGGATAAATCTTTTCATTCCTAGTATTTCATCTGTTAGTTTTTCACCTTTAATTGTTCTTTTCAACGAATTATTTTTGTTTTGATATCTTATAGTGTAAACTATATAAAATATTGGCCATCCAAACATTCCAACTATGCATATAACACAAACAAGAGCTTGAAATACTGTATTAAGGAAAAAGTCAAAATTTCCATTTTCTGCTATTTCATATATTTGCATTTCTTCAGTTATACCTATATTTTCAAGATTGTCCATCATAGCTATAAAATTATTTCCAACATATTTAAAACCTAAAATAAACAAAATAAACAATGTAATTAGAATAACTTTTTTGACTAAAAGACCAGTAGTTGATTTCTTTTCTTTAATATACCCTTGTCTTTTAGCTTCTTCTAAAGCAACATCTTTCCAACCATCAATTTGTTTTTTATTAATTTTTTCTTCTTTTAATATATAAAATAAGTGTTTTTCATTAGGCATTAAATTTGATACATCATCAGACAATACTTTTATATTATCTTCTTCTATTAATATGTTTTTATTTAATTGTAATTTCATTATAGTAGCTGTTAAATCTTTTTCTTCTTCAACTTTTAGATTTTGCATCAAGCTAATTGTTGTTGGTGATACTCCCTTTAATTTTTCTCTATAATATATTATATTTTCTCTTGATGTATATTTTCTATTTTGCATTTCTTGTGTAGTATCAACAGTTTTTCTTGCTAATAAAACAACTGTAATAGGCAATGTAATTAATAAAAATGATAATCCCCATAATATTAGCATTATTATTAATATAACTATAGCTTTAATAAAAGTTTCTGGATTCGGAGATTTAACTGCTATTTCAAAAAAACTATAAATATAAGTTGTTATCCCTCTAATTAAACTAAATCTGGATATAAATTCAATTATTACATAAAAAATTAAATAATATTTTATATTCTTTTTCTTTAATATTTTTTTCATATTTCTCCCTTTTATTACTTAAAATATGTTAATTAAAATGGTAATCCCCCATGCCAACATTGGTATTCCTACAAATACAGAAAAAAATGGACATAGTGATAACATTGTAAAAATAAATCCATTTTTGTCTTCTGTCCCAGCAATCGATTTTCTTGGATTTCCAGCCTTATAATAAATATTTTGTTTAAGTGGGTATTCATTGTCATAATAATATAATTTTTTCTTATATTTTTTTCCATTAACTATATATTCATAAATCACTTTATAGCTTTCTTCATGGTATGTACCATTATCATCTCTCCACGAAGGATAATATTGTGATTTTACTTCTTCACCAATTACATAGTTACCGTTAGCTTTAGCTTTTTCTATAAATTTGTCAGATTTCTTTTTATATTTGTTTTTTGCCAAGTTTTTACAAACAGTTATATCTATATCTAACCAAATTATGAAACTTATTAATAAAGCAATTGGTTTTATTTCTACTTCGCCCATTTTTTACTTCTCCTATTTTCTTTATATAATTAATTTAAACTTTATTAAAAATCAATTTCATATATACAATTATCATCCATTAAAACAATAAACTCTGAACTTTTTAAATCTATCTTTTTAATCTTACTACTTTTATTTAATAAAGATAAGTTTTCATTATATAGTAGATTGCTTAAATTATTGCTATTTGACACATATATATTATTATCATTAAACTCAATAATTAAATCTTCATCAAATATAACATTTTTTATATCGTCAGTTGTATATCCATTTGGTAATGGTATACTAATTTTATATTGTTCATCTGGATTTCCTACAAATGAGTCAGAAACTTTACTATTATATGTATATAGATTATTCTTGTCTCCCAATTTTTCAAACATTGGTCTTCCATATTTAAATGTGCTACCCTCGGTATAAACCTTGTTTACATTATTCAAATTTTCTACATCTGTACCTTCCATATAAAGTTTAATATAACCATTGCTTATATCGGAAAATGAAATACTCAATCCTGTTTCATAAACCTTTCCATCAGACAATGTAAAAATTAGCTTACTTTCATTTTTTACATATATTTGTTTAATATTATTTACTTCTTTAGAATTGTTCATTCCTAAACTAAGATGTAATGGTATTTTTAATTCTTTTGATTTTACATTTTTGTTATTATCTAACTCATACATATCAACATAATAGCCTTCATCATATTCTCTAATCAAAATAAATTTATTACTATTATCACTGTCCATTGCATAAATTATATTTTCTATTTCTATACCTTCTAATTCTTTATATAAAGATGACATTCCTGTATCTGATGACTTGTCATCTTTAGCATATATACTATATGAATTATCTGAATTTTGCAAAATAACAGTATCATATCCAATCAAAAATATACATTTTATAGATTTTGTAGACTCTAGCACTTCCTCAAATTTACTATATTTATAACGATACACTTTATTTATTGTGCTAACATATAAATCATTTCCAGAATTTTTCATATCTATAATTTTTCCTTCTAGTTCTTCAAAATCATCTACTTTTTCTAAAAAGTTAGAATCATATGTAGAGTTATTTATAGATAAATCATTGTTTGAATTTCTATTTTCATCTTTACTATAATTGTTTGAATTTTTTATTTCATTAGTATTTTTTGAATTTATAACTATGAAAATTCCCACAGCTACTAGCAAAATTATTACTATAGTAATTACTAAAGCTATTAGCGTTATCCCTTTTTTTTCTTTTAATTTTAAACTCATTTTTTATTCCTCCCCTTGTTTTTATCCTCTTGTAATTCTTATTGTTTGGTTTAACAATAATTTAATTTTTACTTTCAGATTTATATTATCATTAGTGTCGAAAAAAGTAAATAGATTTATCAGAAATTATTAAATCAAAATTATCTAATATTTCTTTTGGAAATAATTTTTTATTAATAAATTATTTAGATGTTTATAAAAAAATTTTAATGCGATTATAATGCAAGTGAGAAATAGACACAGATATCCTTAAATATTTAAAAAAATTCATATTTGACAAATATAAAAAAAAATGTTATCATATAATTACATTAAACAATGTACCTTCGTTCTGGCTGTGTATATTTGTAAAAGTCAATATAAAATTGATAAAAAAATACAAAGTTAAATTGATAAAAAAATTCAATGTCCTTTTACCAGA
>CANPVP010000010.1 GCA_947581825.1 uncultured Clostridia bacterium | reverse complement strand
GAATGCATTGAATGTCTGTAGGGGCGACCAGCGGTCGCCCGTTTTATATTGTAGAGATGTTAATTTAATAATAATTACCCGAATTTTCTATACTTTTTTCTCGCTCGTCCCAACTGCATAATGTTATCATTATGCAGTCGGTCCCCACACAAGTTCGCTACGAAAAAACATAGAAAATTCTATGAAATACTACAAAAATAACATCTCTATACGTTTAATGACAATCAGGCGACCACTGGTCGCCCCTACAATAGGCAAAGCCATAACAGCCTCAGCATCGCCGAACCTTACAGTGGAAAAAACATAGAAAATTCTATTTTAATTAGTAAATAGTTTATAAACTTTAGTTAATGTATACAAGCGATTAAAATCATCAGTATTATTAATGGATTTAGCAAATAAACCAACAAGAAAAATAACTACAATTAAGAAAAATAAAATTGGAATAATAGACAATTGTAAATCGTCAGTTAAATCAAAGTTAAGCCAGTTAAATGAACACAGAAAAATATAAGTGTAAAAAGTAGCAAATGTTCCTTGTAACAATTTTCCTGCAATATATGGTTTTATTGATAAATCAGATTTAGATATAACACTTAAAATTTGAAGTGTTACAGAAAGTCCACCAAATCCTAGAATAAAAGCAGTAAAAATTATATTAGTAGAAATATTTTTTATATGTATACTTGAAATGGCATTAATACCATTAGTAACTTCTAATAAGCCAATAACAGAAGCTTTAATAAATTCTACATTGATATTAAATAGATTAAATATAGGTATAAAAATCAATTCAAATACTTGAAGAAGTCCACTTTGAATTAGTATGGATATAATAACACTAAATAAAACGACAAAACCTCCAATTAGAAGGAGTGTATTTATAGAATTCAAAATAGATTTTGATAAAATTTCTCCAAGTGATTCAAATGAAATAGATTTATTATTATTTTTTAAAGAATGGATATTATCAAATTTAGAGATGGATTTTTTTGAACAAAAGCCAGTTAATATACCAACAGATATTGCAGCAAACAAGTGAGTAATTAGTAATAAGAAGCCAATCATGGAATTGCCAAAAAGTCCAATCCCAACAGTAGCAATAATAAATAGAGGACCAGAATTATTAGTAAAAACCAAAAGTCTTTCCCCTTCATCTTTAGATATAGATTTAGAATTCCTTAATGATGTTACAATTTTAGCTCCAACAGGATATCCACTAATACAACCCATTAAAAAAGCAAAAGCACTAATACCAGGAACTTTGAAAATTGGAAGCATAATAGGATTAAAAAGTTTTCCTAAAATTGAAATAAAATTTGTGTGAAGCATTAATTCTGTAGCAACAAAAAATGGGAATAGAGTAGGAACAACGAACTTTGCCCACAAAGTAAGACCATTTCTGGCAGCTGTTAAGTTATTAGTGGAAAAAATAATAAGAGAAATAGTAAACAATAGTAAAATAATCGTAAAGATATTTTGTTTTAAAGAAATGATAAAATATTTAAATCTCATAAAATCACCAACATAAAAAATCAATTCTATTGTAAAATATATGGTTTTGTGATATATTTAATGCATAAATTTTAAATACGGAGGAGAAATTATGATAGCAATTGGTTGTGATCATGGAGGATACAAATTAAAAGAGGAGATTGTAAGATACCTTAAAGAAAAAGATATAGAAGTAAAAGATTTTGGAACATATTCAGAAGATAGAGTTGATTATCCTGTGTTTGCTAGAGCTGTGGCAGAATCTATAGTAAATAAAGAATGTGAAAAGGGAATTTTAATATGCAGAAGTGGTCTTGGTATGGCTATTACTGCAAATAAATTTAAAGGAATAAGATGTGTTCCTTGTTATAATGAAGAAACAGCAAAATTTTCTAGAATGCACAACGATTCAAATGTATTAGCATTAGGTGCAGATTATGTAACTGTTAATGAAGCAATAAATATAGTTAGAATGTGGATAGCAACAGAATTTGAGGGAGGAAGACATCAAGAAAGACTTGATATAATTAAAGAAATTGAGTCTAATAATATGAAATAAAATGGAGGTTAATATGGCAAAAACGAGAATTGTAACAGGCGATAGACCAACGGGAAAATTGCATATAGGACATTATTTTGGTTCTTTAAAAAATAGAGTAAAATTACAAGACGATTATGAAGAATATATATTAGTTGCTGATGTTCAAGCTTTAACAGATAATTTTAATAATCCAGAAAAAGTGGCAAAAAATGTAAGAGAAATTGTAATGGACAATTTATCAGTAGGCTTGGATCCAGAAAAAGCCACAATATATTTACAATCAATGATACCAGAAACAGCAGAACTTACAGTTTTTTATTCTAACTTAGTAACTATTGCCAGGTTAGAAAGAAATCCTACAGTAAAAACAGAAATAGCTCAAAAAAGAGATATATTTGGAGAAAGTGTTACATATGGTTTTTTAGGATACCCAGTAAGTCAAGCGGCAGACATAACAGTCTTAGGAGGAGAAATAGTCCCAACAGGAGAAGACCAAAAACCATTAATTGAACAAACAAGAGAAATTGTTAGAAAATTCAATAGCATTTATGGGGAAGTCTTAAAAGAACCACAAGTATTGTTATCAGAAAACAAGAGAATAAAAGGTTTAGATGGAAATGAAAAAATGGGAAAATCCCTAGGGAATGCAATATACTTATCTGATTCTGAAGAAGAAATAAGAAAAAAAGTAATGACAGCAATAACAGATCCAGCAAGAATAAAAAAAGATGATTTAGGAAATCCAGATGTATGTATGGTTGCATATTATCATAATTTATTTAATAAAGAAGATTATGAACAAGCATGTAAAGAATGTAGAGCCGGACAAAGAGGATGTGTAGAATGTAAGAAAAAATTAATTGAAAATATAAATAAAGAACTAGCACCAATTAGAGAAAAAAGAAAGTATTATGAAGAACATCCTGAAATAGTAGATAAGATTTTAAAAGATGGTACAGAAAAGGCAAGAAAACTAGCAAAAGAAACAATGAAAGAAGTAAAAAAAGCAATGAAAATAGACTATTTTGAATAATAGTGGGAATAATATAATTTAAAATAATCAAAAATATGTAAGGAGAAAGAAATGTTTACAGACTATGTAAAAATCCTAGTAAAATCAGGCAAGGGTGGAGATGGAGCAATAACATTTAGACGAGAAAAATATGTAGCAGCAGGAGGACCTGATGGCGGAGATGGAGGAAACGGCGGAAGTGTATATTTCCAAGTGGATCCAGATACAAATACATTATTAGACTTTAGATTTAAAAAGAAATTTAAAGCAGAAGATGGAAGTAATGGTTCAGGTAATCATTGCTATGGAAAAAGTGGAGAGGATTTATATATAAAAGTACCAAGAGGAACAATAATTAAAGATGCTGAAACAGGAAAGGTTGTTGCAGATCTTTCAGAGCCAAACCAAGTAGAACTTATTTTGCCGGGAGGAAGAGGAGGAAAAGGAAATTCACATTTTGCAACAGCAACAAGACAGGCTCCTCATTTTGCACAAGATGGAGAAAAAGGAATAGAAAAGGAATTTATATTAGAACTAAAATTGTTAGCAGATGTTGGTTTATTAGGTTTCCCAAATGTAGGAAAATCAACTTTCTTATCTGTAGTAACATCTGCAAAACCTAAAATTGCAGACTATCATTTTACTACTATAATACCAAATTTGGGAGTAGTAAAAACAGAATATGGGG
The DNA here is from genome assembly GCA_947581825.1 of uncultured Clostridia bacterium. GTDB lineage: Bacteria > Bacillota > Clostridia > TANB77 > CAG-508 > CANPVP01. The sequence goes on along the minus strand of CANPVP010000010.1, from coordinate 60,643 downwards.
ATAGTTTTGTTATAGCTGATATTCCTGGAATTATAGAAGGAGCAAGTAAAGGGATAGGTCTTGGCATACAATTTTTACGACATGTAGAAAGAACAAGATTATTATTACATGTAATAGATGTATCTGAAACAGAAGGCAGAAGCCCAAAAGAAGATTTTTATATAATAAACAAAGAGTTAAAAGAATATAGTGAAAAATTAAGTAAAAGGAAGCAAATAATTGTAGCAAATAAAATAGATGCAGTACAAGATGAAAGTAGAGTAAAAGAATTAGAAGAAGTAGCTAAAAAAGAAAATATGGAATTATATAAAATATCAGCAGCAACCGGTCAAGGTGTTCCAGAATTGATGAGACGTATTTCGGAAGTATTAAAAGAATTACCAAAAGAAGAATTAGTAGAGGCTGAAGAAAAAGTAGTTTACACTTTACAAGAGGATGACAAAGGCTTTGAAATTATAAAAGAAGATGATGATATATATGTTGTCACAGGAGCAAAAGTAGAACGATTAATGGGAAGAGTAAATATGAGTGATAACGAGTCAATGCACTATTTTGAAAAATCTTTAAGAGAGATAGGAATAGAGGCAGAACTAAAGAAAATGGGAATAAAAGAAGGGGATACAGTCAAATTTTTAGATTGGGAATTTGAATGGTATGAATAAAAATAAAATATTTTATAAAAAAAGCGGATTAACAAATTCTAAATAACAAAGTTATTAAGAATTTGTAACATTCGCATAATTATCTCGTATGGAGCTTTTCTCTTTCAAAGAAAGAGAAAATTCCTACTATATAAAAAACAAAAACTTGTTTGACAAAAACAGGTTTTTGTGATAATATGAGTTCAAACTATTACAAGGGGTGATTTTGTGGGAAGAAAAGATCCAAAGGAAATTAATAAAAGAGAAAAAGCAATATTAAAATTCTTAGAAAGAGAAATAGCTACAAGAGGATATCCACCATCAGTTAGAGAAATAGGAAAAGCAGTTGGACTTAGCTCAACTGCAACAGTTCATGGATATATATCAAGGCTAGAACAGAAAGGATATATAAAAAAAGAATCACAAAAAGGTAGAACTTTAAGACTAATTAAAGGACAATCTGGAGACCCAATAAAAACCGGAAATAAAGATTTCTATACAGGTAAAGAACTAGTAGAAGTACCCGTTATAGGTAAAATAACAGCTGGAGAACCAATATTAGCTGTAGAAAATGTAACAGATACTTTCCCAATACCACTAGACTTTGTTGGTAATAGTGAAAGCTTCATGTTAACAGTTAGAGGAGAAAGTATGATAGAAGCTGGAATTTTAGATGGAGATTATATTCTAGTAAGAAAACAAAATTCAGCTAACAATGGAGAGATAGTAGTAGCTTTAATAGAAGATGAAGCTACAGTAAAAACCTTCTACAAAGAGAATGATCACATAAGATTACAACCAGAAAATAGCACAATGAATCCAATAATAGTTCCTGACTGTCAAATACTTGGAAAAGTTAGTGGAGTTTTTAGAAAAATGTAATATTACTTAAGATAATTTGAATGTAAGGGAGAGCAATGCTCTCCTGTTTTTTAAAATTAAAACTTATTATGTAAAAAAGGTTGAAAACACTGGAAAAAAGTGGTATAATAGAAAAATGAGAGAATAAATATAAATAGGAAGGTGTATATAATGAGAGAGAAAAGTTTCTATAAAATACAAGCAGTAGTTATATCATTAATTTTAATATTTCAAGTTTTTATACCAATACTATCAATGGCAGACGATTCTAAACCATCAATAACAGTACAAAAACATAGAGAGGATAATAAAGTAACCTTAACAATAACAGATACTAAAGCGAAAATAAAGGATGTAAGAATTGTATATGGAGAAAAGATAACAGATCATAAATATTTTCATGATGAAGAAGGAAACTTAATTGAAGGAAAAGGCGAAAAGTTAGAGTTTACTACAAGCAGTGAAGAAGAAGGTAATAATCAATATACAGTAACATTTGATATACAAGAGAATTATAGTGAATATACAGTATTTATACTTGATGATAATAGGAATTCATTTTTATACAATTATACAATAACACCATCAAGTGCAAATGAAATGACAATGAGTGTAACAAAATCAGAAGTAAATCCAAGAGATTTAACAATAAAAGTAACTTCTGCAGAGAGTGATATTAAAACTTTAAAAATAGCAAAAGTATCAAGTAAAGAAGAGAAATTTGATTTTAAAACAAATGGAACAACTATAGATATAACACAGCAACAAGATAAAAAGAATATTGAGTTACAACATACTGTAGCAGACGATGGTATATATAAAGTATATGCAGAAAATGACAGTGGTTCTAGTTATACATATACAGTAATAGTAAGTCAAGGAGAACAAATAAAAATAGAATATAAACAAAATGAAACTCAAAAAAATCAATTAGAAATAAATGTATCAGATACAGTTGCAAATATAACTAGTGTAAAAATCGCAAAATATGAAGTAGATAAAGAACCAGATTGGGACAATGCAAAAGAGCTACATTCTAATAATGAAAGTAAATTAGAAAGTTTAACATATACTATTCCAGAAAGTGGAAAATACTCTATCAAAGTAACAGATGCAGCTGGAATGAGTTTTACAAGAACTACGTCAAGATTATATATTAATGATGAAAGTAAGCCAGAAATAAAAGTATCAATAAATAAAAGCAATCCAAAAGTAGTTAATATTGTAGCAACAGATAATATGAGTAAAATAAAAGAATTATATGTATCAGAAGATGAAAGTTTATCTACAATAGAAGATATTAAAGAAAAAGCAGAAAAACTATCAATTACATCAAGTAATAAAGTTGAAGTGGCATATGAAGTAAAAGATGCTGAAACTTTATACATGTATGCTATTTCTGAAGATGGTCAAGCTTTTATGCTAGAAGCAAAAATATCAGAGATTGAAGTAATAGATGATAATCAACCAGAAGTGCAAGACCCAGATAACAATCAACCGGAAGTACAAGACCCAGATAACGATCAACCGGAAGTACAAGACCCAGATAACAATCAACCGGAAGTACAAGACCCAGATAACGATCAACCGGAAGTACAAGACCCAGATAACGATCAACCAGAAGTACAAGACCCAGATAACGATCAACCAGAGGTGCAAGAACCAAATAATAACAACCAAGAACTTATTAAACCAGAAAAACCAGAAGAGCAAGAATCAAGTAATAATAATCAAGAACTTATTAAGCCAGAAGAGCCAGAAGAGCCAGAGCCAGAGTATAGTTATCCAATAGAAGATAATGATGATGATGAGTATAGTTATGATAACGAAACAAATTCAAATTATAATCAAAATTATGATGAAGTAGAAGAATATGAAGATTCAACAATAAGCAATGATCCATTACCACAAACAGGTGTAAAAAACGGAATAGTAACAGTTATGATGATTTTAATGGTAAATGCAATAATAGCATTGAGAAAATATTCAAAGATAAGATAAAATCTATATAATAAAAGTTCAACTTTATGTTGAACTTTTTTGCTTTATAATGATATAATACAAAAATGTATAAGGCAAAAAAGAAAAGGAGAATTATATGAAAATATCATACTTAGGACCAGAACGGAACATATTGTTATAGGGCTTGCAAACTGTATACAAACGGAAAAGATTATACAGAAATAAAAGCAAAGACAATAACAGAGGCAATAATGCTATTAATAAATGACGAAGTAGATGAATGCATTGTACCACTAGAGAATTCTATAAAAGGAACAGTCTTAGAAACATTAGATTTATTAATAGAAGAAAAAAATTTAAATATAGTTCATGAAGAAATATTAGATATTCAGCATTGTTTACTTTCTAATAAGAAATACAATAAAGAAGAAATTGAAAAGATATTTTCACATATTCAAGCTTTAGGACAATGCAAAAAATATATTCATAATAATATTAAAAATTGTGAATTAATTGAAGTAGAAAGCACAGCAAAAGGCGCTGAGATGGTTAAAAATATTGAAAGAAGTGCGTGTATAGCCAATAAAATGTGTGCAGAAATATACGGCTTACAAGTAATAGAAGAAAATATACAAGATAAAACAAATAATCAAACAAGATTTATTGTGCTTAGCAAAAAAATAGAAAATAAAAAAGAAAATACAAAAATTTCATTAGCTTTTTCAACAGTAAATAGTCCAGGAGCTTTATATAAAATTCTAGGTTTATTTAATATTTTTGATGTTAATTTAACTAAAATAGAATCAAGGCCAGCACAAACAGGATTAGGAGAATATTGGTTCTGGGTAGATTTAGAAGGAAATATGCAAGATGAAAAAATTAAAAGTTTATTGGATATTATAAAAGATAAATGTTCATATTTTAGAATATTAGGAATGTATTAAAAATGGAGGAAATAAAATGCAGAATATAGCAGAATTATTAGCAAATGAATTTAACATTAGAAAAGAGCAAGTGGAGAATACTTTAAAATTAATCGAAGAAGGAAATACAATTCCTTTCATAGCACGTTATAGAAAAGAAGTTACAGGAAATTTAAGTGACGAAGTTTTAAGAGATTTAGATGCAAGACTTACATATTTGAAAAATCTAAATGAAAGAAAAGAAGAAATAACAAGGCTTATAGACGAACAGGGAAAACTTACTGAAGAACTAAAACAATCAATTGAAAATGCAATAATATTATCTGAATTAGAAGATATATATAGACCATACAAGCAAAAGAAGAGAACAAGAGCAACTATAGCGAAAGAAAAAGGGTTAGAACCACTATCATTAATTATATATATGCAAAAAGAGACTAAAAATATATATGACATAGCAAAGGAATATATAAATGAGGAAAAAGGTGTAGAAACAGCAGAAGATGCAATAGCTGGAGCTTTAGATATTATAGCAGAAAATATATCAGATGATGCAGATTATAGAAAGAAAATAAAAAGTATGTGCTTTAGAGAAGCACTAATTGTTACAAAAGGTGCAAAAGAAGAAAAGTCAACATATGATATGTACTATGATTTCAGTGAACCAATATTAAAAATTCCAAGCCATAGAATACTTGCAATTAACAGAGGAGAAAAAGAAGAGTTCCTAAAAGTAAAAATAGAAAAACCAGAAGAAAAAATATTAAACATGCTTGAAAAGCAAATAATAGTAGATGAAAAATCACAATTTGCAGTAATGCTAAGAGAGACAATTTTAGATGCATATAAAAGATTAATAGAACCATCAATAGAAAGAGAAATAAGAACAGACTTAACAGAAAAAGCAGATGAGAAAGCAATTAAAGTTTTTGGACAAAATGCGAAACAATTATTATTACAACCACCAATTAAAGGTAAAAATGTAATTGGATTTGACCCTGCCTATAGAACAGGCTGTAAGATTGCAGTAATAGACTACACAGGAAAATTGTTAGACTATACAACAATATATCCAACAGAACCACAAAATGATATTGTTGGAGCAAGAAAAACGATTCTTGATTTAATAAAAAAATATGATGTAGACATGATAGCTTTAGGAAATGGAACAGCATCAAGAGAATCAGAACAATTTTTATCAGACACAATCAAATTAACTCCAAAAGAAGTGGTATATGCAATAGTAAGTGAAGCTGGAGCATCTGTTTACTCTGCATCAAAATTAGCAACAGAAGAATACCCAGATATAAATGTATCTATAAGAGGAGCAATATCAATAGCGAGAAGATTGCAAGATCCTTTAGCAGAACTTGTAAAAATAGATCCAAAAGCTATAGGCGTTGGACAGTATCAGCATGATGTAAATCAAAAACAATTAACAGAAAGCTTGGCAAATGTAGTAGAAGATGCCGTAAACTCTGTTGGAGTAGATGTTAATACTGCTACACCATCTTTGCTATCATATGTTTCAGGAATAAATAATACAATAGCAAAAAACATAGTTAAATATAGAGATGAAAATGGAGAATTAAAATCTAGAAAAGAATTACTAAAAGTACCAAAGCTAGGAAAAGTAGCATTTGAGCAATGTGCAGGATTTATAAGAATATTCGGTGGAACAAATCCATTAGAAGTTACAGCTGTTCACCCTGAAAGTTATGAGGCAACAGAAAAACTATTAACAAAATTAGGATATGAAAAGCAAGATATACTAGATTCTAAAAAATTAAATGAGTTAAGAGAAAATTTGAAAAAGATAGATACTGCGAAAGTAGCAAAAGAATTAGAAATAGGAGAACTTACATTAAAAGATATAATATCAGAATTAATGAAACCAGGAAGAGATCCTAGAGAAGAACTACCAAAGCCAATACTAAGAAGTGATGTTTTAAAATTTGAGGATTTAAGAGAAGATATGGTTTTAACAGGAACAGTAAGAAACGTAATAGATTTTGGAGCTTTTGTAGATATTGGGGTTAAACATGATGGCTTAGTACATATATCACAAATGAGTGATAAATACATAAAAAATCCATCAGAAGTAGTTTCAGTAGGTGATATAGTTAAAGTAAAAGTAATAGGAATAGATAATGATAAACAAAAAGTAAGTTTATCAATGAAACTATAAAAAGATTAAAAAGACAATAAAAAACAATCATAATTTTGAAAAAAGCGCATTGAAAGTAAATTTTATTAGAAATTCTTAACTAAATTTTATGGAAATAGTTCACGCTTGTTCGTGAAAGGGTGCCATAAAATTAGTTTAGAATTTCTTTAAAATTTTGCTTGAACGAGCATTTTTGAAAAATTATAATTGTGTTTTTTATATTTTTAGTATTTAATACTTATTTTATTCTTCTATATAACCAATATAATCTAAATTTCTGAATTTTTCATCTATATCCATTCCATAACCAACAACAAACTTGTTAGGAATTTCAAAACCTATATAATCAACATCAATATCTACTTTTCTTCTTTCAGGCTTGCTAAGAAGAGTGCATATTTTTAAACTATTAGGTTTTCTATTTTTAAGCATATTAACTAAATAACTCAATGTTCTTCCAGAATCAATAATATCTTCAACTATTAAAACATCTTTTTTTGCAATAGAGTCTCTAGTATCTTTTAACATTTTTATATCACCAGGAACAGTACCACTACCATAGCTTGAAACTTCTATAAATTCAAGGTTAGTAGTAGGAGAAAGATGCTTTGCAAGTTCAGTTGTGAAAAATACAGAACCCTTTAGAATGCAAAGAATAGTAATAGGCTTATTTTCATAATCTTTATTAATTTGCTCTGCTAGTTCTTTAATTCTTTTACTTACATCATTTTTATTTATTAAAACTTTTACATCATCTATATTCATTGTAATTCCTCCTAAAATGTATAATTAATATAATTATATCATTTTATGTCGAAATAAGTAAATAGAAAATAGATAAAATTCGATTAAGTTAAACAAAATAAGACGTTTTAAGTTGTAATGAAAGTTTGAAAAAAAAATAATTATATGTTAAAATTATAAAGATAAAAAAAGAGGGAAAAATATATGGAAGAAAGTTTTAAAAATCTTTTAGAAATACTTCAAAATGAGAATGAATGTGCAAGAATAGGAAGATATGAATTAAAAGAAAGAATCAAAAAATTATCTGATGAAGAGAAAGAAGAGATACTAAGAGAAAACAATAGAATAAAAGGACTTGGTATGTTTATTAGTTCTGACTGGATTGATATTATAAATGAACTAGAAATAGCGGAAAGAATTTCTTTTATAGAAGAAAACAAGGATTTTTTAAAAACAAGAAATATAACTGTTGTAGATATAATTAGAAATATTAATTATAACGAGGAAAGAAATTTAGAAGTTGTTTATAGACTGGATGAATTGGGGCTAACAGAAGGTGAAAAGAGATTAATTTTAGCAGACTTACCTAATAAAATAAAAGATAAATTAGATATGAGCAGAATAGATAGCAAATATGAAGAAGTACTACAAATAAGATTATATGATAGTGGAATGAATTTTACTCTTGCAGAGATGCTAAAAAATGGCAGAATTATACCAGATTTAGATGAAGATTTAAATAAATACAGAGATTTAGATACTTTGATATATATTGAAACCCCACTAACAGAGATAGAAGATCCAAATATAAGAAAAAAAATTATAGAACTATGCAAAATCTGCCCTAATATATATATATCAGATAGTTTAAAAAGAGAGGCCTCATATGGAAAAGAAGTGATAGAAGCAGAAGAATGGATAGAATCTGTATTATCTGAATTAAAACCAGAATGGACAGATATACAGAAGATGGCATATATAGATAATGCTATTGGAAAAAGAGTATCTTTTTGTCCTGAACAAGGAACAGAAGTTGAGGATCATGGCGATGAAAGAGCTTTGTGGAGAATTATAGTAAATAGAGTTGGTGTTTGTAACGGTATATCACAAATAACAGAATATATGTATAAGCGTATAGGAATAGAGTGTGAGAAAATTAAGGGACCAAATCATACATATTTATTAGTTAAGAATGTTGAGATACCAACGGAAAATGGAATTATTAGAGGGAACACAATAGTGGATTCAACTTGGAATTTAAGTAGTAATAGGTATGGAGCAAGACCAGAACACTTTTGTATAAGTTATGAAGATATAAGAAAGTTAGATATAGATGAAGCTGGAAAAGATTATGAATGTCATAAAAATGATGAGTTAGAAAATATGGAAACAATAAGCATGGATATAGACAATTTAAGAAAAGTATATACAAGTATAGGAATAGCAAACGAAAGAGGAAAGTTTCCAATAGGAAAATTAATTGATAAAATCGAAGAAATAAATAAAAATACAACCAATTGGGATGACAATATTAGACAAAAGTTTAATGCTTTGGAAGCATATTGTCCAGAATTTGCTGATTGTATAAATTCGACAACTGGAATTATATCTGGAACATTATTTAAAGACAATGGAAATTTACAATTTAAAAGATGCATAGCAGATAGGGTATATGATAAAGCGGATCAAAGCAAAAAAGCAGTTTTATTTGTATATTTTGACCTAGGAGAAGAAGGAAAAAGATTTTTTTATGCAGATAAAGAGAATGGAAAATTTATAATGTTATCACAAGAAGAATTTGAGAAAAAGTTTGACTGTTATGAAAATGATAAAGAGAATCATGAAGGAAAACAAATATGGGAATCATCACAAACTGTACAAGAAGAAAAGTCAACAAGTTCGGGAGGACCATCTGTTGACGATAATAGTGAAGGAGATGGAAGATAATGAGTTTACTAGATAAAATTTTAAGTTTTTTTGGAAAAAAGAATAATCATAAAATGCTAATGGAGGCAACAGAGCAAAGAAGCAGAAGGACTAACTTTCAAGAAGAATTAAAAGTACAGTCACATGATATTAAAAGAAAGAGTAGAGTGGAAACTCGTATATGCGTTGGAGATGGATTAGGAATTAGTAAAGGATTGAAGTTTTAGAAAAGAGGAAAAAAATGAAATTAAACATAGTATTAGTAGAACCAGAAATACCACAAAATACAGGAAATATTGCTAGAACTTGTGCTGCAACAGGAGGTAAATTACATCTAGTAAAGCCATTAGGATTTGATATATCAGAAAAATCTGTAAAACGAGCTGGATTAGATTATTGGGATAAATTAGAAATTGAAGAACATGAATCATTTAAAGCATTTTTAGATAAATACAGACCAGAAGAAAATAATATGTTTTTTGTAACGACTAAAGGCCCTAATACCTATTCAGAAGTAGATTATTCTGAAATGGAAGAAGTATTTGTTCTATTTGGAAAAGAAACTAAAGGATTACCAGAAGATATTTTGAAAAAATATCTAAATAAATCAATAAGAATTCCAATGAGACCAACTTTGAGATCTTTAAATTTATCAAATGCAGTAGCAATAGTAGCATACGAAATTTTAAGACAATGTAAATTTGATCAACTAGAAGATAAAAGTAGTTATTTTAAGAGCTAATTCAAAATTTTACAAAAATGAAAGTTTGAAAAAATAAGTATATGTTAAAATTATAGAAACATAAAACAAAGAGGGAATATATGGAAGAAAGTTTTAAAAATCTTTTAGAAGTACTTCAAAATGAGAATGAATCTGCAAGAATGGGGATATATGAATTAAAAGAAAGAATCAAAAAATTATCTGATGAAGAGAAAGAAGAGATACTAAGAAAAAAAAATAGTATAAAAGGACTTGGTATATTTATTAGTTCTGACTGGATTAATATTATAAAAAGTATGTCTGACAATATGATAATAAAAATATTGGAAGATGAAGAGCTTATGACGGAATTAGAATTAAAAAAAGAAGTACTTATACCACTTTTGGATGATGATGAAAAAAAAGAGAAAATGATAATTAAATATTTGACATCACCAGATGAGATTAGAAAAACAATACAAACATTTAAATCGAACGAAAAAATAATTATATTTATAAAAGAAAACAAGGAGTTTTTTCGAAAAAAGGATATAACTGTTGTAGATATAATTAGAAATATTAATTATAACGAGAAAAAAAATTTAGAAGTTGTTTATAGACTGGATGAACTTGGTCTAACAGAAGGTGAAAAGAGATTAGTTTTAGCAGGCTTGCCTAATAAAATAAAAAATAAATTAGATATGAGCAGAATAGATAGTAAATATGAAGAAGTACTACAAATGAAATTATACGAGATGGACTGGGATTCTGAAGATTTTGATTTCAGAAAAGATAACAGAATTATACCAAATTTAGATGAAGATTTGAATAAATATAGGGATTTAGATAGTTTGCTCTATATTGAAAATATACCATTAACAGAAATAGAAGATCAAAATATAAGAAAAAAAATTATAGAACTATGCAAAATATGTCCTAATGTATATGTAGCAGATAGTTTAAGAGCAGCAATTACATTTTCATATGGAAAAGAAGTGGTAGAAGCAGAAGAATGGATAGAATCTGTATTATCTGAATTAAAACCAGAATGGACAGATATACAGAAGATGGCATATATAGATAATGCTATTGGAAAAAGAGTATCTTTTTGTCCTGAACAAGGAACAGAAGTTGAGGATCATGGGGATGAAAGAGCTTTGTGGAGGATTATAGTAAATGGAGAGGGTGTTTGTAATGGTATATCACAAATAACAGAATATATGTATAAACGTATAGGAGTAGAGAGTGAGAAAATTATGTCACCAAATCACATGTATTTGTTAGTGAAGAATGTTGAGATACCGACAGAAAATGGAATTATTAGAGGAAACACAATAGTGGATTCAACTTGGAATTTAAGAGATAATAGGTATGGAGCAAGACCAGAACACTTTTGTGTAAGTTATGAAGATATAAGAAAGTTAGATATAGATGAAACTGGAAAAGATTATGAATGTCATAAAAATGATGAGTTAGAAAAGATGGAAACAATAAGCATGGATGAAGAAAGTTTAAGAAAAGTATATACAAGTATAGGAATAGCAAACGAAAGAGGAAAGTTTCCAATAGGAAAATTAATTGATAAAATCGAAGAAATAAATAGGAATACAACCAATTGGGATGACAATATTAGAGAAAAGTTTAATGCTTTGGAAGCATATTGTCCAGAATTTGCTGATTGTATAAATTCGACAACTGGAGTTATAGCAGGAATCCTATTTGACGACAACGGAAATTTACAATTAAAAAGATGCATAGCAGATAGGGTATATGATAAAGCGGATCAAAGCAAAAAAGCAGTGTTATTTACATATTTTGATTTAGGAGAAGAAGGAAAAAGATTTTTCTATGCAGACAAAGAGGCTGGAAAATTTATACTGTTATCACAAGAAGAATTTGAGAAAAAGTTTGACTGTTATGAAAAGGATAAAGAAAAGTATGGAGGAAAAACAATATGGGAATCATCACAAACTGTACAAGAAGAAAAGGCAACAAGTTCGGGAGAAATTTCTTTTGACGATAATAGTGAAGGAGATGGAAGATAATGAGTTTGATAGATAAAATTTTGAATTATTTACAAAATAATGGCTTTGTAGTATAATATAAAAATAATAAAGAAATAGAATGGAGAATTTTTATGAATAGAATGAAACAATTCGGCACGTATGCTCTAATGGTCATAGTATTTTGGATTTTATCAGATGTTTTAATATATTTTGGACTAATAGGTATGTATAAAAATTTTTCTGGAAAAGTAATTACCGAATCTCCCAAAATAACAATTAATGAATCAAAAGCTACAAGACAAAGTGGTTTTATAAAAGGAACAATAAAAAATGATACTGATAGTAAAATTGAACAAAAATATATAAAAATAGATTTATATTCTGAAAGAGACACATATTTAGGAAGTAAATACTTAAAAGTAGAAAATCTTGAAAGTAATCAAGAAATTCCTTTTGAATCAAGATTTAATTTTTCTAATATATATAGATATGAGGTAAGTGTAGTTGATAAAGAAAGAGAATATACAGAACAGGAATTAATATCAGATGATATAAGAACAAGATTTTTAACAGGTATTCTAGTTACTACATTAATCTTTTAAGATAAATATATATAAATAAAATATAAAAAGTATTGAAATATATAAACATATGTAATATAATCGTAACGAACTTGTAACAAGTTCGTTACTTTTTGTTATGAAATTAAAATTTTTTGGATAAAATAATTAGTAGAAAGAAAATTTTAAATTCATCTATAGGAAAGGGTGGAAGCAATGATAGGCTTTGGACAAGATATAGGAATAGATTTGGGAACAGCTACTGTAATTGCATATGTTAAAGGTAAAGGTATTGTTTTAAGAGAACCTTCTGTTGTGGCAGTTGATAATAACACAGGCAATGTATTAGCTGTTGGTCAAGAAGCAAGAAGAATGTTAGGAAGAACCCCAGGAAATATTGTTGCTACAAGACCTTTAAAAGATGGTGTTATTTCAAATTATACAGTAACAGAAAAAATGCTAAAACATTTTATAAATAAAGTATGTGGTAAATTTTTATTTGCACCAAGAATAATGATTTGTATACCATCATTAGTAACAGAAGTAGAAAAAAAAGCGGTAATAGATGCAGCTTCACAAGCAGGTGCAAGAAAAGTATATCTAATAGAAGAACCAATAGCAGCAGCAATAGGTGCAGGACTTGACATATCAAAACCATGTGGAAATATGATAGTAGATATAGGAGGAGGTACTACAGATGTTGCAGTAATTTCATTAGGTGGATCAGTGGTTAGTACTTCTATTAAAGTTGCAGGAGATAAGTTTGATGAAGCGATAGTAAAATATATAAAGAAAAAACATAACATAATAATAGGAGAAAGAACAGCCGAAGATTTAAAAGTTAATATAGGTTGTGTATATCCAAAAATTCAAGATATGGAATTAGATGTAAGAGGAAGAGATTTAAGTACAGGATTACCTAAAACAATAACAGTTCATTCAAGTGAAATGTTAGAAGCATTAATGGAACCAGCACTTCTAATAGTAGATGCTGTACATTCAGTATTAGAAAAAACTCCACCAGAGCTTATAGCAGATATTAGTGACAGAGGAATATATATAACAGGGGGTGGAGGTCTAGTAGATGGACTAGATAAACTTCTACAAGAAAAAACAGGAATTAATGTTATGATAGCTCAAGATGCTGTATCATGTGTGGCACTTGGAACAGGAAAAGCATTAGACAATTTAGATGTGTTAGAAGGTAGAAAAAAATAAAAAGAATAAAGAGAACTAGTAAAATTTCTTTCTTTTTCGAATGAATGAGAATTTAGAAGAGGAAAGAGAGCAATTATGGAAGAAAGAGGAAATATGAGTAATTTGAAAAATAGAACTATAGCATTCTGCACTTTGCGGTTGTAAAGTAAACCAATATGAAACAAATGCAATGGAACAAAAATTTATAAATTCAGGTTATAAAATAGTTTCTTTTGATAATATTGCTGATATCTATATTATAAATACTTGCACAGTAACTAATATGTCAGATAGAAAATCAAGACAAATGTTGCGAAGAGCAAAACAACTAAATCCAACTGCTTTAATTGTAGCAGTTGGATGTTATGCACAAGTGGGGAAAAAAGAGTTAGAACAAATACCAGAGATAGACTTGATTTTAGGAAATAATGAAAAAATAGATATAGTAAAATATGTTGAGGAATACATACAGAATAATTCAAGAAAAACAGATATTACAGATGTAATGAAGCAAATCAACTTTTTGGATTTTGGAACAGTTACACATAGTGAAAAAACAAGAGCAGTTATAAAAATTCAAGATGGGTGTGATAGATTTTGTTCATATTGTATAATTCCATATGCAAGAGGTAGAGTAAGAAGCAGAGAGCCTCAAAGTATTGTGGAAGAAGTAAAAAGTATAGCAAAAAAGGGAATTAAAGAAATTGTTATAACAGGAATTCATATAGCATCATATGGAAAAGATTTTAAAGATGATATAGGTTTAATAGATATTTTGGAAGAATTAAACAAAATAGATAGAATAGAAAGAATAAGATTAGGATCTTTAGAACCATCTATTATAACAGAACAATTTGTTGGAAGATTAAAAAAATTAGATAAAATATGCAATCATTTTCATTTATCGCTTCAAAGTGCTTGTAATGAAACTTTAAAAAGAATGAATAGAAAATATACAATAGAAGAATTTAAAAATTGTGTAAATCTTTTAAGAGAAAACTATGAAGAAGTAGCACTTACAGCAGATGTAATAGTAGGTTTCCCAGGGGAAACAGAGGAAGAGTTTAAAATTACATATGAAAATCTAAAGCAAATAGATTTTTATAAAATGCACATATTCAAATATTCTAAAAGAAAAGGCACAAAAGCAGCAGAAATGCCAAATCAAATAAGTGGAGAAATTCACGAAGAGAGAAGTAAAATTCTTTTAAAACTTTCAAATGAGAATCAAACAGAAATAAATAAAAAATATATAGGTAAATATGTAAATGTTTTGTTTGAAGAAGATGATGGAAAGTACTTTAAAGGACATACAACGAATTATATAATGGTAAAAATTCCAAAGGAAGAAGTAAAAGAAAATTTAGAAAATGTAATTAAAAAAGCGAAAATAGTGAATATGGAAAATGAAGATTTAATTGGAACTATAGAATAATAGGAAAATGACATGTTACAAACTTGATGAAATTAATAATTGAAATATTATATTACGAATTTTCTATGTTTTTTCGTAGCGAGCTCGTGTGGGGACCGACGAGTTAGAAAATATAAAAGAAATGTATCGTCAGATGCATTTCTTTTTATAGTTTCTACGAAGTTGGGACGAGCAAGAAAAAAGCATAGAAAATTCTTTTGGTATACAATAAAAACATTATAATTTTTCAAAAATGCTCGTTCAAGCAAATTTCAAAGAAATTCTAAACTAATTTTATGGCACCCTTTCACGAACAAGCGTGAACTATTTCCATAAAATTTAGTTAAGAATTTCTAATAAAATTTACTTTCAATGCGCTTTTTTCAAAATTATAGTGTTTTTCTTTAATTACAAATATTTTTTTAATGTTTCAACACTATCTTCTTGCATAGTAACAAACTCATTTAGTATTTGTTCAACATTTGGAGCTAAATTTTTATTTTGATTAAGAAGACGTCTTCCTTCTATAATTCCCATATTAGTACCTTGCATAAGTAATTCAGAAAGTTTTGAGTTGCTTTGATCAGTCATAGTTTTCATTTGAACACCATACCAAGTCATCATTTTATTCATAGGACTAGTTTCATGAGGCTCTTTAGAGCTATAGTTAGCATACAAATTATTAACTCGCCTAGAGATATCTTTATATTTGTTATATTCTAAATCTAAAACTTTTTTGAATTCTACATCGCCAACTTTACTAACAACATAATCTATAGCATCCATTCCCATAGTTGCACCTTTATTTACTTCATCTAAAACATTTAAATTATTATTTTCCATAAAAAATCCTCCCAATAATACTTGTTAGTTTGATAATTAAAATTTTAGTGAATTGCGAATTTAGGGTAGCGATAGCTACGAGTAATGAACAAAAATTTTCAATTATTAAACTAACTAATTTTTCCTTTTATTTTATAACGAACATGTATAGTAAATAATATTTCCAAAATAAAGAAAAATATTCATATTATTCAGGAGGATTTTTAATTATTTAGATAAAGGTACAACGTACATATCTTCATCCATTTTCTGAACTATTTTTTTATAAGTATTATAAACTGATTTATAATTACTCATGTATTTTGCAATATCTGGATGACTAAAAGGAACAACCTTAAAATTTCCCCAAGTAGACTGATTATAATAAGCATAAAGTAATTGGTTTTGAACATCATCTACAGAAATTTTAATATCATCACCTTTAGATGTTTTGGTTACAGTAAAGCTAGTCATTAATCCAACAGATTTATTATAATTCTCATCTTGATATTGAGCAGATAAGAAATTACCAAGAGAATATATTACAAGAGTATCATCAATCCATGTAACAGGTTGGATAACGTGAGGGTGAGTTCCTATGATAACATCAACATCATGATCTGCTAAAAATTCAGCAGCATCCACTTGATATTCAGTAGGTGTATGAGTATATTCAACACCCCAGTGCATTGCAACAAGTAATACGTCAACTTTATCACGAACTTTTTCAATATCTTTTTCAACTTGCTTTTTATATTCTTGATATTTTGTATCTTTATCAGGATCGTTTATATTTAAATTAGTAGGCCAAACATTAACAAGATATTCTTTACCTTCAGGAACAGGAATACCATTTGTTCCATAAGTATAATTTAACATGGCATAAGTAATACCATTAATTTCTTTAACAACTACTTCGTCTCTTGCTTCAAAGGAATCATAACTTCCAACAGCTAGAACATCATCTTGTTTATCCCAGTAAGCTCTTGAATTTAAAACTGCTTTTGAACCACTATCAAGTGTGTGATTTGTAGATAAGCTAACTAAATTAAAGCCAGCATCTAACATAGCATCTCCAGCTTCTTGAGGAGAGTTGAAAGCAGGATAATTAGAAAGACCAAGTTCTGTTCCGCCTAATATTGTTTCTTGATTATAATATCCAACATCATAATCTTTTACAATATCTTTTACATAAGTAAGCATTGGCTTAAAATCATATCCTTTATTATTAGCATTTTTATGAGCATCATCATAAACACTGCTATGAATTAAATAATCTCCAACGCAAACGAAAGATGCGGATGTAGTTTCTTCTTTAGGTTCTTGAGCTTGTTGGTCTACGTTTGGCTCATTTCTATTAGAAGATAAAGCAGTATTTTGATTATCTTTGAAAATATAAGTTTTGGCATACACAAAACCAAATATAATTAAAGCTAAAACTAAAAAACATAATAACAATCGAGAAATAAAAATCCCTTTATTTACTCTACGTTTTGACATATAAACCTCCTATGTTTTTATATTAATAATTTTATAAAAGAATTATACAGTATAAAAACAAAAAATCATAGAGTTTAAAAGAATTTTTTTGAAACAGCAAAGAATTAAATCCAAACTAGTATAATGCAACATTTTTAGCCGATTTCTCTTGAAAAAAGTTGAAAAATAGTATATGATATAAATGTATTTTTAGTTGAAAAAATAGGGGGTTTTTTAAATGCAAGTAAAAAGAATCTATGTGCAAAAAAAAGACGGATTTGACATTGAAGCAACTGGTATTTTAAAAGATATACGAGAGAATTTACAAATTACAAATCTAGATAAAGTTATAGTTTATAACAGATATGATGTTTCAGGAATATCTGATGAAACTTTCGAGAAGGCAAAAAATACAATTTTTTCAGAACCACAAGTAGATGTATGTTTTGAAGAAAAAATAGAAACAGATAAAAACGATAAAGTATTTGGTATTGAATTCTTACCAGGACAATTTGATCAAAGGGCTAATTCATTAGCAGAATGTTTACAAATTTTAACAGAAAAGGAAAGACCAATAACAAAAACAGCAAAAATATATGTTTTAAAAGGAAATGTTTCAGATAATGAAGTAGAGAAAATAAAAAAATACTTAATTAATCCAGTAGACTCAAGAGAATGTGCATTAGAAAAACCAAATGAAATAAAAGAAGAATTTGAAGTACCAGAAGATGTAGCTGTAATAGAAGGATTTACTGAAATGACAGAAGAAGATTCTGAAAAATTTTATAAGAAATATGGATTTGCAATGGATTTTGCAGATTTAAAATTCTGTCAAAAATATTTCAGAGATACAGAAAAAAGAAATCCAACTATAACAGAAATGAAAATGATAGATACATACTGGTCAGACCATTGTAGACATACAACATTCTTAACAAAACTAGAAAAAATAGATATAGAATGGGATTTATTAGAAAAAGTATATAAAGAATATTTACAAGCAAGAGTAGATGTTAATGACAAAAAAGATGTATGCTTGATGGATCTTGCAGTAATAGCTGCAAAAGAATTGAAAAAGCAAGGATATTTGAAAGATTTAGATGAATCTGAAGAAATAAATGCTTGTAGTTTCAAAGCAACAATAGAAGTAGATGGAAAAGAAGAAGAATATTTAATAATGTTCAAAAATGAAACACATAACCATCCAACAGAAATAGAACCTTTTGGAGGTGCTGCAACATGTTTAGGAGGAGCAATTAGAGATCCATTATCAGGTAGAGTATATGTATATCAAGCAATGAGAATATCAGGATGTGGAGATCCTAGAAAGAGTGTAGCTGAAACTTTACCAAATAAATTACCACAAAGAAAGATAACAAACGAAGCAGCAAGAGGCTATAGTTCATATGGAAATCAAATAGGACTTGCAACAGGTCAAGTAGCAGAAATTTACCACCCAGGATATGTTGCAAAGAGATTGGAATTAGGAGCTTTAATAGGAGCTGCACCAAAAGAAAATGTAGTTAGAACAAGACCAATTCCAGGAGATATAGTAGTACTTCTTGGCGGAAAAACAGGTAGAGATGGTTGCGGTGGAGCAACAGGTTCATCAAAAGCACATAATAGCGAATCATTAACTTCTTGTGGAGCAGAAGTGCAAAAAGGAAATGCTCCAGAAGAAAGAAAAATACAAAGATTATTTAGAAATCCAGAAGCAACAAAATTAATTAAAAGATGTAATGATTTTGGAGCAGGTGGAGTATCTGTAGCTGTTGGAGAACTTGCTGATGGACTAGAAATAAATTTAGATAAAGTGCCTAAAAAATATGAAGGCTTAGATGGAACAGAGCTTGCAATTTCAGAATCACAAGAAAGAATGGCAGTTGTTGTAGCAAAGGAAAATGTAGAAAAATTCACACAATTAGCAGAAGAAGAAAATATTGAAGCAACAATAATCGCTACAGTAACAGAAGAACCAAGAGTAAAAATGTATTGGAGAGGAAAAGCAATTGTTGATGTATCAAGAGATTTCTTAAATACTAATGGTGATGTAAAAAGTACAACTGTAAAAGCAGTAAAACCAGATTATGAGAATTCATATTTTAAAGAAGAAAAAATAGATAATATAGAGAAAAAGTGGAAAGAAACAATTCAAGATTTAAATTGCTGTTCACAAAAAGGATTAGTAGAAAGATTTGATAGTACAATAGGAGCAGGAACAGTAGTAATGCCATTTGGAGGAAAACATCAACTAACACCAGCAGAAGGAATGGTATCAAAAATTCCAGTTTTGAATGGAAATACAGAAGCAGGAACAATAATGACATTTGGATACAATCCATATTTGGCAAGTTGGAGTCCTTTCCATGGAGCAATATTTGCAGTTATAGAATCTGTAACTAAATATGTAGCTCTAGGTGGAGATTACAAAAAAGCATGGTTAACATTCCAAGAATACTTTGAAAGATTAGGAAATACACCAGAAAGATGGGGCAAACCATTCTCAGCATTGATGGGAGCATATTTAGCACAAAAAGAATTAAAAATAGCATCAATAGGTGGAAAAGACAGTATGTCAGGTTCATACAATGAATTAGATGTACCACCAACATTAGTATCTTTCTGCGTAGGAACAGTAGATACAAATAAAGTAGTAACAAATGAATTTAAAAATGTAAATTCAGAAGTTATGTTATTAAAAACAAAAATGACAGATGAATTATTACCTGACTTTGAAGACTTAAAAGAGAATTATGAAATGATAAACAAATTAATAAAAGACGAGAAAATAGTAGCAATTAGCACAATAAAACAAGGTGGAATAGCAGATGCTATTACAAAAATGGCAATAGGAAATAAAATAGGCTTTAAATTCGATGAAAAAGTAAATACACAAGAGTTATTTAACCCAGCATATGGAAGCTTTATAATAGAATTAAAGTCAGGAGTTAAAGAAGTAGAAAAAGCAAGTAAGTTAGGAGAAACTATAAAAGAAGAAAACATTGTTATATCAAAAGAAGTTTCACTAAACTTAGATGAATTAATAAAATTATGGGAAGAGCCACTAGAAAAAGTATTCCCAACAAAAGCAGAAAGTAAGTATACAGAAATAAAAAATATAGCAAGTGATAAAGTTTGTAATATAGTAGCACATGAAAAATTTGCAAAACCAAGAGTATACATTCCAACATTCCCAGGAACAAACTGCGAATATGATTCAGCAAAAGCTTTTAGTGATGCTGGAGGAATAGTAAGTACTACAATATTTAAAAACTTAAAACCAGAACATATAGAAGAATCAATAAATAAAATGGTTAAAGAAATTGAAAATGCACAAATAATCATGATACCAGGAGGATTTAGTGCTGGAGACGAACCAGACGGATCAGGAAAATTCATAAGTGCAGTATTTAGAAATCAAAAATTAAAAGAAGCTATTCATAAACATCTAAATGAAAGAGATGGATTGATGTTAGGAATTTGTAATGGTTTCCAAGCATTAATAAAATTAGGATTAGTACCATATGGAAAAATAACTGAGATGGATGATACAATGCCAACACTAACATTTAACACAATAGCAAGACATAGTTCATGTTTTGTAAACACAAAAGTAGTTTCAAAATTATCACCATGGTTCAACAAAGTAAATTTAGGAGACACATTTGCAGTTCCAGTTTCTCATGGTGAGGGAAGATTTGTAGCAAGTAAAGAAGTATTAGAAGAATTAATAAAAAATGGACAAGTAGCTACACAATATGTAGACTTAAATGGAAATGCAACATATGATATAAGATACAATCCAAATAATTCTCTATATGGAATTGAAGGAATCACAAGCCCAGACGGAAGAGTATTAGGAAAAATGGGACACTCAGAAAGAGCATATAAAGACTTTGTAAAGAATATTCCAGGAAATAAGGATCAGAAGATATTTGAGTCAGGTGTTGAATACTTTAAATAAAATGTTTTTGAAAATCTATTCTTTGTAGGGGCGAGCAGTGCTCGCCCGCCCATAAATACGGGCGACCAATGGTCGCCCCTACAAAACGATGTAAATTTCGAAAAACATAAATCAAATGTAGGGGCGATTAGTAATCGCCCGCCAAAAGAAAAATAATTAATAATGAAAAATGAATAATTATTCTATAGAAATAATAAGGAGAAGAAAATGGAAAATAATATATATGTAACTCCACTAGGTGGACGCTATGCAAGTAAAGAAATGAATGAATTATGGTCTGCAAATTCAAAATATTCTACATGGAGAAAATTATGGGTTGCTCTTGCAGAAACAGAAAAAGAATTAGGAATCAATATAACAGATGAGCAAATCAATGAAATGAAAGCACATATAAATGATATCGACTATGAAGTTGTTAGTAAACGTGAAAAAGAATGTAGACATGATGTAATGGCACATGTATATGAATTTGGAGAGAAATGTCCAAATGCAAAACCTATTATACACTTAGGAGCAACATCATGCTTTGTAACAGATAATACAGATGTTATTTTAATGACACAAGCAATAAAATTAATAAAACAAAAACTAGTAGTTGTTATAAATAATTTAAAAGAATTTGCTCTAAACAATAAAGATGTTACATGCCTTGGATATACACATTTTCAACCTGCACAATTAACAACTGTAGGAAAAAGAGCAACATTATGGTTACAAGACTTATTAGAAGATTTAGAAGAATTAGAATTTGTTGAGAGCCACATGAAATTATTAGGATGTAAAGGAACAACAGGAACACAAGAAAGCTTCATGAAATTATTTAAAGATGAAGAATTAGTAAAACAAATAGATGGAAAAATTGCAGAAAAAATGGGATTTGATAAAGTATATGCAGTATCAGGACAAACATATACAAGAAAATTAGATTCAAGAGTATTAAATATGCTTTCAGAAATAGCACAAAGTGCATCTAAATTTGCAAATGATATGAGGTTATTACAACACGAAAAAGAATTAGAAGAACCTTTTGAAAAAGGTCAAATAGGATCATCAGCAATGGCCTATAAAAGAAATCCAATGAGAAGTGAAAGAATAAATTCATTATCAAGACATGTAATAGCATTAGCAAATGACCCAGCAATTACAGCAGCAACACAATGGCTAGAAAGAACTCTAGACGATTCAGCAAATAAAAGAATATGTGTGCCAGAAGCTTTTCTTGCAATAGATGCAGTATTAATCTTATATGCAAACATAAGTAGCAATATAGTAGTATATAAAAATGTTATAAAAACAAATATGATGCAAGAATTACCTTTTATGGGAACAGAAGAAATATTAATGAATGCAGTTTTAAAAGGTGGAGATAGACAAGAACTTCATGAGAAGATAAGAGTATATTCAATGGAAGCAGGAAAACAAGTAAAAGAATTAGGATTGCCAAATGATTTAGTAGATAGAATAGCAGCAGATAAAACTTTTGATTTAACAAAAGAAGAAATATTAGCAATCTTAAATCCAGATCATTTATGCGGAAGAGCACCAAAACAAGTAGAAGATTTTGTAAGAGAAAAAGTAGAGCCAGTTATAGAAAAATATAAAAACTTATTAGAGGGTGTATCAACAGAAGTAAATGTGTAGAAGTATATTGAAAAACGGAGGAAATAAAAATGGATAAAAGACAAGATTTAGAAAGTAGGCTAAAAATAAGAACCTACGGCTGTGAACCTATTACAACGAGATAAAAGCTTTTTAGTTGTAATAGGAAAAAATAGCTTTATATCTCGTTATTTGGTATTTATAAATATTAATAATAAGGAGATATAAAAATGATAGAAATTGAATTAAATAATATTAAGAAAAACTTTGGATTGAAAAATATTCTAGATGGATTTTCTCTAGAAATAAAAAAAGGAGAAAGAGTAGCTTTAATTGGACAAAACGGAGCAGGCAAATCTACAATTTTAAAAATAATTGCAAAACAAGAAAAAGAAGATAGTGGAAAAATAAATATTAGAAGCGGAGCTAGAATAGGAATTTTAAATCAAATATATAATAATGAAAAAGAAGATATTTTAGTAAAAGATTTTCTATACAGAAGTTTCGAAGATGTATTAAGCATAGAAAGTGAGCTAAGAACATTAGAAGAGAAAATGAGCAATCCACATATAGATGCAGAAAACTTAGAAAATTTAATTAACAAGTATGGTAGATTGCAAGATAAATATGTATTACTAGGTGGCTATGATATAGCAGAAAAGATAAAAAAGATAACATCAAAATTTTATATAGATGCCAATATGATGAACCAACACTATAATCTTTTAAGTGGAGGAGAAAAGACGAGAGTAAATCTAGCAAAACTAATATTATCTGAACCAGATATCTTATGCTTAGACGAACCAACAAACCATTTAGATATAGAATCCTTAGAATTTTTAGAAGAATTAATTTTTAATTATAAAGGAACAGTTTTAATAGTTTCGCATGATAGATATTTTTTAGATAAAGTAATTACCAAAACAGTTTTACTAGAAAATGGAAAAGAAAACATATATTATGGAAATTATTCATATTTTGTTAAAGAAGATGAGAGAAGAACTTTAGCACAGTTTGAAAACTATAAGAATCAACAAAAGCAAATAGAAAAAATGAAAGAAGCAATTACAACTCTAAGAAAATTCGGAGATATAGCAAAAAATGAAATGTTTTATAAAAGGGCAAAAAGTATAGAAAAACGTTTAGAAAAAATGAGTATTATAGATAAACCTATAATAGAGAAAAAGCCTATAAACATAAAGTTTAAAATGCAGAAAAGATCAGGAAATGATGTTGTAAAAATAGAGAATCTTGAAAAAGCTTTTGATGAAAAAGTGATTTTTGAAAATTTAAATATGAATATAAATTATGGAGAAAAAGTTGCTTTAATTGGTAAAAATGGAAGTGGAAAGTCTACTTTAATAAAAATGATTTTAGGTGAGGACAATAATTATAAAGGAACAATCAAACTTGGAACCTCAATAGAGATAGGATATATTCCACAAAATATAATATTTGAAAATGAAAAAGAAACTATTTTAAATTATTTCATAAAAGATACAAATTTATCAGAAACTGAAGCAAGAACTATACTTGCAAAATATGGATTTAGACAAGAAAATGTATTTAAAAAAGTAGGAAACTTATCAGGTGGAGAAAAAGTTAGAATATTACTCATGAAATTAATACAAAAGAACATAAACTTTCTAATACTTGATGAACCTACAAATCATATAGATATTGATACAAGAGAAATACTTGAAGATGCTTTAAAAAGTTATAATGGAACAGTATTATTTATTTCTCATGATAGATTCTTAATTAATAAATTAGCAGAAAGAATTTTACATATTGAAGAAAATAACATACAATCTTACTATGGAAATTATGACAATTTTATGAGGAGAGCACAGCAAAATGAATGCGATAATTGAATACTTTAAGAATAATGATAAAATTAAAAAATGCTTAGAAAAAATAGAAAAAAAAACAAGCCCAATATCAATATTGGGCTTAACTGACGTAGTTAAAGTTTGCTTAGTAAATACAATAAATGAATGCAATAATCAAAAAATACTCATAATAACTTATAATGAATTGCAAGCAAAAAAAATGTATAAAGATATAAAATACTTTCAAAATAAAGTAGAATTTTTACCTAAAAAAGAAACCGTAACCTATGAGTATATAGCACAAAGTAAAGATACTTTATATGAGAGAATAGATATTTTAAATAAGCTCAATACAAAAGATATAGAGATTTTAATAACAACTATAGAAGCATTAATGCAACCTGTAATATCAAAAAAAGAATTATATGAGAACATAATAAAATTTAAAGTAGGAAAATCATATGATTTAGAAGAGATAAAACAAAAACTAGTTTATTTAGGATATGAAAGAGCAGACCTTACAGAAGGAAGAGGACAATTTAGTTTAAGAGGTGACATTTTAGATATTGCAACAGAAAAAAATACAGGAATAAGAGTTGAATTCTGGGGAGATGAAATAGATTCAATAAGAAGATATAACATATCTTCACAAAGGTCTATAGATAACATAAAACAAGTAACAATAAATCCAGCACAAGAATATATATTAGAAAAAAATGACGACGGGACAGTAAGTGTAAAAAATGGAACATCAGATTTACTAGAATATTTAGATGATTTTTTAACAGTAATAGATGAGCCATCAAAAATTGAAGCAAGGGCAGAAAACATAAAAAAAGATAATCAATTATTAATAAAATCTATAGTGGAAAAAGGCAAGCAGATTCCTTGGGATATAGAGAACCTAAAAAGTGATGAAGAAATAATAAATAAAATAACAACAAATCAACATGTGATATTAGAAAGACAAGATGCTTCAAAATACGGAAAGAATGCACAAAGATTGAGAACGAGAGAAGTAGTTTTTTCGAGAAGTAATATAGAGTCTTTTATAGAAGAAACCAAAATTAGAGAAAAAGATAAAACTGTTGTAGTATTGGCTGGAAATGAAGAAAATTCAAAAAAAATCCAAGAAATTTTATTAGACAATAGTATAAGTTATAAATTTTTATATGAGTTAGAAAATCTAGATTCAGAAAAAGTAAATATATCATTAGGAGGTTTGTCATCTGGATTTGAATGTTATGATTTAGGTCTAATTGTTATAACAGGAGAAGAATTATTTACAGGGGAAACAAGAAGAAGGCAAGTATCATCAGCTTTTTCAAAGGGTGAAAAAGTAGTTTTCTCAGATTTGAAAATAGGAGATTTTGTTGTTCACAAAACTAATGGAATAGGACAATTTATAGGAGTTAATACTATAAAAGCAGATGGTGTTGTAAAAGACTATATAAAAATAAGATATAAAGGCGATGATATTTTATATGTACCTACAAACAGTTTAGATAATGTAAGAAAATATATAGGAGTAGGTAGCGAAGCAAGTCCAAAGCTTAATAGATTAGGAAGTAAAGAATGGTTAAACACAAAAAATAAAGTAAAGAATAATTTACGTGAAGTTGCTCAAAATTTAATCGAATTATATGCTAAGAGACAAAAAATAAAAGGATTCGCTTTTTCACCAGACACACCATGGCAAAGCCAATTTGAGGAAGAATTCCCATATGTTGAAACAGATGATCAATTAAGATGTATTGAAGAAGTAAAAAAGAGTATGGAAGAGCCTAGACCTATGGACAGATTGCTATGTGGTGATGTAGGATATGGAAAAACAGAAGTAGCAATAAGAGGGGCTTTTAAAGCTTGTATGGATCAAAAGCAAGTAGCATATTTAGTACCAACAACAGTATTAGCAAACCAGCAATATGAGAGCTTTAGAGACAGAATGAAAAATTTCCCAATAAGAGTAGAGTTGCTAAACAGATTTAGAACAAAAAAAGAGCAAGAAGAAGTAGTAAAAAAATTAAAACTTGGAGAAGTAGATATAGTAATTGGAACTCACAGAATTTTAAGCAAAGATGTTGAATTTAAAGACTTAGGTTTGTTAATAATAGATGAAGAGCATAGATTTGGAGTAAAAGATAAAGAAAAAATAAAAGAGTTAAAAAATACAGTTGATGTTTTAACAATGACTGCAACTCCAATACCTAGAACACTTCATATGTCAATTGTGGGAGTAAGAGACATGTCAGTTATATATGAGCCTCCACAAAATAGAAGACCAGTTCAAACTTATGTATTAGAATATGATGAGGAAGTTATAAAAGAAGCAATAACAAAAGAATTAGAAAGAGATGGTCAAGTATTTTACTTATATAACAAAGTAGAAACAATTATAAGAAAAAAAGAAGAAATAGAAAAATTAGTTCCAGAAGCAAAAGTTAGTTTTGCACACGGAAAAATGTCAGGTAGAGAACTGGAAAACATAATGCAAGACTTCGTAGATGGTAAATCAAATGTACTAGTATGTACAACAATATTAGAATCAGGAATTGATATTCCAAATGCAAATACAATAATAGTAGAAGATGCAGATAGATTGGGATTAGCACAATTATATCAAATAAGAGGAAGAGTAGGTAGAAGTGATAAACAAGCATATGCCTATGTAACATATAGAAGAAATAAAGTTCTAACAGAAGAGTCTGAAAAAAGACTAAAAGCAATAAAAGAATTTACAGAATTTGGCTCAGGTTTTAAAATCGCAATGAGAGACTTAGAAATAAGAGGTGCTGGTAGCTTATTGGGAGAAATTCAGCATGGACACATGGAACAAGTCGGATATGATACGTATTGTAAATTACTTGACGAAGTAGTAAAAGAAATGCAGGGAGTACAAGTAGAAGAAGAACAAGATGTTCAAATAGATATAAATGTTTCAAGCTATATCCCAGATGAATATATAGAAAGCGGACCACAAAAGATAGAAATATACCAAGATATTGCACTATGTAGAACAGAGGAAGATATCCAAAACGTTATAGATGAAATAATAGATAGATATGGAAATATGCCAAAAGAAGTGGAAAATCTGTTAGAAATTGCAAGAATAAAAGAATTATGCAAAAAGAAAAATATATTAAAGATTGCTCAAAAGAGAGAATCAATAGTGTTTAGTTTTGAAGCAAGTAAATTTAATATGGAAATAGTAGATAGCATGATTAAAGAATACAGAAATAAAATAAAATTCTCTCCAGGAAGTATACCATACATTACTCTCAAAGTAGATAGTAATGAAGAGAAAAAAGTTATAAAAGAAATAAAGGAGTTTTTATGCAAATTATAACAAGTAAGGATAATGAAATAATAAAAAATATTAGAAAATTAAAAGATAAAAAATATAGAGATATAGACAAAAAGTTTATAATAGAAGGAATAAAATTAATAAAAGAAGCAATAGAAGAAAAAAGTCCAATAGATACAATAGTAGTATGTGAAGAATGTATGAAAGAAGGAATTGTAGATCAAAAGCTTTTATATGAAGTTGCAAAATATAACTGTATATATGTATCAGAAAAAGTATTCCAAAATATAAGCGAAGTAAACAATCCTCAAGGAATACTTGCAGTAATAAATAAAGAAGTTAAGGAAAACGAAATTGATTTAACAGAAGATATAATATTAGTGTTGGATGGAATACAAGACCCAGGAAATCTTGGAACAATAATAAGAACAGCAGACAGTGTAGGCTTAAAGCAAATAATAATTTCAAAAGACACAGTAGATTGTTTTAATCCAAAAGTAGTGCGTTCAACAATGGGCGCAATATTCAGAGTAAAAATAATAGAAGTAGAAGATATAGTAAAAACACTCACAAATTTAAAAAAGAATAAATATGAAATATTAGTAACTTCACTTCAAACTGAAAATAACATATATGATATAGATTTGAAAAAACATGTTATTGTAATAGGAAATGAAGCAAATGGAGTATCTGAAGAAGTAAGAAAAGTAGCAACAGTACAAGCAAAAATTCCAATGCTAGGAAAAACAGAGAGCTTAAATGCATCAGTAGCAACAGGAGTAATTTTGTATGAATACGTAAGAAGAAAAATAAATAAAACAGATATTAATTAAATATATGTTTTGCTATAAATATTGGTAGGGGCGACCATTGGTCGTCCGTTCAGAAACAGAAATAGTAGAGATGTAATTGCAAATAAAAAAATAAAAACATTAAAATTTTTCAAAAATGCTCGTTCAAGCAATTTTCGCAGAACTTCTAATATGATTTTATGGCACCCTTTCACGAACAAGCGTGAACTATTTCCATAAAATCATGTAAGAAGTTCTAGCTCAATTACTTTCAATGCGCTTTTTTCAAAATTTTAATGTTTTTTTTCACTTTCATCAGTTGTTGTTAACAACTTCATAATTTCAGGATAGATTTTACTTGAATTTTTTTCCCAATTATCAGCAATCAATTTTGCTTGATCTCTAGAACCAGCAAAAGATTGCACTTCAAAAATTGTTGCATTATTTTCTACAATTTTGCATTTAACTGTAAATTCATTTTCTTTATAAGCAATAAATTCAGAAGTGACCGAATTTGCTTCTTCAATTTCATTTAATTCAGCTTTTACAGTATTATCAATTTTTAATTTTATAATTCCTGGAACCAAATCTTGTGTTAAAGATAAAGTTTCCTTACCCAATTCAGTAATTTCATAAACAGTTTCATTTTCGATAGAATGAGAAACAATATAATGAGCTTCTAACAAGTCCAACACAAATTGCTGAAAATAAAAATAATTCATATCTTGAATAGAAAGAACAAGCTTTAATAAGCTGTCATTATTAATGCATTTATTTATCTTGTTTAAAATATATAAAATTAAAACTTTATTTTCTGCAAGAGTTTTGCTGTCAGATGTAAGTTTCATTTCTTTACCTTTCCGTTTAAAAGACAAACTGTATCAGTTAGTAATTCAAACTAAAATTATGTTGTATTTTATTATTATATATATTTCTCAATTTCTTGCCAAACATTTTCAGAATAAATTTTACGTTCAGATGAAAAAGGGAAAATAGGAATATTGGCATCAGCACCTAATTCTTTTCTCAAATCATCTACATAAGAATCTACTTTAGTAATAGCAATTTTATCAGCTTTAGTAGCAATTATGATAAAAGGACTATTAGAATTGCATATATAGTTGTACATATGTTTATCATTTTCAGATGGTTTGTGTCTAATGTCGATTAAAAGAACAATCAAAGAAATAGTTGATTTATTTACAAGATAGCTTTCTGTAAAAGCACCAACTTTTTCTTGTTCAGCTTTAGACATTTTACTATAACCATAACCAGGCAAGTCAACAAAGTAAAACAAATCATCAATATTATAGAAATTAAGTTGTCTAGTTTTTCCAGGTTCGCTACTAGTACGAGCTAAAGATTTTCTATTAATCATAGTATTAATAAAAGATGATTTACCAACATTAGACTTACCAGCTAAAACAATTTCAGGAAGCCCATTAGCAGGATATTGCTTAGGGCTCACTGCAGAAATTTCAAATTTAGGATTTTTAACAAGCATTTAATCCAAATCCTTTCATTGTTTATAATAATACAATTAAAAAAGAATTGTGGATTTGGCTAGGCAAACGAGAAAGAAAACCGGAGGCGTACTTATTGTACAGTGACGATTTTCGCAGTGAAGTTTAACAACGCCAAAACGCAATTATTTTTTAATTTTTAGGACTAATCTTTTCCATACCACCCATATAAGGTCTCAAAACAGCTGGAATATTTATGCTACCATCAGGATTATAATTGTTTTCTAAGAAAGCAATTAACATACGAGGAGGAGCAACAACAGTATTATTTAGAGTATGAGGATAATAATTTCCTTTTTCGCCTTTTACTCTAATTCCTAATCTTCTACTTTGAGCATCTGTTAAGTTTGAACAACTTCCAACTTCAAAATATTTTTGTTGTCTTGGACTCCAAGCTTCAACATCCACACTTTTTGCCTTTAAATCAGCTAAATCACCAGAACAACATTCCAAAGTACGAACGGGAATGTCTAAGCTTCTAAATAATTCTACTGTGAAAGACCACATTTTATTATACCAATCATAGCTTTCTTCAGGTTCACAAACAACAATCATTTCTTGTTTTTCAAATTGATGAATTCTATAAACACCACGTTCTTCAAGTCCATGAGCACCTTTTTCTTTTCTAAAACAAGGTGAATAAGAAGTAAGTGTATAAGGTAACTCTTTTGGAGTGAGAATTTGACCTTTGAATTTACCAATCATAGAATGTTCACTAGTTCCTATTAAATATAAATCTTCACCTTCAATTTTATACATCATAGCATCCATTTCTTCAAAACTCATAACGCCAGTTACAACGTCAGAGCGAATCATGAAAGGAGGTACGCAATATGTAAAGCCTTTATTAATCATAAAATCTCTAGCATAAGTTAAAATTGCAGAATGAAGTCTTGCAACATCTCCAGTTAGGTAGTAAAAACCATTACCAGCAACACGTCTTGCAGAATCTAAATCTATACCATTTAGTCTTTGCATAATATCAGTATGGTAAGGAATTTCATAGTCAGGAACTATAGGCTCACCAAATTTTTCAACCTCAACATTTTCAGAATCATCTTTACCAACAGGTACAGAATCATCTATAATATTAGGAATTTTCATCATTATATCTTTAATTTCAGAAGCGTATTTATCTTCTAATTGTTCGTTTTCTACTAATTGATTATTAATATCATTAACTTCTTTTTTTATAGCTTCAGCTTCATCTTTTTTTCCATCACGCATAAGAAGACCAATTTGTGAGCTTAACGAGTTCCTTTTAGACCTTAATTCGTCGCCATTTAGCTTAACCTTTTTGTTTAATTTGTCTAGTTCCAAAACTTTATCGACAAGTTCTAATTTGTGGTCTTGGAATTTCTTTTTAATGTTTTGTTTTACAAGTGTTGGATTTTCTCTTATTAGTTTAATATCAATCATACCCACACAAGCCTCCTTTTATTAGATTTATAATGAATTTATAATCATTATATGTACAAGAGTTTATCACGAAATAAGGAAATTTGCAATAAATTTTTGTCATATTTGGGGACGTAGAAGAAATGTGAAAAATAAAAATAAAATTTATACATAAAATAGAAAATATTACATAAACTGTATAAGAAAACAAGATGTCCATGATAGGGGGAAAATATATGTATAATGAATATATGAGAGAACAGAAAATAGAAGAACAAACAGATGAAGAGAAAAATGAAGAATTGATAAAAAATGTAATAAAGGCAAAAAAAGATCTTAATAATGCAAATATTAATTATGAGTATGCTGAAAGTGATCTGATAGATTATTATACTTATGAAATAAAAGCTCTGAAGGCAAAAGTGGATTATCTAACCAAAAAAATAAAGAAAAGAGGAATAATTTTAGATATAGGAGAAAGGGCAAAGATAGCAAACAGTGAATCAGATGAAGCAGTATGAAAAATGAAAAACTATAATTGGCAATAGGAGGAATAATAAAATGGAATCAATTATAGCATATTTAGCATGTGTATGTATTTTACTCATTTTTGGGAGATTATTCATTTTACCGATAAAAGTGATTACAAGACTATTAATAAATTCTATATTGGGAATAATTCTCTTATACATAATTAACTGGATAGGAGCAGGTGTAAGCTTTCATATTGGAATAAATTGGATTACGATAGCAGTAGTGGGATTATTGGGAGCACCACGGAACGGTCCTGCTATTTGCATTAAAATTTCTTATGGTGTAAGAAATAATATTTTTAGGGGTTAATTGCAATAAAAAAATCATTAAATTTTTCAAAAATGCTCGTTCAAGCAAAATTTTAAAGAAATTCTAAACTAATTTTATGGCACCCTTTCACGAACAAGCGCGAACTATTTCCATAAAATTTAGTTAAGAATTTCTAATAAAATTTACTTTCAATGCGCTTTTCTCAAAATTTAATGATTTTTTTATTGTAGGATTAAAATATAGAGACGTTACTCTACCGTTACTGATTTTGCCAAATTTCTAGGCTTATCAACATCTAATCCTTTTTCCTTAGCAACATAATAAGATAAAAGTTGAAGCGGAACAACTGAAAGAATAGGTGAGATAAGAGAGTCAGTTTCAGGAATATTTATAACTAAATTAAAGTTATTCTTTTTTATAGATTGATTTGTTATAATCAACGTTTTAGCTCCACGAGTCATAACCTCTTGAAGGTTACTAATAGTCTTTGGAGTTAAAGCAGAATCAGTTAAAATTCCTACAACTGTTATTCCGTTTTCAATTAAAGCAATAGGACCATGTTTTAATTCACCAGCAGCATATGCATCTGAGTGAATATATGATATTTCTTTTAACTTCAAAGAAGCTTCCATAGCAACAGGATAATCAATTCCTCTACCTAAGAAGAATATATCATGTTCATTATAAATCTTTTTTGCGAAATCCTTAATAGTATCAGTATTAGATAAGATTTCTTTCACTTTTTCAGGAAGCTTTAAAAGATTAGATTTTAAGACTTCCAAGTCTTTAGAAGCAGAACTTCCTAAAACTTCTGCAAAATGAATAGCTAAAATATCTAAAAGAACAACTTGAGAAGTATATGCTTTTGTTGAAGCAACAGCAATTTCTGGACCTGCATGAGTATATATTGTATAATCAGCTTCTCTTGTTATTGAACTACCAACAACATTTGAAATAGCAATAGTTTTAGCTCCTTTTGATTTAGCTAAAGCTAGAGCTGCCAAAGTATCTGCCGTTTCTCCAGATTGGCTTATGAAAAGCATTAAAGTTTTATTATCAATTAATGGATTTCTATATCTAAACTCAGAAGCAATATCAACTTCTACAGGAATAGATAAAAGCTTCTCGAAAATATTTTTTACGGCTAAACCAGCATGCATAGCTGTACCACAAGCAACTATAAAAATTTTATTAAGACTAGTTAAATAATCTTTTGAAATATTTAATTCTGGGAAATTGCAAAGTTCATTTTCTTGTAGGTGAGAGCTAATTGTTTCTCTAATTGTTTTTGGTTGTTCGAAAATTTCTTTTATCATATAATCATCAAAACCATCTTTTTCTACAGAAGAAGCATCCCACTCAATATTTTTTAAATCTTTGCTAATTTTATTTAAATTTTTATCATAAAAATTAACTGAATCATTATATAATTCTGCAATATCATAATCGTTTAAAAGATATATATTTTTAGTATATGAAAGAATTGCAGGAATATCAGAAGCAATGTATTTTTCATTATCGCGATATCCAACAACTAAAGGACTATCTTTTCTAGAAACTACCATTCTATTTGGATAAAGTTTGCTAATAACAGAAATAGCATAACTTCCTTTTAAATCATTACAAGCAGATTTTACAGCTCTTAAAAATTTTCCATCATCATTTTTTGTGTCCTTTGAAAAATAATAATGGATAAGATTTGGAATAACTTCTGTATCTGTTTCAGATAAAAAATTATAACCATTGTTAGTTAAAAAAGTTCTAAGTTCAGCATAATTTTCGATTATTCCATTGTGAACTACAGCAAAAGTGTTGCTATTATCCAAATGAGGGTGAGAATTCTCACAAGATGGTTTACCATGAGTTGCCCATCTTGTATGAGCAATTCCAATAGTACCATTTAAATTATCTAATCCTTCAGAATCGTATAAATTTTTTACACGACCAGTTTTCTTAATATTTGAAATATATGTATCTTCCAAAGTAGATATACCAGCTGAATCGTAGCCTCTATATTCCAATTTCAAAAGGCCGTCAATAAGAATAGGTGTAGCCTTTTTATTACCTATGTAACCTATAATTCCACACATAAAAAATCCTCCTAAAATTATAAATAAATAAAAAGCATGTAAAATAAAGGTTACCCTATTAGATTTGTTATAATATTACTACTATTTTTTGCTAATATTTTTGGCAGTAACCATGCCATAGAACCATCCGCCGAGTTTTTCGATAAGTTCTACCCTCGTCAACAATATGATGAAGTATTGTCCTGGCGCTATATTAATTAAAAATAAAATCTCCTTTCATAATAAAATTCTATTTTACAAGTTTTCATCAATAATAGTATATTACACTAAATTTAAAAAAGTAGCAAGTCCTAAGCAAGAAATAACAATTTAGGTGATAAAAATATATAATAATACTTTTATTAGAATAATCTAAGGTTTTATCTATTGGAATAATCAATAAAATGTGATAAAATAGTAAAAAAATAAAGAGTGGGGAAAAGATGTTTAATATAGAAGAAGAGCTAAAAAAACTACCAGGTAAACCTGGTGTGTATATAATGAGAGATAAAGATGATAAAATTATATATGTTGGAAAGGCTATATCTTTGAAAAATAGGGTTAGGCAATATTTTAGAAAAACTAATAAAACAAAGAGAATAGAAAACATGGTTTCATTAATAGACCATTTTGAATATATAGTAACAGATAATGAGGCAGAGGCTTTAATTCTAGAATGTAATCTTATCAAAAAAAATAGACCTAAGTTTAATGTTTTATTAAAAGATGATAAAACATATCCATATATAAAAGTAAACATAAAAGAAGATTATCCAGGTGTGTACATAACTAGAAAAATGCAAAATGATGGGGCAAAATATTTTGGACCATATGCAAATTCGGGTAGTGCAAAGGAAATGGTAGATTTTATAAAAAACAAATTTAAAATAAGACAGTGTAAAAATTTTAAATCAAATAAAAGAGTTTGTTTGAACTATCATATAGATAGATGCTTAGGGCCTTGCCAAAATAAAGTATCTAAAGAAGAATATAGAAAGCAAATAGATCAAATTATGATGCTATTAGAGGGAAAGACAGAGCCAATAATAAAAGAAATAGAACAAGAAATTAAAGAAGCAGCATCAAAACAAGAATATGAGAAAGCCGCTTTTTTAAGGGACAAAAAAATAGCAATAGAGAATATTTCACAAAAGCAAAAAGTATCAAATATAAATGAAAACCAAATTGATGTAATAGGAATTGCACGAAAAGATATTTTAATATGCATAGAAGTATTTTTTGTAAGGCAAAGTAAAATGATAGGAAGAGAACACTATTTTTACGAAGCCATAGATGAAACAGAAGAAAAGGAAATTTTATCATCATTTGTAAAACAATATTATATGGATAATCAAAATATACCAAGTAAAATAATGTTAAGAGAAGAAATAGAAGATAAAGAAATCTTAGAAGAATTATTATCAGAAAAGGCAAATAAGAAAGTAGAACTAAGAACACCAAAAAAAGGTGAAAAACTGAGATTTATAGAAATGGCGGAAAATAATGCTTTAATAACCTTAGAAAACAAATCAAAAAATAAATATGATATAGTATTAGAATTAAAAGAAATATTAAACTTAAAAGAATCACCAAGAAAAATAGAATGTTTTGATATTTCAAATATATCAGGAGAATTTCTTGTTGCAGGAATGTGCGTTATGCAAGATGGAAAAGTAAACAGGAAGTTATCTAGAAGATTTAAAATTAAAACAGTAATAGGACAAGATGATCCAAGGTGTATGGAAGAAGTTATAACGAGAAGAATAAAAAATTCAATAGAAAATCCTAATGGAGGGTTTGGAAAATTACCAGATTTAATATTTGTAGATGGAGGAATAACACAAATAAGAGCAGCGATTAGAGCATGTGCAGAATGCAATGTAAATATACCAATTTATGGAATGGTAAAAAATGATAAGCATAGAACGAGAGCTCTAATAAATGAGCAAAGAGAAGAATATAGGTTATCAGAAGATTTAATGAATGCTATAACAAACTTTCAGGATGCAGTACATGACACAGCAATAGGATATCATAGAATGTTAAGAGATAAAGCAATAAATAAATCAGAATTAGATGATATAAAAGGAATAGGAGAAAAAAGAAAGCAAGAATTGCTAAAGACTTTTGGAAGCGTTAGTAAGATTAGAGAAGCGGATATTGAAGAAATTTCTAAGATAGATGGAATAACAAAAGAACTAGCAAAGAAGATAAAAGAACAACTAAAATAATATATCCTATGATACATTATAAAAATGTAGGGGCGTTCAGTGAACGCCCGAAAAAGTCCTAAAAATAAATATAAAAACGAGATATGTTGAAAAAATCATATGATTACAGAAAAATATATCCTATGATATAGTATAAAAATGTAGGGGCGTTCAGTGAACGCCCGAAAAAGTCCTGAAAATAAATATAAAAACGAAATATGTTGAAAGAAATCATACGATTATAGTAAAATATATCCTAATAATAGCATATAATTTAAGCCTTAGAATATATATTAATAAAGAGTATTCTAAGGAGGAAATATATGAATATAACTAATGATGAAGTGTTTTATATAAAATATGATGAGGAAAGTGACAAGATTGTATATAAAACAAAAAGAAAATTTGAAAGCAAAATTATAGAATATGTTAGAAAAAATAAATTAATATTTTCTCTAACAATTCTAAGTACGATAATTGGAGCAATAGAAATATATTTAACATTTAAATTCTTTTCTATTGCAGGAAGTCTAATAAAATAAATTCTAAATAAAATGGAAGGAATGTAATAATAGATGAATATAGCAAAAAATTGGAAAGATTATGAAATAATAGACATGGCAAATGGCGAAAAATTAGAAAGATGGGGAAATATAACTTTAATTAGACCAGACCCACAAATTATATGGAAAGAAAAAAGTTTCGAAGAAAAATGGAAAAAAGCAGATGCTAGATACAATAGAAGCAAAAATGGCGGAGGAGGATGGCAATATAATAAAAGAATTCCTGAAAATTGGCAGATAAAATATAAAAATCTAACTTTTAATATAAAACCAATGGGATTTAAACACACAGGTTTGTTTCCAGAACAAGCAGTTAATTGGGATTGGATGATGGACAAGATAAAAAATGCAAAAAGACCAATTAAAGTTTTAAATTTATTTGCATATACAGGAGGAGCAACAGTTGCATGTCTTTCCGCAGGTGCTAGTGTGTGCCATGTAGATAGTTCAAAAGGAATGGTAGCATGGGCAAAAGAAAATGTAAATTCATCAGGTTTAGAAAAAGCACCTGTTAGATATATAGTAGATGATGTAGTTAAATTTGTAGAAAGAGAAATAAGAAGAGGCAATAAATATGATGCCATAATAATGGATCCACCATCATATGGAAGAGGAGCAAATGGAGAAGTATGGCAATTTGAAGAAAATATCTACAACTTAGTACAATTATGTACTAAAGTATTATCAGACAATCCATTATTCTTTTTGATAAACTCTTATACAACAGGAACATCAAGTATAGTATTAGAAAATATATTAAAAATGAATATAAAAAGCGATAAATATTTTTCATCTGGAGAAATTGGGCTTCCAATGAAAAATTCTAATTTAGTACTTCCTTGTGGAATTTTTGGACGTTGGGAAAGTTAGAGCGAATTGTTTAGAAAAAAATAGAAAATAAGTTGGAAAAGAATTGTGGATTTGGCTAGGCAAACAAGCAAGAAAACCGGAGGCGTACATGTGTACTCCGAGGATTTTCGCAGCGCAGTTTAACAACGCCAAAACGCAATTATTTTTCAACAATGGAGGGAAAAATGAAAAAATTAAACGTAATATACGAAGACAATCACATAATAGTAGTAGAAAAACAACCAAATATTCCATCACAAGGAGACAAGACAAACGACACAGACATGCTAACAATCATAAAAGACTATATAAAAGAAAAATACAACAAACCGGGAAATGTTTATTTAGGACTTATTCATAGATTAGACAGACCAGTTGGGGGGGGTATGGTATTCGCAAAAACATCAAAAGCTGCAGCAAGATTAAGTGAACAAGTAAGAGAGAAAGTTTTTAGAAAAGAATATTTAGTAGTTGTTGATGGAAAGTTCGAAAAAGAAAAAGGAATAATGAAAGATTATTTATTAAAAAATGAAAGAAATAATCTAAGCAAGGTAGTAGACGAAAATACGAAAAATGCAAAATATGCAGAACTTGAATATGAAGTATTAAAATATAGAGAAGATATAAACTTATCAGCAGTTAAAGTTAACTTACATACAGGAAGACATCATCAAATAAGAGTACAATTCGCATCTAGAAAACACAGTATTTATGGGGATCAAAAATATGGAACAAGAGGTAAGGGAAAACAAATAGCATTATGGGCATACAAACTAACAATAAACCATCCAATAACCAAGAAAGAAATGACATTTGAAGTATTACCAGAATTAAATGGAACATGGAGTATATTAAAGGAAGAAATATAAATTTTACGAAACAAATAAAACATTATATGAAAAAATTTAAAATAGAAAAAGTCGAAAAAAGTCGAAAATTCATATTTGAAATTCGACTTTTTGTATATAAAAAAATTTTTTTGATAAAAAGTATGTGAAAATAAAAATGCAAAGGGAGAAGAAATATGGTAGATGAAATTTGTATGTTTATAACCAATAAAATAAGAGCCAAAGATCCAGAAATAAATGAAGAAAGAGCAGAAATAATTAATTATGGATTACAATTAATAATAGGTGAAATACCTAAAATATTTATTCTTATAGCAATAGGCTTTTTATTAGGAATAGGAAAACTTACAATATTATCATTTTTGTTAATTTTGCCATATAGAATGGTATCAGGAGGATTTCACTTGCACACACACATAGGATGCATAATAGGAACAACATCAATGTATTGTGGAACAGCAATGCTAGCAAAACACATAATAATGCCAATAAATATAAAAATAATCTATAGCATATTATTATTATTATTTGGATTTATAATGATAACATTATATGCTCCAGCAGATACAGAAAATGTGCCAATACTTAGAAAAAAAGAAAGAAAGCGAAAAAGAAATTTATCATATATAGTATTAATAATTTCAATAACATTATCTTTTATAATAAAAAATACAGAAATATCTAATATATTACTATATGGAAGTTTAATACAAACTCTAATGATAACAAGATTTGCATACAAAATAACAAAAAATAAATATGGATATGAAATATATTTAAATAAACAAGTAAAAGTTTAATAAAGATATATACTAAAAGTTAGTACCGGTTAGTGCTTTTAGTTTATATAGATATCATTTTTCAAGGGGGAAATTTAATATGTTAAAATTAATATCAAAAATAGCAGAAAAATATGCAAAATCAACAAACACAGCTTGTGTGTTTTTTGGAATATTTCATCAACCAAAAATGCCAGCTACATTAGTAAAGAAAGACTAATAAAAAGGTGCAATAGAGGGTATTCTATTGCACCTTTTACTATATTAATATTATAAATATATTTCTAATTGTTGAGAAAAATAATCATTTGTTTTTGAAGTATACAAATTAAGATTGGTATTGCTTTTCAAAATTTGACGAACTTTCCATAATCCAAGACCAGTATTATTAGGCTTTGTAGAATAACCCTTCTCATATATTTTTTCAGTGTCAATATTTTTATCTTTATAAGTGTTTTTTACAATGG
Source organism: uncultured Clostridia bacterium (assembly GCA_947581825.1). Taxonomy (GTDB): domain Bacteria; phylum Bacillota; class Clostridia; order TANB77; family CAG-508; genus CANPVP01. The sequence continues at coordinate 20,241 of CANPVP010000010.1, read as the reverse complement.
CCAATTGCCTATTTTTTGAATCCTCCTTTTTTATACAGATAATAATTTCTTTATTTTCACATTCGGAAGTTGCCTCAATAGCATTATCTAAAAGAATACCAAAAATTCTAGTAAATTCATAGATTTTCATATTTAAAGTTGTTAAATCTAAAAATATTTCTAATTTCACATTAATTCCAAGTGATATAGCTTTATGATATTTTGAAGTAATTAAACTATATATTGCAGGATCATTAATAACTTCAGGATTTAAAACATTTAAATTATTAGAATTCTGACAATCAGCTAAAAGTTCTGAATAAAACTTTTTCAAACCTGGTAAATCTTCTGTAGAAATATATCCACCAATAGCCTGAACAATATTATTAAAATCATGTTTAAAAGCTCTAATATTATCATGCAAAATTGTTAAAGTTTTATTATACAATTGAGCTTCTTCTAAATCTTTTCTCGTTGCCTGAAGTTTTGCAGTTTTATAAAGGCTGTATATACTAATACATAAATAAGAGATAAGCATTAATATACTAAAAACTATAATAAGTGCTGGTAAAGAAGTACTATAAAAATATAACAAATAGAATTGTATACCAAGTATAATAGAAGCAATTGCAAAGTTTATAAAAAGTAATAATTTTGTCTTAGAAGAGAGATCGTCAAGAGTTATACTAAATTTAGTATGTTTAATAATCCAATATAATGCGTAAATACAAAAATATAGAATTAAAGAAACAACAAATCTGTATAAAGGAATTCTAGCAATCATTAATGAATTTATAGAAAACACATTATTAGCTATCGTAGCAATTATTGATTCTAAAACAGCAATTGTAATAAACATGATAACTTCTGAGAATATACCTTTTAAGATAGTAGATTTTAATAAAATAATTATGAAAAGAGGAAAGACAATCATATTTACAAAAGTATTATATGGTTGAGGAATAACATTTAGAGAAAATATAGCAAAAATAGAAATTAATGTAATATATTTAATCTTTTGAGATTTTGTAGTTTGAATATTAAGAATAGTTGTAAAAAGTAACATAGTTATAGTCATTTCAATAAAAGTAATTGGTATTAGTATTAATTTTGCTAACAATTCATTTTCACTAGTTAAAGCCATCCATATGTTTTGTAATATTTCCATTTTTTAAGACCTCCAAAAATTGTATTTTATATTTAGGACCGATAGAGCAACTATTATTTTCGGCAAAAAAAATAGTTGTATCGCTAATATCTAATATATTGTTTAAATTAACAATAAAAGATTTGTGACAACGAACAAAGTTATCTGATAGACAAGGTTCAATTTTATTAAAAGAACTATATGCAGAATAGTCCTTAGAAGGGGTACATATTATAATTTTCATACCATCTTTTTTTATATATAAAATATTTTTCTGATTAATAAGTATTTTCCCATTAATATTTAAATACTGATTAGAAGAAATCTCTATGTCATTGAAAAGCCTTAAAATAGTTTCTTCTAGCTTTTCAGAAGAAATAGGTTTAACTAGATAATCGAAAGTTTTTACTTTATATGCAAGCATAACATATTCTAAATGGGCTGTAGTAAAAATTATATATAAGTTTCTATTAAAAGAACGAATTTCTTCTGCTAAATCAAGACCAGAAATCTGGTGTTTTAAATTAATATCCAAAATCAAAACATCAACAGAATTATTTTTAGTAAAATGCAATATTTCAGAAGGTTCTGTTGATGCTAATAAAATTTTAGCTTGTAAATCATGTTTTATAAAAATATTTTCCAGTAATTTTACAAGTTTAGATAATATATTTTGATTATCATCACATAAAACAAAATTCAACATAAAGAAAACCCCTTTACCATTGAAAATAAAGGCGAAACACAAAGTTGAAACATAAAGAAAATTACCTTATATTTCCAGTCAATATATACAATATAATCTAATTTAATAATATTGTCAAGGCAAAATATGTTGAAAAAGAAATATAAAGCAAGTTAAAAGTCGAAAATAGATATTAATAGGTTAATTAGTTTTTGCAATACTAAATTTATTTTGAACACCAATAGCTAAAGAGAGCAAATCTTTAGTTATTTTTTTTTATTCAGTTTCATACTATTAAATAAAACAATAATCAGCATAGATATGCTAAGTGGAGGTAACATGAAAAAACTTATATGGATAATACCAGTACTATTATTAATAATAGTAGCGGGAATAATGTTGTGCAAAAGTGATCGCGAAACAGCAATCGATTCAATTTATACAAATGTTGGAACATTAAGTAATAAAAAAATAGGATGGGGAATAAAAAGAAATGATAATCATGAGCAACCTGATTTAGGTTCAAAAAACAAAGAGTTACTAGAACAATATGAAGGAATAGCAATGGGGAACAAAGAAGAAAAGACAGTTTATTTAACTTTTGACGAAGGATATGAAGCGGGATATACAGAAAAAATTTTAGATGTATTAAAAGAAAACAATGTAAAAGCAACATTCTTCATTACAGCACATTATGTTAACACACAACCAGAATTAGTAAAAAGAATGATAGATGAAGGACACATAGTAGGTAATCATACAGTAAATCATAAAAGTATGCCGGATCTATCAGAAGAACAAATTAAAGATGAAATAATGAAATTGCATACATCAATATACGAAAAATTTGGATATGAAATGAAATACATAAGACCACCAATGGGAGAATATAGTGAAAGAACATTAGCAATAATGAAAAATCTTGGATATACAACTGTAATGTGGAGCTTTGCGTATGACGACTGGGATGAAAACAAGCAAGGAAGAGAAGAATATGGTAAGCAAAAAATACTAGATAATGTTCATAATGGAGCTATACTTTTATTGCATGGAACATCAAAAGATAATGCAAATATATTAGATTCATGTATAAAAGAAATAAAAAATATGGGATATGAATTTAAAAACATAGATAAATTTAGCTATTAGTAAATTTCATATAAGATATACACAGTAGGAGGTAAAAATTATGCCAAGAAAAAGAGCTTTAAATAGAATAAATAACTTATTAGACTTACCACAAGAAGTAATTAGTAATGAACCCAAAATAACAATTGTAGGATTTAAAGAAATACTTATTGAAAACTACAAAAATATATTAGAATATGAAGAAAACTTTATAAAAGTAAATACTTATATAGGCTGTGTAAGCTTTTGGGGAGTTAATTTAAAATTAAGGCAAATGGCAAAAGAAGATATAATAATAGAAGGTTTTATAGAAAAGATAGATTATGAAAGCAATACTGATAGTGATTAAATATTCAGGAGGAAGATATGCATTTAATGGTTTTATTAAATTACATAATGGGCTATGTAACAATTACAGTAGAAGGATATTTCATAGAAAGATTTATAAACATATGTAATAATAATAAAATTCTATTATGGGGGATGAAAAGAAAAAAAAGTAGCATATTAATAGCCAAAATTGGAATACAAGACTTTAAAAAAATAAAAGAAATAGTAAGGGCAACAAAATGCAAAGTAAAAATAAACGATAAAAAAGGATTGCCATTTACAATATACAAATATAGAAAAAGAAAAATATTTCTAATAATGATTTTACTAGTTGTAATTTCAATATTTATAACATCAAATTATATATGGAATATAGAAATAGTAGGATTAAATAAAATAAGTAATGAAGAAATAATACAAAACTTAAAAGAAAATGGAATAGATATAGGAACGAAAAAAAAATCTATTAATGCAAAACAAATAATAAACAATATTAGATTAGAAAGAGATGATATCGCGTGGATAGGTCTTGATATACAAGGAACAAATCTAAAAGTAGAAATAGTAGAAAACAAAGAAAAACCAGAAATAATAGATGAAAATGATATATGTAATATAGTAGCTCAAAAAGATGGCGTAATAACTAAGATTGTAACAAAAAATGGTACAGCTATAGTAAAAGAAGGAGATGTAGTTAGAAAAGGAGATATACTAATACAAGGAAAGCTCGAAGGACAGTATACAGGAACAAGATATGTGCATAGTGAAGGAACTGTTGAAGCAGAAGTATGGTATAGCAAAAAAGAAAAAAAATATTTCAAAAATTCTGAAGAAGTTGAAACAGGGGCATCCGAAAGCAAATACAAAATAAATATAAATAATTTTAAAATAAATTTGTATAAAAGTCTTCCAAATTTTGAAAAGTATGATACAATAAACAAAAAAAAGAAAATAAAAATATTTTCAAATTTTTATCTTCCAATAGAAATAGAAAAAACAACTTATATCGAAAAGGAAGATAGAGAAAAAACTCTACGGAATAGAGGAATGTAGAGAAATTCTAGTACAAGAAATTCAAAATCAAATAATAAAAGAAATAAAAGAACCACAAAATATATTAAACAAGAGAATAAAAGAAAACATATCAGATGACTATATAGAAATTGAAGTAATATACGAAGTGATAGAAGAAATAGGTACTAACGAGAAAGTAGAATAATGAAAGGGATGAGGTACTAATGGAAGAAAAAAGCTTAAGAATAGTAGGAGCAGACAAGAACTTTTTAGGAAGATTAACAAGCACAATTACAAAAATAATAATGCCAACCAAAATTGGAATAAATGGTATTATTATCTCCATAAAAAGGAATGCCATGTTAAAAGCATACACTAACTTAAGTAATTCAAAGGACGATACAGAAAAAGAAGATGAGCTAAATAAAAAATACGAAACAGCATACGCATCTTATTTAGAAACAATAGATAAACATGTTATGGATACAATATACAAAAAAGTAAAAAACAAAACTGCTAGTGCATTTGAAGAAAATGCATTATCAAATTACTATACAATCACTAATTTAAAAGAAACTCAGTATACAGAATACAAATATAGAAAACAAAAATACTTAATAGAACTAGACTATGAAGGATTAGTTAATGGAAAAAATGAAAAATTATTGTCAAAATATAAAAACTTTTACTACAAAACAGTAGAAGGGCTATATAAAGGAATACTAAAAAGTTATTCAGTAAGTATAGCAAATGCAATTAATGACAGCTATTCAGCTAAAAATGTTATATACAATAAAATTTTTGATACAATAGAAGAATATTTAGAAAATGTATTACCTATAAAAATAGAATGTGAACCAAATGTTGATAAAGAAATAGTAGATCAATATGATAAATTTACTGCATATTTAGCAGGAAAACTAGATAAAAAAGATACTTTAGAAAAACAAATAGTAGTTTTAGGAATTAGCAGAAAACTGTTTACACATAGTTTACCACTAGTGGTAGCAGAACAATGTTACAAAAAAATAATAGATGATATTAGAGATTTAATAATCACAAGTCCTAATAAAAGAAAAGAAGAACAAGCATATAAAATGCTAATAGAATTAATAGAAGAATTCAATATAAAGCTATTATCAACAAAAATATATTGGGATAATGTAGATGAAAGACAAAGTTTTAAAGAATTTTATGAACAATACAAAAAATTAGATAAAGATATAACTAAAAATTACGAAATAGAAAAACAATCATTATTCCTAAAATATGAATTAAAAATATTAAATGAGCAACCACAAAAAAATGAGAAAATCATAAAATTTTATAGAAATAAATTATTAGAGTTTGGTAAAATAAGAAGAATTCAAAATAAATGCAAAACAGCAGTTGGAATATTAATGAAACCAGAAGCCTATGCAAAATTTGCAGAAAATAAAAAAACAACAAAAAATAAATCTAAACGAACTGTAGCAGTAACAGCCGTAAAAGAAGAAAAGAAAAAGCAAACAAGAAAGAAAAAAGTGGAAACAGTATCTGCAACAGTTGAAAACACAGAAAAAATCAAAACAGCTAGAGTAAAGAAAACAGTGTAATACATAAAAAGTTCCGAGAGGAAAGAGGAAAATGGAAGAATTAATAGAAATAGAATTTCGAGACATTCAAACAAACAATGAATATGAACAAATTATAAAAAAAGTACTTGCAGAATGTTATAAAGAAGAAAAAATGCAAAATTCTAATTTATGCATTAGCATAATACTAACGACACCAGCCAATATAAAAGAAATAAATACAAAATTTAGGAACATAGAAAGAGAAACTGATGTATTATCATTTCCAATGTTTGAAAAAGAAGAAATCGAAGAAATGATACAAAATGGAAATGAAATTCCAGAAGTATTAGGTGATATAATTGTTTCAATCGAAAAAGTAAAAGAGCAAGCTCAAGAATATGGGCATAGTTTTGAAAGAGAACTAGCATATATGATAGTTCATGGATTCTATCATCTTATGGGATATGATCACATAGAAGAAAAAGACAAAATTAAAATGCGTCCTAAAGAAGAAAAAATATTAGAAAATTTAGACATAAAAAGATAATATGCAGGAGTTATCATATGGAAAGTAAAAACGAAAAAGAAAATGCTAAAATACAAACAACAGAACAAATAAAAGAAAAAAATAAAAATCTAATAGATACCTGGAAAAATGCTTTTGAGGGAATTATTTATGCAACAACAACACAAGGAAATATTAGAAAACAATTAGCCATAGCAGTAATTGTTATGGCTATTAGCTTATTTTTTAACTTAAATAAAGCAGAATTTCTATGCCTAATGTTTACAGTAGTACTAATAATAATTGCAGAAATGGTAAATACGGCAATAGAAACAGTAGTAGACTTATATACAGACTTATACCATCCAAAAGCCAAAATTGCAAAAGATGTAGGAGCAGGAGCAGTTGTAATAGCGGCAATCAATGCAATTATAGTAGCATATTTTCTGTTCTTTGATAAAATCAGTGATATAGGATTAGCCTTTATACAAAATGTTGTAAATAATCCAATCCATCTAGCTTTCATAGGAGTAATGTTATCAGTAATACTAATCTTAACCTTAAAAGCTGCTTTTGATAGTAGAAAAAATGGTGAGAAAAAAACAAAATTTGTTCCAAGTGGACAATCTGCATTAGCCTTTGCAGCTTGGACAATAATATGGATAAACAATCGAGATATAGTAGTATTAACACTAACAACAATACTAGCAACATTAGTAGGCTTTAGTAGAATAGAATCAAAGAGTAGAACGACAGCAGAAACAATATTTGGGGCAATAACAGGAATCCTAACAGTTATTTTGGTATATGGAATTACAAAATTATTTGTATAATAAATTTTACAAAGGATATAGCGGGTAGAAAATGAGTTCTGCCTTAGAAAGGAATGATAATAAAAATGAAAAAAACTCTAATAATTTTATTAATAGTGATAATCTTTGTGGGAGCAGGACTAGTTGTTTATGAAAAATTCTTGAAAGAACCAGTAAGTACTACAGAAACTGAAGCATTAGAAGAAAACGGAAAAAATGCAGAAGACCAAAAAGAAGTGGAAGAATCACTAGCAGAAAAACAAATAAAGATATATAAAGGAACAGATAGACCGATAGCAGTAATGATAGACAATGTGGGGGATGCTTTACCACAAGCAGGATTAAATGATGCATACATGGTTTATGAAATAATGGTAGAAGGTGGACAAACTAGACTTATGGCTTTATTCAAAGGAGCAGATTTAAGCTTAATAGGACCAGTAAGAAGTTCAAGGCATTATTTTTTAGACTATGCAATGGAGAATGACAGCATATATGTTCATTATGGGTGGAGTCCAAATGCAAAATCAGACATATCAAAATATAACATAAACAATATAAATGGTCTTGTTACGGGAAATGGAATTTTTTGGAGAACAAATGAAAAAAAAGCTCCACACAATGCAGTAATAAGTACAGAAAATATATTAAAAGCAGCTAAACAATATGGATATGAAACAAAATCAGAAAAAGAAAGCGTATTAAATTATGTCGCAGATGAAGTTACATTAGAAGAAGGACAAGATGCAGAAACAATCACTATACCATATTCAACATCATATGCAGTAACATATAAATATGATGAAAAAACAAAAAGATATAAAAGAAGTACAAAAAAATCAGTACAAAAGGATTGGAAAACAGGAGAAGAAATAACAACAAAAAATATAATAATAACATTTGCAAAAAATAGCGATTTAAATGATGGAAGCTCAAAAGGAAGACAAGACCTAGAAAATGTAGGAACACTAGATGGATACTACATTACAAATGGAAAAGCAATAAAAATAAAATGTGATAAAAAATCAAGAAAAGACAAAACTATATATAAAGACTTAGAGGGAAACGAAATAGAAGTAAATGATGGAAATACATTTATACAAATATGTCCAATAAAAGCAGATGTAAAAATAATGAATGATGAATAATGAATATTGAATAATTAATGTAAAAAAATTATATATTATTCATTATTAACTATTAATTCTTAATCGCAATGCATTTGCATTGCACATGTGAAAGGAACAGAATCAATGGATAATGAAAAGAAATTCAAATCAGGGTTTGTATCAATATTAGGAAGAACTAATGTTGGAAAATCAACACTCATAAATGCATTAGTTGGAGAAAAAGTAGCAATAATGACCAACAAACCACAAACAACAAGAACAGCAATAAAAGCAATAGTAAATAGAGAAAATTCACAAATAATATTTATAGACACACCAGGAATACATAAGCCAAAGAGCAAACTTGGAGAAACGATGATAGAATCAGCCTATGGAGCAATGGACGGAGTAGACGCTGTTTTATTTATAATAGAAGCAACAAGTGAAGAAATAGGCAGGGGCGATAGAAGAATATTGGACAAGCTAAAAGAGCTAAACAAAAGAACAATACTAATAATAAACAAAATGGATTTAGTAAAAAAAGAACAACTAGCAAAGCTAATTGAATTATATTCAAAAGAATACAATTTTGAAGCAATAATTCCAATATCAGCAGTAAAAAACAAAAATACAGAAGAAGTAATAGAAGAAATCGAAAAGTTATTAAAAGAAGGACCAGCATATTACGATATAGATGAATATACAGATCAAACAGGAAGACAATTAGTAGCAGAAGTAATAAGAGAAAAAGCACTAAAATTATTAGATGATGAAGTACCACATGGTTTATATGTAGAAGTAGAAAAAATGGAAGAAGCACGAACAAAAAATGATGAAGAAATATATAATATAGAAGCAACTATATATTGCTTAAGAGATTCACACAAAGGGATAATAATAGGAAAAAATGGAGGAATGTTAAAGAGAATAGGAACATATGCAAGACAAGATTTAGAAAAAATGTTAGGAACAAAAATAAATCTAAAAACATGGGTAAAAACAAAAAAAGATTGGCTAGATCAAGACAGCATAGTAAAGAATTTCAAATCATAATTTTGCAATGTGAAAACATTGTGCATCTGTAGGGGAGACCAGTGGTCTCCCGCAAAGCACCAAAACGGTAGAGATGTTAATTTAATAGTATAAATTCAATAAAACTACAAAAGCTAAAATTAATAAGGAGATGAATATGTATGTTGGAAAAAATCGCATGGAATACTTTCAAACAAACAGGAAACATAGATACATTTCTGGAATTAATTCAAATAAGAAACATGAAAATGAACAATGGTGAAATATATGAAGAATGTGAAAACGAAAGGAATAATATTAGTAGAAAATAATGTAGGAGACTACGATAAAATGATAACTATGTTAACACCAGGGCTAGGTAAAATTGGATGTCATGCAAAAGGAGCAAGAAGAAATAAAAGTAGTCTAATGGCAGGCACCCAATTTTTATGCTTTGGCGAATATTTATTATTTAAAGGAAATGATACATATAATATAAACTCATGCGAACCAATAGAAATATTTTACAATATAAGAATAGACTATGATAAATTAAAATATGTTGCACAAATAATAAAAATAGTTTGTGATGTAACAAACGAAAATGACAATAGCTATAGAATACTACAACTACTGCTAAATACATTATACACAATATCTGAACTAGAAAAAAATCTAGATTTAGTACTAGCCATATTCAAAATAAGATTATTATCAATTTTAGGTTTTACACCAAAAATTGATAAATGCAAAAATTGCAATGAAGAAATAAATATAAAATATTTCAGCATAAAAGATGATGGAATAAAATGTGGAGCATGTGGAAAAATAGATAAAAGTGCAATACAAATATCAGAAGGAACACTAACAGCAATAAGATATATAATATGTGCACCAGCCAAAAAAATCTTCTCATTTAATGTATCAGAAGAATGCATAAAAGAGCTGGAATTAGTATCAAAAATATATTTAAATGAGAAAATAGAGAAGGAATATAAGTTATAAAGTCGAATAAAATAAGTAGTAATAATATAAAATTACAAAACAAACAAAAGAACAATAATAAGTTTGCAAGAATAGGAGAGGATTACAATGAATATTAAAATTACAGGAAAAGATTTAAAAGCAACAGATGCAATAAAAAACTACGTTGAAGAAAAGATAGGAAAAATGGAAAAATACTTTGGAGATGAAGCCGATGTATTAGTTACAATAAAATCAGAAAAAAATACACAAATATCAGAAATACAAGTAAAAGCTCAAGGAAATTTATTTAAAGCAGTTACAGAAACAAACGATTTATACGCATCAATAGATAAAAATATGGATATTTTAAATGGACAAATTAGAAAAGCAAAAACAATAAGAGAAAGACAAACAAAAGATGCATCAATAAAAGACATGTTTGCACCAGCACCAGAAAGTAGCATAGAAAACGAAGTAATAAAAACTACATATTACGAAATAAAACCAATGACAATAGAAGATGCACAAATAAAACTAGAAGAACAATCAAATTTATTCTTACCATTCATAAATCTAGAAACATCAAAAGTAAATGTAATTTATAAATTAAAAGATGGAAAAAATTATGGAATATCAGAACCAGAAAACTAAAATAAAAAACAAATGCAGATAAAATCAAATATCTGCATTTGTTTTTATTTTTATGAATGATGAATGATTGCAATGTGAAATCAATGTACATTTGTAGGGGCGACCACTGGTCGCCCGTCAAACAGGAAAGGTAGAGATGTTATTTTTGCAAAATGCTTAAAAAATATAACCGGGCGACCACTGGTCGCCCCTACAAACAAAAAACATAGAAAAATCTTTTATTTAATCACAATTTAAAAATTTTTTTAAGAACAAAAATTACCAGTTTAAAAAAAATAAAATTACACACCATATATATTGAAAAAACGATTAGTTTTTTTTAGAAGAAATAATTAAACATCCCAGGGAGGTGAATCAGATGGCAAACACAAACAGAACTAAAAAAGTAGTTCCAGAGGCAATGACAGCTTTAGATAAATTTAAATATGAAGTTGCTAGCGAAGTTGGTGTTAATTTAAAAGATGGTTACAACGGTGAAATATCTGCAAAAGATGCTGGTAAAATCGGTGGTAACATGGTAAGAAAGTTAATACAACAAGCTGAAAATCAAATGATAGGAAAATAGTTTATAGAATAGTTTAGATATTTATTAGAAAAGGACAGAGGTATGTTTTGAGTCTTTATATACATAAGGGCAGAGAATGTATCTCTGCCTTTTAATTAAAACAAATATTACAAAAATATTACAAAAATATTACAGCAAAACAATAATTTGAAAACAACGTCTATATTTCTTGTTTTAACTCCCAATATAATATATAATGAAATAAATAGTGTTATTTTGTCATATAAAGATATATAAGGGAGGAATTCAAATGGCATCAAATCCAATGCAAAGAAAAGCAAGAAATGCGTTTTTATTAGGTTTTATAATTTCACTGATAATAGCAGCAGTTGGAATATATTATTTTTACTCAAAATATAGTAAATTACAGGAAGAAATTAAAGAGAAAGAAAATGTAGCAATGGGAACTGTGTATGTTACACAAAGTGCAATACAATCAGGTGGAAGATTAAAAAGCAATCTTATGACAAAAACAGTACCAACTGAATTAATACCAGCAAATGCAGCAACAATAAATGATTTGGGAGAATACATAACAGCAGAACAAGCATCAGAAGGCGGAATTGTTGATATGCTACCAGATCAAATTGTAAGCAAAATAAACTTAGAACCAGGCACTATTCTAACTAAAGATATGATTGCGAATCTAGATGGATTATATACTTATAAAAAGCAAGAAGGCGATAAAGTTACAATAGAAACTAATCCAGGAATTAGAATTGAAGAATATAATATGTTATCATTGCCTTCAAAATTAAAAGTAGGAGATTATATAGATATAAGATTACAATTACCAACAGGACCTACTTTTATAGTAGTAAGTAAAAAATATGTAGAAGATGCAAATGCTACAACAGTATGGTTAGCAATGTCAGAAGAAGAAATATTGGCAATGAATAATGCGATAGTAGAAACATATCAAATGACAGGAGCAAAATTATATGCTGATATATATGTAGAAAGTGGAATGCAAAGGCGTGCAGAAACAACATATGTTCCATCAGCAAATGTTTCAGATTTAATAATGAAATCACCAGATGTAATACAAACAGCAAAAGATAGCCTACAAGCAAAATACAATAATCCAGATACACAGAAAAATAGAAATGAATACATAAATAAAGACTTAGAAAAATATGAAGATGAACAAAGATTACAAAACACTGAACAAGGTGTTGCAAAAGAAATTGAGGATTTACGCGAAGCAAGACAATTATATCTAGATGAATTAGGCGAATATTAATAATATTAGGTTAAGCCTCTATAGGCTTAACCTAAAGTTAAACATTATGAAATTACCTGGAGGTTATAATGAAAATAATAGGATTTATAGGAACATATGATAAATCGGATCTTATAATGTATTTGGCTAGAATTACTACAGATTTAAACTATAAAGTGTTAGTAGTAGATTCAACTTTAAGACAAAAAATGAGATATATAATTCCAACAATGTCTATATCTAAATCATATATTACTGAATACGACGGATTTGATGTTGCTATAGGTTTTAATTCATTAAATGAGATAAAGAAATATCTAGGAAATACTGATGAGGACTACTTAGAATATGATTATGTTTTTCTTGATATAGATGCTGATTGGGGAATGCAAGGCTTTGATTTACAAAACTCATACAAAAACTATTTTGTAACAAATTTTGATATGTATGTTATAAAACGAGGAATAGAAACAATTAGCAATATAGAAGGAAGAGTAAAAATGACGAAAGTCATATTTTCTAGAGATATAAATAAAGCAGATGATGAGTACTTAAATTATTTAGTATCAGAATTTGACGTAGAATGGGCAAAAGAAGAAATTCGTTTCCCATATGAACAAGGAGACGAAACGGCGATAATGGAGAATCAGAGATTATCAAGAATCAAATTCAAAAAATTAACTATGCAATATAAGGATGCTATGATGCAAATAGCAGGAGAGATTTTGGATTCTAGTCCATCAACAATAAAAAAAGTATTTAAAATGATAGACAAAGAATAGAAAGGACAAGGTTATGGCTATAATAACTTTTTGGAGTAATAACAAAAAAAGAATAGGACAAACATTAGGTGCAATTGCAGCAGCTACTTATATGGGAATGGAACATAATCATAAAACTTTGCTGATGACAACAAATGAAGGAGATCCATCATTTGAAGAGGCGTTTACAGTGAAACAAGCAGTAAAAGCAAAGATATTATCAGAAATAGGTGCAAAGAAAAAAGTAGAATTAGATTCTGGAGTAGATGGATTAGTAAAACTTGCAGCTGCAAGCAAGATTACCCCAGAAATAATCACAAATTACACACAAGTTGTGTATAAACAGAGATTAGAAGTACTTTTTCCCATAAAAAAGAGACCAGCAATAGAAGCTAATCCGAGTTCAATAAATGATGAAGCATCTGTAATATACAAAAACATTTTAACAAATGCAAACAAATATTACGATTATGTATTTATAGATTTGGAAAAAGGTTTAGATAAAGAATATATAAAAGCAATATTAAAACTTTCAGATGTAATAGTAATAGGCGTAGAACAAAGACAAAAAGCAATAGAAGATTTAATGAAATTTAGACATACCGAAGCAGTTTTAAAAGCAAACAATATATTAACAGTAATTGAAAGATACGATAGATTTTCAAAATATAGCACAAAAAATATAATGAGGCAAGTTGGTAGTAAAGAACCTATATATTGTATACCATACAATACATTACTATACGAAGCAGCAGATGAACATCAAATGGCGGAAGCATTTTTAAAAATCAGAAAAGCAGATGCTACGGCAAAAAACGGAATGTTCTTAGCAGAATTAGCAAGACTTATTGATGGTATTATATACAAAGTACAAGAATTACAAATGAATTTTTAAAGGAGGCAACTGGTTATGGTTAATTTTCTATTAATTGCAGTTGTTATAGCGGTTTTTGCTGTGTTCGTTTTAAAAGTAATAAGCAACAAGCAAACTGCAGAAGTTAAAACAGAAATTGAAGTAGATGATAAAACATATACAATCCCAATGATGACTGCTTTTGTAAAGAAAAGGCTAGATGAAATAACAAAAGTAAACTTATATGATATAGGACTTTCTGAAGAAGAATTATTAAGAAGAAAACAGAAAAAATATGAATTAAAGAAAGCCTTAAAGGGTTGTACATATGGAGATGTTAACGATAAAAAATATGTTAAAGAACTAATATATGACTTACTAGAACAAGAATATGGAGTAGATGAAACAAATGTATCAAAAGCCATACCTTTTGATATACCATCACTTTTAACTCCACAAGATAAATTCGATATATTAATACATATGTATAAAAAAGAATTTGGATACGAAGCTCTAACACAGATGATAAAAAAATATAATTTAGCGGTATTAAAATATGTATCAGGAGAGACTAAACCTTGCTATGTTATAACAGAAGAAGAAATAAGTGATATATACGAAACAGAACACTTATCATTATCATTTTCAGACAAACTAAGTGTTATAGTGCAAAGAATATATCAACACTATAAAGGATATAGTAGTATTGATGAAGTTAGAGATATGAACATAGATGGTGTATCTGGTGGTGTATCTGGTTTGCCAGAATCATTCTTAAGCCAGGTTGCACAAACAGATGGAGATTACTTAAACCAAATTATGGAAAATAAAGTACCAAGAGCCTGTGACAGTATATGGATATTCTTCCAAGGTAAATCAATAAGATTAGCTTTCCTTTCTTTTGGAACAGAAAGCGAATTAAAGAGAGTATGTCAAAATATTTATAAATATAACAATCCAGGACAATTATCAGATACAAATGGATACAAAATCAACGAAATGAAAGACGGTTCCCGTGTCGTTGTTGTTAGGCCATCAATGTCAGAAACATGGGCATTCTTCGTAAGAAAGTTCGACGTAAAACGTGCTACATTAGAGCAATTAATTACATGTAAAGGAAAAGACGAAGCAATAGATTTATTAAAATTCTTAGTAAAAGGAGCTAGAGTAATATCACTTACTGGTGAGCAAGGTTGTGGTAAAACAACAATGCTTATGGGTATGATAGAAAACATATACGAAACAATGAACATAAGGGTTCAGGAAACTGCTTTCGAGTTGCACTTAAGAAAGATATATCCTACTAGAAACATATTATCTTTCCGTGAAACAGAAACAGTTTCTGGACAAGAAGGTTTGGACGTTCAAAAGAAAACTGACGGTTCTGTTAACATCATAGGTGAGGTTGCAACCCACCCAGTTGCTGCATGGATGATTCAAACTGCACAGGTAGCAAGTAAATTTACATTATTTACTCACCACGCTAAAACTTTCCCAAACCTAGTAACAGCACTTAGAAACTCACTTTTAGCAATAGGTATGTTCACAAACGAAAAAACAGCAGAAGAACAAGTTATAGGAGTTTTAAACTTCGATATACACTTAGTAAAAGACTTTAGAGGAAGAAGATACATAGAAAGGGTTACAGAATGTATACCAGTAGAAGCTAAAAACGAATATAACTATGACCACAGAAATGAAAAAACACTAGAAGGAAAAATGAATAAATTCTTTGATAATGCTACTCAATTTTTTGGAAAAGTTACAGATAGAGAAACATATAAATATGTAAACATAATGGAATTTGTTGATGATGGATATGTATTAACAAACAAAATATCAGATAAAAATATAATTGAAATGAGAAACAACATGGACGAGTCAGATGTAGAAGCTTTCGACAACTTTGTTGAAAGAAACTGGGGAAAACAAATGGCTAAAGAAAAAAGATTAAAAGCTAAAAAACAATAGAAAACGAGTGGAAATGTACTAATAAAGGATAAAGAAGGTGAAATTAACAATGGATGAACAGAAATTAAAAATGCTTATATATGTAGTATTAGGAATACTTGGACTTTTAATAGTTGCATACATAATAATAATTAAATTTACTGATAAATCCGATTTAAAATATGCTAGAAAACTTAGGGAAGGAACCAAAAGTTCCGATGCATCTAAAGAACTTTTTTATCAAAAATTATATATGCAATACATAAAAATTCCACTTGTTAAAAGATACTTAATAAAATTTAGGCGAAGGCTTGAAATAATCAATATCGATGATGAATTTCAAACAAGGCTTCAGGCTTCTCAAATTGTTACAAAAGGATTATTAGCATTTATTATAGTTACATTTATAGTTGTATGGTTTACAAGAACAAACTTACTGCTTATGACAATCTTAATTTTCTACGAATTCATATTGATAGAATCAATTATGGATGGAATGGTAGATAAAATGGATAATAAAATATTAAAACAGCAAGTAGATTTGTTTGCCGAAATGAGACATGCATACCATGAATTCAACATGGTAGAAGAAGCCATATATCAAGTATCACAAGATGATGAAAGAGAAGTATCAAGACAAGCCGAAAAAATATACGAAATATTAATTTCGGACGATCCAGAAGCAGAGCTAGAAAAATATTATGATATAGCACCAAACAGCTTCTTAAAAGAGTTTGCTGGTGTATCATATTTAACAAAAGAATTTGGAGATAGAAAAGTAAATGGAGCATCATTATATTTAAGAAACTTAAATAATATTACACAAGAGATGCAAGTAGAAATATTAAAAAGGGAAGCTTTAGATTATGTATTCCAAAGTTTATCAATAATAGCAGCTCTACCTATACTATTTATAGAGCCGGTAAAACAATGGTGTTTAAGCCAATTTACGTTTACACAACCATTTTACAATGGTAAAGCAGGTTTGATAATTCAATTTCTATTAATAGTAATATCAACAATATCATATATGCTAGTTAGAAAAGTAAAAGATAATTCATCAACAAATGCACATGTAACAAATACAGAAAATCCAATACAGGCAAAATTATATGCCAAACCACCAATAAAGAAATTTGTTGATTTATTTATACCAAAAAAGGGAACAAAAGAATATCAAAAAGTAACCAAGCTGTTAAGAGACTCAGCATCGCCATTAAAGATAGAATGGCTATATTTAAATAGAATAGTATTTGCAGTACTTGCTGGTGTAATATCAATATTTGCATTTATTGCAATCCATAATGCTGCAATAAAATGGATATATGAAGAACCAACAACAGATTATAATTTAATAACAATGAGCCAAAAAGAGCAAGATACTGCAATGGATAAGACATTGAGGCAAAATCATTTCCTAGATATGTTTAGATATCAACCAAATGTTACAATAGAAAAAATACAAGCAGCTATGAAAAAATCTCATGAATATTATGTAGATGCAACAGATGAACAAATAGAAGAAGAATCACAACAAATATATGATAAATTGCAAAAAATAAACAAAGAAAATCTACAATGGTTTGAAGTGCTAGTAGCTTTAACAATAGCAATATTAGGATATATGGCACCAATTGGAATACTATTTTTCCAATACAAATTACGACAACTAGAAATGGAAGACGAAGTAATGCAATTCCAAACAATAATACTAATGCTTATGCGTATCGAAAGGGTAAACGTAGAAATGATATTAGAATGGCTAGAAAGATATGCAAATATATTTAAAGGACCAATTAGCAAGTGTGTTAACAACTATGAAAGTGGTTCTTGGGAAGCATTAGAACAATTAAAAAATGATGTATCATACATGGAATTTATAAGAATAGTAGAAAGCTTACAAGCAGCAGTTGAAAAAATACCAATAAAAGATGCTTTTGATGAACTAGAAACAGAAAGAGAATATTACAGAGAAAAAAGAAAAGCATCAAACGAAAGACTAATATCAAGAAAAGGTATGATTGGAAAAGTACTTGGATTTGCACCAATGGTATGTTTATTCATAGGATACTTAATAGCACCATTAGTATACATAGGTTTAACATCAATGGGAAGCACATTCAATACAATGACAGAAATGATGTAATGATATAAAATTAAAAATATAGTGAATTAATATGTTCATTCTATTAAGGAGAAAAATATGGAAAATGCAGCAAAAGCTTTAGGAATGGCAGCAAGTGTGCTAATTGGTCTGCTTTTAATAGTTTTATTAGTGTTTGGATATAATCAATTAACACAAATCCCAAAACAAAAAGAAGCAAATTTAAAAGCAGAACAAGTAGCAGAATTTAATAAAAAGTATGATGCTTATAATAAAAAAAATATGAAATATAATAAATTAAAATCTTTATGCAATATGGTAATAGATAATAATGAAAAATATGCAGATGTACCAGAATATCAAATAGAAGTGGATGTTACTTTTGATGATGAAACAGGAATTAATAGTTTTTCTATAAAAAATAATGATAGTAGCCAATATAACGATTTCATGAAAAACGTGGATGGAGATTCTGAGGATTATGCAGGAATGAAAAAAAATTCTACTTATACTTGGATTAATGCAGAGTATAATGGAACAAATGGAAGAATAAGCAAAATAGAATTAAAAGGCAAAAGGTAGGTAAATAATCTTTTATTTAAGATATTAAAAATATATAAAGCATAAATTTTTGAAGGAGGAAATATGGAAAATGCATCAAAAGCACTTATAATGGCAGGAACAATGTTAATAGGAATACTTCTAGTTGCTTTGATGGTATATTTTTTCTCATCAGCAGCTGGAGTTAGAAGTTCATATTCACAAAGCGTAAATGAAACGAGAATGGCAGAGTTCAATACAGATTTTACAAAATATGCAGTAACGAAAAATGAATATATAGATTCTAATGGAAAAACATATGTTACAATACATGATATAGTTACATTAGCTAATAATGCGGATGAATTTAATAAAGAACTAGACGAAGAAGATTTTGATTATATAACTATAGAATTTTCAAATGTGCAGTCAGATAGGTATGGAACTTCCCCAAAAACTATTACTGTTACAGGAATAGATGGTGATAAGATAAATGATATGTTAAAAGCAGATCGGAGAAGTAAAATTTGTTATAAAAGAAAATGGAATTACTTATAATGAAACAACAGGCAGATTAAAAAAAATGAGTTTTACACAATTAAGAGATATTGATTTGGTAGATTAATAATTTTTCTTATATAAAAACTACTTGTTTAGCAATGGCGTTTTAAGGCGATAGGTTGCAAAAACTAATTAAATGTTGTATAATAGAAAGAGGGGTAAGTTTTGCATGAAAAAAACAGTATTATATATATTAATAGCAGTTTTTTTAATAGTGCTAGTATTATATGTAAATATATCAAATGCAATAGCAAAACAGCGAAAGGCAGAAAGTTTCAACAATCAATTTGAAATGTATTTAAACAAAGAAATATCAGGGACAGATATTGCAACAATAATAAACAGAGCAATAGAAAACAATGAAAAAAATTCAATCCCAAAAGATGAAAAGGGATTTTACATAAACAACGAAGAAACAACAATTAGAGTAGAACTAAATATGATATCCTACAACGAAGAAAACGAAGTAATATACAATACATATCAAATGGAAGCTGTAAATAAACTAGGAATATCAAGCTTTTTATCAAACTACAACACAGCATCCTTCAAATGCTCTAATATAGAATATCATCAAAAAACAGGACAAGTTAGAAAAATAGTAATAGAGCAAATTGAAGATTAAAAATTTAAATTACCTTAGACATTAAATTTGGTTACAAAAAACCAAAGATAAAATATAAAAATAATAAGTTTTTAAATAAAAAAACAAAGGAGGAGGGGACGTATATGGAGAACGCGTCAAAGGCTCTATTAATAGCAGGAGCTATATTAATTGCTATTCTATTAATA
>CANPVP010000009.1 GCA_947581825.1 uncultured Clostridia bacterium | reverse complement strand
AACACAGAAGTTAAGCTCTAATGTGCCGAAAATACTTGCGAGTTACCTTGCTGGGAAGATAGGTTATCGCCAGTTTTATATATTCCTCTTTAGCTCAGTTGGTAGAGCGCTCGGCTGTTAACCGATAGGTCGTTGGTTCGAGTCCAACAAGAGGAGCCAAAAAAATAAGAAGTAGATTTATCTACTTCTTATTTTTTTGTGCTCTCTTGACTCGAAGCAATGACCTATCGGTGTTATAGCTTTAGCTATTAACTGCTGAGAATACGAACACACTCTTATTTTATATCGGGCACATATAAAAGTTTAATTTTTTTATTATCAATTATAATAAATTTCTCATCTTTAAGATTTCTTAATTCTCTAAACATAGCAGATCTATTTACAGAAAGATAATCTGCTAAATTTTTTAAACTTCTTTCTAAATATATATTTTGAGAACGAGTTTTTCTATATTCATTTTCAAAAAAAGCAAGCAATTTATCCCTTATATTCTTTTTAGTAACGATTTGAAGTCTATCGTTATATTGCTTTATTTTTTCATTAAATATCTGAAATAAATTAAATATAAAAGTATTATAGTATGTATAATTTAGGTTATCAGATTTTATTAATTTATTATAATCAATAATTACAACCTCACAAATATCTGTAGCTATAATATGATTTTCAGTATTTTCTATATTATATATACTTGTTCCAAATACACTATTATTATGTAGTTCATCAATTAGAGTTTCTTCTCCTAGATAATTTGTATTAATTATTTTAGCTGTTCCTTCTATTAGAATACATATAATATTCGTATTTTTTAGTGTAGATATAATTTCTTCATTTTTATTATATTTATATACATGACTTTCTAATTTATTTAATAATTTATTCTTTTGTAGCTCAGAAATCCCTTGAAATGGACTAATCATTTTTATCACCAAATGAATTTTACCATATTTATGAAAAAGGTGCAATTGCACCTTTTAATTTTTTATGTGTTTTTTTATAATCTATTTAATAAATAAACATACATACATACAAAAGAAAGGATGAAGAAAATGAAAATTGTAAAAAGAGATGGACATATAGTAGATTATGATTCAAGTAAAATAAAAACAGCTATAAAAAAAGCTAATGTGGAGGTTAGACCTAAAGAAAGAGCAAACGAACAAGAAATTGAGGAAATTATTCAATATATTGAAGATTTAAATAAAAAAAGAATATTAGTTGAAGATATTCAAGATATTATTGAAGAAAAACTAATGGAATTAGATAAATATCAATTAGCAAAAAAATATATTACATATCGTTATACAAGAGAATTGGTAAGAAAAGCTAATACTACTGACCAAACAATTAAAGAGTTAATTGAAGGAGAAAACGAATACTGGAATAATGAGAATTCAAATAAAAATGCACAAGTTGTAACTACACAAAGAGATTATTTAGCAGGTATTACAAGTACAGATATTACAAGAAGATTCTTGTTACCAGAAGAAATTGTAGAAGCACATGATGAAGGAATCATACATTTTCATGATGCAGATTATTTTGCTCAAAATGCTTTGCACAACTGTGAATTAATTAATCTAGATGATATGTTACAAAATGGAACAGTAATAAATGGGGTTATGATAGAAAAACCACATAGATTTATAACAGCAGCAACAATTGCTACACAAATTATTTTAGCAGTAACATCTTCTAGTTATGGCGGAGCAACAGTTTCTCTTACTCATTTAGCACCATTTGTAAGAAGTAGTTATGAAAAATACTATAAAAAGTATGAAAAAAGAAAATTAAGCAAAGAGGATTGTGAAAAATTTGCATGGGAAGACACAAGAAAAGAGGTAGAAGATGGAGTACAAACTTTTAATTATCAAGTAAATTCAATGACAAATACAAATGGTCAAGCACCTTTCCTAAGTGTATTTATGTATATGAATGAAACAAAAGAATATAAAAAAGAATTAGCCTTGATAATTGAAGAGTTTTTAAAACAAAGAATTTTAGGATTTAAAAATAGAAAAGGTGTATATATAACACCAGCATTTCCAAAACTTTTATATGTTCTAGAAGAAGACAATATAAAAGAAGATGGAGAATACTATTATTTAACAAAACTTGCAGCAGAATGTACAGCAAAAAGAATGGTTCCAGATTATATTTCAGAAAAAGTTATGTCAGAATTAAAGAAAAATGAAAATGGAGATGGGGATTGTTATCCTTGCATGGGATGCAGAAGTTTCTTAACACCAGATAGAACAATGCATTTAGGAAATATTGCTAAAGCTAAAAATTATGAAGAAGGAAAAGGAAAATACTATGGAAGATTCAATCAAGGTGTTGTAACAATTAATTTACCAGATGTTGCACTTTCATCACATAAAGATATTAATAAATTCTGGAAAATACTTGATGAAAGATTGGAACTTTGCCATAAAGCATTACAAATAAGACATAAGAGATTGAGTAATGTTACAAGTGATGTGGCTCCCATCTTATGGCAGGATGGGGCTTTAGCAAGATTAGCTCCTGGCGAAAGTATTCATACTTTGCTACACCATGGATACTCTACTATTTCATTAGGATATGCGGGACTATATGAATGTGTTAAATATATGACAGGAGATTCACATACAGATAATGGAACAGGTAAAGAATTTGGAATTAAGATTATGCAGAAGTTAAATGATGTATGCAAACAATGGAAAGAGAATGAGGATGTAGATTACTCTGTATATGGTACACCAATAGAATCTACAACATATAAATTTGCAAAATGTTTAAAAGAAAGATTTGGAATAGTTGAAGGAATAACTGATAAAAATTATATTACCAACTCATACCATGTTCCAGTGTTTGAAGAAATTGATGCTTTCACAAAACTAAAACTTGAAAGTGAATTCCAAAAATTAAGTCCAGGTGGAGCTATTTCATATATAGAAACTCCAAATCTACAAAATAATTTGGATGTAATAATGCAAGTTATGGAATTTATATATGATAACATAATGTATGCAGAATTAAATACAAAATCAGATTATTGTCAAAAATGTGGATATACAGGAGAAATTTTAATAGACGAAAATTTAGAATGGTATTGTCCAAATTGTGGAAATAAAGATCATAATTTATTAAATGTGGCTAGAAGAACATGTGGATATATTGGTACAAATTTTTGGAATAAGGGAAGAACACAAGAGATTAAAGAAAGGGTATTGCATATAGACAATATGGTGGCAGAAGTAAGATGAAATATAATATAATCAGAAAGATGGATATATCAAATGGACCAGGAGTTAGGGTTTCAGTATTTATGCAAGGATGTGAATTTCATTGTAAAAACTGCTTTAATCCAGAAACTTGGAATTTTGATGGAGGAAAAGAGTTTACACAAGAATCAATAGAGGAAGTTATTAATTTATGTGGAAAAGACCATATAAAAGGATTATCAATCTTAGGCGGAGAACCTATGCATCCAAAGAATATAGAAGCTACTACAAAACTGGCAAAAGAATTCAAAGAAAAATATCCTAATAAAAATATATGGGTATGGTCAGGTTTTAAATTTGATGAAGACTTAAAAGATAAAGAGGTATTAAAATATATAGATGTATTAGTTGATGGAAGATATGTTGATGAATTACATAATCCAACCTTAAAATGGAAAGGTTCGGAAAATCAAAGAGTAATTGATGTTCAAAAAAGTTTAAATAGCAATAAAATCGTTTTATTAGATTAAATTTTAAAATTCTGTGAATGACAGCAAAATACAGAACAAATGTAGGGGAGACCATCGGTCTCCCGTTTGTTATATAGAAGGTAGAGATGCTTTATTTTAAAATATATTCATTTACAAGATGAATCATGGAAAATATTAACAATAATATAATCACAAAAAAGTCAAATAAAAAGATATATAATAATTGATATTTAAATAAATTTAGTTTAGAATATATACAAATAATTATATACTAAGGAGAAAGTTATGAAAGAAAAAGGAATTTTATTGCCTATTTTTTCACTACCATCTAAGTATGGAATTGGTGATTTTGGATATGAAGCATATGAATTTATAGATATTTTAAGTGAAAACAAAATGGATTATTGGGAGATTCTACCAATAAATGCTTGTAAGGGGTTACCATATTCTCCAATTAGCTATTATGCCTTAGAAGAGTCTTATATTTCATTAGATAAATTAAAAGATGATGGATTAATAAAGGCTACCAGAAAAAGAAATTCAGAGGATAGAATTCTTAATAGTAAATTTAAAGAAAAATATTTTCAAGAAGCTTTTAATAATTTTAAAAAAAATGATGAATATAAAGAGTTTGCTAGAAATAAAGAGATAAAAAAATACTGTACATATATGAGTAAAAAAACAAAGAAGAGCGAAGAATATTATTCTTTTTTGCAGTATATAGCTTTTAAACAATGGATGGACTTAAAAATATATGCGAATTCTAAAGGAATAAAAATAATTGGAGATATGCCAGCATATCCTCCATTTGATTCTGCCGAAACAGAGTACAATCCTAAATATTATGATTATGAATTCGAAGCAGGTACTCCGCCAGATTATTTTAATGAGAATGGCCAAAGATGGGGAAGCTATGTATATAATATAAAAAATATAAAAAAGGATAAGTTCAAATATTTAGTAGATAGATATAAATATTATTTAAAACTTTTTGATAAAGTAAGAGTAGATTATTTTAGAGGATATGATTCTTTTTATAAAATTCCAGTGAAAAAATCAGGAAAGTTTGGTTGCTATGAAGACGGTGTAAGTTATGGATTTTTTGATAAATTATTTGAAGAGGAAAATATTACGAAAGATAATTTAATTATTGAAGATTTGGGAGATATAAGGGAAGAAACAGTTAAATTAAGAGAACATTACGATTTTACTAGACAAAAAATTTTACAATTTGCAATTGATTTATATGGAGGATACGATAGAGATAATGAATCTGAAAATGTAATAATAGCTCCTGGAAACCATGATTGTCAAACAATATATGGATGGTACAAAAGTTTGAGTGATGACAATAAAGAAAAATTGAAAATGTTTTTAGGCAATAATGGGTGCAATAATATAAATGTAAATCATGGTATGATGCAATATTGTTTGAAGTGCAAAGCGAATATTGCTATAGTAGCAGTTCAAGATGTATTAGGCTTAGATGATAGTGCAAGAATTAATATACCAGGAACAATGAGTAAAGAAAATTGGTCGTGGAAAATGAAAGATTTTAATAATTTTAGAGAAAGAATAGGAGATTTTAACCTATAGTTAAAAATTAAAAAAGATAACAATAAATTTATTGACTTTTTTATATTGTTATTGTAACTTTATAGGTGAGAAAAATTAAAGGAAGGTAAACTTATGATAGAAGAATTATATAGTAGTATAGGTGGAGATTATAAACAAGCAATTTCAAGAATGCAAAACGATGAAAGAATAGAAAAGTATTTAAAATTTTTTTTAATGGATGAATCTTATAATCAATTAGAAGATGGAATGGCAACTAAAAATTGTGAAGAGGCCTTTAATGGTGCACATACTTTAAAAGGAGTTTGTCAAAATATGGCATTTACTGATCTTAGTACGATTGCATCACAGATAACTGAAGAATTAAGGGCAAATAATATGGAAAAAGCTGAAACAACATTTTTAGACGTGAAAAGAGAATATGAAAGAGTAATCAAAGCAATAAAAAGAATAATTATGTAGTATAAATGAGGAGATATTATGGAAAAGAAAGATACAATACTTATTGTTGATGATGCAATGATTAATAGAGAAATGTTAAAAGATATTTTTACAGGAACATATACAATTCTTGAGGCTTCTAACGGAGAAGAAGCAACTGAAATACTAGACCAATATAGAGATGAAATTGCATTAGTTTTTTTGGATTTAGTAATGCCTAAGAAAAATGGCTTAGAAGTAATGCAACATATGTCTTTAAATGGAATGTTAAAAACCATTCCAGTAATTATGATTACTGGAATGGCAACAGTAGAATCTGACGTTAAAGCATATGAATTAGGAGCAGCAGATATTATTTATAAGCCTTTTGAACCAGCAGTTGTAATTCGTAGAGCAAAAAATATAATAGAACTGTTTAAACATAGAATATCTATAGAAAAAGAGTTGGAAGTAAGAACTCAAGAATTGATAGAAAGCAAAAAAATGTTAGAACAAAACAATGAATTTATAATTAATGCATTAAGTTCTGTTGTTGAATTTAGAAGTTTAGAATCTGGAGAACATATTCAGAGAGTAAAAAAATATACAAGAATATTATTAAACCATTGGAGAGCTTTATATGGAGAAAATCAATTCTCAGACGAACAAATTGATTTAATAGTAAATGCATCAGCACTTCATGATATTGGAAAAATAGCTATACCAGACAATATTTTGCTGAAACCAGGCAAGTTAACTCAAGAAGAGTATGAAGAAATGAAAAAGCATACAATATATGGATGTCAGATGTTAGAAAAATTTAAACAAGCCGAAAATGATTTCTACAAATATTGTTATAATATATGTAGACATCATCACGAGAGATACGATGGTAGAGGATATCCAGATGGATTAGTGGGAGAAGAAATACCAATTTGTGCTCAGATTGTGTCGATTGTAGATGTTTATGATGCAATGACAAGTAAAAGAGTTTATAAAAATTCATATTCACATGATGAAACACTGGAAAAAATAAATAATGGAGAATGTGGAGTTTTTTCTCCTAGAATATTAGAATGTCTTGATCATGCGAAAGATGATTTTATGGCTGAAATATTAGAAAATAATTGCGAAGGGTGAGTAAAATTGAAAAAAGGTAAGAAAAAAAATGTTGATAAAGATATCAAAGCAAGAGAACGTAGAATTAGAAGAAATAATATAATTTTATTTTTAATTGCAATAGTTATGATAATAGTAATAATGTTTAGCTATAGATTATGTTCAAATGCAATTTATGAAAGAGTTGTAAGCTCATCTGTTCAAAATATGGAAGAATTAGCAAGACATGATGAAAAATCTATTTTATCTGGGATTGAACATAGATGGTCAGAAGTAGAAAGTATAGCAGATGAAATAAGAAAATTAAAAATTAATGATGTTGATGAAATGTTAAACATATTAAATCTTAGAGCAAGTACAACAGATTGTATTGAATATACATTAATTTCATCAGATGGAAAGGCTTTTTGTAGTAGTAAAAAAATAGAAGATGCGCAAAAATCTCTTGAACTATGTAAAGAGTCTAAAGAACATTTTGTATATAGAATAAGTAATGACGATATAGAATATGTTAACAATGATAGAGAGATGCTTTTAATCGGAGTAAAAACAGAACCTTTTACTGTAAATGGAGACAAAATAGAATATGCGTTAACTTATTATGATATAGGAACATTAGCTGATGAACTTAGAATAGACAGTTATAATGGAGATGGATATAGTAGTGTTATCAATACTAGAGGAGATTATTTAGTGTATGAAGAAAGAGAAAATACTACTTTTGAAAGAAACAACTTCTACGAGATAATGAAAACTGCTGATATAAAATATGGAGTTACAGTAGAGGAAATAAACGAGAAAATATCTGCAAGAGAACCAATTTCATTCCAATGTGAATTAGAGGGAGAAGACCGTCTTATGTTATGTACTCCTATGGAAGATTTAAGATGGTACTTCGTTATGTCAGTTCCAATGGAAATATTCCAAAATAGGGCTAATAATTTGTTAGAACTATTTACAGTTCTTACAGGAGTT
The DNA here is from genome assembly GCA_947581825.1 of uncultured Clostridia bacterium. Classification (GTDB taxonomy): domain Bacteria; phylum Bacillota; class Clostridia; order TANB77; family CAG-508; genus CANPVP01. Next base: position 69,891 of record CANPVP010000009.1, on the reverse strand, counting down.
ATTTTGGCTATAATTGTAGTAGTTGTTATATTAGTGTTAAGAAATAGATCACAAAGAAATCTTATGAAGTATGAAATAAAGCATGGAGATGAATTGAAATCTGCATTAGCATTAGCTGAACAAGCAAACAGAGCAAAAACTACATTTTTAAATAATATGTCTCATGATATTCGTACGCCTATGAATGCAATTATAGGATTTACTTCTTTAGCAAGAACTCATATTGATAATAAAGAAAGAGTTAAGGATTACCTTGAAAAAATTCAACAATCATCAGATCATTTACTTTCTTTAATAAATGATGTTTTAGACATGAGTAGAATAGAATCTGGTAAGGTAAATATAGAAGAAAAGCAAGAAAACCTTGCAGATATGCTTCATAGTATTAGAAATATAGTACAGGCAGATATAAATGCAAAACAAATGGAATTTGTAATTGATACTATGAATATTACAGATGAGAATATATATTGTGATAAATTAAGAGTAAATCAAATATTAATAAATCTTTTATCTAATGCTATAAAATTTACTAAACCTGGAGGAATAATATCTTTACATATAAAACAAAAGCAGGTTCAGAAAGCAGGATATGGAACTTATGAGTTTAAAGTAAAAGATACAGGTATTGGAATTAGTAAACAATTCATAAAAGAAATTTTTGAACCTTTTGCAAGAGAACGTAATTCAACAGTAAGTGGAATTCAAGGAACAGGTTTAGGAATGGCGATTACTAAGAAAATTGTTGACATGATGGGTGGAACAATCAAAATTGATAGTAAAGAAGGAAAAGGAACTGAAATCACAGTTACACTTGATTTTAAACTTCAAGAAGAACATAAAGAAATCGAAATAATTGAAAGTTTGAAAGGTATACGTACATTAGTAGTAGATGATGATATGAATACATGCCAAAGTTTAGCTTATATGCTTAGACAATTAGGATTAAAATCAGAGTGGACAATGTATGGTAAAGAGGCTGTAGTACGTACAAAAGAAGCTTTACAAATGAAAGATGAATTTAAAGTTTACTTTATAGATTGGCTAATGCCAGATATGAATGGAATTGAAACAGTTAGACGTATTAGAAAAATAGTAGGAAAAGAAGCTCCAATAATTCTTCTTTCAGCATATGATTGGGCAGAGGTAGAACAAGAGGCAAAAGAAGCAGGAGTTACAGAATTTATTAGTAAACCACTTTTCCCATCTGATTTAAGAAATATATTAATGAAATCATTTGGCATAGAAGAAAAAGGAAAAGAAGAAGAGGAAGAAAAATTCGATTTTACTGGCAAGAGAATTTTATTAGTAGAAGACAATATGATGAATCGTGAGATTGCAACTGAATATATGAAAGATTTTGGATTCACAGTAGAGAGTGCAGAAAACGGAAAAGAAGCATGTGATATTTTAAAAAATTCAAAGCCTGGATATTTTGATTTAGTACTAATGGATATTCAGATGCCAATTATGAATGGTTATGAGGCTACTAAGGCTATTCGTAAATTTTCAAATAAACAAATTGCTAATATTCCTATTATAGCAATGACAGCTAATGCTTTTGAAGAAGATAAAAAATTGGCTAAAGAAGCAGGAATGAATGGACATGTTGCTAAGCCTATAGATATAAAACAATTGATGAAACCATTAAAAGAAATATTAGGATAATAAAATAAAAACCTGTATTGTGTATACAGGTTTTTATTAATATGTATATTGAAAAAATTTTCTACATATGATAACATAAAGAAAATATTTGATAAGGAGAAAAATATGGTTAGAACAAAATTAGCTGATAGAATTCTGCCAACATACACAAAAGGCGAAGAAGTTTTTAACATGGTATCTCATATTGTTGGAGGAGCTTTAGGAATTGTTGCATTAACTTTATGTGTTATATTTGCTGCAATTCATAGGAATGTATATGGAATAGTATCAAGTGCTATATTTGGAGTTACACTAATTGCTTTATATACAATGTCTAGTATTTACCATGGACTAAAGCCAAAATCAAAAGCAAAAAAAGTATTTCAAATAATAGATCATTGTTCAATATTCTTACTAATTGCAGGTTCATATACACCTTTTACCCTATGTACTCTAAGAGAGTATAATACCGCCTTAGGATGGGCAATTTTTGGTATTGTGTGGGGATTAGCAGTTCTAGGTGTAGTTTTTAATTCTATAGATTTGAAAAAATACAAAACTTTTTCTATGATATGCTATTTAGCAATGGGGTGGTGCATAATTATAAAAGGAAATGTACTACCAAAACTATTAGGAACAACTGGTTTTATTCTATTAGTAGGAGGAGGAATTGTATATACAATAGGAGCTGTATTGTATGGATTAGGGAAAAAACATAAATGGATGCATTCAATATTTCATTTGGCATGTGTTTTAGGAAGTTTATTACATGTTTTATGTGTGCTTTTTTTTGTAGTTTAAATTTGATGGAGGATAAATTTGAAAGATAATATAGCTAAAAACAAAAAAAAAGTTATAATAGTTTATTTAATATTAAGATTTCTTGTTATAGTAGCTTTAATTATTCAAATATTTTTAAAAAACTGGAATAATGTTTTCTTATGCATATTAACCTTGCTATTATTTCTAGTACCCAGTATATTAGATAGAAAATTTAATATAGAACTACCAAATACTCTAGAAATAATTATATTATTATTTATATATGCATCTTTAATATTAGGAGAAATTAGTTATTTCTATAAAGTATTTCCATATTGGGATATAATTCTACATACAATAAATGGTTTTATATGTGCAGGAATAGGTTTTTCTCTAGTAGATATATTAAATCAAAATGATAAAGTTCATATGCATCTATCTAGTGTTTTTGTTGCACTTCTAGCATTCTGCTTTTCAATGACAATAGGTGTATTATGGGAATTTTATGAATACGGAGTAGACAATTTTACGAATCATGATATGCAAAAGGATTCAATAGTAACACAAATAAAATCCGTTTCTCTAAATAAAGAAGGTCTTAACGAACCAGAGAAAATTGAAAATATTAAATTTTCAAAAGTGTATACTTATAAAAATGGAGAACTTGAGGAAACTACAATAGAAGGTGGATATTTGGATGTTGGTTTGAATGATACAATGCAAGATTTAATTGTAAATTTTATAGGAGCATTGACGTTCTCAATATTTGGTTATTTATACATAAAGCATAGAGATAAATATAAGTTTACAGAGAATTTTATACCAAGAATTAAAAGAAAATAAAATTAAAAAAATAGTTGTAATAAGAAGGAGTTGGCATTATATGACGTTAGTTTATATTATTTGTGGAGCAGTAATTTTTACAGGAATAGTAAAACAAATTATACATCATATGAAGGTAAATAATCCAGCTTTTAGGGAAACGATTGGAACAATTGTAGATTATGAAAGACATGTATCTAGGGATGATAATAGATATGGTACAGGGTCAGGAACTTCAATAAGGATAGGAAATACAAATGATACTTATTATGGTGAAAGTGTTACATATGCTCCTATTATTGAATTTGAAGTAGATGGTAATACATATAGATGTGTAAGAAAAGTAGCTTCAAGTGGAAAGCCAAAGCTAGGAAAGCAGGTTAGAATAATGTATAATTCTGATGATCCCTCAGACAATGTTGAAAAAAATGATTGGTCAGGTTTATTCATTTCACTTGTGGGAGCTATAGCTATAAGTATAGTTTTTTTTGGAACTAATTTTTCAAGATAAAACAAACAGGACTACCCGTGAAGGGTGGTCCTGTTCGTTTTTTAGCTTGTGTGTAAAGCACTATCTGCATAGTGCTTTACCGGCTTACCTCTGACAGTCTCAATTTTTTCCCAGGCCGCATGGACGGCATCGAAAAATGTACTTTTTGTATCACAGTCAATAGTGATGTACATCATGACGGCTGCATCACTCAAGTGATACAGGTCATCCACGATACCGACCTTCTCCTCTTCAGGATAGTCAAAGAGATAGTATTTGCTGGGAGGTAAGGTTTCCAATAAGTGAACTAAAAGGTCACTGCATTCAAACGTTGCCATAATCTTCTGGCTCCTTTCTCTAAGCGCGTGCTTTTTAAGGCACTGGGCGGTGTATCCACATTTTGGGATACGGCGAATGTAAAATATATTATATCACAAATAATGTAAATTTACAAGTTTTATACAATGATTAGATGAAATAGTTATAATTAAATTTCACATATATATAACTTGAAAATTCATAGCAATAATAGTATAATTTTACATATTAATTAAAGGGTTTAGAGGTAAAAATGATAAGATTTAAACAAATAAAAGTTAGAGAGGATATTTCAGAAGAAAAAGTTTTTAATTTAATTTGTGATAAATATGGTATTGATAAATCAATTATAATTTCTTGGCGTATTTTTAAGAAATCAATAGATGCAAGAGATAAAAATGATATCCATTATTCTTATTCTGTAGATATAGAAGTTATGATGGAAAAAGAACAGATAATCTATAGAAGTATAAAAAATAAAAATAATATAGAAATTATCGAAAAACAAGAAGTAAAGCCAATAAGTGTAAAGAGAAAAAGTAAATTTAAACCTGTAATTATTGGAGCAGGACCAGCAGGGTTATTTGCTGCACTTACTTTTGTAGAAAATGGTATACAGCCAATTATATTGGAACAAGGGAAAAAAGTTGAAGAAAGAAAAAAAGATGTGGATGAATTTTTTAAAACAGGAAAATTAAACACTAAATCTAATGTTCAATTTGGAGAAGGTGGAGCAGGAACTTTTTCAGATGGAAAGCTTACAACAGGCATAAATAATAAACTTTGCGGTAAAGTTATAGAAGAGTTTATAAATTTTGGAGCACCAAAACAAATAGCATATATAAGTAAACCTCACATAGGAACAGACAATTTAATAAATATAATAAAAAATATGAGAGAAGAGATAATAAGATCAGGTGGAGAGTTTTTATTTAATGAAAAGGCAATAGATTTTGAAATAGAAAATAATAGAATCAAGTCAGTAATTTCTGATAAAAGAAAAATAGAAACTGATACTGTAATATTAGCGATAGGTCATAGTGCTAGAGATACTTTTGAAAAATTATATGAAAAAGGTGTTAACATGGAAAAAAAGAATTTTTCAGTAGGTGTAAGAATAGAGCACAAACAGGAAATGATAAATAAATCCCAATATTCTGAAAAAACAAAATTGAAATTGCCACCAGCAGAATATAAACTAGCATATCATGGAGAAGATGGTAGATCATGTTATACTTTCTGTATGTGTCCAGGTGGTGTAGTAGTAGGCTCATCTAGTGATGAACATACTGTTGTTACAAATGGAATGAGTAGATTTGCGAGAGATGGAGAAAATGCAAATAGTGCAATATTAGTAAATGTAACTCCAGATGATTTTAAAGGAGATTCACCATTAGAAGGTATATATTTTCAAAAAGATTTAGAAGAAAAAGCATATAAATTAGGTGGAAAAAATTATTTTGCACCAGTTCAAAGAGTTGAAGATTTTCTTCAAAATAGAAAATCTGAATTTATAGGAGAAGTAAAACCAACTTATATGCCAGGAGTAACGCTTTCTAATTTAAATGAAATATTGCCGGATTTTGTATCAAAAACATTAAAAGAAGGAATAGTATATTTTGATAAAAGAATAAAGGGTTTTGCAGATAAAGATGCTATTTTAACAGGTGTAGAAACAAGAAGTTCATCACCTGTTAAAATACCAAGAAATGAGAGATTAGTGTCAAATATAGATGGAATATATCCTTGTGGAGAAGGAGCAGGATATGCAGGAGGAATAATGTCTGCAGCAGTAGATGGAATTAAATGTGCAATTGAAGTATTAACAATTGACTAAATATTTCAAATGTTATAAAATGTAAATCGATAACGAATAGAGGTGAGAAATAGTGTCAAAGCCAACAGTAGCAATAGTAGGAAGACCTAATGTTGGAAAGTCAACTTTTTTTAATTATATAATAGGACAAAGAATATCAATAGTTGAAGATACCCCAGGTGTTACTAGAGACAGAATATATGCAGATGCAGAATGGAGAGGAAGAAAGTTTTCTCTAATAGATACAGCTGGAATAGAAGAGCAAACAGATGACATAATAATCTCTGGAATGAGAGAACAAGCTAATATTGCAATAGGAGTCGCAGATGTTATTTTGTTTTTAACAGATATTCAAGCAGGAATAACAGCAGCAGATAGAGAAATAGCTCAAATATTAAGAAAATCAAAAAAGCCTGTTATTCTAGTTTGCAATAAGGCTGACAATTTTGGAAAAACATCAGATGAAATATACGAGTTTTATAACTTGGGATTAGGAACACCATTTCCAGTATCAGCTGCAAATGCACTAGGTATAGGAGATTTATTGGATGAGGTTTACAATAATTTACCGGAAGAGAACGAAAATGAAGAAGAAGATAATATTATTAAAGTAGCTATTATAGGAAAACCTAATGTTGGAAAATCATCATTAGTAAATAAAATATTAGGCGAGTCTAGAGTTATTGTAAGTGATATTGCAGGAACTACAAGAGATGCAATAGATTCTGAATATGAAAATGAATTTGGAAAATATGTTTTTATTGATACAGCAGGTATCAGACGAAAAAGTAAAGTTAATGAATCTATAGAAAAGTTTAGTGTAATGAGAACTTTATATGCTATAGAAAGATCTGATGTTTGCTTGATGATGATTGATGCAACAGAAGGTGTTACAGATCAAGATGCAAAAATTGCAGGAGAAGCACATGAAGCAGGAAAAGGTATAATTCTAATTGTTAATAAATGGGATGAAATAGAAAAAGATGACCATACAATGGAAAAATTCAAAAAAGAAGTATATAATAGATTATCATATTTAACATATGCTCCAATTTTATTTATCTCTGCTAAAACTGGTCAGAGAATAAATAAACTATATGAATTGATAAACTTTGTTGCAGATCAAAATGCTATGAGAGTGTCAACATCAATGTTAAACCAAGTGCTTAATGAAGCTGTAGCAATTGTTCAACCACCATCAGATAAAGGAAAAAGATTAAAAGTATATTATATGACACAGGCTTCTACAAAGCCACCAACTTTTGTGGTTTTTGTAAATAGTAAAGATTTATTTCATTTCTCATATGAAAGATACTTAATAAATCATATAAGAAAAGAATTTGGACTTCAAGGAACACCAATTAGAATGATTGTAAGAGAAAAAAGTGAAAAGTAACTAGTACTTTGTGTTATTAAACTAATATAAACAAGAGATAAAGGAGTGATAAATATGGGACCATACATAGTAATGGGAATAGTGGCATATTTAATAGGAAGTATAAATTTTTCTGTTATAATTAGCAAAAAATTTGCAGGATTTGATTTAAGAGAAAAAGGTAGCGGAAATGCAGGGTCAACAAATGTTTTGAGAACAGTTGGAAAAAAGGCAGCTCTAATAACCTTGATTTTAGATATTCTAAAAGGAATAGTAGCTATTGTATTAGCTTTTCTTATGGGAAAATATGTGAAAGATATTGATAATCCATCATTGCTTATTCAAATAGCAGGAATACTTGTTATAATAGGACATACATTTCCTATATTCTTTGGCTTTAGAGGAGGCAAAGGAATTGCTACATCATTAGGAGTATTATTAATAACTAACTGGCAAATAGGAGTTATTTGTTTAACTTTTGCATTAGTATTAATAGTATTAACTAGAATGGTATCTGTAGGATCAATCGCAGCTGCAATTTTATTTCCTGTTTTGACCTTGTATATAGGTAAGGAATTTTTTATAGTACCAGGAGAAACAATGAGTTATCTGATATTTAGCATTATATTAGCTGTTATTGTTATATTTAATCATAGAGCTAATATCAAAAGAATTGCAGATGGAACAGAAAATAGGATTAGCTTTAGTAAAAAGTAAAATAAATTAGATATAAATAATTAAATTTATACATGGAGGTTTTTTTATGAAAAATATAGCAATTATAGGTAGTGGTAGCTGGGGAATAGCTTTGGCAATTCATTTAGCAAAGAAAGGAAATAATGTAAGAGTATGGTCTTTTGCTAAAGAAGAAGCAGATTTAATAAATAATGAAAAAAAATGTAAGTTTTTACCAGAAGTAACCTTACCAGATAATATTTATTGCTCTTTAGAATATAAAGATGTTATAGAAGGTGCAGATTTAATTTTACATGTAACACCATCACTATTTACAAGAAATACCGTAAAACAATATAAGCAATATGTAAAAGAAAATCAACCAATTATAATATGTACAAAAGGCTTTGAAAAAGAAACACTTCTAACATTAGATGAAGTTATAAGACAAGAATTACCAAACAATAAAATAGGAGCTTTAGCAGGCCCAAGCCATGCTGAAGAAGTGTCTGTTGGAATACCTACTGCAATGGTAGTAGCATCAAGTGACACCAAATTAAACGACGAGATTCAAGAACTTTTTATGAATAAAGATATGAGAGTATACACATCAACAGATATAAAAGGTGTTGAGCTAGGTGGAGGCTTAAAAAATATAATTGCATTTTGTGCAGGAATTGCAACAGGATTAAATTTGGGAGATAATTCTTTTGCTGCATTAGTAACAAGAGGGTTAGCAGAAATAAATAGATTAGGTACAGCACTAGGAGGAAAAACAGAAACTTTTTATGGATTAACAGGTTTAGGAGATTTAATTGTAACTTGTGGAAGTGAACATAGTAGAAATAGAAGAGCTGGTAAGTTAGTTGGTAAAGGAATGAAAATAGAAGATGTACGAAAAGAAATTGGAATGACAATAGAAAGCATAGATAATATTGATGTTGCTTATGAATTGTCAAGAAAATTCAATTTAGATACACCAATTATCAATACAGTATATGATGTTTTATACAATGAATTAGATGCAAATGAAGCAGTTTATAAATTGATGACTAGAACTAAAAAGTCAGAACAAATATAAAAAATTGGAAACAAATTACAAATAATGTAATTTGTTTTTTAATCTATTAAAACTAGTTTTATACTTTTATAATAATTTTATACAGAATAAATTTAAGTTGATTTACATATAATATTTTTGGAGGTAAGAAATATGGAATTTTTTGAAAAGCTAGGAAACGTAGCAAATAAAACATGTAAATATACAACTCAACAAACAAATAGATTAGCATCAATAACAAAATTGAAGTGGAAAATGAGTGATTATAAAACAAAAATAAATGATTTATATACAGAATTAGGAAAAATCGTATATGAGAATAATGTAAGAGAAGAAATGGATGATTTCGAAGACAGAAAAAAAGAACATTGTAAAAAAATAGATAAATTAGCAGATGAAATAGAAGAATGTAGAAAGAAGCTTTTAGAATTAAATAATAAAAAACAATGCCCTAATTGTTATTCAGAAATATATGTAGAATTTAATTATTGCCCTAATTGCGGGAAAGTAGTAAACAATGCATCAGAAAATTCAGAAGAACAACAAGATACAAATAAGAATGATGAAGAAAATGAGAAATTCGATTTGAATGAAGAGATTGAAAATAATAGTTATGAAGAAGATTTAGAAGATGATGAGGAAGCGTAAAAATTAATAAGGAAATCGTTCATAAATATATTTTATAATAGAGTCAATGTTATTAGGTGTTATGTTGATAAATGTATCTTTATCTAAACTAAGCCAAGAATTTATCTTGTATTTAGTATTATTATCAGCTAATGCTCCAAGAAGAACTACAAAATCAATAGGATTTGTAGTTCTTTTTGTATATAAATATACTGGACTTTTATGTTTATTAATAGGTGGATGCAAGGTTATTTCCCAGTCTGGTATGTTATTGTTTGTTTCATAAAAAGAATTTAAAAATTTAGAAATATCGTCTTTATTAGTACTATATAAATTTAAAGTATAATCCATTTTAATCACCTACACTTATTATATTAATTTAATTAAAAAATATACAGTATGTAAAATTTATTTGTTGACAAATAGTAAAATTACTATACTGAAAGATTAATTATATGTGAAAAGAAATTCAGTCAATAAAAAAATTAGACTACATAAAGAAAATAATAAAATTAATAGACATAGAAAACAGAGAAAGTAGCATTTTAGAGATTTTCCTTGACTTTTTAGAATAAGTACAGTAAAATAAAATTTAGAGTAAATTGAATAGTCGCTGGTATAAACCGCAAGGTTGTACGAGAGGAAAGTCCGGGCTCCATAGAGCAATGATGCTGGATAACGTCCAGTGAGGGAAACCTTAAGGAAAGTGCAACAGAAAATAACCGCCTAATTTTTAGGTAAGGATGAAAAGGTGAGGTAAGAGCTTACCGCTGATATGGTGACATATTGGGACAATGTAAACCCCATCTGGAGCAACACCTAATAAAAAAGGCTAAGTCTGCTCGGCGTCTTTTTGAATTGGTGGCTTGAGGTATATAGTAATATATATCCTAGATAAATGGCTATTCTAGACAGAACCCGGCTTACAGATTTACTTATTTATATACATGAAAAAAGATAGGAAAAACCTATCTTTTTTCGTTATAATTAATTTTATATTATTCTAACAATAAATTCATATCTTCAAATAAAGGAGCAATAATTTCTAAAGGCTTTTTAGTTATTGGATGAATAAACGAAACTTTATAAGAGTGAAGGGCTTGTCTAGTAATTAGAGAAGAAGCCTTTCCATATAAAGTATCTCCTAAAACTGGATGGCCAATATAATTAGAATGAACACGAATTTGATGAGTTCTACCAGTTTCAATTAGAAATTTTACCAGTGTAAATTGATTATAATATTTTAAGACTTCGTAATGGGAAATGGCAAAATCACCATCATCACGAACGCATCTTTTAATAATACTGTTATTTTTTCGGGCAATTGGAGCTGTGATTGTAGCAGTTTTATTTTCAACTTTTCCGTCTAAAAAAGCAATATATTCTTTTTTAAAGATATTATTTTTCATTTGCCTAGATAGACATTCTTGAATATATTCATTTTTTGCAAAAATAACAGCACCAGAGGTGTCTTTATCTAATCTATTTACAGGGCGAATTTTTCTCTTTAAATTAATTTCTTGAAAGTAAGATTTAACACCATTTGACAGACTATTATCAAAATGAGAGTGGCTAGGGTGAATGGCAATACCAGCAGGTTTGTTAAGAACTAAAAGTGCATCATCTTCATAAAGTATAATAAGTTTCATAGGACTGGGAATAATATTATCAGAAGATTCTTTAAAATCAAGATCAACTTTTACGACATCATTTTCTTTAACAGAGTGCGAGATATAAACATTTTCATTATTCAAGAAAAATTGTTTGTGATTTTTTAGTTTTAAAATAAGTCTATTAGATATAAAAAATTCTTCTTTTAAAACTTGTTTTAAATTTATATAATTATCATTTGAGTTTATAGTATATATCAATATCAAAATTAATCACCTTAATTTATAATTATATAAAGAAAAATACTAAAAATCAATTAAAAAATTCAAAAAACTTTGATAGAAAGCATATGCTATGGAAAACCTGAAATGAGCTAAAATGACCGCTTTTTTATGTTAATACAAAAAACATATATTGAAATACTGGTAAAAAACAAACAAAATTGGCAAAAAGTATAGAAAAAAATGCGAAAATATGTTATAATAAATTAGAGGTTTTGGAATAGTATGCTTATACTAAAAATAAAAAAAGAAAAGGAGGGGAAATATGATAAACAAATTTAATTTTCCAAATATAAGCAATAATCCAAAAGATAAAGAATATGGGAATGTAATTTTGAGAACTTTAGTAGTTTTAATTATTATTTTAACAGTGGTGATGTTTGCAACTAGTATGGCAACCATTGGTATAGCTATTAATAGAAAAAATATTTCCCAAGTAGAAGAGAAAGGTACACAAGAAAAATTGGAAAAAACATTTAGTAAAAATGTTGAATTTGTTAATGAACAAAAGAAAGAAGCTGAAACCAAAATCGATGAAATATTAGAAGTAGTAGATACAGTAAAACCTGAAATAAGCTTAGCAAAAGAATCTCTAGAAATAATAGAAGGAGATAGTGTTAATTTATTAGATGGAGTTACTGTAAGTGATAATGTAGATAAAGATTTAGAAGTAAAAGTTGAGGGACAATATGATATAGATAAACCAGGAGAATATAGCTTAAAATATGTTGCTATGGACAAAGCTGGTAATATAGAAGAAAAAGATTTTACTTTAAAAGTAAATGCAAAGCAAACAACAGTGGCTAAAGTAGAGAATGAAACAAAAACAGAGACAAAAAATGAAACAGAAAATGCAGTTAAAGTAAGTTCTCCTAAGGTAGAAAATAATAAAACTACTGAGACTAAATCAACAACTAATAAAAACACTGTGGAAAAGAGAGAGATTGTAGCTAAAACAACAACTAAGAGTGAACCTACTACATCTAATCAAAAACAAACAACAACAGTAGTTAGCAGAAAAAGTTCTAGTGATACAAGTAGAAGCAATGCTACTGAGACTAGCAGAAGTTCTACAGCTGATACTAGTAGAAAGGATACTCCAAAGCAAGAAACAAAAGCTACTGAAACAGCTACACCTAAAAAACAAGAAGAACCAAAAAAAGAGGAGAAGAAAGAAACTGAAGTTGTTACACCTAAGAAAAATGCTACATATGTTAGTGCAAGAGAGTTAATAACATTAGTTAATGCAACAAGAAAAGAAGAAGGTTTAGGAAACTTAGCTTGGAGTAGTACATTAGAAAGTGCAGCTAAAATAAGAGCACAAGAAATATCTGATAAGTTTTCACATACAAGACCAAATGGATCTAGTTTTTATACAGTTAATGATGCAGTATATGGAGAAAACTTAGGAATGGGATATTCTACGGCAAATGGTGTAAATAAAGGTTGGATTAAATCACCAACACATTATAGAAATATGGTAAATAAAAAATATAAAACAATGGGAGCAGCATGTTGCATTATTGATGGTCAATATTTCTGGGTAGAACTTTTCGGATATTAAAATATGGAAAAACAGAATTTAAGGATGATTAGTTTATTAAAACTAATCATCTTTTTTTATCCGCTTTTTATATTGTAGAAAAATCTTAGGTTCGCTTTTTTTTATATAAATATTGTAAAAAAATATAGTATGTTTTATAATAAACAAGAGTAAAAAATTACAGGAAGGAATGGTATAAATAATGGAAAACGCTTTGATCGAATGCGAGAATTTATACAAAAAGATTGGCAATAAAACGATTCTAAATAATGTATCTTTGCAAGTATGTAAAGGAGATATAGTAGGTTTCATAGGACCAAATGGTGCGGGAAAGACAACTACAATAAAATTAATTACAGGACTACAAAAAATAACAAGTGGAACTGTAAGAATTAATGGTTATAATATACAGAAAGAATTTAGCAATGCTATTGAAAAAGTAGGAGCAATTGTTGAAAGTCCAGATTTATATATGTATATGTCTGGATATGAGAATTTAAAAATGATTGCTAAATTATATAACAATGTGAGTAGAGATAGAATTGATGAAGTAGTAAAAATAGTAGGACTAGAAAATAGAATAAAAGATAAAGTTTCAAAATATTCATTAGGAATGAGGCAAAGGTTAGGGATAGCACAAGCAATATTGCATAAACCTAATGTACTAATACTAGATGAACCAAACAATGGATTAGATCCAGAAGGAATAAAAGAAGTAAGAGAGTTATTAATAAAGTTAGCAAAAGAAGAAAATATGGGGATACTTATATCTAGCCATAATTTAGCTGAATTAGAAACGTTTTGTAATAAAGTAATTATTATACAAAATGGAGAAATAGTCGAAACATCAACAATAAAAGACTTGAAAGCTGATATTAGCGGAAATACTTACATAATAGAAACAAACAATTCAAAGAAAGTGATAAAAATAGTAAAAGGTGCAGAGATAATAGATAAAGAAAATATTAGAGTTGAATGTGAAAAAACAGAAATACCCAATATAGTTAGAAAATTGGTTGAAGCTGATATTGATATATACAAAATTGAGGAAGAGCAAATATCACTAGAAAGTGCTTTCTTGAAAAAAACAGGAGGTAACAAAATTGGTTAATTTAATAGGAAATGAAATAAAAAAAATATTTGCTAAATGGGCTATAAAAATAATAATATTAATGGCTGTAATTCTTATGATAATTGAATGTATAATGGTAAAACATGAAGATGAGATATATCAAATGGCATATTATGATAATGCATCAACAATAGAATTTTATGAAGAGGAATTAAAAAGCCTAAATCCTGAAAATGAAGAAGAAAGAGAAATATATATTTCGGACAAATCACAAGTAGAATTATTAAAATTAGAGGAAGAATATAAAAACGAAGAAAAATGGAAGTTCGAATGTATTACGCAAAATGCGTATGATTATATATATAATATAAACGAAATTAAATATGGTTCCAAAGAGAATGATAAAGAATTGAAGAAAGCAGAAGAAAATTATAATGATTTCTTAAATATGTTAGAGAGTGGTGATTGGGAACAATACACAAAACAGAAACTAGAAATAGCAAAAGCTGATTTAGAAGTTAGCCAAAAGGAATTAGAAAATGCTACAACAATTAATAAAGAAGAAAAAGAGCAAATTGTAGAAAGTAATGAATTAGAAATAGAATGTTTAGAAATAAGATTAAATAAAAAGATTCCTTATGATGGTTCATATATGGATGAAGCATTAAATATATATTCTAGTGGAATGCAAACTGTTTTGCATGATAATGAGGAAATACCACAAAGTGCACTTAATGAGGTACGAGCAGATGCAATGATTGCAAAATATGCTTTAGATACAGAAAAAGACTTGTTCAATTATAAAAATGCAAGCAGAGCATATAGTCAATATATGGAATCTGTTGGGCTAATGTTATTAGCAGTTATAATAATAGTTGTGGCAGCATCAATAATATCAGAAGAGTTTAATAAAGGAACTATAAAACAACTATTAATAAGACCATATAAAAGAGAAACTATATGGCTTGCAAAATTTTTAACTACTATAATTGTAACAATTATTTCGATGCTATTAATTAGTATTATTGCAATAATAATATTTGGAGTATTCTTTAGCTTTGAGGATTTTTCTATTTACAATGTAGGAGTATATGATTATAATAGTGGTAGTGCATATAGTATGAATGTCTTTGAATATGTAGGAATAATTCTTATAAGTAAATTACCATTCTTAATTATGCTATCAGCTATTGCAATGTTCGTTAGTACTTTAACGAATGGTACAGCTCTTGCTGTAGCAGTACCTTTATTAGGACAAATAGCAGGTGAATTTGTTAATTCTTTATTGGGTGCAGGTAAAAAATATAGATTTTTAAAATTTTTTATAACTCCAAATTGGGACTTGTCAATATATAATTTTGGAAAGCCAGCACAATTCGAGTTTTTAAATTTTAAATTTTCTTTAGTAATATATATAATATACCTTGCAGCTTTAATAGGATTATCTATATATAGATTTAAAAAAGAAGATATAAAAAATATATAAAATGGAAGTAGAATTATGATAAATACAGAAGAATTTATGAAGAATACAGATAATAAAGAATATATAATGCAAGTAATTAAAGAAGATCCAATGCAAATAGAAAATATAAGTGAAAGCTTACAAAATGATAAAGAAATAGTAATGGAAGCATTAAAATTAGACGGAAGAGCCTTGGAGTTTGTAAGTGATGAACTAAAAGATGATAAAGATGTTGTTTTAGAAGCTTTAAAAACAGCACCATGGACAGTATGTTATGCTTCTGAAAAATTAAGAGATGATAAAGATGTAATGCTAAATAGTGTAAAAGGCAATGGTCAAGGATTATATTATGCATCAAAAAATCTAAGAAATGATAAAGATGTTGTTTTGGAGGCAGTAAAAAACAAACCAATAATAGTAAAATATGCAAGTAAAGAACTTAGAGATGATGAAGAAGTAATGAAAGAAGCAATAACAAGAGATAAAAAAACTATTATTTATGCAACACCAAGATTGCAAAATAATGAAGAAATATTAAAAATTATAAATGAAGAAAAATAGTAAAGACTAAGGGAGTTTTAAAGTGAAAAAAATATATATAGTATTGACATACACAGGAACTTTTTTATCAAAAACAATTAAACTGTGGACACGAAAAGAATTTAGTCATGTTTCGATAGCCTTAGACGAAGAGTTGAAAGAATTATATTCTTTTGGAAGGTTAAATCCATACAATGCTTTTATTGGAGGATTTGTTCATGAAGGAATAGAAGTTGGAACTTTTAAAAGATTCTATGAAACCGCATCACAAATATATGAAAAAGAAATTTCTGATGAGCAATATGATAAATTAAAACGAAATATATATAGAATGGAAAGCAATAAAGAAAAATATAGGTTTAATATAGCAGGATTAGCTTTAGCGGGAATAAATAAAAAATATATGCCTGAAAATAAATTTTATTGTTCACAATTTGTAAAATACATAATGAATACAGCTGATATAGATACATCTGCAATTCCAGAAGTACCAAAGCCAGAAGATTTCAAAATGTTAGATGGTGTTAATCTTATATATGATGGAAAATTAAGATCCTATCCAGCAAAACATTTTGGATATGATGAAAGATAATTAAGCAATAATTATAAAATTTGACAAAAAGATATAAATATGGTAAAATATTAAACATTATAACAAGAGTACATTTAAGGGTTCCAACTATTATAAAAATAGTGTCGGTCCGAGCAATGTAGGATGTCTCTCAAAAAGAGATATTTACACTTAAAAAATGGAAGAAAAGCCTATTAAGGAGTCTTGAACTAAAAGATTTTCTTTATAAGGCTTTCTATTTTTTTATACTTAAATGGGATTGTTAAGTAAAGGGGATGAATGTTTATATGATTAGAGTTGAAGGACTAAAGAAAACTTTCACAAAGAAAATAAGAAAAAAGGGCTTTTTAGGTTTTGTGAAAGGAGAAAAAAAGAATTTTGAAGCTGTAAGAAACATTAATTTTGAAATTAAAGATGGAGAGATAGTGGGTTTTGTAGGACCTAATGGAGCTGGAAAATCTACAACAATAAAAATGCTTACAGGAATAATTCATCCAACAGAAGGTAATGTAGAAGTATTAGGATTAAATCCAACAAAAGATAGAAAAGTATTAGGATATAAAATAGGCTGTATGTTTGGACAAAAATCTAGTTTATGGATGCACTTACCAGCAATAGATACATATAGATTGTTAGGAGCAGTATATGATATTCCAAAACAAGAGTTAGAAGAGAGAATAAATGAATTAGTAGAACTTTTTAATCTTCAAGAAATAATAAATGTTCCAGTAAGAAAATTATCATTAGGACAAAGAATGATATGTGAAATTGCAGCCGTAATGTTACATAAACCAGAAATCCTATTTTTAGATGAACCTACAATTGGCTTAGATATAGTAGTTAAAGAAAAAGTTAGACAAGCAATCTTAGATACTAATAAGAAATATAATACTACAATATTTTTAACGAGCCATGACTTAGGAGATATTGAAAAAGTTTGTGAACGAATAATTATAATTGATAAAGGAACTATAATAAAAGATGAGAGTATAGAGACTTTAAAGCATGAATATTTATCAGAAAAATTTATAACTATTATGTATGATAATAATATTGAAAATGTTGAATTTGACTATCCAATAATGAGTAAAGCAGAAAATAAAATAATGTTAAAAGTAGATACAAAAAGAATAACAATTTCAGAGATTTTAGAAAAGTTTATGAAATATGGAAACATAATAGACATGGAGGCACTTCCTTTACCACTAGAAGAAGTCATTTACGACATTTATACTAAGTAGATTTTTTATATATAGTAAATTTTTTCATAGCTAGATAATTATATTATTTTAAGCGAGCTTGTGTGGGGACCGACTAGCTAGAAACAGTTAAGAAAATATCGAAGCAATTGCTAGCAAAATTGCGAGAATATTTTCTGTACGGTTTCTACTAGTTGGGACGAGCGAAAATAATATAATTATCTAGTATTATAAATAAAATTATTAGAATATATATAATAGCAAAAGAGGTGCATTGGATGAGAAAATATTTTGAAATATTTAAATATAGCTTAAAAACAAAAATAAATTTCATATTCGACTATATAGTTTTATTAGTTTCATTTGCTATACATGTATTTGTATTTAATGAATTGTGGGATTATATTTTACAAGGAAAAGAGAATATTGCAGGATATACAAAGCCACAATTGATTTGGTACATAATTCTAGGAGAATTTATAATGTATAGCTGTAATAAAAAATATGATTATATTGCAGATCAAGTAAAAAGTGGACAAATTGCTAATATGCTAGTGAGACCAGTTGATTTTATAAAATATACAGTAGCTGAAGATTTATCTGTATTAGTTAGATTTACAATTAATGTGATTTTTGCAATTGTTTTGGGAATTGTATTTGCTGGACCAATAGATTTAACAGCAACAGGTATAATAGTAACTATGGTTTCTGTAGCTATATCAGTTATGATGGGAATATACATACAGCTAATTATAGGATTATTAGCTTTCTACACAGAAGAAAATGATTCTTTTTGGTTAGTTACACAAAAAATGATGCTATTATTAGTTTTTACACCATTAGAATTTTACCCAAGTGTTGTAAAAAATATCTTTTCAGTTTTGCCAACAACATACATAACGTATGCTCCTGCAAGAATATTTTCAAAATTTGAAATGAATGAATCAATAGAGATATTGACTTGCCAAGCAGTGGCTTTTATTGTACTGGTAGTTTTTGCAAGAATTTTATATAGAAGAGGGGTGGAAAAAATCAATGTTAATGGAGGTTAAAAAATTAATTAAATTTTTATTAATAAGCACTAAATATAATATAAAATCAGCATTTGAGTACAAAAAGAGTTTTATTATGCAAACAATATTTATGTTTGTAAATAATGGATTTTTTCTGATCTTTTGGTTAGTGGTGATAGGTGTAGGAGAAGAAAATACATCAGGAATAGATATGAAGCAAATATTATATATTTGGTCTATACCAACTCTAGCAGTTGGACTTGCAGATTTTTTCTTTAATGGTATTAGTAAATTAAATAAATACATTATATCAGGGGAATTAGATACATACATAATCCAACCACAGAATACTTTGTTGGCAGTTGCAACATCTAAATGTTCATTTGCTGCAGCAGGTGATATGTTGTATGGAATTGTTCTTGGAATATATGTAAGCGATACAATATTAGATTTTTTATCAATAGTATTTTTTGCTATTATGGGAATGATAATATTTTGCAGTGCAACAACAATAATTAGATTATTAGCAATATGGGTAGGCGATGTAGAAAATGTGGCACATGTTTATGAAAATAGCTTATTAATAACTTTTATGACATATCCAGAGCAGATTTTTGGCAAGGTAACAAAATTTTTAATGTATACTGTAATACCAGCAGGATACATGGTACATATGCCAATAAAAATATTGTTTAATTTCAATTTTAAATATTTAGTGATAGTAATAATTGCTACTATATTTTTTGCTGTTGTTGCAAATTTAATGTTCAAATTTGCAATGAAAAAATATGAATCAGGCAACAATATTGCACTAAGAAGTTAATATAAAAATTATATAGTTAAATAAATAGAAAGTGTTATTTATAAAAGCAATTTAATAACATATAAAATATAAAAAAAATACATTGATTAATAAATTACTTAATGATATAATGTTTTACGATTAAAAGGTTTATAGGTAAAACCTAAAAAAACCTAAATATTTATATAAGGAATGAATTAATAAAAAGATGATAGGACAACTCGCAGTTTTAGTTGTATTAATTGGAATAAATGCTTTTTTTGCTGCAACAGAGATCGCATTTATATCTATAAATGATGCAAAAATATCAAAACAGGCTAATGAAGGAGATAAAAAGGCAAAGCAAATAAAAAAAATGTTGCAAGATCCAAGTAGTTTTTTGGCAACAATACAAATAGGAATAACACTTGCAGGATTTTTATCAAGTGCTTTTGCATCAGATGCTTTTGCATCAAAATTAGCACCAGTATTAGATAAACTATTTCCTCTAGGAATATCTTTTTGGAATCCAGTATCAATAATTATAGTAACATTAATATTATCTTACTTTTCATTGGTATTTGGAGAATTAGTACCAAAGAGATTAGCGATGAAATACTCAAGCAAAGTTGCTGGAGCAGCAGTAGGCTTCATTAGAGTTTTAGCTGTAATAGCTAGTCCATTTGTAAAATTTTTAACATTTTCAACAAATACTATATCTAAGTTATTTGGTGTATCAGAAAATGAGGAAGAAATTGTAACAGAAGAAGATATTAGAGATATGGTAGATGCAGGAGAAGAAGATGGAACAATAGAAGAACAAGAAAAAGAAATGATAAACAATGTATTTGAATTTAATGACAAAGTTGCTTCAGAAGTTATGAAACATAGAACAGAAGTATTTGGAATGGAAATTAATTCAGATATAGGAGAAATGTTGGATAAGTTAGATGAATACAAATATAGTAGAGTTCCTATTTATGAAGAGACGATAGATAATATAAAAGGTGTTTTATATGTAAAAGACTTGTTTAAATATATTCGTTCAAACAAAAAAATAAAAGTAAAAGATATGTTAAGAAAAGCATACTTTGTATCTAAAAATAAACCAATTAATCAAGTGTTTAAAGAATTGCAAACCAATAAGGTTCAATTAGCAATTGTTGTAGATGAATATGGTGGAACAGCTGGAATAATAACAATGGAAGATATAATTGAAGAGCTAGTTGGAAACATCCTTGATGAGTATGATGATGATGAAATTGAATACGAAATATTAGATGATAACACTTTTAGAATAAATGGTAATATGAGTATATATGATTTTGAGAAAATAGTTAAAATAACTATTCCAGAAGGAGATTATGATACTATCTCAGGATACTTAATAGATCAACTAGGAAGAATTCCAAAAGATAAAGAAAAGCCTGTAATTGAAACAGAAAATGCAACATATAAAATTGAAAAATATAAAGATCAAAGAATCTTTTTAATAAAAGTTTGTAAAAACAATCCAAAGCCAGAAGAAAAAGCTGAAGAGGAAGCAGAAGATAATTAAGGCTTGAAATAAAAATTTATTATTTATACTTGAAAAGTATAAAATTAAGTGTTAAAATTTAAAAAAATGAAAAACAAAGATAAGGATACAATATATATATGAATACTTTACAGAGAACTGGATTTTGCTGAGAACCAGTAAGAATAGTATATATGTTATCACCTTATGGTTGCTTAAATGAAAAATGCAGTAGTTTAAGACGTATATCTGCGTTAAAGAGTTCGAGTGAAAAATAATTTGCAAGAAAATTATTTTTAAATTAGGTGGTACCGCGGAAATATAAATCCATTTCGTCCTAAAAGACTGAAATGGATTTTTTTTAACTGTGCAAGATAATTATGCGAATTTCACAAATTTTAATAACTTGTTATTAGGAATTTGTTAATCCGCTTTTATAAAAAAAGGAGAGATGAAATATGTGTGATAATTGTGAAAAAAAAGATTATGGAAAAACTTTGAATTTACCACAAACTGATTTCCCTATGAGAGGAAATTTACCAGAAAATGAACCAAAGATTTTGGAAAAGGTTTTCGAAAATGATTTATATGAAAAAATGTTAGAAAAAAATAAGGGGAAAGAACCATTTGTACTTCACGATGGACCTCCATATGCAAATGGAGAGATTCATATAGGACACTCATTAAATAAAGTTTTAAAAGATGCAGTTGTTCGTTATAAAAATTTACAAGGATTTTATACTCCTTTTATCCCAGGATTTGATACGCATGGTATGCCAACAGAAAAAAAAGCAATTGAAAAATTAGGGTTAAATAGAGAAGAAATGTCTGTATCACAATTTAGAGATACATGTAAAGAGTTTAATAAGAAATATATGCAGCTACAAATAAATGGATTTAAGCGTTTAGGAGTTTTAGGAGATTGGAAAAATCCATATATAACATATCAATCTGAAATGGAAGCAAAACAAATTGGAGTTTTTGCTGATATGTATAAAAAAGGATATATATATAAAGGCTTGAAACCAGTTTATTGGTGTACAGATTGTGAAACTGCTTTAGCAGAAGCCGAAATAGAATATGCAGACCATAAATCTTTATCAGCTTTTGTTAAATTCCCAGTATCAGATAGTAAAGGTTTGTTTGATGTAGAAAATACTTATTTTGTAATATGGACAACAACACCATGGACTTTACCAGGAAATATGGGAATAACAATAGGTTCTGATTATAAATATTCTATAGTAGAAACAAATAAAGGAAAATTAATATTAGCTTCTGAATTAGTTGAAAAAGTAATGAATCAAGCAGAAATTACAGAGTATAAAAAATTACAAGAATTTGAAGGAAAAGAATTAGAAGGAGTTTTGTGTAAACATCCTTTCTTAGATAGAATATCAAGAGTAGTTTTAGGTAGTGATGATACACTTCCTGTTGAATTAGATACAGGTACAGGAGCTGTTCATACTGCACCTGGATATGGTAAAGAAGACTATTTGTGTGGATTAAAGAATAATTTAGAAATAGTAGTAACAGTTAATAGCAAAGGAGTACAAACAGAAGGTGCTGGGCCATTTACAGGAATGTATTATGCAAAATCTAATAAAGCAATAGTAGAATGGCTAGAAGAAAACGGACTATTACTTCAAAAAGAAGAAATAGTACACTCTTATCCACATTGCTGGAGATGTAAAAAGCCAATAATATTTAGAGCAACAAATCAATGGTTTGCATCTGTTGACGGATTTAGAAAACCAACATTAGAAGCTATAAAAACAGTTAAATGGTATCCTGCTTGGGGAGAAGAAAGAATAACTAAAATGGTAGAAGAAAGAAATGATTGGTGTATTTCAAGACAACGTACTTGGGGAGTTCCAATTCCAATATTCTATTGTGAAAATTGTGAAAAAGAATATGCTACACCAGAAAGCTTTGAAAAAGTACAAGCAATAGTTAAAGAAAAAGGAAGCAATGCATGGTTTGATTTACCAGCTGAAGAATTACTACCAGAAGGTGCAAAATGTAGTTGTGGTTGTACAAAATTCAAAAAAGAAACAGATATAATGGATGTATGGTTTGATTCAGGCTCAACTCATGAATCTGTTTTAGCCGAAAGAGGATTACCACCAGCAAATCTTTATTTAGAGGGAAGCGATCAATATAGAGGTTGGTTCCAATCATCTATGTTAACTTCTGTTGCAACAAAAGGTATAGCACCATATAAAGAGGTTGTAACTCATGGATATACTGTTGATGAACAAGGCAGAAAAATGTCTAAGTCTTTAGGAAATGGAATAGATCCTATGGAAGTTGTAAATGAATCTGGAGCAGATATAGTAAGATTATGGGTTTTATCATCAGATTATACATCAGACGTCCATGTTTCAAAGGGAATTTTCAAACAAGTTATGGAAGTATATAGAAAGATAAGAAATACTGCAAGATATATATTAGGAAATATATATGACTTAGATGTAAATAAGCTAGTAGAATACAAAGAATTAGAAGAAATTGATAAATGGGCTTTATTAAAATTAAATAAATTAGTTAAAGAATGTACAAAAGCATTTGATGGATATGAATTTAATAAGGCATATAAAGCAATAAATAATTTCTGCGTTGTAGAAATGAGTAATTTTTATCTAGATATAATAAAAGATAGACTATATACATCAAAACCAGATGATATAAAAAGACGTTCTGCACAAACAACAATGTATAAAATATTGCAAACTTTAGTTAGAATTTTAGCTCCGATGACAGTGTATACTGCAGATGAAATTTGGCAATATATGCCACATCCAGATGGAGAAAAATTAGATAGTGTTATGCTTTCATACTATCCAAAGGAAAATCCAGAGTATGATAATCATGAATTAGAAATAAAATGGGAAAAATTAATAAAAATAAAAAATGAAGTGGCAAAAGAATTAGAAATAGCAAGAAATAAAAAAATAATAGGACATTCACTAAATGCAAAAGTAACAATATATGTAGAAGAACCAGACTATGAATTCCTAAAGGATAAAGAAGAATTGTTGAAACAAATATTCATTGTATCTGCTGTTGAAGTAAGTGGAAATAGAAGAAACGATGATGAAGAAGTAGAGATAGGAGTAAAAGTTGAACAAGCACCGGGAGAAAAATGCGAAAGATGTTGGATGTACTCAGAAACTGTAGGAGAAGATAAAGAAAATCCTACAATTTGTAAGAGATGTAGCGAAGCTTTAAAATAGTAGATAAATTATTTTTGAATTAATAATATTTTGAATTAATCTGTACAAGGGTGAGCAATGCTCGCCCGTTTTATATAGCAGAAATTTTCAGGGGCTAAATTTATATTTATGGCATATAATAGTAGTAATACAAAGAAAATTAGAAAGGAGATAATATAAATTGGCAAAGATAAGATATTTTGATTATGCTGCAACAACCGCTGTAAAAGAAGAAGTTGTAAAAGAGATGATACCATATTTTACAGAAAGTTATGGAAACGCATCATCAATATATAGTTTAGGAAGAAAAAATAAGAAAGCAATAGAAGATGCAAGAGAAAAAGTAGCAAGAGCTTTAGGAGCAGATAGCAAAGAAATATATTTTACTGGATGTGGTAGTGAAAGTGATAATCTAGCTATTAAGGGCGTAGTATATGCGAATAGAGAAAAAGGTGATCATATTATAACTACAAAGATTGAGCATCCAGCAGTTTTAAATACTTGTAAAACATTGGAAAAAGAAGGCTTTGCAGTCACTTATTTAGGCGTTGATGAGAATGGAAAAATAAATTTAGAAGAACTTAAAAATTCAATTACAGATAAAACAATACTAATAAGTATAATGTTTGCTAATAATGAAATAGGAACAATACAGCCAATTACAGAGATAGGAAAAATCGCAAAAGAGAATGGAATATATTTCCATACAGATGCAGTTCAAGCAGTTGGAAATGTAAAAATAAATGTTAAAGAATTAGGAATAGATTTATTATCACTATCTGCCCATAAATTCTATGGACCAAAAGGTGTTGGAGCTTTATATGTAAGCAAAAATGTTAAATTCAACAAAATACAGGATGGAGGACATCAAGAAAGAGATAAAAGAGCAGGTACAGAGAATGTGCCTGGAATAGTTGGACTAGGAAAAGCAATAGAACTAGCATATGAAAATATAGATGAATACAATGCTAAACTAACAAAATTAAGAGATTTATATATAGAACAAATTGAAAAGAAAATTCCATATGTAAAATTAAATGGAGATAGAGAAAAAAGATTACCAGGAAATGCAAACATATCATTTAGATTTGTAGAAGGAGAATCATTATTGTTAAATCTAGACATGAACGGAATTTGTGCATCAAGTGGTTCAGCATGTACTTCAGGTTCTTTAGATCCTTCACATGTACTTTTAGCAATAGGACTTCCTCATGATATGGCTCATGGATCATTAAGAATTACTTTTGGGGAAGAGAATACAGAAGAAGATGTAGAATTTTTAGTAAATATATTAGTAGGTATAGTAGAGAAATTGCGTAATATGTCACCTTTATATGAAGATTTTGTTAAAAATAATGGATAAAAGGAGAAAAGGCATGTATTCAGAAAAAGTTATAAATCATTTTCAAAATCCAAGAAATGTGGGTGAAATAGAAAATGCAGACGGCATAGGACAAGTGGGAAGTCCAGTTTGTGGAGATATAATGAAAATATATTTAAAAATAGAAAATGATGTAATTGTGGATGTTAAATTTAAAACTTTTGGATGTGGAGCAGCAATTGCAACAAGTAGTATGGCAACAGAATTGATTAAAGGGAAAAAAATCGAAGAAGCTTTAAAGTTAACAAACGAGGCAGTGGCAGAAGCTTTAGATGGACTTCCACCAGTAAAAATGCATTGTTCAATATTGGCAGAAGAAGCTGTGAAAACAGCAATAATAGATTACTATAAAAAACAAGGAAAAGATACATCAGATTTAGAAATCAAAGACATAAAAGTATGTGAAGGATGCAGTCATGCTTATAGTAAAGAGTATTAAAATAGAAACGATTATTAATAAAAGTTATAAATAGAAAAATGAAATAAATCGTGTAACAATTTTCTAAATAAATAGCATTTTTGCTATTTATTTTTTTTTCGTTTTTGTATATAATGATACAAATATATTTATGCAAAGGAGGAAAAATGAATTTAGCGAATAAATTAACAGTATTTAGAATGATACTAGTACCAATAATAGTTGTAGTTTCATTAATAAATATACAAGGTACATGGCTTGGAATTGGAATAACTTTTTGGATAATGAATTTAATTTTTATAATTGCTTCCATAACAGATAAATTAGATGGTTATATAGCAAGAAGTAGAAATCAAATAACAACATTTGGAAAGTTTTTAGATCCTTTAGCAGATAAAATATTAGTACTAAGTACTATGCTTATTCTTGTTGAGAAAGGCATGATTCCAGCTTGGATTCCAATAATAGTATTGGCGAGAGAGTTTATAGTATCAGGTTATAGACTAGTTGCAGTAGAAAAAGGCGGAAAAGTAGTAGCAGCATCAATATGGGGAAAGTTAAAAACCGTTACACAAATGTTGGCTATAATATTTGCTTTAATTAATATAAATGGAACAAATATATTTGCTAATTTTGTAAATACTAATTTAACAGGAATAGAATTAATAATAAATATAATAACTACGGTTTTATTAACAATTTCAGTAATTGCAACAGTTTTTTCAGGTTGGGATTATTTGAGTAAAGGAAAAGACTTATTTAAAAGTTAGTGCCAGTTCTTGAAAGGAATGATAATTAATATGAATGCTGAAGAGGCTAAAAAGAGAATAGAAGAGCTAAGAAAAGAAACGGCATATCATGCAAAAAAATACTACGATGATGATGAACCTGAAATTAGTGATTTTGAATATGATATGTTAATGGTAGAACTTAGAAATTTGGAAAAAGAATTTCCAGAATTTATTTCCAAAGATTCTTTAACGCAAAAAGTTGGTGGAACAGTAAAAGAAGGATTTGAAAAAGTTGAACATGAAGTTCCACTTCAAAGTTTACAAGATATATTTTCATTCGAGGAATTGTATGCATTTGATTCTAGAATGAAGAAAGCTCAAGAAGAATTTGACAGAGAATTAAAATATGTAGTAGAAACTAAAATAGATGGATTATCTGTAGCTCTAGAATATGTTAAAGGAGAATTTGTAAGAGGAGCAACAAGAGGAAATGGGCTTATAGGAGAAGATATTACAGATAATTTAAAAACAATAAAAAATATTCCTAAAAAATTAAAAGAACCAATTACGATTACCGTAAGAGGAGAAGTTTTTATAGGAAAAGAAGAATTTGATAAATTAAATGAGGAAAGAGAAATTTTAGAAGAACCATTATTTGCAAATGCTAGAAATGCAGCAGCAGGTTCTTTAAGACAATTAGATAGCAAAATAGCAGCATCAAGACCTCTAGATATTTATATATTTAATGTTCAAAAATCAAATGATATAGAATTTTCATCACACTATGAATCACTGCTATATTTAGAAAAATTAGGATTTAATGTGAATCCAGTAAAAGTTCTTTGTAATAATATTGATGAAGTAATTAAAGAAATAGAAAATATTGGGGAAAAAAGAGAACAATTATCTTTTGGAATAGATGGAGCAGTTATAAAAGTAGATAACTTACCATTTAGAGAAGAAATAGGAACAACCTTTAAAACTCCTAAATGGGCAATAGCATATAAATATCCACCAGAGCAAAAAGAAACTATACTAAAAGAAATAGTATGTCAAGTTGGAAGAACAGGAGCAATTACACCAATGGCAATATTAGAACCTGTTAAAGTAGCAGGATCAACAATTTCAAAAACTACTCTTCACAATGAAGATTTTATAAAAGAAAAAGACTTAAAAATAGGCGATCATGTAATAATTCAAAAAGCAGGAGATGTAATTCCAGAAGTTGTTAAAGCTATCAAAGAAAAAAGAACTGGAGAAGAAAAAGAATTTAGTATGCCGACAAAATGCCCTGTTTGTGGAGCTGATACAGTCAGAGAAGACGGCGAAGCTGTCTGGAGATGTATAGGAATAGAATGTAGTGCTAGAAATTTAAGAAATTTAGTACATTTCGCATCAAAAGAGGGTATGGATATTGCAGGATTAGGATATTCAATTATCGAACAATTGATAGATAAAAATTTGATTAAAAATATATCAGATATATATTATTTGAATTTAGAAGACATAGCATCTTTAAAAAAAGATGGAAATAAATTTGCACAAAATTTAATTAATGCAATAGAAAAGAGTAAAAGCAATGACTTGGACAAGCTAATCTGTGCATTAGGAATAAGACATGTAGGAAATAAAACAGCTAAAATTTTAGCTAGAAACTTCAAAAGTCTAGATAATCTTATGCAAGCAAGTGTAGAAGAAATAAGCAGTATAAATGAAATTGGTGAAATAATGGCTAAGAGTATTTATGATTTCTTTCAACAAGAACAAACAAAGGATTTAATTGATAAATTAAAAGAAAGTGGAGTAAATACACAATATTTAGTAAATGAAGTCAGTGATAATAGATTTGAAGGAATGTCTTTTGTTTTAACAGGAAAACTAGAAAAATATACACGAGATGAGGCAAGTGACATAATAGAAAGATTAGGTGGAAAGACTTCAGGTTCCGTGTCTAAAAAGACAGATTATGTATTAGCAGGAGAAGATGCGGGAAGTAAATTAACGAAAGCTGAAAGCTTAGGTGTAAAAGTTATTACAGAAGACGAATTTGAAGAAATGATAAAATAAATATAAGGAGCTAATCATGCAAGATAAAACTTTTGAACAATTTGAAAAAGAATTAGAAAATGGATTTCAGGTATATTTTACTTATGTTAGAAATAGGTATTTAGTCTTTAAAACATCAGATAACTGCTATACACAAAAGCTAATATCTAAAAATGATAAAAACCCACAACCCAAAATATCAATGATAACAAGAAAAAGATTACATGAAATATATCCATTTATGGAAGAAGTAGAATATAAAGTAAGAGTTATGGAGGAATAAAAATGAAAAAAATTGGAAGATTATTATTATATGTTATATTGTCAACATGCGTTACGTATTTTTTGATAAGTAATTTAAATAATGTAGAAAATGTTAGAATGACAGTTGATTTTATAAAACATGGTTCTGAAACAGATGTAGTAGCATATTCAAAAAAAGTAGAAGAAGATTTTAAAAAGACTTTGCAAGCAGATGAAGAAGCTTCAAATAATAATAATAGTGAAGCAACAGAAGATAAAAAAACAGATGAAAAAGAAAATAATAGTACAGAAAATAATAACAAGCAGACTGATGAAAGTAAAAATACAACGAAGAAAAATAGTGACAAGCAATCTGATGAAGATAAAGATGAAGAAAAGAAAGAAGAAGAAAAAAAATATGAAAATATGTACGAATTGGCAAAAGACTATCCAATGGGAGTAGTATTTTATTCAATGACAATGACAAGAGGCGAAGTACAAATTGAAACACTATGTGCTTCAGCAATTTACGGAATGGTTGTTGGTATAATTATATTTATGTTTTCTGTAAAAGAACCAACTAATATAAAAGAAGGATTGGTTATGTATATTATAGCTTTAGTATGCTCAATAGTTTCGATAGAATTGGTGCAAATGGTAACTCTTATATTGGCATATGGAACTATTTATTTTGTAAACATTCAAATACAGTATATTTTGTTTGTAACAGCAGTATTTTTTATAATTTTAGCAATGAAGAAAACTCTTAAAAAAGATGAAGAAAAGATGAAAGAAATTAAAGCAGAATTCAAAAATAAAATAAACTCTAAGAAGAAAGATAGGAAGTAATATGGACAGCCTTAGAAAAATAAAACAATTGGAATATTGTACTGTATGTCCACATAGATGTAGGGTTAACAGAAATAATAATCAGTTGGGAAGATGTAAAAGCAATTCAAATATTAAAATTGCATTAGTTAGTTCTCATATGTACGAAGAGCCATGTATAAGTGGAGAACATGGCTCTGGTACAATCTTTTTTTCAAACTGTAATATGAACTGCAAATTTTGTCAAAATTATGAAATAAGTCAAAAAGGAAAAGGAAAAGAAATTTCTATCGAAAGATTGGCAGAAATTTTTATAGAACAGCAAGAAAATAAAGTTCATAATATAAATTTAGTTACACCAACAATATATGTAGAACAAATAAAACTAGCAATAGATATAGCAAAACAAAAAGGTTTAAATATTCCAATAATATATAATTCAAATGGATATGAAAATGTAGAAACTATAAAATCTTTAAAAGGCTACATAAATGTATACTTACCAGATTTAAAATATTCTAATAACGAGATTGCTAAAAAATATTCAAATGTAAATAATTATTTTGAGTTTGCAACAGAAGCTATAAAGGAAATGTATAACCAAGTTGGAAATGTAGAATTAGATGATAATGGAATGATAAAGAAAGGTGTAATAATAAGGCACCTAATATTACCAAATCATATCTTAAATACGAAAAATGTATTAAAATGGATAAAAAACAATATGCCAGATGATATATATGTTAGTATAATGTCACAATATTTTCCAACCTATTTGGCAAAGGAAGATTTATTGATTAATAGAAAAATAACAAGAAAAGAATATAAAGAAATAGAAAAGTTCTTAGAAATATTAGAAATAGAAAATGGATACATACAAGAGTATAACTCAAACGATAATGAAGAGAATTATGTTCCAAAATTTTAAGCTTCTCTAATTTATAGAGAAGCTTTACTGTTTGCTTATTATTATTTAGCATTCTATATTTCCTGCAACACCTTTTTCAGCACTCAAAATTCCAAGTTCTTTTACAATTCCAGAAAATTCATCAGATTCTAAAAACCTATTTAAGTTTTTTATTGTAATTCCAGTATTGTATGAAATTGCATCAATATTTGTTTCATCATCAGGAGTAGCTCCGTCTAAGAAATTTTTTAATTTATTAATTTCTAATTTATCCTTTGGAGAACAATTGACACAAGTATCTCCATCAGAAGTAAAGAAACAACCACAACGATTACATTTTTTAAATTCCATAATGAAACCTCCATAAATTTATATTTATCTTTTAGTGAATTCTATCATAAAAAGGAAAAAAATAAAAGATATTTTAAGAAAAAGAAATATAAATGTAAAATTATATCAAATAAAATATAAATAGAAAATGTATTGCAAAATTAATAGGGTTATTATAGAATGATAAAAACTAAAGATGAGATAAATTTGAGAGTGTGCATAGGAAGGAATGGGAGTAAATATGGCCAAAATAATTGATGGAAAAGCACTTGCAAAAACGATACGAGGTAACTTAAAAAGTGAAGTTGAAGATTTAAAAAAGAATGGAATACAACCAAAACTTGCTGTTATAATGGTAGGAGAGGACAAAGCTTCAAAAATATATGTAAAAAATAAGAGTAAAGCATGTGAAGAACTTGGAATTGAATATGAAGAATACCTATTAAAAGAAGAAACAACAATGGAGGAATTATTAAATTTAATTCATAAATTAAACAATGATGATAAAATACATGGAATATTACTTCAAAGTCCATTACCAAAACATTTGAATATAGATGAGGCTTTTAGAGAAATTTCACCAGATAAAGATGTTGACGGATTCAATCCAGTAAATGTTGGAAAATTGTGTTTAAATCAAGATGGCTTTGTGTCATGTACACCAAATGGAGTAGTAAAAATGCTTGAGGAATATAATATTCCTACAGAAGGAGCAAATACAGTTATAATAGGTAGAAGCAATATCGTTGGAAAACCATTAGTGCAATGTTTATTAAATAAAAATGCAACAGTAACAGTATGTCACTCAAAAACAAAAGATATAGAAAAAATAACACAAAAAGCAGATATAGTTATAGCAGCTTTAGGAAAACCTAATTTCGTTAAGGGCGATATGGTAAAAGAAGGTAGTGTAATAATAGATGTAGGAATAAATAGACTAGATAATGGAAAAATTGTTGGAGATATAGATTTTGAAAATGTTGAGAAAAAAGCGTCATATATAACACCGGTTCCAGGGGGAGTTGGACCGATGACAGTTGCGATGCTAATGTCAAATGTAGTAAAAGCAGCAAAAAAAAACTAAATGAGAAAAGTAAAAAGAAAGAGAGCTAAAAAATAGCTCTCTTTTTATGCAAGAAAGGAGAAAAAAAGATGAATTTTAAAGAGATTTCTATTTTTGATAAGGAATATCCAGAAAGTTTAAAAAATATATTTGATCC
The DNA here is from genome assembly GCA_947581825.1 of uncultured Clostridia bacterium. GTDB lineage: Bacteria > Bacillota > Clostridia > TANB77 > CAG-508 > CANPVP01. Next base: position 37,388 of record CANPVP010000009.1, on the reverse strand, counting down.
ACCAATGAAATTATATCTAGTAGGAGATTATAGTCTTTTAAATAAAACAAAAATTGCAATAATTGGATGTAGAAAATATAGTGAATATGGTAGAAGTTGTGCAAATTATTTTGCATCGGAGTTAGCTAAAAAAGATATAGTTATAGTTAGTGGGTTAGCAAAAGGAATAGATAGTTTTTCACATAATGCTTGTATAGATGCTGGAGGAAAAACTATTGCTGTTATAGGTTCTGGATTGGATATAGTTTATCCAGAAGAAAATAAATGGTTATACAATAAAATTATAAAAGAAGGAGGTTTGATAATATCTGAATATCCTTTAGGAACTAAGCCATTAAAATATCATTTTCCAGCAAGAAACCGTATTATAAGTGCCATATCAGATGGCGTGTTAGTAATTGAAGCTAAAGAAAAAAGTGGAACACTTATAACAGTAGATTTTGCATTAGATCAAGGAAAAAACGTATTTGTAGTACCAGGAAATATCAATTCTTCAAACTCGATAGGTACAAATAATTTAATAAAAGAAGGGGCGAAATTAGTACAAAATATATCTGATATTTTAGAAGATTTTTAATAATATTTTAAGGTATAACTAATATATTAAAAATGTACTAATAAGAATTAGCACAAATATCCCCTTGAATTTTATTAAAAGAAAATTAGAATTTGCATTTCTAATTTTCTTTTTTTCATGCTAAAATTTTCTATGCTTTTTTCTCGCTCGTCCCAACTAGTAGAAACCGTATAGAAAATATTCTTGCAATTTCGCTAGCGATTGCTTCGATATTTTCTTAACTGTTTCTAACTAGTCGGTCCCCACACAAGCTCGCTACGAAAAAACATAGAAAATTTTATTAAATATTGCAAAATATTGAATAAATGTAGGGGCGACCAGTGGTCGCCCGATTCATAAATTATGCATTATTAATTATGGACTGCAATGTGAATGAATTGCAATTCTGTAGGGGTCGGCGTCCAGCAGGCATACTGAGGCTGTAACAGGCAAAGCCTTAACAGCCTCAGCACCGACGACCCGTAAAAATATTAACAGTAGAGATGTTAATTCAATACAAATGTATTATTATAATGATGCAAAAAAATATGAAACAAAATAACATATATGTAGGGGCGACCAGTGGTCGCCCGATTCATATTATTTGACAAATATTTGTATAAATGCTATAAAATAAGATTATAAGGAGATTTTGTAAAATGTTAAATCAATTTTCTAGAACAGAATTATTAATAGGAAAAGAAGGAATAGAAAAATTAAACAAAGCTAAAGTCGCTGTATTTGGTATTGGAGGAGTTGGCTCTTTTGTTGTTGAAGGATTGGTAAGAGCAGGTATAGAAAATTTTATTCTAGTAGATGATGATAAAGTTTGTTTAACAAATCTTAATAGACAAATAATTGCAACAAGAAATACAGTTGGAAAAAATAAAGTTGATGTTGCGAAAGAGAGAATTTTAGAAATAAATCCAGATGCTAATGTAGAAATACATCAAGAATTTTTTATGCCAGATAGCAAAGAAATATTAGATGAAACTGTAGATTATGTAGTAGATAGTGTTGATACTGTTACTGCAAAAATAGAACTAGTAATAAGAGCAAACAAGTTAAATATTCCAATAATATCTAGCATGGGAACAGGAAATAAATTAGATCCAACAAAATTTGAAGTAACAGATATTTATAAAACAAGCGTATGTCCTTTAGCAAAAGTTATGAGAAAAGAATTGCGAGCAAGAGGAATAGAAAAATTAAAGGTTGTGTATTCTAAAGAAGAACCTGTAAAAATAGATGAGACTTCAAATTCTAGTTGTAAAAATAATTGCATATGTCCACCTGATACAAAGAGAAAATGCTCAATAAGAAATCAAGTTCCTGGTAGTATATCTTTTGTACCATCAGTTGCAGGATTAATCATTGCAGGAGAAGTAATAAAAGATATAATTAATAAATAATAGTTAGAAGAAAAGTTACAATGCTTTTCTTTTTTATATAGTAGGAATTTTTTTTTCTATATACCCCCATATTTACAAAATACCCATAAGGGTATATAATAACTTGCAGGTGATAATTTTATGGATAATAAGCAATGTTGTAAAAAGACAACTCATAGAACTGAAGAAGAAAAGAAAGTCATAAATAATAGAATCAGCAGAATAGAAGGACAATTACAAGGTATAAGAAGGATGGTTAGTGAAGAAGCATATTGTAATGATATTTTAGTTCAACTGTCGGCTATCGAAAATTCTGTTAAGAGTCTATCAAATCATATATTAGAAAAACATTTATATAGCTGTGTTACAAAGGATTTGGAAGATGGAAATTTAGAAATAATAGATGAATTAATTAGTTTATTTAAAAGATTTAATAAAGCATAGAAAGGAAGAGAAAAAGTGAGTTTTATTTTTGAAAGAAAAATTAATTATTATGAAACAGATAAAATGGGAGTAGTACATCATTCAAATTATATTAGATTTATGGAAGAAGCAAGATGCTATTGGTTAGAAAGTATAGATATGCCTTTTGAAGTTTTAGAAGAAAATCAAATAACAATTCCAGTATTAGGTGTAAGTTGTAATTATAAATATCATGCTACTTTTGGAAATACTATATTAATTAAGGCGTATATGAAAGAATATTCAGGAGTTAGAATGACAGTTGGATATGAAATGACAGATAAAGAAACAGGCAAATTATTTTTAACAGGAGAAACAAAGCATTGTTTCACAGATAAAAGTTTAAAACCAATAAATTTGAAAAAATATGCTCCAGAGTTTAGTAATAAATTTCAAAATTTATTGGAAGAATAAAATAAAAAAAGAAAGGTGGAAATAAAATGAAAGAATTAGTAATTAAAGTAGAAGGTATGATGTGTAGTGGATGTGAGAACAGAGTGCAAAATGCATTAAAAACAGTAGAAGGAGTAGAGAAAGTTGTTGCAAACCATGTTGATGGAACTGTTACAGTGACTTTAAATAAAGATATAGACGAAAAAGTTATAAAGGATAAAATAGATGATATAGGTTATTCAATAAAAGAATAGAAGGAGCTTTTATATATGAAAAAAGTAATTTTATCTATTGAAGGCATGACATGCTCAGCTTGTTCTAACGGATTAGAAAAATACTTAAATAAGCAAAAAGGTATAAAAGAAGCAAGTGTTAACCTTGTAATGGCTAATGCTAGTATTGAGTATGATGAAAAATTATTAAATTTGGAAAAATTAGAAGAGTTTGTTAAACAAGCAGGTTTTAAAAGTTTAGGTGAATTTAAGGAAATAAAAACCGAAAAGAAAAATAAGAAAGAAAAGGTAAAATTTATAATTTTTACGATACTTGCAATTATTTTAATGTATATTTCAATGGGACATATGATTAATTTACCTACAATTAAAATTTTTGATCCGCATGAAAATACAGCTATCTACATGACAAGTTTGTTGATTTTAACAATTGCTTTCTTATTCTATGGATTCGATATACTAAAAAATGGATATAAAAATCTAGTGCATAAAACTCCTAATATGGATACCTTAGTGGCTATAGGTGTAATGTCTAGCTTTTTGTATAGTATTTATAATATGTATATGACACTAACAGTAAATCATCATCAAGTTATGAATTTATATTTTGAATCATCAGCAATAGTTATTTATTTCATAAAATTAGGAAGATATATTGATGGAATTAGTAAAGACAAAACTAAAGAAGCAATACAAAAATTAGTAGAAATAACACCAAACTCAGCTGTAATTAAGATTAATGGAGAAGAAAAGAAAGTAACTTTAGATGAAATTAATAAAGGCGATATAGTAGTAGCAAAACCAGGAGATAAGATTGCAGTAGATGGAGAAATAATAGTTGGTAAAACTCATTTGGATGAATCTTTTATCACAGGAGAGAGTAAACCTGTTTCAAAAGAAATTGGGAGTAAAGTTATTGCAGGAAGTATAAATTATGATGGATATATAGAATATAAGGCAGAAAGAATTGGTAAAGAATCAACAATATCTGAAATTGTACGATTGGTTGTAGAAGCAAGTAATACTAAAGCACCTATTGCTAAAATAGCAGATAAAGTGTCAGGGATATTTGTTCCATTAGTTATGCTTATTGCTATTATAAGTTTTATTGTATATTTAATTTTAGGACAGGGACTAGAAATAGCACTTACTACATTTGTTACTGTATTAGTAGTTGCATGTCCATGTAGTTTAGGCTTAGCTACTCCTCTTGCTATAGTAGTTGCAGAAGGACTATGTGCTGAAAAAGGAATATTAGTTAAGAAAAGTGAAATATTAGAAAATGCACAAAAAGTAGATACAATAGTATTTGATAAAACAGGAACTTTAACCTATGGAAAGCTAAAAATAGCTAAAATTATAAATTATAGTAATATGGAAGAAGAACAATTAATACAAGAAGTTGGAAGTATAGAATCAAAATCTACACATCCAATAGGAAAAGCATTTACAGATTATTTGCAAGATAAAAAATTACAAACACTAAAGATATCTGATCTTGAAAATATTGCTGGATTGGGAATAAAAGCAAAAATAGATGATAATGACTTTTTACTTGGAAATGCAAAAATACTTCAAAAATATAATATAGAAAATTCTCATGAAGAAGATGAAAAAAAATTAGCTGAAAATGGAAATAGCATTGTATACGTTGTGAAAAATCAACAAATAGTTGGAATTATAGGGATAAATGACATAGTAAGAGAAAATGCGAAAGAGGTTGTGGCAGAGTTAAATAAAAGAAAAATTCAAACAATAATGCTTACAGGTGATAATAAAGAAACTGCAGAAAAAATTGCTAACAATCTTGGAATAACAAAAGTAATTGCAAATGTATTGCCAACAGAGAAAGCAAATATGATTAATAAGCTAAAAAAAGAAAATAAATTTGTAATGATGTGCGGAGATGGAATCAACGATAGTCCTGCATTAACTGTAAGTGATATTGGAGTAAGTGTAAATACAGGAACCGATATTGCAATAGATTCATCAGATGTAATACTTACAAGAAATGATTTAAAGAGTATAATCAATTTAATAAATATAAGTAGAAAAACAATTAGAAATATTAAACAAAATTTATTCTGGGCATTTTTTTACAATTTATTAATGATACCAATAGCAGTAGGAATATTAAAACCTATAGGAATTTCAATTACACCAATGATAGCAAGCTTAGCAATGGTATTAAGCAGTATAACAGTTATATTAAATGCTTTAAGATTAAGAAAAATAAAAGGTTAATAGGAGAGTTTTTATGATAGCTGAAAAGATGAAAGATTTAGTTAATAATAATTCTGTAATAAGAGAAATGTTTGAAGAAGGAAAAAGGTTAGAAAAAATATATGGAAAAGAAAATGTATATGATTTTAGCTTAGGAAATCCAAGTGTTCCAGTACCTGATAAGATTAATGAAACAATAAAAAACATATTAAATACTGAAGATGCTTGCAAACTTCACGGATATATGAGCAATAGTGGCTTTGAAGATGTAAGATTAAAAATTGCTACTTCAATTAATAAGCGATTTGAAACAAATTTTAACGAAAATAATATTATTATGACAGTTGGTGCTGCAAGTGGATTAAATATAGTTCTAAAATCAATATTAAATCCAGGAGAAGAAGTAATTGTTTTTGCACCATATTTTGTTGAATATAGAAATTATATAAAAAATTATGATGGAAAAATTATTGAAGTTTTATGTAATGATAAAACTTTTGAACCGAACCTTAAAGAGTTTGAAGAAAAAATAAGTTCAAAAACAAGAGCAGTTATTATAAATACACCTAATAACCCTACAGGAGTTGTATATTCAGAAGATATTATCAAAGAAATTGCTGAAATATTGAGAAAGAAACAACAAGAATATAATAATACTATTTTTCTTATATCAGATGAACCATACAGAGAATTAGTTTATGATGATATACAAGTACCATATATCACAAAATATTATGATAATACGTTTGTAGTATATTCATACAGTAAGTCATTATCATTACCAGGAGAAAGAATTGGATACGTGGTAATTCCTGATGAAATGGCAGATAGTAAAATAGTTATTGAAGCAGTAACGATATCAAATAGAGTTATAGGGTGTGTTAATGCACCATCACTTATGCAAAAAGTAGTTGGAGAATGCGCAGACTTAACAGTAGATATTAATGAATATAAGAAAAACAGAGATTTATTATATAATGGCTTAATAGAATATGGATTTGAATGTATTAAACCTCAAGGATCATTTTATTTATTTTTAAAATCCCCAATAAAGGATGAAAAAGAATTTTGCAAAATTGCAAAAAAATATAATATATTAATGGTGCCAGGTAGTTCTTTTGCGTACCCAGGATATGTTAGAATTTCTTATTGTGTAGAAAATGAAATGATAAAAAGAGCATTACCACAATTTAAAAAACTATATGATGAGATTAAAAAATAAAATTTAATGTAATAAATAAGAAAATATGTTAAGTGAAATAATTAAATATAAATTTGAAATAAACTATATAAATAACATATAGTAATATGGAAATAATAATTATTATACAAAAAGTAAGGAGAGTATATAATTATGTTTCTATCAATATTACTAATAATATTGGGTTTTACATTATTAATCAAAGGAGCTAATTTATTAGTAAATGGTTCAAGTAAAATTGCAAAAAGGCTTAATATATCAGAATTCATAATAGGTTTGACTATTGTTTCTATAGGAACATCAATGCCAGAATTATTATTGAGTATAACGTCTGCATTAAAAGGCTATTCTGATGTGGCAGTTGGAAATGTTGTAGGAAGTAATATTTCTAATATACTTATGATTTTAGGAATATCAGCATTTATTAGACCTATATACTTAAAAAAAGAAACAAAGGTAATGGAAATTCCAATGTCATTTGCAGTTGCTATTATTTTTATGGTTTTATGCAATATAGACCAAAGCGTGTCTAGAACTGATGCTATTATACTGCTTACTTTATTTATAATATTTATGTGGTTTACTATTAGAATATCAAGCAAAGAGCAAAGAATTAATAAAAACGAAAAAAATTTTGAACAACTTGATAAAACTATAGTTAAAGATTTCCTATTAGTTATAATAGGTATTATATTATTAAAACTAGGAGGAGATTTAACAGTAGATAATGCGTATAAGCTTGCTACTTTTTTTTATTTGAGTGAGAAAATAATGAGTATTGTAATTTTATCAATAGGAACAAGTTTGCCAGAATTAGTAACAAGTATAGCAGGAGCTATAAAAGGTAAAAATGATATTGTAATTGGAAATGTATTGGGTTCGAATATGTTCAATTTATTATTAATAACAGGAACAGCAGCACTAATTAGACCAATTATTTATAATATAAGTTATAATATTGAAATGCTAATATTAATTTTAGCAACATTTGGTTTAGTTATATTGCCAATCATACCACCTAAAAATAAAATAAGTAGAGAAAATGGTTTTATATATTGTGTAATATATTTTTCGTACATGTTGAGTTTATTTGTAAAATAATTGATTAATATTTGCATTTATGATAAAATTCTGTAGAACTTAAATAAAAAACGTATTAATAAAGGGAGTAAAGATGAAACAAATTATAGAATTTATAACTAACAAAAATATATATATATCAATTGCTATCATAGTTGTGGGAATAATAACATATATGATAACGAAGCATATTATGAAAAGAATGATAGAAAAGAATAAAAATAACCCAAGTTTAAATAAAAGAAAAAGAACATATATACGATTAATAAATAGTATTTTAAAGTATGTAATTTTAATAATAGTTTGTGTTGCAGTATTGCAAGTAAATGGAGTAAACGTCACATCAATTGTAGCAGGATTAGGATTAGTGTCTGTAATTGCAGGTTTAGCACTTCAAGATGCTCTTAAGGACATTATAATGGGATTCAATATTATTGTTGATGATTATTTTTCAGTAGGAGATGTATTGCAAATAGGACAAGTGCAGGGAAAAATAATAGAACTAGGATTAAAGTCTACAAAATTAAAAGATGTCAATAATGGAAATACATTAACAATTTCGAATAGAAGTATAACAGAAGCGTTAACGATATCAAATCAAATAGATATAGATTTACCATTACCATATGAAGAGTCGATTGAAAAAATAGAGAAAATAATAGAAAAAATAATTAATAATATAAAGCAGATAGAAAATGTTACAGAAGCGGAATACAAGGGGTTGTATGAATTTGGTGAGTATGCATTATACTATAAAATAAGAATTTTTTGCAAACCCGAAACAAAATTACAAGTTAGAGCAGAGGCAAATAGAATAATAAAATTTGAATTAGATAAAAACAATATACAAATACCATATAAGCAAGTAGTGGTACATACTAATATGATGTAGAAAAAATGAAATAAAACAACATTAGCATTCTAAAAGTATTTTTTTATATTACTTATCATGCTAATGTTGTTTTGTTTCAATCTTGTAGCTATGTTAGTCTTCTAATACTTTAGAGTAGAATACGAGAGACCATATACCAGATATTCCTACTAAAATATAAATAATTCTAGAAATTATTGAAGATACACCAAATAGAGTATCAACAAGATTAAAAGAAAATAATCCAACAAGCAACCAATTAAGAGCACCTATTATTACCAAAGTAAGTGCAATACAATTAATAACTTTCATAAATACCTCCTTAAAAATATATATGCTGATTTTGCATATATATTTTAGTATTACCAATAATATAAAAAATAGGTATAAAATTTGTAGAATTTATTTCTTGGAAATTGACAAACCACCACATAATTGATAGTATATAGGAGTATAATATTATTCTAAAAAAGTAGAAAAAATTTTTTATAAAAAGAGTAGTAATATAAGAAATAAAATATATTATATATGTATCATATAAAATAAAACTGGAGGGATAAAACCATGTTACAACTAAAGAATATCACGAAAACATATGGTAACGATGATAATAGGAAAGTGCAAGCTCTAAAAGGAATAGATATTGAATTTAGAGAAAATGAATTTGTATCAATCCTTGGTCAAAGTGGTTGTGGAAAGACAACACTACTTAATATTATAGGTGGATTGGACCAATACACAACAGGTGATTTAATTATAAATGGAAAATCAACTAAAAAATTCAAAGACAGAGATTGGGATACATATAGAAATCATTCGATTGGGTTTGTTTTTCAAAACTATAACCTTATAAGTCATCAATCTATACTTTCAAATGTTGAATTGGCATTAACTCTAGCAGGTATTGGAAAAAAAGAGAGAAGAAAAAGAGCTATAAATGCATTAAAAGAAGTAGGATTAGGAGAACAAATACATAAGAAACCAAATCAATTGTCAGGTGGACAAATGCAGAGAGTAGCTATTGCGAGAGCTTTAGTTGGAAATCCGGATATTCTTTTAGCTGATGAACCTACAGGAGCATTAGATACAGCTACATCTGTTCAAATAATGGATTTATTAAAGAAGATTGCTAAAGATAGATTAGTAATAATGGTAACACATAATCCAGAGCTTGCTCAGGAATATTCAACAAGAATTGTAAGATTGCTAGATGGAAAAATTACAGATGACTCAAATCCATATTCTGCTTCTGAAAAAGAAATTGAAGAAGCTAAGATGAAGGCGAAAGAAGTGAAGAAAACACATATGAGTTTCTTTACAGCTTTATCTCTTAGCTTAAATAACCTATTAACAAAAAAAGGAAGAACTTTCCTAACAGCTTTTGCGGGAAGTATAGGAATTATAGGAATTGCATCAATATTGTCATTATCAAATGGTGTTGATAAATATATTCAGAAAGTACAAGAAGATACTTTATCGTCATATCCAATTACAATTGAATCAACTACTGTAGATATGGGTTCAATGATTGAAGAAATGCAAGAAAGCAATGAAAAACAAACAAATGAAGAAACAAAAGAAAATGTTGTAACATCACAAAATATAATGATGGATTTAATGGAAACTTTATCAGCAGAACGTACAGAAAATAATCTAGAAAAATTCAAAAAATATATTGAAAGTGATGAGAGTAAAATTAGAGAAAATAGCACAGCTATAAAATATAGCTATAATCTAGATTTAAACATATATAAAAAACAAGACGATGGAAAGTATGAGCAGGTTCAACCAACAAAAGTTTTTGATGAAGTAAATGGAGCTAACAGTAATATGACTCCTGAAACGATGATGAATGCAACTGTTTGGGAAGAAATGCTTGATAATCAAAACTTGCTAGAATCACAATTCGATTTATTAGCAGGAAGATGGCCAAAAGCTTATAATGAAATTGTTATAAAAGTGGATGATAATAATAAAATAACAGATTACTCTTTATATGCTTTAGGATTAAAAGATGTAGAAGAGTTTAATAAAGCATATAAAAAATTGCTAAAGGGTGAAAAAGTAGAAGAGGCAGAAGTAAGTACATATACATATGATGAATTATTAAATTTGAAGTACAAAGTTTTATTAAATACAGATTATTATAAAAAAGAAAGCAATATGTGGGTAAACAAGGAAAATGATGAAAAATATCTAAATAAAAAATTAGATAATGCCATAGAAATTAAAGTAGTAGGAATTATAAAACAAAATCCAGAAGCTACTTCGGGATCAATTACTGGAAATGTAGGATATACACATGCTTTGACAGAATATGTAATTAATAAAATAAATGAAACTGATATAGCAAAAGAACAGTTAAAAAACAAGAAAATTAATGTATTTACTGGTGCTAAGTTTGTCGATAGTAAAAAAGCAGATTATTCAAATTTAACAGACGAGCAAAAAGCTTATATAGCATCATTATCACAAGAAGAATTGGCAGAATTTATGGCAAATTATTCTGATACATATGGTGCAACATATGAAGATAATTTAAAAAAATTAGGAATAGTTGATTTAGATGATCCGTCAATGATAAGTATTTATCCAAAAGATTTTGAAACAAAAAATCTAATTAGTGATGAAATAGAAAATTATAATCAAAAAATGATTGATGCAGGAAAAGAAGAAGATAAGCTTGTATATACAGATTATATAGGAATAATGCTAAATGCTGTAACATCTATTGTTGATATGATAAGTTATGTATTAATTGCATTTGTTGGAATAAGCTTAGTAGTTTCATCAATTATGATTGGAATTATAACATATATTTCTGTTTTAGAAAGAATTAAAGAAATAGGAATACTAAGAAGTATAGGAGCATCAAAGAAAGACATTTCAAGAGTGTTCAATGCAGAAACATTTATTGTTGGTGTGTTAGCAGGAGCAATAGGAATTGGAGTTACATTATTGTTATTGATACCAGCAAATTCAATAATTAAAGCTCTAGCTGACGTTTCAAATCTAGCAAAATTGCCAACAGTAGGAGCTATAGCATTAATAATCATAAGTATGATACTAACAGTAGTTGCAGGATTAATCCCAGCAAAGATGGCAGCTAAAAAGGATCCAGTAGAAGCTTTAAGAACAGAATAAGCAATAATAATGAAAAATATATAATAAATGAATTATTATATAGAAGGAATATATATGAAAAAGTTTTTGATAAAAATTTTAATAGTTATAATGAAATGCTTTTTAAATGTAATGTATTTTTTCATGAAAAAAAGTAAATTGAAAAACAAAGTTATATTAATAAGCAGACAGGTTGATTATCCATCTCTTGATTTTAAAATGCTTGAACAAGAAATAAAAAATCAAGATAATACTGTAGAAATAAAAATATTTTGCAAAACAATAAAAAAAGGCATTGTAAAAAAATTAAGCTACAGTATTTATATGTTAAAAATTATGGCTAATTTAGCAAATTCAAAAGTCTGTATAATAGATGGATATTCTATTCCTGTTTCGATATTAAAACAAAGAAAAGAACTAGTAGTAATACAAATATGGCATGCTTTAGGAGCTATCAAAAAATTTGGATATCAATCCCTTGGAACAAAAGAAGGAAGAGATAAAGATATATCTGATGCGATGAATATGCATAAAAATTATACATATATAATAGCTCCAAGTAATGCAACTAAAATTTTTTATCAAAAAGCATTTAATGTTGCCAAGGAAAAAATTTTAATAATGGGAATGCCTAGGATAGATTATTTACTGAAAAAAAATCCAGATATTGAAAAACAAATATTAAATGATTATCCAGAATTAAAAAACAAAAAAAATATATTATATGTACCAACTTTTAGAAAAAATCAGCAAATAAAAGCTGAAGAATTAATAAAAGCTGTTAATATGGACAAGTATAATTTAATTATAAAAAAACACCCTTCTGAAAAGTTAGAAGATAGCGAAGGTTGTATCGTTGATAATAAATATGGCTCAATTGATTGGCTTGATATAGCAGATTACATAATAACGGATTATTCTGCAATAGCTTTTGAAGCAGCACTAAAAAACAAGCCAACATATTTTTACTTATATGATATTGAAGAATATCAAAAAAATAGGGGCTTAAATATAAATTTATTTGAAGAAATGTCATCATCAACTTCAAAAGAAGCAAAAAATATTATAAACAAAATAGAAAGTGATAAATATAATTATGAAGAACTAAATAAATTTGTAGAAAAATATATAGAAACTAAGAATACCAATAATACTGAAGAAATAGCAAAATTTGTTTTAAGAAATATAAAAAGGGTGATATAATGGGAAAGTTAAAAAAGGTTATACTTGATACCGCTAAAAAAAATGTAATTTTAAGAAAATGTGTTAGAGGATTAAGAAATCTTAAACGAAAAATTCAATATAAATTAAATTCATTAGGAATAAAAGTTGATGATAAACTAATAATATTTACGTCATTTAACGGTAAATCATATTCATGTAGTCCGAAAGCTATTTATGAACAAATGCTTAAAGATGAGAAATTCAAAAATTATACTTTTGTATGGGGATTTAAGGATTTAGAAGAACATAAAAAAATAGCAGATAACGATAATACAATAATAGTAAAATTTATGAGTAAAGAATATCAAAAGTATTTGGCATCTGCTAAGTATTGGATTTTTAACTATAGACCAAGGGATTATATTTTCCCCAAAGAAAATCAAATATTTATACAATGTTGGCATGGAACTCCACTAAAAAGATTAGGATATGATTTAGAACATACAGATAATGCAATGAATTCTAGAAATGAAATAAGGAAAAAATATGAATTAGATGCTAAAAAATTCAAATATTTTATATCACCATCAAAATTTGCAAGCGAAAAATTCACATCTGCGTGGAACTTAAAAGAATTCAAAAAAGAGAATGTTATTATAGAACAAGGATATCCAAGAAATGATTTCTTATATAATTATACTGATGCTGATGTGAAAAAAATCAAGAAAAAACTAGGACTAGAAAATGACAATAGAAAAATAATTTTGTATGCACCAACATGGAGAGATAATCAACATACAGCTACTGTTGGATATACATATAAAACAGAAGTAGATTTTGATAAAATGAAGCAAAATCTAGAAAAAGAGTATATTATTTTATTTAGAGCACATTACCTAGTTTCTAATTCCTTTGAGTTTGACAAATATTCTAATTTCATATATGATGTTTCAAAGGTTGATGATATAAATGAATTGTACATTATATCAGATATATTAATAACAGACTATTCAAGTGTATTCTTTGATTATGCAAATTTAAAAAGACCAATAATTTTTTATATGTATGACTTAGAAGCTTATAGAGATGACATTAGAGGTTTTTATTTTGACATAAGCGAATTACCAGGACCAATAGTAAGAACGGAAGATGAACTAATTAATAAAATAGAAGATTTAATAAAGAATTTTAAATATGATGAAAAATATAAAAAATTCAATGAAACATATAATTATTTAGATGATGGAAATGCAAGTAAAAGGGTAATAGAAAAAATTATCAATAAAGAGTAGTACAATACAGAAAAGAGGAATCAAGTAATGAACAAAATTTTGAACACTATAAAGAAGAACCTTGATAGATACATACGAAGGGGAGATTTCAGAGCAAAATTTACTTATACAAAGTATTATGAGAAACTACCTATTGAAGAAAAATTAATATTGATTCAATCTTATGATGGTAGCAGTATATCAGGTAATCCATATTATTTATTAAAAGAATTATGTGAAAATCCAGAATATGAAGAATATAGAAAAGTAGTAGTAGATAGGGTACTTTCAGAAAATGTAATAAGAGAGCAGATAGAAAGAAATGGTTGGAAAAATGTTGAAGTTGTAAAAATTCACTCAGCAAAATATTGTAAAATTTTAGCAACTGCTAGTTATCTTATAAATAATTCAACATTTCCAGTATATTTTATAAAGAAAGAAGGACAAATTTATCTTAATACATGGCATGGAACACCATTAAAAACTTTAGGAAAAAGAATAAAAGCTGCACCAAATGAAATAGGAAATACGCAAAGAAATTTTATGATGGCAGATTATTTGCTTTATCCAAATAAATTTACTTTTGAAAGAATGAAAAAAGATTACATGTTAGATAATCTTTTCAAAGGAAAATATTTAATATCAGGATATCCACGAAATGAAGCTTTTTTTGATGAAGAAAAAAAGGAGCAAATAATAAAAAAGTATAAGTTAGAGAATAAGAAAATAGCAGTTTTTATGCCAACATGGAAAGGAACTTTAGAAACAAAAAATGTCGATCAGCAAATGGCTTATATAAAACAAGCAATTTATGAAATGGAAGCAAAATTAAATGATAATATAGTTGTTTATGTAAAACTGCACAACTATGTAAAACAAACTTTAGATTTGAATAAATTAAACAAGATAAAAGAAATACCACATGAATATGAAACATATGAATTTTTGAATATAGCAGATTGTTTAATTACAGATTATTCTAGTGTGTTTTTTGATTTTATGAATACACAAAAAAAGATAATTTTATATGCATATGACTTAGATAAGTATATGGATGAAAGAGGAATGTACTTAGATTTTAAATCATTACCTTTTTCATTAACATATAATTCTATAGAATTAATTGATGAAATTAATAATATAGATATTTATCAAGACTATTCTAAGAAAATGAATCACTATATAGCATATGATGACATTAATGTGTCAAAAAAGATTTGTAATTATATATTAAAAAAACAATTAGACTCAAGTATTGAAGTAATTGAAGGTGAGAGTTTCGCTAATGGTAAAAAGAATGTTTTAATGTTCCCAGGAGTATTAAATAAAAATGGTATAACAACAGCTTTTAATAGTTTAATAGATAGTGTAAATAGAAAAGATAATAAAAATTATTTAATTACTTTTTATAAAAACAAAGTAAAAAATAATTTGGATTATGTTAAAGAATTTGTGGAAAAGGATTATGATTACCTTGTAATTCAAGGCCAGAAAAATATGACTTTTTCAGAAGCTTTATGCCATTTTTTATATTTTAAATGTGAATTTAATACAAAATTTATTAGAAAAAAAATAAAGAACATTTTTGATAGAGAAATAAAAAGAATTTATCCAAACTTAGATTTCGAATATGCAATTCATTTTTCAGGATATGAATCTAATATTATGCATATGATTTCTAGCATGAATACAAAAAAAATTATTTGGGCACATAATAATATGTATAAAGAAGAAAAGTTAAAGGGCAATTTTCATAAGAATTCATTAAAAAATTCATACAATACATTTGATAAAATAGTTGTAGTAAGAGAAAGTATGAAAGAAGAACTAAAAAAGTACATAAAAAGTTCTCAACAAGAAAATATTGTAGTAGTTCATAATATTAATGATATAGATGGGATAAAAGAAAAAGCCCAAAAAGAAGTGGAGTTTCAAGATTCTACATATTGTAATGTGGAAATTGAAGAATTAAACAGAATTCTGAATGATAAAGAAATCACAAAATTTATCAATATAGCTAGATTTTCAAAAGAAAAGGGATTAGATAGACTAATAAAAGCATTTGATAAATATAGAACAGAAAATGATAAAAAAGCATATTTAATAATAATCGGTGGATATGGTAAAGAATTTAAAAACATATTAAATATGATACAAAAAGTAGATGGAACTGTAAAAATAGAAAATGTAATAATTATAAAATCAATAATGAATCCGTATCCTATTTTAAATAAGTGTAATGCTTTTGTATTATCATCTATATATGAGGGATTACCAATGACGATAATGGAAGCTTTAATATTGGGAAAAACAGTAATATCTACAAACATTATAGGTCCCAGAGAATTTTTAGAAAAAGGATATGGTTATTTGGTAGAAAATTCAATCGAAGGTTTAGCAAATGGATTGAAAGATTTTAAAAATGGAAAAATAACTAAAATTAAAAAATTTAATCCAGAAGAATTCAATAAAAAAGCTGAAAAAGAATTTCATAGTATAGTAAAATAGATATTAATATCATATTTTAAGAAAGGAAAGATTATGAAAAGAATATTAACATATGGAACATTTGATTTATTACATTATGGACATATAAGAATATTAAAAAGAGCAAAAGAGTTAGGAGATTATTTAATAGTAGCACTATCTACAGATGAATTTAATGCAATAAAACATAAAAAAGCATATCACAATTACGAAACTAGAAAAAAAATGCTAGAAGCAATAAGATATGTAGATTTAGTTATACCAGAAAATAACTGGGAACAAAAAATAAATGATGTTAAAAACTATTATGTAGATACAGTTGTTATGGGAGATGATTGGACAGGCAATGAAAAATTTGAAATTCTAAAAGATTACTGCGAAGTAGTATATCTTCCAAGAACAGAAGGAATATCTACAACAAAAATTAAAAGAGATTTAAAACTTCAAGTAGCTAAAAATGATATAAATCAAATACCAACACCCAAAATATAAGAGGAGAATATATATGAAAACTCTAATAGAAATAATTAAAGCTCATATTGAATATAGAAGGCAAATAATAAAACTAGCAAAGGCAGATATAGCAAAAACATATAGAGGAGCAGCTTTAGGTTGGTCTTGGGCAATAATAAAACCAACAGTAACAATATTTGTATATTGGTTTGCCTTTGAAATTGGAATTAGAGCTTCAAAGCCAGTAAATGGTTTTCCATTCTTTTTATGGTTAATAGCAGGAATAATACCATGGTTTTACATAAGTGATATGTTATCACAAGGAACAGAATGTTTTAGAAAATATAGTTATTTAATTACAAAAATGAAATTTCCAGTATCAACTATATCGACTTTTGTAAGTCTCTCAAAGATGATAATAAATACGATATTATTAGTTATTGCAATAATAATTTTTATGGCTTTTGGTTTCAAACCAACAATATATTATTTGCAGATACCAATATTTATTCTTTTTTCTTTTATACTTTTTACAGGTTGGGCTTTATTTGCTGCTAATATTGCAGCAATTAGTAAAGACTTTGCAAATCTAGTTAAGTCGTTTATTCCTGCTGTATTATGGCTATCAGGAATATTATGGAATTCAGAAGGAATTCAGATTTTATGGCTTAAGAAGTTATTAAGGCTAAACCCTGTAACTTATATAGTAAATGGATTTAGAAGTTGTTTTATTGAAGGAATCTGGTTCTGGGAACAACCAAAAAGATTTATGTATTTTGCAATTGCAACAATAATTATGTGGATATTAGCAATTTGGAGTTATAAAAAGTTCAGAAAAGAAATACCAGATGTGTTATAAGGTATAAAAATAGCACAGAAAATAAAAAAGGAGTAAAGAAATGAAAAAAATATCTGTAGTAATACCAATGTATTTTGAAGAAGAAGTAGCAAATGAATGTTATAAAAGAGTAAAAGAGGTTTTAGATAGCATAGAAAACTATGAATCAGAAATAATTTTTGTTAATGATGGAAGCAAAGATAAAACTCTTGAAATTTTAGAAGAAATAAGTGGAAAAGACAAAGATGTAAAAGTATTATCGTTTTCAAGAAACTTTGGACATCAAGCAGCAGTTACAGCTGGACTTAAATATGTAACAGGTGATGCAATTGTTATTATTGATGCAGATATGCAAGACCCTCCAGAATTAATAAAAGATATGATTAAATTATGGGAAGAAGGCAATAAAGTTGTATATGCAAAGCGTAAAAAAAGAAAAGGAGAATCTGTTTTTAAATTATTAACGGCAAAAATGTTTTATAAAGTATTAAATGGATTGTCAGATATTGAGATTCCAAAAGATACTGGGGATTTTAGATTAGTAGATAGACAAGTTGTAGAAGTTTTAAATGAAATGCCAGAACACAATAAATTTTTAAGAGGTTTATTCAGTTGGATTGGGTTTAAACAAATACCTTTTGAATATGAAAGGCAAGAAAGATATGCTGGCAAAACAAAATACCCATTAAAGAAAATGTTAAAATTAGCATCTGATGGAATAATCAGTTTTTCGAGTAAACCATTAAAACTAGTTGGAGTATTAGGATTAACATCTATCGTGATATCTTTTGTTATTTTAATATATTCACTTGTATCATTTATTTTTAACTTAAATAACTTGACAGCTGGTTGGACATCAATAATGGTCACAGTAACATTTTTCTCTGGTATACAACTATTATCAATTTGGATAATGGCAGAATATGTTGCAAGAATATATGAAGAAGGAAAATCAAGACCACAATATATAATTGAAAAAAAGATAAACATAGAATAAAAATGGGGAGAATTTATGAAGGAAGATATTGTTATTCAATTTAAAAATGTAACTAAAACATATAAATTATATAAAAATGATAAGCAAAGGGTTTTAGGGGCAATTTTTAAAAAAATTAAATATCAAGAAAAAAAAGCTGTTGACAATGTTAGTTTTACAATAAAAAAAGGAGAAACAGTAGCTTTATTTGGAAAAAATGGTGCAGGAAAATCGACAATACTAAAAATGATAACAAGTGTTTCATTTCCAAATAAAGGAGAGATATATGTTAAAGGAAGGGTAAGTGCTCTTTTGGAATTAACATCTGGATTCGACCCTGAATTTTCAGGAAGAGATAATATATATCTAAAAGGACAAATATTAGGACTAAAAGATTCAGAAATTAAAGAATTAGAACAAAGTATTATAGATTTTGCAGAATTAGAAGAATATATAGATCAACCAGTACGTACATATTCTAGTGGTATGAAGGCAAGGCTAGGATTTGCAATAAATGTAAATATAAAACCTGAAATACTTATAATAGATGAGGCTTTAAGTGTCGGAGACGAAGCTTTTAAAAGAAAATGTACGGCTAAAGTTAACGAAATTGTTAGCAAAGAAGAAGTGACACTATTGTTTGTAACTCATGCTACAGGGGTAGCAAAAGAATTCTGTACTAGAGGAATAGTAATGAAAAAAGGAAAAGTTGAACTAGATGCTAGTATTGATGAGGCAATAGAATATTATAATAATACTTTATAAATTTTTGAATAAAGAGGGTATATATGGAAAATACACAAATGAAAAATCAAAATTATAATATTAAAAATGAAAGAACTGTTTCCAAAAATAAGAAAGCAAAGAGAAAGAAGAAAAAGAGAAGCCCTTTCATGAAACTTCTTAGATTTATTAGGAATATATTGATTATTTTTATAATACTTCTAGTAATTTCAATGGGAATAGTAATTGCGTTAGTAAGAGATAAATTTGATAGAATTAATTATAAAGAACTTAATATTGCTAATTTAGGAATTAGTAATGAAGTAGATAGCGAATTAGATAATTTTAGAAACATAGTATTATTTGGAGTAGATACTAGAGATATTACTAATAATAAAGGTTCTAGAAGTGACGCAATAATAATAGTAAGTATTAACAAAAAAACATCAGAAGTAAAACTAGTTTCTGTTTATAGAGACACATATGTAAAAATAGATGACGAACATGGTTTAGATAAAATAACTCATGCGTATGCATATGGAGGTCCAGAATTAGCTATAAAAGTGTTAAATGAAAACTTAGATTTAAATATTAAAGAGTATGCAACAGTTAACTTTGCAAGTGTAGCAAATATAGTAAATTCTTTAGGTGGAATAGACATAAATATAGAAGATTACGAAATTTCTCAAATGAACAAATATATAAAAGATACTTCAAAAAATATAGGAATGAAATCTACGAATATTACTTCATCTGGTTTACAACATTTAGATGGTGTACAAGCGGTAACATATGCAAGAATAAGAAAAACAACTGGAGGAGATTATAAAAGAACCGAAAGAATGAGAACTGTGCTTAAAGAAACATTAAACAAAGCTAAAAAAACGAATGTAATGAAATTAAACGAAATGGCAGATACATTATGTGAAAATGTAGAAACTAATGTATCTTCAAAAGAAATTACTAAATTAATTCCAAAAGCTATTTCATGTAATATTACAACAAGTATAGGATGGCCATACGAAGTTAAAGGTATAACTTTAGATAGATGGTATGGAGTACCTGTTAATTTAGAAAAAAATGTTAAAGATTTGCACAAAGAACTTTTTGATCAAGAGGATTATGAACCAACAAAACAAGTAAAAGAGATAAGTAATTTAATTATAAATGATACACAAATACGCTAAAAATTTGGATTATACAATAATCGGAGGGGAAATGTTAGAAAAAATTAAACAAATATCATATAAAGCAATACTAATTATCCTATTAGTATTGATGGTATATGTAACATATTGTTCTATTTATAAAATATATAATGCAACGGAAATATTACAACCATTTGTTATAATTATTGGAATTATTGTAATGTCTATGTTTTTTGTTAAAATAAATAAAAAAATAAATACTTTGACAAAAAATCAAATTATGATAATGGCAATAATAATTTGTATTTTGTTTTTTGGTGCAATGACGATATTTGGTATGCATTTTAAATCAATGCCATACTTCGATTTAGATCAAATAATAGGTGAAGCAGATTTAATGCTAAAAAATGGTGGGCATATTGAAACTAAAGAATATTTTGCTAAATATGCAAATCAAATACCGCTAATGTTATTGGTATTTTATATAAATAAAATAGGGAGCTTTTTTAAAATTCCTAATTTATTGATAATAACTAATTCAATGTTTATAGCAATAACAGCTTTTTTTGTATTTATGACATCAAAAAAATTAAAGGGAGATAAGTTCGGTTTATTAACTTTAATTTTTTTTGTTATAAATCCAATATTTTATCTATATGCATCATATTACTATACAGATACTTTATGTATGCCTTTTGCAATAATTTCAATTTATTTATTTATTTGTGCAAATGAAAGTCGTAACATAAAAAATAGAGTTATTTTGTCTGTTATATCTGGTTTGGTTCTAGCTTTTGGTTTTAAAATAAGAGTCATTGTTGGAATTGTTTTGATTGGTATTATGTTGGCAGTATTTTTTCAAAAAAAAGAAGTCAAAAGTAGAATTATAATTTTTATATTTATGCTATTAGGATTTTTATGTGGATTGCTGAGTTATAAGATAATTGCCAAAAATTTTGAAACTGTAAGAAATAAAGATTTGGAATTTCCTCCTACTCACTGGATAATGATGTCAGTAAACGAGAAAACGGATGGCAGATTTAATAATGATGATTATAACTATACTTTTAATGCAGGTAATTATGAAAAGAAGATTGAAAAAAATGTAAAAAGGACAATATTGAGAATAAAAAATATGGGATTGTCCAGATTATTTGAATTGCAAAAAAAGAAATTAGAAGTTAATTGGTCTAATGGAGATTATGAATTCAATAATAAATTTTACGATATAGAAGAAATGAACGATTTATATGAATTTATAGTGGGTAATAGAAAAGTATTTTTAATATATTATTTGCAAATTTGCAAAGCTATATTATATGTGATGTTTACAATAGCTATACTAGATGAAATAAGAAAAGAAAAAAACTATAAATTTATTTTCATATCAGTTTTTGGATTCTTTTTATTTTATATGATTTGGGAAGTTGGTAGAAGGTATAGTCTTTCATGTATGCCTATAATGATTCTATTATTCTCAATTGGAATTGAAAGATTAGAACAAGTTTTGAAAATAAAGCAAATAAAATTAGATACAGATAAAACTAAAATAATTGATTTTAAAAAAGCAATTAGATATGTTTGTATAACAATATTAATTAGTACTATTTGTTTATTAGTAATTAATGCAGATAAGTATTGTATACATAAAAACATAGAATATGATAAAATAGCGATGCAATTAAATTCTTATAATACATATAATGATATTGCTAATAACGAAATAGAACAAGAGTTTATCGCAGATAAAAAGTTTAATTCTGTATCAATTAAATTTACAAAAAATAATAAAAAGAAAAATAATAAATATAATTTTATTTTAACAGATGAAAATGGAAACGAACTTGTAAAGAAGGAGTTTTACAGTGATTCTGTTAAAAATAGAGAATATAAAACATTTGATTTTGAATATATTCAACCAAGAGGAAGAACAAAATATAAAATAAAATTATCTGCAGAGAACAACTCAGAAGATTACTGTTTACTTGGAGTTAGGCTTTATTCTGACATAACTAAATTTAATATATATCCAGAAGGTGATTTAATAGTAAATGGTGAAAAATACAATGGAGATATTGTATTTAAGGTTGAAAACAAAATAGAAAGAACATATATTTCTAAAACTTTATATTTATTTTTAAGCATCTTTATAATTGTAATGGAATTTTATGTATTTTATCCATACATCAAGAAAAATAAGGAGATAATAGTATAAAACAATAAATGAAGAAGCAAATAATAAAAAAATATAGTAAATGTTAATTAATAATTTAAAGAGGTTTTTTATGGAGAATAATGATAAAATAGAAGTTTTGATAAATAAAATATTAAATAAAATAAAATTAAATTTAAAAGAAAAGCATAAAAAGTTATTAATACAAATAGTCAAGTTTTTTATAGTAGGAGTTATAGCAACACTAATAGATTTTGTATTTTTGTTCATTTTTAAAAGTATTTTAAATTTGAATATAGTATTAGCAAACACACTATCTTTTATAATTTCACTAATATATAATTATATAGCAAGTACAAAATGGGTATTTGATGTAAGTGAAAATAATGATAAGAAAAAAAGTTTTATATTATTTATATTTTTTAGTGTGTTAGGATTAATGTTAAATGACTTAATTGTTTGGGGATTATCAGAAAAAATAGGTATACATTATATGTTAGCTAAAATATTTGCAACAGCTGTTGTAATGGTATTTAATTTTATTACGAGAAAAATGTTTTTAGAAGAAAAGGCGACTAATAATTAAATAAAAATAGTAGCATATAAATTAAATATTAATTATTGACTAAGATAAAATTAATATATATAATATATAAAAATAAATAAAAAGGAGAAAGAAAAATGGAAGAGAATAACAATGAAAAAAAATCAGTTAATGCAGACGAATTAAAACAACAAACAGTTAATACTGCAAAGCAAGTAAAAGAAACAATGAAAAATGTTAACTTTAAAGAAGAAACTATGGCTACAAAAGGTGCTATAATGGATATGTGGAAAGATCCAATAGGAACAGTTGAAAGAGTAGCAGAGGATAGAGAAAATAAGTTCTTCAAAACATCTTTATTCTTAATAATTGTTTGGGCAGCAACTGTATTATTGAGAAGTTTAGTAAGTGGAATACAATTTATAAGTAAGTGGGATAAAGATTTGGGATATTTGTTTAAAAATTTTATTTTTGAAAAATCAACTATATTCTCAATTATATCACCTATATTAATAATTATTGTATATTCAGTAATAGCATATGTATTAAACAAAAACAATAAAAAACAATTACCAGAAGTAATATCTGTTGTAACAATAGCATATTTACCAGTTATTGCAGGTAGAGTAATTAGTCTTTTAACTCTAATTTCTTTAGATATAAGCAAATTAACAAGTCCAATTGCAAGTATATTATCTACATTAACAGTTGTATTACTATACTTTGGATTTAAAAAATTATTTAATGAAAATGATGATAAGCAATTTATAAAAAAATATATACTAATAATAGCATTATATGAACTTGTAGGTTTTGTATTAAGTTTTGCAAAGATTTACATCTAAAAATGTAATGTAAAGAAAAGAGAACGGAACTAATATTAGTTCCGTTCTCTTTTACCTTGCACATATATCAATTTTGTTGTATAATTTACAAACAAATACTATTATAAAAAAGGAGGAGAGTTATGATAAATTTTAAAAAATATATTGCCGACAGTATATCAAAAGTTATAAATATAGAACCAGATGAACTATCAAATTATATCGAAATTCCAAAAGACTCAAATATGGGAGATTATGCGTTCCCATGCTTCAGATTGGCAAAAGAATTGAGAAAAGCACCTCCTGTAATTGCAAATGAAATAAAAGAAAAAATAGAACTAAATAAAGACTATATAGAAAAAGTTGAAGTAGCAGGAGGATATTTGAACTTTTATATAAATAATCAACTACTCATAGAAGAAGTTTTAAAAGAAATCAATAATAAAAAAGAAGAATATGGAAAAGTTAATATAGGAAATGGAAGAAATGTAGTAATAGATTATTCATCACCAAACATAGCAAAACCATTTCATATAGGACATTTACGTACTACAGTTATAGGACAAGCTTTATATAATATATATAATTTTATAGGTTATCATTCAGTTGGAATAAATCACTTAGGAGATTATGGTACACAATTTGGGAAATTAATTGAGGGATACAAATTGTGGGGAAACGAATATGATATAGATTCAAATCCAATAGAAGAACTTATGAAAATATATGTAAGAATAAATGAGCTATGTAAAGAAGATGAAAATGTTTTAGAGAGATGTAGAGAAAACTTTAAAAAGCTTGAAGAAGGTGATGAGTATTGCCATGAGCTTTGGGTAAAATTTAGAGAAGTTAGTATAAAAGAATTCAATAAGATATATGATATGTTAGGAACAAAGTTTGATTCTTGGAATGGAGAATCTTTCTATATAGATAAAATGGGAGAAGTTATAGAAAAATTAGAAGCAACAGGAAAATTAGTGGAATCAGAAGGGGCTAAAGTAATCGATTTAGAAGATAAAGGAATGCCTCCTTGTATAATATGCAAATCAAATGGAGCAAGCATTTATGCTACGAGAGATTTAGCAGCAATTCTATATAGGGCAAGAACATATGATTTTGCAAAAGCAATATATGTAACAGCATATGAACAAAATTTACACTTTAAACAAATTTTTGAAGTGGCAAAACTATTGGGAATAGGAGAAGAAAAAACCAATAATTTAATTCATATACCATATGGAATGGTAAGGTTAGCAACAGGGAAAATGTCTACAAGAGAAGGAACTATTATAAAAGTACAAGATTTATTAAACGAGGCTATAGATAAAGTAAGAGAAATAATAGAAGCTAAAAATCCAAGTTTGGAAAACAAAGAGGAAATTGCTAAAAAGATAGGTATTGGTGCTGTTATATTTAATAATTTATCTACAACAATAATAAAGGATGTAGTGTTTGATTGGAATATAATGCTTAATTTTAACGGAGAAACTGGTCCATATATTCAATACATATATGTAAGAACAAAAAGTGTATTAGAAAAAGCAGGATATATGCCAAAAATAGAAGATGTTGATTTTTCTATATTAAATAATAAAGAAGCATTAAATGTTTTTAAATTGTTATATCAATTTAGTGATATTGTAGTATCAACAGCAAATAAAAATGAAACATCAATTTTAGCAAGATATTTAATAGATCTTGCACAAAGTTATAGTAGTTTCTATGATTCTAATAAAATAATCTCTGAAGATAAAAAAAATACTGATGCAAGGCTGCTTTTAACATATGCAGTAGGCAATGTTTTAAAAGTAGGAATGAATTTATTAGGAATAGAAATGCCAGAAAGAATGTAATAATATAGTAAAGGAATAATTATAATAATCAAGAGTATAATATATAAAAGAAGAATGATAAGTTCTAGTGTGAAAAGATATTAGGAACTTATCATCTTTTAATAAAAATGATAGTAGGAATTTTTTCTTTCAAAAGAGAAGATTCCTATTATTATAAATACATATATATTAATTGAGGGAGGAAAAATGCTGTATATTTTTTCTATTATAACTATAACATTGCTTATTTTTACAAATGCAATAACAGATGCTCCCAATGCAATTTGTACACTAGTTGGAACAAAAGTTATGGAATTTAAAAAGGCAGCTAAACTTAGTGCAATTTTCAATTTTATTGGAATAGTAGTTATGAGTATTGTTAATATATCAGTGGCAAATTGTATTAGCTCAATGGTTAGGTTAGATGATGGCATAATTGGAATGATGGGACTGACATCAGCAATATTAACTGTAGTAATATTTGCTTTAGTAGCTTTGCGTTTTGGAAATCCAACAAGTGAAACTCATGGATTGGTTGCAGGGCTAACAGGAAGTGCTTTAGCAATATATGGAATAGAAGCTGTCAATTTAACAGAATGGAAAAATGTAATAATAGGACTTATATGGTCAATAGCAGGAACTTTTATTATTAGTTATTTAACTAGTAAGATGCTAAAGAATATATTAAGAAAAGTATCAGAAAAAAATGTAGAAAAAGCACAAATAATATCGGCATGTGGTATGTCATTTATGCATGGTGCACAAGATGGTCAAAAATTTATAGGAATACTAATAATATTTATAAGTATATTAAAAAATCAGCAAGTACCAATAAATATTAATCCAATAAATTATATATGGACAATATTGTTTGTAGCAATAATAATGTATATAGGAGCATCTTTTGGCGGAAAGAAAATAGTAGAAAAAGTTGGAAGTGATATGGTAGAGTTAAATAAAGAAGAAGCATTATTTTCTGACTTAACAACAGTATTAACGTTACTTGTAGCAAGTATTAATGGAATCCCAGTAAGTACAACACATGCAAAAACAGTGTCTATAATAGGTGTAGGAAAAAGCTATAAGAAAAAAATAGATAAAAGAGAAATAGTAGGAATAATAAAAGCATGGATATGGACATTTCCAATATGTGGTGTCGGAGCATACATTTTAACCTTAGTGGCAAAGAGTTTTATATAAGAAATGTGAAAACATTGGTCGCCCGTAAAACAAAAACAGTAGAGATGTTAATATAGATTTATTGAATAATGAATGTAGAGATGTTTTTTATAGTTATCTTGACTTTCAAATGTTATTTGTATATAATAAGAAAAATGTACAAAAATGTAAAACAATATGATATATAATACCAGAAATATGAGGAGGATTTTTTTATGAATGATTTAGTTAAGTATTTGTTTGAAACAACAGCTTTTCGTGTATGCCCAAATAATAAACCTTTTTGGTATACATCAGGAAAAATAGGACCTTTTTATATTAATACACAATTCTTATATGGCAGTGAAAAAGATGCAACAGAATTATTAGATTTTATAAATGAAAATCTAACTGATAAGCAAGGACTTCCAACAAAAGTATTTGAAAAAGTAAAAAAACAATACGATGAAAACTCAATTTATAAATATACAATAGATGAAATAGTAAATGAAATTAAAAACAAAATAAATCTAGATGAAGTAGACTATATTTCTGGAGGAGAAAGAAGAGACTGGTTCTTTTCAAATATTATAGCATATTTATTGAAAAAGCCTCATATAACAATATGGAAAGATTTAACTTTGGCAAAAAGTAACTATGACTTCACATCAAATGAAATGATAGAAAACCTAGACGGAAAAAAATGTTTACATATTGCAGATCTTATAACAACAGCATCATCATACACAAAAAGATGGGCACCAGCAATTGAAAATTCAAATGGAAAAATAAACTGGTCAATCTCAGTTGTAGACAGAGTACAAGGTGGAGAAGAAATTTTAAATGGTATAGGAATAAAATCATATTCTTTAATTAAATTAGATGGAAGTTTATTTGATCAAGCACTAAAATTAAATGTAATAAATAATACACAATATCAAATGTTAAATGAATATAAACAAAATCCAGATGAAACAATGAGAAAATTTTTAATAGACCATCCAGAGTTTTTAGAAGAAGCTCTAAAATCGGATGCAAAAACAGCAGCAAGAGCAAAGGATTGTATAGAAAATAATTTATATAATTTATAAAAGAACGGATTAACAAATTCTAAATAACAAAGTTATTAAGAATTTGTAACATTCGCATAAATATCTTGTACGGAGCTTTTCTCTTTCTTTGAAAGAGAAAATTCCTACAATATAAAAAAGTGTGAAGAATAGCATAAGAAATATATGCTCATTTTTCACACTATATTTAAGAGAAAGGAAGATTTTTATTATGGCTATTGTAGAAAAAGTTGAACTAGTAAAAAAAGAACAGATAAAATCTGATATATACAAATATAGTGTAAAATCAGACAAAATGGCAAATCAGGCAAAACCAGGACAGTTTTTAGAAATTAGAGTAACAGACAGCATAGAACCATTTTTAAGAAGACCAATAAGTATTCACAATGTAAAAAAAGATGAAGGAATAATAGAATTTATTTTCCAAGTAAAAGGAAAAGGAACAGAACTATTATCAGAAAGAAAAGAAGGAGAATTAATAGACATAATTGGACCACTAGGAGAAGGAACTTTTAATACAAATGGTTATGAGAAAATAGCAATTATAGGTGGAGGTATAGGAATATTCCCATTATACGAACTTGCAAAACAAGTAAAAGAATCAGGAAAAACTGTAAACATGTACTTAGGATTTAGAAATAAGGATTTTGTTATATTAGAAAATGAATATAAAGAAGTAGCAAATAATTTCACACTAGCTACAGATGATGGAAGCTATGGAGAGAACGGATTTGCAATAAATTTCTTAAAAGATGACATATCTAAAAATCCAGTTGATTGTATTTATGCATGTGGACCACTTCCAATGCTTAAAGCAGTACAAGCACTAGCAAAAGAAAAAAATATTCCTTGTCAACTTTCTTTAGAAGAAAGAATGGGATGTGGAATGGGAGTATGCATAGGATGTGCTGTAAAATATAAAACAGAAACAGAAGATACTTTCAAAAGAGTTTGTAGAGAAGGACCTGTTTTTGATGCAAATATAGTAGAAATTTAAAAATAAATTAATCATCTTTGATAATTAATGTTCTAAAAATTAAAGAAAGGGTGAACTTTAATATGATAAATACAGAAGTAGATTTTGCAGGAATTAAAATGAAAAATCCAGTAACAGTGGCTTCAGGAACATTTGGATATGGACGTGAATTTAGTGAATTTATAGATTTAAATAAATTAGGAGCAATAATAACAAAAGGAACTTTTTTAAAACCTAAATTAGGAAATAAACCAGCTAGAGTATGCGAAACTGCAGCAGGTATGCTAAATAGTATAGGACTTCAAAATCCAGGAATAGAATATTTTAGAGATAACGATTTACCATGGTTAAGACAATTTGACACAAAAATTATATTAAATGTAGGAGCATCTTGTTTAGAAGAATATGTTGAAGTATGTAAAATTGCAAATACACTTGATATAGATGGAGTTGAACTAAATTTATCATGCCCAAATGTTAAGGCAGGTTGTATGGCATGTGGTACAAGCTATGAAGGGGTAAAAGATGTTACAGCGGCTGTTAGAAAGGTTTTGGATAAACCATTAATCGTAAAACTTACACCAAACGTAACAGATATCGCAATGATAGCAAGAGGTGCAGAAGATGCAGGAGCAGATGCAATATCTGCAATAAACACATTATTAGCAATGAAAATAGATATAGAAAAAAGAAGACCAGTATTAGCTAATAATACAGGAGGTCTATCAGGTCCTGCAATAAAACCAGTTGCTGTTAGAATGGTATATCAAATTGCAAATGCAGTAAAAATTCCAGTTATGGGCTTAGGCGGAATTATGAATGGTGATGATGCAATAGAATTTATGCTAGCAGGTGCTAAAGCAATATCTATAGGAGCTGGAAATTTTATAGATCCAACAGCAAGTATAAAAACAATTGAAGGTATAGAAAATTATATGCAAAGACATAATATTAATGATATAAATAGTATTGTTGGAGCAGTACAAATGAATTAATAACCATATAAGTTATTGGAAAGGGGCTTTCATGATAAAAGTAGTAAATTATAATCAAGTAATGCAAAAGGAAATAAAGGAATTTATAGTAAGTAATATGGAGAAAGAGCTAGATGTCATGGATAGAAAAATCTTTTCCAAAATAACAGAAGACTTGAGTAATATAGAAGAAAACTATATATCTAAAGGTGGAGAATTACTATTTGCATATGATATGGAAAATAAGAAAATCGTTGGTACAATAGCTGTAACAACAGAAAATGGATTTCCTATACTAAAAAGATTCTATGTAGATAAAGATTACAGAAATAGAAAAATAGGATATTTATTATATTCTAAACTGGAAGAAATAATAATTGCAAAAGGAGTAAAAAGAATATATCTAACAACAGGGGATGAATTAGGAAGTGCTCATAGATTTTACGAAAAAAATGGATGGAAAATAGAAAAAGATAATCCTGGAATATATTTAAGAGATGGAGCAAAATTATATAAAAAGAATTTAACAAAACCAAAAAGTGATGAAAATATTGATGTATGCACTAAAGCAGATATTCTAGTAGAAGCAATTCCACATATAAGGCAATTTGTAGGAAAAATTATGGTATTAAAATATGGTGGAAATGCCATGATTGATAAAGTGCAAAGAGAGAATGTAATAAAACAAATAGTATTGCTAAAAATGTTAGGAATAAAAGTTGTAGTAGTTCATGGTGGCGGAGTTCATATTGAAGAAGAAATAAAGAAAAAAGAAATAGAAGAAGAATTTGATGGAAAACTAAAAGTGGTATATGAAAAAACACCTGAACAAGAAGTACTTGGAGAAACAAATGCAGAAATTGTAAAACTATTGGAGCTACAATATTGCAAAGCAATTGGAATGTCTGGAAATGATAATAATGCGATAAAATACAAAAAAAGCAAAAAAGATTCAAATGGAATTCAAGAACTTAAGTCAATAGATAAAAAATCAATTCTTAATTTAATAGATAATGACTATATACCAGTAATATCTCCTATAGGAGTAGACTGTGATGGAAATTTATATAATGATGTAAATGCTGATACAATAGCTGCTGAAATAGCAATAAAACTAAAAGCAAAGAAAATTCTATTACTTACAAATATAGATGGGATAATTGACAAAAAAGGCAATGTTATATCTCTTATAAAAAAAGAAAAGATACAAGAGCTAATTAATGATGGAACAATAGTAGATGGAATGATTCCAAAAGTAGAAGCATGCATTAGATGTTTAGAAAATGGAGTAGAAAGAACGCACATCTTAAACGGATCAAAAAGAAACACGATTATATACGAATTATTAAGTGATAAAGGAATCGGAACAATGATAGTATAATTTTAATGAATAATGAAGAGTGAATAATAGATGTAAAAAAATTATATATTATTAATTATTAATTATGAAATATTCATTGCAATGCAAATGCATTGCATATGTGTAGGGGCGACCAGTGGTCGCCTGTTTTATATTGTAGAGATGTTAATATAATTATCTCAAATTTTCTATGCTTTTTTCTCGCTCGTCCCAACTAGTAGAAACCGTATAGAAAATATTCTCGCAATTTCGCTAGCGATTGCTTCGATATTTTCTTAACTGTTTCTAACTAGTCGGTCCCCACACAAGCTCGCTACGAAAAAACATAGAAAATTATATGAGACACTATAATATATGGAATATCTGTAGGGGGCGGCGTCCAGCAGGCATACTGAGGCTGTAACAGGCAAAGCCTTAACAGCCTCAGCACCGACGACCCGACTGCACCAGAATTGTAGAGATGTTAATTTAAATGTAATGAATAATAAATAATGAATAGTGAATAATTAACAATTAATGTAAAAAAATACAACAAAAAAGGTTGTATTTTTTTTTCGTTTGCTATATAATAGATGAAATAATTATTAATGGGAGGAGAAAAAATGTCATTTATTGAGAATATAAAAATGAGAGCGAAGTCTAACATAAAAACAATCGTATTGCCAGAAGCTACAGATATAAGAACTCTTGAGGCAGCAAGTATTGTTTTGAAGGAAGAATTCGCTAAAATTATTTTAATTGGAAATAAAGAAGAAATTTTACATAAAGCAAACGAAAATAACTTAAATATAGAAAAAGCTATTATAGTTGATCCTAAAAAATCAGAAAAATATGAAGAATATGTAAATTTATTCTATGAATTAAGAAAAGCTAAAGGAATGACAATTGAAAAAGCTAGAGAACTAATATTGGATTCAGTATATTATGGAATGATGATGGTTAAGTCAGGAGATGCAGATGGATTAGTATCAGGCGCTATTCACTCTACATCAGATACATTAAGACCAGCGCTTCAAATATTGAAAACAGCACCAAATACAAAGTTAGTCTCAGCTTTTTTTGTTATGGTAGTTCCAAACTGTGAGTTTGGAGATAATGGTGTATTTGTATTTGGAGATTGTGGTTTAAATGAAAATCCAGATAGTGAAGCTTTATCAGAAATTGCAATATCATCTGCAAAGAGTTATAAACAATTAATTGGTGAAGAAGCAAAAGTAGCAATGTTATCATATTCAACATATGGTAGTGCAAAATCAGAAAGTACAGAAAAAGTAATAGAAGCAACAAGACTAGTAAAAGAAAAAGCACCAAAAATAGCTGTAGATGGAGAATTACAATTAGATGCTGCAATTGTTCCAGAAGTTGGAAAATCAAAAGCACCAGATAGTAAAATAGCAGGTAAAGCAAATACATTGATATTCCCAGATTTAAATGCAGGAAATATTGGATATAAACTGACTCAAAGATTAGCTAAAGCAGAAGCATATGGACCACTTTGTCAAGGAATAGCAAAACCAGTAAATGATTTATCAAGAGGATGCTCAAGCCAAGATATAGTTGGAGTTGTCGCAATAACAGCAGTACAAGCACAGGAGCAAGATAACTAATATTTGCATTGTACATCTGTAGGGGCGACCAGTGGTCGCCCGCCCAACCCAAAACCCGTAGAGATGTTAATTAAAATTAAAATTAAAAGGAGAAAGAAAATGAAAATCTTAGTAGTAAACTGTGGAAGTTCTTCATTAAAATATCAATTAATAGATATGACAAATGAAGAAGTTATAGCAAAAGGAAACTTTGAAAGAATAGGAGAAAAAGAAGCTTTTCTAACACATAAAGTAGGAAACGAAAAATATGTAACAAATGAAGGCGTAGAAAACCATGAACAAGCATTAAAAATCATATTAGACCAATTATTACATAAAGACTATGGAGTAATAAAATCTCTTGATGAAATAGATGCAATAGGACATAGAATAGTACATGGAGGAGAAATCTTTGATAAATCTGTTTTAGTTACAGACAAAGTAATCGAACAAATACAAGATTGTGCAACACTTGCACCATTACATAATCCTGCTGCAATATTAGGAATAAATGCTTGCAAAAAAGCAATGCCAGGAAAGCCAATGTCAGCAGTATTCGATACAGCATTTCATCAAACAATGCCAAAGGCAAATTATACATATCCAATACCAGAAGATTACTATACAAGATTAAGAGTTCGTAAATACGGTGCACACGGAACATCACATCAATTTGTTTCAAAAATAGCTGCACAAAAATTAAATAAACCAATAGAAGAAACAAAAATAATAACTTGCCACTTAGGACAAGGAGCAAGCATATGTGCAGTTGATGGAGGAAAATCTGTAGATACAAGTATGGGACTATCACCACTTGGAGGAATTGCAATGGTAACTAGAAGTGGAGATTTAGATCCATCAGTAGTTACATATATAATGGAAAAAGATAATCTAACAGCTCAAGAAATGAATACAATATTAAATAAAAAATCAGGATTATATGGAATAACAGGATTAAATCCAGATTTTAGAGAAATAGAAGAAGCATCTGTAAATGGACATGAAAAAGCAGTTGTTGCAATAGAATTATTTACAACAACAATAGCACAATTTGTTGCAAAATATGCAGTAGTATTAAACGGTGTAGATTCAATAGTATTTACAGGAGGAATCGGAGAAAACCAAGTAAATATTAGAAAGAAAATATGTGAAAAATTAGCTTTTATGGGATTAAAAATAGACACAGAAATAAATAAAAAAAGAGGAGAAGAAATAGAAATATCAACTCCAGATTCAAAAATAAAAGCATATGTAATTCCAACTAATGAAGAACTAGTAATTGCTAGAGATACAATGAATTTAGTTAATGCCAATAAATAAAATAATATAAAAATATAAAAAGGAGGAATAAAAATGGCACAAATTCTAAAGGACATTTCAAGAACTTTTAGCGAATTTTTGTTATTACCAAACTTAACAGATGAAAGATGCATTCCAACAAATGTATCATTAAAAACACCACTTGTAAAATTTAAAAAAGGAGAAGAACCAAAATATTCAGCCAACATACCTTTTGTATCAGCAATAATGCAATCAGTTTCTGGAGAAAAAATGGGAATTGCTTTAGCTAGAGAAGGTGGAGTTGCATTTATATATGGATCTCAACCAATAGAAGAACAAGCACAAATGGTATATAGAGTAAAAAAACATAAAGCAGGTTTTGTTATTAGTGATTCTAATGTAAAATCAGGAACACCATTAAAAGAAGTATTAGCATTAGTTAAAAAAACAGGACATTCTACAGTAATAATTACTGAAGATGGAACAGCAAATGGAAAATTTTTAGGAATAGTTACAGATAAAGATTATAGACTAACAAGAGACAATCAAGATGAACCAATCGATAATTTCATGACAAAAGCTGAAAAAACTATAACAGCTAAAAAAGGAATAACACTTGCAGAAGCAAACGATATAATCTGGGAACATAAAATAAACTGTTTACCAATATTAACAGAAGAAGGTAATCTAAA
Organism: uncultured Clostridia bacterium; assembly: GCA_947581825.1. Lineage (GTDB taxonomy): Bacteria > Bacillota > Clostridia > TANB77 > CAG-508 > CANPVP01. Next base: position 2,325 of record CANPVP010000009.1, on the reverse strand, counting down.
ATATTTGGTATTCAGAAAAGATTATGAAGAAAGAAAAAATAATCCAAATTCATTATTAGATGAAAATAAGAGATATATAGTAGGAGCTGGAATTAATACAAGAGATTATGAACAAAGAGTTCCTGCATTAGTAGATGCTGGAGTAGACTTACTTTGTATAGATTCTTCTGATGGATATTCAGTATGGCAAAAAAATACAATAGCATTCATTAGAGAAAAATATGGAGACAAAGTAAAAGTTGGAGCTGGAAATGTAGTAGATAGAGAAGGATTTAGATACTTAGCTGAAGCCGGAGCAGACTTCATCAAAGTTGGTGTTGGTGGAGGATCTATATGTATCACTCGTGAACAAAAAGGAATCGGACGTGGACAGGCAAGTGCTCTAATAGATGTAGTAGAAGAAAGAAACAAATATTTTGAAGAAACAGGAATATATATTCCTGTATGCTCAGATGGAGGAATTGTACACGACTATCATATTACATTAGCATTAGCATTAGGAGCAGACTTTGTAATGATGGGAAGATATTTCGCAAGATTTGAAGAAAGCCCAACAAGAGTTGTAAAAATGGGAAATAACTATGTTAAAGAATATTGGGGTGAAGGTTCAAACCGTGCAAAGAACTGGCAAAGATATGATTTAGGTGAAGATAAAGAAAAATTATCATTTGAAGAAGGTGTTGATTCATATATACCATATGCAGGACCATTAAAAGATAACCTAGATATTACAGTTCATAAAATAAAATCAACAATGTGCAATTGTGGTGCAATAAACTTACAAGAATTACATGACAAAGCAAGAGTAACACTAGTTTCTAATGTAAGTATAAAAGAAGGTAGTGCACATGATGTAATTTTAAAAGAAATCGACAACAATCTATAAAAAGTTATAAAGAGAAAAGACCCGAAAGGGTCTTTTCTTTTAGAAAAAATTCCGTAGGATAAAAAATAAAATATTACAGCAGTATGACGTCGAAATTTCTGAAACATGACATTTAAGTTATTTAGGGAAAAAAGGTTGAATATGAAAAAATTTAATACTATAATTTAACTAAGATAATTTAAGGAGGAAAACAAATGAAAAGATTTTTGAAAATAACCTTATTAGTAATAGTATATTTATTAGCATTTTCAGCAGGTGTAGAGGCATATACAGCAAACTTTTCTGGAACACCAACAACAGTAAAATCAGGAGAAACATTTACTGTAAAAGTAACAGTAGATGAAGCAACAACATTAGCTAATTCACATATAACATATGATAAATCATTATTTGAATTCGTAGGAGCAACACAAACAAATCTATCTGCATCAGTTTATGCACCAAAGGGAGAAGGGGAAGTTGCTTGGATGTACACAGATATGAATGCTAATTCAAAAGGTGTAAAAACATTTGAAATGAAATTTAAAGCAAAAACTGTAAACGAAGATAAAACTGGAGTTTTCAAAATGTCAGATGCAACTTTTATTACAGTTGGACAACAAACATACGAAGGAACTAATGTAAAAGGAGATAAAAATATTGCAGTAACAGTAAAAGCAGGTTCATCATCAAATTCATTATCTTCAAGAGATGAAGCATCAAGAAATAACACAACTGCAAGTGGAAGCACAACAAATAAAACAAGTGGTAGTACAACAAACAAAACAAGTACAACTACATATAATAGTAGCTTAAGTTCAACAAATAAAACATCTGCTAGTAGTAGCAAAAACAATACTACAAAAGATACAACAACAACAGAAAAAAGTAACTTACCAAAAACAGGAGATAAAGGCTATGTTGCATTAATAGCAGGAACAGTATTTATAGTATTAGCAGTAATATACAAGAGAAAAGCAAAAAACTTATTCTAAACTAAAACCAAAAACGGACGATTAATGATCGTCCGTTTTTTTGTTTAATGAATAATGAATAGTGAATGATGAATAATTAATGTAAAAAAATTATATATTATTCATTATTAATTATTAAATATTAATTGCAATGAGAACGCATTGTACAAACGTAGGGGCGACCACTGGTCGCCAGTTTTTTGTAGAGATGTTAAAATAATTATCCTGAATTTTCTATGCTTTTTTCTTGCTCGTCCCAACTTCTTAGAAACTATAAAAAGAAATGCATCTGAAGATACATTTCTTTCATATTTTCTAACTCGTCGGTCCCCACACAAGCTCACTACGAAAAAACATAGAAAATTCTTATAATGTCGAATTTTGCAGATGAATTTTTATTGACAAATTGCTAATTAACTAATATATTAAAATCATGGGAGCAATTATACAAAACGTATAATGCTCCTTTTTTCTATCAAATTTTTA
>CANPVP010000008.1 GCA_947581825.1 uncultured Clostridia bacterium | reverse complement strand
CCAGATGAAAAGAAACCAGATGAAAAGAAACCAGATGAAAAGAAACCAGATGAAAAGAAACCAGATGAAAAGAAACCGGATGAAAAGAAACCAGATGAAAAGAAACCAGACGAAAAGAAACCAGATGAAAAGAAACCAGACGAAAAGAAACCAGATGAAAAGAAACCAGACGAAAAGAAATCAGATGAAGAGAAAGAAGAAGAAAAAGAAAAAGATGAATATGATAAACTTATGGAAGAAGTTAAAGATTTATATGCAAAAGTTGTAAATGAGCATAAAGAACTAAAAAAACTTTGTAGAAAAACAGATGCATCAAAAACTGAAACTTTGATAGCAGATCATAAAAAATTAGTTGAAGCAACAAAGCATCTTTATGACCTTTTTAAGGAGTTTGAAAAGGATGGAATAACAGCTGAAGAAATAGAAAAGATGAAAAAATTAAAAGGTTCTTATGATGCAAAAATTTCAAAATATAAAAATCCATGTGATTCAATTGTAAAAAATGTAAGAGCTGATGCAAAAGAAGGAAAATATGTTTTTGAGACAGTAAGTGGAGAAAAAGTTACGATTGATATTAACAACGAAGAAGATTTAAAGAAAATAGGATTAAAAGAAACAGACTTGACGCAAAGTGGATTAAAAAAGTTTAGAAAACAACAGAAAAAAGCAACCCAAAAAGAATTTAAGGAAAGTTCCGTAGCAGGTAAAGCAGAGATGTTGATGAAGAATCCTATTGGACTTTCAAAAAGAAAAGATCCAGTTGTTTTAGCAGTTATGGCTCAAATGGATCAAGCTTTAGGAAGTGATATGAAAATAAATGAAACTAGATATAATGAAACTATTGTTAAATCAAAAGATACTAAAAGAAGAATGTCTGTACAATATGATATGACAGATAGAAAAAAAGCAGAAAATAAGAGAACTCAAAAATATATGACTGGAATTGCAAAAAATCTTGGAAAGAAGAGAATTAAAGGCTATAAATCAGATTATAGATTAGAACATAAAAAATATGATAGATTTATAGAAATTACTACAGAAAAAAGTGTTGGAGAGTTAGGAAGAGATGTTAAAAAGTTAATAGATGACAAAAGAGCTGAAAAGTTAGAAGCGGTTATTGAAGATATAACACTAGCAACATCTAAGGAAGAACAATATAAAGCATTGCAAGAATTATTAAAAGATGGAAAAATTTCAGGAAAAAATGCAAAATTCTTAGTAAGAAGATTAGATTTAAAAGAACAACAAAAGGCAGACAGAAAAAAACAAAAAGAAGATAAAAAAGCTGAAAGTACTAAGAAAAAAGAAGCGGAAAAAGCGAAGAAAAAAGATATAAAAGATAAAATAAAAGCAATAAAGGAAATAGAAGACCCTGAAGAACAGTTAGAAGCAATTTTAAAACTAGAGGAAGACGGCATAATAACTGAAAAACAAAGTTCAACACTTATAGATAAGTTGGATCTTAGAGATATATATGAATTAAAGGAAGAAGAAAAAGAAGAAGAAGATAAGGAAGAAGATAAAGAAGATAAAGAAGAAGATAAAGAAAAAGATAAGGAAAAAGATAAGGAAAAAGATAAGGAAGAAGATAAAGAAGAAGATAAAGAAAAAGATAAGGAAAAAGATAAGGAAAAAGATAAGGAAGAAGATAAAGAAGAAGATAAAGAAAAAGATAAGGAAAAAGATAAGGAAGAAATAAAACAAAACGCATTAGGTTGGATGTGGACATTTGAATGCCTATCAAAAGATTTAGATGAAAGAACAGAAACAGCTAAATGGTATTTTGAACATGGCATGATTGATGCAGAAATTTATAATTGTGTAATGGAGATGCTTGAAGCAGAAAAAGCAAGAGCAAATGATGAAAAAGATAGTAAACCAAATACTACACCAGATAAAGAGAAAGGCTCAGGCGATATCTTTGAACATTTTGATATTGATCATGAAGCAGCTGCTAAAAGTGCAAGCGAAAAAGGTGACAGTGAACAAGAAACAGAACAAGGAGTGATGCAAGAGTTTGATGACTAAAAAACACATTACAAACTATTGACGAAAAAGCATATTTATGATAAAATATACACCGCTAGTGGAATTTACCACTAGCGGTAATTTTTGTTTATTTTAGGAGGTGAAATTTAAGTGCCAACAATTAATCAATTAGTAAGAAAAGGAAGACAAACAGCAGTTACAAAATCAACTGCACCAGCTCTTCAAAAAGGATTTAACTCTAAGAAAAACAGACAAACAGACAACAGAGCACCACAAAAAAGAGGTGTATGTACTGTAGTTAAAACTGTTACTCCAAAGAAACCAAACTCAGCTTTAAGAAAAGTTGCCAGAGTTAGACTTTCTAATGGATACGAAGTTACATCTTATATCCCAGGTATAGGACATAACTTACAAGAACACAGTGTCGTTTTAATTAGAGGTGGAAGAGTAAAAGACTTACCAGGTGTTAGATACCATATAATCAGAGGAACACTTGATACAGCCGGAGTTAAGGATAGAATGCAAGCTCGTTCTAAGTATGGAGCTAAGCGTCCTAAAAAATAGGTCTTGAAAATTATAAGCGACGTCTAACTGCGTTAACCTTCAGATAAAATATCCTCGACGTACGCCAGTACGCCTCTGGTATTTTACTTCGGTTGCCTTGTTATACTTGCTTCTAATTTCCAATACCAGTTCTGATTATAAATGATGAATAATTTTAGAATATACTTGTTTATAATTAGAAATTACTAGTTAAAAATAAATAATAAAATTTTATTTTTAAAAATTAAGACGGTGTCTATAACTTACTAATTTAAGGGACTTAAATTAATAATAGATTATAGCACTTACGGGAAAACTATAGGTTTTTCAGAGTACCTTTGATACTTTAGGTTATAAGTATCAAAAAAATTTAAGGAGGGAAGAAAAAGTGCCAAGAAAAGGATATATTGCAAAAAGAGATGTTTTACCAGATCCAATATATAATAGTAAAATTGTTACAAAATTAGTTAACAATATAATGTTAGATGGTAAAAAATCAGTTGCTCAAAAAATAGTTTATGATGCATTCGATATCATAAAAGAAAAAGAGCAAGCTGATCCATTAGAAGTATTTGAAAAAGCACTAAATAACATTATGCCTGTTCTTGAAGTTAAAGCAAGAAGAGTAGGTGGAGCGACATACCAAGTTCCACTAGAAATTAGACCAGAAAGAAGACAAACTTTAGGTTTAAGATGGTTAGTTATTTATGCTAGAAAAAGACATGAAAAAACAATGGCAGAAAAATTAGCAGGAGAAATTATTGATGCTATAAATGAAAATGGTGGAGCATTTAAGAAGAAAGAAGATACACATAGAATGGCAGAAGCTAATAAAGCATTTGCACACTATAAGTGGTAAAATTAAAGAGTATATACAATGTTACCGTCATCAACTAGCTGTAATTCGCCAAAGGCTCAAACAGCTAATAGAATTATAAATGGTAATATAAAACAAAAATGAATAATTAATAATGAATATTAAATATTCACTATTAATTATTCACTAAGATAAAATGAAAAGGAGGATACTAATCGTGTCAGACAGAAAAGTTTCATTAGAAAGAACAAGAAATATAGGAATTATGGCTCATATAGATGCAGGAAAAACTACTACTACTGAAAGAATTCTTTTCTATACAGGAAAAACTCACAAAATAGGAGAAGTTCATGAAGGTGCTGCAACAATGGACTGGATGGAACAAGAACAAGAAAGAGGTATTACAATTACTTCTGCTGCTACAACATGTCAATGGTTAAATCATAGAATTAATATTATTGACACTCCTGGACACGTTGACTTTACAGTTGAAGTTGAAAGATCTTTAAGAGTATTAGATGGATCTGTAACTGTATTATGTGCTAAAGGTGGAGTTCAGCCACAATCTGAAACAGTTTGGAGACAAGCTGATAAATATCATGTTCCAAGAATGATATATGTTAATAAAATGGATATCACTGGAGCAAATTTCTTAAACTGTGTTGAGCAAGTTAGAACAAGATTAAATGCTAACGCAGTTCCAGTTCAATTACCAATAGGAGCTGAAGATACTTTTGTTGGTATAGTTGATTTAATAAAAATGAGAGCTTTCATCCATAAAGATGATTTAGGAAAAGAAATCGAAGAAACAGATATACCAGAAGATATGAAAGCACAAGCAGAAGAATATAGAGCAAAAATGATTGAGTCTGCATGTGAACAAGATGATGAATTAATGATGAAATACTTAGAAGGTGAAGAACTTTCTGAAAATGAAATCAAAGCAGCAATCCGTAAAGGAACAATAGCAAATAGCATAGTTCCAGTATGCTGTGGTTCATCATATAAAAATAAAGGTGTTCAAGAGTTATTAAATAACATTATTGAATATATGCCATCACCACTTGATATACCACATATAAAAGGTGTTGATGAAAATGGAGAAGAAACAGAAAGAGTAACAGGAGATGACGAACCATTTGCAGCATTAGCTTTCAAAATTGCTACAGATCCATTCGTTGGAAAATTATGTTTCTTCAGAGTTTATTCAGGAACTTTAACTGCTGGATCAACTGTTTTAAATGCAAACAAAGATAAAAAAGAAAGAATTGGTAGAATTCTTCAAATGCATGCTAACCACAGAGAAGATATTGAAAAAGTATATGCTGGAGATATCGCAGCAGCTGTTGGTTTAAAAGAAGTAACAACAGGTGATACTTTATGTGATATGAATCACCCAGTTATATTAGAATCAATGGAATTCCCAGAGCCAGTTATCGATATAGCTATCGAGCCTAAAGATAAGGTCGCTCAAGAAAAAATGGGTATAGCACTTGCAAAACTTGCTGAAGAAGATCCAACTTTCAAAACTTATACAAACCATGAAACTGGTCAAACAGTTATCGCTGGTATGGGTGAATTACACCTAGATATCATTGTTGATAGATTAAAGAGAGAATTCAAAGTTGAAGCAAATGTTGGTAAGCCACAAGTTGCTTATAAAGAAACAATTAGAAATGCTGTAAAAGTAGAAGGAAAATTCATTCGTCAATCTGGTGGACGTGGACAATATGGACATGTTTGGTTAGAAATGGAACCATTAGAGCCAGGTAAAGGAATCGAATTTGAAAGTAAAATCGTTGGTGGTGTTGTTCCTAAAGAATACATTAAACCAATCGAAGATGGAATTCGTGAAGCTGCAGAATCTGGTGTTCTTGCTGGATATCCAGTTATTGACTTCAAAGCTACTCTAGTAGATGGTTCTTACCATGAAGTCGATTCTTCAGAAATGGCATTTAAGATTGCAGGATCTATGGCTTTCAAAGAGGGTTGTAGAAAAGGTAAATCAGTTATTCTAGAACCAATAATGAGAGTTGAAATAACAGTTCCAGAAGAATACATGGGAGATGTTATTGGAGATGTTAACTCTAGACGTGGAAGAATGGAAGGTATGGAAGATAGAGCTGGTAATAAAATAGTTAGAGCTTTCATTCCATTATCAGAAATGTTTGGTTATGCAACAGACTTACGTTCTAAAACACAAGGTAGAGGAACATATTCAATGGAACCATCTCACTATGAAGAAGTTCCAAAATCAGTATTAGAAACAATTGTTGCATCAAGAGGTAAAAAAGAAGATTAAATTTAATTTTATGATATTGATTATTTGCAAAACAAAAATATAGGGGCGACCATTGGTCGCCCGCATAAAAATACTATATAGAGATGTTATATTATGAATTTTATAAAATCACTTGCAAAAACAAAATAAATAGTATACAATACAGGTGTTTTATAAAAAAGATTTAAAATTTAAAAAATATAAAATATAAAAATATTAAAGGAGGAATTCAAAAATGGCAAAAGCTAAATTTGAAAGAACAAAACCACACGTTAATATCGGTACAATTGGTCACGTTGACCACGGAAAAACAACAACAACAGCCGCTATTACAAAATATTTAGGATTATTAGGTAAAGCTCAATATACAGCTTACGATCAAATCGATGGAGCTCCAGAAGAAAAAGCTAGAGGAATCACAATCAACACAGCTCACGTTGAATATGAAACAGAAAACAGACACTATGCACACGTTGACTGTCCAGGTCACGCAGACTATGTAAAGAACATGATTACAGGTGCTGCTCAAATGGATGGTGCTATATTAGTTGTTTCTGCAGCTGATGGACCAATGCCTCAAACAAGAGAGCACATACTACTTGCTAGACAAGTTGGTGTTAAATATATAGTTGTTTATTTAAATAAATGTGATATGGTTGATGATCCAGAATTATTAGAATTAGTTGAAATGGAAGTTAGAGACTTATTATCAAGCTATGATTTCCCAGGAGATGAGATTCCAATTATAAAAGGTTCTTCATTAAAAGTATTAGAAGCAACATCTACTAATCCAGATGATGAAGTATATGCTCCAATGAAAGAATTAATGGCAGCAGTTGATAGCTATATCCCAACACCAGACAGACCAACAGACGGAGATTTCTTAATGCCAGTTGAAGACGTATTCTCTATCACAGGTAGAGGAACTGTTGCAACAGGTAGAGTAGAAAGAGGTGTTGTAAAGGTTTCTGATGAAGTTGAAATAGTTGGTTTAAAAGATGAATCTTCAAAAACTGTAGTAACAGGTGTTGAAATGTTCAGAAAACTATTAGATCAAGCTGAAGCTGGAGATAACATAGGTGTTCTTTTAAGAGGTATTCAAAGAACAGATATCGAAAGAGGACAAGTTATTGCAAAACCAGGATCAATTCATCCACATACAAAATTCAAATCAGAAGTTTATATCTTAACTAAAGAAGAAGGTGGAAGACATACTCCATTCTTCAACGGATATAGACCACAATTCTATTTCAGAACAACAGACGTTACAGGTGTTATCGAATTACCTGCAGGTGTAGAAATGGTAATGCCAGGAGATAACGTAGCTATGACTATAGAATTAATCACACCTATAGCTATAGAAAAAGGATTAAGATTTGCTATTCGTGAAGGTGGTAGAACAGTTGGTTCAGGAATCGTTTCTGAAATAATTGCTTAATCAATTATTAAATAGATGAAGTAATAAAGGCGGAAGAGCATTTCCGTCTTTATATACTATATAAAATAAAATTTTAAGGAGAGATTTTTTATGCTAAAAAATAATATTTTAAAATTATTAGTAATAGGTTTAATGTTAGCAATGTCATTAACTATTTTAACAGGTTGTGGCAAAAAAGAAGAAAATAATAATCAAAATGAAAATACTTCAAATACAGCATCTGATAACAATCAAACAACTAAAAAAGAGCTTTCAAGAGGAAAATGGGAAGATAAAGTTTATACAAATGAATTTGCAGATTTAAAATTTACTTTACCAGATGGATGGACTCGTTCAACTGATGAAGAAATAGCAGAAACTATGCAATTAGGAGAAGAGGTTTTAAAGAATGAAAACTTATATATTTCAGAAATATCTAAGTTAAATGTTGTATATGATATGATGGCAAAAAATGCAAGTACAGGCGGAAATGTTATTGTTATGATGGAAAAAAATGCAGGAACAGCTAAAGATTATGCAGATTCTTTAAAAACACAATTAGAGAAAGTAACACAAATGAATTATACAATTGGGGATATTACAGAAGCTAAAATAGGTGATAATGCTTATACTGTAGTTGCTGCAAAAGCATCTGTTTCAGGAGCAACAGTTTTCCAAAGCTATTATTTACGTGATGAAGGTGATTATGTAGTTGCAGTATTAGTAACAGAAACTAGTCAAGATAACTTAGATAAAATAGTAAAATGTTTTGAATAAAATAATGTAAAGGCTATCAAATATATAGTTGATAGCTTTTTTTCTTATTCTATTGCTTTTTTTTTGAATAAGTAATAAAATATCCCTATATTATTAGGGGGAAATTTTAATGAAAATTTTATTAGATGCTATGGGAGGAGATAATGCTCCTGATGCAACAATCAAAGGTGTTGTTAAAGCTGTAAATGAAATAGATTCTGAAGTAGTTTTAATTGGAAAAGAAGAAATATTAAAAGCTAAAATAAAAGAATTTTATGGAAAAGATGATATAAAAGAAATTTCTGAAAAATTAAGTATATATAATGCTACTGATACTATAGAGATGGAAGATATTCCAACAGTAGCAATAAAAAAGAAAAAAGAATCTTCAATGGTGGTAGGATTTAACCTTTTAAAGGAAGGCAATGGGGACGTATTTGTGTCTGCAGGAAATTCAGGGGCTTTATTAACAGGTGCAACTCTATTAGTAGGAAGAATAAAGGGTATAGATAGACCTGTTCTAGCACCAATGCTTCCATCATATAAAAAAAGTATAATGTTAGCAGATGCAGGTGCAAATACAAATTGTAAGCCAATAAATTTAATACAATTTGCACAGATGGCAACTATATATTTAAAAAATACATATAATATAGAAAATCCAAAAATAGGTTTATTAAATATTGGAACTGAACCTACAAAAGGAAATGATTTAGTAAAAGAAACGTATAATTTATTGATGGAGCATCACGAAGAATATGGAATAAACTTTGTGGGAAATGTAGAGGGAAGAGATGCTTTTACAGGAGAGTTGGATGCAATTATTACAGATGGATTTACAGGAAATGTATTTTTAAAAACAGTAGAAGGTTTTGGAAAATTAGTAAAAAAATCTTTAACAGAAAATCTCAAGGCAAATATATTAACTAAAATTGCAGCAATTCCTGCTTTACCAAGTATCAATAAATTTGCTAAAACTATGGATTATAAAGAATATGGTGGAGCTTTATTTTTAGGCGTAAAAAAACCTGTAATAAAAGCACATGGTAGTAGTGATGAAAAATTATTTTACTATACCATAAAACAAGCAGAAAACTTTGTAAAAAGTAAATCTGTAGAAATGATGACAGAAGAATTTGAAAAAAAAGTGTAAAAAATATTGACTTTTTATATATACTATAATATAAGAAATATATAAGTTTTTACAATTTATAGAGGAGGTGAACTTATAATGAGTTCAGAGGAAATTTTTGAGAAAGTAAAAGGTATTATTGTAGAACAATTAGGAGTATCAGATTCAGCTGTTAATTTAGAAGCATCTTTCATAGATGACCTAGGAGCAGATTCACTAGATATAGTAGAATTAATAATGGCTTTAGAAGAAGAATTTGATATGGAAATTCCAGATACAGATGCTGAAAAGATTTCAACAGTTAATGATGTTGTTGAATATATAAAAGAAAATGCATAAGAAAAAAAGATGAAAGGTTAAAACCTTTCTTTTTTTTTAGATAGTAGGAAAAAATATAAGATTTTATAATATAACTAAAATAACATTTGCAAATATTGCAAAAAAGTATATAATAGATGTATGATAAAAAAGGGAGGTGAATAAAAAAGTGGATATCGAGTTGTTTGAAAAAAGTATCGGATATAATTTTAAAAATAAGAATTTATTAAAAACAGCATTAACTCATACATCGTATGCATATGAAAAAGGAGTTGAGAGTAATGAAAAATTAGAATTCTTAGGAGATAGTATATTAGAATTTATAAGCAGTGAATACCTATACGATAATTATTCTAAACTAAAAGAAGGAGAAATGACTAAAGTTAGAGCTACAGTTGTATGTGAAAATAGTCTTCATAAAATAGCTATAAAGCATAATTTTAGTGATTTCTTGTATTTAGGAAAAAGCGAAAAAGGAGATAATAATGACAAGAAAGCTATACTTGCAGATAGTGTAGAAGCAGTTATTGCAGCAATATATTTAGATTCAAATATAGAAGAGGTAAAAAAATTTATAATAGAAAATTTGAAGGATTCTATAAAAGTTGCAAGTGAAAATGTGGGAACAAAAGATTATAAAACAGTGTTACAAGAAAAATTGCAGATTCATGGAACAGTAAATATAAAATATGAAATTATAAGTGAACATGGACCAGATCATGATAAAACATTTGTTGCGCAAGTAGAGTGTAATGGAAAAATCTTAGGACAAGGTGAAGGAAAAAGTAAAAAGAATGCAGAAATGATGGCTGCAAAACAAGCTTTGGAGGTGAAAGATGAGAACCCAGTATAATATACCGATTTTTATCCCTCATGAAGGATGTAAAAATGAATGTACATTCTGTAATCAAAAGAAAATTAGTGGAAAAAGTAAGATGATTACAGAAGATGAATTGAGACATACTATTGAAGAGTATCTAGAAAGTTTCAAAGATAAAAACGCATACAAGGAAATTGCTTTTTTTGGTGGAAGTTTTACAGGAATTGATATAGAAGATCAAGAAAGATTGCTTAAAGTAGCAAATGAATATATAAAAGATAAAAGAATAGATGGAATAAGAATTTCAACAAGACCAGATTATATTGATAGAAAAATTTTAAAGATGTTGAAAAAGTATCATGTTAAATCTATAGAATTAGGAGTTCAGTCTACAAATGATTATATACTGCAAAAATGTAAGAGAGGACATACTTTTGAAGACACAAAGAGAGCATCCAAACTTATAAGAAGATATAGATTTAATCTTGGACATCAAATGATGGTTGGATTACCAGAAAGTACTAGAATAGATGAAATTAATACTGCAAAACAGTTAATTAAGCTAAAACCTAAGATGATTAGGATTTATCCTGTTTTAGTAATAAAAGATACTGAGTTAGAGAAAGAATATTTAAATGGAAATTATAAGCCTATATCTTTAGTTCAAGCAGTAGAAACATGCAAAGAACTTGTTTATATGTTTGATAAAAAGAAGATTAATATAATTAGAATAGGTCTTCAAAACACAGATAATATAACTGATCCAGATGCTAATGGAAGTGATGTTGTAGCAGGACCATATCATCCAGCTTTTGGACAACTGGTTGAAGATAGTATTTGGTATGATTGTATAGTTAACAAAATCAAAAAGATAAGTGCTAAAGTTAAAGAAGTTGAAATAAAAGTTAATAGGCAAGATGTTGGCAATGTAATTGGTCATAAGAAATCAAATATCATAAAGCTAAAAGAAACATATGATGTTGATGCACAAGTTACAGGAGTAGATTATTTAAAACCAGGACAGTCAGAAATAGAAGTAATAGATACATATAAAAATTAAAAAACAGGAAAATTAGAAAGTATTAATGCTTTCATATAAGAATAAATCACCTATATTTGCAAATAATAGCAATATAGGTGATTTTTTATGGAAAAAAGGCAAATAAGAAAATTGAAAAGAATAATAAACTTAAGAAATTTTGCTATTGATGTAATTAGAATTATAATAGGTACATTAATTATGAGTATAGGAACAACAGGCTTTTTATTGCCTAATAAATTATCGTTCGGAGGAATGACGGGATTTGCTACGTTGTTACATTATATATTTAAATTTCCAATAGGAACTATAGTTTTAGTTCTTAATATTCCATTATTTTTACTGGCCTTTTTTAAATTTGGAAAAAAGTTTGGAATAAAATCGATTATGGGAACCTTATTTTTATCTTTATTTTTGAATATGTTAGAAAATATTTCTGCTATAACAAACGACAGATTTTTGGCATCAATAGCAGGTGGAATTATGGTAGGTTTGGGAACTGTAATAGTTTTTAACAGCAATGCAACAACTGGCGGAAGTGATATAATTGTAAAATATATAAAAAGAAAGTTTCCAACTTTTAAAACTGGTAGTATAACTACAATAATAGATACAGTTATAGTTTTGGCTAATATAATTTTTTTGAAGGATATTGAAATTGGACTTTATTCTGCAATAGCAATAATAGTAGTTGGTAGAGTAATAGATACAGCATATGAAGGCATTGGATTTAGTAAGGCAATTTTTATAATTTCAAAGAAATATACTGAAATTGCAAAAACGATTAATTTTGAATTAGAAAGAGGTGCTACAGGTATATATTCAAAAGGTATGTATACGAATACAGATAATATGATGTTACTTTGTGTAGTTGGAAGAAATGAAGTGAGTTATGTAAGAAAAATTGTATCTAAAATAGATTCTAAAGCTTTTATGGTAATATCGAACACCAGAGAAGTATTTGGGCAAGGATTTAAAAGTTAAAAAATTGTCAACTAAAAATAATATCATATAAAATTGTGGCATCAAACTCAAATATATGCTAAAATAGGACTAGAAACTTTAATTAGGAGAGACTATAAAATGAATAAAAATGTTTATGAGGATTTAAAAGAACAAACATATATTATTGAGAATATAAAATCTTTTGAGCCAAAGCATATTTTTGAATGTGGACAGTGTTTTAGATGGAATTTAGATGAGAATGAAAACTATATAGGTGTTATAAAAGATGGTGTTCTAAAAGTAGAAAAAAAAGAAAATAAAATTATTATAACAGGTGTTATAATTGATAATAAAGATATAAAAGATATATGCAAGGAATACTTTGATTTAGATAATAATTACGAAGATATAAAAATGAAATTATCTAAAATAGATGATAATTTGAAAAACAGCATAGCTTATGGATACGGAATTAGAATTTTAAAACAGGATTTATGGGAAACTATAATTTCCTTTATAATTTCAGCCAATAATAATATACCAAGAATAAAAGGGATAATAGAAAGACTTTCTAAAAATTATGGAAAAGAAATAATATGGAACAACAAATCATATTATACATTTCCAACTAAAGAAGAAATGTCAAATGTAAGTGTAGATGAGTTAAGAAAATTAGGCTTAGGTTTCAGGGATAAAAGAGTATATGATACTACTCACATATTATTGGAAAATTCAAAAATTTTAGAAAATTTAGAAAAAGAAGAAAATACTGAAAAAGTAAGAGAACAGTTATTGGAACTACCAGGTGTGGGACCCAAAGTTGCAGATTGCATAATGTTATTTGCTCTAAAAAGGTTTGAAGTTTTTCCTATAGATGTATGGGTAAGAAGAGTAATGAATGATTTATATATTAAAGAAGAGGATGAGACAAAAGTTAATAAAAGACAAATAGAAAATTTAGCAAAAGAAAAATATAAAAAATTAGCAGGATTAGCACAGCAATATTTGTTTTATTGGAGAAGAGAAGCATAAGATAGATTGAAGAAATATAGAGGAGAAAATAAATTATGGGTCTAAGAATAATTTATGGAAGAGCTGGTTCTGGGAAAAGCCAGTTTTGTTTTAATGATATAAAAGAAAAAATTAATAAAAGTAGAAACGATTATGAAGCATCTAAAATATATATAATAACTCCAGAGCAATTTTCATATACTGCAGAGAAAAAATTATTGGACACATTAGAAGAAGGGGCAGCAATTAATGCAGAAGTTTTAACTTTTGAAAGAATGGCACATAGGGTTTTAACAGAAGTAGATGGAAATAATGAAGTAGCTTTGTCAAAGTCTGGAAAAGCAATGCTTATTTACAATTTACTTTTAGACAATAAGGGGGAATTGAAATTTTTAGGAAAAACAGATGAAAACATAGAATTAGTAGCAACTGCAATAACAGAATTTAAGAAACATAATGTTACAGTTGAAGTTTTGGAAAAGGCAATAAAAGAAACAGAAGATAAATATTTAGAAATTAAATTATCTGATTTAAAATTAATGTATGAAAAATTTCAAGAAAGCATAGCAGATAATTTTATAGATGAAAATGATAATTTAACTAAATTAGTAAATAAGCTTGATTATACGAATATGTTTGATAATACAATTATATATATAGATGAATTTGCAGGTTTTACTAGTCAAGAATATAAAATAATAGAAAAACTATTATTAAAAGCAAAACAAGTAAATGTTACAATATGTACAGACTCAGTTGAATTTAGCAAAATAAAAGAATCAGACATATTTTATGAAAACAAGAAAACTTTAAAAAAGTTGGTTGAATTATCAAAAGAAGAACAAGTGGAGTTAGTGCCATTAGCACAACTATATAGATTTAAAAATAAAGAATTGATTCATTTAGAGCAAAATTTATATAAAATTCCATATTCTAAATATGAGGAAGAGTTAGAAAATATAGAATTATTCTTAGCAAACAATCAATATTCTGAAATTGAAAATATAGCTAAACAAATAGAGAAAAAAGTTAGAAACGAAGGATATAGATATAAGGAAATATCTGTTATAACAAAAAATATAGATATGTATTCAGGATTGATTAAAGCAGTATTTTCAAAATATAATATACCTGTATTTATTGATGAGAAAAAAGATTTAAATCAAAATGTTTTAGTAAAATTTATACTTGCACTTATAGAAATCTTTTCGAAGAATTGGTCTTATGAAGCAATGTTTAACTACATAAAAACAGGATTGTTGAATGTTAATGAAGAAGAAATATGGCTTTTAGAAAACTATGTTTTAAAATGGGGAATCAAAGGAGAAAAATGGTATAAATCAGAATGGGATTTTGGAGAAGAGAATAATTCAAAAATAATAGAAATTAGAGACAGAATAGTAAATCCTCTAGTGAAATTCAAAGATAATATATATGCTAAAAAGGATATAGAAAATATTACCAAAACTATATATCAATTTTTAATTGATAATGGAATAGATAAGAAAATCGAAGAAAAGATTGATGAATTAGAAAGTATTGGACAATTAGAGTTGGCAAATGAATATAGAACAAGTTATGATATAATAATAAATCTTTTAGATGAAATTGTAATGGTATTTGGAAAAAGTAAAATATCCTTTGAAAAGTATATTGAATTATTAAAAGTAGGTTTGAAAAGCAGTGAATTAGGTAAAATTCCAGCGAATGCAGATGGAATAATAATAGGTGATATTGATAGATCAAGAAGCCATAAAGTTAGAGCAATATATATAATTGGTTTAAATGATGGAGCTTTCCCAAATGTAAATCGTGATGAGGGATTCTTAAATGATAAAGATAGAGAAATTTTAAAAAATAATGGAATAGAACTTGCCAAAGGTACTGTGGAATTATTATATGATGATAATTTCAATATATATAAGGCATTAACAACAGCAGAAGAAAAAATTTATTTATCATATGCATCAGCAGATAGTGATGGAAAATCCTTGAGACCTTCTATATTTGTAATAAAGCTAAAAAGAATATTTACTAAGTTACATGAAAAAAGTGATATAATAGAGCAATCAGAAGAGATTTTAAATAAAAACTCGACTTTTGACGAATTATTAATAAATATTAGAAATTATAAAGATGGAAAAACAATAAATCCTTTATGGTTTGATATATATGAAATATACAAAAATGATGATGATTGGAAAGAAAAATTAGAAAAATCTATAAAAGATTTAAGTTATAATAATAATCCTAAAAGAATAAATAAACAAAATATTGATAAACTATATGGAAAAACTTTAAAAACGAGTGTATCAAGATTGGAACAATATAGAAGTTGTCCTTTTTCCTTCTTTTTAAAATATGGTTTATCAGTAAAAGAGAAAAGTACTTTTAAAGTTCAAAATATAGACACTGGTAGTTTTATGCATGAAACAATAGATAGTTTCTTTAATATAATAAGTGAGCGAGAAATAAATATAAAAGAAATAACAGAAGAAGAATTAGAGCAGATTATTGAAACGATAATTTACGAAACATTAGGCTTAAAAAAGAATTATATATTTACAAGTACAGACAAATATAAAATATTAGTATACAGATTGAAAAAACTTATAAAAAGGGCAATGAAATATATTATAGCCAGTATAACAGCAAGTGAGTTTGATGTATTGGGAAATGAAGTAGAATTTAGAGACGGATCTAATTATCCATCAATAGTACTCGAACTAGAAAATGATAAAAAAGTGGAAATTACAGGTAAAATAGATAGAATAGACATTGCAGAAAATGATGAAGGAAGATATATTAGAATAATAGATTATAAATCATCTACTAAAAAGATTGACTTAAATCAGGTTGTAGCTGGACTTCAAATACAATTACTAACATATTTAGATGCTGTAACTAAAATAGAAAAAGCAGAGCCTGCAGGAATATTATATTTTAATCTAATAGATCCAATTGTAAAAGCATCAAAAAATCTATCAGATGAAGAAATTGAAGCTGAGATTAGAAAACAATTCAAGATGCAGGGACTAATTTTAGCCGATGTTAATGTAGTAAGAATGATGGATAAAAATATAGAGCAAGGAAAAACATCAAATGTTATACCAGCATATATAGATTCAAAGGGAAATGTTAGTAAAGCAAAGTCTAGTGCAGTTAATAAAGAAGAGTTTGAAGGTTTGCAAAAATATATAAATAAAGTAATAAAAGAAATTGCAAAAGAAATTTTAGTTGGAAATATCGATTTAAAACCATACAATAAAAGAGGAAAAACTCCATGTGAGTTTTGTGAATATAAGCCAATATGCCAATTCAATTCAGGTGTATGCAAAAATTCATATAATTATATAGATAATATGAAGAGAGATGAAATACTTGAAATGATTAAAGAGCAAAAAAAAGAAAAAGGAGATTAGAATGAAAGATTTATCTAATGAAAATATAATCCATGTAAAAAATGGTGATATAGAATATATACAATTTAAAAAACTTTTAGAATATAATGATGAGCTTGAACATTGCTTTACTATAAAACCATTAGATTTTGGAGATAATGCAAAAGCTACAGCAAATCCAGAAAAATATAAAAAACAATATGAAAAATTATGCGATTGTTTAGGATGGGATGTAAATAAAATTATAAGACCATACCAAACTCATACAGATATTGTAAGGAGCATAAAACAAAATGAAAATATTCAATATGGAATATTTCCAGAAAATTTAAAAGATGTTGATGGAGTTGTAACAAAAGAAAAAGATACGATTCTTGCAACTGCATCTGCAGATTGCATTTTACTATTATTTTATGACCCTATAAAAAAAGTAATTGCAAATACACACTCAGGTTGGCAAGGAACTTTAAAACAAATAAGTGTAAATACAATAAAGAAAATGACAGATGAATATGGATCAACCCCTAGTGATATTATATGTTGTATGGCACCAAGTATTTCAAAAGCTAATTTTGAAGTAGAAGAAGATGTGTATGAAAAGTTTTATAATAAATTTAAGAATCTAAGACGTGTAGATGAGATTTTCGAAAAAGGTGAAATAAAAGAAGAAAAGCAAAAATATCATATTGACACAGTATTAATAAATAGAGTTATATTAGAAGACATGGGGCTAAAAAGTGAAAACATTGTAGAGTCAAAAATATGTACAGTGAAAAATTCTGATATAGTACATTCTTTTAGAGTAGATAAGGAAAATTCAGGAAGAAATAATGCTTTTATAATGTTAAAGTAGGAGAATTTTATCTATGTTGATAAGTAGATTAAAAAAGGAAGATACAATTTTGGGGCCACATAGATAAGAAGATTGTTATTCCTATTGGTGTAAATGCACATATTGATACAACAAAAGATAGAAAAATCAAAATGATGGAGAAGTGTGTTGAATAAGGGAAGGAATGATGGTTTATATGTATAATACATGGGAAGAACTAGAAGAAGCTATTAAAGGTTGTAGAGGTTGTAAATTATATACGAATAGAACTAACATAGTATTTGGTACAGGAAATCGAGAAGCGGATTTAATGTTTATAGGAGAAGGACCAGGTGCTGATGAGGATAGATTAGGAGAACCTTTTGTTGGAAAAGCAGGACAACTTATGAATGAAGCTTTTCTAGCATTAGGAATAGATAGAAAAGAAGTATACATAGCAAATATTGTAAAATGTAGACCACCATCAAATAGAAATCCAGAGGATGATGAAGCATCTGTATGTATAAACTATTTAAGAAATCAGGTTATTTTAGTAAAACCTAAAATAATAGTTTTATTAGGAAGTGTAGCTTTAAAAAATATATTAGGAAAGGAATATGGAATAACAGATACAAGGGGAAAGTGGATTGAAAAGAAAGGAATAAAGTATATGCCAACTTTTCATCCAGCAGCTTTATTAAGAGATGATTCAAAGAAAATCTTTTTCTGGAAGGATTTAAAAGAAGTAAAAAAAGCAATGGAATGAATCTTTTTATATTAAAACCTAGGAGGTAGGAAATGAAATATAATTTAGAAGAAATAAAAGAAAAAGCAAAATATTGTTTAAATTGCAAGAATAAACCATGTAGCCAAGCATGCCCATTAGGTAATAACATACCAGGTTTTATAGAACAAATAAAAAATGAGAATTATGAAGAAGCTTTTAATATATTATTAGAAACAACAATATTATCTCCTATATGCGGAAGAATTTGTCCTCATAAAAAACAGTGTGAGGGATCATGTGTTAGAGGAATAAAGGGCGATAGTGTAAATATAGGAGCATTAGAAGCTTTTGTTGGAGATCTTGCTATTGAAAATAAATGGTATGACAAAATAAAAGCATCAAAAGTTTCTAAAAATAAAAAAGTAGCTGTTATCGGAGCAGGTCCTTCAGGAATAATGGCTGCCTATGAGTTAGCTAAAAATGGAATTAGTGTAACTATGTTTGAAAAACAAGAAAAAATAGGAGGAATATTAACTTATGGTATTCCTGAATTTAGATTAGAAAAGAAATATATTGATGTATTAGAAAGAATATTAATAAATTTAGGCGTTGATATAAAGTATAATTATAAGTTTAAAGGACAAGCAGATTTGGATGAGTTAAAGAAAGAATTTGATTTCGTTTTATTATCATTTGGTGCAAATATCTCTTCAAAAATGGGGATAGAGGGAGAAGATTTAATAGGTGTATATGGAGGAAATGAACTTCTAGAAACAAAAGATTTTCCAGATTGTAATAATAAAAATATTGCTGTAATTGGTGGCGGAAATGTTGCAATGGATGTATCTAGAACATTAAAAAGATTAGGTGCAAGTAAAGTTACAGTAATATATAGAAGAAGTAGAAAAGAAATGCCAGCAGAGCAAAAAGAAATAGAAGAAGCGGAAAGAGAAGGTATAGAATTTTTATTTCAAAATAATATTTTAAAAATATTTGGAAATGAAGATAAGAAAGTAAATAAAATAGAATGTATAAAAACTGAATTGGTACAAAAAGAAGGCGAGAAAAGGCTTGTGCCAATTAATATAGAAAATAGCAATTATTATTTAGATATGGATTATGTAGTAATGGCGGTGGGGTCTAAGGTAGACGACAATATTGTATCTGATTTAAAAATAGAAAAAAATAAATGGAATAATATTAAAATTGATGAAGAATATAGAACTAGTGATGATAAAGTATTTTCATGTGGTGATTTAGCTGGCATTAAAGCTACTGTTGCTTGGGCAGGACAGTCTGGAAAAGAAGCAGCAAAAAAGATTGAAGATATGTTATAACATCTCTAACGTTTTTTTCGGGCGATCAATGATCGCCCCTACATATAGCATTAAATATGGAGGAATCTAAATCCACATTATGTGATTAGATTCCTCCCTTTTAAGATAATTATAAGGAGACTAAAATTTTGATTTTACAAAAATTTTAGTTTTTTTCGAAAATTAATTATTATCAGTATACTTTTCTGCTGTAGTTTCATTACCGGTTATTAAAGCTTTAATTTTTCTAAAGATTGTAGATATAAAATTAGTTTTAACAGTAGTTAAAGATGTTGAATCATCTAGGACACCTGCAAATTTTTTGTCTACTTTTGCTACTATATTTGAATAGAATTCATCAAAACCTTTATTAGTTTCATTAGTTCCAACAAGTTTCTGGAATGTTGATAAAGATTTCTTAAAGTTTTCTACATCTTTCTTTTCTTTTAATACTTTAAAATACTTATTAAAGTAAGATGTATATATTAATTTTTGAACTCCCATAAATACAGTAACTATTTTTTCTTTAGTTTTTGCTATTTTTGAATTTATTTTATCTATTTCTTTATCTGAAACATCACTTACTAATTTCGCAGACCAAGAAGATAAAGTGTCTTCAAGTTCCATTAAATAATCTATATTTAATTCAATAGTTTCATAAGCAGAAACAGAAGTTAATTCAATAAATTTATTCTTAAAATTATTATTACTATGAAGTGTACTCTCAAATAAAGTACCTAATCCAGTTACTTGAGCCATTTGATTTACTAAGCAACATTCTAATGGATAATATGTAGGACTAGTAGTTGGGAGTTCTATACCATAGTATTTTACTGTATCTGATTTTGCATTATCACATTTTGTAGTTATTAATTGAACAGCAGCTTCATTTAATGCAATACCAGGTTGTTTTGCTTTACTAAAATTACATAAACCTAAGCGACAAAGTTTACCGTCATTATCTTTAACACTTTGTAAATAATGAATGCATTCATGTATTGCAAAGGCATCTAAATTATCAAGGTCAGCAGTTTCATTAAAATAAATTGCTGAATTCTTATAATAATATTTTGCTTGTGCCAAATTATCTGGCATAGTTGCAGAATACATATTAAGTCTAGCAATTTCTATAAATAAAGTTTTATAGTCTAATCCATAATCTGGAAAAGCATCACACAATTTTTGTGCAACTGATTTTGAAATTGAATTTACTTTTAAAGTATCCAATTCTTTTATGTTTGTTATTCCTTCTTTTTCTAAAGTTTCTTCAATAGTAATATCCTTTGTTTTCATCACATTTCTCCTTAGTATAAATATATCTATAATGTATTATACTACTTAGATAAAAAATTTTACATTTCAGCACAATTAAACTTTAATTACATTTATGTGACACAAAAAGACAGAAAAAGTTTTCAAAAAAATAGGGGAGACCTGTGGTCTCCCGTTTATTTAATAACTATATTATAAATCTTATTTTTTACATAAATTTCTTTAACGATAGTTTTATTAGCTATCAATTCTGTTACAGCAGTATGAGCTAATTGCTTAACTGTTTCTTCATCGCTATCTAAAGCAATTTTTATAGTAGATTTTACTTTACCATTTATTTGAACAGGAATTTCTACTGTATCTTCAACTATTTTTGATGCATCATATTCAGGCCATTTTGAATATGCTATGCTCTCTGTATGTCCTAGAACTTCAGCCCAAAGTTCTTCTGTAATATGAGGTGCTATTGGATTTAATAATTGTACAAAACCTTCTGCATATTTTTTAGGTAATACATCAGTTTTATAAGCAGTATTTATAAAAATCATCATTTGAGCAATAGCAGTATTGAAGTACATATTTTCATAATCTTCAGTAACTTTTTTAACTGTGTAATTATATACTTTTTCAAGTTCTGGATTTTCTTCATCTTTAAGCTTGCCAGATTCAACAAATAATCTCCAAACTCTATCTAAGAAGTTCTTTACACCATTAATTCCATTTGGATCCCATGGCTTAGCAGCATCAATAGGGCCCATAAACATTTCATAAAGTCTTAAAGAATCTGCTCCATATTCTCTTACCATATCATCAGGATTAATAACATTTCCTTTTGATTTACTCATTTTTTCGCCATTTGAACCTAAAATCATTCCTTGATGACGCAATTTAGCAAATGGTTCCTTAACAGGAACAACTCCTTTATTATATAGATAGTTATTCCAGAATCTAGAATATAGAAGATGTCCAACAGCATGTTCAGGACCACCAACATAAAGGTCAACAGGTAGCCAATGTTCAAGTAATTTTTTATCAGCAATTTCATTATCATTTTTAGGATCAATATATCTTAAGAAATACCAAGAAGAACCGGCAGACCCAGGCATTGTATTTGTTTCACGAATTCCATCTTTTCCATCTATTGATGTATGTAGCCAATCAGTAGCCTTAGATAGAGGAGAAGCACCAGTTTTTGAAGGACTATAATCTTCAAGCGTAGGTAGTATTAAAGGTAAAGCATCATCAGGTAAAGCTATCATACCATCATCAGTATGAACAATTGGAATAGGTTCACCCCAATATCTTTGTCTAGCAAATATCCATTCTCTTAGTTTATAATTTATTTTTTTAGTTCCCACTTTATTTTCTTCTAACCAGTTTAGCATTTTTTCGATGGAATCTTCTTTGTTTAATCCATTTAAAAAGTCAGAATTAATATGAGTACCATCTTCAGTAAATGCTTCTTTTGAAATATCTCCACCTTCTAAAACAGGAATAATATCTAAACCAAATTTAGTAGCAAATTCATAATCACGAGTATCATGAGCAGGAACAGCCATTATGGCACCAGTTCCATAACTTGCTAGAACATAATCGGCAATCCAAATAGGAATTTGCTTATTATTTACAGGATTAATAGCATAAGCACCTGTAAATACACCAGTTTTATCTTTGTTCAAATCTGTTCTCTCTAAGTCAGATTTAGAACTGCAAAGTTTAATGTATTCGTCAACAGCATTTTTTTGATCAGAAGTTACAATTTGAGAAACTAATTCGCTTTCAGGTGCTAGAACACAATAAGTTGCACCAAATAGAGTATCACATCTAGTAGTAAATACTGTAAATTGTAAATCTTCGTGATTAGCTACTTTAAAATTAACTTCTGCACCAACAGACTTACCAATCCAATTTCTTTGAATTTCTTTAGTTGATTCTGGCCAGTCAAGTTCATCTAACCCAGCTAGTAAAATTTCTGCATATTTTGGAATATCAAGTATCCATTGTTTCATATTTTTACGAACTACAGGGAATCCGCCACGTTCACTTTTTCCATCTATAATTTCGTCATTAGCTAAAACAGTACCTAATTCTTCACACCAATTAACAGGCATGTCAACTAGTTTTGCTAAACCATCATTATATAATTGTTTGAAAATCCATTGAGTCCACTTATAATAATTAGGATCAGTGGTTGAAATTTCTTTATCCCAATCAAACGAAAAACCTAACATTTTTAATTGCCTTTTGAAAGTAGCAATATTTTCAAAAGTAAATTTATCTGGATGATTTCCAGTTTTTATAGCATACTGTTCAGCAGGCAGACCAAAAGCATCCCATCCCATAGGATGTAAAACATTATAACCTTGCATTCTTCTCATTCTAGATAATATGTCTGTTGCAGTATATCCTTCTGGATGACCTACATGAAGTCCTTGACCTGATGGATAAGGAAACATATCCAAAGCATAAAATTTTGGCTTAGAAAAATCCCATACATCAGTTGCAAAGGTTTTATTATCATCCCAGTATTTTTGCCATTTTTTTTCAATATTTTTAAAATCGTATCCCATAAAAACCTCCATTTGAGCAGTGTATAAAGTATGCTCTAATAAATATTTAAAAAACTTTTCAACATTATACACTAAAAAGCTTGAATAATCAATAAAAATAAGCTGAAATATTTCAAATGATAGGGAACATTTTTGTATTAAATTAAAAAATTTATAAAGTTGAAATTTGTCGAAAATTCAAGAGAGAAACAAGTTGACAAAAATAGAAAAAACTGGTATAATAAAAGGTGGATTGCTGGAAACGGCAACCGTACTTTGTCCTACTATGCATGCACTAGATTATATAGCATTGCACAAACAGTAGGGTACCTCCCGGAATATGGAGGAGAAAACCGCCCCGTAAAGGCGGTAGGAGGAGACCAAAATGCTTAAGTCTTCCAAAAAAGAGCTCGAGAGAGCAGCAGAAATGGCTGTGCGCTATGCACATGCTAAGCCGGACAATTGCGCAGAAATCCTCTTGAGAGCGGGAATCTTTCCTGCTTTCATGCAGAGCGAGACCTTTGAGGAGTATTCAATTCTTCTCATGGTGAGCCTTGAAACAAAGGCTGTTTATCTCGCCATGGTTGGTCCACAGTGGAATGCTGAAAAGCACGAGACATGGATAGTGGAAAAACTGAGCGACGAAAATGCGATTGACCGCGATTGTATGACAATTGCTACAAGCGAACCTGTAAACATTGGCAAAATCGATAATTACTGGATTCGCGAGTTCAACTCTCTCGGAACTCTGGGCACTGTAATCTAAGTGCCACAAGCCCTGCAACTCTGTAAAAGGAGGTGTGGGGTGTTTCGTTTTTTTAGGAAAAATGATATAGTTATAAAATATTATGAATTAATAATACTTATAATATTTAATATATACGTAAATTAAATAAAAAAACTTGTATAAATCTAGTGTTTATGATATACTAGCCACAAACTTAATAGAAGGAAGGACAAAACAATGAATTTAATCAAAAAAATTTTTGGAACATATAGTGAAAAAGAACTAAAAAGAATTAGACCAATAGTAGAAGAAATTAATAGTTTAGAGCCAGAAATGGAAAAATTATCTGATAAGGAACTAAGAGCAAAGACAGATGAATTTAAAGACAGATTAAATAAAGGAGAAACTTTAGATGATATATTACCAGAAGCTTTTGCAGTTGTTAGAGAAGCTTCAAAAAGAGTTTTAGGCTTAAGACATTTTGATGTTCAATTAATAGGTGGTATAGTACTTCATCAAGGTAGAATTGCTGAAATGAAGACTGGAGAAGGAAAAACTTTAGTTGCAACTCTTCCTGTATATTTAAATGCTTTAACAGGAAAAGGTGTACATGTTATAACAGTAAATGACTATTTAGCTAAATATCAAGGCGAAATGATGGGAAATTTGTATAAATTTTTAGGACTTACAATAGGAATTGCTTTAAGTGGTATGGAGCCAAATGAGAAAAAGGAAGCGTATGCAGCAGATATTACATATGGAACTAACAATGAATTTGGATTTGACTACTTAAGAGATAATATGGTTATATACAAAGAACAAGCTGTTCAACGTGGTTTGCATTATGCAATAGTGGATGAGATCGATAGTATTTTAATAGATGAGGCACGTACTCCTCTTATAATTTCAGGTAGAGGCAGTCAATCATCAGATTTATATAAAAAGGCAAATGATTTTGTTGCAAGATTAAAAGCAAAAGTATTAGTAGAAGAAGATATAAAAGATGAAGAACAAGCAGAAGATAACGAAAATTACGATTATATCGTAGACTTAAAAGCAAAATCAGCATCTTTAACTCAAAAAGGTATAAAAAAGGCAGAAACAGAATTTAGACTAGAGAATTTAAATGATTTAGAAAATTCTGACTTAGTACATCATATAAATCAAGCTATAAGAGCACATGGAATAATGAAGAAAGATATAGATTATATCGTTAAAGATGGAGAGGTTTTAATTGTAGACGAATTTACAGGAAGAATAATGTATGGAAGAAGATACAATAATGGTCTACATCAAGCAATTGAAGCAAAAGAACATGTAAAAATTGCTGATGAATCTAAAACTTTAGCAACTATAACTTTCCAAAATTATTTTAGAATGTATGAAAAATTATCTGGAATGACTGGTACTGCAATGACTGAGGAAGAAGAATTTAGAGAAATTTATAACTTAGATGTTGTAGAAATACCAACTAATAAGCCTATGATAAGAGTAGACCAAAGTGATGTTATATATAAAAACGAAGATGCTAAATATAGAGCAATAGTAAAAAGTGTAAAAGAAAGTTATGAAAAAGGTCAACCAGTATTGATTGGTACTGTATCTATTGAAAAATCAGAAAAATTAAGCAATATCTTGAAAAAAGAAGGAATTAAACATCAAGTATTAAATGCTAAGCACCATGAAAAAGAAGCTGAGATTATAGCACAAGCCGGAAAATTCCAAACAGTAACAATAGCAACAAACATGGCTGGTCGTGGTACCGATATTATGCTTGGTGGAAATAGTGAATATTTAGCAAAACAAGAATTGAGAAAACAAGGATATTCACCAGAGATGATAGAACTTGCTTCAACATATAATGAAACTGAAGATGAAGAAGTTTTAGCAGCAAGAAAATTATTTAAAGATTTGCAAGCAAAATTTGAAGAGGAGATTAAAGACGAAAAAGAAAAAGTAATTGCTGCAGGTGGTTTAAAGATAATAGGTACAGAAAGACATGAATCACGAAGAATAGATAATCAGTTACGTGGACGTAGTGGACGTCAAGGAGACATAGGTGAATCAAAATTCTATATAGGACTTGATGATGACTTAATGAAAATATTTGGTGGGGATATGATTACATCAGTTTTTGAAACATTAAAAGCAGATGAAGATATGCCAATCGAATCAAAAATAATAACAAAAGCAGTTGAGAAAGCTCAAGGTAGAGTAGAAAGCAAGAACTTTAGTATACGTAAAAATGTCTTAAAATATGATGATGTTATGAATGTCCAAAGAGAGATTATATACAATCAAAGAAAAGATGTTTTAGACGGAAAGAATATAAAAGATAATATTTTAGATATGGTTAATTCTACTGCTAAAAATATTGTAGAAATGCATTTAGCAGATCAAGATGATGTTAATGTGGCAAGTTTAGCACAAGATATAAAAACTACATTTGGAATAGAAAATCTTGAATCATTAAAATCTGGTAAATTATCAGAAAAACGTATAACTGAAGAATTACAAGAAAAAGCAGTACAAAAATATGATGAAAAAGAAAAGGAAATAGGAGAACAAAACTTTAGAGAACTTGAAAGAGTAGTAATGCTAAAAGTTGTTGATCAAAAATGGATGGATCATATAGATGCAATGGAAGAATTAAAAGATGGAATTGGTCTTCGTGCATATGGTCAAAAAGATCCTGTAATACAATATCAATTAGAAGGCTTTGATATGTTTGAAGAAATGGTCGAAGCAATGAAAGGTGATGTTGTAAAAATAATGATGAATGTCCAAAAAGCAGGAGACTTATCAAGAACTCAAACAATAAAAATAACTGGTGAATCAGGAGCATCACTTGATTCAGTTAACAATGTAGTTAATGATAATCCTCAAGCACCTAGAAAATCAGAAAGTCAAACAAGACAACCAGTAGTAAATAAAGGACCACGCATAGGAAGAAATGATCCATGTCCTTGTGGAAGTGGTAAGAAATATAAAAACTGCTGTGGAAAAAATCAATAATATAAACATAAAAGAGTGTATCCAAAAATTAAAATGGATACACTTTTTTTGTAATAGAAAGCGATTCTCTATACCGTTCTTCTATGAAATAAGACCGTTTAGACTTAAAACATATACAAGTAATAGCAATAGAAGTATAATTAATATAAGAATGGAGGAAAAATGAATATAAATATAAGAAAAAAAGAGAATGAAGAATTAAAAAATAATGAAATAAATATATTAGTGGAATATTCAACATGTACGGATATTGATAAAATTATAGAGCATATAAAAAACTATAATAATCACAAAGTATTAGTAAGGAAAAATAATGAATATTCACAAATAGATGTTAAAGATATAATAGTGTTTTATAGTGATAAAAAAGATATCTACTGTAGAACAAGAAATGGAGAATATAGAATAAAACAACCATTGAGTAAATTAGAAAATCAAGAAGATGACTTTGTTAGAATTTCAAAAAGTTGTATTATAAATATTAATCATTTAGACAGTTTTGATATGGGAGAAACAGGAGTAATTGTAGTAAGGTTAGATGACGGAACACAAGAAATTGTATCCCGTAGAAAAGTAAAAGAAATATTGAAATACATCAAGGAAAGGGGGATATAACAATGAACAAGAATAAGAACTGGCTAAAGAATTTTTGTTATTTCATAGTTGGGTTTGTAATTTTCATACTACTTTCTTCAATAACTCAAATAAATATATTAAAAGACTTAAATATTAATATAGATCTTAAAACAGTTATTACACGTACAATAATCAATGGAGTGGCTTTTTATGCAGTATTGTATTTTCTTATTTTAATATTGAATATGTTATATAATATTAGACTAATAAAAAAATTAAATGAAACAACTGAAAAAATAAGAAAAGCAAGTAAAGAGAAAATCTTAAAAGAAAGGAGGAAGATTACTATGAAAAAGAAAGCTTTAATAATTTTATTAATAATTACACTAATTGCACTAAATATATTTGTTTTTACAATTATTAGAAAAGTAAATATAATTAGAGAATATTCTGATAAACTAAAAGAGTATCAAAATATAACAAATTTTTATGCTGAAATTACTTATACTAGTTTAAAAAATAATGATATCCGAAAAAGAGAAATTTGGAAAAAAGATAATATCACAATCGTAAAAGATATTGAAGAAGATGGAACTATAAGAACCAATTATTTTGAAAACAATAATAGATTAATGCTTATTGATAGAGAGGATTCTAAAGAATATGTCAAAATGGAAAATACAGAAAATATTGGCAATCTTGTTGTATTAGAATATGCTACATTTTTTACAGAAAATAATTTATGGGAGGATATTACAGCAGCATGTACAACTAAAATAACAACTGAAGATATTAATGGAAAAGAATGTTATAAGTTTTATATAAGTGATAACTTGCAATTTATTGTGGACAAAGACAATATGTTAAAAATAGAAGAAATAAATGGAAATGAGAAAATGGAATTAGTTGATTATAGCATAGGCAATTTAACAGATGATAATCTAAAAGTTCCTAATTTAGAAGAATATAAATTAATTACATAGATTACAAAACATAGAATTCATAAATATTTAGTAGTTCACTTGATGTGAAAGTGTAAAAACTAAAAATGTTATACCTAAGTTTATGAGACCAAAGAAACTAATATATAAAATAGCATGTTTCGACTCAGTTTAAAACCTATACAATTAGACAAAATTGGAAAAATATGGTATAATATAGTTATGTATGCGTACAGCATGCAAATTTGTTGTGGGCACGAACAAGTGCCAGAAAGGAAAACAATATGAAGAAGACACAAAACGGACGGACACTGAGAAAGTGTCACTGCAGAATCGCAAGATGCATCGTTGCTGTACTGGCAGCTGGTGCTCTGGTGTTCAACATTGTGATTATGGCAAATACAAAAAGAAGAGCCATAGCCAATGATGATGTAGCGGCAATTGGAATCGATATCGAAAGTATCGTAACAGAGCCACTGCAACCAACGACAGAACCTGTCTACCAGGAAGAACCTAGCCGGTCTTGCACACTGGAAGAAGTCGATTCGAATCCGTGGGTTACACCAATCGGATCCAAATATCAAGTTTCAAAGAATGACTTCGTTCAGTTATGTAACCTGGTTGGAAGGGAATATGGGGCTGATTTTGTTCCAATCGAGGAGAAAGCGAAAGTGGTACAGACGGTACTAAACCGAGTAGAATCTCCTTATTTCCCTGATTCCATCGAAGATGTAATAACTCAGCCTGGACAGTATGAAGGCGAGTTGAGTCGTGGGTATTATTCAGACCGAGTTACAGAATCTGTGAGACAGGCTGTACTGTATGCCTTGAATGGGAATGTGCAAAACGACTATGTGTTCTATTGGGGGGA
Source organism: uncultured Clostridia bacterium (assembly GCA_947581825.1). Lineage (GTDB taxonomy): Bacteria > Bacillota > Clostridia > TANB77 > CAG-508 > CANPVP01. The sequence continues at coordinate 49,211 of CANPVP010000008.1, read as the reverse complement.
TGGTGTTAAAAACCATTTCTATTCTTATGAGGAGTACGAGTGTTTTGTTCAGGACCTGAACAACTTTAAGGCAGCAAATCTATAAAAGAAAACTTCATATTTGTTTTGACCTCACTTGTGTTACAAGTTGAGGTCATTTCCTTTTTTGAAAGTTAATATTTTCTTGAAATATAAGGATATAATAGGTCAACTTTTTGGGGACTTGATAATTTACTGCTGTTATGATAATATTTTAAACAAACGAATAGTATCAAAATATAAGAGGAAAAAATGATAAATATATTATTTGCAGGAAATAAAACAGTATTTGATGGTGCTTTATCTGAAATTATTTCAATAACAAACAAAACTAAAGAGCCAGTTAATTGTATAATATTAACTATGGATTTAACTAGAGTAAAAGAAGAATTTTTACCAATCACAGATGAGCAAATTGAATTTTTGAATAAGGTTGCAAAATCAAAAAATGAAAAAAATCAAGTTGAAAAAATAGATGTAACAGAATTATATGAAAAAGAATTTGGAAGAGGCAAAAACGAATCAGCATATTGTACACCTTATACATTATTAAGATTGCTTGCAGATTTGATTCCCAATATACCAGATAAAATTTTATATTTAGACATTGATATGTTGGCACAGAAAGACATATCTACACTATATAATATAGATATTTCAAATTACGAATATGCAGCTGTTAAAGAAAAGTATGGTTCTAAAATTATTAGATATGATTATATTAATGCAGGTATGTTGTTATTAAATATGAAAAAAATTAAAGAAACAAAACTTTTCGAAAAAGGAAGAGAAATGTTAAGAAAAAGAAAATTATTGTTTGCGGATCAAGATGCTATTTTTTGGAATACAACAAGCAAACTGATTTTGCCAAGAATATATAATGAACAGCGAAAGTTCAATTGTAAAGATACTGTAATATGTCATTTTTCCAAAAGATTATGGTTAAAACCATATCCGCATACAGAAAATATAAAACAATGGCAAATTCAAAAAGTACATGATATTTATAAATGTCATGCATTTGATAATGATTTGAATGAATATGTAAAATGGAGAGAAATATTTAATGAAACTTATTAGAGATAATATTGATAAAATAATAAATTCAGATTTAAATATAATAAAAAGGCATAAATCAGAACAAGTTCCAATATTTTTTACAATAGATGATAGATATATACCTTTTTTAGCGGTAACGCTTCAATCTTTAATTGCACATGCATCAAAGAATGTGAAATATTTAATAAATATTTTATATACAGATATTTCAGAGGAAAATAAAGAAAAAATAAAAAAATACGAAAAATCCAATGTTAGTATTGAGTTTATTGACTTAAGTGAATATATGCAAGAGATTCAAGAAAAATTATATATAAGGGACTATTATTCGAAAACTACATATTTTAGACTATTTATTCCAGATCTTTTCCCACAATTAGATAAAGCAATATATCTTGATAGTGATGTTGTAGTATTGAAAGATATAGCTTTACTTTATGATGTTGATTTAAAAGATAATTTATTAGGAGCAATTCCAGATGATTCAGTTCAGATAATAAAATCTTTTCAGGATTATGTTGAAAAAGTTATTGGGGTATCTTCATATAAAAAATATTTTAATGCAGGTGTGTTATCTATGAATTTAAAAGCTCTTAGAGAGATTAATTTTGTAGATAAATTTGTATATTTATTGGATTCTGTAAAATATAAAGTTGCACAAGACCAAGACTATTTAAATAGATTATGCAAAGGAAGAGTAAAGCTATTAGATAATACTTGGAATAGAATGCCAATAGGTGGTGACACAATACCAAGAGAAAATCTGAAAATTATTCATTATAATTTATCATATAAGCCATGGCACTTTGAAAAAATATTGTATAAAGAATATTTTTGGGAGTATGCTAAACAAACTGAGTTTTTTGATGATATAATGGCAATAAAAAATAGTTATAAACTTGAAGATAAGTTTTTTGATATGGAAACTGAGAAAAGTTTAAAAGAGTTAACTTTAAAAGAGAGCGAATGCGTTGGAGATGATAGAGTAAGTGAAACTAGAAAATATATCAAAAAAACTGTAGAGAAAAAGACTAGTATTCCAAAAGCTAAAGATAGGTTAGAAGTATTAAAGAAGATAGAACAGCTTGAAGAAGAGGGAAAATTTGATGTTGATCCAGAGGATGATCCACCAACAATTACACTTAAACCAGAAAATGTAGATTATTTAAAACAAAAAAATACAAGTAAAATAAAAACAAAAATTGCAAATAAAGTAGGAGAAAAGTTTTTAGATAGTATTTTAAAGAATAATAAATTAATTATAAGAGAAGTAAATGGAATAGAAAATTTAAACGGTTTAAATAGTGGAGCAATAATTACATGCAACCATTTTAATCCATTTGATGTTTTTGCAATTGAAGACATATATAGAATGTCTAATTTTGCAGGCAAAAAGACTTTATATAAGGTAATTAGAGAAGGAAACTATACAAACTTTCCAGGACTATATGGATTTCTGTTTAGAAATTCTGATACACTTCCATTAAGTTCAAATACTGAAACTATGAAAGAATTTTTAAAATCAATAAAAGTTATTTTGAACAGAGGAGATTTCATTTTAATATATCCAGAGCAGAGTTTATGGTGGAATTATAAAAAACCAAAGCCATTAAAATCTGGTGCTTTCAAATTTGCTGTTGAAAATAAAGTCCCAGTTTTACCTATATTTATAACGATGCAAGATACAGAAGCAATAGGTAAAGATGGTTTTCCTGTTCAAGAATATATTATTAATATTGGGGAACCAATATACCCAATTGAAGGAATGTCAATTCATGAAAATGTTGAATTAATGAAAAATGAAAATTTCAACATATGGAAGAAATGTTATGAGAAGTTTTATAGAATTCCTCTTGAATATACAACAAAAATAAAAGAAGAAGTAATGGAAGATGGAGAATAACGAAAAAAGAGTAATTTTTTATAAGGATGAATTAAATGATGAATTTTCAACGGCAAAAATAACTCCTAGAGTAATTGATGAAAATTACAAATATAAACATTCTAAAATTTGGAATATAAGTTCATATGTAGTGCAAAATGTTTTATCAATGCCTATAAAATATTTATATGCTAAAATTAAGTTTAGAATAAAATTTATAGGAAAAGAGAAGCTAAAAGATTATAAAAAAGAAGGATATTTTATTTATGGAAATCATACTCAAGCTTTTGCAGATACTTTTATTCCAAGTTTGGCATGTTTTCCTAAAAGAAACTTTCTAATAGTAAATCCAGAAAATGTTTCAATGAAAGGCTTAAGCCATATAGTTGAAATGCTGGGAGCTATACCAATTCCAAATCGAATGAATGGAATGAAAAATTTTTTAGAAATAATTGAAGAACGTTCTAAAAAAGAAAATTGTTCAATTACAATTTATCCAGAAGCGCATATTTGGCCATACTATACAAAAATAAGAAAATTTAAATCTGTATCATTTAAATATCCTGTAAAATACAATAAACCAGTTTTTTCTTTAACAAATACTTATAAGAGTTATGGAAAAAACAATAATAAAGTAAAAATCGAAACATATATAGATGGACCGTTTTTTCCTAAAGAAGATTTAACATTAAAAGAAAATCAAGAATACTTATGTGAATTGGTATATAATAAAATGACGGATAGAAGTAAAGAATCTAATATTGAAGTTATAAAATATGAAAAAATATAAAGATTTTTAACCAGGTTTGTAAATAGGAAAGGAATGATTGTAAGAATGATAGATATGCATAAAGCAAAATTGGTTTTTAAAGAATATGTGTCAAATTATGATGCAAGTAATCTTAAGATTTCAAGAAAAATAGAACATACTTTAAGAACAGCAGAGGTTGCTAGAAAAATTGCTGAAGGAATGAATTTAGAAAAATCAGACATAGAATTAGCAAGTCTTATAGGACTTTTACATGATTTAGGTAGGTTTGAACAAATTAGAATATATGATACATATAATGATTCAATTAGTATTGATCATGCAAAACAAAGCAATATTGTATTATTTGAGGAAGGATATATAAGAAAATTTATTGATGAAGATATTTATGATGATATAATAAAAACAGCTATATGGAATCATAATAAAGCATCAATAGAAGAAGGCTTAGATGAAAAAACTTTGTTGCATTCTAAAATAATTAGAGATGCTGATAAAACAGACATCTTTGAAGTGTTTAGAAGAGAAACAGCAGGAAAAGGCTTATATGATTATGATAAAATTGGAATGTATCAAATAACAAATGAAGTATTTGATGAAATGAAACAATGCAGACAAATTGATAGAAGAATTTTAAAAAACGATTTGGACTGGTTTGTAAGTAACTTATCATATATTTTTGATTATAATTTTAAACCAGGTTTAAATATTGTTAAAGAAAAAGGCTATGTAGATTTTATGATAAATAAAATTACAAATAAAACAGAAGAAACAAAACAAGAATTACAAGAAATACAACATATTTTATCAAATTATATAGATAGAAGATTACAAGAATAGATAAAAGCAAGGAATGATAAAGAATATGGCAAAAAAAGTTCTTATAACTGAAAAACCATCAGTAGCAATGGAATTTGCAAAAGCACTTAAATTAAACACAAATAGAAAAAACGGATATCTTGAAGCAGAAGAGTGGATTGTAACTTGGTGTGTAGGACATTTAGTTACAATGTCTTATCCAGAAAAATATGATGAAAAGCTTAAATTCTGGAGATTAGATACATTACCATTTATGCCAAAAGAATATAAATATGAAGTTATTCCGAGTGTTGAACAGCAATTTAATGTGATAAAATCCATCTTATTAAGAGAAGATGTTGATACGATATATGTTTGTACTGACTCTGGACGAGAAGGAGAATACATATATAGATTGGTAGATCAGATGATTGGTGTACAAGGGAAAACAAAAAAAAGAGTCTGGATAGATTCTCAAACTGAAGAAGAAATAATAAAAGGAATAAATACAGCTAAAGACTTATCAGAATATGATAGTTTATCAGAATCAGCGTATTTAAGAGCTAAAGAGGATTATTTAATTGGTATAAATTTTTCTAGACTCTTATCAATAATTTTTGGAAAAAGAGTAGCAAAACAATTAAATCAAGATAGAGCTGTAATTTCTGTTGGAAGAGTTATGACGTGTGTACTTGGAATGGTAGTTTCAAGAGAAAGAGAAATAAGAAATTTTGTAAAAACAAAATATTATAAAATAATTGGAGAATTTGGAGATGAAGTAAGTTCTTTTAAAGCAGAATGGAAAGTGTCTGAAGAATCATCTGTATATAATTCAGAAAAATTATATAATGAATCAGGCTTTAAAAAGATAGAAGATGCACAAAACTTCATATTGTCTCTAAAAGATAAAGATGCTACAATTACAGAGGTAAAGAAAGCAAAGCAAAAAGAAAATCCACCATTACTTTTTAATCTAGCAGAAATTCAAAATGAATGTACAAAAAGATTTAAAATAAAACCTGATGAAACTCTAGAAGTAATTCAAAATTTATATGAAAAAAAACTAGTTACATATCCAAGAACAGATGCTAGAGTTTTATCAACAGCTGTTGCAAAAGAAATAACTAAAAATTTAAATGGATTATCAAAGAATTTCAAAGACGAAGAAATTCAGGGGTATATAAAAAAGATGGTAGAAGAAAAATATTCTACGAATATTGTAAAATCAAAATATGTAAATGATAGCAAAATAACAGATCATTATGCTATAATACCAACAGGACAAGGATTAGAAAATTATGATAAATTGCCAGGATTGCATAAAAATATTTATAAATTGATAGTAAAAAGATTTTTAAGTATTTTTTACCCACCTGCAGAGTTTAGCAAAGTAAATGTAACAATAAGTATTGATAAAGAAAATTTCTATGCAAGTGGAAAAGTATGTATCAATCCAGGATATTTGGAGGTGTTAAAATCAAAGAATATTAATAAAGCAAATACAGAAAATAATGAAACCAAAGAAAATAATACTTCAAATGATGATAGTAATGAGAAAAAAGACGGAGATACAGAAGCAAATTTAGATATATTAAAAACACTAAAAAAAGGAGAAAAAGTAGGAGTAAAAAATTTTGAAACAAAAGATTCTGAAACTAGTCCTCCAAATAGATACAATTCTGGTTCAATAATACTAGCGATGGAAAATGCAGGTAAACTTATAGAAGATGAGGCACTTAGAGAACAGATAAAAGGGGCTGGAATTGGTACAAGTGCTACAAGAGCAGAGATTATAAAGAAATTGGAAAAAATAAATTATATCGATATAAATTCAAAAACTCAGATAATAACACCATCAACTTTTGGTGAAGTTATTTATGATGTTGTAGAACAATCAATGCCAGATATGTTGAATCCAAAGCTTACAGCTAGTTGGGAAAAAGGACTAGAGATGGTTGCAAATAAGGAAATAAATCAAGAAGAATTCATGAAAAAGTTAGAAGCTTATATAAATTCTAAAGTTGGAAAATTAGTTGTCAAATGGTAATATAAAAGAAAAAGGAGAAGAAGTTTAATGGGAAAAAAATTAATAATATTCGATGCTGATGGAACTTTATGGGATAGCGAAAAAGATGTGTTTTTGTCTTTCAATCATATTTTAAAAGAAAAATCTGGAATAGAAGTGAATTACCAACAGTTCAAAGAATTAGCTGGACTATCACTTGAAATGATGTTTGAAAAAACCTTACCTGAGGATAAGAAAAATATTTATAATGATTGTGCAATGGCTTATAGAAAGTATTATATAGAAGAAAAACATTGCTTAGATACAACGGAGTTATTTAAGGGAGTAAGGGAAACTTTAGAACAATTAAAAAGAGATGGAGTATTTATAGCAATAGCATCAGGAAAAGTCCAAAAGGCAGTAGATGATATGGTAGAATTTTTCAAATTAGATGGTTTTGAGTTTACATTAGGAATAGGAAAAAGTCAGTTTAAGAATAAACCAGATCCAGGTGTTATAAATTACTTAATGAGTGAATTGAACGTGTCTAAAGAAGAGACTATAATGGTTGGAGATACAGCAGCTGATATACTTGCAGGACAGAATGCAGGAGTAGATACAGTAGCTGTTACATATGGATATGATAAATTGGAAAATATCACTTGTTTAAATCCTACATATATAATAGATGATTTTTCAAAATTGTTAGAAATTATTAAAAAATAGTTGACTTTAAGGTGAGAATATATTATAATATTACCTGTTAATAAGAAGAAGCAACCACTTCTCACCTTATCCTAGAGGAAAAAGGTTATATTTAAAAAATATATCTATAATATTTCTTAAATATTAGTTGCATTGCGTAACTATGAGTAGTGGGTTGTCTTATACAACTCATTTTTTTATTTATATATCGGAGGTGTTTTAGATAAAACAAGAATTATTAATTAATGAACAAATTAAAGAAAAAGAAGTTCAAGTTATTAGCGAAGATGGAGAAAAGCTTGGATTAATGACTCCTGAAAAGGGAATGGATATAGCTCTAGATAAAAATTTAGATTTAGTATTAGTTGCTCCAAATGGAAAACCACCAGTTTGTAAAATTATGAATTATGGTAAATACAAATTTGAGCAAGCTAAAAAGGAGAAAGAAGCTAAAAAGAAACAAAAAACATTTGAGATAAAAGAAATAAGAATAACTCCTAATACAGAGGATCATGATTTTAATTTTAAAGCAAAAAACGCAAGAAAATTCTTAGAAGATGGTTGCAAAGTAAAAATTACAGTTAGATTTAGAGGTAGAGAGCTAAACTATGTAAAATTAGGAGAAGAAATTTTAAATAAGTTCATTGAGGAATTATCTGATATATCAAATCCAGATAAAAAACCTTCATTAGAAGGAAAGAATATGTTTGTTATATTATCAAATGCAAATAAAAATTAGAAGGGAGAAATAAAAATGGCAAAATTAAAAACAAATAAAGCTGCTAAAAAAAGATATTCAATAACAGCTACAGGTAAAGTAAAAAGAACAAAATCAAATAGAAGACATCTTCTAGCAAACAAAACTACAAGACAAAAGAAATCAGGAAAAGTATGTAATGCATATGCAGATAAAACATGCGTAGAAGGAATTAAAAAATTATTACCATATGGTAACTAAAATAGAATGGAAAAGAAAGGGTGAAATATAAATGGCAAGAGTAAAAACAGCGAGAATAACTCGTAAAAAACATAAAAAAATAATGAAACAAGCAAAAGGTTATTATGGAGCAAAACATTACAGATTTAGAATGGCTAAACAAGCTGTTATGAAATCAGGAATGTATGCATATATAGGAAGAAAAGATAAAAAGAGCAATTTTAGAAAATTATGGATAACAAGAATAAATGCAGCTGCTAGAATGAATGGATTAACATATAGTAAATTAATAGCAGGATTAAAGAAAGCTAATGTTACAATCAACAGAAAAATGTTAGCTGATTTAGCTGTTACAGATGCACCAGCATTCGCAAAAATAGCTGAAGTTGCAAAAAATGCATAATTACAATCTACAATAGATTTTCAAAAAATACAGTTGTAGGGGCGATTAGTAATCGCCCATTAAAACAAAGAATAAAAGCAAAAAAAGCGATATCAATCGCTTTTTTTTTGCTTTTTATTGCTTTTTCATTTTTGGCTTTGAAACAAGAGAAGCTATATATCCAAAGAATATTGCAGCTGCAATTCCGCCAGCAGCTGCTTTTAGACCACCAGTGAATGCACCAATAAGTCCATCTGAGCGAACAGCTTCAATAGCTCCTTTAGATAAATTATAGCCAAAACCAGTAAGGGGGACAGTGGCACCTGCACCAGCAAAATCAACAACATATTTATATAGACCAAGACCACCTAAAATAGCACCAGTTGTAACGAAGATAACTAGAATTCTTGCAGGAGTGAGTTTGGTCTTATCTATTAATATTTGTCCTATGATACAAATACCACCACCAACTATAAAGCATTTTAACAATTGTAGCCAATCTATACTTTGTAAAAAGTCCATATAATCATCTCCTAAGTTTTTATAGAAAAAATATCTTTTATTACATAGTATTTTCAAAAAAACATATTTTATACAATAAATTCTAAAAAAACAAAAAGTTGCAATCTTGATAGATTGCAACTTTTTTGTTAAGATATTATAAAATTTAATTTATCTTCATTTGGATCTTTTTCAACAGAAATTGTTTGACCATTTATTACAGTTTGTCTTAATATCATTTCAGCAATTTCATCTTCAATATATTTTTGAATAGCTCTTTTTAGTGGTCTAGCACCATACTTAAAATCTGTTCCTTTAGCTAGAATAAACTGTTTAGCATCATAAGAAACATTCAAGTACATATTTTTCTCTGCCAAAGATTTCTGAGTTTCATTAAGCATTAAATCAACTATTTGTAACAATTCTTCTGAATTTAAACTATCGAATACAACAATTTCATCCACTCTATTTAAAAATTCTGGTCTGAAAGTTTGCTTTAGACTATCCATAATTTTGTTAGAATCAACTGTTGATTTACCAAAACCGATAGAGTTTTGATTTAAATGAGAACCTGCATTTGATGTCATTATAATTATTGTATTTTCAAAATTAACGGTATTACCTTGAGAATCTGTTAATTTTCCATCATCTAGAACTTGTAGTAAGATATTGAATACATCTGGATGAGCTTTTTCAATTTCATCTAATAATAAAATTGAATAAGGTTTTCTTTTTACTTTTTCAGTTAATTGTCCAGCATCATCATATCCAACATATCCAGGAGGTGAACCAATAAGTTTTGAAGTCGAATGACTTTCCATATATTCTGACATATCAATTCTAATTAAAGAATCTTCAGAGCCAAACAATTCATAAGCTAATGTTTTTGAAAGTTTGGTCTTTCCAACACCAGTAGGTCCTACAAAGATAAATGATGGTGGTCTTTTAGAAGTTTGAAGACCTGCACGATTTCTTCTTATTGCCTTTGAAACAGCACTAACAGCAGCATTTTGACCAACTATTCTTCTATGTAAATTTTCTTCTAGATTTAATAATTTTTGAGTTTCAGCTTCTGTTATTTTCTTAACAGGAATTTTTGTCCAACTTTCAATAACTTCTGCAATATCTTGAGTTGTTAGTTCTTTAAGAACTAAAACAGAATCAATTTGATTTATTTCATCCATAATTCTACATTCACGAGTTTTTAAATCAGCTGCTTTTTGATAATCTTCAGTAGAATCTGCAAGAGCAGCTTCTTCTTTTTCTTCTTGAACTTTTTTTAGTTCATTTTTCAATAATTCTAATCTATATAATTCTTTATTATTTAAATTGATTCTAGAACAAGCTTCATCCAAAATATCGATAGCTTTATCAGGTAAAAATCTATCATGAATATATTTTTCAGACATTATAACAGTTTGTTTAATTACATCTGTAGAAATTCTTACCTTATGATAATCTTCATAATATTTTTTTATACCATCTAAGATATTGATAGAGGCATCAACACTAGGTTCTTCAATAAGAACACTTTGAAATCTTCTTTCTAATGCAGTGTCTTTTTCAATATATTTTCTATATTCTTTTAGAGTAGTAGTACCGATTAATTGAATTTCACCATTTGCAAGAGATGGCTTTAGAATATTAGCAGCATTCATAGAATGTTCACCATCACCAGCACCTATAATATTGTGAATTTCATCAATTACTAAAATTATATTACCAAAAGATTTACATTCATCAATTATTGCTTTCATTCTAGATTCAAATTGACCTCTGAATTGAGTTCCGGCAATAATAGCAGTCATATCAAGTAAATAAACTTCTTTATTTAAAAGCTTTGCAGGAACATTTTGATTTGCAATAGCAATGGCTAATCCCTGAGCAATAGCAGTTTTACCAACACCAGGTTCACCAATTAAGCAAGGATTATTTTTAGAACGTCTATTTAATATTTGAATAACTCTTTCAATTTCTTTATCTCTTCCAATAACAATATCTAATTCGTTCTTTTTAGCTTTATTAGTTAAATTTGTACCAAATGTATCTAATGCTTTTTTCTTTTTGGCAGTAGGTCTTTTTTCAACCTTTACTCTTTTATTAGAATTAGATGAATCATTAGAAGAGTCATGAGAACCTTCTTGATTATTTTTTATTATTCCATTGAAAATAGAGCCTAAAGGAATACCACCTTCAGCTTCATTAGCATTAAAATCTGCATCTTCATCAGATAGTGATTTTGTAATATCATTAAAAATATTTTCTAATTGTGAAGACATATCTTCAATATCTATATTTTCACCATCTAGAGAAGAAACTTGTTTTGACAATACTTCTAAAGGATTTATGCCTAAATCTTTGGCACAATTGTAGCAGTACCCTTCCAAATGGCTTTTATCTTCTTTATCAGAAGTTTTGTTTATAAAAATTATTGCTGTATTTTTTTTACATTTTGAACATAACATATTTTTTATTTCTCCCTTGTATTTCTTTATATTATAATAATATATAATACCGTATTTAATTTAAATAGTCAAGATAAAAGAAAAGAGTTAATTTGATGATTATGTATGAATATAGGAGAATTTAAATTTTTATGTAGTAAAAGAATGAAATTTTGACATTGAAAAAAATATACCCTAATGATATAATACAGAATAATACAAAAATATAATGAAATAATGAGGTAGATTTATGAATAATAAAAATGAAAAAGGTTTATCAATGATAGCAGTAATAATAGTTTTAGCAGTAATAATAGCAACAATATTCGAAACAATAATAATAGCAAAAAAATGGACTCAAGAGGCAGATGTAGATGATTTAACTACTACTATGTTATCTATTCAAGCAAGATGTAAAACCTATAAAGATAAAGAAGTAATGGAAAAAGATAAAGACAATAAAAAAGATACTAATATTACTACAAACAGCAGTAAAGATGATAAAAAAAATGATAGTAAAAATAATAGCAGTAAAAACGAAGATAAAGACAACAAAACTGAAGACAATAAAATAGAAAAAGAATTAAAAGGACAACTAATAAGTGAAATAGAAGATAATGAAGTTGTACAATCTCTAATTGAAAAAAATGTATTTAATAAAGATGAAAAATATTATTTATTGTCAGAAGAAGATTTAGAAGCACTTCATGTATACGAAATAGATCCATCACAAATATTTTTAGTAAATTATGATACAGAAGAAGTAGTATACGCTAATGGAATAGAAAGAGGAAATGAAGTATTATACAAGCTAAGTGAAATAAATAAATAATTACTTATAAGAGGTAGAAAATGAAAGAAAAAGAGCTAGAAAGATTACAGAAATTAAAAGAAATAGAGAACTATATACATGAAGAAGAAGGAATAGAATATATTTGTGGAATAGATGAAGCAGGAAGAGGACCTTTAGCCGGACCAGTTGTAGTAGCTAGTGTTATAATGCCTAAAGATTCAATGATAGAAGGAGTTAATGATTCTAAAAAAGTATCAGAAAAAAAGAGAGAAAAACTATATGAGCAAATAAAAGAAGAAGCAATAAGTTATGGAATAGGAATAATAGAACATGATGAAATAGATGAAATAAACATTTTAGAGGCAACAAAAAAAGGATTAACAATTTCACTTCACTGTTTAGAACAGAAGCCAGATGTAATATTAGTTGACGCATTAACTAATATTAATACACTAGGAATACCATATAGATCAATTATAAAAGGAGATGCTAAAAGCTATAGTATAGCTGCAGCATCTATTTTAGCTAAAGTAACAAGAGATAGAATAATGAGAGAAATGGATAAACAATATCCTGAATATGGCTTTGAAGCACATAAGGGTTATGGTACAGCAAAACATATTCAAGCTATAAAAGAATATGGCTTATGTCCTATACATAGAAGAACTTTTACAAAGAATTTTATAAATAAATAGAAATTTTATACATAAGAAAGGATTGAGATTGTTAATGAATATATTAGACATAATTGCGAAAAAAAGAGATAAAAAGGTATTATCAAAAGAAGAAATAGATTTTTTTATAAAAGAGTATACAAATGGTATAGTAACTGATTACCAAGCAGCAGCTCTAGTAATGGCTATTTTCATAAATGGAATGAATAATGAAGAAATTACAGATTTAACTCTAGCAATGGCACATTCTGGAGATGTTTTGGATTTATCAAAATTTGGAGAAAATGTAGTAGACAAACATAGTACAGGAGGAGTAGGAGATAAAGTAACATTAATAATAACTCCAATAATAGCATCACTTGGAATACCAGTAGCTAAAATGTCTGGAAGGGGATTAGGTTTTACAGGAGGAACGGTTGATAAGTTAGAATCTATACCAGGTTATAATACTGGAATATCAATAGATGAATTCATTAAAAATGTAGAAGAAATAGGCATAAGTGTTATGGGACAAACCTTAAATTTAGCACCAGCAGATAAAAAACTATATGCTTTAAGAGATACAATAAGTGCGGTTGAAAGTATTCCACTTATTGCTTCTAGCATTATGAGTAAAAAGATTGCAGCTGGAGCTAATAAAATCGTTTTAGATGTAACTTGTGGAAAAGGAGCTTTCATGAAAACAAAAGAAGATGCTATTCTTCTATCAAAAACAATGAGTGCAATTGGAAAACTAGCTAAAAAAGAAACTGTTTGCGTTATAACTAATATGGATGAACCATTAGGATATGCAGTGGGAAATAGCTTGGAAATGATAGAAGCAATTGAGTGTCTTCAAAATAAAATGGAGCCAGATGTTAAAGAAGTTATTCTGGAAATAGGAGCATATATCATAAAATTAGCAGACAAAGGCAATAATTTAGAACAAAATAAGAAAATGATATTGGAAAACATAGAGAACGGAAAAGCATATAGCAAATTTATTCAATTAATAGAAAGACAGGGTGGAGATATAGAATATGTAAAGGACTTGGATAAATTTGAAAAGGCTGAATACATCTTACCTGTAATATCAGAAAAAGACGGATATATCAAATCTTTAAATGCCGAAAGAGTAGGTAGAATTTCTGGAGAATTAGGAGCTGGAAGAATAAGAAAAGAAGATAAAATAGATATGGCAGTTGGAATTGTATTAAAAAAGAAAACGGGAGATTATGCAAAACAAGGAGATATTTTAGCCTATATTCATGCTAATAATAAAAACTTAGGAAATGAAAAGGTAAAAGACTTATTAAGTGTATATGAGATTGTATATGAGAAAGTAGAAAAGCCAAACCATATAATAGGGATAATATAAAAAATAAACAAAGGAGCATATAAATGGAAAATTTCGAAATTGCAATAATAATTGAAATGTTAGTGATAATATTAATATTAGTAGTATGGCCAATACTAAACAAGTTTATAATAAAAAAAATTTCTAATAATCGAAAACATTTCTCAATTGATGATAAAAGACTTGAAGAAATTTATAAAGATATGTTAAAAAATGCAGATATAGAAGAATTAGAGTCTCTTATAGAAAAAACAATACAACATGAAAGCAATTTTAGAATAAAAAATGATGATAAAAAATTCGAAGAAATGTACAATAATATGTTAAAAAATATAAATATAGAAGAATTAGAGTTCCTTAGAAAAAAAGCAATACAATATGAAAAAAATATAACTACAGATAAAACAAAATTTTGGCCAGCTTTTCTTATAATGATGACATTAGGTCTATTTACAATTGGAATAGCGGTTATAGGAAATTCTATGCTTGGAGTAATATTGACGTATGCACTTGTAATACTAGCACCATTAATCTACATGAATTTTATTAAGAAAAAAAATGAAATACCATCCATAGATGATATAACGATATATAGAGATAAATATAAAGAAAAAATAATACCAGAATTTTTAAAACAATTTGAAGAAAAAATTAAATATCATCCAGATGAAGGAATTCCTAGAGAGATATATGATATGGCTAAATTTGAAATGTATGATACATATGAATCTGAAGATATGATGGATATTATGCTTAAAAATGATTGCAGAGCAAAAATGGCTGAAGTACTTACAACTTACATAAGTGAAGGCAGAAAAGGACGTATATATCATAATATATTATTTGCTGGAATATTTGCTCTTATAGAAACTCCTAAGAAATTTAAAGAAGAGTTGTATGTAAAACAAGATGAAGAATTGACAGTACGAAGTATTACTCCTAAGTGTGAAAAGATACAATTAGATTCCCCAGAATTTGAACAGTATTTTGATATTTATGGCACAAATAAAATTGTAGCAATGCAGTTATTAACAGCAGATATAATGCAAATGTTTATAGATTTTCGAAAAGATACAGGTATAAGCTTTGAATTTGCAATAAAAAACAACCGAATTTTCTTAAGGTTTGAGGGTGGAGGCTTATTTGAAATCCCAAATTTAGAAAAAACATTATGGGATAAGGATATAATGTATAGAGATTACAAAATATTAAATTTTACATTTGCATTAACATACAAAATAACAAAATTGATTGAGGAGACAGAGTATTAAAATTGGAAAAATTAAAGTATAAAGAGTAAGGAGTAGTATTAATGGAAGCACTTCAAGGTATTATAATTATAATTAAAGTATTTTACCTATTATTTATATTACTATTTTTACTGGTATTGTGCATTAGGCTTTTCAAAATCAAAAAAAATTTAAAAAGTAAAAAAAATTTAAAAATTGATGATAAAAGATTCGAAGAAATGTATAATAATATGTTAGAAAATATAAATATGGAAGAATTAGAAGAGCTTAGAAATAAAGCAATAAGAAAAAATGAAAAAAATAAAAATATATTTAAGATAGTTGGTTTTGTAGTAATAATATTAGCTTTGATTTCATTTGTTCTAATGCTGGAGCAAAAATTCATGGTGGCAATTATATTGGTGTATACAATTATTATAGGACCAATAATTTTTGTAATATTATTGGGAAAAAAGAAAAAATCAGATATAACAATCTACCAAGATAAGTATAAAGAAAAGGTAATACCAGAATTTTTAAGGCAATTTGAAGAAAAAATAAAATATTATCCAGCTGAAGGAATGCCTATGAATATATATAATGTGGCTGAAATAGAAAAATATGATAGATATAAATCTGAAGATATGATGGATATTATTCTTAAAAATGATTGCAGAGCAAAGATGGCTGAAGTATATACAGAATACAAAACTAAAGATAGTGAAGGAAAGATACATTATCATCCTTTATTTAGAGGAATATTTGCTCTTATAGAAACTCCTAAGAAATTTAAAGAAGAATTATACATAAAGCAAGATAAGAAATTATCAATACGAAGTATTATACCTAAATGCGAAAAAATTCAATTAGATTCCCTAGAATTTGAACAGTATTTTGATATTTATGGAACAAATAAAATTGTGGCAATGCAGTTATTAACAGCAGATATAATGCAAATGTTTATAGAGTTTCAAAAAGATACAGGTATAAGATTTGATTTTGTAATAAAAAAGAACAGAATCTTCCTTAGATTTTTTTGTGGTTCTATATTTGAACATCCGTATTTAAAAGAATCATTATTAGATAAGAATTTAATGTATAGAAATTACAAAATATTAGATTTTACATTTGCATTAACATACAAAATAACAAAATTGATTGAAGAAACAGATTATTAAAGCGACTGAAAAATAATTAGGTTTGTACATTAGAAGGGAGAAAAAATTATGGAAATAGTAATTTTTATATTAGTGATTTTAATTATAGGAATAATTGTAATACAATACAATGCAATAATGAAGTTAAAACAAAGGGTTAAACAGTCTCGAAGTGGGATAGATGTATACTTACAACAAAGATTTAATTTAATTCCAAATCTAGTTGAAACTGTAAAAGGATATATGAATTATGAAAAAGAAACTTTAAAAAATCTTACAGAATTGAGAGCTCAATACAATAAAACAAATGATATGAAGATAAGCCAAGAGTTAAATAATAAAATAAATTACGTTATTGCAGTTTCAGAAAAATATCCAGAATTAAAAGCAAGTGAACAATTTTTGAATCTACAAAAAAGTCTATCAAAAATGGAAAGTCAGTTGCAAGCAGCAAGAAGAATATACAATAATGATGTAACAACATATAATACTAAAATAAGTGTTGTACCATATAATATTGTAGCAAGTATATTTAGATTTAAAGAAGAAGAATTATTCAAAATAGAAGATGTAGGAGCATCAAAAAATATAAATATAGATATTGAATAGATTTTGATTTTGATAGGAAAATTCCCTAGTCTACTAGACCAGGGAATAACCTTTTTGCTTACCACTGCTTAATGGAGAGAACAATGCTCCATCCGGAGCCGGTGTTCTCAAGTTCGTGTTTACCACCCAAAGCACAGAACTCTGCAGTTCTGCTGTCAAGATCAAAATACCACTCGGAGTTATCCAGGTGTTCATGTTTCTTGACTTTGCTATGAGGTCCCACAAAAAGCTTGGTAATGGAGTAATGGTCTCCACAATCAACTTCGGCAATAAGAATGTCGCCGATTTCTACCTTGCTTTCATCCAGGTGTGTGGCTTTGAGAAAATGTTCATGATTTGATAGAGCAATGATGTCAAACCGTCCTTGTGTTTTCATGAAAAAAACTCTCCTTTCAACAATGTTAGTCTTGACTTAACACGGACGCAAATATTATATCATAAAATGAGCACAAAATCAAAGGTTTAAAGAAAAGCTATATAAATAAAAAGGAATGAAATAAATGGGGAATATTAATTGGTCAGAAGAACAAAAACAGGCGATATATGAAGAAGGGTCTAATATATTAGTTGCAGCAGCTGCTGGAAGCGGTAAAACAGCAGTATTAGTTGAAAGAATTATAACTAAAATAATAAATAAAAAAATTGATATAGATAAATTACTGATTGTTACATTTACAAATGCAGCAGCAGCAGAAATGAAAGAAAGAATTCTAGATGCAATATACAAAAAATTAGATGAGAATCCAGATGATGAACATTTGCAAAAGCAAATAATGTTGCTTTCTAAAGCTAATATTTGTACAATAGACTCTTTTTGTTTAGATGTTGTGAAGAATAATTTTTATGAGATAGATATAACACCAAATTTTAGAATAGCAGATCAAGCTGAAATAGAATTAATAAAACAAGAAGTTTTAGAGGATTTATTTGAGAAAAAATATATAAAAAGAGATGAAGATTTTTTAGATTTAATAAACACTTATACAGGGTATAGAGGAGATGAACCATTAAAAGAATTGGTCCTTGGAATATACCAATATATACAAAGTAATCCATATCCAGAGGAATGGCTAGAGGAAAATGTGGAAAAGTTTAATGTAAAAAAAGAAATTGATTCAAAAGAAGACTTTAGTAATAGTGTATGGGGAAATCTATTATTAGAAAATATAAAAGATATTGTGAAAGATTGTATATATGGAACTAAAAATATACTTAATATATTGAAAAATTATGATGAGCTAGAAAAATTCTATAAAGTAATATGCCTAGATTTAGATAAACTTGAAGAAGTAGAAAAAAGCTTAGTACGATGGGATTTAGCCTTTGAAGTAGTACAAAGTTTTAGTTTTGACAAATGGCCACAGGATAGAAAGATAATACTAGATGCAAAAACAGAAGCAAAAGGAAAAAGGGATATTATAAAAGAGAAATTTTCAAGTGTAAAAGAAAAATTATTGATATATAATTCAGAAGATGCTTATAGAGATATATATGAGATGTATGATGTATTAATTAAATTAAAGAATTTAGTTCTAGAATTTAGTGAGGAATTTGCCAAAAAAAAGAAGAGTAAAAATATAATTGATTTTAATGATATGGAACATTTTGCACTAAAAATATTAACTAAAAAAGATGAAAATGGAAATTACGTTGGAACCGAAGTAGCTAAAAAGTATAGTGAAAAATTTGAAGAAATTGCAATAGATGAATATCAGGATAGTAATTTAGTTCAAGAACAAATCTTAACAACTATATCAAAAGGCAATAATATTTTTATGGTAGGAGATGTAAAGCAAAGTATATATAAATTTAGGCAAGCATGTCCAAAACTATTTTTAGATAAATATGAAAAATATGATTTAAAACAACAATTTAATAAAAATAGTACAGGATTAAAAATTCAACTTTTCAAGAATTTCAGAAGTAGAAGTAATATTCTTGATATAACTAATTTAGTATTTCAAAATATAATGAGTAAGCAATTAGGTGATGTTGAATATGAAAAAGAGGAATATTTAAATTTAGGAGCAGCCTATGAAGAACCAAAACAGGATTTAACTACTCAATTACATATAATAGATTTAAAGCAAGAAGAGGACAAATCAGATGTTGAAGATGAAGAAAATGACTCAGAGGAAGAAGAGAGAATTGAGAATACTATTTTAGAAGCAAAATTTGTTGCAAGTGAAATTAAAAAATTATTATCAAGTGAGCAAGTAGTTTGGGATAAAAAGAAAGAATGTTATAGAAAAGTAAGACCAAAAGATATTTCAATTTTGTTGAGATCACCAAATGTATTGTCTCCTATATATGAAAAGGAGTTATCTGATTTAGAAATACCAGTATTCAGCGATACATCACAAGAATACTTAAATTCTATTGAGATTCAAGTGATTATGTCAGTACTAAAAATAATTGATAATCCAATGCAAGATATTCCTTTAGTTACAGTATTAAGAAGTATAATAGGTGGTTTTGATGATAATGAATTAGTTACAATTAGATTAATAGATAGAAAAATAACTTTTTATGAATCTATGATAAAATTTTTAAACGAAAAAAAGAATACAACAGATGAGGAAGAGCAGAGAATCACGATAAAGATAGAAGCTTTTGTAGGTATGATAGAACAATGGAGAAAAGCACAAGAATATTTGCCACTTAATGAGTTAATATGGAAAATTTACATGGAATCAGGATATTATAATTATGTGAGTTTATTACCAAAAGGTTTAATTAGACAAGCAAATTTAAAAATGTTATTTGAAAGAGCAAAACAATATGAAAAAGCAAGTTTTAGGGGATTGTTTAATTTTACAAATTTTATAGAAAAATTAAAAACAGGTAGTGGAGATTTATCATCAGCAAAACTAATAGGTGAAAATGAAGATGTTATAAGGATAATGAGTATACATAAAAGCAAAGGCTTGGAATTCCCAATAGTATTCTTATCAGGTGCTGGAAAAAGAATAAATTTAAAAGATTTAAACAACAATATATTGTTGCATCAAGAATTAGGAATAGGACCTAAATATGTTAACTACGAAAGAAAAATAGAATATAATACTCTTGCAAAAGAAGCTATTAGATGTATATCAAGAAAAGAAGCTATATCTGAAGAAATGAGAGTTTTATATGTTGCTTTAACAAGAGCTAAAGAAAAGCTAATAATAACAGGTTTTTCTAGAGATATAGAAAAGGCTTTAAAAGAAAAAGAGGAGATATTAAATTCGTATAGTAAAGATGAGAATAAGAAGATAGATAGTAATATAGTACAAAAATATATTTCGTATTTAGATTGGTTGGAATTAATACATATTTACAATAAAGAAGATAAAGAAAACAATAGTAAAATGAATTTAATTATTCATACAAAGCAAGAAATATTAAAAGACATAAAAGAGCAAAGTGATGAGAATGAAGAAGAGTTTGATTTTGAAGAATGCATTAAGAAAGAAAAAAAAGAAATTAAACAATCAAAAGGTGAAATAAAAAAGATATTGGATTGGAAATATCAATATATAAAATCAACAGAAATACCTACAAAAACATCTGTTAGTAAAATAAAAGAAATGTCAAAAAGCATTAATGGAGTGGTAGAGCAGGAAGAAGATAAGAATACAAGAAATAGGTTACAAACAATTCCAAAATTTATGAAAAATAGGCAAGAAGTAACTCCTGCACAAAAAGGTACAGTAATGCATCTATGTCTTCAAAAGTTAGATGAAAAAAAAGAATATGATATGGAAAATATAAAGAATTTTGTGAATGAGTTAGTGTTAGGAGGACAAATAACTCAAGATGAAGCAGATGTAGTAGATTTTTCTAAAATATATGATTTTACAAAATCAAAGATATGGTTAGATTTAAAAGAGGCAAAAAAAATCTATAAAGAGCAACCATTTTATATAAATTTATTAGCAGATGAAATATATGGCGATGGCAATCAAGAAGATAAAGTTTTAGTACAGGGAATAATAGATTTGTATTATATTAATAAGAATGATGAAGCGGTTTTAGTAGATTATAAAACAGACAAAGTAAAAACAGAAGAAGAGCTTATAGAAAAATATAAAGTACAATTGGATTTGTATAAAAGAGCATTAGAAAAGTCTTTAAAAAGAGAAGTAAAAGAAGTATATATATATTCGTTTGAAAAAGGGTTAATAAAACTATAAAATAGGAAAGTTTAGATTTTCAAAAACAAACAAATCAAGGTAACATAAAATTGACTACCTTTAAGAAAAATGATATAATAGAATATAGGACAACCTTTTGGTAAGCCCTAAACCGAGAATTCGGGAGGGCAGTGCTGTCCTCCTGGGTTCAAAACAATCTATCCCAATCAAGGAGGACAATGTCATGAAAAAGGAAATGTTCGAAGAGATGCTCGCAGTTGAAAACTCAGCTGCGCAAGAAACCCTCGCGGCTGCCATGGTAGAGTGGTGGATGGCGACAGACCAGCAGGATGCTCTGCAGAAGATCCGTGCAAATAGCGGAAAGGATCTGGCAGGCATTCAGTCTTCTGTTCTCGCAGGTCTTACATCCTGTGCAGAAATCCTTGACTGCTCTCTGGAATCGCTCGTTCTGGAGACAGAATTGGAGCTGTTGAAGAAGCTCACTGCCGGTGATGTCATCCTGATTCTTGATGCCATTCACAAGCAGTGGGTGGAAGACAATTTCAATGCTCGTCGTTGGGCAGAGAAGTTCTTCAAGAATCAGCTTGTGCAGTATCGCAAGACTGCAAAGCTTTCGTGGGACGAGGTCCGCAAGGACTATCTTTTCATTGAAAGCTATCTGAAAGCGGCGGGAAACATCTTCGAGGAGCAGGAGCTCTATGTGGCATTCACCGAATATGCTACTAAGAATTCTGAAGATGATGATTTCGAAACTCTTGAAAAAGCAAGAGAATTCGAAACAGCAATCCTCGGAGAAATCCAGGCTTTCCGTGAGAAGTCGGCCGGT
This sequence comes from uncultured Clostridia bacterium, assembly GCA_947581825.1. Classification (GTDB taxonomy): domain Bacteria; phylum Bacillota; class Clostridia; order TANB77; family CAG-508; genus CANPVP01. Next base: position 26,948 of record CANPVP010000008.1, on the reverse strand, counting down.
AAGGTCGCAGTGGTAGCAAAAATCGATGGTTTCCTGAAGCTGACAAGTAAGCCTAGTGAAGTTATCGATAAGATGATTGAACAGGCAAAAAATTGCAGCTGACGAAAAAAGCGCAGACACAAGACAGACATACGAACATAGCCGAAGAAACCCGGCACAGCTATAAAAAGCTGTGCCGGGTGTTATTATTTTAGATAAGTTGTGCAAAGAAAAGAATTCAAGCCATTAAGATAAATCCTAAATATTTTGGAGTAGATGCTAATCAATATAATATTATTATAAACAGACAGGAAAACTAGCATTTGGATATTAAAAAGTATAAACATTTTTTGTTTTAAATATAAATCTTTATATAATCAAAAAAATTAACAAATTGTAACAAAAACAATATGTAAAAGTCTAATATATAGAAAGTAAATTTTCATGATACAATATTAATATTACATACAAAAGAAAAAAAGAAAGGAGAGTGATGAAATGAAAATCTCTATGGAAGACTTTAATGAGATATATATAGAAAATTATCAATTGGTATATAAGTATTTATTGTCTCTTACTAATAACAAATATATATCAGAAGAACTTACTGAAGAAACTTTTTATAAAGCTATTATTAATATATCTAAGTTTAAGAATAATTCAAAATTATCCACATGGTTATGCAAAATAGCAAGAAATTTATGGATAGATGAAATAAAAAGAAAAAATAAAATTGCAGAAATAAATGATAAAGATGTTATAGTAACAGAAGATGTATTTTTAGAAAAAGAAGAAAGAATGCAATTATTCAAAGCAATTCAAAAATTAGACGTATTAACAAGAGATGTAATATATTTAAAAATTAAAGGAGATTTGAGTTATAAAGAAATCGCAGAAATAATGAATACAACTGAAACTTGGGTTAGAGTAACCTTTTATAGAGGCAAAGAAAAAATGAAGGAGTGGTTTAATTATGAAAAATAAAGAGTGTAATTTAGTTAAAGATTTATTACCAAATTATATTGATAAAGTAACTAGTAACGAAACCAATGTTTTTATAGAAGAACATTTAAAAAATTGTGATGAATGTAGAGAATCTTTTAAAAATATGTCAGAAGAAATAAAAGTAGATTATAAAAATAATGAGAATAAAAAAATTAATATTTTTAAAAAAGTAAATAATAAAATAAAACTTTTAAAAACAATTATCTTTGTAATTATTTTTCTATTTATAGTTATTTTTATTAGAAAAGTAGCTATATTATACAAAGTGGAGAATATGGCTATTAAAGCAGACTATAAAAACTATTCAAAAATTAGGGTTGAAACAACAGAAAATTGTACTATCAAGAAGGAATATTATAAGCATAACGACAATTTTGTAGCTATTACTACTAGGATAGACGAAGAAGGGGTAGAAGAAATGATAGAATATCAACTTAATGGAATAAAAGATAGAAGAAGCTTTAAAAATAAAGTTGAAAACAAAGATGTTAATAAAGATAAAAATAGCATTAGAGAAGACGTGAGATATCAATTTTTAAATAAAAGTTTTTGGGGAAATATAGGAGTAGCATCAATAGATTCTATTAAGAGTGTGGAATTAGGACATAAAGATTGTTATTTATTGGTAGGAGATGATTATTTGAATTTTATAGATAAAGAAACAGGATTAACAATTAAAGATGTAAACTTTCATAATAATTTTGTTATAGACTACAAATATACTTTTGGAGATGTAACTGATGAAAAGATAGAAAATCTAATTAATGATTTTCAATCATAAAGGTTATATATAAGTGATTTAATGTCGGCAAGTGATTATTTTTATAATTAAATGAATGTTGAAATTTTTTTATTCTGTTATTATAATTATTAAAGAATATAGTAATTTTTTATTAAGAATAATGTTTGGTTCCTGAAAAAAATAAAAAAATATAATATAGTAATTTACATAGAAAGTAAGTTAAAGCAGATGTGTGTGTTGCCTTCTACCTTGATTTCTAATCAAGAGTTAGGAGGTGAGGCTATGTTAGAGATTTTAACATTCCTAGTAATAGGTTTAATGATTTCAATAACAATAAATTTAGCCTTACTATGTATCATTTACATACAATGGGTTAATAGTCAAATAAACTAAAAAACACCACATTTTGCTTGGCTGAGCTATGTGGTGTTTATCAAAATTATTAAGGTAACACACATTGTCTGTGGCTACTTACTTTCTATCATTATTATATACATTTTTTTTTTATTTGTCAAATTACTTTGAAAAATTCAAATGAACTTAAATAACATAACATTACAATTCTTATTATATTCCACAGAAATAAAAGTTGGAGAATTAATCAATTTAAATATTTGTTATTTATAAAAATAATCAAATTTAAGAAGTAGGGGAATAGAGGAGAAAAAAAGAAATTTTCAAATTTATATATTTTTTTATTTTGAAAATATAAAATTAAAATTATAAAAATAGAAATATATACTATATAAATTTTAACATTTTTGAATTTTGCCAAGACCATTGGCAAAATTCAAATTACTTGTTTTGGGTTAGCCACTCATATACTTCATCTTCTGTTAAAACACCATGTTTTAATTTATTAACTTTATCTTTAGCATCTTTTTTCCATTTTTCAAAATCTTTCTTCATTTGTTTATTATCTTTTTTCTACCAACAGCCATAGACTTTAACTGATATAATATTTTAAAGCAGTATTTTGTTTATATTCTTGTACTGCTCCTTTTTCTCTACAAATCTTTTCATATATAAAAAAATAGATTTATCAAAACTTAAAAGCTTTGATAAATCTATGGTGCAGATGGCCGGAATCGAACCGGCACGGTTTATTCAACCGCAGGATTTTAAGTTATTTTATCATTTTATTATTTAGTGATAGATAATAATATTTAATACTACTATGTTTGTATCAAATTGCAATTATTTCAAGCAATTTGGTTACTTTTTATTGTAACAATAATGATTTTAAATATATAAAATTCTAATTAAACTTTTTCAAGTTTTGTTAGAAAATTGTTAGAAATATTTTAAACAGTATAAAACTTCCTTTATTCAGAATAAATTTTGCCTATACTAAGCACAAAAGCAAATATGCTTTTGTGAAATAGCAATATAAAAATTGTTATCAATTTTTGTATTGCTATTTTTTAACTAAATTGCGATTAGCATATTTAGTTAAAACCTAAAAAATATCAAAGTATATTTTTTAGGTAAACGGGTGTAGGGTGTCCCTACCACACTGACACTTTTTTACTGAAGGCAATAAAAGTGTCGTAGTGTGTTACAACACATCCTAAAATAAGCAAAAATTTTTATATGGCTAGGTGTTATTCTTAGCCAATCAAGGAGGTTATAAAATGAGTTATGCAATAATTAGAAATGCAAAATATAAAAGAGAAAATTTGAAAGGAATCTTTAGACACAATGAAAGAAGAAATAAGAACTATTCAAATAAGAATATTGACAAGGAAAAATCATATTTGAATTATTCGATAAAATCACCACTATACAATTACGAAAAAGAATTTGACAGAATAAGAAAAGAATATAATTTGAAAGGACAAATTAAAACTGTAAGTAATATAGCTTGTGAATATATAATTACATCTGATAAAGAGTTCTTTGAAAATATTGGAGAACAAGAAACAAAAAGATATTTTGAAACAGCTTATAAGTTTGTGTGTGAATATAAAAATTTAGGAGAACAATATATCTTGTCTGCAAAAGTGCATATGGATGAAGAAAGTCCACATATGCACTTGGTTTTTATTCCAGTTATTCATACAAAAGATAAAAACGGAAATGCTATCGATAAAATTGCTTGTAGTGAATTTTGGAAAGCTAAAGATAGTTATAGGCAACTACAAAATGCCTTTCACTCTTACATAACTGCAAATGGTTTTGATTTAGAAAGAGGAAACTCTGGTGAAAGAGTACATTTGTCTGTTGAAGATTATAAAAAGATTACAAATTTCGAAAATACTAAAACTGTTCTTAAAGATATAAAATTACAATTACCAGAAACACCTGATGTCAAAAGTTTTGGAAAATTAGTACGAAATAGAGATGAAAAAATTCAAGAACTAGTTGTAGAACCAAGAGATAAAATGATTAAAGAACAACAAGAACAAATATCTTTACTTTATTTAACACTTCAAAGTCAAATTAATACTGTTGAAAGAGCTTCAAAATATGAAAAGGAAAGAAAATCTATAATGTGTGAAAATAGAGAATTGAAAGAAAAATGCGAAAATATTGAAAAAGATTATTCTGTTAAAATTAAAGAAGAAATAAAAAAAGTTAAAAATAAATATGAAGATGAAATCTATCAGCTTGAAAAAGAAAATAACTTTTTACGAAAAGTTTTAAATACTTTTCGAAAGACAGTTGATAAATTTATTCATTGGGTATGTAATAAATTTTCTGTTTCTTCAGAAGAAGATTTTATTAGAAATTTTGAATTTGAAAATGATACTTTTCTTAATCCAGAAAGGCAAATTGAATATGAAGAAGAACTAGAATATGAAGAATTATAAAAAATGCAATTAGTTATTGGACTATAAAAGAAGCATCCAAGTTTAGTGAATGCTTCTTTTAGGTCAGAATTTAATAATGTGTTCGTAATTCGTAGATTATAACTTTTTCACTGTTTATGCCAACATTTTCATCAAACAAGGCAAATTCAACAATTACATTTTGCAGATTATGTTCTACAATGTATTTATATATCGAATCAAAATGTGGAATAACATTTAATTGTTTATCAAATATGTCAGTTTTCAAATTAAAAGTAGGATTCCTTATAGCATCTCTCACAGATGCACTTGGGTCTACAGATAATATTGCATAAACTTCTCCATTTGATAAAATCTGTATTTCTCCAACAAGTATTTGATTTTCTACATAATTCGCTGAACTTACATTGATTGTAAATAGTTGATACCCTTGTATTTCTGTCAAAACCTCATTAGCAGGAACTTTTAATTTAAAAATACCAGCTGCCTTTGATTTATCTCTAATTGCATAATACTTTGCAGGATAACTATTTATGAACTTTTTTACCCGTTCTTGTTCATTATCAGTAAATAATTGTTCTGGAAACTTGTTAAGTCCCAATTCGTTTATTTTTTTCATGCTCTCTAATTTACTACTTATCATCATATATTAGTCCTCCTAAAATGTTTAGTTTGGATTGTTTAGCAATCTGACCATTGCTATTTTATTTACACATTATTAATTATTATTTTAACACATTTTTACTAAAAAAACAATGAAATTAGTTTATTATACATATTTCTCAAGTATTTTTTGTAAAAAATTCCATACTCCAGTTTTTTCTGTTAAACCATCATAATTATTTGCAATTCTTTCTAATACTTCATCTTTTGAAAAATATCTTACTTCTGAAACTTCTTCTTTTTGCACTATTATTTCAGATACATCAATGTTCTTAGTAATTAAATAACATTCATTATAATGCTTGTTTATAATATTTCCTTGGTTATTTACTGATGTAGAGCCAACTAAATATTTAATATCATCATCGTTAATTTCAATTCCTAATTCTTCTTTAGCTTCTCTAATTAATGCCTGCCTTCCAAATTCTCCACTATCTACATGACCACCTACTGTAACATCCCACATATTAGGCCATAATTTTTTATTTGCACTTCTTTTTTGCAATAAAATATTTCCATTATCATCTATAATAAATGCATATACAGCTCTGTGCCATAATCCTTTTGCATGACATTCTTCTCTTGTTGCAATTTTTCCTGTAAATTCTCCTAGTTCATTAAGTACATCAAATTTTTCTTCCATGATTTTCCTCCTTTAAATTTTATTTATCAATTTTTAATATTATCCAATTCCCTGACTTGTTTGAACCCACTCTTTTAATTATTTGTTTATCTTGTAATTGTTTTAAATATCTTGAAATAGTTGCAGTAGATATTTTTGTAATTGAACTAATCTCTGGTATTGTTATATTTGGATTATCACTTAAAACATTTAAAATTTGTTTTTCTTTTTTATTTATCTTATCATTTATCGTATCATTTATCTTATCATTTTTTATTTTATCATTATCATATTTAAAAGGATTCTCTCTATATTTAAATGAAACTCTTAAAAAATGATCCATAAATATAAAACAACTTTTATCATAAGCCTCTAAAATTCTTAAAACTCCAGAGCCGATATTTTCAATTAAATCGACATCTTTAAATACTCTAATAAGCTCTTTGTTTCTTGGAGCAGTAACACCTTCTAGAAATTCTTCTTGTGATAATTCTTGAGGAAGTCCACCACCAGAAGTAATCTCTATTCTATCAGAATACAATTCAATTATTGGAGAAGTATTATAAGTATAATCACTATGAACAATAGCATTGATAACAGCTTCTTTTAAAGCTTTACTATCTATCATTTCAACTTCTTTTCTGCCATTATATTCTATTTTTGCATAAACTGTATTTTCAGCAACAAGTCTTTCTAAGATTCTATGTGTAGCGGTAATTATACAGCAATATCCATATTCATGATTCTCTATCAATTCTAATTTATTTGTCCCTAAATATTTAACTAACTTTATTGATATATTATTTTCATCAGCAAGCAATTAAGCATTATAATTGTATTTACCTTCACTAGTTAAAAGGTTTAAATTTTTAGCAAAATTATCATTAAGTTTCATTCCGTTTTCTTCATAGTAAATTTTCAATTGCCTGAATGTTAAGTCTTGTCTAGGAGATTCTAGCTCTTTTAGAGATGTTTTAACACGCCTAGAATACATTTCATCAATCATATCAAATGTCATTCTTTCTTTACTACTGCCAACTCTTATATAACAACCTTCAGGAGTTCTACCTTTTTTTCTTAAATAATAAGGCTTTTCAGTTCCACTAGATAGAACAACTTTGATTATCTCTTTATCATCTATTGTTTCCACTATTACATCAAATAATCCTAAAGTTGAAGGTTGTATATTATTTTTAATTCTATCTTTTATTTGTAATTGTGTTAAATCAATATCTTTAAGTCCAACTACTTGTCCATCTTTTCTAATACCTACATAGATAATTCCACCTTCTTTATAATTAAGAAAGGCAATAACTTCTTCTTCAAAATCTTTTGTTAGTTGTTGCTTGTATTCAATTCTATTTGTTTCAGTATTTGGCATAAAATCACTCCAATCATTACTTCTTTATATTTTTAGTATTACTTTGATTGATTTTTTTAGAATATGATTCAGTTATAGTAATAGTGTTTAACGTTAATGGTTCTGGTGGTAATGGTTTTGCTGTATTATTGTTTGTATTTGTTTCATTGTTTTTACTCATTATATTAACACCTCCTTACATTAAAAATATAGACATTGTATATTTTATAGTTTCTCAACTAGGGATAAAAATCATATAGATATATAATAAGAACATTATAATGCTTAAGCTTAAAATTAATCTATTTAAAATTACATTATTATATATTCTTTCATTATTTGTTTTTAAATTTTTATCTGTTGCTTCAATTAGATTTTCTTTAATATTTTGAATCATTTTTTCTTCTACTAATTGTTCAATTGTTTTATTACTTGATTTATAATATTCCTCATAAGATGTAGTATAAAAATCTTCATATTCTTTACGTTTTTGTTCAATTTTTTCAATACTATTTAAGTATGTATATTCTTTTTCATAATATACATTATACATATATTTGAATATTAATACAAATAAAATGCAAATTATAATCAATGTTGGAACAATAATAACTAAGGAATTATATTGTTTGTCATTTATTACATCTACTAACTTATTTAAAATGACAAATAATCCTCCGCCTATTATAGTTACTATAGTTAAAAACGAATTAAACTTTTCATTTAACCTGTCTTTTCTTTCTAATTCTCTATAATACTGTTCTTTATAAAATTCTAACCAATTCATTTTTCTTACTCTTTCCTTTTATTATAACTAAAACTTTATTTTAATGAAAAATATATATTCTTATTTTCTTTCCATTTTATATCTTCTTCAATACTTCTTACTTGTTCTGTCAGATTTTTTATCTCTATGTTTAATCCAATATCCTTGAGTATAAAAACTCTAAATAATAATCTTATCTTTAATAATACATATAAATTACTTTCTCCATAAAAGCGTTTTTTCTTCTTATCTAAATGAGCAAAGTAATTTCTGTGGTTTCGAAGTCTAGTATATAGCTTTAATCTTTGTCTATCCATATTTGAAAATATTATTTTTCCTTCATTAGAATTTAAATATTCCTTCATTATTTCTTTAAAGTCTTTATTTCTAGTGTTAATAACTCCATTTTTATCTTTATATTTAATTTTAATTGTTGATTTATGTACTATTTTATAATATCCTTCCATACAATTTGTAATTGTACTTAATGCAATTTCTATAAAATATTTTACTGAAAATACATTCATATAAATATCAAAAATAGTATGAGTATCTTTTCTAATAGCTAACCAATTTTTATAGGCTTTCTTTACATCGTTTCTATTAATATTACTCAATACACAAGTATAATTATTATAATTATTAGTTCCTATATATTTACTAGAAAAAGGGTAGTAATATTCAAAACTTTTTCCAAAATTATATAATTTAATTTTTTTATTTTTAAGTAATATCCCAAATTAAGTATAAGGAACTCATAAAATTGTAAAAATTTATGAATAAATTTATCTGTTATTAATTGTTCTTTATTCTTTAAAGTAATCTTATATTGTCCGCTATTAAATATAAGTTCTATGTTATATTGCATATTGCCTATATTAAACTTAAGATTCGTACCTATACATTCTTCAATTTGAACTAAGTCAAATTGCTTATATTCAATTAATATTTCCATTTTGTCTATATTATAATTTCTAATGTCTTCGATATAATAATTAGTAACAAAAGCCTGAAATTTTATTTTCAAATTAATTTTATTATCTTTCAAACTAGACTTTCCTATATAACATCCATAAAATGTATATATGTTATCGTCTTTATCTTTTAAATAAACTAATTTACTTATATTTTTATCATAATCCCATATAATATATTTTTGAAAAAAGTTATATATTTTAGATGAAATATTATCTTCAATAATTATAATCTCTTTATTTGCAATATCTATTTTTAAATCTCGAATATGAAAAGATTCATCATCAATAGTTAATTCATTCATAAACGCTACCCTCTTACTTATTATTTACTAACCACTCATATACTTCATCTTCTGTTAAAAATCCATGTTTCAATTTATTAACTTTATCTTTAGCATCTTTTTTCCATTTATCAAAATCTTTCTTCATCTGTTTATTATCTTTATTTCTACCAACTGCCATTGATTTTAATTGATATAATCTTCTGTATTCTGCTAAAGCCTTATTTTGCTTTAATCTTTCGTTATATGCTTGTACTGCTCCTTGTTCTCTACAAGTCTTTCCATTTTCTTTTGGATAGTCACAATAAATTTCATCAAGTCTTGAATTTGGAATAAAGTACATACCACAATTTTGACATTTCTTAATTGGATTATTTGTTGTTTTTACTAGTTCTTCTAATACTGCATAACATATTGCTGATAAGTCATTACTTTGGTGTGTATCTATCATAGAAACAAGCATACTATTTGCTTTCAATTTTTCAAGCAATTTTTCTTCGCTATCTCCCATAAATTCAGCATATTTATTAGAATAACTATCTCTTATAATATTATCATTTTTGTTATAAGAAAAGGCTTGTCCTTTGTTCTTTATCAAATATACTGCAAATCTTTGGGCATTTGTATATTCTTTTAATTCTCCTTTATTATTAATATTATATACATAGTCTACAAATTCTTTCATTTCTTCTTGAATTTCTTGAATTTGATATTGTAAATCATTGTAAATTTTTGTCATTTTACTTATATATTCTTCATTGTCTGCATATTTTCCTTTTAATTCAAAAGTATAATTTTCATCAATCTCTTTTAATAGTTCAAATCCATAGGCAAAGAAGAAAGTTTCGTATGCTGTTTCAAAGTCTGAGAAATTTGCATTTAGGAATCTTAATAAGAACATTCCAAATCTTTCTACATAAGGAAAGTACATATTACCTGGAAACTTTAACCCTTGTTCTTCTTTAGATACTTTTACTTTTTTATCAAAAGATATATGCATTAATCTATTATCATACTCTATTTTTGTTTTAGTTTTATAAGTAAACATAGGTGTTGAATAATATTCTTCTCTTTTATCTTTGTTAAACCAAATGTAAAAGCTATCAAAAAAATTTTTTTCTGGCAAATTTGCTTTCATTTCAATACTTCCTCCAATTTTATAGTTAACAATTTGTATTTTTTTATCATTTGTTATTGACATTCTATAATTATTATACTATAATACTATCATAATTACAATATTTTTGCAAGTAAAAATTGTAAAAATATAAAAGTACATTGAAAAACATACTAAAATTAGTATCATACGAAGATATTATAGAACAATATAATGATACTTCGGCTTGGCTTAATATGATGTTGAGGAGTCGCTCGGTTGATAACGGAGAGGTGAAATTCCTATGTAGGTAAAACTATCTATAATATTCCCTTGAGTAGATGGGACAGGGTAAATATAAATGATTGTGTTAATGGCTTTGCCATTTACAAATCATTATATGGGTTACCTTAATCTACTAAAATATAGACAAAATTTGATTTTGAAAGAAAAGGAGGAATGCGATGCAAAATAATAACACACAAGAAATGTTTGCTAACTATCCTGATGTTGTAGATGTATCTGGACTACAATCAATGTTAGGTAATATTAGTAAACAAAAGGCATACGAATTAGTACGAAAAGGTACTATAAAATCAATTAAAGTTGGAAAGCTATACAGAATACCTAAGATAAATGTTATCGCTTTTTTAACGAAAAATACTGTTTAAAATTAGAAAGGAGATTTTAATGAAGAACATCACAGCATATTTAACAATTAAGAATAAGACTTATTATACAGTATTGACTTACTATGTAGAAGGACAAAGAAAATTAAAGTGGGTTTCTACAGGGATTAAAGAAAACGAAAGTAGGAAAAAAGCTGAAAAGAGACTTATTCAAATAAGAGATGAATTTATAAATAAATTAGAAACAATTACAACTACAAAAACAGAAGATAAAAAAGTACAAATATCATTTGCAGATTTTATGATAAAGTGGCTTGAAATGATAAAACATCAAGTTGAAGAATCTACATATACAGGTTATAAAAGACAAATTGAAGGAAGAACAAAAGAATACTTTACAAAACATCCTATTATGATAAACGATTTGAAACCTGTTCATATTTTAGATTTTTATAATTGGCTATATTCACAAGGATTAAAAGGAAATACTGTTGTAAAATATCATGCTAATATTAGAAAAGCTTTAGATTATGCAGTACAAACTGATTTAATACCTAGTAACCCAGCTATAAAAGTTGGTAGACCACATCAAGAACAATTTATTGCTGATTATTACAGTGAAGATGAATTAAATACACTATTCCAAGTTGTAAAAGACACACCATTAGAATTAATTGTTTATTTAACTGCATTTTATGGGTTAAGAAGAAGTGAAGTTTTAGGCATAAGATGGTCTGCAATAGATTTTGAAAATAAAACTATAACTATAAATCATAAAGTAGTAACTGTTACAAATGAAAACAAAGATGATAAAACTAAAACAAAAATGCTCGCAAAGAGTAAAACCAAAAATAAATCTAGTTATAGGACATTACCTTTATTTAAAGAAATTGAAGAACTCTTACTATATACTAGAAAAATGCAAGAATATTATAAATCACAATTTAGAGATAGTTATAACAACCAATATAAAGATTATGTTTGTTTAGATGAACTAGGAAATCTAAGAAAGCCAGACTATGTTAGCCATAAATTTAAACAAATATTAAGAAAAAGTAATTTAAGAGAAATAAGATTTCACGATTTAAGACATAGTTGTGCCACACTACTTGTAAAAAAAGGAATATCTTTAAGAGAGATTCAAGATTGGTTAGGCCATTCGAGCTCACGAACTACTGAAAGATATGCTCATTTAGATTCAAGTTCAAAAATAAAGTCAGCTAGTGCTATAGAAAAAGCATTAAGTTTTAGTACCAATACAGAAAATAAAGAAATAAAAAAAGATATATTAGATCTGGACTCTAATACATCTACATTAGAAAATATTTCAAATTGTTAGAAATTTGTTAGAAAAATCTAGCAATTTTATTATAAAAGCATCAAGGTTATATTTTACGAAAGCCTTGATGCTCTTATGGTGCAGATGGCCGGAATCGAACCGGCACGGTTTATTCAACCGCAGGATTTTAAGTCCTGTGCGTCTGCCAGTTCCGCCACATCTGCATATAACTGGCTTGCCTTACGACAAAAATTATTATAATATGTTTTAACTAAATTTGTCAATAGATTTTTTGAAAAATATTTATTTTTATCGGAAAATTCATATAATGAAGAATAAACCAATAGAGGTGGAAGTTACAAGTGACTTCATAATACTTTTATGTTAATATGAAGTTTGAATAGTAAACTTACAGAAATCTTACAAAATGTTTGCATTTCTATAGGGATTTTATAAATTACATCAATATATAATTTATTTAAAGAATATGGAGGTAATTTATATGGGATGTAAATATGAAGTAAAAGATATAAAAAATAAAAATTACATATTAGTATTAACAGTATTGACCTTAACTATTGGTTTTGGCGTGTATGTATATGGAGTAGAAAAAGTAGATAATAAAGATAATACATTACAATTAGCTAGTGAAAGCCCAAATATAAAAACAAAATACATTGAAGAAATAATAGAAAGTACAAAGGAAAATGTGGATTTAACTAAAAATAAATCCAGTGAAGTAAAAATTGATTGGAACTTAACTTTGGTTAATAGTGAAAATAAAGTTCCTGATAATTATATTGTTTCACTTGAAAATATTGATCAATATAGAAAATTTGATAGTAGAGCTATAGATTTTTTAAATAAAATGTTGAGTGATATGAAAAAAGATGGTATAAAAGATATATGGGTTCAATCAGCATATCGCAGTATTGAAAGTCAATATAAAGTATTTGAAGAACAAGTACAACAATATATGAAACAAGGAAAAAGTAGAGAAGAAGCAGAAGATCTTACACAAAAGGAAATAAATAAGCCAGGATATAGTGAGCATAACTTAGGTTTGGCTGTAGATTTTAATTATGTTAATAATCAATTTGAAAACACAAAGGCATTTGTATGGCTAAAGAAAAATGCAGAAAAGTATGGATTTATTTTGAGATATGAAAAAGAAAAAGAAAATATTACAGGAGTTGAGTATGAGCCATGGCATTGGAGATATGTTGGACAAGAACATGCTAAAAAAATAAATGAAATGAATATGTGTTTAGAAGAATATATAGATTTTTTGAAAAAATAAAGAGAGGTAATATGAAAAAAATATTAGTTGTTGAAGATGAAAAGAATATATCAAAACTTATAAAAGATACTTTAAGTTTAGGAAAATATGAAGTTGAATGTGCTTTTGATGGACAAGAAGCTGTTGAAAAGGCAAAAGAAGAAAAATTTGATCTCATAATTTTAGATATAATGTTACCAAAATTAGATGGATTTGAAGTAATGAAAGTAATTAAGAATATACCAATTATTTTCTTATCTGCAAAAAATGATGTTTCTTCAATTGTAAAAGGTTTATCAGAAGGAGGTCAAGATTATATGACTAAACCTTTTGAACCATTAGAATTACTTGCAAGAGTGGAATTACGAATATCAAATAAAAAGAATGTATTTGAATATAAAAATATTGTTGTAAATGATGAGGAAAAAACAGTATATAAAAATGGAATACAAATAAACCTAACACCAAAAGAATATGAATTATTTTTACTTCTATTAAGCAATATAGGTGTTGCCTTATCAAGAGAAACAATACTAGATAAGGTTTGGGGGATAGATACAGATATTGAAACTAGAACTATAGATTATCATATACAGCAATTAAGAAAAAAATTAGAATTAAAATCTGAAATCAGTACTGTAAATAAAATCGGGTATCGAATCGAAAAAATAAATTAACAGGAGAAAAGTAGTATGAAATTTGGGCAAAAGATATTCCTGATAACATTTTCTTTTATATTAATATGTATAAATATAATTGGAATCATAATCATAAATAATAATCATAAAAACAATATAAATACAAAAATAAGTAATGATATATCTAACATTTCGAAACTTGTTAAATTATTGAGGTTTTATGATGTTAATGGACTAAATGGTGATTTAATGCGAGATGAAAATTTAAAATATGAAATATATGAAGATAATAATATAATTTTTTCGAACTTATTATTAAATACAGATTCTATAAAAGAAGAAATAAAGCCTACAGAGGATAATATAAAAGCTATAATAAATAATGAAACATTATTTATGTCTGTAAAAGACAATCAATATAATATAATAATATCAGAAGATTTAAAAGATATATTCAAAGAAAGAGAAGAGCAAATTAACTTTTTTGTAAAGGTAAGTTTTGTATCCTCTTTCTTTGTTGCGTTATTTTTATATATAATAATTTATTTTCTAACAAGAAAAATAGATAAATTGAATAGAGCTGTAAATCAAATTGCAAAAGGTGATTATTCAACTAGAGTTAAGAATCTTGGAAAAGATGAAATAGGAATGCTAGCAGAGCAATTTAATAAAATGGCAGATTCTGTAGACACAAATATAAAAGAAATAAAGCAGGTATCTGAAAATAGAAAAAACTTTATAAATAATATAACACATGAAATAAGGACACCATTAACTTCTATAATAGGTTTTTCAAGTCTTATGAAAAATGGTAAAGTGAATAACGAAAATGATATTATAGAATATTCGAGCAAGATTTATGATGAGGGAATATACTTAAATTCGATTTCACAAAGATTAATGGATATAATATTATTGGAAAATCAAAAAGTTAAGTTAGAATTAATAAATATATCTGAAACAATACAGGAAACAATAAAAAATATAAAATATAATTTTAGAGATGTAGAAATTTATAATGAAATTGAAGCTGATATTTGGTTGTATAGTGATAAAACGCTACTCCAATCACTAGTAACAAACATAATAAAAAATGCAATAATGGCATATGAAAAAAATAGTAAAAAAGGAGTTTTTGTACAATTAGTTAAAGAAAAAGATGGTCAGATTAATTTAAGAATCATTGATGGTGGCAGAGGCATGACAGAGGAAGAATTAAAAAAAGTATTAGAACCATTCTACACATTGAATAAAGATAGAAATAGAGAAATATCAGGAATGGGACTAGGGTTGCCTTTGTGTATGAAGATTTGTGAGACTATAAATGCTACTCTTGACATAAAAAGTAAATTCGGAGAAGGAACAATTATTGATATAAAATTTAAAAATAAAGAAGAAGGTAAAGATGAACAAAATTAAAAATCTTATAAGTTTTATAATAGTTATAATTATTATTTTTATAATTTTCTTTTGTATATATACAAATATAGATGTAATAATACCAAAATATGAAAATGAAGTGTTTATTCTTCAAAATAATATTGATAGTGAAGATAATGATTTTTTATATGAAATGGTGGCATATTTAGAAAAAGCAGATATAGAATATCAAAGTAATAAAGAAAGTTTAAGCACAAAAGATAATAATATAATATACAATTTAATAAAATATGCTCATTACGGATATGATGAAGCAGAGATAGAAAAAATTTATAAAAAATTATTGAATCATGAGGTAGGTACAATAAATGATACAATATATGGAAATTTAAATGTTTTAACTGGGGAAGGAAATATATTTGTTGATAGGGAAGATTATAAAATAGGGCTTGCAACAAAATATTATATTGCTTATTCTGAAGATATGAGTAAATTATATTGGAATTTTATGAGGATATATGATAAGAATCAAAGTAGTGTAACAAATTCACAGTCAACATCTGGAGAAATTTATAGTAGTACGAATGGAAAAACACCAGATAAAGATATTTTAGAAGCAATGGGAATGGAGGATAAAAAAAATACAATTACTGAAGAGGGAGCTAGTAAAGATGAAATAATAAAAAAGGGCAAAGAGGCTTTAGCTAAGATTTCTACAGAACTAAAATTTAATCCAGATACAGTAACATATAAAAAGCCTTATTATGTACTAAAAGATACTGATAATGATATAACTTTATATTATGATAAAGAAGATAATCAGATATGTGGATTTTATATGGGATTTGGAAAGTAAAATGCTTTCCACTATATAGTACAAGCATAAATAATGCTAGAAGTATATAAAATTTGCAGAAATTCACGATTTATGATATAATATAGGTTGAGTCAGTTGAATGCTGCTCGTAGAAAGACCACAATAAGGAACAAGAAGGGAGAGAACTTTATGAAAAAAGTTCAAAATGAAGTAATTGTTACCTTTGGGCTTCTGTGGTGGTTAATCGCAGGATGCTCACGGCTGGTAACAGAGTACCTGCTGAAAAACCCATACGAATGGAGCGTATGCTTCGTTTACGGCCTGGCAATTGCTGGGATTTATGTTCTGATGTGGGCTATATTGGTCTGCAGAAGAAACAGATGGATTCCATTCATACTGTTGATAGTATGGATGGCATGGATTCTGATTAAGGTTGCCTCTATCTTTTTTGATGGCATGGCAATTGGCGCGATTCCTCTTGTATCATGTCTAGCATGGGGAGATATGCAAGAGTTCAATCGTGCTCTTAAAAAAGAGCGCAATAGAATCTAGAGCAAAAAAGCGGTTTGTGGTCTACCGCTTTTTATAGTTACGGCTTGACAATATCTTAAACAGAATATATAATATAAAAAATTTAATAGTACGTTGAAGAAGAAAAAGTATATAAAATTATTTATAGAGAGCTAGAGGTCGGTGGAATCTAGTAATAATCATATATGGGGAGCTTTGGAGTATATATAATAAAAGAGGATATTTTTTAATATCAATTAGGGTGGAACCGCGGAAATAAAACTTTCGTCCCTAGCTAATAAAAAGCTAGTGATGAAAGTTCTTTTTTTTACTAGCAAATAAAAATAAAGGGGGAGTTTATTATGTTAGAAAACATGGAAAAATTAGTTGCATTATGCAAAAACAGAGGATATGTTTATCCAGGTTCAGAAATTTATGGAGGACTTGCAAATACTTGGGATTATGGACCACTAGGAGTAGAGTTAAAGAATAATGTAAAAAAAGCATGGATGAAAAAATTTATTCAAGAACGTACAGATTCTGTTGGAATAGATTCAGCTATTTTAATGAATCCAACTGTTTGGAAAGCTGTTGGACATTTGGATAGTTTTACAGATCCATTAATTGATTGTAAAGCTTGTAAGACAAGACATAGAGCAGATAAATTAATTGAAGGTTGGGGAGAACAAAATGGCCAAGATATATGTGGAGATGGAATGTCTAATGAAGATTTAATCAAATTCATTGACGAGCATAATATTAATTGTCCAAATTGTGGTAAACATGAATTTACAGATATTAGACAATTTAATTTAATGTTTAAAACTTTCCAGGGTGTTACAGAAGATTCAACAGCAACAATTTATTTAAGACCAGAGACTTGTCAAGGAATATTTGTTAATTTTAAAAATATTATGCGTACATCAAGAAAAAAAGTTCCTATGGGAATTGGACAAATTGGTAAAGCATTTAGAAATGAAATTACACCAGGAAACTTTACTTTTAGAACTCGTGAATTTGAGCAAATGGAATATGAATTTTTCTGTAAACCAGGAACAGATTTAGAGTGGTTTGAATATTGGGAAAATTATTGTCAACAATGGCTTTTGAATTTAGGAATGAATGCAGAAAATATAAGATTAAGAAAACACTCTAAAGAGGAATTAGTATTTTATAGTAATGGTACAACAGATATAGAATTCAAATTCCCATTTGGTTGGTCAGAATTATGGGGAATAGCTGATAGAACAAATTATGATTTAACAAAGCATATGGAATTCTCAAAACAAGACATGAACTACTTAGATCCAGAAACAAATGAAAAGTTTATACCATATGTTGTAGAACCATCATTAGGTTGTGATAGAGCTGTTCTAGCATTCTTATGTAATGCATATGATGAAGAAGAAATTGCAGAGGAAGATACTCGTGTTGTTTTACATTTACATCCAGCATTAGCACCATTTAAAGTAGCAGTACTTCCTTTATCTAAGAAATTAAGCGATAAAGCATATGAAGTATATGAAAATCTTTCTAAAAAGTTTATGTGTGATTATGATGAAACAGGTTCAATTGGAAAAAGATATAGAAGAGAAGATGAAATAGGAACACCATATTGTGTAACAATTGATTTTGATACACTAGAAGATGAGTCAGTAACAATAAGAGATAGAGATACAATGGAACAAGTAAGAGTAAAGATAGATGAGTTATCAAGTTGGATACAAGATAAAATAGAATTTTAAATTAAAGTAGTAAAAAATAATATGCACGGGAGAGCATTAGTACTCTCCCGTTTGTTCTATCCAAAATTAATCTTCATATAAGTTGTCTTCATATAAATCTTCTATATAAACATTTTTTTCTAAATCTTTATTAACAAAACTAATTTTAGCAATATCATCATTGACATCTTGTATCCATACAGGATCATTATCATAATAAACTTCGTGTAATATTCTACTATTTAATATAGCATGTACTCTTTCTTTGTTCATAATAACTCCTTTCAAATAATAAAATTTTTTAGTAATAATAGTATATCCAATGTAAAAGATAAATATAACCATAATAAATAATTACAATGAATATAAATAAAAAACTGTAAAAAAATTGAAAGATTTTGTTTATTTTTGTAAAAAGTTATGATATTATTCATTTGATAATAGTGATAGAACATTATTAGAACAAATTACAAAGGTAAAGGTGAGAAAAATGAAAATTAACGAAGAAAAAAGAAAAAAGTTTATGGAAAATGCAGGAAAAAGAGTAAACAATGTAATGCACGATATTCAAATATTAGAGCCAATGGCAAGAAGTAGTGTATATGACTTTACAAAGCAAGACGTAGAGGAAATGTTTACAGCAATGCAAGAAACTTTAAATAATACAAAAGAAGAATTCTACAAAAAATTTGAAGAAAAAGCTAGAACAGAAAGAAAAGTATTTTCATTTGGAGGAAATGTAGCTACAAATAGTAATGTAGGAAATGAAATAAATGGTAATAATCAAGTGACACAAGCTAACACAATAGGTATTGGTAAAGAGGTAGATGAAATAGAAGCTTCAAATACAAATACAAAGGATGTACCAGTAGCAGATGTGGAAAGTGAAGAAGATGTTGATAACATATTTTAAAAATATAATTAATTTATTAAAAATATAAAACCCTCAGAGAAATTTTTCTGAGGGTTTTATGGTGTTTAATGAAAATATAATTGAATACTATTTATCATATAATTAATAGTATGATTAATAGCATCTAAACAATTAGGAAACTTATTAAAAAAGAATATATTTATAAAATATAAAACTATTAAATGTACAGGGTAGAACCAATAAAATATTAGTTTAATATTTTTACCTTTTTTGCCATTGTAAAGAAAGATAAGAACAAGAGATAATATAGAAAAAAGAACTAATAAAATTATATCAATTCTAAAATGTGTTTGTAATAAAAAATCTTTATAGTGGTATATTGTTAAAAATGAAAATACTATAGAGAGCACAATTTTATTATTTTTTAATAAATAAAAGCATATTATAATCAAAACACCAAAAGCACTATAATCAACTTTTAAAAATTTAGCCAATATAACTATAAGACAAGAAAAAGTAATGCCAATAAATTTATTTTGCTGCTTATCAAGTATTGTTACAGCTAAAAGACCTAATAATAACGTGAAAAATATATTTAAAACAAATTCCGTTGTAAAAACTGAATATAACATCATTAATGGAATTTGAGAAATTAATGCGAAAAGTATTAATCTAAAAAAATATTTTTTTAGATTCTTAGTATGGCTATAACCTTCTGTAATTTGAAAAGCAAATATTGGAAAAGCTAGACGACCAATATAATTGCACCATGAAAGTTTTCCATATATAGCATAACCAGCATGATCAAAAAACATGGCTATAATAGCTATTATCTTTAGCAAAAAACTAGACATAATTATATTCTCCCTATAAAATTATTATATAATACAAGGATATCATAATGCATATTAAAAATCTAGATTTTGAGAATTTAATTTATAAATCTTACAAATATTACAATCATAGCAAAATTTAATTTTAGTTTCGAAGATGAGTTTCAAAGTGTTAATGAAATCGTCAGGCTCAGAGTTTACTAGATGTATTATTATTTGTGGAGGAGATATTTCTATTAATGTATTAAAAATGTAATCATTGTTGGAAAAAGAAATATCTGAAACAAAATTTTCTCTGAAAGATTTAGGAGATAAAGAGATTATTTTTTTATATTTATCTACCAATAAACTTTTAGAATTATTAATATATATTAAATGTACTTGGTTAAATTTGTTAATTGTACAAGTTCTACTGTGTACATATAATCTTAAAATGTCAATGAGTTCTTCATATTCCTTATTAACTATAAATTTATTAACGCAACAAGAGACTAAATCAGTTAGAGAAGAAATATAGTTTTTTAAGCGAAAAGTTACAAAACCATCTAAAATTAAAGCTTTATGTTCAGAAAAATAATCTTCTAGAGAATTAAAAATACAATTATAATTATAAAAATAATTAGCAGAATCTGTTATATTAGATGATAAAGTAAGTGCTTTAATAGTTTCTTGCTCAGAAGGGCTAAAATAAAAAAATTCATTTTCGATTATTTTTCGTATAATTGTTTCTTCATAAAAAATTATTATAGTGTTTGTAATTATAGATGAAATACAATTTATGAAAAAAGTTAAATTATTTCCTTTATAATGAGCAATAATATTATTATAAATTTTAAAGGAAGATGTAGAAATATATACATCAGACAAGTTTAATGTTTGCAAATTTTCTAAAAGGTAATCAATTATATTAGAATTGTTAGTCTTAATGCATATAGATTTCATCACAAACTCCTTTCATAATTAATTTTATAAAAATATTATCTACTAAACGTCATTTTCATATACATATTTTATTCATAAAAGTAAAAAATGAAAGTTGTACGAATCCTACAATATAAAAAAAGAAGCTTTGATTTAAGCTTCTTAATAATAAATCATATAATCTATATCATCAAATATTTTATCTTTTCTATATATATCAGATAGGAATTCTTTATCGATAGTATCTGATTTTATTTGTTCGTATAATTTTGTAAATCGACCAATATGATCTTTAATACGTTTTTTTGCATAATCTACCATAGTTCCATTTGTTATAATAAATAACCAATCACTACTTTGAGCTAATAAAAGTTCACGAGCACATTGATTTAAAGCTTTTCGCCTGATAGATGATTTTTCATTAGGAAATAGGTGAGCAAGTTCTACCATTCTGTCTCCAGCAACATGTAAGTGTTTATGAACATAATCATTTGTAGGATTAAGCCATACTTCACTGTATCCATTAGCACCCCAACTAGAACGACATGGAGTACAAACTTGCATTTGTGGATATTTATCAATATATTCTCCAGGCGTAATAAGTTTAAAATCGCATTTATCATAATAAATCTTTTTGAAAAGAACATACAACCAATAAGGACCTTCATACCACCAATGACCATAAAGTTCAGCGTCATAAGGACATAGAATAATAGGGGGAACATCCATATTTTCAGCAAGATAAGATATTTGAGCTTGTCTACAATCAAAAAAATGTCCAGCTTGCTTTTCTGCAGAATCCATTGCCCATCTAGGATTGTAATAATCTTTAAATTCAGTTTTTCCAGTGATTCTATGATATTTTATACCAGTATGAACTCTGGCACCATTTTTTGCAATATAAGGTTTTATATATTCATAATCAGCATCATAGCCGATGTCTCTATAAAATTCACGATAATTAAAATCGCCAGGATATCCATTGATAGAACTCCAAACTTGTCTAGAAGATTCTAAGTCACGACCAAAAGCTATTACATTGCCTTCAGAAGTTATAGGAGCATAAGTTCCATAAAGGGGAGTAGGATTGGCATAAAGAATACCATGAGTTTCAGTTATTACATATTCTATACCAAATTCTTTTAAATATTTATCTGCTTCAGGAACATAGCCACATTCTGGAAGCCAGATTCCTCTAGGTTTTCTACCAAAATATTTTTCGTAAGTCTGTACTCCAACGGCAATTTGAGCTCTTACTGTTTTTTCATTTACATATAAAATAGGGAAGTATCCATGAGTGGCACCACAAGTTATAATTTCTAATACTCCTATATCTTGAAAGTGTTTAAATCCTTGTATAATATTACAATTGTATACATCCTTAAAAATATGTAAATCTTCAGTAAATTTATCAAGATAGTAATGAGATAATTTATTTAAACGCTCATCATAAGCAGTTCTGATAATTTCTTTTTTTGATAATTCAATATGTTTCTTTAAATATTTTATATATCTTTGTTGTAATAATTTATTATCAAGCATAGAAAGAAGAGGAGGGGTAAGTGACATAGTAATTCGAAAGTCAACTTTCTCATCCTCTAATTTTTTAAAGTTTGTAAGAAGAGGTATATAAGTTTCAGAAATGGCTTCATAAAGCCATTCCTCTTCTAGATAATTCTCATTTTCTGGATGATGCACAAAAGGTAAGTGTGCATGTAAAACAAAACTAACGTAACCCTTTTCCGTATTCATTTGATTCTCCTTAGATTATTGTGATTAAAATTATATTTATAATAAAGCAAATAATTATTTAAAAGCTGAGATAGCACCAGATGATGGATTGTTAAGTTTTGTATCAGCAAGTTCTTTTAATAAATCTTCACCATAAAATTTCTTATATAAATTGTAAAAATCTTCGATATTGTATATTTTGTCTAAATTACCTAAGAAAGGTAGATCAGATAATTTTCTCATATAAACATCTTGAGTTTTTACATTTTTAAATTTGAAAATAGTATTAGAATTTATATTTTCAAATAATATATGATTATTTGGAGATTGCAAATTGTTTGAAGAAGAAATATAAAAATAAGGTTCTTTAATTCTATCATTAAATACAAGAGGTCTTCTTCCTAATTCAATTTCATAATAACAATTTGGATCATTTACTTGTATATACCAACTATTTGCAAAGTCATTTATATCAACTTCAAAAGCATAATTCATAGTTAAATTATGAACTATTAATACAGGCTTTGTAAGATTAAAGAAATCTTTACCAAAATTTGCTATATAATTATTTCTATCAGTATCAGAAAGCTCCCAATATACAAATAACTTTGTAGGCGTTTGAGCAAGAATTTTTACTGTAGTTTGATTGTATCTATAAGGCAAATCATAGTATTCAACTAATAGAGGTTTCTTTTTAGTTGAAGAAGTAGTCATTGTCTTTTTAGAAGTGATTTTTCTAGCTGACTTTTTGGCAACTGTAGTTTTTTTCTTTCTATTCAAAATCTTATCTGTAATAGATTCTACAATTCCTTTTTTTGTAGTAGACTTTGAAGTACTTCTTTTAGTAGTTGAAGGCTTTTCTGAAGTCTTCTTTGAAGTAGCTCTTTTTGCAGCTTGCCTTTTGCTAGTAACTTTTTTCTCTTCAGAATTAGTAGATACCGTTTTGCTAGTTGAAGCTTTAGAAGTTGTTTTTGCTTCTTTAGCTTTATCAACAGCTTTTGTAGCAGTACTTTTTGTTCTACTAGTAGCCTTTTTTTCAGATACTTTACTAGAATCAGTTTTTTTGGTTGATTTTTTTGTATCAACTTTAGAAGTAGCAGAAGCTACTTTTTTCTCTTCTTTTTCTTCTTTTATTTTTTCCGTTTTTTCTTTAGTTGCTCTTGGCATGAATTTTCCTCCTAAGTAATTTATAATACTTTATTATATACTATATCAAAAAAATAATAAATTCAAGTAAAAAATGAAATATAAATGTAAAAATGTTTTTATACATAAAAATTAAAAATTTGGTAAAAATATGTTTACTTTTATCAAAAACTAATATAAAATGTTTGACAGAAAAAATATATGCAGTATACACAAAAGAAAGATATGAAAGAGGGGTTTGAACCAATGAAAATATTAATGCTAACATGGGAATATCCACCAAGAATTGTAGGAGGAATTGCAAGAGTTGTACATGATTTATCTAAAAGATTAATAAAAGATGGACATGATGTTACTGTTATAACTTACAAAGAAGGAGATGTTCCTTATTTTGAAGATGATAAAGGTGTAAAAGTTTATAGAGTAGAAAATTATATGATTAATCCTAATAATTTTATTGATTGGGTTATGCAACTCAACTTTAATATGTTAGCAAAAGCCAATGAATTGATATCAAAAGAAGGAAAATTTGATGTTATACATGCTCATGATTGGTTAGTAGCATATGCTGCAAAATCTCTAAAAAATTCATATGGAACACCAATTACAGCAACTATACATGCAACAGAAAGTGGAAGAAATAGTGGTATACATGATGAAGTTCAAAGATACATAAATGATACAGAATGGATGTTAACATATGAAGCAACAGAAGTTATAGTAAACAGTAATTATATGAAAAGAGAGTTACAATCATTATTTGGACTACCTTTTGAAAAAATAAATGTAATACCAAATGGAATAAATCTTAATAATTATAATGGAATAGAAAGAGACTACGAATTTAGAAGAAAATATGCTGCTGATAATGAAAAAATAATATTATTTATGGGAAGGCTTGTATATGAAAAAGGAGTACAACATCTTATTGCAGCAATGCCAAAAATATTATCAAGATATAATGATGCTAAGCTAATCATTGCCGGAAAAGGTGGAATGATTGACGAATTAAGAGCACAAGTTGATTATTTAGGAATAAGCAATAAAGTATACTTTACAGGTTATTTAGATGCAAAGCAAGTATCAAAAATGTATAAATGTGCTGATATATCAGTATTCCCTAGCACATACGAACCTTTTGGAATAGTAGCACTAGAAGCAATGTATGCAGGAACTCCAGTAGTAGTTTCAGATGTTGGAGGATTAAATGAAATAGTAAGACATGGTGTTGATGGAATGAAAAGTTATGCTGGAAATCCAAATTCATTAGCAGATTCAATACTACAATTATTATTTGATCAACAGCTTTGTTCAACAGTTGTAAAAAATGCAAAACAAAGAGTAAAAACAGAATATAATTGGACAAAAATAGCACAAGATACACATTTTGTATATCAGAAATCTATTTGTGAGACAATGGCTCAAAGAAAAGCTGAACAAATTGCACAAGAAAATGCTAATAAAACTAAAAAGGTTAAAAATGCAGAAAAAGAATTATCAAATCTTCTTAGATTTAGAAAGCGTCAAGCATATGCATAAAAATCAGTTTAATACAAGTAAAAAGCTTTGGACAATTAAATCAAAATTATATAATATAAATGTTATAAAGGGCGAGCATTGCTCGCCTATTATGATATCATAAAAATTTTTTTAGGAGGAAATATCATGAATGTATATGATACAGCAAATAAGTTAGCACAAGAAATAAAAGATTCAACAGAATATGTTGAATACAAAAAAATAAAAGAAAAAGTAAATGAGAATCTAGAAATAAAAAATAAAATTAGTGAATTTGAAAAGATAAGATCTGATATACAAATACTTGCAATGCAAGGGACAAAGGCAGATGAATCAAAAACTCAAGAAATGCAAAAAATGTATGTAGAGTTAATTCAAAATGATTTAGCAAAAGAATATTTTAATGTAGAACTAAGATTCAATGTAATGCTTGCAGATGTGAATAAAATAATAGGAGAAGCAGTTCAAGATATTATAAAATAATTTTTTTATGGGAAAATAAATGGAAGAAATAATTATAGGTATTATTTTAATTATTGCTATTATAATATTATCATATATATTTAGCTTTAATTTAAAAAAAATAAAGAAAATATCAGAAAAAGAATGTAAAGATAAACTAATATTAGATGAACTACAAAAATTACCATCTAATGTGCAAACGTGCAAAGAGATATTAGAAGAATTAAATAATTCGAAGGTAGAAGTAGTAGAAAATTCAGAATATAAGTCAAGTCTTTATACAATATATAATAATAGAATAACAATAGGAGAAGTAAAAAACAAAATATTTGAAGTACAAACAATAGCACATGAATGTATACACTCAATACAAGATAAAAAAATAGCAATATTTAATTTTGTAATATCAAACATATATATATTGTATTTTTATTTTATATTAATAGGAACAATAATAAATAAAATATTTAAGTTAAACAACTTTATATTTGAACACACATTATTCAATATAATAATTATATTACTACTAGGAATTCTCCAATATGTAGTAAGAAGTTTATTAGAAACAGAAGCAATATTAGAATCAAAACATTTAGCGGAAAAATATTTTGAAAAAAAAGGAATAAAAGAAGAAATAATAAGCAAAATAATAGAAGAATATAGTGCAACAAACAGTATGGGAATAAAAATAATAAATTACATGTTAATATCAAAAAATTTAATAAAAGCAGTTATATATATACTTTTAACAGTGCTATTAAAAATAATATAAAATATTTTAAAAAAATACTTGATTAACAAAACGTGTTGTATTATAATACAAAATATCAATTAAGTTATTAAGCTTTGGTGATGATGACATAGAGGAAACACCTGTACCCATACCGAACACAGAAGTTAAGCTCTAATGTGCCGAAAATACTT
>CANPVP010000007.1 GCA_947581825.1 uncultured Clostridia bacterium | reverse complement strand
TTTTGATTTTGCTGTAAATGTTATAGGTCCTTCTAAGCCTATATATCCCTCTGGTACTTTTGTTTCTGTTACAGTTATTGTATATGTTTTATTTTCATCTTCGATTTCTAATCCATCTATTTCAAATTTTCCTTCATCGTCTGTTGTGTAAACTTTTGCTGGATTTTCTATCAACTCTTTATTTTTCTCATCTAATATAGATACTGTAAATCCTGCATCTTTTATTGTTATATCACTTATTCCTTCTAGATATTTTACTAAGTTTAATTTAAATGAACCTGGCTTTAAATTATTCTTTACAGAGTTTTGGTCTTTTACTTCTTGAGCACTTCCTGCATCTTTCTTTACAGTTACTTCCATTATGTCATCAACTTTTTCAAAACCTTCTGGAGCTTTAGTTTCTACTATATAATATTTAGTTTCAACTTCTTCCCAGTTATATCTATATACCTCTGCTCCAGTTATTTCATCTATAGTTGTTTCTTTTACTTTATCCATTGCATCTTCGCCAAATTCTAAGCCTTCAAACCATGCATATCCATCTGCCCCAGATATTTCAACTAAATCTTCTGCTGGATTTTGATGATTTTTTACGAAAATACCTGCTTTAGCATCAGCCTCTGATTTTGCAATCTTAAATTCTGCTCCTTCTAGTGCAACACCAGTTTTTTCATTATATTTGTAAACTCCCGTTTTTCCTGTATGTACTTCTGGTTTTTCTGTAACGATTTCCCTTGTTTCATTTGATTTATTTCCATATATTAATTTAGCTTGGTTAGGAACTGACTGATTTAATGCAATTATCTTTCCATCTTTATCTAAAGCAAATTTTGTTTTAAACCTAATTGATATTGTACTTCCAGCCTCTATATCTTTTAATCCGTAGAAACTATTGCTACTATTATCACTATTTTTTGTTTGATCAACAAAAGTTACTTTTAAAGTTTTAGTATTTTCATCAAAATCAACTTTATAATTTGTATCTTTTGTAAGTTTCTTTGTAACTTTCTCTTCTTTCTTTACATCATTTCCGTCCATTGTTACAATTGCAACTTCTACATTATCTATACCTTGGAATTCCAATCTATTATCTATTGGATCTGTAACTTCGAATTTACCATATTTTTCTGAATCTGATGGTACTTTAGTATGAATTACCCATTCTTGTACTTCATCTCCATCATATCCAGAATCTTGATTGTATATCTCTTTAACACCCTTATGTATTTCTGGTTTATTTTCTGCTTCTACTAAAATTTCGTCTTCATTTACTACTACTTTTTTAGCATTTGCAACTTGTTTTGTCTCTGGATTTAATACATATTTCTTTCCATCAGCACTTAATTTTGATGTTGCTTCAAAAGTAATTGGTCCATCTATTCCTATATATCCTTTTGGTGCTTCAGTTTCTGTTACTGTTACTATGTATTTCTTATTTGGTCCTGATATATTTAGATTGTCTATTTCAAAACTTCCATCAGCATCTGTTGTATATACATTTTCTCCATTATTACCTTTTACTAATTCATTATTTGAACCATCTTCTTTTATAGAAACTGTAAATTTTGCATCTTTTAAAGTTATATCGCTTATACCCTCTAAGTATTTTACTAATTTAAATTTAAAAGTTCCTTTTATAACGATATCAACTGAAAATTCGTCCTCTGCTGCTTTATTTTCCACTAATAAAACAGGTTGCTCTTTTTGTGCATCTTCTCCTAATAATAAATTTACTAATCTATTATTACTTTTTACTTTAATTTTTACATTTATATTTGAAACATCTTGTGTTTTTGGTATTTGAAGATAAAATTTGTATGTTCCAATATTTTCTCCAACTACATCTTCAAGATTACTTACGGGTTGTTTCTCTTTTCCATTTTCATTTTCTTTTAATATTGTGCAATTTTTTGGTAATATTTCAGCTTCTATACTAAATGGATCATTAGTAACTCTCTCTAATACATATGGTCCAACAATATAATTGTCTCCGCTTTCTATTGCTTTAATATTATTCTTATCTGCTTCTTCTGTTTTTAACTTAACTGCTACTTTACTATTACCTTTATCATCATATGGAGAATTCTCATATGATACTTTATCATAGTATGTAGTTCCTGTTTGCTTATTTATCTCAGTTATTAACCATTTATAATATTTTTTTGCATTTTCTTGATATTTCTCTCCTATTTTAAAAGTTATTGCATTAGACCCACTACCTCCACAATTAATAGAACTTTTGTAAATCTCTTTAAGTTTCTTATAAGAATCCTTACCTGGAGTAGTACTTGTTTCCTCATTTTCTTTTTCAGTGCAGTATAATTCTGGTAATTCTTCATGATGATAATTTTCTTTTTTACCCTCATCATTTTCATGAATAATATACCAAAAAGCTAATTGTTGTACTGTTTCCATTATATCATCAGAAAGGAAACATTCAGAATAAAATAGTTCTTTAATTTGGTCTTCACTCATATTTTCTATATTATCTTCATTGATTATTGGATGATTTTTCTCTTGCTCCTTTAATCCTTTTAATAATTTCTTTTGAACATCCGTAGTATAGCTTGTTAGTTCTTCTTCTTTTATTACTCCTGATTTTTTTAATATTGCAATTTTATCTTGTACAGTATCATCATTAGGGATATACATATTATCTGCAAGCCATACTACTCTGTTATATTTTTGCTCGTTTTCTTTCTTTTCAATTATTAACTTCTTTTCTTCTTCAACACTCTTATCTTTATTATAACTTCCATCATTAAGAGCTTGTTTATCACCTTTTAATTTCATATCGAATTTTTTAGTATATGTTACTGTGTGGGGATCAGAATTATTTCTTGTTGTTGTTTCATTTGATGCAAAACCTAATTCTGCTTGTAAACAATATAATGGTAATTCTTTGTATTCTTTTCCATCTTCATTTACTTTAACTAGATTCCAAATTTTAATACATCTTTCAACACCATTACCACCATTTCTTAATTCTGCATATCCTAAGTTAGAAGCTTCTCTTAACTCCTTAATTTTTACTTTATAACTAACATCTGATGTAGCTGTTGATTTCATTGACCAAAATAATATTACAGTAATGATAAAAAAACATACTGTAATTATTCCTAATTTTATTTTTTTAGATTTATTAAAATTCATCCTTTCACCTTCCCAATATAAACTTTTTATGTATACCATTATATCATATTTGTTTTAGGGATTCAATAGATTTGTTGTTTTTTCGTCATATTCTTGTAATATTTTTGTAATGTTTGTGATTAATACTTCATAATAATAAATAAAAAGAAGGAACAGATTTTCTGTTCCTTCTTTTTATTTATTTATTTATTTTTATTCTACTACTTCTACTGTTAAATATCTGCTTCCCCATTGTAAGGCAGCTGAATGTGAGTCCATGTAAATATCTATTCTATTGCCTTTTATTGCTCCGCCTCTATCTTCTACTACATATACATTATCTCCAATTTTAAGTTTTGTTCCAAATGCAAAGTTTGATGGAGCAGCAACAGTACGCCCTGCTGTTGCTTTTTTTCCTGATGCTGTAATACCTGTAGCTTTACCACAACATTTTGAACATGCACAATATGCGGTTACTTTATATGTTCCCATTTTAGAAATTGTTTTACCTGCTTTTAATCTTTCACCTGCAGTAGTACTTTTTCTAGCAGTTGTCTTTGTTTGTACTTGTACAATTTTATCTACAGGTTCTCTAACAATTTCTTCGCTTATTTTTATTTTTTCTATTTCTATATCATTTTGATATTTTACTTTATAACTAATCTTTTTTAGTCCATCTTTTCCTTCTTGGATAACTTTGTTTGCAGTATCTTTTGAATTATTTGAAACATCTTTAGTTATAGTTTCGTATGGTATAACTACTTCTTCCACAACTATTTTTTCTACTATTGATGTATAATTACTTAATACTTGATCCATTGAAACTTCTGAATCTTCTTCTGCTAATTCGATAGCACTTGTTGGTTGTCCAGCATTAGTTTTTGATATTGTAATAACTTCGTTATTAGAAATTACAGTTTCTAAATTTGGTGTAACTTTTTCATCAGGTAATACAACTATATGATTTTCTTTTAGTATTTCTGATACCTTTTCTTTAGTAGTTACAACATCTAATTCATAGTTGTTTGATAAAATTATTTTTGTATTTTTTATTTCAACATTTGTAGCTTTTGTAACAACATTAAAAGCAAATATTAGCACTATACATATTAATACTATTTTTAGTACTGATATCGATGCTTTTTCATCTCTATTCATAAAAAACTTATCCCCCTTTAAGCGATATCTACATTATACCTTTAATTTATATTCTTGTCAAATTTCGGTTTTATTTTTAGCAATTATTTTTTTAACAGCTAGCTTTACTATATAATATTCTGCATGTCCTAAAAAAATTACTATATTTGAATAAATTGCTATAATTTATAGTCCTTAACATTTATAATTGAATTCATATTTTAAATACTTTTTTTGCATTTTCAAAGGTTAATTTAGCAAATTCTTCCAAAGGAATATTTTTAATTTCTGCAACTTTTTGTGCAATATATTTTACCTTAGTAGAATCATTTCTTTGCCCTCTAAATGGTTCTGGTGGTAAATATGGGCTATCCGTTTCTATTAAAATTTTTTCTTCTGGAACCATTTTAACTATTTCTTCCGCATTCTTTGCATTTTTATATGTAACTGGTCCTGCAAAAGATATATAAAAATTCAATTTTAATCCCTCTTTTACAAGTTCTCTATTAAAAGGACAACAATGCAATATACTTGGTTCCATTGGACTTATCTCTTTACTTAATATATCTATCATATCTTGAACGCAATCTCTTGTATGTATTATTATTGGTAATTTTTGCTCATTTGCAAGTTCTATTTGCTTTTTGAATGCATACTTCTGCAATTCTTTATTATCTTGTGTCCAATGATAATCAAGCCCTATTTCTCCTATTGCTACAACTTTTTCATTTTTTATTAAATCCCTTATTTTACAAATTTGCTCATCTATTTTTTCTGTACTATTTTCAATATCACTAGGATGTATCCCTACCGAACAATATACACTAGCATTTTTATTTGCTAACTCTATTGCTCTTTCGGATGATTCTATATTAAATCCAGGTATTACAATACCTCCTATTCCATTTTGTTTAAGCTCATTTAGCATTTTTTCTGCTTCTTGCTTAAATTTTTCATCATTATAATGTGTATGTGTATCAAAAAATTCCATTTTTCCTCCATATATTTATTTATCAAAAATAATTACTACCGTTGCTGTGGCATAACTCTTGCAATGTGATATACTAATATCTATGCTTTTTATTCCTTTCATATTGTAATCTAAAAATTCTATTTCTGGTTTTCCTTTTTCATTATTTGTAACTTCTATGTTTTTCCAACCTATCGGGTAGCTATCTTCTATATTATTTGATATAGCTTTAAAAACTGCTTCTTTTGCAGAAAATCTAGCAGCATAATGCTGATATTTCATTTGCTTTTTACTTTCGCAATATTCTATTTCTCTTTTAGTAAAAATTTTATTTATAAATTTATCACCTAATTTTTCAATAGCATTTTTTATTCTATTAATTTCTACAATATCAGTTCCGCAAGCTATTTTCATTTTCTGTAATATTCCTTTCCTATACTCCTTTTTTTCTTTTATCTTTTGATGAGTATGGAACGGTACTTCTACCGTTCCATTTTTATCCAAAATATTATCATTTAAAACTAATTATCATTAAATAATTTATAACATTAATTGTTATAGTTCCACAAAGTGCAAATATCAATATTCTACTCATTCCGTTAGTTTTCTCAATATTTACTTGTCTATATTTTATTTCATAAATATTTTTTAAATCTTTGTACAAATAACTTAACCCTAATACTTCTCTCCATTTTCTATAAAGTTCTGACCCTAATTCATTATGAGTAATTTCTTTTATCCATAAACTTTTTGTGAATTCTAATAAGTCTTTACTTATTTCTATTATATTATCACTTTCTTTAAATTCTTTTATTAATTGTTTTAATCTTAATCTTTGATATAAAGCTATAATATAAGTGTATATAAGTTGATTTTCGTACATGTATGGTATCATAGTAAAATTATCTGTTTCAACTCCAGAATTTAGGAGAGCTGTTCCAGTTTGGGTAATACCTATTTTAGTGTATTGCCATTTTGATGCTGTTACTAAAGTGTTTGCTTCCAAGGTTGATGAATATGCACTTGGTAATATATTTGAAAATTTATAAAACTCATTTTTTATATCATCAAAACTTTTATTAGAATTCCAGCATTCTTGTTCTAGACATGTGTATGAATATGTTAAAAACCTATTTGTATCAACATCTATTGCTTGAACATCTTCTGAATCTTCTGTTATTTCATCAATAATATCAGATAGCATTTTTATATCATCCAAACTATCGGTTTGAATTTTTATATCTTCATCAGCATTTTCTTTATTAAGCTTTGAATTTATATCTCTGAACTTATAGTTAAAATCTAAAACATCTGAAAAACTATCACTATTTTCGATTTTAGTTTTTATTAATATAAAGCAAATTCCACTATCAAAACATAAAATTTCTATTTTTTCTATTTTGAAGAAAATTCCATCTTCCATTCCAGCTTTACCTTGAACATCATTTCCTAAATCATATTCAAACATAGTACACATACCTTGTGATAAAATTTTTGCCTTCATTATTTCATCATATTCTTTAAATTTTTTTAGTTGCAGTTTATTATATTCTAAGCTTGGAAATACTACTCTTCTGATTGTAGGATTGAAATATGTATATACTTCTGAGTCTCTTTCCCTTTCAAATAGTTTAACTTTACATTTTTTGTTTTTTAGCAGTTTTAAAATGTATCTATTGTATTTTTTCTTATCCACCATATATGGATATATAAAATATGAATATTGATCTTTCGTCTTTAGTTCCATTTTTTACACCATCCTAAATTGATCTTTTTATACATCAGTATAATAATATGCATTTAAATCTTCGCTAATATGCCACTTTCCAATAAAGTTTTCATATACGTTAAATTTTAAAGTATATTTTGGTTCTACTATTATATTTCCATTTTTATCTAAGCTGCCCCATAATCCATCTTTATTTACTGCTACAAATCCATATGCATTTTGTTCTCTTGCATCATCATAAATGTAATCAACAACCACATTTCCTGCTTTATCAACAAATCCATATTTATTGTCTTTTTTACTTAAGAACAAATTATTGTCTGTTAATATTTCTTTTGATTCCTTTTCTTCAAACTTAAAGTTGTAATATTTATATTCTCCATCTACTTTTATTCTAAAATATCCCTTTTCAAGATTTACTTCACTAATATAGCCTTTAACTTTTTCTTTGAAATTCGAATCAATTATTATTGTATTTGATTCTCCTTTTTTCTCAGCTTCAAAAAAATTTGCTACATTTCTATATGTTATATTTTCATAGTTAAATTTTAACATTTCCTTACCATCAGTATCTATTATTCCATATTTACCATCTTTTTTTGCTATGTAATAATTTGAAAATGTATATTCTAAGTCCTGATATTTTGCAGGAACTACCTCTTTTCCACTAATATTTTTTATTCCGTATTTGCCATCTTCTTTTATAATTATTCTTTCATCATCAATTGATTTTATTGAATCAAAATCTTTTAAAACTGTTTCTCCTGATTTTTTTATAAGCTTATATTTTCCATTCTCTTGTATTATGTACATATTGTTTCCATATACTTGAGATATGTCATCATATTTATTTTCTAGTACTTGATTTCCTGTAAAATCAATTACACCATATTTGTTTTTTTCATTTATAACTATATATCCATTTTGATAATTATCTCCAATAGACTTAATTTCTTTGTATGTTGGTTCTATTATTATTTTGCCTTTAGCATCTACAATTCCTTGCTTATTATCTTTTTTTATTATAAAACTATTTTCTATCTTTTTAAGAGCTTCTATTCCATCATAATCACAATTTAAAATTACTTTTCCTTCATAATCTATTAAACCATATTTATTGTCTTTTTCCACCAATAATATATTGTCATCAAAGAATATATTATTGCTCTCATCATAGTTATATATTGGCTCTATTTTTTTATATCCTGAAATTATTTCTTCATTATTTGCATTTATCACCTTAGTTTTATATGTGTTTTTATTATAATCAACATCATATGTACAAATAAAAACGTCTTTTTCATCATTTGGAATAATTATGTATTCTTCATATGTTGGCTCGATTATTATATCTCCATTATTATCAATTACTCCCCATTTTTTATTTGTATATACTGGGAAATAATATTTTTTGCTAAAAGCTTCATGTGTTTTTTCTTTTTTTATTAATTTATTTAAAGCTATAACAAACATAATTATTACTAGTATTGCAATAATTACTGCTATTACCTTTTTTACATTTAATTTCGGTTCTTCGTAATATCTTCTTCCTCTCTCCATAAGTCCTCCAACCTCTAAAACCTGATATTTTTTTATACTATATCATAAATATAAAAACTTGTCGATATTTTTTACCTAAATTTCAAACTTATGTAACATTATTTTTCTTTACATTTATTTTTTGTGGTGATATACTTTGAAATCGAAAGGATGATTTAAATGTGCGTATTTGAAAAAGATTTAAAAATTAGATATTGGGAAATTGACTCTTCCAACAGATTAACTACAAAAGGTTTTCTTAAATATTTACAAGACATTGCTAATGATCATGCAGAAGCTATCGGATATGGTTTTGAGAATATTTCTAGCACTAACCTTTCTTGGGTCCTTCTTAATTGGAAAGTACAAATTTTAAGAAGACCTCTTATCTCTGAGGTTTTACATATTAAAACTTGGGCAAGAATGATTTCTAAAGCTTCTTCTTATCGTGATTTTGAAATATATGATTCAAATAATAATATAATTTGCAAAGCATCATCTAAATGGGCATTAACAAATTATACAACACATACTTTAGAAAGAATTTCACCTGAAATGCGTAATGCTTACGGAATACTAGATAAAAGTGTATTTGAAATTAATATTGATGAAAAAATGCAAGAACCAGAAAATTCTTCTTTAACTTTCGAATATGATATTCAAAGAAGAGATATAGATTTAAACAGTCATGTAAATAATCTTTGTTATTTAGACTTTGCTTATGAAGCTTTACCTTTAGATGTATATTCTAGCCTTGATACAAGTACAATAGAAATAATTTATAAAAGACAACTTAGATATCCTAATAAGATAAAATGTTTTTATTCTAATTCTGATGGTAAACATATTGTTACTATTAAAAGTGATGATTTAGCTACAACTCATGCAATAATATCAATTTATTAAAAGAGTATTTTATACTCTTTTTTATTTTTTTATATTGTATTTACACACAAATATTTTCCTTAATCTTATTATATTTTGCTTCTCCTATTCCAGATACATTTTTTATCTCATCTATACTTTTAAATTTTCCTTTTTCTTGTCTATATGAAATAATACTACTCGCTGTAGAAGGTCCAATCCCCGATAATTCTTCTAATTGTGTTTGAGTTGCTGTATTTATATTTACCATTCCTTTTTCGTTTGCCACTCCTCCTTCATTTATTCCATTGCTTACTATTTCAAATTCCTCTTTATCGTTTATACTTGGGATATATATTTTTTGTCCATCATTTATGCTATACGCTAAATTAACTTTTTTTAAATCTGCATCTTTTGTTAGTCCTCCCGCTTCTCCTATTGCATCAATTATTCTTGAATTTTCTTTTATTTTAATAACACCTTCTTTTTTTACAGCTCCGAGCCACATGTATTGTTAATAGTTTTTCTTCTTTTAATTCGTTGTTTTCTATATTATCATTTAATTCATTATTTTCTGAATAATTATTATTTTCTATATTATTAAAAAAATCTTCTTCGTCTGTTATAGTTTTATTATTCGTTACATATAAATTAAAAACAACTATTATTAATATTGCACAACATATACCTACAATAAAAAATATAAAATTTCTTTTTTCACCAAAAACCTTCATTATTCTACCTCCGTATGTTGATTTTTTTTGTAATTTAATATATAGTATAACTAATTTTATTTTTAGGAGACCAAAACAAATGATTAAGAAAAAATTTTTATTAATAATTATACTAGTAATACTAATATTAAATATTTTTGGCTTAAACAATGTTTATGCAGTCGCTGATTCTTCATCTTTACAAACTTACTGTCCAAATATTATATTAGTTGAAAGAAGTACAGGAAAAATTTTATATGAGAAAAAAGCTTATGATAAAATTTATATGGCATCCACAACCAAAATATTAACTGCCATTTTAGTTTTAGAAAATTGTGATTTAAACGAAAAAGCTACAGTTAGCAATAATGCAATAATGAGCGTTCCTTGGGACTATACAACAGCTGGCTTAAAAGAAGGTGAACAATTTACAGTTTATGAATTATTACATGCTTTATTAATTCCTTCAGCTAATGATGCTGCAAATGTACTTGCAGAGCATGTTTCTGGTTCAATAGAAGAATTTGCTAAACTAATGAATTCAAAAGCAAAAGAAATTGGATGTACAGGTTCAAACTTCTTAAATCCTAGCGGATTACATCAAGACGATCATTACTCTACTGCTTATGATTTATATTTATTAGCAGACTATGCTCTTCAATTTGATACTTTCAGGGAAATAGTTAAGAAACCTGATTACACTCTTCCTGCAACAGATATATACAAAAAAAATGATAGATATTTTGTGTCAACAAATTCAATGATTAGAGAAAGTATGAAAGCTTATTATTGTGATTATGTTACTGGAGTAAAAACTGGATTTACAGACAATTCAAAAGATTGTATCGTAGCCAGTGCAGAAAAAAATGGTATAGAATACATTGCTGTTGTACTTGGTGGTGGTTATACCAAAGAAGGCTTAAGAGAAAAATATTTAGACTGTAAAACATTATTTAATTTTGCCTTTGATAATTATACAATAGAAAATATTGCAAATCAAGGGGATATTTGTTCACAAGCTACAATTAGTAATGCTACTAAAGAAACCAAAAATTTAGATATTGCTTATGAATCAGACATTTCAGCATTTATTGATAAAAGTATTTCTATATCCGAATTAGATCCTAAAATAGATATAAAGGAAAATTTAAAAGCTCCTATAAAAAAAGGAGATGTATTAGGAACTGTAACATATGATATAGACGGTGAGACATATTCTTCTAACTTAGTTGCTAACTCAGATGTAGAAAAAGTTTCTTATGTTCTTATTATTGTAAGAGTCGTATTAATAATTTTTCTATTAGTATTATTCTCTTTGCTTCTTGTATTTATGAAGAAAAAAGCAAAAATGGCTCTTAGTAAAAAAAATTATAGATTATAAAAACGGGCGACCATTTCATGTTTTATGATATATTATATAATTTTCTATGTTTTTTCGTAGCGAGCTTGTGTGGGGACCGACGAGTTAGAAAATATAAAAGAAATGTATCTTTAGATGCATTTCTTTTTATATTTTCTACGAAGTTGGGACGAGCGAGAAAAAAGCATAGAAAATTTATTGAATAAATTTAACATCTCTACACATACATATTATAAATTTTCTTTAGATTCTTTTTTGTTACTGTCTTTTTTATTCCATTTTTCTCAACCTGTCTATAAACTTCTAACATAACATTTTCTATTTTATCATTTAAATATTCTCTATCTCTTCTTCTATTAAAATATTGTAATGGTTCACTTTGATTCCAATCTTTTCCCATATATACTAATCCTGCAGCTAATGTATCGCAAACCATTTCTACTGTATATTTGTATGGTATTACTGGTGTTTTATCTGGTGCTGTAAAATCTACCCAATATTCAAAATGATGTTTATTCCTTCCTTTGTGATGCAACCATGCCTTAGAATAACCTTTTTCGTTCTTACACATTATAATAGGACTTCTTTTCCCATTATAGTATTTTACACCTTCCCAAAATTCTGTTGGGGAATATTTAGATAAATCATGCAACAAACCTCTTATAGGAATTCCTGCTCTTATACTTAATTTAAATACCTCCCATTTATGTTTAGTTACTGTATATAAGTGTCCCCAAAAATTCTTCCATTTCATTTTTTCTCTTACTCCCATTACGTCTTTTATTTTATTATTATCTCTTCACTTCCATCTTCTTTTTCTTTTACAAATGCATATTTTTTTACCATTACAGCATTTTCATATTCTTCTCTTTCAACTTCTTTTACTATGTTAGCGATTCTCAATTGAGGTGCTTCTATTTGTGATGCTGAAATTATACATTTTTTATTTCCTTTTGCACCTGCATGTGCTAATCCTCTTAAATATCCTACTACTACAATATTATCACCTGCAATTACTTCTGCACCTGCATTTACATCCCCTAATATTACTAAACTACCTTCATATTCTAATTTCATTCCAGATCTAATAGAACCTTTATGAAATTTAGTATCTGATGTTTCTAATTCTGTAGTAAATGTATTTTTAATTTCATGTAGCCCTAAGGCTTTTGGACTATCAAAATTAATTTTTACTTGTACATTTTTATGTATTAATTCTTCAATTTCTGACATTTCTTTTATTCTTAATATTTTTCCTGCAAACCTTATTGGTAATTTTTCATCTTCAACAGCATCTTTTATTTTATTCATTTTCTTTTTTAAAGATTCCATTAATTCTACATGTGTTGCTTTTTCATCTACTTTTATTTTTATTTCTTTTGCTCCTACTGTTATGATTGTGCAATTTCTCATTACTCTTCCTCTTTCTTATAACTAATTATTTTATCTTTGTATTTCTACGCTTGGCATTGCTGTCACATCCTCTTTTATATCTGTTGCATTCATTCCAAAATATTGTGCAATAACTTGTCTTGCAACTGTTCCTGTTGCTCCTCCTGTTGCTCCATCTTCTATTAAAACTGCTACAGCAATTTCTGGTGATTTATATGGTGCAAACCCAACAAACCATCCATTCGTTACATCTCCCGCTTGTGCGGAACCTGTTTTTCCTGCTACTGTTATATTAAATCCTTTAAATACTGAATATGCTGTACCGCTTCCAGATGTTGTAACAAGTTTCATTCCTGAACGTATTGTATCCAAACTTTCTTCAGAAATTTTTAAATCTTCTGCTTTATCATCTGTTAAATTCAATCTTTTTTTAACATATTTGTTTATTTCATCTTTTTTGACTTCTGAACCATCTGCATTAATTATTGATTTTACTATTGTTGGATTTACTTTTTTTCCTCCATTAGCAATCATCGCAACATATTTTGCCATTTGTATTGGAGAAAAGTTATTATAGCTTTGACCTATTGCTGCAGATAAAGTACTTCCCTCTGACCATTGTTCACCATCTTTTTCTGCTTCAGATTTACTCGCTACCGTTCCTGCAGTTTCACTTGGTAATTCTACTCCTGTTTTTGAACCTAATCCAAAATATCTAGCATATTTCTCCAAAGTATCAATTCCTACACGGTCTCCCATTTCATAGAAGAAGTAGTTACATGAACGTTCTAATGCATGTTCCATATTTAAATAACCATGTCCCGTTTTGTAGCTCGTATAGTACCAACATACTGGGTTATGTGCTTTATAATAGATTCCAACATCATTAACAGTATCATATCTATCTACTTTTCCTGTTTCTAAAGCAGCAATACCTGTTACCATTTTAAAAGTAGAACCTGGTGCTGATGAACCTTGTATTGCATTATTAAACAATTTATTTCCTTCGCTAACATCTTTCCAGTCTTTATCATCTACTACTCCAACAAACATATTTGGATCATAATCAGGATAACTTGCCATTGCTAATATTTCTCCAGTTTTTACTTCCATAACAACGACTGCCCCCCAATTAGATTTATATTTTGTTTTATTATATTTTCCTTTCTGAAGTCCTATTACAGCTTCTTCTAGAGCATTTTCTGCAACTTGTTGAAGATTTGCATCAATTGTTAGTGCAACATTTGCTCCGCCTGTCGCTTCTTCTACTATATATTCATCATTAACAGTTCCATCAACTGCCATGTCTATTTGTTTTACTCCATCTGTTCCTTTTAAGTATTTTTCAAAAGTATATTCTATACCAGTTTTTCCTACATAATCGCTTATTAAATATCCTTGATCTTTGTTAGCTTTATATTCTTCTTCTCCTATTTTTCCTATATATCCAACTATATGAGATGCTAAATTTCTATTTGGATATTCCCTTATAGCACTTAAAGTTACATTTATTCCAGGGAAATCTGAACTTCTTTCCCTAAAAGTAACTGCTGTATCCCTTTTTATATCATCTGCTAATTTTATTGATTTTGTTGAACTATATCCTTCTGTTTCTATTCTATATCTTACTGTTATAATTTTCCTTATATCTTCTATATACTCATTATCAATCTTATATTTTTCTTGGAATATGTAAAAACAATCTTCTGCTGATGTATTCACATCAATCTCATATTTTTGCTTCCAAGCAATTTCTGCTTCTTTATTTGAAAAAGTAAATTTAAAAGGATTTATACTTATAGGAAATGTATCATCATATTTTTCCCCTTTTTCATCTAAAACAGTTATTATTCTTAATATTGTATCATTTAAAGTTTTATTATCAGCTTTACTTTTATAAAACTCTAATCCAAACCCCATATGCGTTCCTGCTAAAACATTTCCAGATCTATCAGTTATATTTCCTCTTGCTGCTTTTAGCGATGTTTCTCTTGAAAGCCTTGTATTAGATGTTTCCCTATACTCGGCTCCACTTATTATTTGAAGGCTAAATAATCTTATTAAAAAAATTATTCCTATTACATATATAAGTACAGTCATAACATTATATCTTATATTTATGTTTGGTCCTTTATTTCCCATTTTTCGCCTTCTTTCAATAATAGTTTAAAAGTATCTTGTAAGTACTTGCGTAGATTTGTACATATTTTCTAGCATATATCCTACTTTTTTTAGCAGTGGATATAAAATAATTATAAGCATCATATTGAAAAACATTTCTATAATCACTATTCTTATGAAATTTAATATATCTATTCTGTAGCTTAACAACATAGCATTTAATAAATATGAACCTAATTCAAAAACAAGTGTTGAGCCTACTGCCATTAGCATTATTGTTATTCTACTATCTTTAGAAAAATTTTTATCGAAATATCCTCCTAAAATACCTATTATAGATAACATTATTGCTGATATTCCTATATTTCTACCCATTGTCATATCCAGAAAAAGTCCAAATATTATTCCTAAAACTAATCCATTTCTCTGCCCAGCATATAGTCCTAGAAATAATACTAAAATTACAAAAAGATTTGGCTTTACACCAGATATATTAAACCAACTAAAAAAATTTATTTGTAAAAAATATATTATTAAAAACACTATAAAAGATACTATTCCTACTAGAATATTTTTCAAATTTTATCTCATTCCTTCCATGGTAAAAGCACTCTTTCATTATCTCTAATGCGTTATGACTAAAACTGTTTCAACAGTTTCAAAATTTACAGCTGGCTCTATCTCTAGATATCTATCTAGAATGTTGTTGGTAGATACTATTTTTCTTACAGTTCCTATGTGTATACCTTTTGGATATATTCCTCCCATTCCTGAAGTTTGAACAGTATCACCAGAAATTAATTCTGCATCATTTGGAATGTATGTAGCTTTTAATGTTTTTGAACTTAACACACCCTTACAAGATATACTTTCGTTTGAAGTATTGATTTTTGCACTTACATTACTTGCAGAATCTATTATTGTTTGAACTTTTGCAGTAGATTTTGTTACTGAAATAACGTGACCTACCAACCCCTTATCTGCTATAACAGTCATTCCATTTTCCACTCCATCATCAGTTCCAACATTTAAGACAAATACACTACTGTAATTGCTTACATCTTTACTAATTATATATGCAGGTATTGATTTAAACTCTTCATATTTTTCTGTTAAAGATAGATATTCTTTTAGAGTTGTATTTTCTGCTTTTATAATTTCTAATTCTCTTAAACTCTGTTCAAGCTTTGTATTTTCTTCTTGTAATACCTTGTTTTTCTCTTGTATTTCGCTTATATTTTCAAAAAAAGAATTATTTCCATTAATTTTGTTTTTTATATAAGTTATACCATTTTGAATAGGCATTATGAGGCTATTGCATACATTTTCAATGTATGATAATTTTT
Source organism: uncultured Clostridia bacterium (assembly GCA_947581825.1). Lineage (GTDB taxonomy): Bacteria > Bacillota > Clostridia > TANB77 > CAG-508 > CANPVP01. The sequence continues at coordinate 62,281 of CANPVP010000007.1, read as the reverse complement.
CTGTATTAACGTTTGTTAAAAAAACTAGTATAATTAGTATAATTGTTGTTATTACAACTCCTAAAATACCCTTTTTCTTTTTATACATTATTTCCCCCTACTTATGTTTATTACTTCCTTTTTTTATATTTCAATACTGTTCTTAGCTTCTCTAAATCTGCTAAGGCTTTCTGAGTTCCATTTACCACATCTTCCAATGGTTTCTCTGATACACGTACTGTAATTCCAGTTCTTTGATTAATTAAAGAATCTAAATTCTCTATTAGTGCTCCTCCTCCTGTTAAAACAATTCCTTGTGCCATAAGGTCAGATGACAATTCTGGTGGAGTTTTTTCTAGAGTTATCTTTATAACTTCAACTATCTCTGCTAAAGATGCTTCTATTGCAATTCTAACCTCTTCTGATCCAATGATTATTGTTTTAGGCAAACCATTCTCTAAATCTCTTCCTGTTACTTGTAAAGTTTTTTCAGACATTACTGGAGTTGCACATCCTAATTCTATTTTTATATCTTCAGCTGTTTTTAATCCAATTATCATATTATATTTCTTTTTTACATAATTTATAATATCTTCATCTAAATTGTCTCCTGCAATTCTAATAGAATTACTTAAAACAATTCCACCTAGTGAAATTACTGCAACTTCTGTTGTTCCTCCTCCAATATCTACAATTATATTTCCAGTAGGCTCAGCAACATTTATTCCCGCTCCAATAGCTGCTGCCATAGGTTCTTCTATTAAGTACACCTCTCTTGCACCTGCTTGGACTACTACTTCTTCTACGGCTCTCTCTTCTACTTCTGTAATTCCACATGGCACTCCTACAATTACTCTTGGTTTTCTAATTTTATGCCTTTTATATACTTTTTCCATAACTCTATTTAGTAATATTCTTGTAGCTACAAAATCTGCAATAACGCCTCCTTTTAAAGGATTAATGGCACTAATGCTTTCTGGGGTTCTTCCTATCATATCTTTTGCTTCGGCTCCCATAGCTATTTCTGTATTTGTATTATTTTTTATTGCTACAACAGAAGGTTCATTAAGGATAATTCCCTTTCCTTTTATTGCCACTAGAATGTTTGATGTTCCTAGGTCTATACCTATATCATTACTTTTAAAGATTTTGTTTGTACTCATTAAAAACTCCTTTTCTTCTTGTTAAATATGCTCTCAAAATAGCCATCTCCTATGACTATATGGTCTAATAATTCTATACCTATTATTTCACATGCATCATAAATTCTATCAGTAATGTTAAAATCTTGTGAACTAGGTGTTGGGTCTCCACTCGGATGATTATGAATTAATATTATTTTTGGAGCTTGCATCTTGATTGCCTCTGTTAAAACCTCTTTAGGATCAATCATTGCAAAATTTGTTCCTCCAAAAGATACATCTACAATTTTTAATACAATATTTTTAGTATTTAGCATCATTACTTTAGCTATCTCCCTTTTTTCATATTGCATCTCCTCCATTAATAATTCTGCTACATCTTCTGGTTTTTTAATCTTTATTTTTAAAGTATCTATTGGTCTAGACATTCTTTTTGCAATTTCACATATAGCTTTTAATTGAATGGCTTTTACTCTTCCAATTCCTTTTATCTTCGTAAATTCCTCTATAGACATCTCTTGAAGAAATTTTAAACAATCTCTGTTAGATATAGAACTTGACTTCAAAAGTTTTTGAGCTAAACTTACTGCTGTTTCTTCTTTTGTGCCTGTTTTTATTATTATTGCCAATAATTCAGCATTAGATAATTTTTCTGCTCCATACATTTCTAATTTTTCGTATGGTCTTTCACATTCGGGAAGTTCTTTCATTTTAATTGACATACTTATATCCTTTCTTGCTCTCTTACTCCCCATTATTAAAAGTAACTAAACTTTTCTATATATGAATATAGCTATTGCCATTCCTATTATGCTAGCAATATTTATTTTTATAATTAAAGAAAATGTTATTTTTAGCACATTAAAATCTAAATTAACTGGGCTTTTTATTCCAAAATCATCTCCATATGCTAGCCACCATAAAAAATCTACTCTAGATGCTATTTCGCCTAAAAGCCCACCAATAACTAGCCCCGATAATAAGAATATTAATAGTATCCAAACATTTTTATCTTTTACTGCCACTGCTACTTCACTCCCATCAATTAGGTTGCTTTTTCCTTTGTTCCGTATACTCACATAAATTACATATGTATTATATATGCTATATGAAATTTTTTCAAGTATTAAAGAACAATTACATATGAAAATAACGTCTTTTTCATATTTTTAGAACATATCACATTATTTTTTATTTATCATATAATAATTGTAAGCACTACCATATTTTTATCATTTTAAAACTTACTTAATAGTAGTATAATTAATGTATAAGCTAATATATTGTTTTGCGGAGGTTACTCATGAAAATTGAAAAGTTAAATGAAAATAAAATCAGAATAATTTTAAACACGACTGATTTACAAGAAAAAAATATAGATTTAAATACTTTTATGACCAACTCTATTGAATCACAAAAAATCTTTTTAGAAATGCTTGATGAAGTCGAAGAAAAAATAGGATTTGTTACTGATAATTATAAGATTATGATAGAAGCTTTAGCTGTTTCAGATGGAGGATTTGTTTTAACAATAACTAGAATTATTCCCGAAACTGAAAAAGCAAAACCGAATTTTTATAAGAAAAAACTTCGTATAAAAAGAAGACTTCCAGATTTAAATTTTACAAGTTCAGTTTATTGTTTTGCAACTTTTGATTTATTTTGTGATTTTTGTAAAAATTTAAAAAAACTAAATCCTAATTTAATTCTTTACATAGAAAACTTTTCTGAAAAAATCTCTCTGTACTTATATAATAATAAATATTATTTAGTATTATATAATATTAAAATGATTCCAGAAATGCAATTATCTAAGTTCTTCTGTTCTTCTATTGTTGAATTTGCAAATTTTGTAAGTTGTTCTAATGTTTTTGAAAAAAAATTGACTGAATATGGTACAAATATAATAAAAAATAAAGCCTTAAGCACTTGTTTAAAATATTTTTAATACATATGTTAAGTTAATATAAGATAATAGGAAATGATTAAAAATCATTTCCTATTATTATTGATACATCTACTTTAGATTTTTTATCTGGCTCATTGCTCAAATTTCCTACTCCAATTGTATCTTTTAATTTGTTCAATTTGCTGTCTGATAAATTCTTTTTATTTATTATCTTTGTTTTCTCTGTTTTGCTTGTAGTTTTTGTATTTACAATTGTATATCCTGCTTTTTCTAATATGTTCTTCATTCTATTAAGTTGATTTTTGGTTGGTGCTCCATTAACAAGTTCTACTTTTATTCCATTTGATTTTACTGGTTTAGCATCTGCTATCTCATTTGCATGTATATCTGTATCTACTATACCGTTTTCAGTTGTGTTATTTTTATTATCATTTTTATCATCTTCTATATCATCATCTTTACCTTTTATTGATAAAAACATCTCATCTATTATCTTTTTTGTTTGCTGTTCATTATGTAGAAAAATCCAAACTCCGTTACATTTTTCTGATGCACCAGGAAGAGTTGCAGTTTTTAAATCCCCTAGTTTGAAGTCTATAACATAAGGTATATAATCTTTAATAAATTTTACATTTATATTAGTTGTGACATATTTTTTTCCTATGTCTATGAATTCTTTTATTTTCATTACATTTCCTAATTTTATAGTTTGATGTAACACTGCTTTTAAGAATTCTCTTTGAGTTTTCATTCTTCCATAGTCGTTATCACCATATTCTACTGGATAACTCGTTCCATCATTGTTATGTCTGAATCTAACAACCTGTTCTGATTTATCTCCGTCAAGAAGTTGATATCCTTTTTTAAGATGAATGTGTAAATTTTGTTTATTATCATCATAATCCATATCCATTGGCACTTCGAAATTTACACCACCTATAGTATCAACTAAAGATTTTAAACCTGCTGTATCTACTTTTACATAGTAAGGTATTTCGATATTAGTCAGTTTTTCTACTTTTTCTACTAAACCTTCCAACCCTCTACTATTATATATAGAATTTATTTTATCTGAAGCTGTTGCAATTGATTTATTTTCTCCTATAAAAGTATCTCTAGGTATTGAAAGCATTGAAGCCTCTTGCGTTTTAGGGTCGTATGAGCACAACATAATTGTGTCTGTCATTCCATTACTTTCCCCGACAATTAGTACAAATAACTCATCTAGCTTTTCTAGTGTATGTTCATTATGTCCAAGCATTGTAGCTAGGAATCCTCTCATTCCTCCACCATTTTTTTGTGTTCTATATACAATAAACCCTACTATTGCAATTATTATTATCAAAATTATTAGTAAAATTATTTTCAGTTTTTTCCTTTTATGTTTTTTCTTTTGTTTTTCTAAAATTTCTCTCAAATCCGTCACTCCCTAATCATTTGTTATTTTTGAATAAGTATTACAAGTATAACAAATATATAAAAAAATAGCAACATTTTTGTTACAATTTTCGCATCGTAAAAATCCTCAATTAAGATTTTCTTACGCACAACTACTCTCTAGATTTCTTATATATATACGAAATATATTAAAACAATATTAAAAATTTTTTCTACAATATAAAAAACCTCTCAGAGACTTTGCTCCAAAAGGTTTTTATATTGTATTGAGCTTTTTATTCATTTACAACATTTTCATTATTTTCTTCTTCCTGTTTTTGTTCTGTATTTATAGTTATATTTTTATATATGCTCATTCCAGTTCCTGCAGGAATAAGTTTACCAATAATAACATTTTCTTTTAATCCTATTAATGGGTCTACTTTTCCTTTTATTGCTGCTTCTGTAAGTACTCTTGTTGTTTCTTGGAATGATGCCGCTGACAAGAAGCTTTCTGTAGCAAGTGATGCTTTTGTAATTCCAAGTAAAGCTCTCTTTCCTGTAGCTGGTCTCTTTCCTTCTTTTATTGCTTCATTATTTTTATCTTCAAATTCATACATGTCTACTAATGAACCTGGGAATAAGTTTGTATCTCCATTATCGTCTACTCTTACTTTCTTAAGCATTTGTCTACCAATAACTTCGATGTGCTTATCGTTTATATCAACACCTTGGTTTCTATAAACTTTTTGAACTTCTTGAATTAAATATTTATATACTCCTTCAGGTCCATTTATTGCTAAGATTTCATTTGGGTTTATAGATCCTTCTGTTAGAGGATCTCCTGCTTTTACTTCGTCTCCATCTTTTACTTTTAATTTTGATCCAAAAGGAATTGTATATGTTTTAGAATTATCTTTTGATGTAACAATAACTTCTTTTTTCTTCTTATCATTTTCTACTTTTACAGTTCCTGCTATTTCTGTTATAATTGCAAGTCCCTTTGGTTTTCTTGCTTCGAACAATTCTTCAACTCTAGGAAGACCTTGTGTAATATCTCCTCCAGCAACACCTCCCATGTGGAAAGTTCTCATTGTAAGCTGTGTACCAGGTTCACCTATTGATTGAGCTGCAATAATACCAACAGCCTCTCCTATTGCAACATCTTCTCTTGTTGCAAGTCCCATACCATAACATTTGCTACAAACACCGTGTTTTGCTCTACAACCTAGTGCTGAACGAACTTTTACTTCTGTAATTCCTGCTTTTACAATTTTTTCAGCAATTTTATCATTTATCATTGTGTTTGTATCTACAATTACTTCGTTTGTATTAGGATCTATTACATCTTCTACTGCATATCTTCCTTCTAATCTTTCTTGTAATTTCTCTATTATTTGATTTCCATCTTTTATATCTGAAATTACAATACCATCATGTGTTCCACAATCTTTTTCTCTAATAATTATTTCCTGACTTACATCAACTAATCTTCTTGTTAGATAGCCTGAATCGGCTGTTCTTAAAGCTGTATCTGCAAGACCCTTTCTAGCACCATGTGATGAAATGAAATACTCAAGAGCATCTAATCCTTCCCTAAAACATGCCTTAATTGGTATTTCAACTGCTTTACCTGATGTGTTTGCCATAAGACCACGCATACCTGCAATTTGTCTTAATTGGTTCATATTACCTCTGGCTCCTGATTGTGCCATCATGTATATTGGGTTTAATTCATCAAAGTTTTCTTTCATAGCTTCTGTAACATCATTTGTTACTTTTTCCCATATTTTTATTATTGAAGAATATCTTTCTTCTTCTGTTATTAAACCACGTCTGTATTGTTTAATTATATTATCAACTTGTTCTTCTGCTTGTGCTAATATTTCTTTTTTCTTCTCAGGAACACTAACGTCAGCAACACTAACTGTTATAGCTCCTTTTGTTGAATATTTGAAACCTGTAGCTTTAATATAATCTAGCACTTCTGCTGTTTTACTTAAACCATGTTTTGTAATACATTTTGCAACTATAGTTCCTAAGTTTTTCTTTATAACTGGGAAATCTATTTCTAAGTTAAATTCGTTTTCTGGATTTGTTCTATCTACAAAACCTATGTCTTGTGGTATTCCTTGATTGTATATTAGTCTACCAACTGTTGATTCTATAGTTTTTGTTTTTATTTCTCCATCAATTTCTTTAGACATTCTTATTTTTACTTTAGCATGTAATCCTACATCACCATTTTGATATGCAAGTAAAGCTTCTTCTGGATCTTTAAAGTACATACCTTCTCCATATTCTCCATCAACTTGCATTGTTAAGTAGTAACTTCCAAGAATCATATCTTGTGTAGGTACTGTAACTGGTTTACCATCTTGTGGTTTTAATAAGTTGTTTACTGATAACATTAAATATCTTGCTTCTGCTTGTGCTTCTGGTGATAATGGAACGTGTACAGCCATTTGGTCACCATCGAAGTCAGCATTGAAAGCTGTACAAACTAATGGGTGAAGTTTTATTGCTCTACCTTCTACTAATATTGGCTCAAAAGCTTGAATACCAAGTCTGTGAAGTGTTGGAGCACGGTTTAACATTACTGGATGATCTTTAATAACTTCTTCTAGTATATCCCATACTTCTGGTCTTAACTTTTCTACCATTCTTTTTGCATTCTTTATGTTATGTGCAATTCCACGACCTACTAATTCTTTCATAACAAAAGGTTTAAATAATTCTACTGCCATTTCTTTTGGTAAACCACATTGATATATTTTTAATTCTGGTCCTACAACTATAACTGAACGTCCTGAATAGTCAACACGCTTACCTAATAGGTTTTGTCTAAATCTTCCTTGTTTTCCTTTTAACATATCTGATAATGATTTTAATGGTCTATTTCCAGCACCTGTTACTGGTCTACCACGTCTACCGTTATCTATTAACGCATCAACAGATTCTTGTAACATTCTCTTTTCATTTCTTACAATAATCTCTGGTGCTCCTAATTCTAACAATCTTTTTAATCTGTTATTTCTATTTATAACTCTTCTATATAAATCATTTAAGTCTGATGTAGCGAATCTACCACCATCTAATTGAACCATTGGTCTTAATTCTGGTGGAATTACAGGAATAACATTCATTATCATCCATTCTGGTTTGTTTCCTGATAATTTAAATGACTCTACAGTATCTAATCTTTTAATTAATTTGACTTTCTTTTGCTCACTTGCTTTTTCTACTTCTTTTTTTAGCTTAGCTGATAATTTCTCTAAATCAATTTCAGCTAATAATTTTCTGATAGCTTCAGCTCCCATTTCTGCTTTGAAGCTACCCTTTCCGTATTTCTCTACAGCTTCAACATATTCTTTTTCTGTTAATACTTGACATTTTGTTAGTCCTGATGTTCCTTTATCTGTTACTATGTATGATGCAAAATATATAACCTTTTCCAAACTTCTTGGTGATATATCAAGCATTAAGGCTACCCTACTTGGTATTCCTTTAAAATACCAGATATGTGCAACTGGTGCAGCAAGTTCTATATGTCCCATTCTCTCTCTTCTAACTTTTGATTTAGTTACTTCAACACCACATCTATCACAAACAATTCCTTTATATCTTACTCTTTTATATTTACCACAATGACATTCCCAGTCTTTTGTTGGTCCAAATATTCTTTCACAGAAAAGTCCATCTTTTTCTGGTTTTAAAGTTCTATAATTTATTGTCTCAGGTTTTTTTACCTCTCCCTTTGACCATTCTCTTATTTTTTCATCTGAAGCAAGTCCTATTTTTAATTTATCAAATAATTCTAATTCTTCGTTCACGAAAATTTTCCCTCCTTGAAAATCCTTCAATGTTACTATTCACAACTATTGTTTTAATTTACAGTGGTTATCTAAAATTATAGATATGAACAAAATAACATCTCCATATGTTATTTTGTGTACGAGCGATTGATAATCGCCCCTACATAATTTTCTTTTTCTAAATTCTCTTTAATTACCATACACTGCTCGAACAATTCCATCGGATTAGTAATTAAATTTAATTTAGAGATTATTTAATTATTTTTAATTTGATTTTTCTAATATTTTTTGATGATTAAGTTTGGAAAAGAATTAGTATATTGCTAGGCAGACGATTTTGAAATCAATGAGGCGTACGCGTGTACTTTGATTTGATTCCAAATGAAGTCTAACAACGCAAGATACTGATTATTTTTCAAACGTCACTACAACTCGTCGTCATCAATAATCAACTCATCCTCATTAAAATCCTCATCAAATTCTTCTTCTATCTCATCATTTTCGTATAATTCATCTGTTGCTAATGCATCTTCAGATTCTTCACTGTATCCTTCTTCTAACTCGTTATTAACTAAAACATCTTCTCCAGTTAAACTGTCATTTTTGTCTATATCAAAATCAATTCCTTCATCTACATGTTCTTTTAATTCAAGCTCTTTATCGTTTTCAGAATATAATCTTACATCTAGACCTAAACTTTGAAGTTCTTTTATTAAAACTTTAAAGCTTTCTGGCACTCCTGGTTCTGGTATATTTTCGCCTTTAACTATTGCTTCATATGTTTTTACTCTTCCTACAACATCATCTGATTTTACTGTTAATATTTCTTGTAGCGTATGTGCTGCTCCATATGCTTCTAGAGCCCAAACTTCCATTTCTCCAAAACGTTGTCCACCAAATTGAGCTTTACCTCCTAATGGTTGTTGTGTTACTAGTGAGTATGGTCCTGTTGAACGAGCATGTATTTTATCATCAACTAAGTGGTGAAGTTTAAGCATGTACATAACTCCAACAGTAATTGGTTTATCAAATGGCTCTCCTGTTCTACCATCATAAAGTATAGTTTTTCCATCTGGTGTTCTTCCTGCTTTTTCTAGCAATTCAGTTATTTCGTATTCTTTTGCTCCATCGAAAACTGGTGTTGCAATTTTCCATCCTAAAGCTTTTGCAGCTGCTCCTAAATGTACCTCTAAAACTTGACCTAAATTCATACGAGATGGTACACCTAATGGGTTAAGCACAACATCTACTGGAGTTCCATCTGGCATAAATGGCATATCTTCTTCTGGTAATATTCTTGAAATAACACCTTTGTTACCATGACGTCCAGCCATTTTATCTCCAACAGATATTTTTCTTTTTTGAGCTATATAACATCTTATTACTTGATTTACACCAGGTCCTAATTCATCTGAATTTTCTCTAGTAAATATTTTTATATCTACTATTGTTCCTGCTTCTCCATGTGGTACACGTAAAGATGTATCTCTAACTTCTCTAGCTTTTTCTCCAAATATAGCACGAAGTAATCTTTCTTCTGCTGTTAATTCTGTTTCTCCCTTTGGAGTAACTTTACCAACTAATATATCTCCAGGTCTTACTTCTGCACCTATTCTTATAATTCCATTTTCGTCTAAGTCTTTTAAGCTGTCTTCTCCAACATTTGGAATATCTCTTGTTATTTCTTCTGGTCCTAATTTTGTATCTCTACATTCACAATCGTATTCTTCAATGTGAATTGATGTATAAACATCTTCTTTTACTAATCTTTCATTTAATAGAATAGCATCCTCGTAGTTATAACCTTCCCAAGTTGTGAAAGCTATTATTACGTTCTTTCCTAAAGCCATTTCACCTTTATCTGTTGAAGGTCCGTCTGCAATAACATCTCCTGCTTTAACTTTTTCTCCTTTAACAACTATAGGTCTTTGGTTTATACATGTTCCACCATTAGTTCTTTTAAATTTACGTAATTTATAAGTTTCTGTTTCACCTTTGTCTGTTTTTAATGTGATTTCATCACCTGTTACCTTTTGGATAACACCATTTGATTTTGCTAATATCATTATTCCAGAGTCTTTTGCTGCTCTGTATTCTATACCTGTTCCTACTATTGGTGAATCTGTTATCATCAAAGGTACTGCTTGACGTTGCATGTTTGCACCCATTAACGCACGGTTAGCATCATCATGCTCTAAGAAAGGTATCATTGCTGCTCCTACTGAAACTAATTGTTTTGGTGATACATCTAAGTAATCTACTTTATCAGCTGGAACTTCTGTAACTTCATCTAAGTATCTAACTTTTATCTTTTTATTTGCCAATTTTCCATCTGGTCCTATTGGTTCTTTTGCTTGTGCTATTATGTAGTCATCCTCAACATCTGCTGTCATATATTCAATTTCATCTGTTACAACTCTTGTTACAGGATCTATTTTTCTATATGGTGTTTCAACAAATCCATATTCATTTATTACAGCAAAAGATGAAAGTGCTGATATAAGTCCTATGTTTGGACCTTCTGGAGATTCTATTGGACATAGTCTTCCATAGTGAGTATAGTGAACGTCTCTTACTTCGAATCCAGCTCTTTCTCTTGAAAGACCTCCAGGTCCTAATGCTGATATTCTTCTTTTATGTGTTAATTCTGATAATGGGTTTGTTTGATCCATAAATTGTGACAATTGAGAACTTCCGAAGAATTCTCTAATTGATGATGTTATTGGTTTTGTGTTTATTAAAGTTTGAGGAGTAACAACATCTAAGTCTTGAATTGTCATTCTTTCTCTAACAACTCTTTCTAATCTTGTTAAACCAATTCTAAATTGATTTTGTAATAATTCACCAACACATCTAATACGTCTATTTCCTAAGTGATCAATATCATCTACTTTACCTAATCCATGTTGTAAATTCAATAGATAGTTAACTGATGCAATCATATCTTCTGTTGTTATATGTTTTGGTAATAATTCTTCTATTCTTTCTTTTATTACTTTCTTTAAGTCTTTAGCATCTGTTGTATCTAAGATACTTTTTAACACTTCATAATTTACATCTTCTTTAATATTTAAATCGCTTAAATCTTCATCTACAAATTTCTTTATATCTACTGTTCCGTTACCAATTATTCTAACTTTTTTATCAGAAACTTTAACATCTACAATATTTATTCCTAAATCTTGTATTTGTCTTGCTACATCCTTTGGTATTGGCATATCTTTTTCAACTAATACTTCTCCTGTTTCAGGATCAATTATATCTGAAAAAGCTATTTGATTTGTTATTCTGTGTGCTAGATTTAATTTTTGATTAAATTTATATCTACCTACTTTTGCTAAATCATATCTTCTTGAATCGAAGAATAATCCATTAAATAAATTTCTAGCAGCATCAACTGTAGGTAATTCTCCTGGTCTTAATTTTTTATAAATTTCTATTAAAGCTTCATCTTGAGTTTTGATTGGATCTTTATTAATTGTTGCAATAATTTTATCTTCTTCTCCAAATAAATCTATTATTTGTTGATCTGTTGCAATACCTATTGCTCTTAATAAACATGTTACAGGCAATTTTCTAGTTCTATCAACTCTTGCATAGAAAATATCATTTGCATCTGTTTCATATTCTATCCAAGCTCCTCTTATTGGCATTACTGTTGATGTGAAAATTTGCTTTCCTGTTTTATCGAAATCTGATGCATAATAACATCCTGGTGAACGAACTAATTGACTTACTACAACTCTTTCTGCACCATTGATTACGAAAGTTCCGCTATCTGTCATAAGTGGGAAATCACCTAAATAGATTTCTTGTTCTTTAATTTCACCTGTTTCACGGTTTATTAATCTAACTTTTACATGTAATCTTGTAGAATATGTTGCATCTCTTTCTTTAGATTCTTCTAAAGAATATTTTGTTTTATCCTCCATATAATAGTCAAAAAATTCTAATACAAGATTTCCTGAATAGTCTATTATTGGTGAAATATCTCTTAGGACTTCTCCTAGTCCTTCTTTAATGAACCAATCGTATGAATCTTTTTGGACTTTAATAAGGTTAGGCATTTCTATAGTGTCTCCAACCTTTGCGAACGTTTTACGTACGCATTTTTCGTGTTTGATATCTTTTACCAAACAAATCACCCCTGTCTCTTGAAATAAAATATAGCAGGAATTAAAAAATTTTGAACTAAAATCTTCTTCGTAATGAATTACTTAGAAAATATAGATTTATAAATAATATAAAGAAGTCCTTCTCAAATATATAGTTTTATGTTTTTCTTTAAAGACCTGCTTAACTCTTTATTAAAAAGCTTAAAAGCATATATATTTAATTCCTCTTCTCTATAAATTTACTAAGATTATAAACTTTTTTGCATTTTATGCAGGTGATATTATATCATATTTTTGTCTGGCTTGTCAACGATTTTTACTACGGAAATAAGGATTTTTTCGTAAAAACAAAAAACGGGCGACCTGCACAGCATACTGATGCTGTAACAGGCAGAGCCTTAACAGCATCAGCAACTGATTGCCCCTACGGTTGTGCAATGCATTCGCATTGCAATTAATATTTAATAATTAAAAATGAATAATGTATAATTTAAAATAAAAATTATTCATTATTCATCATTCATTAAATTATTTTTACAATTCTCTTCTTCCTTCAAAAGCTTTCATTAATGTAATTTCGTCTGTATATTCTAAGTCTCCTCCTACAGGAATTCCATGTGCTATTCTTGTAACTTTTATGCCTAGTGGTTTTATTAATTTTGATATATACATAGCTGTTGCTTCGCCTTCTACCCTAGGGTTTGTTGCAAGTATTATTTCTTTTATATTTGGATTTTCATTTATTCTATTTAATAATTCTTTTATTTTTATATCTTCTGGTCCTATTCCATTCATTGGAGATATAGAACCATGCAAAACATGATATGTTCCTTTAAATTCATGAGTTCTCTCCATAGCAATAACATCTCTTACATCTTCTACTACGCAAATTGATGTGGCGTCTCTTTTAGCATTTCCACATATAGGACATGGATCAGTATCTGATATATTATAACAAATAGAACAATATTTTAGATTCTTCTTTGCATTTATAATTGCTGATGTAAACTCATTAATTTCTTCTTGGCTTGCATTTAACATATGAAAAGCCAATCTTATTGCCGTCTTATTTCCTATACTAGGTAACCTTTCAAAAGCTTCTATTAATTTTTCTACTGAAGGTGAATAGTACGACATATTTTTTCACATCCTTTTTCTACATTAATCCAGGTATATTATATTTTCCCATTGCTGAAGCTTGAGCTGCATCTACCTTTCTTAAAGCTTCATTTGTACATGTTAAGATTAAATCTTCTAGCATTTCAGCATCTTCTGGATCAATTACTTCTGGTTTTATTTTTACACTTTTAATTTCTTTATTTCCGCTAACTTTTACTACAATAGCTCCTCCACCTGCTGTTGCTTCAAATTCTTGTACAGATAATTCTTCTTGTGATTTTTCCAAATCTGCTTGCATTTTTTTAGCTTCTTTCATTAATTGGTTGATGTTCATTCCGCCAAATCCTCCCATACCGCCTGGGAATCCACCTCTTTTTCCCATTATAAAAACCTCCTTATTTTAATCTATAAAATTAATTGGTATATCTAAATTATCAAGACCATTTTGACTTCCTGATGATGCTGTATTATTGCTTGACTGATTCGCTTTACCTGCTTTTAAATCTATAAGTTTTATTCTCATTGTTTTTCCTGCTGCTAAAGAAACTGCTTTTACTAATTCTTGCATATTTTCTGGCTTTTCTAAAACTGTTTTTCCAAAGCTAGTTAAACCATTTGGAAATTCTATACCAACTGTCATATCATCAATTTCTTTTGCATTTGTATTTATTAAATTTGTATATAGCATAATTTTTCCATCTGCTTTAAATTCATTTACTATTGATGGCCAATTTAAAGTGCCATCTCCCTGTGCTGCTATACTTGTTTTTTCAGGCATTTTTCTAGTTATTACATTTTCCGTTTTTCTTGCCATATCCACATTATTTGTTGGTTTTACATTGTTTTGTCTTTGTGCTACGGCTCCGCTTCTTATTGCTTGTTCTATTTTAGAAACTCTATCATTTAAATCCTCAATAGAATTAGATGATGTTTCTATGCACAATTTTATAATTCCTGTTTGAAAAACTATTGTTTTTTGAGTTGACCATTTAATGCTATTTTCTAATTCTGATAATTTATAAATCATATTTAATAATCTATCCTTAGAAGCTTTCTCCCCTAGCTTTTCGATACATTCTAATTCATCCTTACTATATATTTGTAAATTTTTGCTTGTTTTATACACTAATATATCTTTTGTGTATTTTATCAATTCCCATAATAAATTATTTATATCTTTACCTTCTGCTAAGACTTCGTCAATTGTTTTTAAAGCTTCTTCTACATTATAATCTATTATAGCTTCTGTCATTTTACTTACATATGTAAGCTTTGGAATTCCAACTAAATCTTTAACTTTATTTTCATCTATATTAGTATCGCCATCTTGCAAACATCTTTCCAAAATAGATAAAGCATCTCTCATTGCACCTTCTGCTAATACAGCTATTGTTGTTAAAGCCTCTTGTGTAATTTCTATATTTGACTCTTTACAAACAATTTTTAATCTTTTAATTATATTATCTGTTGATAATTTCTTAAAATCAAATCTTTGACAACGTGATAAAATTGTTGCTGGAATTTTTTGTGGTTCTGTTGTTGCTAATATAAATTTTACATGAGCTGGTGGTTCTTCTAATGTTTTTAGAAGAGCATTAAAAGCTCCTGTTGAAAGCATATGAACCTCATCTATTATATATACTCTATATTTTGCAAGTGTTGGTAAAAAGTTAACTTCTTCTCTTATACTTCTTATATCTTCTACACTATTATTTGATGCAGCATCCATTTCAACAACATCTGTTAGAGAACCTGATAATATTCCCTTACAAATTTCGCATTCATTGCAAGGTTCGCCATCTTTAGGATTTAAGCAATTTACTGCTCTTGCTAATATTTTTGCTGCAGATGTTTTTCCTGTTCCACGTCCACCATTAAATAAATAAGCATGGCCCACTCTTCCTGAATTTATTTGATTTTTTAGTGTTTTTGTTATGTGTTCTTGTCCAACGATTTCACTGAATGTAGTTGGTCTGAATTTTCTGTATAATGCTGTATATTCCAAAGAGTTTTCCTCCTTTTACATTAATTATTCATCATTCATTATTCATTAAATATAAATTAACATCTCTGCCGCTCTTTGTTATTCGGGCGACCTACACAGCATACTGATGCTGTAACAGGCAAAGCCTTAACAGCCTCAGCAACTGGTCGTCCCTACAGATGCTATAATTCATAATACCATGAGATAACATCTCTACTTTTTTGGTTCTAATTTTAAATCTTACCTCTCTACGGAAAGTAATTACTCACATAAAGTATCCCATTTATCGCTGCTTCCTTCCAGACCTGACGAGGTTCATGGGGCTCTATTGAAATTACTCTCCGTACAAAGGTAAGATTCTAACTACTTGCCCATTATATTATATATTTGATTTCGTGTCAATCAGAAAAGTTAAAACATACCTGTTTACTTGTTACAATTATTTGACTTTTTCTAACATTTTCTTTATAATAGTAGTATTAGCTTAAATTTTTTAGCTCTGTATTTTATGAAAAGGAGGTGCCTCTTTGATGATCATTTTAAAGCTTATCGGAATTGCAATTTTATGCCTTTGGGGAATCGGCATTGTATTTGCAATAATTCTCTCTTTTTTCCTTTTCCCTGCTGCTTTGCGGGGCAGACGCGAGCATATTCAGAGAGAAAAAATGGCCAAAGAAAACATTGATGATTCTCAGACAAGCAAGGAGGCATGAGCCTCCTTGTTTTTTTATATTCTCTTAAATACTACATCATCAAAATTTGTTATTTCTAAGCTTTCTTGACCATTTTTTAATATATTTCCTTCTGGCAATTCTAAAGTGATTGTTCCCTTATATTTTTTTTCTGATTTTAACTCTATGGTTATATCAAAAGACACTTTGCATTTTATATCTTCATTTTTTATATTAGCCTTTGCCAACAAAGTTCCATCATGTACTATTGTTTTATCATCATTTGATTGGTATCTATGAAGATTTTTATTAGAAATTCTAAAAATTATCATTCCACCTTGATTTGCAATTTGCAATTTTTCTACATTTGCTTCTGTTTCACCCGTAAATTCTAACACATCTTTTACTTCATATTTTTCATCACATTTAAAAGGTGTTGCTGTTTCTATATTTGGCTTATAAACTACTAATTCACCCTTTTTGGGTTTTTCATCTATTGAAAAATTATCAATTACTATTTTATCTATAATTTCTGTTTTTTTATAATCATCATTTTTTGCTATGCTTATATAAATATCATTATTTTGAAAAATATTAAAGTCCCATTTATAATCACTTTTTTCATTTGCAAAGCCTTCAGCAGTACTAAATATCATTATTTTTGAAAGCTCAAATGGCATATTCTTTTCGCCTTCAATTTCATATCTTTGCATTGTTACTCCAACAAAAATTGCAACAGCAACTATTATGCATATAATAAGTACTATATGTATAGCTCTTCTTGAAACTTCCATAAAAACTCCTCTTATTCTTATATTATTTTTTTAAAGTTCTTAATTTATTAAAAAAATCTTTTAATAATTCTTCCGACTCTTTTTTCATAATTCCTGTTTCTATTTCTACTTTGTGATTGAAAGTATAATCATCATTTAAATTTAATACTGACCCACATGCTCCAGTTTTTGGATCCATGGTTCCTATAAAAATTTTTTTTATTCTTGAATTTATAATTGCCCCCATACACATAGTACATGGTTCTAAAGTAATATACATTTCGCAATCTATCAATCTCCATGTATCTAATTTCTTACTTGCTTTTTGGATTGCTAATATTTCTGCATGTTTCGTTGTATCTTTTTTGGTTTCTTTTAAATTATGTGCTCTAGCTATTATTTTTCCATCTTTTACAATAATAGCACCAACTGGAACTTCTAATTTATCATAAGCTTTTTTTGCTTCTTTTAAAGCTTGTTTCATGAATATTTCTTTTTCTTCCATTTTTTCTCTTTCCAATTTTTATTTATTATTAATTAAAGCAACAATGGTGTGCCTAAGGGGACTCGAACCTCTATCGGTCGCTTAGGAGGCGACTGCTCTATCCTGTTGAGCTATAAGCACATTTAATTCATTTTTATATCATACTACAACTAATTTTAAAAAGCAAGTTTTTTTATAACAAAAGACGTAGTAAAATATTGCCATTTTACTACGTCCCCAATTATGTCGTTTCTTGACTTTCTAATAAATATATTGTACATTGTATTTAATTATTAAGTATTTAAGGAGTTTTTATGCAACAAATTTTAAGTTATATGAGAAAAGCAATTGAAGATTATAATATGATTGAAGAAGGAGATAAAATAGCTGTTGGTCTTTCTGGTGGTAAAGATTCGCTTTCAATGCTTATGGGATTTAAAAATTTACAAAGATTTTATCCAAAAAAATTTGATATAATTGCTATTACCATTGATTCTGGCTTTGAGAATTTTGATTCATCAAGTTTAAAAAATTTTTGTGATAATTTAGGTGTCCCTCTAATTATTGAACAGGGTCATATAAAAGAAATTGTTTTTGATATTAGAAAAGAAAAAAATCCATGTTCTCTTTGTGCTAATTTACGTAGAGGTATGTTAAATAGCATCGCTATTCGTGAAGGATGCAATAAAATTGCTTTAGGTCATAATGAAGATGATGTTCTTGAAACCTTTTTATTAAATTTATTTTATGGTGGTAGCATTCATACTTTTGCTCCAACTTCTTATATGGACAGATCAAAAATAACATTAATTCGTCCATTAATTTATACACCTGAAAAATATATACGAAAATTTATTAGAAAGAATGAAATTGAAGTAATGCCTAAAGTTTGTCCAATGGATGGATCTACTACAAGAGAAAAAATGAAACAATTAATTAGAGATATGCAAATAGATATTCCTAGAGTAAGAGCAAATTTATATGGTGCTATTCAAAGAAGCAACATAAAAGGTTGGGCAAAGCTGGGAGATCAATAATTAATGCAAAATAAAGCGAGCAATGCTCGCTTTATTTTGTATTTTGTAATTATTTTTTCTTAATTACTTTTGTAACAATTACACCTACCCCTGTTGCAAATACTGCAATTACTGCAAATGCTAAGATATAATATGTTGTAGCTCTGTTTTCACCAGTTTCTGCTGTAATACTTATTGTTTCTTGTGCTTTTGCTGTATCTCTTTCTAGTCTTATGCTTTCATTTTCATATTCGGTTGGTACCTGTCCATCATATGGTACTAATACTATTTCACGGCTTATTAAAGCTTTAGTAATTACATTCTGTAAGTTACCAATTGCTCCAATGTTTCCTTCAATAGTTGTTTCCCTCTGTGGATCGAAGTTTCCTGGTATTGAGTTTTTATCCTTTCTAGCTAATCCTGGAGTTACTGTTTGTATTACTTCTACATAATTTGTATATGCATCAATATCAGTATTACTATAAGAATTTAGAGTTTTTGTTAATGTAATCTTAATATCTTCTGATTCTCCATTTTCATCTAATGTTACTTTTTTCGTTACTACTGTACTTACATTTGTCAAATCAATATTTTTGTTTATATTAACATCTCCTATTTTACTTATATTGTCCTTAGTGCTTGCTGTTGCAATCTCCCAAGATTTATTATCCTCATAGCTATTTTTATCAAAGTTCATTCCATCTTGAACATAATCTACAATTGTTACCTCTTCTCCAGCTATTTTATCCTCTGACTCATCTCTAACAGTTATATTATAAGTAATTTCTAATTTAGCTCCTATAATCTCTTCTTCTGATCTTTGAATCCAAATGTATCCTCTATTACCGTTTTGTTCATTACCTGGTGACCATTGAACTCTTCCTGCTTGTCCTACTGTTCCATTGTTATAAGAAGCATCTACATTAGAATTTCCACTACTTGTATAGATTTTTACATTATCTACTTTCTTTACAACTTTAAGATTTGTCATCTCTCTAGGTCTAACACCGAAGTTTATTTTTGCATTGCTTCCAGTTCCTACAAGATTTCCATGCTCGTCTTCATATGAAGAACCATCTTCTGTATCACCTGTGTATGAGAATTCTGTTGATTCTGTATTCATACTATTAATTTTGAACTTATTTGTTTTTGCAGATACTGCATTATTTATTAAAGTTTCAATATAATCCTTATTATATTCACTTCCTCTGTATGAGTACAATAATTCGGCTTTTGCATTGTTCATAATACCTTTTCCATTAGTATTTAATGTATTATCTGCTGCAGCTCTCTTTGTAGAATCATCTGTAGCATCAGAGTAAACTGTATTAGCTCTCTTTTCATCTCTATACCAGAAATCATTATCTTGCTCTATCTTATATGCATTGGTACTTTGATATTCTAATGCATTATATGACTTATTATTGTTTCTTGGTAATGTTTGTCCATTATATATCCAATTACTATTTGTATTATCATCAGCTATAACTATATTTCCATTAGTATCTTTCATGATATTTCCATTCTCATCTGTACTTTCAGTATATAACTTAGGTAATACTGTATTTTCATCACCATATGTGAATTCTAGACTATATTTTCCTTCTGGAATTCCATTAAATTCATATGTTCCTTTATTTGCAATATTTGAGCCGTCTGCTTTATTAGTTGATGTTACTGTGTCTTTAATCTTAGTTCCATATTCATCATAAATACTTACTTTTACACCATCAATACCAACTTCGCCTTCATTCATTATTCCATCTTCATTTTCGTCATCAAATACTTGTCCAGTTATTTTTCTAGTTGATGGGTTTTCAATTAATAATTTCATTGCTGGTGCTGCATCTTCATCATATATATCAAATTCGCCTTCTTGTTTATGACTTAAATCCCAATAGTATTGGTTATCGCTCTCATAATCATAGAAATCATTAAATACACGTTTATACGTATTTACAAATTTATTCTCTAAGCTATTATTTTCAGAATTAATATCTTTTCTTCCACCTTCGCCTGAACTTTCATATATTTCTGCTACACTTAGAGTAACATATGATGAATTTACTTCATTTATCTTACCGAATAAATTCTTATGTTCGTCCACTAATTTGTCTGGTTTATAATTATATTTTACATAAATTGATATTTTTTCATGACTGCTTATATATTGATCTGTTGGCTTCAATTCAATTATTTGCTTTCCTGTAGTTGCTTGTGCTCTCTGAATTATAACGTCATCAGTAGACCATTGTTCTGGAATTAGATTTTCTTTATGGGTTGGATCTTCAGGCATTTTATCTGTATTCCAATTAACTTTATCGAAGTCTATTTTTCCTTCTGAATCAGCCTTTAGATTTATAGCATATCCTGCATATTCCATAATATCTGAATTATAATAATCAGCTATTGATTTTAATGTTCCATCAGTTATACTCTCATTTAAAACATCTATTCTATAGATAATATCTAAATTCTTTAATTTTCCTAAATCTGCTTTATTTATATTTAAAGTATACATCTTGTCGCCTTCATATTTACCAAATTCATACGTATATGGTGTTTCGTTCTTGTCATCTCCTAATGTCATTTTCATTTCTTCAACGTATTTTTCTAATGTTAGCCAGAATTCAGTTTTTTCTACAATTCCAAAGTTTATATATTTGTGTATTGGATCTAATATTTCAAATGTTATTGGAGTATATCCTTCCACATTTGGATTTTTATCTTCTTGTACATTAGCTATTGTATAATCAGGATTTGTATTATTTCCTGAAATTTGTTTGTAGACAACAAACATTCCAAGTTTATTATCATTCTGTATAGTGAAATAATCATATATTGGATATGCTTGTACATTTTCTGGACGAACTGTATTTCTATTACCACTAGCTGTATTCTTATTAGTAGTTACTGCTGTATTTTGATCTAATTTTTGATTCTTATCAGTTGTCTCGTCCAAAATTGCTTTTGAATTGTACATCCAATTAGAGCTTTCCAAATTTCCTTCTGCTGCACTTATTGCATCATTAATGTTATTATATTGATTAATTTTATTCTCTTCTACTCCATTTTGTTGTTCAGTTTCAATTGATTTTACTAAGAATTTAACATTCTCATAATTATCATAGTTATATTTTCCACGCATTTCAAATGTAACATAGTATTTTGCAAATGGATCTGAAATCTTAAATGTATATAAGCCATCATCGTATGTAGTCGTTTGTTGTAAAAGTTCTCCAGTATCATAATTATACAAATTAACTATAACACCATCTTCAACATCAGATATCTCTGTTGTTGGATTATTCTCCTTATCAGTTGTTTTAATTTTTAAATCTACACCGTCATCATACAAGCCCTCAGTTGCTACACCTTTTACTGTATAGTCATCTTCATGTTTTGTTCCAGTGTCTGCTGGTCTATCTTCCCAAACAAAACCTTGTAAAGATATATCATACTTAATATCAACACCTTCTATTATTTTTATTTGGTTTGTTTCATTTACCCAATCTATCTCTTCTACAGCATTTGTTGAAATAGAATAATCTGTTATTTTCTTTCCATCTACTGTACATTCTATGTTAGTTTCATCTATTTCTTCAAATCCTGCAGGCACTTTAACTTCGGTAATATCTATTACAATATCACCTTCAACATAGAACTCTCCAAGGTTAGCAATACCATCTTTATTAGTTGTAACGTTGCTAAATTCAGTACCCGCTTTTACTTTTCCTTTCTCATAAACCACACCAGAGAAAGCTGCACCTTCAAGAGGTTGTTCTATCTTCTTTATTACCTTTTGTCCATTTTCTTCTACTACTACTTCTTTGTAATAAACTTTCTTAATTTGTAATGGAACCCCTATTTTCTTAGTATTGTATGCTGCTAAAGTAATTTCTGCTTCTTTTGGTTCATTTCTATCAACATACTCTGCATACTTATTCTCTATTTCATTTCCTACTTCATCAAATACTTTTATATCTATGATTTTAATATCTTTACCATCATGAGTATAGAATGTTACTTCTATTCTGCTAAATTCTGATTTATAGTCTTTTGGTGGATTAGTTTCTACTAATACCAATTTAAGCATATCGCCTAAAGCTTCAGTATTTGTTCCATTTCTTATAGCCTCTATCTGTTCTTCAGTATATGTATTTTTACTATAATGTTCTTCACTATATCCTAAATCAAGAGTAATTTTACCATCAACAGTTTCTCCTTTTCTGTCTTGTTCTCGTATTAAGTTAGTTTCTGTTGTATATGGCATGTTAGCTTTTACTAAGTATAAGTCAAACATTGCTCCATCCAAATCTTTATCATGATTACTTATGTCCTTCTTCAAAACGTTTATCTTATAATCTATTGATGAATCATTTTCAACTGTAAAGTAGAAGTTATCATTAGCCTCAGTCTTATTTTTGAAATATGCTTTGTATTTTTCAGTCAAATTATTTTTTTGTATTTCTACAAAATTGTTTTCAATAGCATTCTTAGCATCTAATAATACTTGTTTTATTGTTTCATCATTATCAACAAGAGTTTCTTTATCTGTATATCCATATTCTGCAAAAGTTCCTTTATATATTAGAGTTGGAGTTTTATCTATCTCCGCATTTACTTCAACTATATGATATCCTTCTAATCTTACTGTATTTTTAGGTGTTTCAGTTTCTTTTAATACCATATAATATGTTCCATAATTGTGAATATCTGGTATAGTTATCTTTCCAGCTACTGTATTAAATAATCTTCCCTTGTCTTCTAAGATTCTTTCCCAATTTTCAGAATCAATTTTTCTCATAAATAGTATTTGGAATTGAATATTATTTAATTTTTTATTTGTTTCTTTAGATACTTTAAAGAATTCTAATGGATATGGTTTAGGACTATTTGGCAGTTCAAAGTTTAAACTTAATACATTATTGTCATTGCTTGTAGTTGCTGTAACACTTTCCCCAACAATTTCTTTAATTGTTATATTACTATTTTCTTTGTTTTCTCCTGGCTCTGGTGTCGAATATGTAATTACTATATCTCCATTATATGCTTCATATCCAGCTGGTGCTTTATCCTCTGTTGCTACTAGTTGTAGATTATTACCAAATTTATTAAGCTCTAATTCAATATATTTTAGTGGAGTACCATCTGTATCTAATTTTACATTTCCATTTTCGTCTGTTTCTGTTACTAATTGTGCCCCAACTATATATTTACTTGGAAGAGCTGTAGATAGAGTTTTATCAATCTCTTCTTCCTCGTCAAATACTAATGTTACTTGATCTGTTGTTTCTGTAACCTCTTTATCATCTTCTAGTTCTTTTAAAGTTATTGTAAATTGAGAACCCTTATAATCTATTAATCTACTTTTATCATCAGTATCTACTTTTTTCAATTTTACTTTATAGTTTATAGCTTCATTTACAACTTGAATGCTTATATTTAATGGTTCTATACTTGTAAATGTTACATTATCTGATGATGTACTTGTTGACTCTACATTTGATATTCTTCTATTAAATGATGCCACCATAACTTCATCAGTACATTCCATTGAGCTTGGTTCTTTGCCATTAACAAAGAACTCTTTAAATATTACATAAACTTGTCTATCATAGAATGTTATATCTGGTATTTCTAATTTTCCGTTTGCTGTCGTTCCGCTGAAATATATTGTATCTGTTAGATCTTTAGTTGCACTTGGGTTTAAATTAGCTTCAAATGCAATTTTATCAATCTTATATTGAATATTACCAGATTCATCTTTACTTTGTGTTACTCCAAATCTTTCTGGATTTGTAGTAACGCAACCTGTAAATCCTATTTCTTCTATTACATCTTTTACTTTATTATCTTCATTGCCATTAACACGAATTTTCTTGTCTAAAGTAATTGAATATGCTTTATGGTTTACAATGTTGATTAATTTATATTCTTTATCTCCTAAAGTTACTTGTATATAATCTACTATTTTATCAGTATTATTATCATTTTGTTCAGTACCATTTTGAACTATTTTAACATCTTTAAAAGAAACTTCTCCAGTTTCATTATTTACTACTGTATAGTAAGTAATTACTATTGGTTCTTTTAATATTTGTATTCCTAAATCAGCTGGTGGTAATTCTTTCATTGTTAGTGTTACAGGAGTTGTATCACTACTAAATACGTGAATATTCTCTAATGTAAACATACCATTCTCATCTGTCTTTGGTTTAAATTCTTGTTTATCACTACCACTTTCGATTGTAACATAGAATTCTATATTAGCTAATCTGTTTACTTTATCTTTATTTTCTTCATTCATTAATTCATCTGTTTTAATAAATGGTATATCATATGTTAAGTCTGGGTTATCAACATTAATTGTAATATTATTTTTATCTACCTGAACATGAGTATTGTTACATGTTGCTTTATCGAATAATACAGTTCTTATAACTATATTTTCAGAAATAGCTTCTTGCATTTCAAAACCTGCAATCTCTGTATTATTTGCTACAAATTTAAGTTTTCTATGTTCATTTCCAGGAATTGCTCTCCATGTTGCTTCTGCACCTTCTGCCCACTCTTCTTTTTCTATAACAACTTTGAAGTTTCCTAAAAGACCTTTATCTTTTATTTCGTCTATAACATTATCTTTATTTGAATAATCAGCTTTAAGTGCTATATTTGCAATACCATATTCATTAGTTGTTACATTAAAAGCTACACCTTCATCTTTGCTATTTTTGTTGTTTGATATTACATATCCTGTGAATTTAATTCCTTCTACTGGTTTTCCTTGTTGGTCAACCTTTTTAATTGGAATTTCAACACCTGTTCTAACAACGTCTTCCTCTAATACATTTCCATTTTCATCTGTTCCATTTATTTCTTTTAGAATTTCTCCTGTATTTTGGTCTTTAATTGTTTTCTTTGATATTGCTGTTATAAACTTACCATCATTATATGAGCAAGAATATACTATATCAATATCTACTGGAATAATTCCAGAAATTGTTTTTTCTTCTTTAACTGAAAGTGTAATATTCTCTCCTACTATCTCTCCTCTGATATCTTTTGCAATAATTGCACCATTTGTTTCTGGTCCAAAAGCTATAGTAATAGGATATGTTTTGTCGTTTTGTTTAATTTCTCCTGTAAATGTAATGTCTCCTTTAATTTGTACTTCTTCTTCATTTACATTTATAATCTTCTTATTAAACAATTCTAAATCATATTTTTTAATAATATTCTTCATGCTTACAGATATTTCTCCTGGAGCCTTTGCATCAACTCTATCTTTATATTGCTCTGTAACGTCTTTTCCATTATTCTTAATAGTTACTGTTACTTCTCCATCATTTATTATACTGCTTTGGCTATTCTCTTCAACATTAATCTTCTTACCAGTAATTTCAATTGTTCCATCAATATAGTCCAATGGTGTACGTTGTTCTGGATCTACTTTTAATGGATCTCTATCGTCTGTGCTCCAATCTTCTTTGCTTATTTCAATTTTAATATTTCCAGCAAATTTATTAACTTCCTCTTTGGTTAAGTGTAATTTTGCTATACCTGTTGTATCTGTTGTAATCCAATTTAGAGTTTCCTGTGTACCATCTTCTTTATCTATAGTTGTTGTAAATGTTTTCTCTATAGCCTTACCATTTTCATCTTTTCTTTCTTGTCCATTTTTATCTACTGCAACTATTCTTCCTTCGAATTTGATACCAGCAACAGTAGCTCCATTGCTATCCCTCTTCTCAATTTGAATATCTAAAGGATTTGGAATAACTTCATTTATAATACCTACTAATTCTTTGTAATTTGTATAAATCATGTTACCAATTTGTGTATTTTTAGCTTCTTCTCCATCTCCGCCTGTTGTACCATCTTGTGGTACTTTATATGATTTATCAACTTCTGTTCCATCTTCTTGTTTTTCTTTCCATTTGTATTCTGTTATAGTAGGTTTATCATTTGGGTTTCCATCTGGATTGTATGAGTATACTATCGTAATTTCCATATCTTTTACAATATGTCCGTTTTCTGTTTCTGTTAATATTAATTCTATATCGTTACCTATAATATCACCTTTTATTGCTTTGGCTGTAATCTTTCCGTCTGCAGCATTAAGCACTACATCAGGTTCTTGATTAGGTTTTTGTGTTGCTTCTTTTTTTCCATCTTTGTATACTTGAGCTTTAAATCCAACACCTTCTTTTAAAGGTATAAGTTCATCTCCAGATTTTAATAATTTATAACCTAAATCTAAATCATAGTCTAAGATTGGGTTTTCTACAGAAACTCCTAATATTTCTGTTCCTTGTTGTTCTCCATCATCAACACTATATTTCTTTACTTTATTTTTATATGCAGATTCTCCTTCTTGTGTATTTCCATTTACATCACATTTTTCAACTTTTATATCTCCATACTCTATTCTGCTCTTATGTGTTTGTGGATCAGTTTTTAGAGTTAATCCAGTAATTGCAAATGGCTCATTAGGGAATCCTAATACAGGTTTATTGGTGCTATCTACCCATTCTTCGTTAGTGATTACAACTTTAAGTTCACCTTCATAATTGAATATTTCATCTTCAGGTATTTCAAGTAAAGCTACACCACTATAATTTGTTCTACCAGAATTTGTATCGTTTCCACCAAAGTTAAATTCAATTCTCTTTTGCATTAATTGTCCATTTTCTGTATCAGTAAGCTCTTCTTTAGGAATTAAAGTTTTATCGTTTACATTTAATAATGCAATTACTTTTCCTGTAAATTTAATTCCTCTAACTGGATTTCCATTACTATCTACTTTCTTTAAGTTAATTGCAACTGGATTTTTTTCAGTATTAATTAAACTTACTTTTCCATCTTTATGAACATATAATACTTCTCCAAATGATTCAGAATACTGTAATTCAATTTCTTTTCCATTAGCAACATTATTATTTGTTTCTAATGTTGTTGCTGGTCCTTCATCAACTACTTGTACTTTTGAATTTGGAATGTATTTATGTGATTTTCCTTCGCTATCTTTCCATACATACTCTTTTATTTCTGTTTTAAATGAGCTATTTCCATTTTTATCAGTTATGCATGTAGAAGTATATACAATTTTTATAATTGGTCTCTTAATCTCTTCTGTTTTTTCTCCATCTGTTGATTCATCTGAATTTGGTGTCATATTTGATGATACTTCTCTTAATATAACATCATATGTACCTTCTGTTTCAGTACTATTTGCTTGTGTTTGTTGTTCTTCAGCTTTTACTTGTTTTGCTATTGTTCCTTTAATGCCTTCTACTCTTATTTTTCCATCACTGCTTATTCCAAATGGACCGATATATTGTAATTTATCTTCTGCCTTATCACTTCTTTCATATACGTCATTTAAGTTAAATGTAGTATTTCCATCTGGTATGGTTATATCAGGTGCACCGTCTTTATGTTTTGCTATAACAGCTTCAAAAGTAACATCTTTCAATACTTTTTCTATTGTTCCATTGTAGTTTGTAACTTTGCTATCAAATGCCTCTAAATCATATGTTGCAGTATCATTTTTAAATACAATTTGAATACCAAAGTTTTTATTTATACTTACATGGCTACTAGCTTTGCTTTCTCCACTGCTTTCTACTACTTGTGCATTGGTATAATCTACTATATTGGCATTTTCTTCTTCTTTGCCTTTTTTTATTTTAATTCCAGAAATTACAACTGGTTCATTAATAAACTCAATCTTGTCATTTCCTTCTTTTTCTGCTTCTGTTAATTGTGTAGTATCCCATTCTTCTTTTAGAATAACTACTTTAACTTCGCCAGTTTCTGTTATTCCTGTAAATTCTGCTAATCCATGCTCATCTGAAGTTGCAGTTAATGTTTTGCATTTTGTGCAATCATCTCCGCATGTACATTTTAATGGGTCTTTAGCACACTCTTTCTCGCAACTTCCACAAACTCTTATAGTAAATTTGATACCAGAAACAGGTTGTTCTACCTCATTTCCATTTGTATCTTTTACTTTTTTAACTTTTTTAATTGCAAGAGTTGTTTCTTTTTCTTTTTGAACAATTGCTACACCCTCATCAGTTACTACTAAATATGGATTTGTAGACACATTAGTTTCTTTAAATTCTTCATTTTTATCTTCTTTTTCTATTAGTTTAACATCTATTATACCGTTTCCATTTTCCACATTTGGATCTTTGAATTTTAATAATTCTGGTTTTCCATCCTTATCAGCTTCATTATTAGTATATTTGTATGTAACTTGGATGTCTTTTTCTATTTTTTGAATTCCTCCAGATGCCTCTTCATGTAAAACAAGTGTTAAACTTTCTCCTATTATAGAACCTCTAATTCCAGAAACTCTAATAACTGATTTTGTTTTATTATTGTTATTTTCTTGATTTGTTGTTCCCTCTTTTATTTCATTTCCTTTTTCATCAAGAACAACTACTCTTACATGATTTCCATCAAGTTCTTGTATTGGTTTTGCATCTGTATTTTCTCCATTATAAGTTGAATCATAAATCTTAGCTGTAAATCTAAGTTCTGCAGCTTCTTCTGGAGTTAACGCTCTATATGTCTTCTTACCATCTTTTTCTACTTCAACTACTTTTGGTATTTCAATATCGTAAGTTTTAACTTCGTTTACAACTTTAATTCCGATAACATCATCTTGTTTCTTGTCATTATTGTATGTGTCAATATCTAAAAGTGCTGATGCAAATTCATCATTTTCTTTTACTTTATAATTTTCTGTTGTAGATTGTCCTTTTGCTTTTATTACTTCCTCTATTTTTTCATTTAATTCTTCTGATAAACTGCTATTTTCAGTTGTTGAGTTTTTGCTATATGTATTCCAATTTAAGTTTTCTCCATAGTCAACAACTAATTTTTTTGTTCCATCTTGTTCTGTTTGTTCTTTTACATCTACAATAATTTCAATAATGTCATCAACGAAATTAACTTCATTTTCTTTTGGTGATAATTCTTTACCATCTTTCCATTTTTCCTCAGTAATAGTTATTCTAACTTTACCAACATAATCTTTAGTAATTCCGTAGATTGTAGCTACACCATCATATGATGGATATTCTAATCCTGTTTTTGGATCTTTACAATTTTGACCATTTATGTCTTTTTGTTTTTCACCTGTTACAATTTTAAAGTATTGAGAAATTTCGTTTCCTTCTGCATTTTTCTTAGTTGTATATTCTTTTATACCATTTGAACCGACTCTCTCTTCTACAGCCTCTACTTTTCCTGTAAATTGGATTCCATTTCTAAGTATTGGTTGTCCACCTTCAGATTTTTTAGCTTCTTCATATTTTATTAATGGAATACTTGTTTCTAATACATTTATTAAGTCTCTTTTTTCTTCTCCATTTTCTTGTTTATGCCAAACGTATCCTTTAACTATTTCATTAAATGTATTATCACCTGTTTCTGTAGTTATATCATAACGTTCACCATTGTATTCGTATCCTTTAATAGTTATATCGAATGTTCTTGTTTGTTTATTATATACGCTAGTATAAATTACTGTAATCTCTAATGGTTGTCCTTCGCCTTCTCCTAATTCTTGTAGTACAAAATAGAATTCTGTATTTTCATCACCTGATATTTCACCTAAAATATCAGTAGCAATAATTCTTCCCTCGCTATCTAGTCCAACTGTAAATTTGTCTTTATCTCTAATTTCTTCGTTGATTGATTGTCCTTCTTGAAGTGTTTTTCCATCTGTATCTTTTATATATCCTGTGAAAGATATATTATCTTTTACTTGGAATGCATTACCTAAAGAATCTACTTTAATCTTTTCATCAAATAATGGTTTTGTGTTTTCATCTAAGTTGTATCTGATTTCATCATTTACAAACTTAATATGACCATCTTTGTCTACATCTATATAGTTATAAGCTGTTACATTAACTGCTTCATCTTCCATATTTTCTACTGTATATTCAACTTTATTTCCATTATAGTAAAGTTTTGAAACAGTTTTCCATTCATCAACTTTTTCCTTTTTTACACTATAACCTTTGATTGCTGCATCAACTTCCATAAATTCTAGGTCATAAGGTTGTTCATCTGGCATTGTTCCTCTTGTAGTTGTCCATGTATCGTCTTCTTTAGTTCCCCAATATTCGTCTGTAATTGTAACTATAAAATCGCCATCCATTTCATATGGAACTACAATTACTGCAACACCATCTGGAGCTGTTTTATATTCGTCTTCTGCAAAATCATAATATTTTCCACCTGTTACTGTTTCGAAATCCCATGAGCTCTGTCCATTTTCTCCAAATTTTGTTGGATGTCCATTTTCATCCTTTGGATATTCTACTGTTCCTTTAAATACAACGCCATTAACAAGGTTTCCTTTTTCATCATGCTTTGTTATAGGAATATATAATTTATTATAGTTTATTAGGCTACCATCATTATCTACACGTCCTGGAACTATATCGTCTTTTTGTTCAGGATTATTTTCCTTATCGTCTTTATTATATCTAATTCCTTTATACTCATATCCTATAATATTTGCTGTAAATTCATCAGAACTACTATCATAAGTACAAGTATAGATAACTGTTATAGGTTCATCATCAGTATTTTCTTTAAGAACAAGTTTAAATTCTTTTTCTTTTCCATTTTCGTCTTTTCCAGATATGCTTCCGTTTATGTCTAGTGCTTTAATTGATACTTTGCTTTCTTTTCCTTCTGCATTTTGTGTTTCCTTTTTCTCAAATGTTACTTTTACATCATTTTGTAATACTTCGCCATTGCTATCTGTTATTATACCTGTAAATTGTATTTTTTTATCCTCATTTTTGTATTCAGTATCATTACCTTGAACGTCTCTTATTACTTTATCAGAGAAAGGCGGTGGAGTATCGTCTTTGTCTTCATCATTACCATCTAAGTTGTATCTCTTATATTGGTTTGTAATATAGAATGTTGAAACATTTCCATCAGAGCTGAAAGATACAAATTCATTAAGAGCCTCTGTTTTAGTTATATCGACTTCTTTTGCTTCTCCATTTCCTACTTTTACTGTTATTTTATTGTTAGGAACTGTTAATTTTCTATATGTAACATTTCCCTTTTTATACTCTGCTATGTACATACCAGAAATTTCTATAGGTTCTTCTTGGAAGTTAAGTGCTGGTTTATCTGTTGGATCTTTCCAATATTCCTTTGTAATTGTAAGTTTTACAGCACCTCCAAAGTCTATATTATCTAAGACAGCCACACCATTATACTGTTTTCCATCAGGAGCAATTTTTTCACCAGTTGTTATTGGATCTATTTCTGTTACTTTACCATAAACTGGTTTTACTCCAAAAGCTATCTTTCTTGGTTCTTTTCCTGCCATAAGCTTTGATTCATCTTGCTCTAATAGTCCTTCGAAACTAATTCCATCTATAAGCTTTCCATTTTCATCTTTCTTTTGTAATAAAATTTGAATTGGTTCAAATTTATATTTATTTATAAGGATAAGATGTCCATCTTTAGCTACTTGAATTCCTAATTCTTCTGTATCTATTAGTACTGTTTCTTGACCTGCAGGTATATCTACTGTTTTATCATTAAATTTTATCTTTTTATATTCTGTTTTCCATATACCATTGTCTGTATCAGGTTGGCAAGTATATTCAATTTCTATAGGATGCTCTATTGCATATTTTCCATTAGATGCTTCTTCTAATACTAATGTAAATGTTTGAGCATTATTATTTAAGTTTCCACTTTCATCAAAGAAAGCACTATGAGTATCTATTCCTTCAGCACTTACCATTACACTCTTAAGTCCATTTGAAGTATATTCTTTTAGATATACTGTGAAGTTTCTTACATCTAATTCTTTAGCATTAGCAGATTGTCCATTTTGAATTACATCTCCATTTTCATTAACTCCACCTTTTCTGATTTTTCCAGTAAAGCTGATTCCATTAATATCTACATTGTTAAGTTGACCATTGAATTCTTCTTTTTTCTCAGCTTGTAAATTATAAGTTGGCATATTAGGAATTTTTACTGTATGAAGACTAGAATTGCTATCGTTTTGACCATTACTTTGTCCTACTTCTGAAATTGTAAATAATATTTTACTTGTATCTCCAATTTTATCAAAAGATTCTATTTTGTTGCCTTCGCCTGTTATTGGATTTATTATCATATATCCAGTTTTTTGTTGTAATGGTTCATTTGCTCCTTTCTTAATGTAATCAGCAATATATACTAATTCGCTAGCCTTATTTTTATCAAAATAATTATAATATTCTGGTACTGTTTCATATAGCTCTAATGTAATTAAATCATTGTCATTTACACTATATTCATAAATATCATTTATAGTAATTTTTCCGCTCTCAGTAGTGCGTGATATATCAACTACTTTAGGTTCACCATTTTCATTTTTATGACGTATTATTGCTCTAAATGCTACATCTTTAATTGGTCTACCACTTAATGCATTAGTTTTGTTAATTTCTAATGAATATGGAGCTTTCTGGTTAATTATTTGTAAAGTATTTCCATCCATTGAAACATTTGTATAAACTTTACCATTATCATCTTTATATACACCATTTGATCTTAAATATTTAGTTACTTTTGCTTCTTTATCATTACTTGCTGGTGTATAAACATAAATATCATCTAAAATAGTTGGTTTTGTTTCACCTTTATTTATTTTATAATGTACAACTATTATGTCATTTAGTAGTTGATGTGCTCCAACAGTTTGAATTTCTTTAATAAATGCATAACATTCTCCATAAGTTACAATATTATCTACTGAAACTCTACCTTTATTTTCTCCTTCTTCATTATTTGAAACTATATCTTGACCTTCTTGTTTACCATCATTTATTAATTTACCAAGATTTTTAATTGGTAGTTCTGTATCATCATTTTTATATTTTGCAAACCTAACTCCTGATGGTAAGATATAAGTATTATCTTTTGCAAGGTCTTCAACAATTTCTTTAATAGTATTACTTAGGTCTCCATCAGATTGAACAATGCTTACTTCAAATTTTGCATTTCCAAGAGGTATATCTGTTTCAGCTTCAACTTTATCCCAATCTAATGAATATGGTACAGGGTTATTTGTTAACAAGAATATCTCTTTTAAGTTTCCAAAATCAAATATATATCCATTATTTTTTATAGAATTTACATTTACTTTTACTGTTTCTTTTGTACCATCTTCTTTTGTTCTTTCTTGATCTTGTACTGTTTGTTGACAATGTAATTTTTTATTTTCTTTTGTAAATTCTTTGTTTTGTACTTTTGTCCAATTATCTGTAAGGTCTTTTCCATTATGTATAATTGATAAACCTGTTATGCTGTCATCTCCTGCTACATATTGATATTTAATAATGACAGGATTGTTTTTGCTTGTATCAGAATATATATGTCCGTCTCCAGAACTATTTTCATACAAGTAAAGTGTATATTCTTTATTTTCACCTTTTACTTCAGAAGGTATTGCAAATTCCATATATCCATCTGTGTCACTTGTATCTGTTCCTATTTCATTTGAACTATTGAAGCCTTCCTCTCTTGGATCTTTATTTGCTAATGTAAATGTTGCACCTGCTAAAGGTTTTCCATCTTCATCTGCTTTAAAGAATCTTAAATAATGAGGTGCTCTTTCATTTTCTATTCCTACACAGATACCAGATATTGTATCTTCGTTCACTACTGTAATTGGATGTCCGTTAAACTCATCTGGCAAGTTAGAATTATTTGATACAAATAAGCTCTCATTAGGTGTATTTTCTAGTATAGTTAATTTTGGTTTTACTTTTCCGTTTTCAAATACAACTTGTGCTTTATATATTAAAGCAATAGTTTTTACTGTTAATTTAGATTCAAAACCAGGTTTTGCATATTTTTCTTGTATATGTAATGCTAAATTATCTCCATAAATTCTTATTCCTTCAGCTTTAGCAACATATATTTTCTTACCATTTTCATCTTTTTCTTCTTTTACTGTTATTTCTTTTTCATATGCTGCCTCTTCTCTATTACCCATTGTAATCCAAACTTTAAACCTAGTTCCTGCTAAGTTAGGATTGTATTCTCCACTATCTTCAAATTTAAATAATTCTAAACTATATGGAGGAATTTCATCATTTATAATCTCAACAATTTCATTATTAAGCTCCTCTAAGGTCACTTCCGCATTTACGTAAATTCCTTGTCCTTCTTTTCCTTCAACTTTCTTTGCTGAACTTTCTATTATACTTCCTGTTTTATCTTTAACAAAAAGCACACCGTTTTCCCAATTATTATTTTGAATAACTTCTCTTTCAGCTTCATTTTCCCAGTTTGCCAAGTTTTGTTTTGCAATAGTATTTTTTATATCTTCTGCTTTTAAGAATTTAATCTCTGGTCCTTTAGCCCCTTGCTTAGCTGAATATACCATTGCTATCTTTTGAAAATATTGATAATCATATCCTTCTGCTGGTTTTTCTTCTATTACTAGAAGAATAGCATCACTATACATATTATTTGTAAGATATGCCATACCATTTAATTGCTTTCCTGGTTTTTTTCCTTTTTCAGCATAGATTCGGTGTCCTGTAATTGCCTGTTGACGATTGCCAGATCCGTATTTCCAATTTTGACTATCCCACTCACCAGAAGCAACAGTCAAATCTGCAAACCAATATTCTAATTTTAAATCATCAATTGGCTTTCCATTATTATCAACTTTTTTAATTGGTATGTAATAATCTTTAGGAACTGATGGCTCTGGCCAAGTAATTTCTCCTTCAGAACTACTTGTAGGTATACTTACTGTATAATAACTTCCTTTATTATTTATTGTACATCCATTTGAAACTTTAATTTCATCTATAGTAGGAATACTATATCCATTTGGTGCTTCTATCTCTTCAACCTCTATACATTCTAAAGTCCAAATTTTATCAGAAGATAAAATCACTGTACCATCTTCGGTTGTTCTCTCAACTTCTGCTATACTTTCTGGAATATCATTCCATAAAATATATCCATTACCTTCTGGCTGAGACTCAGAAATATATGTTGACACATCTTGAGCTTCTGCCGCAGCCTTAAATTCTTCAAAACTATTATAACTTTTAATTTGTCTTTCTAAATCAAAATATGCAATTGAACCATCTTTTGAATTTTTATATTTTGCAGCAGCAATATATTTACCACCATTAACACCTTTACCTGTTTCTTTATCAGTTTTTCTCAATTTAAAGTCATACTCTCTTGTACTAGTTGCAATAGACTTATCAATATAATCTCTTTCTGATCTCCAAGTAAATGTCATTAATCTTTGAGGGTGAGAAGAATTCCATATATCAGGAGTACCACTAGATGCATCACTTGCACTATCTCTTAATAAGTGAACTGTTGCATTTATTTGCTTTAAGTATTCATATGAAATATTAAATTTAAATATATCATTTTCTGTTAAACGTTTTCCATTACCTTTTACATCTTTATCTAATTCAATAAAGAATGAATTTCCACTCTTAGGAACTTCTATAGTTTTTCCATCTTTATTTTTAATATTTCTTGTTGTACCTTTCATACAAACTATATTATATTGGTCTTTTCCATCTCCTTGAGTTAGAACTTTATTTACTTCTTTTCCATTCTCTCCCATTGATAACAATACTGAAAAATCATCTATTCCTAATAATTTCTCACCATTTAATATCAAAGTTGAATAATTTATTGTATATGGTCCAATAAGATATTTTCCACTTACTCTATCTATTGAAACCCTTGCATCAGTATCATCAATTGAAAATTGACCTGCTATTTTATCTATGTTAGTTACACCTTCTGCATCTCTTGTCATCAACCATTGATATAATCTAGCTGCTTTTTTTGTATCTCCCCAATTAAGATCCCAATAATTTTCTTCCACTTTATTTTTATATACATAGTAATGTTCTGAATTATCTTCTTGGCAGATATTTGTTATTTTGCTTGTATATTTATTATATAAATTTATTATTCTTTCGCTTAAATTACTTCCTTTTGCTTCTGATAATTGTTTTGCTAAATTAGGATATTTATTCTTTATAAACGAACAAAACTCTGTAGTACCCTTTGCATCATCTTTAAAGCATTCAATATATTTTAATAAAGCACTAGTTTCGCTTGCATTTGTACCAATTACACCATCTTGATCGTCTGTTCCTATACAAAGTAGTTCTTCACTAAAGAAAGAAACAACAGAATCTGCTTGATCTTCAAAATATATTTTTTCATATTCATAATAAGTTTTTTGTTGTCCATCTATTGTTATTTGATGTGTAATCTCTTTTCCATCTTTATCTTTTTTTCTATCTGATTGATAAGCCCATAATGTTTGTCCAATTGTTTTCTGATATTCTCTTTTCTCATTTTCATTATTCATGCTATTCAATTTTGCTTGTTGTTCGCTTGTTAAATTTAATTGATAATGTGCATAAATGTCTACAGCAGTTCCATATGAATTATCTTTACTTTCTACTGAAACTATTTTAGATTGATCAAGTTGAGTTACATTTGAAACATATGTTGTAGAATTTTTATCAGCCATTGAGATATTTTTATCTACTTTTCTTAATAAATTACTTGTACCATCTGATGAATAACTATTTAAATGTCTTAATAATAAATTCCATGATTCTGAATTTACATTTCCATCTAAAAAGGTATTTGCTTGGTTTTTGTAACTACCAAAAAATTGAAATAATTTATGCATATCATATAAATATTTATATTCATCATAAGATATATCACTTATTTTGCCTGATTGTTCTACTATTAAGTCTACTAAATTATAAGATTCTTCTTCACTTGCATCTTGATTTCCTTTATATTGATTCAACTCTTCAGTATTTTCATAATTATTTACTAAAATTGTTTGTATATCTTTTAATACTTTGTTATAGTATTCATCTTCTATTTTCTTATAATCTTCTACACTTATTTGATTTGCTTTGTACTTTTCTTTTGTAGTATTCCAATTATCTCTTATAGTCTTTAAATCTTCTTTTATTATTCTTAAATCTTGTTGTAAATTTTCTTTTTCTAAAAGTTCTTCTATTTTCTTTAATTCTTTTTCTATTTTCTCTTCTTCTTTTTCATTTTGCTCTAATTCAATTTTTGTTACTGCTCTTTGTAAAATATCTTCTGTTACTTCTTCAGTTGCTACTTTATTTATATCATTTACATTTTCTCTCTCTTTATTTTTAATTTGTTGCTCAATTTCTTTTTTCTTACTTGGAATAATACTATTTTTTATACCTTCTTCTTTTTGAATTTCTGCCTTAAGTTCATTACTCTGCTCTTCAGTAAATCTATTTATGTCTATACTCTTTGCTTTTATAGTATTAATTACCTTGTTTACTGTTGTTTCGATTATTTTCTCGTTATTTTGTGCATCTTTTAATTCTTTTTTAAAAGCTTCTGTTTCTTCCTTTGTGTGATTTTTTTCATATTCCTTAATAATCACGTTTATTTCACTATCAGAAAGAGCTGTACTATTATTCTTTTTATCACTTTCTCCTACAGAACCAGCATTTACATTTGTAAAAAACCAGTCAGGAAGTTCATCAACAACTTTAACAGTAACATCTTTGCGTAAAGCCTCCATTGAAGCTGAATTTTTTTCTTCATTTCCTGTTTCTTTATTTCCTTCATTTATAGAAAATAAATTTGCAAAATTATCACTGCCCCATGGTGCAAACCAACTTCTAAAATCAGTTCCCATATTTATTATTGATTGTCCTGCACTAGATCCACTTTTACTCCATATTAAATCCTGTATACTTCTTGCACTTGCTCTAGATACATAATATGCTAGTCCATCAGCTTGTTTAGCCACCGTGCTAACTTCGCCAACGCATACATAATAGGATGCTCTATCAGCAGCTCCTTGTCCATAGCCCCAACCATTGTTATGCTCTCTACAATACACCATAGATCCATTTGACCAAAATGGTACACCCTGTCCAATTGCTCTTGGATATCCATGTGCCATAACATATGCTTGGTATCCTACTATTCCAGCTATTATTATTAGGATTATTGCTAGTAGTTTTTGTTTTATCCTTTCCATTTTTTGCTCCTTTCATTTTAATACTACTCTCTTTTAGTATTAAATTTAGTGTTTATCGCTGTCGATTATTTTTATGTTAATTAGCAACATACTTATAGATATTTTTGCATTTTGTAATTTTTTTTTCAATATATTATATAGTAATATTCTCTCTAAGTCTTTACGGATGCGGGTTTGATGTCATAATGTTTCATTTATATTATTTTTTCATTACATTGGCTTATTTGAAATGTCACTATACTTAGGGAAAAGCCAGTTTTGCGTTTTTTTTGTCCAAAAAAGCTGATGAAAATTTTGATAATATAATATAAAAACAAATAGTTGGAGGTAACAAAAAAACGAGCAAAGCTCGTTTTTTTGTTTAGGTTTATTATTATTTACAGTAACTATTATTTCTTAATTACTTTTTTAATAATTATTCCTATACCTGTTGCAAATACTGCTATTATTGCGAATGCCAAGATGTAATATACTGTATTTCTATTCTCACCAGTTTCCGCTGTAATACTTATTGTTTCTAGTGCTTTTGCTGTATCTCTTTCCAATCTCATTGTTGTTCTTTCTTCAGTTGGGTGATCATATGGTATTTCTTCTATTTCACGTCTATTCTGATGTAAATCATATATTGTTCCTAAGTTTCCTTCTAATGTTGTTTCTTGACTTGGATCGAAGTTTCCTGGTATAGAATTCTTGTCACTCTTAGCCATATCAGGTGTTGCTGTTAATATTACTTCTACATAGTTTGTATATGCATCAATATCAGTATTACTATAAGAATTTAGAGTTTTTGTTAATGTAATCTTAATATCTTTTGATTCTCCATTTTGTAATTCTACGTCTTGTGTTACTACTGTGCTTACATTTGTCAAGTCAATATTTTTGTTTATATAAATATTACCAATTGAAGACTTATTGTCTTTAGTTGTAGCCTTTTGAAGATTCCATCCATTACCAGTATTATTCTCATCAGAATATGTCATACCCTCTTGAACATAATCTACAATAGTTACCCATTGATCTTTTCTAGTTGCTTCATCTTCTTCGTTTTTAACTTTTATATTATAAGTAATTTCTAATGTAGCACCTACAATTTCTTCTTCTGATCTTTGTATCCAAATGTATCCTCTGTTGCCATTTCCATTTTCTCCTGCAATAGAATCCTTACTCCATTGTACTCTTCCTACTTGCCCTATTGCACGTCCATCTTTGTAAGAAGCATCTACATTAGAATTTCCAGAACTTGTAAAGATTTTTACATTATCTACAGTTTTTTCAACTTTAAGATTTGTTTTTGGTCTTTGCTTAACACCAAAGTCTATTTGAGCTTCACATCCTGTATCAATTATATGTTCACCATCTGTATATTGTGTCTCTCCTGACTCTGTTGTAGTAACATATGTTAGTTCGTCACTATCTGTATCCATAATATTAATTTTGAATTTCTCTGTTGTTGCTGTTACAGAATTTTCTTTTAATTTTCTAATGTATTCTTGAACTTCTTCTTGAGTTATATCGCCTCTATATGAATACAATAATTCGGCTTTTGCATTATCCATAAAATAATAGTTTGTTGTTGTAGAATATTCGCTTTCATTTAAAGTTGTATCTGCTTTTTTTCTTGATGCATCTTCGTCTTCAGCATCAGAATATGCCTCATCTCTATTCTGCTTATACCAATATTCATCTCCTCTATTATACTCTATAATTTTATTTTGAGTAGAATCTTCATATTCTAATCCATTATATGAATTTTCATTATTTCTTGGATAAATAGTATTATTTTCTTCATCATTCCATTCAGGTAATTCTTGTAGTTCTTGTACATATTTTAATAAATCATTATTGTATGTACTTGTATATAATTTAGGTAATAGAGTATTTTCATCACCATATGTGAATTTTACTTTGTAATATCCTGTTTCAATTCCTACAAATTCATATTTTCCATCTTCATCTGTTTGGGTTGATTGTACAGGTTTTGCATCCTCTCTAATATTGCCATTTTCATCACACTTATACAATTCAACTTTTATTCCTTTAATATTTATATCATTTTCATCTTTCCAGCCGTTTCCCTCTATATCATCAAATACTGAACCTGTTATTTTTCTATTGCCTGGATCTGCTATTAGTATTTTTAATGCTGGTGCTACATCTTCATCATCTTTATCTGTTTCACCTTCAAGGCTATGTCTTAAATCTTGATAATATGCACCCTCATTATCATAATTTGTGTAGAAAGTTTTCAACTGCTCGTTATAAATACCAGTAAATTTACTTGATAAATTTCCATTTATTGAGTTTATATCTCTTCTGCCACCTAGACTATTACTGCTATAAATTTCTGCTGGTCCTAATGTAACATATGAATCTCCTGCTTTAGCAATCTTACCAAACAAACTATCATTTTCTTTTAATTTATTTGTATCATATTGATATGTTATAAGAATTGTTTTAGCATTTTCATCACCTGAATATATTGTTCTATTCTTATCCTTATTACCTTCTTCAGCATCTGGAATTTGAATTAATACTCGTTTTGTATTAGCTCCATTTACTGTTAGAGTTCCACCTGTACTATTACCATCTGCATCAACTACTCCTGTTATATATTGCTCAGGTACTAAACCAGTTTCTTCTGTTTCAGTTACTCCAGTTTTTCCGTAGTTTTTTCCGTCTAAACTCCAGCTTTCAAATTTCATAAGGTCTGAATTGTAGTAATCAGCTATTGAATTTAAGTATCCTGGATTAACGCTCTCGTTTTTAACAACTATCTTATAAATAATTTTCATATCTGCTAGTTTTGATATATCTGCTTCATTAATTTCTAATGTATACATATGTCCTGAATCAATCTTGTTACCATATATATATTTCATCGTTTTATCATTTACTTTAACTGAAAGTTCTTCAACATCTTTGCTTAGTGATAAATCAAATTTAGGTTTTTCAACGATACCATAGTTTATATAGTCATGCCATGGATCTAAAGAACTAAATTCAATCTTATCTTCTTCTTTTCCGCTTGTTGAGTAATCTGCATAGACAATAGTTTGATTTGATTTTTGACTATCCGTTACATCTACATTGAAAAGTACATAAGCTCCTTTATATTCACCGTTTTCATCTATATATTTTTCTTTATCTACTATAGTAAAGTAATCATCTACTGGATATTTTTGTATATTATCCATTTTGTTAACACCGTTTTTATTTCCTCTAGCATTTCTTGTTTGTGTTGTTGTTGAAATATTTGGATCTACGCCATTGCCAGACTCTACACCATCTGCTACTGCCTTTGAATTTCGTTTCCAACTTTCAAGATTATTTGCAGCTTTTGCTTCTACTATTGAGTTATAATCGTCTATTGTTACTGTTTTATTATCACCTTCACCGCTAACATTTAATTTTTCTACTAAGAAATGAACATGCTCATAATCTTCAGAATTATACTTACCTTCCATTTTAAATGTAATATAGTATTTTGCAAATGGGTCTAATTCCCTAAATTCATATCTTCCTGTATCACCAGTTGTTACTTTTGCAAAACCTGTGTATTCATTTTTCTCTCTCCACTCATTTTTATCATTACGCTCTAATTTATGTAATGTAACTATCATACCATCTACAACATCATTTACTTCTGATGTAGCATCACCATCTGCATTTTTACTTGTAATAAGTTTATCTATACCTTCATCATAAAAACCTTCTCCTGCAACATACTTATTTCCATCGACTACTGTATAATCTGCCTCTTCTTTTTCACTTAATGTTGTTGGTCTATCTTCCCAAACAATACCTGCTAAAGATATGTCTGTTTCAAAAATTGGTGTATCAACAACTTTTAATAGATTCATATTATTAGTATATTCAATTGACTCTATTGCATTTGTAGAAATTTCATATTTTTTATCTATTTTAGTAGCCTTGTTTTCTTCGCCAACATAACACTCTATTGTAGTTTTAGGTATT
Organism: uncultured Clostridia bacterium; assembly: GCA_947581825.1. Classification (GTDB taxonomy): domain Bacteria; phylum Bacillota; class Clostridia; order TANB77; family CAG-508; genus CANPVP01. The sequence goes on along the minus strand of CANPVP010000007.1, from coordinate 19,812 downwards.
TTTTCAAATCCATCAGGTGAACTAATTTCTTCGATTACTACCTCAATTTCGCCTTCAACATAGAAGTCTCCAAGCTTAACAGTACCGTCCTCTCCAGTTGGTTTAGATGTAAATGGTGTTTTATCATCTGGATTACCTATTTCATAAACGACACCACTAAATGTTGCATTACTAATAGGTTTTTCTTTCTTTGTTCTTTGTCCATTTTCTATTGTTTCTTCATAGTAAACCTTCTTTATTCCTAATGGTACTGATTTTTTATGTGGATTTAGAACACTTATTTCTATTTTAGATTCTTCTATTTTCTTGTCTGTACTACCATTAGTTATGTTTACATATTTTTTGTAATCTGACATTTCTTTATTATTTGCATCAAATACTTTTATTGATTTTATTTCAATAGTTTTTCCATCTGTTGTATTATATGTTACTTCTATTTTACTAAATACTGTTTTATAGTCTTTTGGTGGTTTTTCTTCAACTAAGGTTAATTTTAAATCACCATATTTATCGCTATACTTATCTAATTGTTTGATAGAAATAAGTCCATCTACTGGTGTTGTTTGTCTTCTATATTTAACATCTAATAGGTTCTCTCCTGTTGCATAATCTTCATCTGATTTAGTTAAGTATAAGTTAAATATTGCTCCTTCTAGTGGATTTGATTTTCCAGTTTTTGCATCTTTTTCTTCAGCTATTTTTAATATATCTATATCGTAAAGTTTTGGTTCATCATTTCCAACAACTAAGCTTCCTACTTCAACAGAATTTTCATCTGTTTTGAAATAACTACTATATGCTTTATCTAGTTTAGAAATATCTTGCTCTTTAAACTTACTATCTATTTCTTCTATAGTATAATCAGCTTCTTTTTCTTTATCTGATTTAAACATTCCTAAGTATGTTAATTTTGGTTTTTGTCCAACTACTGCTTCTACATTAAACACATGATATCCAGGAAGCTTAACTACTTTTCCATCAGTTTCTGTTTCATGAAGTACCATATAATTTGCACCATATTCTTTTAAGCCATCTACTGTTACTTTTCCTCCATTAACAACATACAATGTTTTTTCTAGATATTCAAATCTCTCTTTATTATCACTATTTTTGTAGAACAATAATTGGAATTGAATATTATTTAATATACTGTCAGGATTTGTTCTAGATTTTTTCTTAATCGTTAAACTATATTCATTTGGATAGTTTGGTAATGTGAAGTCTAAGCTTACATCATTTCCTTTAGCATTAGGTTTTGCATTTATTTTATCTTTAATGCTTGGATTTGTATTCTTTTCAAGTTGAACATCAGTTATTATTTTGTCTTTTTCTGATGCTTCTGCATTTGCTTTATAATTAATTACAATATCTGTATCTAGTTTTTGATAATTTGCTGGTGCTCTATCCTCTGTTACTACTAATTGTAAATTACCAAATTTATTTACATCAATTTTAATTTGATTATCTTCAAATTTTGCATCAACTAAGTATTTTCCAGGCTTTGTTTGTTCTTTTATTTTTCCTAATCCATTAAATTCAATATCCATTGTATCAACTACTTCAGTAGCTGAGTTGTCTTCTTTCAAAGCTTTTAATTGTACTGTAAATTTAGCATTGCTATAGTCAATTTGCCTATTTGGATCTTGTGCATCTATTTTCTTAAAGTTAACATTATAAGATTTTGCTTGGTTTACAACTTTAATACTTATATTTAATGTATCTGTATTTGTAATTTCAACATTACCTGCTGAAGATGCACTATTTGCCTCAGCATTTGTTATTCTCTTATTGAATGATGCCCACATAACCTCATTAATTTCAGTCATTGTAGCTGGAACATCGTACTCAATAAAGTACACATAAACTTGCTTATCATAGAAATCTATGTCTTTTGGAATTTCTAATTTTCCACCAGTTGTATGACCATCAAAGTAAATTACATCTTTATCAGAGCTATTCTTCCATGTTTCTAACTTACTCTCAAAATCTTTATAACTCATAATTGTATTATTGCCATTTACTTTACTTGGATCTGTTGTAATAATACCTTTAAATCCTACAGATTCAGTTGCATCTATTGTTGTATCCTCAACTTTTAAGTCTTTATCTATTGTAATTCTATATTTTTTAAAGTTTACAACATTAAATCCTGCTAACACTATTCCTTCATCTTGTTGTACATCGATTTTTTGTATATTGTTTTCTTTTTCTTCTTCTATATCTGTTTTATTAACTTGATCATCAGAAGGTGCATCTATTTCCTTACCATTAATTTTTACATTTTCTAATGAAACTTTTCCATTACTTATTACAGTTTTATAAGTAATTATTATTGGTTCATCTAGCATTTGGGCTGTTTCATTTTCAGAAGTAATCTCTTTTAATGTTAAAGTTACATTATCTCCAAATTTTGAAACTCCTTCTATATCAAATCTACCATTGTCATCAGATGTTGTATAAAATCTTTGTGGATTGTTATCTTCATCACTTTCTTTTATAGAAATATCAAATGATACTTCTTTTAATTTTTCAGCACTATCTTGGTTATCATTAGTTAATAATTTATCTGTTTTAATAAATGGTATGTTGTATGTTAAATCGTTGTTTTTAAATTTAATTGTTACTGTATCTTTTTCTAGTTCAACATGCTCTGTATCTTCACAGCTTATTCCACTAAAGTCTACACTTCTATGAGCATAGTTACCATCCCAAGTTTCAAATAACTTATAACCTGAAATTGTTACAGGTGAGGTTATAAATTGAAGTTTTCTATCAGCATTTCCTGCTATTGCATTCCATTTTGCTTCTGCTCCATTATCCCATTCTTCTTTGTCTATAACTACATTAAACCTACCTAATTTTATGTATTGCTCTATATCAGCTTTTGAAATAATTATAGTTGTAATACCATTTTCATCAGTTGCCTTAGTAGAAAATGTTATTTTTCCACCATTATTTTCTTCTGATGTTATTGTTCCTGAGAATTTAATTCCTGCTACTGGTACATTATGTTCATCCACTTTTCTAATCTGTAATTCTACACCATCTTTTGTAATGTCTTCCTCTAAAACATCTCCATTTTCATTTGTTCCATTTATTTCTTTTAGAGTTTCTCCTGTATTTTGGTCTTTAATTGTTTTCTTTGATATCGTTGTTTCAAACTTACCATCATTATATGTACAAGAATATACTATATCAAAATCTACTGGAACAATTCCTGGAATTGTTTTTGCTTCTTTAACTGAAAGTTTAATATTATCTCCTACTATCTCTCCTCTGATACCTTTTGCAATAATTGCACCATCTGTTTCTGGACCAAAAGCTATAGTAATAGGATATGTTTGGTCGTTTTGTTTAATTTCTCCTGTAAATGTAATGGCTCCTTTAATTTGTATTTCTTCTCCATTTACATTTATAATCTTCTTATTAAATAATTTTAAATCATATTCTTTAATAATATTCTTCATGCTTAAAGCAATTTCATTTGAATTTGCATTAACTCTATCTTTATATTTTTCAGTAACATCTTCTTTATCTTTCATAATTTTTACTGTTGGTGTTCCATTATTTTCAGCATTTATTATACTACTTGTTTTATCTTTTTGAACATCAATTTTCTTTCCAGTAATTTCTATTTTTCCATCGATAAAGTCTAATGGTGTACGTTTTGATGAGTCAACTCTTAATGGATCTTTTTCATCTGTACTCCATTCCTCACTGTCTATTTCAATCTTAATCTTTCCTGCAAATTTATTAACTTCTTCTGATGTTAAGTGTAAACTTGCAACACCATCTGAATCAGATGTAATCCATTGTAGAGGCTCTTCTGAGTTTGCTATACTTGTTGTAAATTCTTTCTTGATTTCAACTTCTTTTCCTTGTGCATCTTTTTCTTTTCTAGCTTCACCTTTATCATCTACAGCAATTATTCTTCCTGTAAACTTAATTCCTGCAACAGGTTTTCCATTGCTATCTACTTTTTTAATTTGAAGGTCTAGTGGATTTGGAGTAACTATATTTACTAAGCTATTCTTAGCTGTATCACTATAGTTTTTATAAATCATTTCACCAATTAATGCTTTGGCATTATCATCACCTTCTGCATTACAAATTAAATCTGTAGTATTATCTGAAACATTTCCTTTTGCTTCACCCTTTACACCATCTTTCCATTTTCTATATTCTTTTATAACTGGTGTACCTTTTCCTTGTGCATCAGGAGTATAATCATATTTGATTATAACTGTTACATCTTCTACATCATAATTAATAGATTTTTCTATTAGTTCTAAGTATATACCGCTTCCTGTTATTTCTCCATTTATTCCTTTTGCAACGATTTTACCTTTTTTACCATTTGCTGTTCCTTGTTGTCCTGATGTTGTATCATTTTCTTCAATCAATTTAACTTCTACATCATAGTCTTTAGCTTCTTGCTTAGAATCTTTACCTTTGTAGCCTATAATTCTTCCTGAGAATGTAACATCTGAATTTAGTTGTTCATAGTGTTCACCATATTTTAAGATTTTTGCATCAAATAAATCTACATCATAGTCTAAAATTGAGTTTTCAATTTCAATTCCTATAACACTATCTTTACCTAATGAAACCTTATCTTTGTATGTATTTGTTGCTTCTGTTTTTGTTCCATTTTCTCCTTTTTTATAAGATGTTACAGTAAGTTGTTCTGGATAAATAACTCTAGTGTGTACAATTTTTCCGTTTTTTAGTTGTCCAGTTGTTTCTGTTTTTAACTCTAATCCTGTGATTTCGATTATTTCATCTGCAAAGCCTAGTTTATAAGGTGGCTCTGTTACACTTGCTGCCCATTTTTCATCTTCAATAACAACTTTAATTTTACCTTCGTATTTTGGCATTTCTTTAGCATCTGGTGTGTATATTAAAGCTGTTCCTTTATTATCAGTTATTACATCAAATTCATATTCAATATTCTTTGTGCCTTGTATAATATTTCCTTGTTCATCTGACATAGCTTCTTTCTTTGGTGTTCCATCAGCATTTAAAGCAATTACTTTTCCTTTAAATTCTATACCTCCTACTGTATTTCCATTGCTGTCCTTTTTAGTTAATTTAATACTTTCAGAAGTAGAAAGTTCTATTTTTCCACCATCATTAATTAGAGAAACTACCTTGTTATTATCGTCTAATACTTGTATTTTAACTCTACCATCAACAATAATTTCATTCTTTTCTATCTGTCCATTCTCACCTGTTTGAATATTTTGAGTTGGATTTAGAGAATGCCATCCTTCATCATCTTGCCATTTGTATTCTTCGATTTCTGGTTTAAATTGACATTTTCCATTTCCATCTGTTGTACAAGTACATTTATATACAATCACCATTGTTGGCATATCGTCTGCATCTGATACTTCTGATGATGTTTCTTTTAACATAACTGCATATTCTTGTCCATTATCTCCTTCTAAAGTTCCTTTAACTCCTTTTAGCTTGATTTGACCATTACTTTCATCTAGTCCTACTGTACCTAAATCTCCATTTTTGCCTGTGTTATTAGCAGTAGCTTTGGCTTTTTCAGAAACAAAATGTTGTAAACTCTTCTCTGCTATGTTTTCTGCATTTATGTCTTCAACTCTAACTATATCAGCTTCAAATTCTACACCTTTATAGATTTGTTTTAATTTATTATCTTCATATACTAGTTTGCTATCAAATAATTTTAAATCATATGTTGCTTCTGTATTAGTAAATACAATTTGCATTCCTGCGTTGTTATCGATACGTACATTACTATTTTCATCTGCTACTGTAGCATTAGTATAATCTACTGTGCATTGTGTCTTTTTTCCTTCTGTAGCATTCTTTAATTGTATTCCATTAATTGTAATTGGATTTTTAATAAATTCAAGTTTAACATCTCCAGGGTTTTCAGTAGTATATGGTTCAACTCCTTCTTTTGCTAGTTGTGCCTTCTCTTCTTCTGTTGCTAATTTTTCTTCTAATATAATTACTTTTAGATTATCAATGTTTTGAGCTGTTGTATCTTTGCTGAAATCTGTAAGTTCAAAAGTAGCTAAACCACCTGCTTTAGAAACTGCTTCATAATCATAACATTTATCACAATCATTATTGTTTTCACATCCGCATTTTGCTACATCTGTACAATCGTTTTTACATTCAGGAGTACATACTCTTATTTTGAAGTGTACACCTGGAACTCCTACTTCATGTCCATCTACATTTATTACTTTTTTAATTGTAAGTTCTGGTGTTGTTTCTTTTGGTCCTCCTCCTGTTCCAGGTTTATTTACTAATGCATATTTACCATCTTCGCTAACATAAATTAAATCTTCTATATTGCATTGTTCACCATTTGTTGGTGCACTGTTTTCTACTGTTTTCTCACCACATTGATATGATGTTACTTTTGGAGCATCATCTCCAATTGTTTTATAATGAACATCTATATCTGGTATTGGTTCTAATCCAGCAGAATTCTCTTCGTGTAATCTTATCGTTAAGTTATCTCCTACTATGCTTCCTTTTATTCCTTTTGCTGTAATAACAGCTTCTGTTTTGTTGTCTGATCCTTTAGTAGCAATTCCAATTCCCACTGCATCTGCATTTTGCATTTGTTCTGGTGTTAATGGTAATAAGTTTTGTACTACAGTTCCAGTACTATCTAAAACTTCTGCACTAAATCTAAGTTCTTTAGCTTCTTCTGTGCTTGGTGTTCTATATGTTTTATCACCTACTTTTATAGTATTTGCTCCATTAGCATTCTCGTTATCTTCTGCAATTACTTTTAATGCTATTGGTAAATCATAAGTTTTAATTTTGTTAGTAATTTTAATTCCGAATAATAATTCTTCGTTATCTTCGTTATCATCTTTATTTAAACTATTTAATCCAACTAAAACTTTATTATTACCATTTTTTCTATCAATATATTGGTCTGTAATGTCTTTATCGTCTTTGCCTTTTACTGCTATGCTTATGCCACCTTGTTGAATATGTTTATTTCCTTTTTCATCTTCATTTATAGTTAATGTTATTTCTATTTTTCCATCTATAAACTCTAGATCTGGATAACCTGCAGATGGTTTATAAGCATCACTAGCCCATTCCTCTTTTTCAATAACTACTTTAACTTCTCCTGTAAATGGAATTTTTGGTATTATTGCAACACCATCACGAGCTACATATACATTTTCAAATCCATTAGCAATTGTTGTTGTTGGAACTTCACCAGTTATTGTTGAGAATTTCATTTTCTGTTGATTACCAACCTCTATATGTCCTGAGAATTTTACTCCATTTACTAAATTTCCATTTTCATCATATTTAACTAAAGGAATATCAACTGTTGTTGGTAAATATCCTCCACCAATTATTGTTGTTGGTGGTGTATTAACTATATATGTTTCTTCTTTACCATTTTCAATCTTTCTCAACATTCTATTAGTAACAAGGACTTGTTCTAAATTGCCATTTTCATCACGTTCAAGATTTTGCAATGCATTTAAAGTATGCCATCCATTATCATCTTGCCATTTATATTCTTTTATAGTTGGGGTGAATGTGCATTTTCCGTCTGTTCCTGTTGTACATTTACTTTCAAATACAATTGCCATTGTTGGCATATCTTTTGCATCTGATATTTCTGATGCTGTTTCTCTTAATACCACTGCATATTGTTGTGCATTTTCTTGTTGTTCTTCATTACTTTCTGATGCAAAAGTACCTTTAATTCCTTTTATTTGAATTTTACCATTATTTGTCTCAATTCCAGTTGTAGCTAAGTTTCCATTATCGCCTGTATTTTCAGCAGTAGATTCATCAGTTGTAGAAACTATATGTTGTAAGCTTACTTCTGCTATGTTTTCTGCTTTTATATCTTCTGCTCTAACTACATCAGCTTCAAATTCTACACCTTTATAGATTTGTTCTAATTCACCAATATAGTTAATCATTTTACCTTTGAATAAATCTAAATCAAATGTAGCTTCTTTATTAGTAAATACAATCTGCATTCCTACTTGATTATCAAAGCTTACATTACTGTTTGTATCAGCTACTGTAGCATTAGTATAATCTACTTTACATTGTTTATCTCCATTTTCTTCTTCACCATTCTTTATTTCAATTCCATTAATTACAATTGGATTTTTAATAAATTCAAGTTTAACTTCTCCAGGTTGTTCAGTAGTATATGGTGCTACTTCTGCTGTTTTCTCATCTTCTGATGTTTCTTCTGAATTTTCTTTAATTTTTGCTTTGTCTTCTTCTGTTGCTAATCTTTCTTCTAGTATAATAACTTTTACTTTGCCAGTTGTTATATCTTCTTTATTTTTTGCAAAATCTGTAAGTTTGAATGTAGTTAATCCATATGCTTGTGAAATTGCTGTATAATCAAAGCATTTTTCACATGGTTCTTCACCTTCTTGGCAAGAGCATTTATCTGGATCTTTGCAATCATTTTTACATTCTTCAGTACATACTCTTATTTTAAAGTATATACCTGGAACTCCTACCTCATGTCCATCTACATTCATTACTTTTTTAATTGTAAGTATTGGTGTTGTTTCTTTTGGTCCTTCTCCTGTTTCAGGTTTATTTACTAATGCATATTTACCATCTTCGCTAACATAAATTAAATCTTTTATCTTGCATGTTCCATTATTTTGTTGTTTACATTCATCTGTTTGTCCATTGCATTCATATTTTGTTATTTTTGCTTCACCATTTTCAATTTTATAATGAACTTTTATATCTGGTATTGGTTCTAATCCGCCTGAATACACTTCTTGTAATTTTATAATTAAATCTTCACCTTTATTAATACTTCCCTTTATACCTTTTGCTATGATAACAGCTTCTTCTTTGCCATCACTATCTATATCTTTAACTTCAATTCCAATTCCTACTGCATCTGCTTTTGCCATATCGTCTGGTGTTAGTGGTAATAAAGTTTGTACTACAGTTCCACTACTATCTGTAACTTCTGCTCTAAATTTAATTTCTTTTGCTTCTTCTTTTGTTGGTTGTCTGTATTTTTTATTATTTACTGTTACAATGTTTTTGTTTTCATTATTTTCTTCATTTTCAGCATTTGTATCTTCTTCAATTACCTTTAGAGCTATTGGCACATCATAAGATTTAAATTTATTTGTAACACTAATTCCAAAAGCAAAATCTTTTTCATCTTTACCCAAGTAATTTGGTCCAACTATAATCTTGTGTTGATTATTCTTTGGATCCATATAGTCATTTGTAATATTTTGACCATTTCTATCCTTAACTTCAATTTGCATTCCACCATTATAATTTATGTGTTTTTCACCATTTTTATCTTTGACAATACTAAACGTTACTTCTATTTGTCCATCTATAAATTCAAGGTCTGGATCTCCTGGAGCTGGCTTATAATCCTCATCTGCCCATTCTTCTTTTTCAATAATAATTTTAACTTTTCCAGTATAAGGAATTTGAGGTATTAAAGCAACACCATCACGAGCTGTATACATTGGTTTTCCATCTTCATCTGTAAAGTTTTTATCTTCGCTATTATTTGCTTCATTTTTGCTACCATCTAATTTTATTGAATCTTTTGTTGGAACTTCACCAGTTACTACTTCAAAATTCATTGATTTTCTCTTTGTTGTAGGTTGTTCATTATTGTTTGTTTCCTCTGTAGTCTCAAATACTGGTTTTCCATTTTCGTCTTTATATTCTTCGTCTAATGCTATTATTTTTCCTGTAAATTTAATTCCATTTACTAATCTTCCTGCTTCATCCTTTTTAACTAAAGGAATATCAATTGTCTTTTCATGGTTTATTAATCCAATTTTATCTGTAATACTACTTTCTTCCTCTTTAACACATACTAATCCAGGAATTATGTCTTTTTCTACAGTTGTTTGTTCTTGAATATCTGACATTCTATATTTTTTTCCTTTATATTCATATGCTGTTATTGCTGTTTCAAATTTTTCATTTTCTCTATCATATTTACAAGTATATTCTACTACAATTGGATCTATTGGTACTACATTAAGAGTGCCATTTTCACCATTTGAACTTAATTCTTCTAATACAAATTTAAAGGTTTTATTTTCATCTATTCCTGCTATACTTCCTTTAATTCCTGTTGCTACAATTGCTCCTGTATCTTTATCTAAAGCAACAGTAACTTTATTTTTGTCTTCTGGATCTTTTGTACTTCTACCTTCTTGTAATGTTACACTAGGTTTAATAATATTTCCCTTTTCATCATATTTAGTTTCATCAACTATATAGCCTGTAAAATAAATTCCTTCTTTTATTTTAGTTCTATATCCATAACTTGTCTCTAAAAATTTATCATCAAATAAATTGTTTCCTTCTCCTGTTTCAGTTGATTTTTTCAAATCATATCTAAGTTCATTATTTATAAATCTAATATAACCTTTTTCATCTGTAGTTACAGCTTTATAATTTTCTACTTCTATAGGTTCACTATTTTCTTCACTACCATTTAATGTATATTTAACAGTTGTTCCGTTATATGTTACAGTTCTTTCTGTTATATCATTTTTTGTCTCTTCTTTAATGCCATATCCACCTATTTCTACTACACCTTTTACAAATTCTAGTGGGAATTGTCCATCTGGTAATTTTCCTTTTTCTGTAGTCCATTTATTCTCTTTGTAAGTTCCCCAATATTCTTCGTCAATAGTTATAGTGAAATCTCCTTTTACTTCACTTGGAATTGGTATTACTGCAACACCATCTGGAGCTGTTTCCATCTGCTTTGTTTCATCATTCCAGTATTGTCCACCAGTTACTGTTATAAAATCATATTCTTCTTTTAAGTTAAAATCCTTTGGATGTCCATTTTCATCTTTTTCTATGTTTACTTTTATTTTTCCTTTGAATACAACTCCATTTATTAGATTTCCATATTCATCAAATTTTCTTATAGGAACATATAAATCATTTATATTTATTCTTGCACCATCATCTTTAACTTCACCTGGAATTAAGTCTTTTTTAACTTCTTCCATATTCTTGTTAAAATCATATCTTTTTCCATTGTACTCATAGGCTTTTATTTTTGATGTAAACTCGTCTTCATCGCTATTATATTTACAAGTGTATATAACTGTTACAGCATCAGTGTTGTTACTTGATACATTATTTTCTTTTATAATAAGTTTATATTCTTCTTCTTGTTCTCCTTCTTTTACAGATATTTTTCCATTAATATCTTTAGCTTCAATGCCTACTTCTCCATTTGCCCCATCTGCTGATGAATTTACATTTTGTTTAAATTGTACAGTTACTGGGTCTTGTAGTATTTCTCCATTGCTATCTTCTATTCTTCCAGTAAATGTAATTCCTTCTGTTACGTTCTTTTCATTTCCTAAAATGTCTCTTTCAACTTTATATGGGAATGGTATTCCTGTATCAGCATCTTTTCCATCTAGATCATATGTTTTATTTTTATTTGTAATATAGAATGTTACAACATTACTGTCATTTCCAGTGAAAGATACAAGGTTTTCAGAAGCTTCGTCTTTATTATTTACATCAATTGTTTGTGCTTCTTGTTCACCTATTTGTACAGTAATCTTTCCACTATCATCTTTTGTTCTTATCTTTTTATATCCAATATTTCCTTCCCAATCATCATATACTTCTATTCCTGTAATTACTATAGGTTCTGTTGGGAACTCTAGAGGCTGTTTATTATTTTTATCTTTCCATGCTTCACTTTCTATAGTAATTTTTATTTCTCTAGATAAGTTTATATTATCTATTAAAGCAACACCTTGTAGAATATTTCCATTAGCATCTTTTGATTCACCAGTTGTTACTTCGAAATTTACAGCATCTGCTTTTTCACCTTCTATAGGATTTACTTGCTCAACTTTTCCTTTGAAAGTAATTCCATTTATAAGATTTCCTTCTTCATCTTTCTTTTGTAATAGTATTTGAGCTGGATTAAAGTCTGGTTTATTTACTACGTAAATATCAGTACCTTTCTGATACAAGCCTAGTTCATCTGTATCTAGTAAACCTGTAAGATTTTGTGCTTCGCTATTTTGTACTTTAACCTCTGCCTGTTTGTCTCCATATTTTACTTTTGTATACTTAGTTTCCCATTTATCATTTGTTGTATCATATTTACAAGTATACTCAATTTCTATATCATGTTCTAGTGGTATATATCTTCCACTCTCTTGCTCAGTTAGTACTAATGTAAATGTTTGCTCTCCATCTTTATATTTTCCATTAGTATTTACAAATTCATCAGTTGTGTCTATTCCATAAGCAATTATACTTCCATTATCTTCTACTTTTATAGTAAACTTAGATAATTCTAGCTTTGTTCCATCTGGAGTATATGCTTGTCCTTCTTGAATAATTTTTCCATCTGTAGAACCTACTCCACCTTTTCTTATCTCACCAGTAAATGACACACCTGTTACAGGAGTCCATTGATTATTTTTCTTTTCAACTTTCATAAGCCCACCTAGATTATAAGTTGGCATGTTTTGAATTGTTACTGTGTGAACATAAAATTGTTGATTATTTTCTGCATTGTTTCCTGTATTAGTTGTATTATCTAAATTTTCTGAAATTGTAAATGCTTTTTCACCACTACTTAGAATTTCAAAAGCATGAGTTCCATCTTCTCCCTTAACTGGATTTCCTGCACCATCTGCTAAATATCCTATTATATATCCATTTTTCTGAGATAATGTTTGCTCTGGTCCTGTTTTAACATAGTCTGCTACATATACTATTTCATTTTTATAGTATTTATTATGATATCTATATCCTTCAGGAACTGTTTCGTGCAATTCTACAGTAATAATGTCACTATCGTCTTCACTATATTTATAGATATTATCTATAATCAATTCACCATTACTTGTTGTTTTACCATTTGCTGTTTTATGTTCGTCATTTTTACCTTTATGATATATTTCTGCACTAAATGAAACTCCTGAAACTGGTTTTCCACTTAATCCATTTACTTTATTAAGTTTTAAAGTATAAGGTAAATCTTCATTTTCAACAATTAAATTACTTTCAGAATATTTTACAGGTTGATATGTTTTACCATCTTTATCTGTATATGCTGTTGCAGCTTCTTTTTTAGTATAATCTGTTACTGTATACTTTCCATCTTCACCTTTTTTAGCAACCTTAAGATCACTTTGCCAAGTTGGCTCTGTATCTCCTGGATTTATTTTATAATGAGCTATTATAACATCATCTATTTTTTGATGCTTTCCATCTGTTTTAGTCTCTTGCATAATTACATAACAATCTCCATAAGTTGCAATATCTTTTATAACAGCTGTTCCATTATTATATCCATCTCCCTCATCATGCTTTGTACTTACTGTCATACCTTTTATCTCTGCATATTCTGGGTCTTTTGTTTTCTTATGATTTGCATCATATTGAATTGGTGTTTTTTCATATTCTGCATATGTTAAGCTTTTTGGTAAATCTGAATTACCTTCTAAACTTTTAATAATATCTTCAACTGTAGGATTTTGATCTCCTGCCTCTTTTTTATCAAATTGAATTACACTTACCTTAAATTCTGTATCGCTAAGTGGATTTCCTTTTGTATCTTCTTTTTGCCATTCCAAGTCATATGTTACTTCATAGTTTATTAACTTGAAAACTTCATTTAACTCGCCAAAATTAAATACATATTGCTTATTATCTTTTAATTTAGCTATTTCTACTGTTTCACCATTTTCTGCTACTTTTTGTTCTCTTTCACATTGTAATTTGTTATTTTTATTAAGGTCTTCACCATTGTATATTACTTGTAAATTTTGTAATTCTGTGTATCCTGCTTTATATTTATATTTTATCTCTATAGGATTATTAATATCAGCATCAGATTTATATCCACCTGGAGCACTAACTTCATATAAGTATAGAGTTACATCTCCTTCTTTAGTTTCCTCAGGTCCTACAAATTCCATATATCCACTATCATCACTACTTACAGTTTGTGAATGAGCTTCACTATTATCTTCAGAACGTGGATCTTTATCTGTTAAAGTAAATGTTGCATCTTTTAAAGGCTTTCCATCTTTATCAATTTTTCTAAATTTTAAGTAATAATTATCAGATTCATTTGTCATGCTCATATTGATTTCAGCAGAATCTCCCTCTTCACCACTGCCTTGCTTTATTTCAATTGGTTTTTTACCTTCTGGTAAATTACCAAAAAGTCTATTTTCTGGTGAATTTTCTCTTATTGTTAAAGTTCCATTTTCATCTGCTTTATATAGTAATACTATAGTTTTATCTTTAAATCTTGTTTTAAATCCTGTTTTAGTTTCTACCTCTTGTATATAAAGAGCTAAATTATCTCCATATACAGCTAATTGATCAAGTGTTCCTTTTCCGTCTTCACCAATTACTACTTCTCTTCCATCTACATAATTTTTTCCATCTTTTGAAATCCAAACTTTAAATTTTGTACCTTTTAGATAAGTAGAAACGTCCCCAAATTCATCTAATTTGTTTATTACTAAACTATAAGTTTTTTTGCTTTCATTTGTAATTTGAATATCTACATTAGCATTCTTGTCAGTTATTTTTTCTCTTGTCTTTACCAATTTTTTAGCTTCTTCACTATTACCAATATATTGAGTTCCATTTTTATCATCAATCAAGAACACACCATCTTGATATTCAGTTTTGCTATTAAATATTAACCATTCATATTTAAATTGTACATTATCGTTTTTGCTTAAGAATTTTATTTCTGCCTTTCCATCTTTATTTTCAGCAGAATATATTATAGCTACCCTTTTAAAATATTGATATTCATAATCATTTGCTGGTTTTTCCTTCATTATAAATATAATTGGTCCACCATACATATTATTTGTAAATTCTGCTATACCATTTTCATCTGTTTTTACAAATTGATGATTTTTTGGCCCATAATCCCATTCTACTGATTTCCAAAGAGCATTTTCTACACCTAAATCTAAGAACCATCCTTCAATTTCCAAGTTTTTAATTGGATTTCCCTTTTCATCAACTTTTCTAACTTTTAATGTATATGGAATAGCAATAGCATTATTTTCTGCTTCTGCATATCCATTTCCCTCTTTAGATATAGTTATATTTTTATCTTGTGTTATCTTATATCCTTTTGGTGCTTTTATTTCTTTTGCTTCTACGCATTCTAATGTATAAGTTTTTCCACCAGATACTATACTATCTTCAATATTATTCCATACAATATATCCATCACCTTCAGGCTGTGATTTTGAAATATACGTTGTTGCTTCACCGTTCTTAGTTTTTTCTACAACACTATTAAAATCAGACCCTAAATTTTTAGTTCTTGTCTCCAAATCAAAATATACTGTTTCATTACCACTTTTATATTTAGCTGCTGCTGCAAATTCTGCACCATTTATAGCTTCTTTTCGCTTTTGTTCTTGTTTTTCTTCTTCTGTTTGTGTTCTTACTTTCCTTAATTTAAAATCATATGAGCTGGTGTTAATTGGTGTAGATTTACTCATATATTTCCACTCATCACCATAAGTAAGAGCTACCAATCTTTGAGGGTGAGATGCATCCCATGTGTTTGCACCTCCAAAAGCATGTGCAGCATCGTTAGGTCCTGTACAATCTCTTAAGAAATGGATTATAGCATTTATTCTAGCTAAATATTTATATGAAACATTAAATGAAAATTGATCATCTGCTGTTAAACGTGTTCCATCTCCTTTAACATCTTTATCTAGCTCAATGTAAAATGTACTTCCACTTCTTGGAATATTTATTACCTTACCTCCTACTGAAATTCTCTTAGGAACACCAGTTTGAACAATTTGATATTGACTCTTATCATAACCTTCTGTTAGTGTTTTATTAGTTATTTTACCATCTTTACCTTTTATTAATAAATTTACGGAAAATCCATTTATTCCTAATATTTGCTCATTGTTTAAGGTAATACTTGCATAATTCATTCTGTATGGACCTATTATGTATTTTCCTTTTTCGGCATCTATTGAAACTTTTGCATCAGAATCATCTACTTTAAATCTATTAGCAATAGATTCCATGTTTGTTATTCCTTCAGCATTTGGTTGCATTAAATATTGGAAAATTGTAGCTGCTTTTTCAATACTACCAGAAAATCTATAATCTAAACTTTCTACATCACTTCCTGAATCGTATATATTATATATTTTGTCTTCAGAATTTCCACATATCGCTCTTATACGATTTTTATACTCGTTTCTTACTTTTCCTACCTTGTCGTACATGGTATTTCCGTCAGCATTTCTCATCTTTTTTGCTAAATTTGGATAATGTTTTTTTATTTCGTCACATAAACCTTGCCAATCATTCTCTTGAAACTTATTTACATACATTTGTAAGATTTTTTCGTCAGCTTCTTTTGTTTCTCCTATTCCTATAGTTGTTCCACCTTGGTTATCAAAACAAACTAATCTATCAAACATAGTAACATCTGCGTTTGGATCATCTTCATAATAAAGTACACTATCACCTTTATTAAGCTCATCATTAGAATTGCTAAATTTCCATATTGGCGCACCAGTTGTTGCATTCTGTGATTTATTTATAGTAGTTTTATAAATTTCTACTTCATATCCTTCTGCATTTGTTTTCTTTTCTGGATTTCCTTGAATATTTCCTTGAATATCTGATATTGTGGCATTTTTTACTTTACTAACATCATTGCTAGTAATAGCTTCCTTAATGCTAGCGTCAGTTCTTAATATAGTACCTCTACCATCTGACCAATATTTATTTAAATGTACTATTTCATTTGTTAGGTTTCCGTTTTTGTAGTTGATTATTTCGTTACTACCGTTATTCGCTTTATTGTTCAAATCCTGATATAATTTATATAACTCAAATAAATATTTATATTCTTCAAAAGATATATCTGTTATCAATCCACTTTTGTTTTCTTTTTCTATAGCATCTTCTACTACTTTTGCTGCAATCTCATCTGCTAAAAAGCTAATTTCATCATCATTTTTATCAGAATGTAAATCTCTTAAAGCTTCCTGAACATTTTCTGCTATATCATTATAATAATCATCATAATCATAATCTATTTTCTCATCCTCTAATTTGCTTTGTGCTTCTTTCAAGGCTTGTTTTGATTCATTCAATGCTTCATCTTCATGTACATCAGTCTTTAAAAGCTTTTCTATATTACTTATTTCCTTATTTAATTCAGCTTCTTGCTTTTTATCACTTTCATTTATTGCTTGTGTTTGAAGTACAAATATTGTTTCTTCAATTACTTGTTCTGCTTGTTCTACTTTTATTATTTCATTTACTATACTCTTTGCTTTAGTATCATCAACATCTTTTACAATACTCTTTATAACATTTTCTACTTGTTTTTTAGTTGCTTCTTTTCTCTCTTTATCATAAGTTGTATCATCCAAATCTGTAAATGTTATTCCTTTTAAAGTTTCTCTTCCTTTCTTTAACTCTTCACTCAAATTCTCTGCAGTTAAAGCGGCTTCTATTTTTTTAATATTGTTAGTTTTGCATCCAGAGCTCTCTAAGAACATTTCCATTAATTCATCTTTTTTTTCTGAATCCAACTCTGCCCAATTTATCTTTTTATTTTCGGCTTCTTTTTTTATCTTTTCGTTAAACTCTTTATAATTTTTTCCCCATGCTTGTTTTACACTAGAATTTTTCTCACAAAAATCATTGTATATTTGTTCAACAAAATCGCTTTTTATATCTTTATCGCTTTCAGTTACCTCAGAAGGTGTAGTTTCGGTATCGTTTCTATTTGCATTGATGTTTTCAAAAAAGTATTCTGGCATTTCCTCAACAGGTTTTGAAGTTAAATCACTAAGCATACTCGCTAAACTTTCGTTTTGTTTTTGTAGTACACTTTCAACGCTTCCTGCTGTTCCTGACACTCCTTCATCAAACATAGCACCACTATAGCCACCAAACCAATTACTATATGAAGAGCCTTCATTTAAAATAATGGCTCCTTGAGATGATCCACTATGTGCCCATAATCTTCCTTGTATACCACTACCTCCTCTAGAAATATAGTATGCAAAGTCATGTGCATTTTTAGTACTCAAATTAACTTCACCACAGCATGCATATGCATAACCTCTTGTTCCATCTGAATAGTTAAATGAATTATGATGCTCTCTACAATAAATCATTACCCCTCCTGATGAAAAAGGTACATTAGAAGCAGTTCTTGCATAGCCATGTCCTATAACATAAGCCTGATATCCTACTATTACGGCTATCATACTTAAAATTAAAATTAGTAGTTTTTGTTTTATCCTTCCCATGTATTTTTCTCCTTCCGCTTTTCTTTTATGTTAATCTACAATATTACTAATATTTTTGCATTTTACGATATAAAATTCAATATACTATAAAGTGAATACTCTTCTAACCCTTTACGCGTATAGGCTTGAGGTTATATTGTTTCATTTATAATATTTTGATGTTACAAATATATTCTGAAAGGACTATTTTTCTTAGGGTTTACGTGGTTTCCGACTTTAGTAACAACTTTTTCTTTTTTTCATATTCTATACTGTATATACATAAGAATATATAAGGAGGTTTAATATGAACAATATTGATATGCAAAAGCTTATGGCTGTTCTTTCGCAAATGAATAAACAAGATTTAGAACGTGGTTTAGCAAAGGCTACTGAGATTCTTAAAGCTAAAGAAATGGAAGAAAACAGAAAGAAAAATAATTGCAATAACAATTATAAGCAATAGTTTGCAAAAAGAATGGGAGGAATCAAAATGGAGCAAGATAATGTTTCTGAACTTTTGAATAAGTTTAACCAAATAATGGAAAATGGCGATATTCCTGATAATATAAAAAATCTTTTTAACAATTCTCAGCAAAATTCTAATGATTCTTCCTATAGTAATAATTCTGGAACTTCTTCTGAAGATAATTCGCATGATAATAATAATGGTTTTAATTTAGATTTTGAAACAATTATGAAGTTGCAACAGATTATGAATCAAATGAAGAATGAAAAAAATGATCCTAGAACTAATCTACTCTTATCTTTGAAACCGTATTTAAAAGATAGTAGAAAACAAAAAATAGAACAATACATCAATATTTTTAAAATTACGAAAATAATAGATTTATTTAACAAGACTGGTGGTGAAAATCTAAAATGAATCCAGAATTTTTAAACAATTCAGAGGCTTCAAAAGCCTATCTCCCTAGATTTTCTTCTAATTTTAGTACTGTTTTTGACAATTGTATTTCAATATTTGGTCTTACATTTCATTTTGAAGATTTACTCATTTTAGCATTAGCAATTTTCTTATTACTTCAAGAAAATTGTGATTTTCTTTTAGTTATAGCATTGATATCTATACTATTTTAACATCTCTACCATTTTTATGCTGTACGGGTCAGCATCTATTTATTGTGTTAATGAATAGTTAATATGTTTATAAAAAATAAAAAGCTCCCAAATTAGCTTGAGAGTTTGGTGCGTCTGGAGGGATTCGAACCCCCGACCTTCCGGTTCGTAGCCGAACGCTCTATCCAGCTAAGCTACAGGCGCATATTTAGCATATATTATTATACTATATTTTTCTTTTTTTTCAATAGTTTTATATTATTTTTTTCAAAAAGCCCTTGCAAACTATTTTAAAATATGTTATATTATACTAGTCATTTGAATAAATATTATTAATCGAGGTGTAGCGCAGTTGGTAGCGCGCGTGGTTTGGGACCATGAGGTCGCAGGTTCGATCCCTGTCACCTCGACC
>CANPVP010000006.1 GCA_947581825.1 uncultured Clostridia bacterium | reverse complement strand
CATTTTTTTTTAATTTTTCTCATTTAGTCACCTATAACTTTTTTTATACATTTTATATTTTAATTTTATTATTTTATATTTTTTATTTAATATTATTTTTAAATTATTATTTCATAATTAATTTTTATTTATCAATTTTTTTATACTTTTTATTTTTATAAATTATTTTTTATTTAAATTTATTTTTCTTTTTATCTTATTAAATATTTAATTATTTATTAGAGACTATTATCTTAATAATTTTATTCTTATCTTATTTTATAATTATACATTATTAATATTTTATTTTTGTTTATTTATTTTTTTAAGTTTTAATTTAATTAATTATTTATTTTTCTTTTAATTATTTTATAACTTTTAATTAATACAATATTTTTATTAAATTTTTTTTTTTTACTTTTCTAAAATTCATTTTATAATTTATTCATATAATAATTTTTGTTTAATTATTTTTTGTTTAATTAAAATATTTTTTAATCAATATTTATTTAAATAAAATTATTTTCTAAATATATATTTTTTTTATCAACCTTTTTTAAAAAAAATTA
Source organism: uncultured Clostridia bacterium (assembly GCA_947581825.1). Taxonomy (GTDB): domain Bacteria; phylum Bacillota; class Clostridia; order TANB77; family CAG-508; genus CANPVP01. The sequence continues at coordinate 85,936 of CANPVP010000006.1, read as the reverse complement.
TTTATATATTTTTTATTATTTTTAATTTTTATAAATTATTTATTGGCATTTAAATTTATTTTTTTTTATTATTTTTTTATTAATATATAATATTAATTTAATTTTTTATTTTTCTAGATTATTTTTTATATATAATATTTTTTTAATCACTTGTATTTTTCTTCCATTTTTTTCCATTTTAAATTTCATATTATAATTTTTTATAACTACTTTTTCATTTCTTTATCTTTAAATTTTAAGAGTTCATTCTTTCAAAAAAATTACAAAATCTTTACTATTTTTTTGCCACCAAATTACATCCCCATCGGCTAAGACTCCTTCTTATTATTGTCTTTAATGCAATATATATAATTAGAATGTATCCAACTAACTTCTATTAAAAATTTCTTATTGATACACCCCAGCCTACTCTTTCTTCTTTTTCTTTTTGCTTTTTCTAACTTTCAGTATAGGAATATCAATCAAAATAGATTTTACTTATTTTTCTCTCTTTTATATAAAAAACTTTGATATTTTTATTTTAAAAATTTATCTTCAAGCATTGATATATCTATCTTTTTATTTGATTTTATTTTTTTAACTTTCTTTTTCATCCCCTCAATTCAACACACACAAAAAAAGAAGTCCTTCTTATAAAAAACTTCCTCTCATTTTTTACTTAATATATTATCTTCTTTTCTTTCATGAAAATTTATATTATAAAATTTATAATAACCTATCCAACTTTTACAAACTACTTTTCGTATTTTTTTCTTGATTCTTTTTAGAAAATTTTTATAAGATTTTGTGTTCTTTTCTCTTACTTTTTTATAAAAAATTTTACTTAATCTTTCCAATTTTTAATTAACATAATTATGTTTTTCTTATTTTCTAACATTCAAGATTAGATCAAAAAAATTTTTTATTATTACTTTTTTTAGAAAAATTTTTTATTACATTTTTTTATTTTTTAATTTTTCTCATTTAATCTCCTATAAAATTTTTTATTTATTTTATATTTTAATTTTATTATTTAATAATTAATTTTTATATTAATTGTTTTTATTTATTTATATAATTTTTATTTTTTTTATTTTTATAAATTATTTTTTATTAATAATTATTTTAATAATTTTATTCATATCTTATTTTTATTTGTTATTAATATTTTTTTAATTTATATTTATTTTTTTTAATTTTAAATTTATAAAATAATTTTTAATTATCCTATTTTTATTAAATTATTTTATTTAATCTTATCAAAATCTTAATTTAAAATTTTAATAAATTATATTTTATTATTTTTTATTTATTATCTTATATTATCTTATTTTTAGATTTTAGATTTATTAATTTTTTTTAATTTATTATTTTTATAAATTTTCTATTTTTTTATTAACAATAAATTTTATTTTTTTATTAAAATTTATTTATATAATATTTTTATTAATTTCATTTTTTTAATTTTCCAATTTTATATCATCATTTTTTATATATAATAATTTTTAATTATACATATTTTTCTTCCACTTTTTTCCATTACAAATTTTATATTATAATTTTTTGTAACTACTTTTTCATTTTCTTATCTTTACCTTTTACACTTCCATTCTAAAAAAATTTTTACAAATTTTTTACTATCTTTTTACCACCCAACTACGTCCCCATCGGCTAACAATTTTTCTTGTTATTGTCTTTAATACAATATTTATTATTTTCAATTTTACAACTAACTTCTGTAAAAAATTTCTTATTAATATGCTTCAGCCAATTCTCTACTCTCTCTCTTTTTGCTTTTTCTAACTTTCAGAATTGGTTTATCTCTCAAAATAGATTCTTTTTTATTTTATCTCTTTCGTATAAAAAACTTAAAAAATTTTATACAAAAAATTAATCTTAAAGCATTGATATATCTATCTTTTCGCTTGATTTTATTTTTTTATTTTTCTTTCTCATTCCTTCATTTCAAGATACAAAAAAAGAAGTTATTTTTTATAAAAAACTTCTACTATTTTTTTACTGACTCTATTATATTCTTTTCTCTCATTTAAATTTGTATTATTATATTTATAATAACTTATTTAAATTTTACAAACTTTTTTTCGTATTTTTTATCTAAACTTTTTAAAAAATTTTTATAAAATTTTTGATTAAATACTCTTACTTTTTTATTAAAATTCTTACTTGATCTCCCTTGTTTTTAATTAACATAATTCATTATATTGTTTATTACTATTAAACTAAATAAGAATTTATATTCATTTCATTTTATAAAAATTTAATTACTATTTATAAGATTATTTATCTACTATTTTCATTTTATTTAATTTATATTTTTTCAATTAATTCCTATTCTTATTTTTAATAATTAAAATTTAATTTTATTTTTTATTAATTATTTATTAATTATTTATTATTTATTTATTTTTTATTTATTTTTTATTTATTTATTATTTATTTATTTTTTATTTATTATTTATTTATTTTTTATTTATTATTTATTTATTTTTTATTTATTTATTTTTTATTTATTTATTTTTATTTATTTATTTTTATTTTTTATTTATTATTTTTATTATTTTTTTATTTTTATTTATTGTTTTTATAAACTAATAAAAAAGCAGATTAACAAATTCTAAATAACAAAAAAGTTATTAAGAATTTGTAACATTCGCATAACTATCTTACACCGTATAACTTATCTGTAGCTCATTTCATTTCGCACATCTAAGAAATGTACGGAGATTTTCTCTTTCTTAGAAAGAGAAAATTCCTACAATATAGAAAAAAGCTTTATAATAATTTTAATTTATTATAAAGCTTTTTCCATAAATAACTTTATTTAATTAAATCTAATATTCTTGATAAATCATCATTTGAACTATATTCTATAACTATTTTTCCTTTTCTTTTTCCTGGATCTAATTTTACTTTTGTTCCGAAGAAAGATTGGAACTTATTTTCTATATCTTGATATATGGCTTCATACTGTTGAGCTTTTTTTGGCATTTTCTTTGCTTGTTGTGCCTTTTTTTCTATATCTCTAACTGTTCCTCCTATATCAATCATATGCAAAGCCGTTTTATATTGTTTTTCATTGTCTTCTATTGCTAATAAAGCTTTACAATGCCCTTCTGTTAATTTTCCTTCTTTTGCTAATTCTAACACTCTTTCATCTAAATTTAATATTCTTATTGTATTTGCAACAGCACTTCTACTTTTACCTATAATTTCTCCCACTTGTTGTTGTGTTAATGAATATTCTTCCATTAAAACTTTTATTCCTGTAGCTTTTTCAAATACATTTAAATCTTCTCTTTGTACATTTTCTATTAATGATATTTCTTTATTTTTTCTTTCATCATTTTCCCTTATTATTGCAGGTATTTCTGTCATTCCAGCTTTTTTTGAAGCTCTCCATCTTCTTTCTCCAGCAACTATTTCATAATAATTATCCTGTTTGGTAACAATAATTGGTTGTATAACACCATATCTTTTTATTGATTCTGCTAATTCATCTATTGCTTCTTCGTCAAAATGCCTTCTAGGTTGATTTTTATTTGGTTCTACATCAATTACTTTTAATTTATGTATTAAATTTTTATTGTTTATGTCAACTTCTTCTTTTGTATCATTTCCTATAAATAGTGCATCTAAACCTTTTCCTAAACCTGTTTTTTTTGTCATAACAAAACTCCTTTCTTTATATTTTCATATGTTTGCCTTTTTGCAAATTGTCGTTTCTTTTTAAAACTTCTTTTGCCAATTTTTCATAAAATTTAGCACCCTTTGATCTAGGATCATATACAGTTATTGGCATTCCATAACTTGGTGCTTCACTCAATTTTATATTTCTTGGTATTATTGTTTTATATACTTTATCTTCAAAATACTTATTAACTTCTTTTATAACTTGATTTGATAAATTTGTTCTTGCATCTTGCATTGTTAACAGAGCTCCTTCTATTTCCAACTCTGTATTAAGATGTTTTTTTACTAATTTAACCGTATTTATCAACTGACCTAATCCCTCTAAAGCATAGTATTCACACTGAATTGGGATTAAAACACTATTTGCTGCTGTTAAAGCATTTAAAGTTATTAATCCTAGTGATGGTGGACAATCAATAATAATATAATCATAATTGTCTTTAATTTCATCTATTTTATTACATAATCTTTTTTCTCTATCTTCCATTGAAACTAGTTCAACTTCTGCTCCAGCTAAATCAATATTTGCAGGACATACATGTAATTTTTTTATTCCCGTTTCTAATATTGTTTCTGATATTTTAGTATCTTCTACTAATACATTATATATAGATTTATCATTGTTTTTATCTATTCCTACACCACTTGTAGCATTTCCTTGAGGATCTGTATCTATTAGTAATACATTTTTACCTTTTTTAGATAGAGCGGCACTTAAATTAACTGATGTTGTTGTTTTTCCTACTCCGCCTTTTTGATTTGCTATTGCAATTATTTTTCCCAAATTTCTCCCCCCAATATTAAAGCTAATTAACAAATTCTAAATAAAAATTTCTTTAGAATTTGTACTATTTGCATAATTATCTAACATTATTTTTTCTTTGAAATATAAAATTTCTACAAAAAAATCTGATATATAAATAATATAAAAATATTACTAATATGTCAATAATTTTAACATATAATTTAATATTTTTATATTGTAAGAAATTTCTCCTAGTAGGAGAAATTTCTGTACAAGATAATTATGGCGGAACTTAGATTTTCTTAAAATTTGCATTTGTTAGAAAATCTTAGTTCCGCTTTTTTTATTCTTACTAAATTATTGGTTTTTTTGAAGGAATTCCTGCTTTTCTAGGATATTTTTCTGGAGTATTTTTTACTTTTCTTACTATAATTATTGTTCTCTCTATATCTGTGCCTGGTAACAAAAATTCTTCTGTTTTTTCTATTTTTCCTCCTAATATTTCTAAAGCTTTTTGTGCCTCTTTTATCTCTTCTTCAGCTTTATTAGATTTCATACAAATACAAATCCCATCTTTTTTTACTACTGGTAGTAAGTATTCCAATAATACAGCTAATTTAGCTACAGCCCTTGAAGTAGCTACATCATATTTTTCTCTATTTTTTATTGCAAAATCCTCTATTCTTGAATGTATGCAATTTATATTTTCTATCTCACATTTTTCTTTAACTTCATTCAAAAAATTTATTCTCTTATTTAATGAATCCAATAAATCCATATTTATTTTATCGTTTATAATTTTTATTGGTATTCCAGGAAAGCCAGCCCCTGTTCCAACATCTATTACTTTCTCATTATCTTTCAAATATTTATTTATTGTTAATGAATCTATAAAATGTTTTATTATAATATCTTTTTCTTCTGTAATAGCTGTTAAATTTATTTTTTCATTCCAATCTTTTAATAATAACATATATTCATAAAATTTTTTTATTTGTTCTTCTTTTATTGGTTCATTTATTTTTTCTATTTCTTCTTTAAAAATCTTTTTAAACTCTTCGTATTCCATATATACTCCTATTTTCTTTTTTCTTGCTCTAAATAAATTAATAAAACTGATATATCTGCTGGTGAAACCCCTGATATTCTTGATGCTTGTCCTACTGATTGTGGTTTTTGCTTATCTAATTTTTGTCTTGCTTCTAAACTTAACCCTTTAATCTTACTATATTCTATTTTATCACTTAAAGCTTTTTTCTCTAACTTTTTAAATTTAGCCACTTGTGATTCTTGCATTTTTATATAACCTTCATATTTTAATTGTATTTCTACTTCATTTACAACATCTTTTGGTAATTTTTTTCTGTTTATATCTATTTTTTCTAACTTATCATAACTAAGTTCTGTTCTTTTTATTAATTCACTTAATTTTATACCATTATTTAAGATTGTTGTATTATTTTCTTCAAGAATTTTATTAACTTCTTTTGTTGGTTTTACTACTACACTTTCTATTCTTTTAATTTCCTTTTTTATTAAGTTTCTTTTTTTACAGAATTTTTTATATCTACTCTCAGAAATCAATCCAATTTCATATCCTATATCAGTTAATCTTAAATCAGCATTATCTTGTCTTAATAATAATCTATATTCTGCTCTTGAAGTCATCATTCTATAAGGTTCATTTGTTCCTTTTGTTACTATATCATCTATTAAAACACCTATATATGCATCTGTTCTATCTAATATTATTGGTTCTTTTCCTTGTAATTTTCGTCCTGCATTTATTCCTGCCATTAATCCTTGTGCTGCTGCTTCTTCATATCCTGACGTTCCATTTATTTGTCCCGCACAGAAAAGTCCTGATACATTTTTTAATTCTAAAGATAATTTTAATTGTGTTGGATTTATACAATCATATTCTATTGCATATGCAGGTCTTGTAAACTCTACATTTTCTAATCCTGCTATCGTTCTATACATTTCTATTTGTACATCTTCTGGTAAAGATGAACTCATTCCTTGAACATACATTTCTTCAGTATTTATTCCCATAGGCTCTATAAAAATTTGATGTCTTTCTTTATCAGCAAATCTAACTACTTTATCTTCTATTGAAGGACAATACCTTGGTCCTGTACCTTCTATTTTTCCTGCATATAAAGGTGATCTATGTAGATTTTTTCTTATTATTTCATGTGTTCTTTCGTTTGTATATGTTAGATAGCATGGTTCTTGCTTCATAGCTTTAGGTTTATTTTCGAAAGAGAACATTTCATAATCTTCATCTCCTTCTTGAATTTCCATTTTTGAAAAATCTATACTTTTTCTACTAACTCTTGCAGGTGTTCCTGTTTTAAATCTTACTAATTCTATTCCAGCTTCTTTTAATGATTTAGATAATTCATTTGCTGGAAAGACTCCATCTGGACCACTCTCATAAGAAACTTCACCAATAAAAATTTTACCTTTCAGATATGTCCCCGTTGACAGAATTACAGCTTTTACATTGTAAACAGCTCCTATATTTGTCTCTATACTTTTTACTTCTCCGTTTTCAATATTTACTCTTGTTATTTCAGCTTGTTTTATATCTAATTTTTCTTGCATCTCTAGAGTATGTTTCATTTCTATATGATATTTTTTTCTATCTGCTTGTGCTCTTAAAGAATGTACTGCTGGTCCCTTAGATTTATTTAACATTCTAGATTGTATAAAAGCTTTATCTATATTTTTTCCCATTTCACCACCTAAAGCATCTATTTCTCTAACCAAGTGACCTTTTGATGTACCTCCTATATTTGGATTACATGGCATATTTGCTACTACTTCTAAACTAATTGAAAACATTACTGTTTTTAATCCCATTCTTGCAGTTGCTAAAGCTGCTTCACATCCTGCATGTCCTGCACCAACTACTGCAACATCATAATCTCCAGCATAATACTTCATTTTTTTACCTCTTTTCTTGTTTTTCATGAAACACAAAGTATTGTTTGCTTTTCATTTTGTCAATTCAAGTTTTTTACTGTCAGTATATCAACACTTCGATTCTTGTTGTTGTCATTTTGTTTTATTTTCCCAAACAGAATTTTTTAAATATTGAAGATATTATATCCTCACTAACATTTTCTCCTGTTATCTCGCTTAAGCATTCTACGCTTTCTTTTATGTAAACTGCAATTATATCAATAGGCATATTTATATCTATTGTTTCTATCGCTTTATCTATTTGTTTACTTGCTTCTATAATTAATTGTTTGTGTCTTGAATTTGTTATTATAGTTTCATTTTCTATATTTATTTCATTTATTTTAAATTTTTTTATTAAATTTTCACTTATTTTTTCTATTCCATCTCTTTTTAATATAGAAACTTCAATAATATCTTTTCCTGTATTTTTAAAGTCCTCGATTTTTAATTTTTCTTTCAAATCTTTTTTATTTAATACTATTACACCTTTTTTTTCTTTGATTAATTTCAGAATTTTATAATCTTCCTCATTTAAATCTTTTGATTTATCAAAAATTGCAATTACAAAATCTGAATCTTCTATCATTTTTTTTGACTTTTCTATACCAATTTTTTCTACCTTTTCACTAGTTTCTCTAATTCCTGCTGTATCAATTATTTTTATAGGTATTCCTTCTATTGAAATAAATTCTTCAATAGTATCTCTAGTTGTTCCTTCATATTCTGTAACTATTGCTCTTTCTTCTCTTAAAAAAGCATTTAATAAAGATGATTTTCCTGCGTTTGGTCTTCCTACTATAGCAACTTTAATACCTTCTTTTATTAATTTTCCGTTTTCAAAACTCTTTTCTAATTTTTTTAATTTTTCTTTTGCTTTTTGCAAATTTTCTTTTGCCTTTTTATTTGATACTTCTTCTACATCATATTCTGGATAATCTATATTTGCTTCAATATCTACCATTATATTTAATAGTATTTCTTTTATTTCTTTTATTTCTTTTGATAATTCTCCTTGTAAATTTTTAATTGACATTGCTCTTTCTTTATTTGTTTTTGCATTAATTATATCTATTACTGATTCAGCTTGTGATAAATCTATTCTTCCATTCAAAAAAGCTCTTTTTGTAAATTCTCCTGGTTCTGCCAATCTTGCTCCATTTCTTATGCATAAATCCAATATATTTTGCATTACTATATATCCACCATGAGAATTTATTTCACACATATCTTCAGTTGTATAACTTTTAGGAGATTTAAAGAAAGATACTAATACTTCATCTATTATTTCTCCACTTTCGTTATCTACAATTTTTCCATAATTAATAGTATTTGCTTTAAAATCATTATTTTTTCTTTTGAATATTTTAGATATAATTTCAAAGCTTTTTTCTCCGCTCATCCTAATTATCCCTATTCCACCTACTCCAGCAGATGTAGATATTGCAACTATTGTTTCCATATAAAACTCCTTTATTTTATATAATAATATAAAAAGTCAAAGTTACTAAACATAAGACATTTCTCTTGTTTTTTCGAACTTTGACTTCGATTTTATTTTAATGATATTACTATTTTTCTATTTGGCTCTTCCCCTATACTATTTGTTTGTACTTTAGGATGATTTTGTAATCTTTCATGAATTACTTTTCTTTCATAAGATGACATAGGTTCTAAAACCACTTTTTTTCTTTCTCTAACAACTTTTTTGGCTAATTTATCAGCTAAATTTTCTAGTGTTTTATCTCTTTTTTCTCTATATCCTAATATATCTACTGATACTTTTATTTTTCTTTCAATTCCTTTGCTTGCTATTGTTGTATATAATGTTTGTAATGAATTTAAAACCTCTCCTCTGTATCCAATTAAATAATTCAAATCACTACCTGATAAATTAACTTGTAAAAATTCATTTGTATTATTTATTTCATATTTTATATCTTCACTTGGTAAAGTTTTTAAAAATCCTTCTAGGAATTCTTCTAAATTCTTTTTTCCTTTTAAAATTTCTTCTTCATTCAAAGGTTTTACTTCTTTTTTTATTTGCACGTTTTCTGCTGATTTGTTTTTATCTTTTTTTACCTTTATCTCTACTTTAACAACTCTAGGTGTAAGTATACTAAAAAAACTTCTTTTTTCTTCATTTTCAATTACTTTATACTCTACATCACTCTTCTTCAAATTTAATTCTTTTAAACCTTTTTCTAAAGCTTCTGTTGTTGTTTTTCCTTCGTATACATATGTTGTTTCTTCCATTATACAACCTCCTCTTGTTGTTTTTGAAATTTTCCTATAAAAATTCTTTCTATAATAGATAAAATATTACTTATAAACCAATATAAAGTTAGTCCTAAAGGAGCTATAATAGCTATTGATATTGACATTATAGGTACAAAAAGCATCATGGTTTTATTCATTTGTTGCATTTGTTCTTCAGCTTCTGTTTTCTTCTTTTCTTCTTTATTATTTCCATTATTGCTTGTATTATTAAGTTTCATTGCTAAAATTGATGTAATAACATATAAAAATGGGATAATCCATGTTTTTATATTATTATTATCCGTAGGTATTGAACTTAAATCTATTCCTATAAAATCCATATTCATATAAATATTTTTATCTTGATTTCCAAATTCTTTTAGGATAGATATTTCTGGATATCTTGCATCATAATTACTATTAATTTCTTTTAATTGATTATTATATTTTTCTATAGTACTTTTATCTATTTTTTTCACATATGTTAACGGGCTTCTTACCATTACAAATACAGAAATAATTAAAGCAAATTGTATTAATGATATAAAACAACCTGAAAAAGGATTCATTCCAGTTTTTTTATATAAATTCATCACTTCTTGATTTATTTTTTCAGTATCATTTCCATATTTGTCTTGAATTTTTTTCATTTCTTCTTGCAATTTATTAGCTTGTTTCATAGCTTTCTGTTGTTTAATAGACATAGGTAAAAGAATTAATTTTATAATTACTGAAAAACAAATTATAGATAAACCGTAATTTCCAATAAAATTATAAATAAATCCTAATAAACTTCCAAAAATATTAGCTAATATTGAAAACATAATTTTCCTCCAATTTATTTTAAAGGATCATATCCACCTTTTGAAAATGGATTGCATTTTAAAATTCTTTTTATTCCTAAAAAAATACCTTTTACACTTCCATACTTTATAATTGCTTGTTTTGTATATTCTGAACAACTTGGATAATATTTACATTTAAATCCAAAGTAAGAAATTATTTTAGAAATATATTGTTGATATATATTTATTAACCATAAAAGAATTTTTTTCATTTTTATATAATTCCTGCTTTTTCAAAAATTTTTTTCATGCTAATAGCAATTTTATTATATTCAGCCATTTCTACTGGTATTTTTTTATTCCATAAGAAAACTATATCATAACCTTTTTTTATATCTTTAAAATTATTTCTATAATTTTCTCTTATAAGCCTTTTTATTTTATTTCTTTTTACTGCTTTGCATATTTTTGAACTTATAGCAATTCCTATTCTGTTATAATTTCTATTGTTTTCTTTTATTATTGCTTCAATAGTATTGCTTCCAAAATATTTACCTTTATTAAAAACATTTCTAAATTCATAATTTTTTATCAAAGTATATTTTTTATTCATTTCGACACTCTTTTTTGTTAAAAATAGGAGTGGATAAATTGAATCCTCCCCTATTTTATATAAAAAATAAATTCAACATATTATCTTTTTACTATGCACTTAATTTTTTTCTACCTTTTAAACGTCTAGCTTTTAAAACATTTCTTCCTGTTCTAGTTTTCATTCTTTTCATAAAACCATGTTCTCTTTTTTCTTGTCTGTTTTTTGGTTGGTATGTTCTTTTCATATTGCACCCCCTAATGCTTTTATTCTCAATATTACAATGAAAATATTATACATTATTTATTTATAATCTGTCAAGTATTTTTATTTTTTTCTTACGGAATTCTATATTTCAAAAAATTATCCACATAATTATCTTTTTTTTCCACAATTTTATTGACTTTATTTTTCCTTTTTTGATATTATAAGATAAATTAATACGAAAGGAAAATTATAATGCAAAATGAATTACAAGAATTACTAGATACAGCTAAAGATTTATTAAAAAATGAACTAACTGAAATTGCTTTTAATACTTGGATAGTTCCTTTAAATATAGAAAGCCGTACTGGTAATGAAATTATTTTATCAGTTGAAAATGAATTTTTTAGAGATACAATTACTAGTAAACATTTGCCATTAATAAAAAATACTTTTAATTTTATTACTAAGCAAGATTGTAATGTTTCTATCATTGTTCATGATGATTCACAAAAGATAATTAATTCAGATAATTATACTAATTTTAATGATTTTTCTCAAAATAATAATCCAAAGAAAAGTAATTCACAAAATTCTTTAAACCCAAATTATACTTTTGAAAATTATATAGTTGGAAATAGCAATAGATTTGCACATGCAGCTGCATTAGCTGTTGCCGAATCACCAGCAACACTTTATAATCCATTATTTTTATATGGTGGTGTTGGTCTTGGAAAAACGCATTTAATGCATGCAATCGGTAATGAAATTTTGAGAAGAAATAATAATTTAAATGTTTTATATGTTACTTCTGAAAGATTTACCAATGATTTTATTAATGGATTACAAGAAAAAAAGATAGATTCTTTTAGAAATAAATATAGAAATATAGATGTTTTATTAATTGATGATATTCAATTTATAGCTGGTAAGGATAATAGTCAAGAAGAATTCTTTCATACTTTTAATTCACTTCATGAAGATGTAAAGCAAATTGTTATGTCAAGTGATAAACCTCCAAAAGATTTAAATTTTGATGATAGATTAAAATCAAGATTTGAATGGGGGCTTATGGTAGATATATCTAAGCCTGACTATGAAACTCGTTTAGCTATTTTAAGAAAAAAAATAGAACAAGAAAAATTATTAATTGATGATAATATTTTAGTTAATATAGCAACAAAAGTTGATTCTAATATTAGAGAATTAGAAGGAATTATAAAAAAATTGATGATTACTTCATCTTTAACTAAAGGACCAATAACATTTGAACTAGCTGAAAAAACGGTTAATGATATGATTTCCGAAAAAGAAAAAATTATTTCCGCAGACTATATTCAAGAAGTAGTTGCTAAATATTTTAATTTGGATGTAAAGGATTTAAAAAGTTCAAAAAGGTCAAATGATATTGCTTACCCTAGACAAATTGCAATGTTCTTATGCAGAGATATAGCAAATATGCCTTTTATAAAAATAGGACAAAATTTTGGAAAAAGAGATCATACTACAGTTATGCATGCATGTAATAAAATTGAAACTGAATTAAAAGAAAATAATAATACAAAATTAATTGTGGAAAGTGTGAAAAAAATTATTTTATCTCAAGAACAATAGAAAAATAAATAAAAAATTATATTTTTTAAAATTATTGTTTGTAAAAATAATGTTTGTTATAAGAAAAGTGTATTTCTACTTACGGAACAGCTGTATTAGTTATTCACATATCATTGTTAATTTAATGTATATAATGTGTTGATAATTCAATTTTCCACAAAAGAAATTTTTTATTGTTAATATTTTATAAAATTTTCCACTAACTTATCAACATTTATTTTTTTACGTATGTAGGTAATGAACATAGTTTTCCACAATATCCACAATACTTATTATTATTACTATTAAATATATTTATATATTATTAAAAGGAGTTTTTTAAATGAAAATTGTTTGTGAAAAAGAAAATTTAATGAAAGCTATTAATTCCGTAATAAAAGGAGTAGCTTCTAAAACTACAATGCCAATATTAGAATGTATACTAATACAAACAAATGATGATAATATAAAATTAACAACTTATGATTTAGAAATAGGAATAGAATATATAACAAAATGTAATGTTATACAACAAGGTTCAACTGTTGTAAATGCAATAATGTTTTGTGAAATAATAAAAAAATTACCAGATACAGAAATAAATATAACTTTAAATGATAAAAATTTATTAGTTATAGAATGTGAAGGTTCTTTATATAAATTAGCAACAATGAATCCAAATGAATTTCCTGAATTACCAAAAATAAATATAGAAAATTCAATAGATTTAGAACAAAAAACTTTAAAAGAAATGATAAGAAAAACAATTTTTGCAGTTAGTATAGAAGAAAATAGACCAATTTTTACAGGATGTCTATTTGAAATAAATGAAAATAAATTAAATGTTGTTGCAGTAGATGGTTTTAGATTAGGATGGAAAAAGAATTTTTTAGATAAAAGTGTAAATAGTTTTTCAGCTGTAATACCAGGTAAAACTTTAAATGAAGTTAATAAAATTATTTCTGATACATTTGATAATATAAAAATAGGTGTTTCTAAAAATCAAGCTTTGTTTGAAATGGAAAATTGTAAAATAGTAACAAGGCTACTTGATGGAGAATTTTTAAATTATAATAATGTAATACCAGATACTTGGGAAACTAGAATAAAAGTTAATAAAAAAGAATTGCAAGAATGTTTTGAAAGAATTAGTTTAATATCATCATCAGCTATAGAAAAAGAAAAAAAATATCCAGTAAAATTAAATATAGATATAGGAAAATTAACTATTTCTTGTACAAATCAAACAGGTGACGCTAAAGAAGAAATTTTTGTTGAAACAGAAGGTAAAAATTTAGAAGCAGGATTCAATCCAAGATATTTTTTAGATGCATTAAAAGTAATTGATGATGAAGAAATATATATAGATTTTGGCTCAAGTATTTCACCAAGTGTAATAAGACCTATAGATGGTGATGATTATAAGTATATGATTTTACCAATAAGAATTAAAGAATAAAGGATATAAAATGTACATAAAACAATTAAAGTTAACTAATTTTAGAAATTATGATGATGAAAAAATTAATTTAAAAAAACGGTGTAAACCTTATATATGGCATGAATGCACAAGGTAAAACTAATATTATAGAAGCAATTTTTTTATCAGCTTTTGGAAAATCTTTTAGAGCAAAAAAAGATAAAGAATTAATAAAAGATAATAAAGAAGAGACAATAGTAGAAATTTTTTATGAAAAAGAAGATAGAGAAGGAAGCATAAAAACAATAATAAATGAAAAAAAAGAAATATTTATAAATGGAATAAAAATAAAAAGACTTAGTGAATTATTAGGAAATGTTAACGTTGTATTATTTTATCCAGATGATATAAATATATTAAAAACAGGACCAGCTTCTAGAAGAAGATTTTTGAATGTTATGATAAGCCAATTAAAACCTAATTATGTTTATTGTATGAATTTATATTTAAAAAATTTAGAACAAAGAAATAAATATTTAAAACAAATAAGATTTGAGAATAAAGATGAAAAGTTGTTAGATATTTGGGATGAAAATTTAGCAGAATGTTCAAAAAAAATATATGAATATAGATTTGAATATATTGAAAAAATAAAAAGTATAATTAATGAAAAACATTCCAAAATAACTAATGGAAAAGAAAATATAGAAATAAAATTTATTTCTGATTGTAAAGATAAGGATGAATATTTAAAAGGACTAAAAGAAGAACGACAAAGTGATATAAAAAAAGGATATACAACTAAAGGAGTTCATAGAGATGATTTTGAAGTTTTCATTAATGGTAAAAAAGTAAATGTATATGGATCACAAGGACAAAATAGAACTGTAATTTTATCTTTAAAAATGTGTGAAATGGAAATAGTAAAAGATGAAACCGGAGAATTACCAATATTATTATTAGATGATTTTATGTCAGAACTTGATAATTATAGAATAAAAATGTTCTTTGAAAATATTGAAAAAACGCAAGTAATAATAACGTGTACAGAAAAAATAGAAGCACAAGAAGAAACAACTTTTTTTAAGGTAGAAAATGGTAAAATAATTTAATTGTTAGGAAGGAGTACTATAATAAATATGTATATACATATTGGAAATAGTAATATAGTAAATTTTAAAGATGTTATAGGTTTTTTTGATTATAAAATATTAGATGAAAATATTGAAAAAAATATAATCAATAAAAAAGAATTTGAAGAGAGTAAAATAAAGAGTATAGTTATTACAGAAAAGAATAAAGAAATTAAAAATTATTTATCTAATATATCAACAATTACTTTACAAAAAAGAAAAGTTTAAAATAAAAGTATTGATTTTTTTTATAAAAAAAATATATAATGAAAAGGATGTAAAATTAGGAGGTTTGTATGGAAAAGTATGAGCATAAATATGGTGCAGATCAAATACAAGTTTTAGAAGGTCTAGAAGCAGTAAGAAAAAGACCAGGAATGTATATAGGAAGTGTCTCTGTAAGAGGTTTACATCATTTAGTATATGAAATAGTAGATAATGCAGTAGATGAAGCTTTGGCTGGATATTGTAAAAATATAAATGTAGTTATAGAACCTGGAAATATAATATGTGTAGAAGATGATGGTAGAGGTATTCCTGTTGAAATACATAAAAAGACTGGTTTATCAGCAGCAGAAACAGTTTATACAGTTCTTCACGCAGGAGGAAAATTTGGTGGAGATAGTGGTTATAAAGTTTCTGGAGGTCTTCATGGAGTAGGTTCTTCAGTTGTAAATGCCTTATCAGAATGGACAGAAGTAACTATTAAAAGAGATGGCGGAATTTATAAAATGTCTTTTGAGAGAGGAAAAACTGTAAAAAAACTAGAAAAAATAGGAGAAACTAACGAAACAGGTACAACAGTTAGATTTTTAGCAGATAGTACTATTTTTGAAACTCTAGAATATGAATATGAAGTTCTAGAAAATAGATTTAGAGAAATGGCATTTTTAACAAAAGGATTAAGAATAAAAATAGAAGATAAAAGAGGAGAAGAAACAAAAAAAGCAGATTTTTGTTTCGAAGGAGGATTAAATTCTTTTGTTGAATACTTAAATAGAAATAAAGAAAAAATTAATGCACAACCTATATATATAGAAAAAAATAAAGATGAAGTTCCTGTTGAAATAGCTATACAATATACAACAGCATATTCTGAAAGTATTTATAGTTTTGTTAATAATATTAATACAATAGAAGGTGGAACACATTTAGAAGGTTTTAAAAGATCTTTAACTAAAGTTTTTAATGATTATGCAAGAGGCCATAATTTATTAAAAGAAAAAGATCCTAATTTACAAGGTGAAGATATAAGAGAAGGTATTACAGCTGTAATTTCAGTTAAGGTTAAAGAACCTCAATTTGAAGGACAAACTAAAACAAAATTAGGAAATAGTGAAGTTACAGGAATTGTAATGAGTGCTTTAAATGAAGAATTATCCGCTTTTCTAGAAGAAAATCCATCAGTTGCTAAAGCTATTTTAGAGAAATGTGTAAGTGCATCAAGAGCAAGAGAAGCAGCAAGAAAAGCTAGAGAATTAGTTAGAAAAAAATCAAATATGGAAACAACAACATTACCAGGAAAATTAGCAGATTGTAGCAGTAAAAATCCTGAAGAATGTGAAGTATATATTGTTGAGGGAGATTCAGCTGGAGGTAGTGCAAAACAAGGAAGAGATAGAAAATTTCAAGCAATTTTACCTTTGTGGGGAAAGATGCTAAATGTGGAAAAAACTAGAGCTGATAAAATATATGGAAATGATAAATTAAATCCTGTAATAATAGCTATAGGAGCAGGAATAGGTGCTGATTTTGATATTAGTAAAATCAGATATGGAAAAGTTATCATAATGGCTGATGCTGATGTTGACGGTGCACATATTAGAACTCTATTATTAACATTTTTCTTTAGATACATGAGACCTTTAATAGAAAATGGAAATGTTTATTTAGCACAACCACCATTATATAAAATTTCAAAAAAAGGAATTAAAGATATATATTGTTATAGTGATGAAGAATTAGAAGAAAAATTAAAAGAAGTAGGTAGAGAAAATACTGGAATTCAAAGATATAAAGGTTTAGGAGAAATGAATCCAGAACAATTATGGGATACAACTATGAATCCAGAAACGAGAATTCTAGTTCAAGTAAAATTAGAAGATGCAATAAAAGCAGATGAAATATTTAATATTCTAATGGGAGATGATGTTGCTCCTAGAAGAGCTTTTATAGAACAAAATGCAAAATATGTAAAAAATTTAGATATATAGATAAAAATTTATATAAAAAAAGTGTTTCATTTTATGAAACACTTTTTTTGTGTCGAAAAAAGTCGATGAAAATAATTTGTCTTTTTTGGTGTTTTATGTTATTATAAACAAAGATTTAATTCAAAAAAATTTTTTTCTAAACAAATTTTTTCTAAAATAAAAATCCATTTAGATATAAATAAATAAGAAAGGAGAAAAAGTTGAAAAAAAATACCAAGATTTGCTCTGTTCAAAATTGGTTGAATTTTATTAAAATTTTAGATAATGGAATAGTACTGTTAAAAAATCAAAAATATATAAAAATAATAAAAGTATTACCAATTAATTTTTTTATGAAAACTGATTTTGAACAAGAGAGTATATTAGAAGCCTATAAAACTTTTTTAAAGACTTGTAATTTTGATATTCAAATTTTAATTCAAAGTAAAAAAGAAAATATATCTTCAATAGTAAATTTAGTAAAAGAACAAATTGAAAAAGATGATAACGAAAAAATAAATGAGTTAAGAAGAAAATATATAAATTATATAGAAGATAGTAATATAAAAAGCAAATCATCATCTAAAAATTTTTATATAGTAATAAAAAAAGAAAATAATGATTTTAAAGACGAAGAAATAATTATGGAGGAATTAAAAGATAAATATTTAAAAATAAAAAATTGCTTAATAAGGTGTGGAAATGAGGTGGAAGAAATATCAAAAGAAGAAATAAAAGAAGTAATATATTCTTTTTTTAATACAAGAAAATATTTAAATGTAAACAAGGAGATTATATGATAGAAAATGATATAAAAGAAGGCATGACAGATATTAAAGACTATATAAGTCCATCATATGTAAATACAAAAAATCCTAGATATATAGAAATAGATGGATTGTTTTATTCAGGAATTATTTTTGTAGATTATAACAGAGAAAATAAAAATTTAATATTAAAAAATATAATAGATAATGATTTTAATATTAATTTATCAATTTTTTATGAAAAACAGGATTCATATAAAATTATTAGAGAACTTACAAATAGTATAGGAAATGTAGGAGTAGATATCAAAGAAAAAAGTTTTAATAATGAAGAAATAGATATAGCAGCTTTTACATATAATGATGCTAAATATATAAGAAAAGAAATTCAAGTAAATAATGAAGAATTATATTTTTTCTATATTTATTTGATTGTATATAATGAGAATATTAAAGAATTGGAAAATAATCTTAATATTATTGAAGGAATAGCACAAAGCAGTGGAATTCAAACTAAAAGAAGTTTCTTTAGACAAGAACAGATATATTCTAATAATTTACCATTTTTTATTAATAATAAAGATATAAAACTAGTAGCGAAAAGAAATGCTTTAACAAGTGGATTATTAGGAACATATCCATTCTTTTCAAGTTCCATATTCGATAAAAAAGGTATTTTATTAGGTAAAAATATAAAAAATAATTCTTTAATTTTTGTAGATAAATATGATGGGAAAAAGTATAAAAATTCTAATATATGTATTTTTGGAATAAGTGGTTCTGGAAAATCATTTTTTGCAAAGACAATGATTTTAAGAAATAGAATTATGGGAATAGAACAATATGTTATTGATCCAGAAAGAGAATATGATGTGTTATGCGAAAACTTAGATGGTATGCTATTAAAAATAGGACCGACTTCAAATACTTTTATAAATATATTCGATATAAGAGAAGATAGTATTGAAGATGAAGAACAAGGCTTTTTATTAAATAAATTAAATAAATTATTAGGATTTTTTTATTTAATTTTTGGAAATATAGATGAAGAAGAAAAGTCAACAATAGAAGAAGCAATAATTAAATGTTATAAGAAAAAAGGAATTACTTTTGATGACGATTCATTATATGATTCTAATAAAAAATTTAAAACAACATTTGATATGCCAAAAATAGAAGATTTATATAATTGTTTTGGAGAAAGCAAAAAGAATGAAAAGTTTAAGAAAAAATTACAACCTTTTATAAAAGGAAGTTTAAAATTTTTTAATAATTATACAAATGTAGAATTAAATAATAATTTAATTGTTGCAGATATTTATGATTTAGGTGAAGAAAATTTAAAATATGGAATGTATATTTTTACTGATTTATTTTGGGACAAGATAAAAAAAGATAGAAAAAAGAAAAAATCTATATATCTAGATGAAATTTGGAGATTAATAGGAGTAACATCAAATAAAGAAGTAGCGAGCTTTATTTATAAAATATTTAAGACAATAAGAAAATATGGAGGAAGTGCAATTGCCATAACACAAGATATATCTGATTTGTTTAGTTTAGAAAATGGAAATTATGGTAAAAGTATCATAAATAATTCTAGTATAAAATGTTTTTTTGCTCTAGAAGAAGAAAATATAAAGATTTTATCTGAATATACTAATATATCAAATTTAGAAAAAATAGAAATTAAAAATTTAAAAAAAGGTGAATGTTTAATTTTTTTAGAAGATAATCATGTACTATTAAATAATGTAGTAGATGATTTTGAAAAAAGGGTTATGGAGAAGGAGTAAAAATGAAAATAGTAACTGCAATTGGAATAGAAAAATTATATAGAAGAATAAAAGATGAAATACCATGTGAAATTTTATGTAATGATATATTGTATGAAGATGGAATTTTTGAATGTTTAGAAAATAAAAATGAAATTGATTGTATCATTATAAATAGTGAAAAATTATTAATCGAAAATATAAAAGAATTTATAAAAAGAATAAAAGAGATAAATAAAAATATTTTGATAATTTTCTTAGTAAAAGATAAAAAAGAATTAAAATATGAAGATGAATATGTTAAATATATAGCAATAAATAATTATGTATTTAAAAATATAGAAAAAGAAATTTTAAAGACCAACTATATAATAAAAGAATGTGATAATAGAAATAATAATAAAAAAGAAGATTTGAAAATAAAAGAAAATATAAAAATAATTAGTATTGCAGGAAATAATGGAACTGGCAAAAGTATTTTTACAGCAAATTTTGCAAAAGCTTTAGATAAAAAAATTTTAATAGTAGATTTTGATTTCTTAAATAATTCAATACATACAATATTTGGAGTGAAAAAAGGAAAAGAAAAAATTATTAACATTAATAAAAAAATAGATTTAATATCAATAGAAGAAATGTATTGTAGTAATGAATGTAAAATAAATTTTGAAAAAATTATAGAAATAATTGATAGAGAAAAAAATAATTATGAATACATAATTATAGATACATCTTCAGAAACTTTTTTTGATATTACAAGAAAAATATTTGAATATAGCGATTGCATTATATTTTTATTGGAAGCAAATTTATTAGAATTAAAAAAATCAATGAATTTATTAAAAATATATAAAGAAAATTGGAATATAAATAATGAAAAAATAAAAGTAGTAATAAATAAGATAAATAAAAATTCGATTGATAGGGAAATAAATAGAAAAATTTTTTATGAAAATAAAATAGTTGGAGAAATAAAGTATAGTACAAAATACAATGATTTTATAAATAAAAATATGAAAAATATTAAATATTCAATATTTCTAAAAAATAAATATAAAATAATTTTAAAGAAAATTTTGCTCGATAGAAAACAATATATTTTTAAAGGAGAAGGATATAATGAATTTAGAAAAAACACAAGAAATCTCTTTAGAAAAAGTAGAAAATGATAAAGGTATTGAAAATAAGCAAACTAAGTTTTTAGAAACATCAATAGGAAAAATAGTTAATACATCATTAGACATAGGATTAAAAATAATTTTGCCGGATTTTTTTGAAAATGAAGTTATAAGTTTAAAAGATAAAATATTAGAAAATGGATTAAAAGATGGTATAAGTAAAGCAATAAAATCAGCAATTGATGTAGGAAGAAAAATAAGTAATATATCAACAGAAAAATTTGAAAGTATTTCAGAAGTAAAAGAAACAATTGAAAAAGGAGGCTTAATAGATAAAATATCAAAAAAATTAGAAGAAGTTATTGATGTAATAGAAGAAAAAGGTACTTTAACAAAGAAAAATGCTAAAAAAATAAAAAAGGAAAAAAATGATATTTTAGATACTTTATCAAATAAGTTAGAAGCTGATTTTTCAAAACAGATAGAGTCTTCAAATAAAATAGAAAAATACATAAATAATTGGCAAAAATATTACGAAGAAGAAAATTTTGCGAAAATGTGCAAGGAATTTGAAAAAATAAAAAAAGAAAATGAAAATATGATTCCTTTTGAAAAAAACAATAAAGAGATTAATAAAATAGAAAATATACATAATTTAATTAACAGTAAAAATGGAGAATTTAATTTATCAGAAATAGAAAAAGAGTTAATAAAAAAATTAAATCAATAACAAATTATTTTTCTTTTTTCTTGCATATTTCCGTAGGTTAAAGTATAATTACAATGTAAATATAAAGGAAAGAGGTAAATTTTCATGGAAGAAAAACAAGAGGAAAAAATAATTGTTAGAGATATAGAACAAGAAATGAAAACATCTTACATAGATTATGCAATGAGCGTTATAGTTGCTAGAGCTCTTCCAGATGTTAGAGATGGTTTAAAACCAGTGCATAGAAGAATTTTATATGCTATGTACGAAGATGGAATAACATCAGATAAACCATACAGAAAATGTGCTAATACAGTAGGATCTGTTTTAGGACGATATCATCCTCATGGGGATTCTTCTGTTTATGATGCAATGGTAAGATTAGCACAAGATTTTTCTATGAGATATCCATTGATTGATGGACATGGAAACTTTGGATCTATAGATGGAGATTCACCAGCAGCTATGAGGTATACTGAAGCAAGAATGGCTAAGATATCTAATTATATGCTTGCGGATATAGAAAAAAATACAGTTGATTTTATGCCAAATTATGATGATAGACTTCAAGAACCAACAGTATTACCAGCTAAATTACCAGCTTTGTTGATAAATGGTTCTTCAGGTATTGCGGTTGGAATGGCTACTAATATACCTCCACATAATTTAAATGAAGTTATAGATGGAATAATAAAGATTATAGATGAAGATGAAGTTACAGATGAAGATTTGATGAAAATAATAAAAGGTCCAGATTTTCCAACTGAAGGTATAATTTTAGGACTAGAAGGAATAAGACAAGCTTATACTACAGGTAAAGGAAAGATAACAGTTAGAGCAGAAGCAGAAATAGAAGAAATGTCTGGAAATAAACAAAGAATAATAGTTTCTTCTTTACCATATCAAGTAAATAAAGCAAAATTAATACAAGATATAGATTCTTTATGCAAAGATAAAAGAATAGAAGGAATTTCAAATGTTCGAGATGAATCAGATAGAAAAGCTAAAGTAAGAATTGTAATTGAATTAAAAAGAGATGCAAATCCTCAAGTTATTTTAAATCAATTATACAAATATACTCAAATGCAAAATTCATTTGGTATAATTTTATTAGCTTTAGTAAATGGTGAACCTAAAATATTAACGCTTAGACAATGTTTGGAATATTATTTAGAGCATAGAAAAGAAGTTGTTATTAGAAGAACAAAATTTGAATTAGAAAAAGCAGAGGCTAGAGCACATATATTAGAAGGTTTAAAAATAGCATTAGATAATATAGATGAAGTTATAAATATTATTAGATCTGCATATGATGATGCTAAAGAAAGATTAATGGAAAGATTCGGACTTTCTGAAATTCAAGCACAAGCAATACTAGACATGAGATTAAAAACTTTATCAGGATTGCAACGTGAAAAAATTGAAGAAGAATATAACGAATTAATGAAATTAATAGAAAGATTAAGAGCAATTTTAGGTAGCGAAAAATTAGTTTTTGAAATTATAAAAGAAGAATTGCTTGAAATCAAAGAAAAATGCGGAGATGAAAGAAAAACTAAAATAGTTGCAGCTGAAGGAGAATTTGAGGTTGAAGATTTAATAAAAGAAGAACAAACTGTATTAGCTTTAACTCATTTCGGTTATATAAAGAGAATGCCAGTTGATACTTATAAGAGTCAAAGAAGAGGCGGAAAGGGAATAACAGGAATAGCAACAAGAGAAGAAGATTTCGTAAAGAAAATATTTACAGCTTCAACTCATGATACTATTTTATTCTTTAGTAATCTAGGAAAGGTATATAGATTAAGAGGATATGAAGTTCCAGAAGCAGGAAGAACAGCGAAAGGAACAGCTATTGTAAATTTATTAGCTTTAGAAAGTGGAGAAAAAATATCAGCTGTTATACCAATTCAGAACTTTGCAGAAGGTAAGTATCTATTAATGGCAACTAAAGGTGGAACAATAAAGAAAACAGCTTTAAAAGAATATGATACAACTAGAAAAAATGGATTACAAGCTATTAATCTAAAAGAAAATGATGAATTAATAAATGTTAGACTTACAGATGGAGAAGATAATGTTGTATTAGTTACAAAAAATGGAATGAGCATTACTTTTGATGAAAAAGATGTTAGACCATTAGGAAGAGTATCTCAAGGTGTAATAGGTATAAGATTAGATGACGATGATGAAGTTATAGGAATGGAATCTATAATATCTGGAAGTAAAGCAACTTTATTAGCAATAACAGAAAATGGATTTGGAAAGAGAACAGATCTAGATGAATATAGAGTTCAAGCAAGAGGAGGAAAAGGTGTAATCACATACAAAATAACACCTAAAACAGGAAATATTGTTGGTGTAAAAATTGCAACAGAAGACGAAGATGTTATGATGATTACAGATACAGGTACAATAATAAGAATAAGAGTAAAAGATATTAGCGTTTTAGGTAGATCAACACAAGGTGTAACTCTTATGAGAACTAATGATGGAAAAGTTGTTAGCATAGAAATAATAGAAGCTGAAGAGGAAAAATAAAAGAATATAAATAAAAAATATAAAAAATAAGGATTTCTATTTATTATAGAAATCCTTATTTATTTATTTATATTGTATGAAAGTTCTCCTGGTAGGAGAACTTTCTGTACAAGATAATTATGGCGGAACTTAGATTTCCTTAAAATTTGCATTTGTTAGGAAATCTTAGTTCCGCTTTTTTATGAATCTTATATCATCACCGAAAAATTTACAAATATTGTAATTTCCTATAAATCTTGAAAAAATTCTACCATCATAATTATCGTGTAAATCTTTAAGAGTTAAGTTTGTTGAAATAATAGTTTTTGTTATATGATTATTTTGATTTAATAATCTAGAATTTATAATATTAAATAATTCAGTGAATTTCATACTATTCATACATTCAGTTCCTAAATCATCTATTATCAATAAATCCACATTTAATATATTATCGTATATATCATATGACATATTATTTTTTCCAAATTTATAATCAATAATAGCATCAAGCATATTAGGAGCAGTTTGATATAAAACAGTTTTTCCTTGTTTTAAAATTTCAGCTGCAATACAATTTGATAGGAAAGTTTTTCCTAGGCCAGTATTTCCAGTAAATAATAAATTTTTTTCATCGGAATTATTAAAATTTTTAATAAAATTATTAGCAATTTCTTTTATTCTTATAATATTATTTCTTGGAGATATTTTTTCTTTGTATTTTTCAAAGTTTTCTTCATCAGAATAAAAGTTTAAATTAAATGTTGAAAAGTTTTCTTTTTCAATATTAAAAATATTTGATTTATTGAATTCTATATCAAACATTTTTTGCTTAATACAGTTGCATAGAAAAGATTTATTTCCTTTGAAAATATAACCAGTGTCATTACATATAGGACATTCATAAATTGGCTTAAAAGAATTTAAATCTATATTATTATCTTGTAAAAGTTTTTCTTTTTCTTTTTTTAAAGAATTAATTTGTTGCTTAAAAAAATCTAAATTTTGATTAGAAGAATTTCCTATTAGCATTGACTTCATTTCTTTTAAAGCATATGAATTAATAGTATCATCTAGTTCTTTAAGTTTTGGAACTTTTGAATAAATTGAAATCTTTTTATTTTCAAAATCTAATTCAGCTTTAAGTTTTTTTTGCTCATATTCTTTTAGTAAATCCTTTAAAGTTGTATTTGCCATTTCTTTTCCTTTCTTTAATTTTGAGTATTTGCATATAAAGACTCAAAATCATCATATTGTCTAGATTGATAATTATTGTAATTAGTTTTCTTCTCAAGTTCTTTAATACTTTGAGTTTTTTGTTTTTGAGAAGATAAATAATTTTGAATATCCGTTGTCGTTTTTAAATTATGATCATTCCAATCAGTTATAATTTTATTTATATAATCAAAGCTTGGATTTGCTTTTGAAGTTGTCTTTTTTAAAGCAATATCTATAATATCTAAGGAATAATTAAAATCAACAGTCCATTTTTCAATGTAAGCTTCTTCAAATTGAGTAAGAGGTCTAGAAAGTCTAAGCTTTGATGAAATAGATTTTTTTATAGTAGATAATTTTTCTTGCTTTTCATAGTATGATTCCAAGTCTGAATAAGTTTTTACATTATTTTTTGACCATGCATCAGCAACTGTTTGTACATAATTTCTATGAAGAGCAGAACGGTCAAAACAATATTTAAAAAGAGAATACATAACTTGTTCATCAAAAGAATATTTTTTAAACCATAAATCTATATCATTGTACCATGAAGGAGTCATAATACCTTGGAAAAATGTTGTATTGATTGTTTCGATTGCCTTTGCTCTATATTGATCTTTTGAATTTTTTTCAATATCTTCTTTAGATAAAGATATTTTTGGTGTATATAATTTATGTAGTTCCATTTCTTGTATATTATTTACAACATATCCTGTACTTTTTTTCGTAATTAATTCTAAATTTTCCCAATATTTTATAGCATCTTGAAGAGTAGAAATAGGTAATGCCAATTTTTTTGATAAATCATTTAGTTTTACTTCTTTATTATATTTAGAAATAAAATTTAAGTATAAATATACTTTTATATAATCTCCATTTGCTTGAGTAAAATATTCTGTAAAAAATAAATCTGGAATTTCAGTATTTGAAAGTATGATTGGTAAATCGTTTTTTTCTAATTTCATTGTAAAGTCTCCTTATAAAAATATATAAATACTTTGTTGTATTATATCATTTTAAGGAGAGTTTTACAATATTTTAATTCTTGTTATATAAATAAAATTTCCTGTTATAAATAAATTTTATAATGTAATATAAAACATAAATAAAACTTTCATGATTGAAACCAACTAAACTAAAAAGAAAGAAAGGAAAATAAAAAGTAATAACAATGAAAAGCTTAATTTTTATACTAGAAAAAATTAAATTTGAAAATAAAATTATAGCGAAAAAAATAATAATATTTAGGATAGCAGTAGAATAATCAAATAAGCCTAATAGTTTTGGCTTTAAATTATAATTTTTAGGAATTATAAAAAACATAAAATCCCTCCTTAAATTCTTGGAGATATACTTGAAATATTAGTTTGCAAATCTATTCCTACTCCACCAAATAAGTCTTTTATATAAGTATTAGCTTTTATAAGTGCAAAAATAGAACCTATGTATAAGAACTTAGAGAGTAAGCTGGAATAAGAAGGCAAAATAGTGAACGTTGCTAATAAAATAATTGAAATTAAAATTTGAAGAAATAGTAAAGATAAAAAACATCGTATCCATGATTTAAATAAAAAAGAAGTAGAGTTATGACATAATGATAAAATTGCAAAAGGAGATATCAAAATAAAAACTTGTATCATAATAAATCGTAAAGAATAGGAAAAAGTTAAATTAAAAAATCCAATAGAAATAATACTTTTTAAAATACCATCTAGAGAAAATATGTCAATTGAAGAATTAAATAATAGTATAGTATTAATTTTATCTACTAAAGTAGAAAAGTTAATACTTATATCAAAAATATCTTCTCCTAAGGAGCGAATAGACAAAGATAAGATAGAATTAAAAGATATTAATAATTTACAAAGATAAAAGGAAAAATTCATTAAAAGTGTACAAATAATTAATTTAAAAATAAAATGAGAAGGACTTTCTAAATTATTAATAATACAAAAATTGGATAATATTAATTTTATAGTGAAAAATATTAAAAATCCAAAAACTAATGAATTAGATATTAATAATATACCAGATGTTGGAGAATTAGATGTTAAAATTGAAAAAAATTTATTATCATAAATATTTGTATCAATAAAAGTTAAATCGTCAAGAACAGCATATAAATTATTATCTAAAGAAGAAAAAAGGTTAGAAAAAAGAGAGTTAAGACTAGATGATAATGCTGATGTTATATTAGTATTAGTTGTTTCCATATAAGACTCCTATCATTTAAAAAGAAAGAACAATTTTAATTGTAGATAGTATAAGATCCGTGCAAAGTAAAAAAGCATAGGAAAATATAGCAGTTTTTATAAGTTTTTTTCCAATTCTAATTCTTTCTTCATCTCCAAAACTAAATTTTTTTATAAATAGACCTGTTCCAACAGCTGTAGCAGCTGCAGGACCACCTAAAGCTTTTAGATATGTATTTATTTTTAAAAAAGCATCCGTTAGTTTTGATACTAATTCAGGATAAGCACAAAAAGAATAAGAAGGAATAGTAATGTAAAAAATAAATAGAAAAATAATAAGTTTATATAGTTTTTTTCTTAAAATCATATAATCATCCTTTCTATAAAGAATTTTTTTCTTTTTGAAAATAAGGTATAAGCCTTAATTTTTGTGGCTTAGAAACAGAAAATCCATTAGATAAAAAAGCTAAACAAGAGAAAGTTTCTAATTGTTGTGTGAAAAAATTGGTATCATAGATATATTCAGTTTGAGTATATGTGTTTACAGTTTCTGAAAGATTGGAATCTAATGAATTGAATTTTTTTGTAAAATAGTTATAATGAGATTCTTTTGAATTTTCTGAAATACTTTTTGAAAATTTTTGTTTATCTTCTTTTCCTATTTGTTTTTGAATGTCTTCTATTGTAAAAGAATCATCTGTTCTGAACCATAATTTATTAACAATATTTTGAATTATTACTTTAGCAGTATTTTGATTTTCAAGGGTATTTATTAAAGAAGTATAACTTTGTGTAGCTATAATATTTATACATTTTGATTCACGGCTAAGAGCAAAGAAATCTGCATCTGTTGATGTAACATATTCATGAAATTCATCAGAAATAAAAGAAATTGTTCTATTTTTATTTAAAGAG
Source organism: uncultured Clostridia bacterium (assembly GCA_947581825.1). Lineage (GTDB taxonomy): Bacteria > Bacillota > Clostridia > TANB77 > CAG-508 > CANPVP01. The sequence goes on along the minus strand of CANPVP010000006.1, from coordinate 57,142 downwards.
TCTGAAGAAATACGAGAAATTGAATCTGTTTGAAAATCTAATTTTAAATAAGCAGCAATTATTTTGGAAAGATTTTTATATTCAGCAATGTTCATATTTAAAACTACTATTTTGCCTTTATTTATTACATCAGAAAAACCGTGAAAATTGAGATTTTCCTTAGGAGGAGAAAAAGTTTTTAATGCTCTATAATCTGAAACAAATGGATTAGTTATTCTACTGATTTCGGATTTTAAAATAGAAAGAGTTCTTTGATCTAATTTAAAAAATTCATTTTCAAAAAAATCTAAAGATGATAACAAATCATATGCTTGCAAAGAATTAAATTTACCAGAGAAAAATAAATTTTTGAGAAAAGTAATTTTCGAAAGATAATAATTATAATCTGTTATTAATTTGTGAATTTCTTCAAATGTCACATAATAATTATTATATAGTCTACAAAATTTTATTGCTTCTAAAAGTACTTGTTCACTTTTATCTAACCAATATGATTCTGAATTATTTTTGGAAAATAGTGTTAATATAGTTTTTAATCTATTTGCTAAAACTGAAGGGGTTAAAAATGGTTTATCAAGTGGATTATAAAAAATATTACTGTTCAAACTGATTTCTATTATATCATTTATCCTATTATGTTTTTGTGCGAATTCTCGTACTTGTTTATAATAATTTCCTTTTACATCTAATATGAGCATTCCAATTTTTTCTTCCTCATAATTACTTTTGTAACTAATTAATTGCTCTGTAAAAGGATACATTGCAGAACTAGTTTTTCCTGTTCCGATAGTTCCAGTGATTAGAATATTTTGATATAAACTTTTTAGTGGGATTTTTATTAAATTATTTTCTAAAGAATATCCTACAGATAAATAAAAATCATTATCTTTAATTTGATTTTTTGGTAAAATTTTTCTTTTATTAATTAATTTTTTTATAAAAGTTGAAAAAATAGTATTAGATATAAAAATATTTGAAATAATAAAACAAATGATATAAGCTTTTTTTAGATTTAACCAAATTAAGGGATACTTATTAGCAATATCAAACGTAGAAAAGGAATAAGGAAATATAATTGAATCAGCGGTATAAATTGGATACAATAAAATAATAAAAATTATTGACATCAAAAATAGAAATAGTGAACAAAAAAAGAAACGATTACTAATGATGCTACGAAACATAAAACCTCCTAATCATAAAAATTTTTTTGTCTTAATTTTAATTTGGAACCTTGAGTATTTTGAAAAATAAAAATATCAAAAAAAGTATAAATAAAATAAAAAATGATAAAAATATTAAAGAAAAATGAAATAAAAAATAAATGAATTAAAATTTTTATAAAATATCACCACCTTTTGCGGTATGATACAATAAAAAAATTTTTTTGTCTATACTTTTTTGAAAAAATATGTTAAAATATTGCATATTGAAAATTGAGGAGGATAATATGGTAATAGAAAAAACAACAAAAATTGGAGAAATAATCGAAAATGCTCCAGAAAAAGCTGATATTTTATTAGAGTCAGGAATGCATTGTTTAGGATGTCCAGCATCACAAGCAGAAACTTTAGAAGAAGCTTGTGCAGTTCATGGAATAGATGTTGAAGAATTAGTAGAAAAACTAAACAAATAATTTAGAAAAGAATAAACTTCATATAAAATCTTGTATGGAGTTTATGCTTTTTTTTAAAGTAGGAAATTTCTGTACTTTGTTATTTAGCATTTGTTAATTAATTTTTTATAAATTCATAAAAAAACTTAGAAAAATTTGATAAATTAGTTGACAAAACGCAAATAATATAGTAATATATACAAGTACTGTTTTTCGGTACAATATATTTGGGCTATTAGCTCAGGTGGTAGAGCACTTGACTTTTAATCAAGTTGTCCCGCGTTCGAGTCGCGGATAGCTCACCAGGCCCGTTGGTCAAGCGGTTAAGACATCGCCCTTTCACGGCGGAGACATGGGTTCGATTCCCGTACGGGTCACCAAATATATGCCACTTTAGCTCAGCTGGTAGAGCAACTGACTTGTAATCAGTAGGTCGTCCGTTCGATTCGGACAAGTGGCTCCATAAAAGGTTAAGAGTTTTGATGTAGATCTTGATTCTTGACTTTATTTTTTTATATGCGATATTTTAAGTTATAATAATTGCTATTATTTCTATAACAATTTAATTCTTTGCCAGTTAGTTATCTAAATAGGAAAGGATATGATGATAATTATGAGTAAAAATATAATTGTAACCGGAGGTTCTAGGGGTATTGGAGAAGCTATTGTGAGAATGCTTGCTGAGTCAGGATACAATGTAATTTTAAATTATAATAAATCTGAGGATTTAGCAAATAATATAAAAGAAGAACTAAAAAATAAAGGTTATAATATAGAGATTTTTAAAGCAGATGTATCAAAAAGAGAAGAATGTAAAAAGCTTGTGGATTATTCAATAGAAAAGTTTGGAAATATAGATGTACTTATAAATAATGCTGGAATATCACAAATAAAAATGTTTACAGATTTAACAGATGATGATTGGAATAATATGATACAAACTAATCTGAATTCAGTTTTCTACATGACACAGGAAGTAGCTCATCATATGATAAAACAGCACAATGGGAATATAATTAATATATCATCAGTATGGGGTTTAGTAGGTGGATCTTGCGAAGTGCATTATTCAACAGTAAAAGCAGCAATAAATGGTTTTACAAAAGCTTTAGCCAAAGAATTAGGTCCATCAAATATAAAAGTAAATGCAATTGCACCTGGAATAATAAATACAGATATGAATAAAGAAATTGATAAAGAAGACATGGAAAACTTAAAAAATGAAATTCCTTTAGGAAAAATAGGTCAACCTACAGATATAGCTAGATGTGCGAAATGGTTGGTAGAGGATGAATTTACGACAGGACAAATAATCTCTCCAAATGGAGGATGGGTAATTATATAAAAATTAAAATTTAAAGTTTATAAAATTTGTTGACGAATCCAAGAAAATATATTATAATAAAAAACGTTCTAAATGAAAGAACAAAATAATATAATGCAGGGTTACCCAAGTGGTTGAAGGGGACTGTTTGCTAAACAGTTAGTGTCCGTAAGGGCAGCGAGGGTTCAAATCCCTCACCTTGCGCCAAAAAGGTATTAGAGTTTTCTAATACCTTTTTTTGTGTGTAGAGATGTTATTGCAAAATTAATGAATAGTGAATGATAAATAATTAATGTAAAAAATTGCAAAGCAATTTTTGTAGCAATTTTTTATTTCTTTGGAAGAGAAATTTTACGTAGCTTTAAAAAAATTTTACTATTAGATAAAACTAGCCTAATAGGTTGAAAAATTGTGCTATAAATGTAATGTAAAAGTAAAATATCTGTGGTATAAAATTCGATAAAAATATTTTATAATTTATATAAGTAAAAATATAATTATTTGTTTAATTATATTTTTTTTTTTATAGTAGGAATTTTCTCTTTCAAAGAAAGAGAAAAGCTCCGTACTAGAGAATTATGCGAATGTTACAAATTCTTAATAACTTTGTTATTTAGAATTTGTTAATCCGCTTTTTATGCTATTTTTAATATAAAATGGAGGAATAAAAATGAAGGAAAGAGTATCAAAAAAATTACTTATAAGCATTATAGCTATAGTTTTTATTTTAGGAACTATAGTAACTATGAGTGTACATGCCGAAGAAACCACCAATTATACTATTAAAATAAAAGCAAACGATGATGAAGAACATACCTATGAAGCATATCAAATTTTTAAAGGTGATTTGTATGAAGAAGATATAACGGAAGGTGAAGAAAAAAAGACTGAAAAAACATTATCTAATATTACATGGGGAAGCGGAATTGGAGACAAATCAAATGAATTATTAAACGAATTGAAAAAAGATGAAAAATTAAAAGAAGATTTTAAAAATTGTGAAACAGCAAGGCAAGTTGCAGAAGTTCTTGATCAATTTAATGATGAGGATGAAAAGTTAAAAATTTTTGCTCAAATAATAAGCAAGTTTTTATCTGGTACAAAAACTACTTCAACTGCTGAAGATAAAATTTATACTATTTCTGTTGATGAGCCTGGATATTATTTTATAAAAGATAAAGATGATTCATTAACTGAAGATAAGAACTCAGCATATACAAGATATATGTTAAAAGTTGTTAGTAATATAGAAATAGAGCCAAAGTCTGAAAAGCCTACTGTTGATAAATCATTATCACCAGAAGATCCAAGTATGAATACTACTGATCATGCAATAAATGAACAATTCAATTATTATTTAACAGCTAATCTTCCAGAAAACAAAGAATTTAGTGAATATAAAAAATATAAACTTGTTTTTGAAGATACAATGAGTGCAGGAATTACATATGATGGAATTGAAAGCGTTAAAGTTAAAGCAAAAACAACAAAAGAAGAAGCTGAGAGTGATGAAATTGAGATTGAATTAAATGCAGAAAATAAAGATTATGAAATTAAAACTGCAACAAATGAAGAAACAGGTGACACAACATTAACAATTACTATTGATGATTTAGTAGCAATTCTTAAAGATAAAGCAGATATTACAAAAGGTGTTAAAGTTGTTGTTACATATAAAGCTCATTTAAATGAAAAAGCTAATGCATCATCAAATAAAGATGGAGAAATAAATAATTCAAATGATAATACTGTAAAACTTAAATATTCTAATAATCCTAATATTGGTAAAGAAGAATCAATGGGAACTACTTTAGGAGATACAAACTATGTATTTACATATAAAATTTATAACACAAAATATTCTGATTCTGCAGTTGAAGGAAATGAATTAGAAGGAGCAGAATTCAAACTTTATAAAAAAGATAATGAGAATGAAGAAGAAGTAAAATTAATATGGGATGAAACTTTATCAGCATATCGTCCTATTAATGAGAATGCAGATACTGAAGAAGAAGCTACTAATTTGAAATCTCAAAAAGATGGTAAATTTGATGTAAAAGGTTTAGGCGCAGGTACTTATGTTTTAAAAGAAGTAGTAACACCTTATGGATATAATACATGTGAAGATATTACCTTTGAAATTAAGGCTACATTTAATGAAGAATCTGGAGATAAGGCAACGGTTGAGTTTTCTGAAGAAACAGTTATGAGTCAACAAGTTGTAAATGTTCATGGTTCTAAATTACCTAGTACAGGTAGCATAACTTTAATTATAATTATAGGTTTAGCCGTAGTTTTTGGTATTGTTGGATTAGTTCTATCAAAAGATAAGAAGGAGGACTAATATATTTGCAAATAGATAAGCATATTAAAGGTTTATCTATTTGCAATTTATAATAATTATGGAAAAAAAGCTTATGAGGAAAATAATATCAAAAATATTCATTATAATAGCAATATGTTTATTTTGCTATCCTGCATTTGCCGAACTATATAATAAATATCATGCTTCATATGCAATAAAATCATATCGAAAATTAGTTAATGAAATAGATGAAGAAGAGTGTAAGAAACTTATAGAAGAAGCAAAAAAATATAATGAATCGTTAGAGAATAACAAAAGTAGATACTTTTTATCAGAAAGTCAAAAAGACGAATATATGTCTCTTTTAAATATTTCTGGTAAGGGGATTATGGGAATTATTTCAATTCCAAAAATAAATGTAAAACTTCCAATTTACCATACTACAAATGATGATGTATTACAAATTGCTATAGGCCATGTACCAGGTACATCACTACCAGTTGGAGGTACAAGTACACATGCAGTATTATCTGGGCATAGAGGTTTAGCTTCTGCATCATTATTTACAAATCTACCAAAATTGGAAATAGGAGATACATTTAATATTGAAGTATTAAACGAAGTACTTACATATGAAGTTGATCAAATAAAAACTGTATTACCATCTGAAATTCAAGATGTTGAAATTATAGATGGAGAAGATCTTTGTACACTTGTTACATGTACCCCTCTAGGAATTAATAGCCATAGGCTGTTAGTAAGAGGACACAGAGTAGAAACAATTTATGAAGAGAAAAGCTCAAGTGATAATATTATAAATGAAATTGTACAAGGAGGCGTACTTGCACTTTATGAAATTATACTGCTTATTGTAGCCATACTACTTTTTATAGTTGGATTATGTTGTCCATTTATAAAAAGTATAAAAAAGAAATAAGGGGAGAGTAAGAAAATGAAAAGAACATCAAAAAAATATTTTGTAATAGCCTTTATTATTATAGCAATAACAAGTTTTATAATTCCTGCGAATGCAACAAGGATTGAGAATGAATCATCATTGGAAATAAATTTCATAACCGAAAATGATACTCTTCCAATGGATAATGTTGATATATCAATTTATAAATTAGCATCTTATGAAAATGGTACTGCTGAAACTCAATGGAAAGATATATATGCAAATTATACAATAGATTTAACAAGAAGCACTGATGAAGAAATTCTTGCAAAAACTGCAGAATTAGCAGATTTTGTAAAATCAAATAATATAAATTCTGATTATAAATTAACAACAAATTCAGTTGGTAAAGCTAAAACAACTTTTGAAAATGGTGTTTATTTAATTTGTGGTGCAGAAACAATTAAAAATAAAATAACTTATACACCAACACCTTGCATAATTCAGTTACCATATACAGATGAAGAGGGAACTTTAATATATGAAGCTACTATAAAATTAAAATACGAAAGAAAAGACCCTGAAAATCCAATACAACCAGCTGAACCAATAACACCACCAACAGAAGAACCAATACCACCAACTATAGAAACAGGAGTGCTAGGAAGTACGCTCCCAGATACAGGAGATATAATACTAATAGTAGTTGGGATTTTAATATTAGTAATTTCCTTAAATATTATTCAAATGTTAAATGGAAAGAGAAAAAATAAGAATAAGCAATAAAAGGGAGATGAAAACACTAATGAAGGTTTTGAAAAAAATAGTACTGACATTATTGATAACTTGTATATTAGTTACATCAATGCCAATATATGCTTTGGAGAAAATAGTAAAAACAGTAAAGGGAGACGAAGACTGGGATAATGCTTTACATTTTATTGTAAGACATTGGCATACTACTTATGATGAAAGTGAAGATAGTCAAACTTGTGTTATTGTAGAAGGTTATATAGTGCCAGAAGGAACCAAATATAATATTTATGCAGTAGATGAAAACGGAAAGCAAGAGGAATTAAATAATAATAAAAAATACAATACTGATTATATAGATAGCATAGATGAAAAAGAAGGAAAGATAACACTTAAGGCAAATCCATTAAAGAATAATGATGGAACTCCTCTTGAAAGCTTTTCAGCTTTCTCACTAACTTCAGGAAATAGTGCTATAAAAACTGAAGGAGAACAAGTTACTATTTCATATCATCCAGATGTTCACTTAGTAAAAATACATACTTTTTATGATAATGAAAGTCTAAAAGTTGTTGGAAGCGGAAAAGAAGATGCTGTATTTGGCTCTGGGGATACACAAAAAAAAGATGATCAAGATGTTGCTTGGGTATATACATATATAAAAGCTGAAGACAATCATAATGTTGGAGATATTGTAAAAAATGGTGATGAACCTGTATATGATAAAAAAGATTTACCAGAAAACTTAACTATAGGAAAAGATGTAGAATTAACCAAAGTTTATAGTACTTTAGATGGATTACATACAGATAAAACGGCAAGTATTATTGAAGGAGAAGACAGAGAATTTACAATTGATTTGGAGTCATGGTATTCTGGAGCAAAAGCAGCAGACGTAGGACTAGTTTTAGATGCTTCTGGTAGTATGATATTTACATCAGATGCATTGGAGCCAATACATTTAGATGAAAAAGAAATAGAGGAATTTAATCTTGGAGATAAAAAGCTATCAAAAGATAAATATAAAGAGAAAAAAGAAGGCCCTTCAACTAATGCATGGAATCATGACATATTTTTAACTCAAGCAGAAGTAAATGAAATTTTAAATGTTCATAATACAGATAATAATCCTTTAGGAAATAGTGGTTATAATTACTATGTATTTAATGAAGCTAAAGAGGTAAATGAATATGCACCTTTAGGATATTGGGATGGTTCATTAAATGATGTTTTATATGACAGTGTTATAGGCTATTATGAGTTTGATAAAGGAAAGTATGATGATACGAAAGATACTGATAGAAGAGATTGGTTAAAAAATAGTGCAAATGATGGAGAAGCCACTGTGGTTGGGCAAATTGATAGTGCAAATCTTACTAATAAAACAGAAGCTGAATTTAAAACTGAAAAAACTCCTGAAAAATGGTCTGAGGATAAACGTATAAAGATGAAAGAAAATAAGGGATTTACAGTAAAAAATTTACAAGAGAATGGTAAAGAAATAGAAGGGGTAGGAGTCTTACTAGATGCTAAACCAACATCAAATAATTTTACAATATCTTTTACAGTTGAAAAAGAAAATAAAGATGAAAAGAATACAAAAGAAGCAGATTTAATATATATAGGACCATTAGAGAATATCGAAACTAGCGACTATTATAGAGTAATTCGTGCTAATAACGGTAGTAAAAATAGATTAAAGGTAAAAGATAGTAATTCAAATGATGATGTAAGTATTAATAATGTATTTAAAGATGCAAACCAAACTTGTATAATTACACTAGTATTTGAAAATGGAAAAATAACATCTTATAATAATGGGAATAAGGAAAACGATAAAGAAAATAGTCAAAAAAATGTAAATTTAAAGGATAACAATATTGTCATTGGTGGAATTGATAACAATTATGATGGCTCAGATATATATATAGATAATGTATGTGTATTTGATACAGCACTTTCTGAAAAAGATGTTAAAAGAATATCATTTTCAGAAACAGAAGAAAAAGAAAAAGAAAAAGAATGTTTAGCTTATAATACTTTTGAAGAAGAAACAGATAAGTTAGTAAAAGCAGAAGAAACAGCAGGAAATGGAGAAACAGTAATAAACGGAGAAGAGAAAATTGCTTTTGTAAATAAATACTTTGTAGACCCTGTAACAGGTGGAATGAGTGGCTGGTACTATGTAAATCATGATTCAGATTTGGAGAAGCATTACTTTGATGAAAAAACACAAACTGGAAAAGTATTATGGGGAGTAAATAATGTAGAAACGAACGACCCAGCAATATATAAGGATGAAATTAAAACACCAACTGATGTAAAAGCACAGCATAAAAATACAGAATTTACATATAAACCAGATGGAAATAGTCCAACATTATTTTATATTGATGAAGAGGGGTATTTATGTTGTTTCTTTACAAGAGGAACTAAAAAAGAAACAGTAGGAGCCTCTTTTGTATATAAAAAAGATGACTCAAAATATATAAAAGCAGAAGCTTTACAACGTGCACTTGGAAGCTTTGCTTCAGAACTAAATGAAGCATCACCATATAGTGAAATTTCAGCTGTTCGATATAGTTCAGATAAGGCTACAGACAAAAATTATGATAAATTTGTTCTTCTAGACTGGACTAATGATCCTACAGATGTACAGAATATGATGTCTTTAAGTTATGGAAATGGAGGAACAACAACAGGAAAAGAAAGTAATCATAAACACGAAGGTGGAGAAACAATCACACAGTATAATTATGGTGTTACTGGTGGTACAGCAACATATGTTGGACTTGAAGCTTTTGAACAGTTTTTAGCTGATGAAGGAAAAGAAGAAGCTGATAAATATTTAATAATCTTTACAGATGGTAAAGATACAACTCCTAAAGAAAAGCAGAACAAAATTGCTGAGGACGTAAAGAAGTTAAAAGAACAAGGATATACTATTATGGCTGTTATGCTAACAGGAGGATCTATTGAATATAGTGACAAAGAAGAGTCAGAATACCAAACAGCAAAAAAATTCTTATTAGACATTGTTGGAACATCAGAAACAGAAAAAGAAAATGAGGAAGACAAAAAACAATATTTCTTTAGCACGGCTGAAGTAGGAAATCATAGTTATAAAGAAGCAGATACTATAGATAAATTAACCGAAATATTTACAAATGATATACTTGAACGTATATCTGATAACCTTGAATCTTATAGTATTCAAGATTATATAGATCCTCGTTTTAACTTAGTATCAGCTGATGGTAAAGAATATAAGTTAGATGCTAATGGAATTGTAACTATATTAGATAAAGATGGAGCTAAGTATGATTTGAAAAATGGTACAACAGAACAATCAAAAGGAGAAATAAAAGAAGATAACGGTAAACATTATTTATCTGTAAAACTATCCAATGATTCAGATGTAGATATAGATACTCGTGAAGCACGTTTATACTTTGATAGCGATAACAATATGTATTATTTAAAATGGGTAAAACAAACAATTCCAGGGTGTGTTGTTGATGCAAAAATATTACCTGTATGGAATACAAGATTTACAATTAAAGCAAAAGATGATGTTTTAGGTGGAAATGCAATATTGACAAATGGTAATGCAGAAAAAATGAATTATGTTTATTCTGAAGGAGATTCAAGTGCTTCTTCAGGAACAGATAAGTGTCATAAGAAAGAAGGAGAGAATAATTCAGTATCAAAAGGCTTCCCACGTGTAACAGTAAACATTCCAACATATGAAATAGAAAAAGAAAGTAAACAAACAATTTATATGGGTGAAAGTTTAGATTATAAAAATATTGAAAAAGAAATGATAAAGCAAGTAAATGAAGAATCAGAAAAAGAAAATATCAAGTATTTTTGGGAATACCTTGAAAGATATGCAAAAAATAATAATGAAGAAAAGAATTATATAGAAGAGCTTTTAGAAAAAGGAACAATCACAATTCCATATTATTATTTACCAAATAAAGAGAAAACAAATTTAGCAGAAGATAAAACAGAACACAAAGAAGATAAATTAGGAGAGTTGGTATATGAAATAAAAGAATCTGGTGGAAATGATGGTGAAGTAAAAGATAGGGAAAAACGTACATTAACATTAACAGTTACATATAAACCAGGAAATATAGAAGAACGTTTAAAAGAAAATGAAAAACTAGTAAAAGAAGAAGAGTATAAATGGGATGAAAAATATAAACCTGCTGTTGGTGAAGTACAAAAAGAAAAAGAAGTTATAAAAAATGAGCATAAGATAGATATTGTTAGCGGTGAAATTGCATTACAAGTAAAGTTTGATAGTAAAGTTGTAGAAGTTATGGAAAATGAAGAAATAGAATACGATGTGGATTTATATAGAACTTATAAAGGTGAAACAAAAAAAGTAGGAACTTTTAAAGCTACATGGAAGAAAGAGGATGACAATCAACCTGATGATGAAGGTAATATTACAGTAACAGCTAAACTTGAAGATTTAGAAAAATATATGGAAGAAAACGGATTGCCATTAGGAACGTATACATTAGGAACTCCTAAAATAGTTAAAGCACCATCTTATATGAAATTTGATACAACTAATGTTGTTAAAGATGCAGAAAGATATATAGATAAATTATTTACATTAGGTACAGATAATAACAATCCTAAAAAATATTTAGCAAATCTTGAAAATAATTCTGAAATCATTTTAGGCGATACAGAAAAAACAGAGGGATATCTAGAAAAACGTTTTGGATTATTTGAAGTAAAACCAATTGTAGTTTTCGAAATGCCACTTGCAGGAAGTAATTCTTTAATGATGATTTATATTGTTGCAGTAGGATGTATAGTAACTGCCACAATACTACATAAAAGTATCAGACTAAGAATTAAAAAAAGAAAAAAAGTATATAAAAAATAAAGCAAAAAATGCTCAGATAAAAGAGATATATAATTTAAGTATAAAAAGGGGAAGATAAAATGAAAATGCAGTTATCCAAAAGATTGCTTTTAAGCATTATGGCTATTGTTTTAGTTATTGGAATTTTAGTAACTACAAATGTGTATGCAGAAGATAATAAGTATACTATTAAAATTAAAAAAACAGATGATGGAGTAAATCATGAATACGAAGCATACCAAATTTTTTCTGGCGATTTATATGTAGATCCATCAAAAAAAGAAGAAGCGGAAAAATCAGAGGAAAGAAACAAAACCTTGTCTAATATTGAGTGGGGAAGTGGAATAAAAAAAGAAGACACTTCAAAAATTGTAGATGAATTGCAAAAAGAAAAGGATTTTAAAAATTCTAAGACCCCAAGACAAATTGCAGTTGTTCTTGAATCTTTTGATGAAGATGATGACAGATTAAAAGCTTTTGCTGAAATTGTAAGCAATTATTTGCAAGAACCTACAGAAAGCAAATTAAGTACAGATGGAAAAAATTATGAAATTTCAGTTGATAAACCAGGATATTATTTGATAAAAGATAAAGATAATTCATTAAAAGATAGTGAATACGCAGCATACACTAGATATATGCTAAAAGTAGTTAGTAGTATAGAAACAACTCCAAAAGCTGAAAAACCTACTGTTAATAAATCTTTAGAAGAAGGAACAGATGTAAATGTTTCTGATTATGCAATAAATCAAGAATTCAAATACTACTTAACAGCTAATCTTCCAGCAAACAAAGAATTTGGTGAATATGAAAAATATAAACTTGTATTTGAAGATACAATGAGCGAAGGAATTACATATGATGCAATTGAAAGCATTATAGTAAAATCAAAGGATAATTCTGGTAATGAAAAAGAAATAAAATTAGAGAAAAATAGTGAAGAGTATACAGAAGAAAGCAAAGTTTCAGATAATAGTTCAACAATAACAATTACTATTGATGATTTAGTATCAATTCTTCAAGAAAAAGAAGCAGATATTACAAAAGGTGTTAAAGTTATTGTTACATATAAAGCTCATTTAAATGAAAATGCTAATATATCAAAATTAAAAGGAGAAAATAAACCAAATATTAATACTGCAAAACTTAAATATTCTAATGATTCTAATAAAGGTAAAGAAAATTCAATGGGAACTACATTAGAAGACAAAAACTATGTATATACATATGAAGTTGATAATACAAAATATGGAAAACATGCAACTCAGAAAGACGATGATGCAAAACCTTTAGAAGGAGCAGGATTTAGATTATATAAAGGTAATGACACAAAAGAAGAAGTAAAATTAAAATGGGATGAAAAATTAGACGCATATCGTCCTATTAAAGATGACGAAAAAGCTGAGGTTATTAAATCTAAAAAAGATGGTAAATTTAATATCGTAGGTTTAGATGCTGGAACTTATACTCTAGTAGAGGTTGAAACACCTAAAGGTTATAACACATGTGAAAACTTTCAAATTAAAATTGAACCTACATTAAAAGAAGATAAAGTTACTTTTTCAGATGATTCAAATATGGTAAACAAAATTATAAATGTACAAGGTTCAAAATTACCTAAAACAGGTAGTATGACATTAATTGCTATGTGTGGAGTAGCAACTATTCTTGGTGTTTCAGGATTAATCATGTCAAAAAATAAAAAGGAGGAGTAATATTTGTAAACATTTAATATATATGTTTACAAAATATAACGACTATGAAAAAAATACATAAAAGAGAAATAATATCAAAAATATTGATTATAATTGCAATATGTTTGCTCTCTTATCCTGCAATTGCTGAAATATATAATAAATATCACTCTTCATATGTAATAAAATTATATCGAGATTCAATTAAAGAAATAAGCGGAGAAGATGATTACAAAAATATTTTAGAAGAAGTAAGAAAATATAATGAATCCCTAGAGAATGGTATAACTAGATATTTTTTATCAGAAGAACAACAAGAAAAATATATGTCTCTTTTAAATATTTCAGACAATGGTGTTATGGGAATTATTTCAATTCCAAAAATAAATGTAAAACTTCCAATTTATCATACTGCAGAGGAGAAGATACTACAAGTTGCAGTAGGTCATATTCCAGGTACTTCACTACCAGTTGGAGGTAAAGGTACACATGCAGTTTTATCAGGACATAGGGGGTTAGCATCAGCAGCGATATTTACTAATTTACCTAAGTTGGAAATAGGAGATACATTTAATATTGAAGTATTAAATGAGGTTCTTACATACGAAGTAGATAAAATTGATGTTGTATCACCAACAGATATTAAAAATATTGAAATTGTTGATGGAGAAGATTATTGTACACTTCTTACATGTACACCTTTAGGAATTAATAGCCATAGATTATTAGTAAGAGGACATAGAATAGAAACAATTTATGAAGAAGAATCTGATGCTGGAGTTTTAAATGAAGTAGTAAAAGGACATGTGCTTACTTTCTATGAAGTTATTATGCTAATTATTGCAATAATACTATTTATTGTTGGAATATTTTTGACACTAAAAAGAAGCAGAGCAAAAAGAAAAAATAATAGTAAGAAGCCTATAAGAAATAGAAATATGAAAGAATAAAAGCTTTCATTACATTATATAAGCTGGAATATTAGCAAGGAAGCATTAACTAATAAATTATAACTAGGAGGGGAAAAGATGAAGAAAATATCAAACACATATTACATAATAATATGTGTCATCATAATAATAGCAAATATTGCAATTCCTACATATGCAACAGGAATAGATAACGAATCATCCTTGGAAATAAATTTTATAACGGAAAATGATACTCTTCCTATGAGTAATGTTGATATATCAATTTATAAATTAGCATCTTATGAAAAGGATACTGCTAAAACTCAATGGCTAGATACTTATTCAGATTATAAAATAGATTTAGCAAGAAGCACTGATGAAGAAATTCTTGCTAAAACTGTAGAATTAGCTGATTTTGTAAAATCAAATAATATAAATTCTGACTATAAATTAACAACAAATTCTAGCGGTAAAGCTGAAATAAATTTTGAAAATGGTGTTTACTTAATTTGTGGTGCAGAAACAATTAGAGATGATATAACTTATACACCAACACCTAGTGTAATACAGTTACCATATACAGATGAAGAAGGAACTTTAGTGTATGAAGCTACTATAAAATTAAAATACGAAAGAAAAGATCCTGAAAATCCAACACAACCAGAAGAACCAACAACGCCACCAACAGAAGAACAAACACCACCAACTATAGAAACAGGAGTGCTAGGAAGTACACTTCCAGATACAGGAGATATAATACTAATAGTAGTTGGAATATTAATATTAGTAATTTTATTAAATATTCTTCAAATGTTAAATAAAAAGAGAAAAAACAAGAATAAAGAATAAAAATGTTACATTTTGAGTAGATAAAAAAGGAGAGAAACACTAATGAAGATTTTGAAAAAAATAGTACTGATATTATTGATAACTTGTATATTAGTTACATCAATGCCAATATATGCTTTGGAGAAAATAGTAAATGGAAAAGAAGACTGGGATAATGCGTTACACTTTATTGTAAGACATTGGCATTCTACTTATGAAGAAAATGAAGATAGTCAAGAGTCTGTTATTGTAGAAGGTTATATAGTGCCAAAAGGAGAAAAATATGCTATTTATAAAGTAGAAAACGGAGATAAAAAGGAGTTACTTGCTGGTGCAAAACCAGATTCTAATTATATAGATAGTTTTGATCCACAAAACGGAAAAATAACACTTAAGGCAAATCCATTAAAGCATAAAGATGGTACTCCGTTAGAAAGTTTTTCAGCTTTTTCAATAACTTCAGGAAATAAATCAGTTGAAATAACAGATGATGATGATGGTAAAGTGGTTATTTCATATCATCCATATGTTCACTTAGTAAAAATACATACATTTTATGATAATGAAAGTCTAAAAGTTGTTGGAAGTGGATCTGATGATGCTGTATTTGGTTCAAGTGAAACACAAACTAATGCAGAACAAGATGTTGCTTGGGTATATACATATACAAAAGATGATGGCACACATCATGTTGGAGATGTTGTTAAAAATAATGACCAACCTGTATATAAAAAAGAAAATTTACCAGCTGACTGTAAAGATGGTGATAATGTAAAACTAACAAAGGTATATAGTACTTTAGAGGGATTGCATACAGATAAAACAGCAAATAGTGTTGATGAAAATGATAGAGAATTTACAATTGATTTGGAAACATGGTATTCTGGGGCAAAAGCTGCAGATGTAGGACTAGTTTTAGATGCTTCTGGTAGTATGATATTTACATCAGATGTGTTAGAACCAATACATTTAGATGAAAAACAATTAAAAGCACTTAACCTTGAGGATAAAATGCTATCAAAAGAAAAATATGAAAAAGGAGGTCCTTCAACTAATGCATGGAATCATGACATATTTCTAACTCAATCAGAGGTAAATGAAATTCTAAATGTTCATAATACAGATAATAACCCTTTAGGAAATAGTGGTTATAATTACTATGTATTTAATGAATCTACAGATGTAAATGAATATGCTCCTTTAGGATATTGGGATGGTTCTTTAAATGATGAATTATATGATAGTCTTATAGGATATTATGAATTTAATAAAGGAAATTATACTAATACTAAAGATGATAAGAGAAGAGATTGGCTAAAAAACAGTGCAAGCGATAGTGATGGAGAAGCATATGTAGTTAAGCAGATTGAAGTCCCAAGTTCTACAACCTCTAAAGAAAACACATCTTTTGAGGTTACAGAAAAACCTAAAGATTGGTCTAATGAAAATAGTATAAAAATGAAGACTGATAAAGGATTAACAGTAAAAGATTTAAATAGTAGTGAGGGAGTCGAAACGGGCTTAGGTGTTTTGTTAGACGCAAAACCATCAACAGATAATTTTACAATATCATTTACAGTTGAAAAAGATAAAAGTGAAACTCAACCACAGCAAGAAGCAGATTTAATATATATAGGACCGTTAGAGAATATAGAATCTAGCGACTATTATAGAGTATATCGTGATGAGAAAACTAGTAGTAATAGATTAAAAATGGATGAAATTTCATCAAATAATAAAGAAGGTACTAAATCAAGTACTAAAACAAATATAAATAGTGTATTTAACGAGACGAACAAAGCTTGTACAATTACAATAGTCTTTGAAAATGGTAAAATCTATTCTTATAAAGACGGAAAAAAAGAAAATGATAATAATAATCAAGAAATAAAACTAAGCGAAAAGAATATTGTAATTACAGGTTTTGACAATAATTATTCTGGTTCAGATTTGTACATAGATAATGTATGTGTATTTGATACTGCACTTTCTGCAGATGAGGTAAAAAAAATATCTTTTTCAGCAACAGAGGCAGAAGAAAATGAATATTTAGCTTATAATACCTTTGAAGAAGATGAAAAAGCTAAGGAAGTAAAAGCAGGAGAAACAGCTGGAAACGGAGAAGAAGAAAAAATTGGTTTTACAAATAAAAATTTTGTTGATCCTGTAACAGGCGGAATGAGTGGTTGGTATTATATAAACCATGATTCAAATTTGGATGACCATTACTTTAAAGAAAATATACAAACTGGAAAAATATTATGGGGAATTACAAAAAATACTAAGGATAATGAAATAGTATTTACTGATACTTTTAAAAATCCAAAGGGAGTTAAAGAAGAGCCAGTGAAGACAGGGCTTAAATATAAACCTGAGGAAAATAGTCCAACATTATTTTATATTGACCAAAATGGTTATTTATGTTGTTTCTTTACAAGAGGAACTAAGCAAGCTCAAACAGGTACATCATTTGTATATGAAAAAGATGACTCAGAATATATAAAAGCAGAAGCTTTACAACGTGCACTTGGAAGCTTTGCTTCAGAATTAAATGAAGCATCTCCATATAGCGAAATTTCAGCTGTTAGATATAGTTCAGATAAGGCTACAGAGGAAGAGTATGATAAATTTGTTCTTTTAGATTGGACTAATGATCCTACAGATGTACAGGATATGATGTCATTGAGTTATGGAACTGGAGGAACAACAGAAGGTACTGAAAGTAATCATAAATCCGAGGATGGTAAAACAATCAAGCAATATAATTATGGTGTTACTGGTGGTACAGCAACCTATGTTGGACTTGAAGCATTTGAAAAATTTTTAGTTAATAGAGCTGATAGGGATTCAGATAAGTATTTAATTATATTTACAGATGGTAAAGATACAAGTGGTGAAGATAAACAAAAAGAAATAACTGAAACAGTAGAGAAGTTAAAAAAACAAGGATATACTATTATGGCTGTTATGCTAACAGGGGGAACCATTGAATATAGTACCGAAGACAAATCAGAATATAAAGAGGCAAAGGATTTTCTATTAAAACTTGTTGGAACATCGGAAACAGAGAATGATAAAGAGGAAGATAAGGATAAAGATAAAGAACAATATTTCTTTAGTACAGCTGAAGTAGGACTTTCTGATGGCGAAAAAAGTGATAGAGAAGAAGCAGATACTATAGATAGATTAACAGAAATATTTACAGAAGACATACTTGAACGTATATCTGATAATCTTGAAGCTTATAATGTTCAAGATTACATAGATCCTCGTTTTAACTTAATATCAGCTGATGGACAAGAATATAAATTAGATGCTAATGGAATTGTAACTATATTAGATACAGATGGATCAATTTTTGCAAAATGTAACTTAAAAAATGGAACAGCTGAAGAAAAAGAAAAAATATCAATCAAAGAGGAAAATGAATCTGATAAAAAGTATTATTTATCTGTAAGACTATCTGATGATTCAGATGTAGATATAGCTACTCGTAATGCTCGTTTGTACTTTGATGAAAGTAACAATATGTACTATTTAAAATGGGTAGATCAAACAATTCCAGGATGTATTGTTAATGCAAAAATATTACCTGTATGGAATACAAGATTTACAATTAAAGCAAAAGAGGATGTTATAGGTGGAAATGCAGTATTAACAAATGGTAATAAAGAAAAAATGAATTATGTGTATAACAAAGAAGATAATAATGCTTCTTCAGGAATAGATAAGTGGAAACATGAAAAAGATGATGATAGTTATGTATCAAAAGGATTCCCACGTGTAGCAGTAAATATTCCACCATCCAACAAAGAAAAAGCAAGTGAACAAACAATTTATATGGGTGAGAATTTAGATTATAAAACTATTGAAAAAGAAATGATAAAAGAAGTTAGTGAAGACATTAAAGATTCAAGAAAAGATATTTGGTATTATTGGGAATATCTTGAGAGATATGCAAAAAATCAAAACAAAACAGCAGATGAGTATATAAAAGACATTTTAGACAAAAAAATACTTGAAATTCCATATTATTATCTACCAGATAAAGATAATACAAATTTAACAGAAAATGACGAACATAAAGAAGATAAATTAGGAAAGTTAGTATATAAAATAGAAGAAACTGGTGGAAATGATGGAGTAGTACAAGATCGAGATGAACGTGAATTAAAATTAACAGTTAAATATGAACCGCTAAATCTAGAGAAATCAGATGAAGAAAAAAGTGAGGGAGAAACAGAGGAGACAACAGATCGTTCAAAAGAAAATGATAAACTAGTAACAGAAAATAATTACAAATGGGATAAAACATATAAACCTGCTGTTGGTAAGGAACAAAAATCAAGAACACTTATAGAAAATAAACATGATATAAAAGTTGTTAGTGGTGAGGTTGCATTACAGGTAATTCTTAATAGAGACATATTAGAGATTCTATATGATCAGCCAATTCAATATGAAATAGATTTATATAGAACTTATAATGATAAAAAAGAAAAAGTAGGAACATTTAAAGCAACATATAATTCAGAAAGTGATGATGCTTCTGAACCTGATAAAGATGGTAATGTTACAGTAACAGCTAAACTTCAGTATGATGAAGGTTATATGACAACAAATGGATTACCACTAGGAACATATACACTTGAAAATCAACAAATAAAAGGCTTAAAAAATATCAAATATGATACAATTAATGTTGTTAAAGATACAGCAAGATATGTAGAAGAGTTATTTAAATTAGGTTCAGGTAAAGAAACACCAAAAAGTTATCTAGCAGTCTTAGGAAATGAAACCAATATTACTTTAGGTAAAAAAGCTGACTCTAAATATCTGGATGAGCGTTTTGGATTATTCGAAGTAGAACCTATTGCAGTTTTTGAAATGCCAGATGCAGGAAGCAATGCTTTAATAATGCATTATATTATTTCAGGACTATGTATTGTAACAGCTACAATATTACATCAAAGCCTTAAAATAAGAAGAAAAAAGAGAAAGTAGAAAAAGTTTAATATGAAGAAAATATCATTAATAATATTTAGAATAGTGTCTTTAATAATAATAATTGGATGTTTGATTTTCATATACAGATGGTACAAAAATAATGAAAGTAACAAAAACATTCAAAATGAAATAAAAAAATTCGTTACAATAGAAAATATATCTGAAGCGGATTCTAATTATGAAAAACTAATAATAGATTTTAAAAAATTAAAAGACATAAATTCTGATATTGTAGGATGGGTGCGAGTAAACAATACAAATATAGATTATTCAATTGTACAATATTCGGATAATGATTATTATTTAAAACATAATTTTTATAAAGAACCAAATGGAGCTGGATGGATATTTGCAGATTATAAAAATTCATTTGAAACATTGGATAAAAATACTATAATATATGGTCATAATATGAGAAATGGAAGCATGTTTGGAAACTTACCACAGCTACTAAAAGATTCATGGAATTTTGAGAATAAAAACTTGTATTTTTCCTTTGCAACTGAAGAAAAATCTTATAAAGCAGAGATATTCTCAGTATATTCTATGAAGGCTTCTCAATTAGAAATACCAAATAAATTTAGTAATGATGAACAATTTCTAGAATATGTGCAACAAGTACAACAATTAAGCATACATGATTTTGATGTTAAAGTTAATAAAGATGATAATATAATTACTTTATGTACATGTGGAGCGACAAATAAAAATAGAATAGTAGTTCATGCAAAACTTATAGAATTATAAAAATTTAGAAGATAATTATGGCGAAACTAAGATTCACTTAAAATTTGCATTTGTTAGGAAATCTTAGTTTCGCTTTTTTTTCTGTATTTTTATCCCAAATTTGTATCATATTATAATAGAAAAATAAATTTCAAAAATTTTATATAGATAGTAACATTTTTTTGATAGGTGTGGTAGAATTATGGTATCAAAACAAAAAGGAGGATGAATATGTGTGGTTTTTGTGGTTTTGTGGGAAGTAAAATAGAAAAATCTGAAACATTACAAAAAATGATGGATAAGATAATATATAGAGGACCAGATAGTAGTGGTATGCATATAGATGGAAATGTTGCTTTAGGCTTTAGAAGACTTAGCATAATTGACTTAGCAGATGGAGCTCAACCAATATATAATGAAGATAAAACAAAAGTTATAGTTTTTAATGGTGAAATATACAATTATAAAAATATAAAAGAAGATTTAATAAAAGCAGGACATGTATTTTATACAAGAACAGATACAGAAGTAATTCTTCATGGTTACGAGGAATATGGGGAAGATATTCTAAATAAATTAAGAGGAATGTTTGCTTTTTGTATATGGGATACAAAAACACAGGAGTTATTTATAGCAAGAGATTTCTTTGGAATAAAACCAATGTACTATATTCAAAATGATAAAGAATTAATATTTGGATCAGAGATAAAATCTATATTAGAGCATCCAAATGTTAAAAAAGAGTTAAATATTAATGCACTTCAAAATTATTTATCTTTTCAATATGGAGTTCCAAACGAAACCTTCTTTAAAGGAATTAATTGTTTACCACCAGCACATTACTTAAAATTTAAAAAAGGAAATTTAGAAATAAAGAGATATTGGGAGCCAGAATTTAATATAGATAATTCTAAAACTCTTGAAGAAACTGCAAAAGAAATAGATAAAACATTTAAAGAATCTGTTGAGGCTCATAAAATTAGTGATGTAGAAGTAGGATGCTTTTTATCAAGCGGAGTTGATTCAAGCTATGTTGCATCACAATTTAAAGGGCAAAAGAGTTTTACAGTTGGATTTGATTATGACAAATATAATGAAATTGACTATGCAAAAGAATTAGCAGAAAAGATAGGGCAGGATCATTATAGCAAAAAGATTACAGATGATGAATATTGGGAGATTATACCTAAGATTCAATATTATATGGATCAACCACATGCTGATCCATCATGTGTGGCATTGTATTTTGTTAGTAAAATTGCAAGTGAACATGTAAAAGTTGTTCTATCAGGAGAAGGAGCAGATGAACTTTTTGGAGGATATAGAATATATCACGAACCATTTAGTTTGAAATATACAAAGTTCTTGCCAAGATTTGTTTGGAAAGGTATAAGCGCAGTATGTAATTTAATACCAGTAGATTTTAAGGGAAAAAATTACATTAATAGGGCAAGCAAGAGCCTAGAAGAAAGATTTATAGGAAATGCTAATTTATTTAAGCAGAATGAAAAGAAAAAAATATTAAAAGATACAACTGGAATGGTAAAAACAAAAGAAATAACAAAACCATTTTATGATAAAGTAAAAGATAAAGATGATATAGTTAAAATGCAATATATAGATATACATTTATGGATGGTAGGAGATATACTTTTAAAGGCTGATAGAATGAGTATGGCTAATTCACTAGAACTTAGAGTTCCATTTTTGGATAAAGAGGTGTTTAAGTTAGCATCAACATTACCTTTGGAATATAAAGTAACAAAAGAAGGACAAACTAAACTAGCAATGAGAATGGCTGCACAAAAAAATATTCCAGAAGAAGTAGCAAGTAGAAAGAAACTTGGATTTCCTGTTCCAACACGTGAATGGTTAAAACAAGAAAAATATTATAATATTGTAAAAACAGAATTCACATCAGAAAATGCAAATAAATATTTTAAGGAAAAAGAAATTGTAAAATTGTTGGACGAGCATTATAAATGCAAAAAAGATAATAGCAGAAAAATCTGGGCAATATACGTATTTTTAGTGTGGTATAAACAATTTTTTGGAGAAGAACAGAAAAATGTTAATGAATAATGAATGATGAATAATTATTCATTGCACATAAATTTTCTATGCTTTTTTCTCGCTCGTCCCAACTTCGTAGAAATTATAAAAAGAAATGTATCATCAGATGCATTTCTTTTATATTTTCTAACTCGTCGGTCCCCACACAAGCTCGCTACGAAAAAACATAGAAAATTCTTATAATGTCGAATTTTGCAGATGAATTTTTATTGACAATTTACTAATTAACTAATATATTAAAATCATGGGAGCAATTATACAAAACGTATAATGCTCCTTTTTTCTATCAAATTTTTATTTCAAAAAAAATTATTTCTGGCGCATCTGCCAATTTTCAAGGAGGACAAAAAATGAAAAAGAATTTATTAAAATTAACAAATGACTACATATTTAAAAGAACATTCGGTTACTCAGGAACAGAGGAGGTGACGCAAGTATTTCTGAGGGATATCATGGAAAAAGAAATAACTAAGATATATTTAAATAGTAATCCAATAACAGAAAAAGAATTAATGGATGAAAAGGTTGGAATAATGGATATAAAGGCAGTTTTGAACGGAAATATTCATTGTAACATAGAAATGCAAGTAGTTAATCAAAATGATATAGAAAGAAGAATTTTATTTTATTGGGGAAAGATGTATACGCAATCAATAAAAAAAGGAGAAGATTATAATAACTTGCAAAAAGCAGTATGTGTTTTAATAGCTGATTTTGAATTAGACAGCTTAAAAAGTATAGAAAAATACATAACAAGATGGAACATACGAGAAGAAGAGTACAAATCAGTCATATTGACAGAAGTGCTGGATATTTATATAATAGAGCTACCAAAGTTCTTGAAATATGGGAAAAATAAGAAGAGAAAGAATTTGAATCTTTGGGTAGAGTTTATAAAAAATTCCGAGGTGAAATTTATGATTGAGGAGAATGAAGATAAGAGTATAGAAGAAACAAAAAGAGCAATAGAAAAAGCCCAAGAGAATCTAGAAAAACTAAGTCAAGATGAACATGAAAGATATTTAGCAGAATTAAGAGAAAAACATGTAAGAGATCAAAAATCAATAGAAAGATATGGGTATGAAAGAGGATTAAAAGAAGGCAGAACAGAAGGAAAGAAAGAGGGAAAGGAAGAAGGAATAAGAGTAATAGCAATAAGATTAATAGAGCAAGGTTATAGTGTAAAACAAATTTCAGAAATAACAGATTTAACAGAGGAAGAAATAAAGGATTTAATGAATAATGAATGATGAATAATTATTTATTGCACATAAATTTTCTATGCTTTTTTCTCGCTCGTCCCAACTTCGTAGAAATTATAAAAAGAAATGTATCATCAGATGCATTTCTTTTATATTTTCTAACTCGTCGGTCCCCACACAAGCTCGCTACGAAAAAACATAGAAAATTCTATGAAATACTACAAAATAACATCTCTACTGTTAATTTTTTTTGAACAATATTTTTTTTTACGAATATAATATAAAAAAATAGAACAGGAGTGTATTTATGGGATTGGGTCTTGCCTTAACTGGAGGGGGAGCAAAAGCGGCAGCACATATAGGTGTTTTACAAGCAATAGAAGAAGAAAAAATTAATATTGATTATATATCTGGTACATCTTCAGGAAGTATAATTGCAACTTTATATGCAATTGGGTATTCACCAAGAGATATTATGATATTATTTAAAAAATATTGTAATGAAATACAATATGTAGATTTGATGAGTGTTTTAAAGTTGATTGGAGGATTAATTTTTAAAAGAAAAGTTATAGTTGAGGGGTTAAATAATGGCAAAAAAATAGAGAAAATTTTAAAGAAATGTTTTGAGGAGAAAAATATAAGAGACATAAATCAAATAAAAATGCCATTGATAATACCAACGGTAAGTCTTAAGAATGGTGAGTTAATAGTATTTTCATCAAAAAAAGTGCCACAACACAGAGAGTGGGTATCAGATAATATTAAATATATAAACAATGGAGATATTGTAAAGATAGTAAAAGCGAGTTGTGCGTTTCCAGGAGTTTTTTATCCAGTAAAATATAATGGACAAAGATTAATTGATGGAGGAATAAGAGAGAATATTCCATGGAAAGAATTAAAACAGTTAGGAGCTGATAAGGTTATTACAAGTTGTTTTGAGGAAAAATTAGATAAAAAATGTTGCAGTAATTTTATTGAAGTAATAGAAAGAGCTTTGAGTTTTTCAAATAGAGAATTAGCAAATTATGAAATAGATGGGGTAGATTATATTATTAAAACTAAAATGGAGAATATAGGTCTATTAAATAGCAGTAAGGGTGATGTTTTATATGAGGCAGGTTATAAAGAGGCAAAGAAAATAATCAAAGAATTGAATATCTAAATTAGTGTATACATTGCATATCTGTAGTGGCGACCACTGGTCGCCACTACACAGGCAGAGCCTTAACAGCCTCAGCATCGACGACCCGCGAAACTTTTACACATATTTTTGTACTTTTACAATAAATTTTCCATTTTTAGTAGTTCTTTCTATTGAATCAAATATAAATTTTCCTTTACCACGTATAGTGATAATATCTTTTTCTTTTATAGATTTTGAAGGTTTTAATTCGTTTTCTGAGTTAATGAAAACTCTTCCTTCTAATATAATATCGTTAGCTTTTCCGCGAGAGCATTTCCCTAATTCTGCAACAAATTTATCAAGTCTTAAAGATGATAAAATTACATTTATTTCTTTGAATTTTAGTTCTTTTTTTATGATATCTTCTAAAGGATGAATTGTTACTTTTGATTTATTAAATCTAGTTAATTGAGGTAGATTGTTCATGAAGAATTCTGAAAGTTCTTTCATGACTATGATTTGTGATCCTTGTGGTGTTACTAAAATGTCTCCAACTTTATTTCTTACTACCCCTAATTTTATTACTGAACTTAGATAATCTCTATGTTCATAGTTACCATAAAGTTCTTCCGGTAAATCAATTTGAACGATTTCTAGAATATTTTTATAATTTTTTTCAAGCATTTTTTCGTCGATTTTGCTTGGGAATACTATAAGAACTTCTCTTTCAGCTTCTGGATATCCACCAAAGAAAGTATAATTATTTATTTGTTCTTCTTGCAATACTTTTTGAACAACATTTTTTTCATGCATATTAAGAAAATCTGTATATGCAATTTTATTTTTTGTTTTAGATTGATTTATTTTGTCTTCAACTTTTGCAATTAAAAGTTTATCTTCTTCATTTTGTTCAATATTTTTGTTGGTCATAAAATAATACCTCGCTTTAATTTTTTATATAGTAGGAATTTTCTCTTTCTTTGTTTCTACATTTTCTTTATTTATTTTTTCCAATTCTTTTTGTTTTATAGCTAAATTATCTTTAGCAACTGTCATAAGTAGTTTTATTCTATTAGTTTGATTAGCTTCACTAGCACCAGGGTCGTAGTCAACAGGTGCTATATTTGCATTAGGATACATACTTCTAATAGTTTTTATTACTCCTTTACCAACAACATGGTTTGGTAGACATGCAAATGGTTGAACACATATTATATTTGGAATGTCATTTTCAATATATTCGATCATTTCGGCAGTTAAAAACCAACCTTCACCTGTTTGATTTCCAATAGATAATACATTTTTAACCTTTTCCTCCAAATGCCAAATATCACAAGGTGGAAGATAATTTTTGCTTGATTTTGATAATGCAATTTTTACATCTTTTTCTAATAAGTCAATCAATTTTATTGCAAATCTAGCTATTTTAGAAGAAGTTTTATTTATTTTTAATAAAGAGTTAAATGTTGTTTTATGAGTTGCCATAAATTTTATGAATCCCATAAAGTCAGGTAGAATAACTTCAGCTCCTTCTTTTTCTAAAACGTTTGCAACAAAGTTATTTCCAAAAGGATGATATTTTATTAATACTTCTCCGACAATTCCAACTCTAGGTTTTTCTACACTCATATCAACTTCAATGTTTTCAAATTCTTCTACCATTTCATAAATGCTTTTTTTGAAGTTCTTATATGAAGATTTTTTTACAAGTTCTTTACCTTTAGCTAGCCATTTTTCATAAAGTTCTTGAGTATCTCCCCTATGTACTTCATATGCTCTATTTTTAGTCAGTAATTTCTGTAATAAATCACCATATATCATAGATTTTAATAATCTTTCAAGTAATGGTAATGAAAGTTTGAAACCAGTATTTTTTTCCATTCCAACAACATTAAATGATATTACAGGAACTTGTTCAAATCCAGCATCTTTTAAAGCTTTTCTAATAAATCCTATATAGTTTGTAGCACGACATCCACCGCCAGTTTGAGACATTATAAGAGCTGTTTTATCTACATCATATTCTCCTGATTCCAAAGCTTCAATAAACTGTCCTGTTGTTAATATTGATGGATAACAAGCATCATTATTTACATATTTTAATCCTGTTTCTACTGTATGTGGTGTACATTCTCTCAAAAGTTTAACATTATATCCACAAGCACCAACAGCAGTTTCTAAAAATTCAAAATGTATTGGAGCCATTTGAGGAATAAGTATAGTATAATCTTTTCTCATTTCTTTTGTAAAAGCACGTTTATGTAATTCATAATTACCTAGATTTTCAGAATCCTTTTTCTTATTTAATCTCTTATTCATACTAGCTAGTAATGAACGAATACGAATTTTAACTGCACCTAAATTATTAATTTCATCAATTTTTATTAAAGTATACATTTTTTCATAGCTTGATAAAATTTCTTCAACTTGATCTGTTGTTACAGCATCAACACCGCATCCGAAAGAATTTAATTGGATTAATTCAAGATTATCATGTTTTCCAACAAAATCTGCAGCAGCATATAATCTTGAATGGAACATCCATTGATCAACGACTCTTAAAGGTCTTTTTACATCTGATAAATTTGATATGCTATCTTCTGTTAAAACACAAAGTCCTAAACTAGTTATTGCTGTATCTATTCCGTGATTTACTTCAGGGTCAACGTGATAAGGACGTCCAGCTAAAACAATACCTTTTAAGTTATTTTTTTCAATGTACTCTAAAGTTTCTTGACCTTTTTTATGGATATCATCTTTGCAATGGAAATATTCAGCTTCAGCCTTTTTTGCAGCTTCTACTAATTCTTTTTTTGTAAAATTATATTCTTTAAATTCATCTAATTCTAAAATTCTTGTAACTAAAGTTTTTGTATTTAATGGTAAGAAAGGGTTTAAGAATTTTATATCAGAAGATTTCAATTCTTCAACATTATTCTTTAAAACTTCTGAATATGATATAACTATTGGGCAGTTATAGTGATTATCAGCTTTTTCATTTTCTTTTCTTGAATATGGAATACAAGGATAGAAAATTGTTTTTATTCCAGATTTTATAAGACTTATAACATGTCCATGCGCAAGTTTTGCAGGATAGCAAACAGATTCTGAAGGCATAGATTCCATACCCTTTTCATAAGTTTGTCTATTACTTTTTTCTGATAAAATTACTCTAAAACCTAATTCGGTTAAAAAAGTGAACCAGAAAGGATAATCTTCATACATATTTAAAACTCTTGGAATACCAATCGTACCACGTTTTGCATCTTTCTCTTCAAGAGGAGTATAATTGAATATTCTTTCAAATTTATATTTTACTAAATTTGGTAGGTTAGCATTATCAGAAGAGATACCAGCTCCACGTTCGCAACGGTTACCAGAAATATATGTTTTATTGTTACTAAATTTATTAATTGTTAATAAACAGTGATTTTCACATATATTACATCTAGTATGTGTTATTTTTATATTTAATGAATCTAATTCATTAAGCTTAGATATTGTAGAATAATATTCCATATCTTTATTAGCTTCATATTGTTCTTTAGCAAGTAATGCTATTCCATAAGCTCCCATAAGACCAGAGATGTCAGGTCTTATAACTTCTTTTCCAACAATTAATTCGAAAGCTCTAAGAACAGCATCATTATAGAAAGTACCACCTTGTACTACTATATGATCTCCTAAAGTTTTTGTATCTCTAACTTTCATAACTTTTTGAATAGCATTTTTGATAACAGAATAAGATAATCCTGCTGAAATATCTCCAACAGAATAGCCTTCTTTTTGAGCTTGTTTTATTTTAGAATTCATAAATACTGTACATCTAGAACCTAAATCAACGGGCTTTTTAGATTTTAAAGCTTCTTGCACAAAGTCTGATATAGATATATTTAAACTTTTTGCAAATGTTTCTATAAAAGAACCACATCCAGAAGAACAAGCTTCATTAAGCATAATATTATCAATTACACCATTTTTCATTTTAATATATTTCATATCTTGTCCACCGATATCAACTATACTAGTAACATCTGGCATAAATTCGTATGCAGCTCTATGATGGGCAATAGTTTCTATTTCATTTAAATCAATATTTAAAGCAGTTTGAATTAATTTTTCTCCATATCCAGTAACACCAGAAAAACGTATTTTAGCTTTCTCTGGTAAAACAGAATATAATTTTTTTAACATTTCAATAACACTGTGTAAAGGATTTCCTTCATTGCTTCCGTATAAAGAGTAAAGAAGATTTCCTTCTATATCTATTAATACTAATTTTGTAGTTGTAGAACCTGCATCAATTCCAACAAAGCAATCTCCGCTAAAATCTGATAAAGATTTTCTTTTTACCTTTGCTAAATCATGTCTCTTTTTAAATTCTTGATATTCTAAATCATCTTTAAATAAGGGATTTAAAGGATGAGAAGTGTTATCAACAGATTTCTTTAAATCTTTAATTTTTTTCTTTAAATCTTTAGAAGAAATGATGTTTCCATTAAAAGAATCTAATGCAGCACCTTTTGCAACTAAAAGATGTGCCTCTTCAGGAATAACAGTTGTTTCAGGTGTTAAATGAAGTGTTTCAATAAATCTATTTCTTAATTCTGATAAATAATTTAGAGGACCACCTAAAAATGTAACAGTTCCTCTAATAGGTCTTCCACAAGCAAGTCCACTAATAGTTTGATTAACAACAGCTTGGAATATAGAAACTGCAATATCTTCTTTTGCGGCTCCTTCATTTAATAGAGGTTGAATATCTGTTTTGGCAAAAACACCACATCTAGATGCAATAGGATAAATTGTGTTGTAGTTTTTTGCTAATTCATTAAGCCCTGCTGTATCTGTATGAAGTAAAGAAGACATTTGATCGATGAAAGCACCAGTACCTCCTGCGCAAGTACCATTCATACGCTGTTCTATAAATTTATCAAAATATATAATTTTAGCATCTTCTCCTCCAAGCTCAATAACAACGTCCGTTTGAGGAATATATTTTTCTACAGCTCTTTTACAAGATACAACTTCTTGAATAAAAGGAAGTTGTAAGAATTTAGAAGCGGATAATGCTCCAGAACCAGTAAGAGCTATAGTGAAGTTTGTATTTGGATATTTTTTTAATAATTCTTCCAATACTCTACAAATTGTATTTTTTGTATCGGAATAATGCCTTTCATAAGATGTATGTAAACTATTATATTGGTCATCTAATACAACTGTTTTTACAGTTGTAGAACCAACGTCTAACCCAACATGTAATGTTTTCATAAATTTCTCCTCGTCATATAAAATATTACTCATGTAAGTATTATTCTATACGGAAATTGGGCTTTTGTCAATGGAAATAACTTTATGTCGAAGAGGTAAATTCCTATAAAAAAATAAAGAAAATAAGTTCTAAAAAATGCTTGACCAAAATATTTATTAATAACAAAAAAGTAAGTTTATTATTTGAACATTAGAAAGGATGATAAAAATGAATAAAAAAATTAAAATAATTATTTTTATACTTTTAGGAATATGTTTACTGTTTGTATCTGTTAATATTTTTTCGGGAGATGATAGCATTGAAGAGGAAAGTGAAAATATAGCAAAGAATGAAATAATGAATGAGTATACACCATTAGAAGAGATAACGGAGGAGCAGAATAGACAGACAGTAGTAAAATTATTTTATAATGATAAAAATACTGGAGAAATAAAATCAGAAGAAAGAAGGATTGATTCTAAAAATTTATTGGCAGATCCATATAAATTTTTAGTAGAATTATTAATTCAAAAACCAGAAAATACAGCACTAGAAAGTTGTATACCTGAAGGCACAAGAGTAATTAGTGCGAACATGAAAGGAAATATATTAGAATTGAATTTATCTAAAGAATTTGTTGAAAATCATAAAGGCACAAAAGAAGAAGAAGAAAAAACAATAAAAAGTATAGTTAAAACAGTAACAGAATTAAATGAAGTGGATGGGGTAAAGTTTTTTATTGATGGTAAAGAAGATAAAGCTTTTAAAGATGAGAAAATAAATTTTAAAGAAGTTTTTAAAAGAAAGTAAAAGATTATTTTAGAATTGAATAAAGTTTTATGATTTTGTGAGAAAAAGAAACTTTTGACAAAAATTGTTCTACTTCATTTAAAGAAGAATAAGCATTTTGAGCTTTACATTTGATGCAAGAGAAAAAATTATCTTTTTTATGTTTTTCTGATGCATTTCTATCTAAAGAAATAAAATTATTATTATACATATTACAAATCACCTCGGTCCAAGAATGCTTTTAGTTGAAAAAAACTAGCTTTTAGTATATAATATGCAAAAATAATGAAAATGTAAGTGAGAAAAATGAATAAAAATATTAAAATAAAAAATAATGAAAGAATAGATGATTTAGAATATAAAGATTTAAAAATAATACAAAGAGTAGACGGATTCTGTTTTGGAATAGATGCCGTTTTACTATCGGATTTTTCAAAAAATATAAAAAAAGGTTCTAAAGTAATTGATTTAGGAACTGGAACGGCAATTTTACCAATTTTACTTTCTGCTAAAACTGAAGCAGAAAAAATAGTAGGTGTAGAAGTTCAAAAAGAAATTGCAGAAATGGCACAGAGAAGTGTATTGCTAAACAACTTAGAAAGTAAAGTGGAAATAGTAAATGAAAATATTAAGAGTGTGACAGAAAAGTTTTCAGAAGGATATTTTGATGTAGTAGTAACAAATCCACCATATAAAAAGCTAGAAACAGGTTTAACTAACGAAAATAAAATCAAATATATATCTAGACATGAAATAGAAGCTAATTTAGAAGATTTTATATCTGTTTCAGCACGTATATTAAAAAATAATGGAAGTTTATATATGGTGCATAGGCCAGAAAGATTAGCAGATATATTTTTCTTATTAAGAAAATATAAATTAGAACCTAAAGCATTAAAGTGTGTACAATCTTATATAGATAAACCACCCAAATTGATTTTAATCAAGGCAGTAAAAAATGCAAAACCGTTTTTAAAAATAGAAAAACCAATCTATGTATATAATTCGAAAGGAGAATATACAGAAGAAATATTAGAAATATATCATAAAACTAAAAGTTTTAGAAAAGAGGAAAAATGTTAGGAGATTTATATATAGTAGCAACACCTATTGGAAATTTAGAAGATATAACTTTGAGAGCAATTAAAGTATTAAAAGAAGTAGATATAATAGCTGCTGAAGATACAAGGCATACATTAAAGCTGTTAAATCATTTGGAAATATCAAAGCCTTTAATTAGTTATCATAGGCACAATGAGGAAACAAGAAGTGAAGATTTAATAAAATATCTAGAAGAGGGAAAAAATATTGCGATAGTTTCAGATGCAGGAACTCCAGTTATATCTGATCCTGGAGAAGAAGTGATAAAAGAGGCAATAAAGAAAAATATAAAAATTATACCAATTCCTGGAGCATGTGCTTTAATAAATGCTTTAATTGTTTCAGGCTTTAATGCAAAAGAATTTACTTTTATAGGATTTTTACCATTAAACAATAAGTTAAGAAAAGAAAAAATGGAAGAAATTAAAGATGAAACGAAGACGATGATAATATATGAAGCTCCTCATAAATTAAAGGCAACAATAGAAGAATTTAAAGAGATTATACCAAATAGAAATATAGTACTTGCAAAAGAATTAACTAAAATACATGAAAATTTTTATAGAGGAAAAGCAAGTGAATTATTGGAAATATGCGATAATGTTAAAGGTGAATTTATAATAGTAATAGAAGGAGCAGAAAAAAAGGAAAACGAAGAATTAGAATTTCTGAAAGATTTAGATATTAATGAACATTATAAATACTATGAAAAACAGGGAATGGAAAAGAAAGAAATTATAAAAAAGATTGCAAAAGATAGAAAAGTTCCGAAAAATGAAATATATAAAATGTTTTTATAAAAAAAGTGAACCCAAATTATTAGACAAAAAAGTTTAATAATTTGGGTCTTTTGTTTAGTAAAAAAATAATAAAATATGAAACTTTTCTATATATCAGAAAAGCTATTGAATATAAATGCGCTATGATTTAAATTTTAATTTTCATCAAATAAAGTTGCAATTTTTTCAGAACATTTTTTGCATATTTGTTTATCTTGATATTGAGATAAAAGTTTAGTACTACCGCAAAAAATGCAATTTGGTTCATATTTCTTTAAAACAATAGATGAACCGTCTACATATATTTCTATTGGATCTCTTTCTACAATATTTAATTTATTTCTTAATTCGATAGGTATTACAACTCTTCCTAACTCATCAACTCGTCTTATTATACCTGTGGATTTTAGCATAAAAACCTCCAATCTATGAAAATTACCAATAAAATCAGTAATTCAACATAAAAATACTTAAAACACAATCATTTTAACATATAAATTATAAATAAGTCAATCAAAAAAATAAGAGTTTTAATGCATAGAAAGTTTAAGTGGTATGAAAAATTAGTAAAAATAAAATACAATAATATTCGTATATTGAAATTAAGGAATGAATATAAATAGATAGTAATGAATTAAAAGTTAAATATAAGAAGAGGAGAAAAATGTTAAATATAATATGGCCAGTATTTATAATTATTTCTATAGTATATTCGGTTTTAATAGGCAATATAGAAGCAATAAATAATTCAATTTTTGAAGTTGGAGAAAGTACTATCAATTTGGTTTTAAATCTATTAGGAACATTATGTTTGTGGAATGGGTTAATGAAAATAGCAGAGAAAACAAGTCTTATAAAAAAAATAGCAAAAATAGTAAATCCATTAATGAAAGCCTTATTTCCAGAGATAAAAAGGGGAACAGAAACCTATCAGGCTATTTCGATGAATATTGTATCTAATATACTAGGATTGGGAAATGCAGCGACTCCTTTAGGTTTGAAAGCAATGAAATTAATGCAACAAGAAAATAAAGAAAAAAAGAAATTAAGTAATTCAATGGCTCTGTTTATAATATTGAATACGGCATCAATTCAGATTATACCTACAACTGTGATTGCGATAAGAACTTCTTTAGGGTCTGTAGAACCAACTAGAATCTTAATTCCGATATGGGGAGCTACAATTGGTGCTGCTTTAGCTGGAATAATTTCAGCAAAGATATTAATGAAAAGATTTTAAAAGAAATAGGAGCGAAAATGATTAATTATGTATCTAGTATAATAATTCCAATTATGATAGTTATGATAGTTTTATATGGAATTCTTGAAAAACAAAAGGTTTTTGATTTATTCATTCAAGGAGCAACTGAGGGAATAGGGATTGTGGCAAAACTTTTCCCAACTTTGTTGGGAATTTTCTTAGCCATTGGATTACTCAGAAGTTCTGGAGTTCTAGAATTTTTATTAAATTTTCTAAATCCAATTATAAGTTTTCTTAATATACCAAAAGAAATAATGCCACTAGCACTATTAAGACCAATATCAGGGAGTGCTTCATTAGGTATTGCAACAGATATAATGAAAGAATATGGACCAGATAGTTTAACAGGAATGATTGTATCAACAATAATGGGGGCTACAGAAACAACTATTTATACAATAGCAGTTTATACAAGTATAGTTGGAATTAAGAAAATTAGGTTTGTTTTAATAGCAGCTTTGATAGCAGATTTTGTAGGAATAATTCTAGCCGTATTTTTATGTCGACTTATGTCGAACGGTTTTTGTTGACAAGAGTAAAGAAAGGTCGTAAAATAGAGCCATAATAAATATATTTATTATAATTTTTTTTCAAAAAGGAACATTTAAGTGATTAAGTTCTTATTATTTTTTATTATATTTTTTTCTGTCAGAAAAATTTTAATCGAAATTATTTCCAATAAATTAAAAAAAGATTTTAAATTTAAGAAAACAGACAGTAATTATGATAGTAATTATAAGATATAATTTATAATTATTTTAATTTTAAAATGTATTTAAACTTGTGAAAGAAAGAAATAAAAAAAGCTCTCACGGTTAAGTATTAGATTCGCTCCCCGAAAAAAGAAAAATACTCCGAATCTTTCTTTCACATATAATTTTTTGTATTTAGATATAAAACTTGTGGGAGAATAATCTTCCACAGAGTCCCTTTATAATTCTTTAAGTAATCGGAGTTAATACTCCGATTTTTTTCTATATCGTAGGAATTTTCTCTATCTCTGATAGAGAAAAGCTCCGTACGAGAGAGTTATGCGGATGCTACAAATGCTTAATAACTTGTTATTTAGCATTTGTTAGTCCGTTTTCTATATCGTAGGAATTTAATCTATCTTTTCTATCAAATGTAATATTATAAAAAAAGGCGGAACTAAGATTTTTCTACGCATAACTTATTCGTACGCATTAAAATGCTACGACTAAGAAATCTATCAAATGCAAATTTTAAGAAAATCTAGGTTCCGCCATAATTATCTTGTAAGAAAAAACTCCTACTAGGAGTTTTTTCTTACAAGATAAAAATCCCTCAGATATACTGAGGGATTGATATTTTAACCATTATTTTCATTATCCACTTTTCTTTTATAGTTACCAGATATAATCTTTGGTAAATAAGTAATTATTTTATAAACAGCCAATTTAATTTTTTTAGTCCAGATATAAGATTTTCTTAAATGCTTTGTTGGAGTAAGAAAATCATTTTTATCTGTATCTTGCACAAGAAGAGTATTTTCTACTTTTTCTATTGAGAATGTATAATTTTGACCATTATTATTATCCCAAGCTCCTGTCTCAGCATCATTAAAGCAGAAGTTAAAAGTATCGGCTGTTGGTAAATTGACTTCAGCTTGAAAACCTAATTCAGTTTTCTCCATTTTTACGTCAGAAACACCATCCCAATTAGAGTTAAAACCATAATGAAGATATACATCGTTATTACCATTTTGGAACAATGCACCTGTATAAGATATTTTAACTGTAGAATTTTCTACAAGTTTATCTGTATTAAAAAATATATTTTTAGTCAACTCCATAAAATTCTCTCCTCTTTATCTTTTGTTAGCAACATTATATTATTAAAAAAAATAATTTTCAAGCATTTTTTACAAAAACTACCTATGTCACACAAATGTAATATAAAAAGGTAAGATAAAAAAGAATAAGAAGTTTTTTATAAAATTTTTCCTATAATGTAAAACTTGTCAGAATCTGTTATAGTAATATCTTCAAAATCTTCACTATTAGCTTTTAAAGTGATTTTTCCTTTTTTTACATTAAATTGTCTAATTAAAATTTGATCATTGTAGCTAAAAAGACCATAATCTCTATGATTTAGTGGAGTATTGAATTCTACAAATACATATGAACCTTTTTTATAAGTATCACACATTGAATCGTCATTAATCTTTACAGCAATAGCTGAGCTTGGAACATATGATGGACAATCAATAAATCCTGAGATTGAATCTACTGCTAATAATTTATTATATGAAATATGTTCAGTAACTCCATATTTCTCTTGTTCTTCATTAATAGTTTTATCATATGTAAACATTAATTGTTGATATGGAATGTCTAGTGCCTTACATATTGCTTTTAGAGCTTTATGACTAGGATTTCTTTCACCTTTTTCTATATGAGTTAAGTGCCCAATATTAATATCTGTAAGACGTGCTAATTCAGTTTTTGTAAAACCTTTTTCTTTACGTGCTTTTGCAATCATGTTACCAATCATTTTCAATACCTCTTTTCCATTTTTTATACTTTGTTATTATACACAAAAAAACAAAAATTGTCTACTAGTAAACATTAAATAAATTATCAAATTTAATAAATAAATATCATACAACTATTGACTTGTCAAATTGGTTTGTGATAATATTTTGACAAAAAGTAAACGGAGGCAAATATGAGTTTAAATAATATAAGAAAATATAGAAAAGAAAAAGGCTTAACATTAAAAGCTTTATCAAGTAAATTAGGCATAAGTGCTGGATATCTATGTCATTTGGAAAAAGGTTCGAGAGAGAATCCATCAATGGAGTTAATGAAAAAAATATCAGAAGAATTAGAAAAAAGTATTCCAGAGATTTTCTTTTTCGATGAAAAATAATTGGAATAACTGTTAATAAAAAAACATATAATTTCTTAAAAGTAAAATAAATATAGAATAAAAATATTGTAATAAAAAATAGATTGTGGTAAAATTTTTTTAGTTTTTGTAAAGGAGAATAGCAATGAGCAAGAAAAAAGGGACGGGAAAGAAAAGTACACAAACAAAAAAAGTACCACAAAAAGAAAGTAATAAAAAAGAAGTAGTAAAAGAAAAAAGTAATAATAATGTAAAAGAGAAAACAGATGAAGTAAAAAAGAAGACCGTAGAAAAAGAAAAAAGTTCTAATAAGAATACAGAAATTTCTAAAGAAAAAGCAAAAACTACAAATAACAATAAATCTGGAGAAAAACAAAAAAAAGAGAATGGAAATAAAACAAAAAACAATTCTCAAAAAGAAAAAGTAAAAAAAGAAATAAAAGTAGAAGAAAAAGAGAAAAAAGAAAAGAAACAGGAAGTAGCATTAAAAGAGAAAAAACAAAAGAAAGAAGTAGTAGCATTAAAAGAGAAAAAAGAAAAAAAACAAGAAGTGGTAATAAAAGATAAAAAAGAAGAAAAAAATAATTTACAGGTAAAACCAGAAAAAAAAGAAGAAAAACCAAATCCAAGCAGTTTTGTAATGGAAAATAAACCTAAAAAGAAAAAAAGAACATTATTGAAAATTTTTATTATCTTTTTGATTTTAGTGCTATTATGCATTATTGGAATTTTCACGATTCCATCACTAATAGTATCAAATAAAAATCAAATTATTTCGGGAATTTCAATAAATGGTAACATGGTAGAAGGTTTAACTGTTGAAGAAGCAAAAGAAAAATTAAATACAACTTCTAATGAAATTACAAACTCTAATTTAAAACTTATTATGGGAGAATATGAGAGTGATGTAAATTTATCACAAATAAGTGCTAAATATGATATAGATAAAGCCATAGATGAGGCATATAAAGAAGGAAGAAATGAAAATATTATACAAAACAGTTATAATATTTTAATGGCAAAATATAAAGGAAAAAATATTGAAAT
This sequence comes from uncultured Clostridia bacterium, assembly GCA_947581825.1. Classification (GTDB taxonomy): domain Bacteria; phylum Bacillota; class Clostridia; order TANB77; family CAG-508; genus CANPVP01. The sequence goes on along the minus strand of CANPVP010000006.1, from coordinate 18,690 downwards.
AGGAACATCTATTAATTCAGAAGAATTAAATAATATCTTTAATAATATATCACAAGAACTTCCAGGGCACGTTGTTCAGTGGAGTTATAGTGTAGAAAAGGAAAGAACTCTAATAATTACTAAAGGAAAAAGAGGAGTAGTTATAGATGAAGAAGAAACAGCCAAAAGAATCCAAGAAGCATTAATAAATATGCTAAAAGGTGATAAGGTTGAAACAATTGAATTAGCAACTATAGAAAAAGATCCTGATCCTGTAGATGTAGATAAAATACATAATGAAATATTTAGAGAGCCTAAAGATGCATATGTAACTCAAAATCCTTTTGGAGTGTATGTTCATGTTGATGGAATTGATTTTAATGTTGATGAAGTAAAAAACTTATTACAATCAAATGATGAAGAATATAAAATCGATTTAACAATAACACATCCAAAGGTAATGACAAAGGATTTGGGGCAAGAAGCTTTTCCAGACATTTTAGGAAAAACATATAAAACAACTTATAGTGCAGGGGATGTAAACAGAAATACAAATATTGAATTAGCTGCTAAAAATGTAAATGGTACTATATTAATGCCAGGAGAAACTTTTTCATACAATGGAATATTAGGAGATACAACAGCTGATAAAGGTTATAAGCCAGGAGGAGCATATTTAAATGGAGAAGTAGTACAAAGTTATGGAGGAGGTATTTGCCAAGTATCATCTACAATTTACAATGCTGTGCTATATGCTAATCTACAAGTTGATGAAAGATATAATCATAGCTTTTTATCTGGATATGTACCAGCAGGATTAGATGCTACAGTATCATATGGCTCAAAAGATTTTAAGTTTACTAATAACAGAAAATTCCCAATAAAATTAGTTTGTACAGCAAAGAATGGAGTTATATCAGCAACTATTTATGGAGTAAAACAAGAAGATGATTGTGATGTAGAATTAGAAAGTGTAATAACAAGTTATATTGCACCAACTGTAAAATATGAATCAACTAATACTTTGAAAAAAGGTGTTGAACAAGTAAAACAATCAGGTTCAAGTGGATGTAAATGTACAGTTTATATAACTTTATCAAGAAACGGAAAACAAATTTCAAGAGAAGTACTTCACCATGATGTATATAGTGCAAAACAGAAAATTATTTTAAGAGGAACAAAAAAATAAAAAAACAAACTCCAGATTTATTCTGGAGTTTGTTCTTTTTATTTAAAATTCAAATTTTTTACCAGTTAACATTTCATAAGCTTCTATATATTTTGCTCTAGTTGTTTCAACAACATTTTCAGGGATTGGAGTTGGATTTGCTGCATCCCAAGATGTTTCTTTTAACCAATCTCTCATATATTGTTTATCAAAACTTTTTTGACTTTTTCCAACTTCATAATCTTTTGCTGGCCAAAATCTACTAGAATCAGGAGTAAGAACTTCGTCTGCTAATACAAGTTTTCCGTTTTCATCTATTCCAAATTCAAATTTTGTATCTGCAATAATAATTCCTTTAGAAAGAGCATATTCAGCACATTTTGTATATATTTCTATTGTTTTTTCGCGAACTTCTTTTGCTAAATCTTCACCTATTAATTTACAAACTTCGTCAAAAGTTATATTTTCATCATGACCTTCTTGTGCTTTTGTTGTTGGGGTAAAAATTGGTTCAGGTAGTTTCTGAGATTCTTGTAAACCAGCTGGTAATTTTATACCACATACAGTACCATCTTTTTTATAGTTAGACCATCCAGAACCTGTTATATATCCTCTAACGATGCATTCAATAGGAAGCATTTTTAATTTTTTTACTAACATACTTCTTCCTTCAAATTCTTTTGATTGAAATTCTGCTGGAAAATCTTTTATATTGGTAGAAATAATGTGGTTAGGTATAATATCTTTAACTACATTAAACCAGAATTCTGATATTTGATTTAGAACTTGACCTTTATTCTCAATTTTAGTTGGAAGAATAACATCAAATGCAGATATTCTATCAGAAACAACTAATAATAATTTATCATCATCTACTTCGTATATTTCACGAACTTTACCACTACTAATTTTTTTCATAAAACCCTCCATAATTACATTTGTTTTATATAAGCTTCATAACCTAATTCTTGTAGTTTGTTATCTTTTTCTATAACAGCAGTTTTTAAAGAAGCTTTATAATCACATAATTTTTTTTGAATTGTATCATTTGAAACTCCAAGTATTGTTGAAGCAAGAATAGCAGCATTTTTAGCACCATTAATTGCGACAGTGGCAACAGGAATACCTGAAGGCATTTGAACAATTGAATATAAAGAATCAACTCCACTTAAAGTTTTAGTGTGAATTGGAACACCAATTACAGGTACAGGTACCATTGCAGCAAAAACACCAGGTAAATGAGCAGCACCACCAGCACCACCAATAATAACTTTTACTTTTCGTTCTTTTAAAGAATTAGCATATTCGAAAGCTTTTTCAGGTGTCCTATGAACAGATAAAATTTTGATTTCATAACTAATTCCCATGTCATCCAAAAATTTTGCTGCGTCTTTCATTATTGGTAAGTCGGAATCACTTCCCATTATGATAGCAACATCAATTTCTTCTTTCATAATAATCCTCCTATATTTATTTTCTACTACCAAGATGTTGAACTACTCGTTTTGTAGCTTCATTTGCAATTTTAAAAGCAGAATCAACAAACTCAGTATTAATAACTTTTTTATGTGCATATTGAGTTATAAGTTCAGCAAAAAATGCATCTCCAGCACCTGTATTATCAGTAACATCATCAATAATTTCAGGAACTTTTTCGATAGAAACAGTTTTTCCATTTTCTTTAAATACAAAAGTTGTAGATTTTTTTCCAGATGTTTTAACAAGTAAATCAAAATTGAATTGATTATAAAACTCTTCTAAGTTTGTAACTTCGAGTTTTTCAAATAAAAATGGTGCTGCATCATTATTAAGTAAAACAAAATTTGCTTTTGAAATAAAATTTTGTAAATGTTCTTTAGAAAATTCTTCGAAATATCTAACAGAACCAATATCTAAACAAACTTTTTTATTTTCAATGTTATTGATAAATTCAAGATTTATAGGTCTAAATTTATCTAAAATAACATATAAATCTTTATCTTTTAATTCCTCTGGAATTGTCTTTGGTAAATTATCAGAAAAATTAATTGTGCGTATTCCTGTAATAGGACAAGTCCAAGTGTGTTTTATAGAATTATCTTCTAATTTTTCATCAGGTATAATAATATTCATTACATTAGTTCTTTTGTTTTCAAATTGTACAAAATTAGTATTTATATTAACTTTGTGCAAAGATTCAAGAGCTAGGCGACCTTCTTCATCATCACCACATGTTGCAAATGCATAGCAAGTTTCTCCTTTAGAAGCTATATTATATAAAGTATTCCAATTACAACCGCCACCATCTTGCTTAATAAGATTTAGTTTATAGTCATATATTTTATCTAATATTAAATCTCCATGACTGATAAAAACGATATCTTTCATTAAAATACCCTCCTTTGATACAGAAAGTATATTACAAAACTCTGAAAAAATCAACATAATTCTACTTTTTTACATTTACAAAATTATGTAAATATGATATAATTTACTAGAATGTTTTAAGAAATGACTTGAATATAATTCAAGAAAGGAATGTAATTTATGGAAGAAGAAAAAACAGAAGTTAATTTTAGAATAATTGGAGTAGAAGAGCCAAAGGAGTATTATATACCAAAAGGAGTAGTAGATCAGGTAAGGACTTTATTAAATCCATATATATCAGAAAAATATAATGTAAATGAAGTATTAACAGAAATAATAGAAAAATCTGAAACTTATTATATAACAAAAGATTATAATGCAATTTTAACCCCATATTTGAAATACATGAAAGAGATTTTAGGACAATATACAGATAGACTAGAAAATGTAACTATGATGATTAAAATTTTAAGAAAATCATATTCACAAACAACTAATAGAAAAATACATTCTGCAGCTGCAGCAAAAATTGGTCGAGATATGGCAGAAAAAATAGGAATAAACGCAGACCTTACAGAGGTGATGTTAAAAATACACGATAATGGACATACACCATATGGTCATGATGGAGAACAATGGATTAGTGATGCACTTCAAAGCATGGGTTTGGGATATTTATGGCATAATGCAGAGGGAACTAGAAGGCTATTATATAGAGAAGATTTTTATGAGAAAGTTATAGAAAAGATAGAAGAAAAAAATCCTGATATAAAGCCATGGCATTTAGAGGCGATAAGAAAAAATTTATGGGTGATTCTTGATGGAGTACTTACTCATAATGGAGAAGCAACAGGAAGAATATTTGAACCAGTAAAAAAAGATGAAAATCAATTTCAAGAAGAATTATTAAGATGTTATACTGAAGAAGGGGAAGATAAAAAAATTATGCCAGCTACAATCGAAGGTTGTTTGTTAAGAATTAGTGATATTATATCATATGCTGGAAGAGATTTTGTGGATGGAATAAGAGAGAGACTTATAAATGAAGTTGATTCCGAATATATATCAATTTTTAAAGATTTTGGTATAACAAGTGAAGAACTACGAACTTTGATAGATTCCCAAAATTATGGAGAAATTGCTAGAAGGATAGAGGAGGCTGCTAAACAAGATGTTGTAGCCAATAGTAATAAAACTAAAATAAAAATGTCTCAAGAAATGGCTGAAAAATTATATAGATTAAGGCAGAAAAATAATAGAGCAATTGTAAGTAAAGTAACAAGAGGAACAGAAAGAAAAATATTTCCAATGGCAATAAAAAATATTATAGAGCAAGGAAAAAATATATTAGTTGAAGAAGGTGTAATTAGTAAGTTAGAGAGTGATAAAAAGTTTGAAATAACAGAAGAGTTGAAACAAAAATATCCTGAAGGCAATTATATTAGGCAATTATTAACATTTGCAGAAGGAATAACTGAGAGTGATTATGAATTTTCTTCTAAAATAGCGGATTGTAGAAAAGAAGGAGAAACAGGTGAAAAAATTAGTAAGCCAGAAGCGATAGCAGCTTTAATAACCTCTCAATTTATAGCCAGCATGACTGATTTGGAATTTGTGCAATATTTAAGAGAATCAGGAAATTTAGCACTAGAACAAGAAAAAGACTTGAATAAAAAATATAAAGATATTCCAGGAATTGTAACAGAAACACCTGATTCATCTGAAATGTCTGAATTTATGAAGAAAACTATGAACAGTCAAGAAGAAGGATTAAAAGCATTAATGTTAAATGGAGAAAGTGAAGCACCTAATAGTGGAGAGCCTAGAGATGATTAGGTTAAGAAATATGATAAATATCTAATGTATAAGGAGGATTTATGCAAATACAATTAGAAAGTAAGGTTGAAAATCTAGAAAAAGATATAAAAATTTTAAAACGCGCTATATATACGGTTATTTCATCTCCAGAATTTAGAAGTTTATTTGGAAAAACTCAATTTTTAGATGCAGATGAAATAAAGGGACTAAATCAAAACGGGAATGAGGATGAAGAATGGACTGATAGAAGAACAAGAGGAGATCATACTTTAATGGTTGCAGGAATAGCAGAAGATTTTGTAGAAAAAATTTATGTGGAGGCTTTTGAGTTTGAAGAAATAGTAGATAAAGATTATGGAGAAGAAATTACAAGTGAGCAAAATTCATCAACAGCGGCTCCAACTATAGTTTTAAAAGATGGAGTTGATAAAAATAACCCTGAGTATATCATATATTCTTTGAATAAAGAAAGAGCTAAACTTTTAGCAAGATTATCAGGATATGCACATGATTTAGGACACACACCTTTTGGGCATGATGGAGAAGATGCGGTATCAGAAATATACCAAAAACATCAAGAAAAACAGAGTGAAGAAGAGCGAATAAAAAATCGTAGGTGTAGAAGACAAATTTTTGGCAAAGAGTATGAAGCAAGTTTAGGACATACAGATGATTTTAAAGGAATATCAAGTTTTGAGCATATAGAACAAAGTTATATAAATTTTTTAAATATAATAAATAGAGAGGGAATCAAATTTCCTGATGAATTATTAGAATCAGTAAAGTTTTCTATATTGTCACATAGTCGTAGTAGGGTCAAAAGTTTGCCAACTCATGTGAAAAGTCAAGATAGATTGGTTATGCATGCGATTAGAACAGCTGATAAAGTTGATTATCAAATTACAGATGGATATGAAATGGAGAAATTAATAAATTTACCAGAATCAAAATTAGAATATGCGGATAAAAGTAAAAGTATATATGAAAAAATTAATAGTTTTATAGATAAATGGACTAAAGAAATAGAAGAAAATGAAGATTTATCAGATGATATGGAAGTAATAAATAAATTAAAAAAATATAGAAATCTATATGAAATGTGGGCAATTTTATATTGTGAAATAGCTGACCCAGAGATTAGTAAACTAGAATCTATAGAAAGAATGGAAAAGAAGCTTAGCAGAACTCCAATTGGAGTAGTTGGAATGTTTAAAGGGAATAAAACAAGAAATAAGTGTATAATAAAAAAATTATTAACATATTATTTAGAACATTATGAAGAGATTCCTGAAACAAGGAAGCTTAATGGAAACGTTGAAGAGGGATATATTGATGAAGAAAAAATACGACAAGAACAAGAAAAGGAAAATCCACAATTAAATCCAAATACAAGGTCAGACGAAGCTTTTAATAAAGCTTGGTGGGAAAGTATCGATTATCCGAAGGAATGGATAGCTATAGGATTTATAACTTCCTTAACAAATATAGAGGCTAGAAATTTATATAATCAGTTAGTGGATTTAAGAATACAAAAAGGACCAGGATATGGAATAGACCCTATTAAGAAAGAGGAAATAGATTCAATAAATAGAGAATATACTTTACAATATATAAAGAAAATGTATGAATTAATTAGTCCAGACAATTTGAGTCTTTCTGAAAGAAAAAACTTAGAAAATAAATTGAGAAACATTTTAAGGGAGAATAATGCAAAACTCTATCAAGCTATAACGGTTGAAAGAGGAGTTCAAGTAGCGGTAATGGTAAGGCAAACTATACTTAATGCTATAGTTGCAGATAAAAAAAGTTGGGAATCCCTAGAAGAAGCTGATGCTGAAAGAGGTGGAGCTCAGAAACCGTTAAAGTATCCTAATATTTCTGAAGATGGTGAAAATCCAGGAGATACTGGAGATGGAAGATAATAAATATTTAATAGGAATAAATAGTAAATTTATTCCTATTTTTTTTATATTTGTGTTATAAATATAAAAATTTGGATAAAATAATCATAAATAATTAAAAGGAGTGAATTAGTTATGATTAATATAAGACCAATTTCAGATATAAAAAATAAATATCAAGAAATAGAGGAATTAGTGTTAGAGGAAAATGAGGATGTATATTTAACAAAGAATGGATATGGTTCAATGGTAATAATGAATTTAGAAAAATATTCTGATATGATGCAAGAATTTGAAAGAGAAAAAAATGTAGAAGAAAAATTTGGTGATTTAGATTTTGAAAAAATATTAGATGAGATTGAGAAAGAAATAGATGAACTGAACACAAAAGTTTTAGAACATGAAGAAGTTTTTGCAAAATTAAGAAAGAAAATTAATGATCAATAGTAAGAGCGAAGAAAGCTTTAATAAAAAAAGTAAGCAATGAATTTAGGGCGATTATCAATCGCCCTAAATTATAAAAACGGACATACTAAATTTATTAAACAATATTGAGAAATAATTATTTTAATGATAATATAATAAAAAAATATCATAAGAAGAGGAGTTTATATGTCCAAAAGAAAAAAATATAAAAAATTAAATTTTAAACAATTGATTGCTTGTATAATAATTTTATGTTGTATTACAATTTATGAATATATTAATCAACAAGTAAATGCAACAGAACCAACAGAAGATACCAGTAGTGTAAAAAGTGAGCAGACGTTTGATCTTTCTACAATTCCAGAATATAATGGAAGTCCATATGTGGAAATAAATGATAATATTCCATATTTTTCAGAAGATGACTATACCACAAAAAGTTTTGAAGAATATAGCGAATTAGATATTTTAGGTAGAAGCGGAGTTGCATATGCAAATATTTGTAAAGAAATTATGCCAAAAGATGGGGAAGAACGTGGTGAGATAGGAAGTATTAAAGATTTGACAGGGTGGAAACAAAAAAGATATGATGATTTAATAAAAGATAAATATTTGTATAACCGCTGTCACTTGATTGGTTGGCAACTTGCAGGAGAAAATGCAAATAAAAATAATCTGATAACAGGTACTAGATATTTGAATACAGAAGGAATGTTACCTTTTGAAAATGAAGTAGCTGAATACATAAGAAAAAATAAAAAAAATCATGTTTTATACAGAGTTACACCTATTTTTGAAGGAAATAATCTTTTAGCAAGTGGAGTTCAAATGGAAGCATGGTCAGTAGAAGATAAGGGAAAAGGAGTTTGTTTTAATGTTTATTGCTACAATGTACAACCAGGAATTGTAATTAATTATGCTACTGGAGATAGTCATGCAGAGAACAACTAAATAAAACTATTGTAAATTAATAAAAAATAATATATAATCACTCTTAGTTTTTTTCTTAATACTATTTTATCAATAGTATATTTCCATTAAAAAAGTAAAATATAAAAAACGAAGGAGTGATTATATATTGGATTTAGATTTAATAAATAATTTATCAAAGGAGAATGATTTTGTGCAAGATTTTATAAAAGAGTTATCAAATTTCTTAAAAAACAATGGAGCAAATAATACGGAAAATATATCAGAAGATAATGCTTGGAATAATTTAATTTCTAATGATTTAGAACTTTATAATAAAAAAATAATTTCAAAATATAAAGATGAAATGTTAATAGAAAGATCTAATATATTACAAAATTATGCTAAAAATACAAGAGAAAATGGAGAAATGTATTATATTTATAATACAAGTACAAATGATAATAATAGTTATAATTTATGTGTTTGTAGCCCTAATAGGAGTAATAGTGTAATTACAAAAAAAATAGAAGAATTACCACAAGGAGCTACTTTGGGAAGTGTTTTAAGAAAGCAAAAAGAAAATTTTGTATTAGATATAGAAGGTACAAAAAATGTTGGAAAAGAAATAAATAATATGATAAAAGAGAAAATAAAAGAACAAGAAAAGTATTTAGAAGGCAAAAGAATAGAAGGGCATCATTATGAAGTAGGAGAAAAGTATTCAGGCAGAATATGCTTATATGACTTAAATAATAAGATAAATGGTAGTATGGAAGAAATTGAAGAAATAGCATTTCCAAAAGATTTGTATGAAAATGCAAAAAAAGGAGATGTATTCACATACATAAATGGAACTTATGAGAAAATATAAAAATGGGTAGGAATATAAAAATAGGAGCGGTTTATAAAACCGCTCCTATTACTAATATACCAATATTGTCATTATAAATTTCATTAAATTGAGTTATAGGAAGAGGATTGTTACCAATTCCCGCTTCAATAGTAAAACCAGGTCTTCTATAATCTTGTATGAACCAATCTTTATATCCAGCAAAACTTGAATTGTAAGGAGTATCTGCTAATTCATACCCGCTAACTTGAGAAAATGTGTTGCCTATATACAATGACTCTTGTGGCGTATAGTTTTGGAATTGCCAATAGATTTCTTGACCTTGAGTATGATAAGCAATTACTAATCTAAAATTATGCTGAAGAGTAAAGTTATATAAAGCTAAACTTTCGGGTTGAGATAAAGGTCCATCACCTACAAAATCTCTAGGAGCAGGTGTAGTAAAACCTTGCTCAAATTTTATTCTTTTTGCATCTTCCCATCCAGCAGGAAATTGTAGGTTTAAATCCACACCATTTATATTGGCTTTCCAACCAGTAGGAAATTTAATGTTAGGATAATTTTCTGATATTTGTTTGGCAGATTGATAGTAAGAAGAACTTTCTTTTAAAGCTCCTGTAACTAAGTCTACACCATCAGGATTTGCCATAGGAACTAAATAAATGCTTACTTGGTTTAGAAGTTCTCTGGCATTGAAATTATAAATTGATGAATTATTTGTATATGCTAAAGCTAAATTTTCTAGAAATTTCATAAGAAGCGGAGCAGTAATCCATTCATTTGCATGAATAGCAGCACTATAAAAAACTTCTTTAGAGCCATTGCCTATTTTTGCATAAGGAATAGCTTTACCCATAACACTGTTTCCAATCGAACCAAGAGTTATGAAAGGATAGATTTTCTTTAATGCAGATAAATTCATCATAAATAAATTATAAGTGTAGCTTACATTAGTAGTAACTACATTTCCAAAAGGAATAATAATTTTTTCACCAACAGATAAACGATTAGGATTACTAATTTGAGGATTAGCCATTAAGATTCTACTTAAAGATGTATTAAAAGTTGAACTTAATGTATATAGAGTGTCACCGGATTTTATTGTATAAGTGGTGTATCCGTTTATGTATGGAAAGAGAGCATTCCATGTTGTAGGTCCAACAACTCCATCTGGAGAAAGTCCAAATTGACTTTGAAAATATTTTACTGAATTAAGAAGGCGTGGACCAAATACACCATCAATATTATAGGTATAAAAACCCAATTTTTGTAAAACACTTTGAAGTAATTCAACATCTGGTCCGGCTAGAACCAATTTTTAAAGTATCCATTATATCACCAATATATAATATGATAAAAAAATATTATAGTTACAAAAAAGGTAAAATTTTATTTTTACCTTTTAAATAATTTTTATATTTTTTCGCTACTTAGTATTTTCTTCATTTCTTCTTGTCTTTTAACTTTTTTTGTTGTAGTTTTTATAAGTTCTTCATCAGTTAAAATTAATTTTTGCATGTGCTTATAACGTGGAAATGTAGTATTTATTTCTTTTATTTGCTCCCAAATTATTTTATATAATTCATCTTGTGATTTGTCTGGATATTTTTCTTCGGCTACTTCTTTGTTATAAACAATTTTTACGGACAATTTTACATCATCTTTATCATCTTTTGATGGCATTCCAAAAACCATTGATTCTTCAACTAATTCTAATCTATTTACTAATGTTTCTAATTCTTCAGGAAATACTTTTTTTCCATTTTTTAAAACAATTAAGTTTTTATTTCTACCAGTTATAAATAAAATACCATCTTTATCTAAATATCCTAAATCACCAGTATAAAACCAACCATCTTTTAAAACTTCAGCTGTTCTTTCTGGCATTTCGTAGTAACCAAGCATAACATTTGGACCTTTAACGCGAATTTCTCCAATTCCATTTTCATCCTTATTAACTACTTCGATAGTATCATTAATCATAGGAAATCCAACAGAACCGCTTCTCATAGCTTTATCATTTTCAGCAGCAATAACAGGAGCAGTTTCGCTTAGACCATAACCCTGTACAGTTTTTATACCTAAATCATTAAACCCTTTAGCTATTTTTGCATCAGCTGGTGCACCACCAGAAATTACAAATCGTAATTCTCCTCCAAGAGCATCTATTACTTGTTTAAATAATTTCCTTCTCACGTCTATATGAAGTTTTAGAAGAAAATTGCTTATTACTGTTGCGATTTTTATTATTTTTGTTTTTCCTTGTTTTTCGATTTCTTTCATAATTGTTTTATAAATTGCTTCAATTAATACAGGAACCCCAACGAATAAAGTAACTTTATATTCATTTAAATTTTGTTTAATATATCTTAAGCCATCAGGAAAAACAGTTTTTACTCCACTGGCTAACATCATTATCATACAAGTTGAACCAAAAATATGATGAAAAGGTAAGAAAGCAATATTAGTATCTGTTGCTCTTATATCTTCAACACATTGCATTGCATAAATATTAGAAGCAATATTTTTTTGTGATAACATTACAGCTTTTGATTGTTCTGTAGTTCCAGATGTAAATAATAGTATATTCATAATATTTTCATCAATTTTTGCATTTATATAATCAGTTTTTCCAGATTTTAATAAATCTGCCCCAAGTTTAAGTAATTCATTAACAGATTTATAACCTTCAATATCACTCATACAAATAAATTCTGTTAAATTAGTTTTTTTACTTTTTTTGATTTGATCCATTTTATCAGTTAATTTCTCATCAAAGAAAATACAATCTGCTTTACTTCTGATTAAAGAATTTTCAAGTTCATCATATTGTAAATCTTTATCTAAAGGAACAGAAGTGATTCCACCAAGTAAATTTGAAAGATGTGCTAAAGCCCATTCATATCTGTTTTTTCCAATGATGGCTACTCTTTTGCCCTTAAATTTCATATCGTATAGAGCAGTACCTAATTTATTTATATCTTCTAATAATCTTTGGTATGATACATTTTCATAAGTGACATCTTTATCTTTCTTATGTTTTATAACAAAAGCAATTTGATCTTTGTATACTTCGGCTGAGTTATAAATTATTTCTCGAATATTATTAAATTCTTTTGCCTCAAAAATTTTTTCATTTTTCACTATATTTATAGCCTCCTTTGGAAGATTTATATAATTAAAATTATATAAAATTATCATAATTACTTCATAAGATTTATAAAAAAATCACTCAATAGAAGATTTTGCAAAAATTATTATGTGTTTTTTGCTTTTTGATAATATTGTAATTATAACATTGCATGAATAAAAAAGCAACAAGAGAATTATTTAATAGCAGTATCATTTTTACAAGCGACAACAACAAATCTACCATCTTTAGTATGATATGCACAGGTAGAAAGTGTAATTAACTGAGAATTAAATTTTGCGGTTTTTCCAGTATCGTATAAAGATGCTTTTTTTGCACTATTTACATATGAATTGTATTCATCCTCATTTTTGGCATTAATGAAATAATAGTATCTAAAAACATTTTTTTCAGATTTATAATATACTCTTGATTCAAAAACTGCTATAATTGAATATTCTGCATCTTCGTTCTCTGTTGTGAATCTAATAGTAGGATGCTTTTTATAAAAAGATTCATCTTTATATTTCAAAAGATTTTGAAACATAGTGCCATTGTTCATGTTATGACCATAAATCAATAAATTGCTACTTGGAATGCTCCAATCATAATTTTTATCTAAGAAAATTGAGCCACTTGAAGAGAATGCTTTTTTATAGTTGTGATTCATATAGAAATCATTATCTGAGTATTGCAAAACTGGATAATTAATTTTTGTACCTTTAATTTCAAGCCATCCAATAATGTCAGAATTAGTTTTTTGTAATTCTTGAAGTTTTAGCATTCTTTCTGTTACTTGTGGTTTATCATCATCTTTTTTTTCATTTTTTAAAGCGGTTTCATCGATTTGTATGTTGTTTAATAAATTATTTAATTCAAATTGTTCTTTATAAATTTTTAGATGATATGAAGTAATATAAATAATACATGAAATAAAAATTAATAATAAAAAACATGTTGATATAATTAATTTTTTTGTAGTATTTTCAGATTTCTTTTTTATATATTTTCCTTTATAATTAATATTAATATTTTTTCTATTAAATTCCTTCTTCACTATTTTCACCCTAAAAATAAATAATCTATTATAATAGTATTAGCAAAAATTAAATAACTATTTTAGCTAAATTTAGAAATTTTACAATAATTTGATTAGAAAATTGCAAAAAAATAATGACTTTTATGAGTAAGTTATTATATTGACATGCATGTGAAATCATACTAAAATATCAATATATGATTTCATAAATTTTAGGTTAAATGGTAAGTGGAGCTTTAGTATGGAAGAAAAACAAGAAATAAAAAGTAAATCGAATAAGAAAACTAGAAAAATTATACAATTTATATTAAATCCAAAATTATTATTGTGTTTTTTTATAGGCTGGATGATTACCAATGGGTGGTCATACGTTTTTCTATTTATGGGAAAGCATTTAGAAATTAGTTGGATGTTCAATGTAGCAAGTGCATATGTGGCTTTTCTTTGGCTACCATTTACTCCAGAAAAAATAATTACTATAGCAATTTCAATTGCTTTATTACGACTTATATTTCCAGATGATAAGAAGACACTAGCAGTTTTGAAAACATTATATTTGAGAGCAAAAAACAAGTTGAAAAATAAAAAGATAAAAAAAGATAAGCATAACTAAAAGAAAATTTTTAGAAAGGAGAAATATGTTAGAATAAAAAGCTAGCATATTATAGCTGAATTATGAATTATCGTACTGATAAATATGGAAATAAAATTTCTATTTTAGGATATGGATGTATGAGATTTACACAGAGTGCAGGAAAAATCAATATCGAAAAGGCAGAAAAAGAAATAATGGAAGCCTATAATTCTGGTGTTAATTATTATGATACAGCTTATGTGTATCCAGACAGTGAAGCAACTCTTGGAAAAATATTAGAAAAAAATCAAATTAGAGATAAAATAAAAATCGCTACAAAACTGCCACATTATCTGATAAAAAAATCTGATAGTATAGAGAAATATTTTGCAGAGCAATTAAAAAGGCTTCGTACAGATCATATTGATTACTACCTTATGCATATGCTAACTGATGTTAAAACATGGAATAAGCTTAAGAATTTAGGAATTATAGAGTGGATTAGTGAAAAGAAGAAAAGTGGAGCGATTAAACAAATAGGTTTTTCGTATCATGGAAATTCAGAAATGTTTTGTGAATTAATTGATGCATATGATTGGGATTTCTGTCAAATTCAATATAATTATATGGATGAAAATTCTCAAGCAGGTAAAAAAGGTCTTCAATATGCAGCTTCTAAAAATATTCCAGTTGTTATCATGGAGCCATTAAGAGGTGGAAGGTTAGTTAATAATTTACCTAAAGAAGCAAATGAAGAATTTGAAAAATATGAAATAAAGCGTAGTCCTGCTGAATGGGCATTCCGATGGTTATGGAATCAACCAGAAGTAACTTGTGTGTTATCAGGAATGAATTCAATAGAGATGATAAGGGAAAATGTGAAAACAGCATCAGAAGTGCAGGTTAATGAATTTACAGAAAAGGAAGAAGAACTTTTAAAAAGAGTAGCAAAAGCTATAAATTCTAAAATGAAAGTTGCATGTACAGGATGCAGATATTGTATGCCATGTCCTCAACATGTAGATATACCAGGAACTTTTGCGGCTTATAATAGAAGATATTCAGATGGTAAAATGACAGCATTAAAAGAATATTTTATGTGTACGGCGATGCGTAAAGATTCATCAGCAGCGTCTAATTGTATAGAATGTGGGAAATGTGAGAGCCACTGCCCTCAACATATAGAGATTCGAAAAGAATTAAAAAAGGCTAGAAAAGAATTGGAAAAGCCTTTATATAAAATAGGTCGTAAAATAATAAAATGGTTTAAAATATATTAAAAGAAATAGAGTATATATAGGAAGATTTTTCTTTTTTATATTGTAGGAAATTTCTTAGCTGTGCGAAATGAAATGAGCTACAGATAAGTTATGCTGTGTAAGATAATTATGGCGGAACTTAGATTTTCTTAAAATTTGCATTTGTTAGATTTCTTAGTCGTAGCATTTTAATGCGTACGAATAAGTTATGCGTAGAAAAATCTTAGTTCCGCTTTGTATAAACATAAATATATTTAGTGAAAATTTAATATAGTTTTAATAAATATAAAATACTATTTATTATGAAATGGGGAATGTAAATATGGAAGAAAAATCAGTGGTTGATATAAATTATATTAAAGAAACAGAAAATGAATTTAAAAAGATAATGCTTATGTATAAATCTGCTTTAAAAGAGATAGAAACTAAAATACAAATAATTAGTGATGAATTTCAAATGTTATATAGCTATAATCCAATAGAACATATAAAAACAAGAATAAAATCGCCAGAAAGTATAGCAAAAAAATTAAAGAAAAAAGGATATCCTATAACATATAATAGTTTAATTAACAAATTAAATGATGTTGCAGGTATCAGAATAATATGTTCATTCATACCAGATATATATAAAATGGTAGAAATGTTTGATAAATCAACTGATATAAATATAATAAAAAAGAAAGATTATATAAAAAATCCAAAAGAGAGTGGATATGCAAGCTATCATCTTATTGTATCTGTACCAGTAAGCTTTACAAGTGGAATTATGGATGTTAAAGTTGAAATTCAAATAAGAACTATTGCTATGGATTTTTGGGCAAGTTTGGAACATAAAATAAAATATAAATATTCAGAGGAATTACCTAAAAATGTTCAAAGGGAGTTAAAGGAATGTTCTAAGATGGCGAATAAATTAGATAGAAAAATGTCTAAATTAGGAGGAAGCTTAATTGAAGACTTTGAACAAGATATGGCTTATAATAAGAAAAATAAAGAGCCAAAAGCTTTAAAAACAGGATATATACCAGCTATGTTGAATAAGATAGTGGAAAATTATGTGAATTTATGATAGGGGTTACTACTTAATGGTAATTTGTATGAGTAATTTTTGTAATAGATAGAGTAGCACAAGGTGATTTTGATTTCAATTTTCGAGCAAGTTACGGGTGGGGACCGACAAGCTTAGAGTATGTTTTGAAAATTTTCACAAGAAAATTTCTAAATACATACTCTGCGCAGTTGGGGCGTTGCGATGAAAATTGAAACAAAATCACAGGAAGCGACTTAAACTTAATGAAAAGTGTTAGTCTTGATTTAATTGTTTTACTTTTTTCTCTAAATTTAAATATCTAATTATACCTAGTATTGAAATTAATACAAAACTTCCTAAACACCATTTAGAAACTTCTATTAAATATGTAACTAAACCATCAGGTAATGCATGAATTTCTCCTATTAATCCATATAGAGTTAAACTAATCATTTCTAAACCTAATTTTTTTATTATCATATTTTTTCTTTCTTTTTTGCCGTCTTCTGTTGGTTTCATATTTAGAATCTTATTTTCAGTATCTTTTAAATATAATTTTATCATTAATATAAAAACTACAAACAATATTAACGCAACCAAAAATGATGTAACAATTTTAACATTTTCATTTTTTGTGATTTTTTCGGTAAATGAATATACTGATAAAAAGATTCCTATTAATAGAACTATTGCGCCAAATATAAAATATCCTATATCGTTTATTTTTTTATTAAGACGTGATTCTTTTTTTGTTGTAACATTTCCAACCAAACTATCCATAGTTACCCCAAATAAATCAGCCATTTGTTTTAAATTTTCTATATCTGGAAGTGATTGTCCACTTTCCCATTTTGTTACAGCTTGCCTTGATACATTTAATTTTTCGGCTAAAGCTTCTTGTGTCATTTTTTCTTCTTTTCTTAAATATTTTAAATTTTCATTAAATTTCATAATTTTCCTCCGCTCATTAAATTATACTAAGTACAACACTGAAAAAGTTGTTAATCATGTGCATAGCAATTGTAGATACTAAATTATCTGTTTTTTCATAATTATATGCTAAAGCTAGTCCACTAATTGAATATGAAAATATGTATAATAGTTCCATTGGATTTGCTATATCAAATGTTATATGCATAGCTCCAAAAAATACTGAACTTATAACTAAAAATGCATATTTATTTTTAAATATTTTCTTTAATAATCCTCTAAATAATCCTTCTTCAACAATAGGCGCTAAAATTACTCCTAAAACTATTTGATACAATAATGATTTACTTTTTACAATAGCTTCGTTTTGGGCTACATCTCCTACAAGTGGGATTATTATTGTATCTACAAGTGTATTTATAGCTCCAAAAACAATCAAAGTAGATATTCCGTATTTTATATATGCTTTCGTATTTCTTTTGAAATATTTAATATCTCTTTTAAAAGTATCTTTAAGAATAACAAATAAAATTGCTATACTTATAAAAAACAATAGCATATTTATTACCAATGCCAATCCGTTTGGGATTGAGGTTATTCCTAAATTATTTAATATAACTTTTACCCAACCTGAATACATAATAACAAATATTGATATAAAAGTAATTACATATGCTTTTTTATTTCTTTCTGTAACTTCTGGTAATTTTTGAAAAATTACATTCTCCTCATTATTATAAGAATTATTTTTTTCTTTTGCAATTGATTTTTTATTTTTAATTTTTTTCATTTCATCCATCTCCTTCAATATCAATTATACTTTTTTTGAAAAAAATTAAAATAAACTATTGTTTACATTTATGCTACTATTGGTTGCATTAGTATAAATAAGCAGTTTTACTAAACTTTAGCAATGTAATTATTACTCCTGTTATTTTATTAAAATTTCTTAAATTACATCAGAAAAGGAATAATTTAATCTAATTTCTGAAACAATATTGGAATTTTGCAAATTTTAGAAAAATTAAATTTTGTAAAATGAAATTTGATTTATTAATGAATTAATTGTACGATTTTTTTCATCACTACTGAAGCGATAATTTTTTTAGACATATATGAGTTTTTATTGCAAAAATAAATTATTTATTATAGTATTTAGATATAACAAATATGAAGAATATTATTTGTGAAACCAGGAGGATTTTATGGAACAAGCAGAGTGGAAAGCAAAAGTAGAAAAATATTTTGCATTATTACATCCAGATTTTGATACACTTTCAGATGAGCAACAATGGGAGTTATTAGATGATAAACTTTTTATAATT
>CANPVP010000005.1 GCA_947581825.1 uncultured Clostridia bacterium | reverse complement strand
ATTACCGCTTGGTCTCTTAAAGGATATTGTATTGTTTACTTTTCAATGTACTTTCCTGTTCCCTAACGGAACGTTTGTTATTATAATACGTTTATTAACAGATGTCAATACTTTTTATAATATTTTTTAAAATATTTTTTTCAAGTATTTTGGGGCAAATAAAAACAAGTTAGTGATGAAATATTTAAGTAGTAAATACCTTAACTTTTTTATTTGTTTTATTAATTTTTTCTGTTTAACATCGCACTTACTTATAATAACACATTTATATATGTTAAGTCAACATTTTTTCTAATTTTTTTCACATGTATTTTTTACCATAATAAAAAATACAATAAAAGCAGCATAAAACTATAACGATTTTAAACTGCTTTTATTCATATATACTAATCAACTTATTTTTATTAGCTTTTAGTATTATTTATTGTTTTATTGCTGATTTTCATCCTATTGTTGATTCGTATCTTGTTGCTGATCTGTATCTTGTTGTTGATTCGTATCTTGTTGCTGATCTGTATCTTGTTGTTGGTTCGTATCTTGTTGTTGATCTGTATCTTGTTGTTGGTTCGTATCTTGTTGCTGATCTGTATCTTGTTGCTGATCTGTATCTTGTTGTTGGTTATTATTTTGCTGATTCTCATTATCAAGTGGTATCGTCACTTTTGGTGTTTCGTCCGTTTCTTCCAAACCTGATTTAACAATTGTTATTTCGTCTATCGCTCCTGAAACTTGATGATAATGTATTGTTATTATATAAGTTCCATCTGTTTTCAATAAGTTAGCTATTGATTGTACATTTTCTACCGTAACATCTGTATTGCTTAAATCAGTCTTATGTTTCTCGTCTAGTTTAGTTTTCAATGCTATTTTATAATTTGATTCTGCATTAGATTTAACAACTTTATTTAATAATTCTACTACTATTTTTCCTGCAAATTCACCATCATACATAGCGAACTCAGCATTATGTTCTTTTACTTCCTCATCTAACGGATTAGTTTGAGTCTGTAATTGACCACTACTTATCATATTTTTCTTCTCTTGATAAAGATTTTGTATTCCAATGTATATCACTCTATATAAATAATTAAGTTTACTTTCATCCATATTATTAGCAAAAGCACAATTATTCGAACTAAGATTTTCAATTTCAACTTCATCTACAGTCTTTATTTTGTTTTCTATTTCAGCTTTTATATTGCTGTCAGAATAGCTATAATCTACAATTATTCTATTTGTTACATCATTATTAGCTAAACTTCCTTCTGTTTTCGTTTTTATTATAATTTTATTTTTTTCTTCATTTTCTTCAGAATTTGTAATATTGATATAATGAACTGTATCTTCTCCTGATCCTTCTTTTCCAATTTCTACTTCTGTCATTAAGTTTTTTTCTTTTTCTTGCTTGTTAATTGTTAATTTCATTTTTCCTGAATCTTCTTGTGTTTCTAAAGTATATTGTTTATTATTATCTTTGCTAATAATGTCAAAATCGAACTTTACCATTTTTTGATCCATAACATATATCGTAGCCATAATCATTGGTTCATTTGAAAATTCTTTTGACTCTATTTGGTTAATATAGGATTGTATGCTGTCTTTTGAAATATTCTTTCCTAATAAAGCAAATAAAATATTGTTGTTACTCAATTCTGTTATTATTTCATCATTTTCAGATATTTTTTTTAATAAGGCTGATATTATTTTGTATGTTTCTTCATCATTTAATGTAATTGTATACGAATCCACTGTTACTTGTTTATTTAGCATTTCAATTTTTCTTTTAGTTTGTTTTTCAATTTTATCACTATTTATTTGATTTATAAAAACCTCCTTAGAAGCTTGTTTGATTTTTTCAATTGTATCTATATTAGGTAATACAGACCTCTTTTCGTTGAATAAAATCGGTTTCAAATCAAAATTCCAACCTAATTTTTGAGTCAAAGTATCTAGATTTTCGTTTTTTATACCTAGATACCTGTCTACTAATTCATCAGATTTTAATCCTATTGATTGATTATCTTTGATATAATCTAATTTAAAAACTTGATTTCTTAAATAATTAACAAGAATGCTTCCCATAGCTTGATTTGTTTCATTATTAACTTTTTCCGAAATATTTAACTCTAAATTTTTCAAATGCTTATTAATTTCTTCTTTTCTCGCTATGTTAGGCTTAAAAGAAATATTTGTCGTAGATGTATATTTTTTATTACTTAAAAGTTTCTCATAATCTTCTCCACTAAAATAATCCTGTACCATCAACTGAATATTATCACCAAAAACATAATTCCATAATTCCTCTTGATTAGATTTTGTTCCTTTAATAGGTAATATAAACATAATTGTTAGTATTGCAATCATTGCCATTACTACTATTAACCCCAATATAAGTATTATCTTAGTTTTTGTATTTTTCATAGAAAAAACCTCCTAAAACTATTCTTCATCTTTATTATAATAATTTTAATATTAAAGCAATTTGATGTCAAGATTCCTCATTGTCAATTGCATTACCTTCTCTTTGCATTTTTTTCACCAGTATGTTGCATTTCTTCACCAGTATGTTTCATTTCTTCAATATTAATTTCTCCATTAAAATCAGATTCATATTCTGCTAAAAAGCTTTGCCTTCTTGATTTACTCGGATTTTCATTTTCTATATTATTTCCGTTTTCTGTATTATCTTGATTACCTTGTTTTTTAT
Source organism: uncultured Clostridia bacterium (assembly GCA_947581825.1). Lineage (GTDB taxonomy): Bacteria > Bacillota > Clostridia > TANB77 > CAG-508 > CANPVP01. The sequence continues at coordinate 185,734 of CANPVP010000005.1, read as the reverse complement.
GATTCTTTTTAGAAAACATTTCTTTTAGCCTTTCAAATAAGCTTCTCTTTTTTATTATTGTTGGAAGAATTCCATTTCTTTCTTTATCAAGCATTGATTTTATAACAGATTTCTTTAAATCTTTTACGCCTAATTCTTTTTGAACTTGTTCTAAACCTAATATTGCCTTTACAATTTCTTCATCATACGTTTTAAAAAAGTCTAAATAGTTAATATTGTTCTGTTCTAATATTTCACTGTGCGTTTTTTGTATATCCATAAATACACTTAAATAGCTGATTTTTCCATATGAAGTATCATTTTCGTCTTTAACTCTATATTTGTCCCAATCTATTTGACCATTTTCATCTTTTAGAAGATTTATAATCTGTTCATATATATCGCTTCCTAATAATCTCAATGATTCAATAAATTCGTTTTTTTCTTTCTTTCTACTCTTTTGATTGAAATAAAACTTTATTCCGATACGCTCACTACTTCTTAAATCATCTACTGATATTCTTTTGGACCATTTAATATTAGGAAATTTTTCTTTTAAAATTCTTATTATTTTTTGGCATTCTTCTCTGATTGCATCTTCATTTTGTTTTGCAAACTCATTTTGTACATTAGGTTCATATTTTTTTTGAGATTCTTCTATTTCTTGAATATCTAGCTCTTTTTTCATATCATCTCTTTTTATTATTTCTATTCTTCCATCATCTGTTCTTGGTAGTTTTACAACTGCTTTTATATATTCTGGGTTTACATATGTTCCATTTTCATTTTTCTTAGTATATAGAATTGGTACACTTTGTCCTTTTCTATATTCAACTCCACCTCTTGGTATTTGCAATATATACACATCTTCTGTACCCTTATACCCAGCCGCACCAATAATTTGGTCCAATAATGATTCAGTCTTATTTCCACAGTTTGATGCTGTAAAATCAATACCTGGTTCTCCCGAATACATTGGTGTTATCGCTAGTCCTTGTTCAAAGAAACTTTTTTCCTCATCTGAAGAATAGCCTGCCCTATGAATATAAATGTAATTTTCTTCATTTTGGGCTAATTTATCAAGATATTCAAACTGTTCTTCTGTAAACATTTTACGAATTTCTTCCATTGGTAAATTACTATATGACATTAAACTTCCTGGAATTTCAATATTACTCAAATTTTATCACCTTTTACTCTTTTTCATTTTCTCTCATTCTATCCTAAAGTACACAAACTTAGGTTAGAAAAACATGGGTAGTATTTTCCTTCAAATTTATCTTCTCTGTTTAACAGCCTCATACATAATTATTCCAGCTGAAACGGATGCATTTAGAGAAGTTACTTTTCCTTTCATAGGAATTTTTACCATAAAATCACAATTCTCTTTAGTTAATTTTCCCATTCCAGCTCCTTCACTTCCAATAACAATTCCTATTGGTCCTTTAAAATCTTGTTCAAAGTAGTTTGTTTCAGTATTGCCATCGGTTCCTATTATCCATAAACCTTTGTCTTTCAACAATTTTATGCTGTCATTTATATTATTTACTCTTGCAATTTTCATATGCTCTACTGCACCAGCTGACACTTTATTTACTGTACTATTAACAGAAGCAGCTCTTCTTTTAGGAATTATAATTCCATGTACACCTGCTGTTTCTGCTGTTCTTATTATAGAGCCCAGATTATGTGGATCCTCTATTCCATCTAATATAAGCACAAATGGATCCTCATTTTTATTTTTTGCATTTTCTAAAATGTCTTCTACCTCACAATATTCAAATGGTGGTACAATAGCTATTACTCCTTGATTATTTTCTGTTTGAGACATTTCATTTAATTTATTTTTATCTATCTCTACTAATACTATTCTTCTTTCTTTTGCAATCGCTATAATTTTCTTTATAGATCCATGATGTTCACCATCAGCAACATATATTTTATTAATATCTTTTCCTGATTCTAACAATTCAAGTACTGAATTTCTACCTTCTATTTGGTCATCAAACATTTTATTTTCTGTAATCTTTTCTTCTACCTTTTCTTTCTTAGAAGAACTTCCTTTTTTTATATTTGATTTTTTATCTTTCTTCATTTTATTGTCTCTATTCATATAATTCTTATTTTCAAATTTTTTTATATTTTCTTTTCTCACTAAAAAATCTCCTTCAAATCATTTATTCGTCATCTAATTTCAAAACAGATAAAAATGCTTCTTGAGGTATATCCACATTTCCTATTTGCCTCATTTTCTTCTTTCCTTTTTTCTGTTTCTCTAATAACTTTTTCTTTCTGGTAATATCTCCACCATAGCATTTAGCCAATACATCTTTTCTCATTGCTGATATTGTTTCTCTTGCTATTATTTTTCCTCCTATAACAGCTTGAATAGGTATGCTGAATAATTGTCTTGGTATAACTGTTTTTAGTTTTTCTACCATTTTTTTTCCTCTGTCATAGCTATTATCCTTATGAACTATAAAAGATAGTGCATCAACACCTTCTCCATTAACATGAATATCTAATTTTACAAGTTCTGATCTTCTATATTCTTTGAATTCATAATCAAAAGAGGCATAACCTTTTGTTTTTGATTTTAAGTTATCAAAGAAATCATAGATTATTTCATTTAGAGGCATCTCATATATTAATGTTACCCTATTTTCATCTAAATATTTCATATCAATGTATATTCCTCTACGGTTTTGACATATTTCCATTATATTTCCTACATATTCTTTAGGAGTTAATATCTCAGCCGTAACAAATGGTTCTTCTATATATGATATTTCTTGTGGTACAGGTAATTCTGATGGATTATATAATTCAATAACCTCACCATCTGTTTTATATACCTTGTATATAACTGATGGTGATGTTGTTATTAAACTTAAATCAAATTCCCTGTCTAATCTTTCCTCTATAATTTCCAAATGTAATAAGCCTAAAAAACCACATCTAAATCCAAATCCTAGTGCTGCTGAACTTTCTTGTTCATATACTAAAGAAGCATCATTTAGTTTAAGTTTTTCTAATGCTACTTTTAAATTTTCGTAATCACTACCATCCATAGGATATAAACCACAATATACCATTGGATTGACTTTTTTATACCCTGGTAAAGCTTCATCAGCAGGATTGTTTTTTAGAGTAATTGTATCTCCTACTCGTATATCAGATAGATTTTTTATACTTGCTGCAATATAACCAACTTCTCCAGCTTGAAGTTCTTCTGTTGGATGATATGAACCAGGTTCAAAATATCCAACTTCTGCAACAGTAAACACCTTATTTGCAGCCATTAAAAGTATTTCGTCTCCCACTTTAACTGTTCCATCTTTAATTCTAACATATGCAATAGCACCTTTATAGTTATCATATAAGGAGTCAAATATTAAGCATTTTAATTTTTCATTTTCATCTCCGACAGGTGCTGGTATATCTGTAACAATTCTCTCTAAAACTTCTTCTACATTTAAACCTGACTTTGCAGATATACAAGGTGCATCTTGTGCTGGAATTCCTATTATATCTTCTATTTCATTTTTTACTTCATCTGGTCTTGCATTTGGTAAATCTATTTTATTAATTACTGGTAATATCTCTAAATTATTTTCTATAGCTAAATATACATTAGCTAAAGTTTGAGCTTCTACTCCTTGACTTGAATCTACTACTAATATAGCTCCATCACAAGCTGCCAAACTTCTAGATACTTCATAATTAAAATCTACATGTCCAGGTGTATCTATTAAATTAAATTCATATTCTTTGCCATCTTTTGCCTTATATATCATTCTAACAGCTTGAGATTTTATTGTAATTCCTCTTTCTCTTTCTATATCCATATTGTCTAGGACTTGACTTTCCATCTCTCTTTCTGTTAAAACACCTGTCATCTCTATTAATCGATCTGCAAGAGTTGACTTTCCATGATCTATATGTGCAATTATGCTAAAATTCCTAATAAATTCTCTTCTATTAGACATATTTCCTCCTTGAGTTACTTTTTATTTTTTGTCATACGCTAACATTTTACCATAATATTTATTTTGTTGCAATTTTATTTAATTATTATTTTCCTGAAATAATATAAGAGCAAATAAACATATCTTTATGTCTATCTGCTCTATTTTTTATTAGTTTTGCTTTTCTATTTAACCTCAGCTTTATCCTTTACTTCTTCTATATTAACATCTCTTACATGATCTATTTTTGACCATGTTGTATCTCTTTTAAATAAGCATTTAAAATTAATTAATATCCAAGAACCTAAGAACAATGGATAAAATATTAATCCTTTTAGCATAGGTCGTACTTTTTTATTTTCAATTTTCATTATCATAACTGCAACTAAACTTGGCAATAATAATGTTGGTATTCCATAACCTAATAAACTCAATATGAACTCTTTTGAAGTCATACCTTTTGCAATGTAAATAATTATATTTGCCAATATTAGCAATAGAGTTACAACAAATAAAGGAATAGTTCCTAAAATATATAAAAGTCCATCAAAATTCATAAAAGTTTTATGTTCTTTTACAGCCATAGCTAATTGTTTTGTATATGACTCCATGCATTGAAAATGTCCAACTGTCCATCTTGTTCTTTGTATCCACGATTGTTTAAATCCTATAGGCTGTTCATCATACACTATAGCTTCTGTTGCCCATCCAAGTTTATTTCCTGATATAATCCTCTTTAAAGAAAATTCTATATCTTCAGTTAAAGTTTTAGTATTCCACCCTTCTGGTTTTATAACATCAAATTTTACCATAAATCCAGTTCCATTTATTAGAGGTGATAAACCTAAGTTATATCTAGCTAAATGATAAAATCTATTCATTGTCCAATAGAATAATGCATATCCTGCCGAAATCCAACTATCTGTTGGATTTTTTATATCTCTATATCCTTGTACAACTTCCTCACCTTGGCATAATTTTACATTCATTGCCTTAAAGAAATTAGCATCCACTATATTATCTGCATCAAATACACAAAAAGCATCATATTGAGCATCTTCCTCTATTTTTTGTGCCAAAAACCATTGAAGTGCTGCACCTTTTGTCTTTTTTGTTGGATCATTTCTTTCAAAAACTATAGCTCCTGCATTTCTAGAAACTTCAGCTGTCTTATCTGTGCAATTATCTGCAATAACATATATATCAATTAATTCTTTTGGATAATTTTGATTCTTTATACTCTCTATTAAATTTGTTATAACCACTTCTTCATTATGAGCTGGTAGTATTGCCATAAATTTATGTTCTTTTTCTATAATTAAAGGTTTCTCTTTTACTCTTACCAAGGAACATAAACTCACAGCTAGTTGATATGCCCAAAAAACTGTTAACACCCATATTAACGCTTGTTGCACTATATATAAGTACTCCATGAATATCATCCCTTTATTTTCACAAATTCTTTAAACTGTTTAAATTTCTACTCTTCTCCTACTTCTTCTTTCTCTTCTTCTAAATCTTTTTTTGTTAAATTGATTCTTCCTTGAGCATCAATTTCATATACTTTTACAGTTACTTTATCTCCAATACTTAATACGTCCTCAACTTTTTCAATTCTTTTTTTAGATATCTTTGAAATATGAAGTAATCCTTCTTTTCCTGAGCCTAAATCTATAAAAGCTCCAAAAGGCATTATTCTTACTACTGTTCCTTCATAAATTCCATCTACTTCTATTTCTCTAACTATATCCGCAATCATTGCTTCTGCCTTTTTACCTGCTTCTGAATCAACTGCATATATAAATACTTTTCCATCATCTTCAATATCTATTTTTACACCTGTTTCATCAATGATTTTATTAATCATTTTTCCACCAGGTCCTATAACATCCCTGATTTTATCCACATTTATCGTCATATTAATTATGCTTGGAGCATATTTAGAAATTTCTTGTCTTGGCCTATCTAATTGTTTTAACATAACTTCTTCTAATATATATTTACGAGCTATTCTTGTTCTTTCAAAAGCTTCTCTTATTATATCATATGTTAAACCATCTATTTTGATATCCACCTGTATTGCTGTTATACCGTTTTCTGTTCCTCCAACCTTAAAATCCATGTCTCCAAAGAAATCTTCTAACCCTTGGATATCTGTTAACATTACATATCTGTCTGGATTTTCGCTATCTGTAACTAAACCTGTAGAAATACCTGCCACAGGTCTTTTTATTGGCACTCCTGCATCCATTAAAGCTAAAGTACTACCACATATACTAGCCTGAGAAGTTGAACCATTAGAACTTAGCACTTCAGATACTACTCTTATTGCATATGGAAATTCATCTTGAGGTGGTAAAACTGGAACTAAAGCTTTTTCTGCTAATGCACCATGTCCAATTTCACGTCTACCTGGTCCACGAGAAGGTCTTGCTTCTCCAACACTGTATGAAGGGAAATTATAATGATGCATATATCTTTTTGTTTCTTCTTCATCAATTCCATCTAATATTTGTTCTTCACTTATCATACCTAAAGTCGCAACTGATAATACCTGAGTTTGTCCTCTTGTAAATAAAGCACTACCATGTACTCTTGGTAAAACTGCTACTTCACAAGATAAAGGCCTAATTTCGTCTATTGCTCTACCATCTGGTCTTTTATGTTCTTCTAAAATCATTTCTCTAACACATTTTTTTTCTAACTTATATAAACTATCTGCAATGTCTGTTTTTTTCTCCTCTGTTGCTTCTTCTCCATATTTTTCTGTGAAATATGCTTCGACATCTGTCTTTAAAGTTTCCATAGCTTCGTCTCTTACTTCTTTATCGACAGCTTGTACATCTTTATACATTATATCTTTATATAGTTTTTCAATTTCTTCATATACATCATGATCTACTTCAAAAGACTTATATTCAAATTTTGGTTTTCCTATTTCTGCTTTTATATTAGAAATAAATTCACATACTTTTTTAATTTCTACATGTGCTTTTTTTATTGCTTCTAGCATTATATCATCTGGTATTTCATCAGCACCAGCTTCTATCATTGCTATTTTTTCTATTGTTCCTGCTACAGTTAAATTTAATCTTGATATTTCTCTTTGTTCTAGTGTTGGATTAATAACAATTTCATCATTAACATATCCAACATTTACTGCTGCTGTTGGTCCTCCAAAAGGTATATCTGATATTGAAAGTGCTGCTGAAGCTCCTATCATAGCAGCAACTTCTGGTGAATTATCTGGTTCTACTGATAAAACTGTTGCTACAACACATACATCATTTCTAAAATCCTTTGGGAATAATGGTCTTAAAGGTCTATCTATAGCTCTTGATGTTAATATAGCCTTTTCTGAAGGTCTTCCTTCTTTTTTTTGATAACTTCCTGGTATTTTTCCAACTGAATATAGTTTTTCTTCATAATCTACAGAAAGTGGGAAAAAGTCTATTCCATCTTTTGGCTCTTTAGCTGCTGTAACATTTACCATTACAACAGTATCTCCATATTTTACCATAACACTTCCATTTGCTAATTGTGCAATTTTTCCTGATTCAATTACTAATTTTCTTCCTGCTAATTCCATTTCAAATGATCTAAACATATATTTATTTCTCCTTTTCAATATATATTAAATACTTTTATTAGATGTAACCTCTATAATATATTAATTATTCCCTATTTGATTGATTTTATTAATTTAATATATTATACAAGCTACCCTCCAAATAAAAGTATTTTTAACTTTTTTATAATACAACATAGGACGTTTGCTAATGCGAAACGTCCTTTTTGCACAGATTATTTTCTTAATTGTAATTTTTCAATAATATCTCTATATCTTTGAACATCTTTTTTTGCTAAGTAATTTAGTAAACCTCTTCTTTTACCAACCATTTTTAAAAGACCTCTTCTAGAGTGATTATCTTTTTTATGAACTTTAAGATGTTCTGTTAATTCTGTAATTCTTTCTGTTAAAAGAGCAATTTGAACTTCTGATGAACCAGTATCATTTTCATCTCTTCTATAAGTATTGATAATCTCTTGTTTTCTTTCCTTTGTCATTAATAACACCTCCTAATTTTATATATGCCATATTCCTAGTTTCTGGTGGTGTATTTTCCTAGAACCAAGAATAAGGTAACTTACTTTACATATTTTACTATATTGATTTAAAAAAATCAATAGTTTAAAATAAAAAATATATGCTTTCCATAAAATTTTACATAGTTTCAAACATTATAAATATAAAATAAAACTTTTAAAGTTAACTATTCATTAAATTTACTTAAAAGTTTCTTTTAAAATTAAAGCAAAATACTTCATACTAGCTAAAGTCTCATCTAAAGTATTTCCTGTTGCTCCTACTTCTATTATAAAAGCTCCATCTCTTACTTGTTGATTATATCTTGAATCCCTAACAATCATAGGTCTAAATAATCCTGGATATAGTTCTTCAGCTTTCTTCTGTATTCTCACGGCTGTTTTTAAATTGTTTTTCCAATTTGGATGCCACAAACCACCTCCATCAGTTCCTATAACCAGCATTAATTGTGCAACACTCTCTCCATTTATTTTTACTGTTGGTCCATAATCTTTCCCATTTCCTACCGCATCTCTATGTAAATCTATAACTATATCAACATTTTTATTTTCTTTTAATACTTTTTCAACTGTTTTTAGAGATCTGTCATATGAACCATTATATGCTGGATAATCATGAAGTGTTTGATTATGAATAACATTAAAATCATATTCTTCTAATTGTTTTTTTAATTCTTCACCAACTCTAGCAACAGAATAATTCAAATCTGTTGTTCTATAATTTCCTGTCATTTTATAATTATATTTTTTACTTTTGGTATAACTTTCGCAAGTATGAGTATGGAATATAACAATGTCTTTACAGTTTTTTAGCAAGTAATCATCCTTTAATATTTCTTTTGTTAATTTATAACTTGACTGATTTTTAATTTTTATGCCTTCAAATTTTTGAGTATATGTTGCTTCAATATTTCTCTCTTCTACTTTTTCTACTTTTACATTCTTTTGTGCCAATTCCACTTTATCATTATTTTCCTCTTTTTCTGCTTCACTATTATCTACATTTTCTTTAGATTTCACTTCATCTGTTAGGTTATCTAATAATGCAAGTTCTACTTTCATAACTCTCTTAAAAATATTATCTCCGCGTGAACTTATTTTAGTCTTTTTTTCTTCTATATTTCCTTCTAAATTCTTGTTGTCAATTGCAGGTAGTCCAATTTGCAAAGAACTTAAAAAAGTATATTTATTAAGCAATTTAAAATTTTCATTATTTTTACTATCAAAATTATTTTCCAAGGCTTTAATATCAGTTTTAAAAAATACTTGTGTTAGCATTAGTATTATAATTACTGTTAAAATAAAAGCTCCTATATATCTAGTTGCACTTTTAATATGAATTACTTTTAAATTAATCATTTTTTCTCCTTTGTTTTAATGAGTTTTCTCTTATTAAATATATGCTGTTTTTTTTATTTAAGAACAAAAAAACCAAAGAGAGATATGCTTTTAGTTTTTTATTTTGGTTAGTATTTTTAATTTACATCTAAAAAATGCACATTGCTTATTTTCCAATGTGCATTCCGATATATCCCTACATTTGATTATCACTATTTTCATCAGTTGATGATGTTCCTTTATTTCTTTCTCCTCTTTCTCCTGATGGCCTTTCTGGTATTTCTTCTCCATCACCTCGATTTACCATTTGTGGTCTAAACTTACTATTTGGCATAGTCTTTTTTTCATAAATATAAAATCCTACTGTTGCAATAATTGCTCCAACTAAAACACCCATAATAAACATTAATATTTTGTTTTTCATCTTTGTACCTCCGTATTATTTATTAATTATAATTTTTTTATATTGTTAATTCAACATTTGACGTCATACCTGACTTTATATCTCCGTCATTTTCAAATTCTATAGTAACATCAAATTTACCATTACTTGCTATACTACCTATATGTGTTACATATCCAGTGTAAGTTTTACCTATAGCAGAAACGGTTATTTTAGCTTCTTGCCCTAAATTTAATCTATTAATTTGTGATTCATCCACTTTCATTGAAACTGATAACATTTTTTTACTTTCAATCTTAACATAATTGCTGTTTAAACATTTACCTTCTAATTCTGGCAAATTTAATTCTATTACATAACAATCATATGGAGCTTTTAGATATTTCCCATTTGTATACTCTAATATCTTATCTCCTTTTTTTACATATTGATTTTCTTCTACATATACTTTTTCTAAATAATATGTTGCATGTAGTTCTACATCTTCACTTAATGCTGATTTAATTTCACATGTATTACTAATTGTTGTAGTCCTTGCTCCTTTCTTTGCTGATATATTCTTTTGACCAAATTCAGTTGTACCTTTATCAAATTTTTCATTCTGAAAATCCTCTTCACTATTATTAGCTTTAGAGATTTTAATACAGCAAACTACTGCTATCATAATAATTATTATTAGCGGAATAAATATCTTTTTATGTTTCATTGCTTTCCTCCTCACAATTAACAAAAATACGATAATATCTAACATCTCCATTTTCAGCTGTTACTGATATTAGAATTTTATTTTGTCCTTTTTGTATATCCTTATTTCCACTAATACATATTTTTGCATTTTCGCTTTCAGCTGTAGCAGTGATTGTTATATCGTCTGTATTATTTGTTGTTATAAAATATGTACTATTCTCTTTGTTAAATGTTGTATTAAGTTTTAAGCCTTTAACTTTTAAATTTGATAAATAATTGTTTCGTGAACCATTATATGTTGCAGTTGATTCATTAGACTTATTCTCATTTGTTGGTATACTACTTGTACTGCTAACACTTGTTCTTTGTTGATTACTAAAATTGCTACTTGTTGATTGAGTTTTTTCTTTTTGATTTTCAACTTCTGTTTTTTCATTTTCTGGTAATTTTTCATTTTTATTACTAGTATTATTATTTTCTTTTGAAGTGTCTGGTATTTTCTCTTGTTCTTTTTCGTTTGTTGTTACAGTATTATCTTCTTGCTTAACTTTTTCTTCCGTTTTTTCTATTACTGTAATAATGTTTGTTTCTTCTCTAACAACCTCTTCTTTTTTCTCTACTTGTATTTCTTTTTCTATAACATTATTTTTCTCTACAATATTATTTTCTTCTGAATCGTTTTTACTTTTTCTTTCTATAGTATTGTTTTGCTCAGTTTTATTTTCAGTTTCAATATCTTGCTCTACTACAATCTGTGCTATTAATTGAATTTTCGTTCCAATTTCAATATTTTCAGGTATTGGATAATATAGCATTATTTTATCTAATTTCATTTCGTTTTTATTAACTTCTATTGTAAGTGCATTTGTATTATCTTTTATATCTATATTGGTATCTTTGTCTGTATAGATATTGTTAGTTTCTATATTTGAATTCAATACTATTTTAAAATCTTGATATTCTATTTTTGAAATATCTAAAGTCATTTCTAGAGTTTCTGCTGGACTTACTTCTAATTTATTAACCATAAATATCTCATTTGAATTATCACGATTAATTGCATAAGATATTTTTATACTCATTACAACTACTAATGAAATAATACAAACAAGCAGTATTACTACTTTTTTATTCATTTCTAATCACACCTTTCCATATACTACTCAGTTCTTAAAGCATCGATTGGATTAAGCTTTGCTGCTTTATATGCAGGAAATATTCCAAATATAATACCTATTAAAGCACTTGATGCAAATGATATCATTACTATTCCTGAAGTTGCATTGAAATTAAATCCAAAAGTTTGCAAAATTAAACCTACACTTATTCCTAATACTACTCCTATGATTCCTCCTAAGGCACATAAGAATAGTGATTCTACAAGGAACTGCGTTAATATATCTCTTTTCTTTGCTCCTAAAGCTTTTCTTATTCCTATTTCTTTAGTTCTTTCAGTTACAGAAACTAGCATAACATTCATTACTCCTATTCCACCAACCACTAATGATATACTTGCAATTCCGCCTAACAATAAGGTTAAAGTCGAATTAATATCTGACATTGTATCTATCATACTGTCTTGAGACGATACTTTATAGTAATCTGATGTTATTGATAATGTCCTCTCTAAGTAATTCTCTATTTGTGAAGTTGTCATTTCTATTTTATTTTCATCTTGAACTTTTACATACAAAGTATTTATGCTTGTATCACTTTTCAAATATTTAGCTGTTGTAAAAGGTATTATTATTGTACTATCTGTATTAGTTCCCATTGAACTTCCTACTTTAGTAAGTACTCCTATTACTGTGTATTGATCACCTTCGATGCTCACTGTTTGACCTACAATATCTTTAATTTTTGTGTTTTCAAAAAAAGTATCTGTTAAGCTGTTTCCTATTAGGCATACCTTACTAGTATTATCAATATCTACTTTTGATAATAATCTTCCTGCTTCTAACTTCAAATTCATAATATTTATATAACTTGGTGTTGTTGCTAAAATTGTTGTACCTCTTGAACTTTGCGTTCCCTTACTTATTGTTCCAGATACATTTTTATATGGAGCTACACTATCAACATTAGTAAGATTTTCTATATCATCTAGTTGTTCATAATCCAGTGTTGCATCACTTTCAGAATCAATTGTAACAGTTAAAGTTCCTGTACCAAGTGATTTAACAGCTGATGTAACATTTGTAGTAGCTCCTGTACCAATTCCTACTAATAAAATAACTGACATAATTCCAATAATTAGTCCCAGCATTGTGAGGCTAGATCTAAGTTTATTACTTACAATATTTTTTAAAGCTTCTTTAAAAATACTTATTGTCTTTGTCACGATTTGATTCCCTCCATTCTAGGTTCGAAAAAGAATTTTTCAAACCTCCTCTCCTTCATATAACTTTCCATCTGCTATCCTTACAATTCTTGAAGCTTTCCTTGCTACATTAATGTCATGAGTTATTAATATAATTGTCTGTCCTTCCTCATTTAATCTTTGTAATACCTCCATTAATTCATTACTTGTTTTAGAATCCAAAGCTCCTGTAGGCTCATCTGCCAAAATTATTTCTGGCTTTCCGTGCCAGAGCTCGTGCAATTGCTACTCTTTGTTGTTGTCCTCCAGATAATTGAGTTGGCAAATGTTTTTCTCTTCCCTTTAACCCAACTTTTTCTAAATATTCATAAGCTATCTTCTTAGACTTTTCATGTTGCACTCCTCTATACATTAAAGGCACTTGCACATTCTCTACAGCATTTAATTTTGATAATAAATTAAAGTTTTGAAAAATAAATCCTATTTTTTTATTTCTTATTTCAGATAGTACATTATCCTTTGCATTTTTTATAACAGTACCATCTAAAATATATTCTCCTTTATCTGCCACATCTAGTAGTCCTAAAATATTCATTAATGTTGATTTTCCTGATCCAGACGGACCTATAATAGATACAAATTCTCCTTTTTTTACGGAAAAGTTTACATTGTCTAAAGCTTTTACTTCTTCTCCTCCTAATATAAAGGATTTACATATATTTTTTAGTTCTATCATCCTAACCTCTCCTACACTTATTTATTTTGACTTTCTGATGTTGTTCTCTCTTTCATCTGACTTCCTTTCATTTCTGGCATTGTTCCTTCTCCACCAGGCATATTTCCTCCTTGTCTATATCCTCGCTCTCCATTCATGCCACTACCAAAGCCTTCAAAACCATTTTTACTATTAGAATTATTTGTACTTTCTGTTATTTCTGTTTCAATTTGCACTTTATCATTTAAAGATAATCCTGATAGTATTTGAACATAATTCTCATCTGCAATACCTGTTTCAACAATTACTTCTTCTGTTGTTCCATCTTCTTTTACTTTTGTTACATATTCTTCTCCTTTGCTATTTTCTGAAATACTATCTATTGGTACACAAATAACATCTTCTTTTTCATCTAATATAACTGTACAAGATGTACTCATTCCTAATTTTACCGTATCATCATTTTTAAATTCTACCGTTGCATTAAAAGTAGTTCCTGATGATGCATATGTACCAATAGAATCAATTTTAGTTATTTTTCCTTCATATTTCTTGCTTCCATCTGCAGTAAGAGTTATTTCTACTTTCTGTTTTTCTTTTACACTGTTTATCTCATTTTCATTAATTGATATATTGGTAATTAAAGTATCTAAATCTGATACTTCTACATAATTTGAATCTGTACATTTTTCTTCTGTTTCTGGCACATTATGACTTATAACCACTAAATCATATTCTGCTTTTAAATATGTTCCGTCTGTATACTGCAATATTTTTTCCCCTTTTTTTACTGTATCATCATCTTCTACGCACATGCTTTTAAAATACTTAGTTGTTGTCAATTCTAATTTTTCTGTAGTTTTTGCAGATACTTCTCCTGATGCTGTTAAAGTCTTTTTTATATCTCTACTTTCCACTATTTCTTCTCTAGTAACAATTTGTGTTTTATCTTTCTCTGTATTTAACCCTATCTGTCTACCTATTATAAAACTTCCTATAACAATTATAATAACTAATATAATAAGCAATATTTTTTTTCTCATTTTTAACCTCCATTAGCTAATCTTTTTCCTCAACATCTATATTGTTTGTTGTTGTTTCATTTTCTTTATAGAATTTTCCTTCTATTCTATCTTTACTATTCCAATTCACTTTATTTTTTTCATCAATTTTCTTAATAGTTATTACACATAATACTGACAATATAATTACTAAAACTACAATAACTATTAATTGTATTTTCGTTTCTTTTTTCATATTTCTTATCCTCCTTTTTCTATTTTGTAATATACAACACTAATATTGAAAATTTATTGAAAATAATAAATATGTATATTTCCATTGCAATTTCCCCCAAAATATTATATAATTATCATTATGTAAATTTATTGTAAGAAAGGATAAAAATATGAATTATAATTTTAACCAAGAGACTAACCAACTTCTAACAGACTTAGAACAAGAAATATTAAGAGAATATGATGCTTCTCCTGATATATCTGTTAGAGTTAATTTGCTACCTGTCTCACATAATGCTACAAGTCAATATGAAAAGGTATTTAATGAAGATGGATCTAGAAAAACTATTATAAACGAACATAATGTTGAACATTCTAAGACCGTTATTGCAATCCACGAAGCTACTCCTGGTAGACCAGATGGTTCTCTTCCAACTAAACCTGATAAATATCAAAGGAGTATTTCACATTATGAGAGATTATTAAGATATGGCTCTAAAAATAGCACTCATGGTAGTACTATAGGCTACCATGCAATTATTGCATATCCAGGATTACTTAATAGACCTGAAATAGTAATATATTTACCTGCAACTTCATCACCAGATCAAGTTACTAATAGAGATTATGCAAAATACACATATGGAATAGAAAGATTGTGCGGTGAAGAGCAAAATTATCATTTAGCAATAGCAAATCAAGCTATGCTTACGGCATTTGTTTTAAGGGAAATTGGATATGAAAATGACAATATAGAATCAGCACTAAGGCATGTTTTTCCTCATAATTTCTTTGCTAAGAATAACAAAGAATGTCCTGCTCGTATGTTATATGCTTCAAAATTACTTGAAAAAACTAGAGAAGAATTAGAATTAACATCTGAAGAACAGGATATAATTAGAGAATATGTTCCTTGGCAAGTGTTTTCTAATTTAGTTGGAACTTTTTTAGAAAGAGATAAATACCCTCAACAATTAGAAGAAAAATTTATCATGGATATGGATGATTACCAAGCATATATTCATAATCCACAATCTTATAATTATTCTGAAAGAAAAAAATCTAAACCAAAACCTAGTATTGATAATATTAAATTGACTGGTCAAGATGAAAAAAAATATGGAATTCAATTTGCCCAATTACAAAATAATGATGAAAGTAGATAGCAAGATTTTAATGAGATTATTTCTACATTATATTAAAAGATAATATAATAAAATTGAAGTGAACCTAATTTGTTAAACAAAAAAATTGAACAAAGAAGGCTCACTTCATTTATATACTATTTCTTAAACTGGAATAATTACTTTAAATATTGTAAAATTATCTTTATATAACACTTCTATTTTTCCTTTATACTTTTGTACTGTTGATTTAGCAATAGCAAGTCCTAATCCATATCTTTTTTCACTTCTATTTCGTGACTTATCTATTCTATAAAATCTTTCAAAAATCTTTTTTCTTTCTTCCTCTGGAATCGGCTGACCATAATTTTTAACTTGAATAGCAATATTATTTTTTGCTTTATCTAGTTCTATAATTACTTTATTTTTTGCTTCAGTATGCTTAATTGCATTATCTAATAATGTACTTACAATGTGTTCAATATCTTCTTTATTAGCTTTCATTTTTATATTTTCTTTTATATTGCTTTCTAGTATTACATCTTTTTCATATGCCATACTTTCAAACATAGATATTATGATTTCTAACTCTTCTGATAAATTAATTTCTTGCAATTCTCTTAAACTATCTATATTTTCTATTTTGGCTAATGTTAATAATTCATTTATTAATTTATTCATACTATCTATTTCATTTTGAATATATTTTATCCATTTATTATTAGGTAGCTCATTTTCTATAACGTCTGTGTTTGCTTCTATAACTGCAAGTGGCGTTTTTAATTCATGTGAAGCATCTGATATAAATTGTTTTTGCTTTTCAAAAGTTGTTTCTACTGGCTTTACAATTATTTTAGATAATTTTTTCGAACCAATATATATTATTATAATTGATACTATCCCTATTATAATAGAAACAACTAATATTGAATTAGCTCGTGATATTGCATCTTCATTTTCCATTAAAATTACATCACAAGTATTTCTTCCTCGCTTTTTTACATTATATATGTAATTTCCAATAATACCACTTTCACTTTTTCTTTTAGTAGCTTCAATTGCATAATCTCTTATTTTAGAATCTATTTGTATGTCTTCTAGAACTGTATTATTGTCTATTCTTATATTATAAATTCCATCAATACTTTGATTATTTTTTTCTAATTCTTTACTCGGTGTTCTTTCCAATTCTCTTGGCAATCCCATTTTGGACATTCTATCAATCATCATAACTGCAGTATTTATGGTATTATGATAGTTTAAAAAGGCAAAGATAGAAATAACACCTAAAATAATAATAGATAAAGAAACAAAAACGAGTAAAAATATTTTGTTTTTTAACTTTTTAATCATTTTGAACCTCCAAAATATAACCTATTCCTCTTACTGTTTTTATCTGAACATTCGATTTTAATAATTTTAGTTTTTTTCTAAGAAAAGATATGTATACTTCTACATTATTGTATTCTGCTTCACTATTATATCCCCAAATCTTATCAGCTATAATCTCCCTATTAACTGTTTGAGTTTTGTTAATTAATAGTATTTCAAGCAAATCTAATTCCTTACCATTTATAGTAACTTCATTTTCTCCACAAGAGATCTTTCCATTTCTTAAATCAAGTTTCAGATTACCATATTCTAAAATACTAAAATCTTTAACTTGTCTTTTTCTTTTTAGTACTACTTTTATTCTTGCTACTAGTTCTTTCATATGAAAAGGTTTTGTAATGTAATCATCTGCACCGTTTTCTAAGCCATTTAATTTATCATAAATTTCAGACTTAGCTGTTAAAATGATTACTGGTGTTTCTATATTTTCTCTTTGCAAACTGTTTAAGATTTTGAACCCATCTCTATTAGGTAACATTATATCTAATAAAATTAAATCATAAACTCCTGTTAACGCTTCATCTTCGCCACACTCTCCGTCAGTTATTATATTAGTCGTAAAATTTTCTTTTTTTAATACTTCGGAAATTGCATCTGCCAAACTATACTCATCCTCGATTATTAGTATTTTCATACATACCTCCTATTTTATGACATTATATTACCATAATATTAAAAAAATATTGAAAACTCATAATATTATATACTTTTTATCATTTTTTATTTAGTTTGTAAACAAAAAAACTTACAAAGCAAAAGACATATTTCGAAACTATTCGATATATGTCTCTATTTTTTTTATTTCTCCTTCAGATTATGATTTAAGAATTTCAACATTAAACTTTTCTCCACATTTACCACATCTATATTTTCTAGTAAAATTTTTTTGCAATCTTTTACGATAAAATAGCTGACCACATCCTTGGCACATAATCTTATAATTATAACTCACATCATTTTCTTTATATTCAATATTACTCTTTTGATAATCTTCTTTTTTGTTTCCTACCCTTTTTATATCATAATTTAGTTTGTTATTTATTATATTAGCATACTTTTTAAACTCATCACCATGGTTGTTACATTTTGGGAAACAATGTATTATTTCATGCATTATCGTGTTTTTTATTATGTCATCATTCAAATCCATTACCCATTTGCAAATTTCTATATGATGATTATTGAATCTATCATATATCTTTATTCTCCTATTTTGTCTTTTCTCTATATGATAAAAATTTTTATCTGGATTCTCTTGTTTGCAACACCCATATCTTTTTGAATTTCTTTTAGCTATTTTTACATCTATTTTGCCTATCGAATTATTATTTATGTCTATTCCTATTGTATTTAATTCATTTATACATTCTTTATATAATTTTTCTAACTTTTCTTCCATATCTCAAATTCTACTTTTTACTTATTCCTCTTACTACTGTTTCTATAAAACCATCATATACATCTTGAACATCAACTTGTCTGTCTGTTCTTAATCTATAAATTAAACTAGAACATGTTACTCCAAAAACTCCTGATGCTAAAGCTTCTATATCTCCATCATAAAATTCGCCACTATCTATTCCTTCTTTTATAATTTTCTTAATTCTATTTATGTATTTATAAACTGCCTTTTGACATTTAATATTTTTGCTTTCTTGTCCCCAAATCTGACTTAGAACTATATTTAAAAAATCTTCATACTTTACAGTTATTTTTATTTGAATCATTATTATGGCTTTTATCTTTTCTAAAGCAGTAGTACATTTTTTTGTTTTTATTTCTATGTTGTTTGTTAAAAGCTTTTCTCCTTCTTCTAATAATAAATCAAATATATCCTCTTTTTTAGAAAAGTGATAATATAAAGATCCTTTTGCTACACCTGCTACTGCTGTAATTTCTTCTATATTGGTATTATCATATCCTTTTTCAGAAAATAATTTTATTGCGGTATTGAAAATTCTTCTCTTAGTTTTATTCATCCATCCACCTCATTTTAAATTATTTCAAAATATATATTGAGTATTATATATTAATTTCAATAAATTTGCAATATTTGATGCATTATAGAAAAAAACAGAAGAATATTTTCTTCTGCTTTTATATATCACTTTATTTTTTTATTTCTTCATATTTAATTCCGTTTATTTTTTTCACAGCTTCATATACCTTATCTATTATAGTATCCTTATCATTATTAAGGAATTCTTCAAAATTCTTTTTTAAATTATAATCAATTCTATCTATTTCATCCTTTGTTAGATTTTTCTCATCCTCAGATATTTCTTTATCATGCTCACATCTATAGACTAATTTTCCAAAGTCAAGCATTGCCTCTTTGCATAACGCTTCATGCTTTTTTAGAAATTCATAATTGTTACTTATTAAATCATTTAACTCTTTTTCATGTTTTAAAGCTTGCTCATCTGTAAGCTCTCTTATATTTAGAAGAGCAAATTTATATGCAATATGCTGAACTATATCTCTTAAATGATTTCTTTCTTTTTCTGGCATTTGTACTGAGTCATTTTTCTTAACAGAATAATATGCTGATTGTTCTGATATATAAGCTTCTTTTGAAGATACTCGTATTTCTATAGGAACATTCTTTTCATTCTCTATCAAAGGTTCTTTAGCTAATATATTATAACCTAATGGTGGAACCCATTTTATATATACTAATGGAGAGTATATATATTCTTCATTTACAAAATCCACAAAATCTCCATTCGATATATTTTTCTTCAAATCGCTTATTATAGGATAAATTTCATCTTCATTGTTAGTTATAAATGAAATTCCAACATAATCACTTACATCATCTAATTTTTTACCATTTATTCTATACGTTCTAATAGCTGATTTAACATCTTTAATTCTTGCTCTATATTTAAATACATTTTTGTCTATAGCTTCTTTTTTCATTTTTTGTAAAAAGTCTTGTATTTCACTACTTTGATGTAACATATTTAGATATTGTTCGATTTCTTTTTCTTCTTTTGTTTCTGCAACTACATCTAAATTTACTTTAGTTCTCATTAGTCATACCTCCTTTTTACACAACTTATTCATTTTAGAAAAAAATATTATTATATATCATATGCATTTTCTATAATCTCTAATTCGTTAAAATTATTATCTTCTATGCTTTTTAAAACATTTTTTACTACGGAATAACTTCTAAATTCATCTTCCTTCATTTTCTTAATTTCTTCAATATCTAACCATTTAGTTTCTAATATCTCACTAGTATGATATTCATCACCGTCTTCTAATATGTCAGCTAAGAAGTTAAAAATCATTACATTTTTATTATCATCATTTTTCATTAGTATTGGTAATACTTTTTTTAATTCTACTTTACATCCTGTTTCTTCTAAAGTTTCTCTTTTTGCTCCTTCAAATATTGTTTCATTTTTCTCTAGATGACCTGCTGGGAAAGCCCATTTTGAATAGCACTGTTTTTTTGCTTCTTTAACCATTAAAATCTTATTATCTCTAATAATAATACTTCCTGCAATTATTTCCATCTTACATACCTCCATTATTTTTATCTTCCGTCCTCCTTCGTTGTGAAATAGCTTTTTTCTGCAAACCTTTCTTTTCTATTAACCTCTATAGGAAATAATCTACCATCTATAATCATTCCTTGAACTCCAAATGATTTTAACCCTTCCTGAACTAAATTCTCTTTATTACTATATAATGGTAAAACTATTTGATCTAGTAATAGTTCTTTTATGGACTCAGGCATTTGAGAATATTGTCTTGGAATATTTCCTCTAATATCATCAGCACTATATCCAATGTTAATTAGTTGTTGTACTCTACGTCTAGCAGACTCAATGTACTGTTCGTTTGATATTAGATGGTGTCTATACAAATTCATATTATGTGGTGTTACAAACAGAGCATCTTCCCAATCTATTGTCCAACTTTCATGATTCTCTCTTCCTTTTGTAATTGATCCCATATCAAAACCTTTGCCTAGATAATCTATATAAATTTTATCATACATTTGCAGATAAACATTAAAAGCTCCATCTGTTCGTATTCTTTCGTGAGTTCCTTCCTCTGTATCTATACATAATACAACTCCATTAGGATTACTCTTTTTTACACGACTTATGTAATTTTCTACTTGTTCCTTTGTAGCAAAACATCCTTCAACTCCAAGAGTAGCTTTTTCTCCTGTTTTTGCATCAGCTCTACATGAAAATACTTCTGGAAGTTTATCTTCGATTTTTTTAAATTCTTCATAACTATCTAATACAAATAAATTCTTTGTTTTACTTATATCAGGTAACCATTTTTTTAATAAAACTATGCCGTATGCTTTACCAAATTGTTGAATATATTTTTGGTCTTTTTCATTATTCATTTCATATAGCATATTTATCTCCAATCTTGCTTTTATAGCAAAAAATAATTCAATTGCATTTTATCACATTCATGTATTTTTTTCAATACAAAATAGGCATTGATTGCTGAGTCTGTTAAGGCTCTGCCTGTTGGACGTCGACCCCTACACATGTGCAATGACAATTAATATTTAATAATTAATAATATATAATTTTTTTACATTAATTATTCATTAT
This sequence comes from uncultured Clostridia bacterium, assembly GCA_947581825.1. Taxonomy (GTDB): domain Bacteria; phylum Bacillota; class Clostridia; order TANB77; family CAG-508; genus CANPVP01. The sequence goes on along the minus strand of CANPVP010000005.1, from coordinate 163,868 downwards.
CATCATTCATTAATTTCACCTCGGAATTTTTTATAAACTCTACCCAAAGATTCAAATTCTTTCTCTGCTTATTTTTCCCGTATTTCAAGAACTTTGGTAGCTCTATTATATAAATATCCAGTACTTCTGTCAATATGACTGAACTGCCTTTATATCCATTATTCCAACCTTTTCATCCATTAATTCTTTTTCTGTTATCGGATTACTATTTAAAAATATCTTAGTTATTTCTTTTTCCATAATATCCCTCAGAAAAACTTGCGTCACCTCCTCTGTTCCTGAATAACCGAATGTTCTTTTAAATATGTAGTCATTTGTTAATTTTAATAAATTCTTTTTCATTTTTTGTCCTCCTTGAAAATTGGCAGATGCGCCAGAAATAAATTTTTTTGAAATAAAAATTTAATAGAAAAAAGGAACAATATACGTTTTGTATAATTGCTCCCATGATTTTAATATATTAGTTAATTAATAAATTGTCAATAAAAATTCATCTGCAAAATTCGACATTATAAGAATTTTCTATTTTTCTGGTTTATACCAATATGAGTGCATACCACTATTATATATTTTTGCGCCCTTTGGTACTTGTCTCAATGCATTAATTACATTTAAATAGTCTCCAACCCCACAACTAATTGCGAATACTCCTAAATCTCCTAAAAAAGTTAAGCTTGGATTAATCATAAAAATTATAAAAGGGATAAAACCAAATACTAGGTTAGGTAGCATACTCATAAAGCAAAATCTAAATTTACTAAAATCTTCTGTTCCAGTTACAAAAAGCATTCCGTTGTCTCAAATTTGTATACATATAAACATCTTTTTTAAAACAACTGGCATGTAGAAATTCATGTGGAACTAAACATACTATACCTGTCAATATTCCCCATACATTATCTAATATTGCCCCCATTCTTAAAGAAGCTAAAATGTATAGACAACAAAAAACAATAATACTAGCAATATCCATATATTTAGTCAATTTTTCCATACTTTCTGGTTCCTTGAATTTCTTCACTCCTTCTTTTAATTCTCTTTGTGGCAAACTATTTTCATCACCATTGTATTTACCTACATAATGAAATTTCATTTTTATTTTCCCCTCTCAATATTTTCTGAAAATTAAGCGTTTATCTCTTCTTTTGAGCTTTTCATTTCTGCATTATTAAAAACAGCTTCTTTAAATTTAGGAAGTATAATATTTAATAACATACCTAGGATAATTCCAATAAAGAAGGAAATATTATGAACAATAGTTGTCCACCCAAATGATATAATATATGTTGGAATAATTCCATAAAGTATTAAATATATTTTTTTTAATTTAGAAAATTCTTTAAAGTTTTTTGAGTTTAAAAAGCACATTACAACTCCAATTCCGAATAATCCGAATATTCCAGCTGAAGCACCAGTTATAACCGTTCCTTCAGGATTACATATCATATTAGTGATTGGAACTCCTAAAATATCTGTTGCAAAAAATAACCCAAGCATTGATAAAGAACCTAGTTTCTTTTCAATGTAATTTCCAATTATTAAAAATGCAATAACGTTGGTTATAAGATGCAAATTAAATCCATGTGTAAATACTACTGTAAAATATCTATAAAAGCTATCCCCATTTGGATTAATACTATTATCAATTATTCCTAATAGATTTGTAATTGTTCCACCTTTATAACCACCAATTGTTCCACCCATATTTAAAGCTGTTAATTCTTCAGAAGATAAATTATTTAAATAGTTATCTCCATATGTTGTATTTATACTTTGTTTCCACATATCCTCCCATTTAAATCCATTATAATTTTCTGGAATTGGTATTATCCATCTATCCAAAATATATAAAAATATCATTAAAAATGCCATTATATTAGTAAGTGTTAGGTATTTTTTCTTTTTATTATTGTCCATATTTAATAACATTCCTTTCCTTTAAGGCAAAAAATTTGAGTTGAAATGTTGTTTTAATAATTATAATTTTTTCAAACTTTTTTGCTTTGATATTTTTTTAATTACATCATTATTATTTAATAAAAAATTAAGTGCAGAATAAATTTCTATATATCAATATAAAAATTATTATGGATATTATACATTTATTGCTATTATATATTTTTGGTTTATTATTGCTAAGTGATCTTTTGCTACAGCACCTAGTGTACTTTTTGTCGCTTGAAATTTTATAAACATGTCATCTATTTCTAATATTTTTCCTATAACTTGTTTTGCTCCACCACTCCCAAAAAGCATTTCAGCTCCAGAAACAGTTAAAGTGCATTCTTGATTTAAATATTCATTTAAAATTTTTGACATCTTATTCTCCTCCTTTCTCTTTACAAATTGATTCTAAAATTTTTGATAGTATTATTAAGTAATTCTACTAATTGAGAAAATTTAAGCATATTGCATATTGCATATTACGCATATTATCAAACGAATTTTTTCTTTAACAATATTGACTATCTAATTTTTGTCAAGTCTTTTTTTATAAACTTATTATATTATTTTTTGCATAGCAAACAAGCAAAAACGATATATAAAAAAAAATCTTAAAATATTATAAAAAAAAAAAAAATTACCTGTCAATATTTTTCAAAATTTGTCATGTAAATGTAATATAGGATTTTCTATGTTTTTTCGTAGCGAGCTTGTGTAGGGACCTACGAGTTAGAAAATATTAAAGAAATGCATCGTCAGATGCATTTCTTTATATAGTTTCTACGAAGTTGGGACGAGCGAGAAAAAAGCATAGAAAATTTGGGTAATTATATTCTCTATTTATGTTCTTTTATATATTTTACTACGTCACCAACTGTTACTATTTTTTCTGCATCTTCATCTGGTATTTCCATATCAAATTCTTCTTCAATACTCATTACTAGTTCAACTATGTCTAGTGAATCAGCTGATAAGTCATCAACAAAAGTTGCCTCCTCTTTAATTAAACTTTCTTCTACTCCTAATTGATCTACTATAATTCCTTTTAATTTTTCAAAGATTTCTTCGTCTGTCATTTTATAATCCTTCCTTTCTTATTTATATATTATTTGTTTTTCAATATTAAATTCCCATGATATTATAACCACTGTCTGCATATATAACTTGACCTGTTATAGCTTCAGACATACTGCTTAATAAGAATGTTGCAACATCTCCAACTTGAGTTGTTGTTACATTTCTATGTAAAGGTGCTCTTTCTTCTACAACTGTTAATATTGAATTAAAATCTTTAATTCCTTTTGCAGATAATGTTTTTATTGGACCTGCAGAAACAGCATTAACTCTTATTCCTTCTCTTCCTAAGTTTTCTGCTAAATATCTAACACTTGATTCTAGTGCTGCTTTTGCAATTCCCATAACATTATATCCTTCTAATACTTTTGTAGAACCATGATATGTTAATGTAACAATACTTGCATTTTCGTTTAGCATATCCAATTCTTTTGCCATTCTAGCTGTTAATACTAAAGAATATGCACTTACGTCATTTGCATGACTAAATCCTTCTTTACTTGTAAATATAAAATCATTATGCAAATCCTCTGTATTAGCATGTGCTATTGCGTGAACTATTCCATCTACTTTTCCATTTTCTTCTTTTATTTTTGTAAATACTTCCTTAACAAGTTCATCTTCTGATGCACCATTTAATACATATAATTGTCTTCCTTCAAATTCTTTAGTTAGCTCTTCAATTTTGTCTTTGTTTTCTTCTCCCATATATGTAAAAATTAATTTAGCACCATTTTCATATGCTGATTTTGCTATACCATAGGCAATGCTCCATTTGTTTCTTATTCCCATTATTAAAATTTTCTTTCCTTCTAATAACATTTTATATCCTCCTTAATAATTATAATATTTTATATTCACCCATATTTCTAAATTTTTGATATCTTTCTTCTACAATTTCTTCCGAAGTTTTTTCATTCATTTCAGAAATACATAAGGTAATTTCTTTCTTTATATTTTTAGAAACTTTTTTTATGAAATCTTCTTTCTCTTCAACTTTTGGTTCTTTAATAATTTTATCTATTACTTTGAATTCATATAAATCTTTAGCAGTTAGTTTCATTTTTTCTGCAGCTTCTTTTGCTCTAGATGAATCTTTCCATAATATACTAGAAAAACCTTCTGGTGAAAGTATTGAGTATATCGCATTTTCTAACATAAATACTTTATTTCCTACACCCAATGCTAAAGCTCCACCACTTGATCCTTCTCCTATAACTACTACTATAATTGGAACTTTTAACTTTGCCATTTCAAACATTGATTTTGCAATAGCTTCTCCTTGTCCTCTTTCCTCTGCACCTAGTCCCGGATATGCACCTTTTGTATCTACAAATGTAATTACAGGTCTTTTGAATTTTTCTGCTTGTTTCATAAATCTTATTGCTTTTCTGTAACTTTCAGGATTTGGCATTCCAAAATTTCTTTCTATATTCTCCTTAGTTGATCTACCTTTTTGTTCTGCAATTATAGTAAAATTTTGTGTTCCTATTTTACCTAATCCACAGCAAATTGCTTTGTCATCTTTAAAAGCTCTGTCTCCATGTAACTCTATAAATTCATCAAAAATCTGCTCAATATAGTCTAATGCTGTTGGTCTTTTAGGATTTCTTGCAATTTCAACTTTTTCCCATGCTGTTATTTTTGTATTAGACATTGCCACTTCCTCCTTTATGATATTGAATTAATTTATATAAAGTTTCTTTTAAATCTTTTCTTTCAACAATCTTATCTATAAAGCCATGTTCTAATAAAAATTCAGCTGTTTGAAAACCTTCTGGCAAAGATTCTCCTATAGTCTGTTCTATAACTCTCTGACCTGCAAATCCAATCATAGCTCCTGGTTCTGCTAAAACAATATCTCCTAAACTTGCAAAAGAAGCTGTAACTCCTCCATAAGTTGGATCTGTTAAAACAGAAATATACAAACCTCCTGCTTCATCTAATTTTGTTAAAGCTGCTGTTGTTTTTGCCATCTGCATTAAAGATATTATTCCTTCTTGCATTCGAGCTCCACCTGATACACAAAAAATTATAAGTGGTAATTTTAAAGCTATTGCTTGTTCTATTGCATATGTAATCTTTTCGCCTACAACAACTCCCATACTTCCCATCATAAATCCACTATCCATAACACATATAACAACTTCTTCACCATTAATTTTACCAGTACCACATGCTACAGCTTCTTGTAAACCTGTTTTTTCTCTTAAAGCTTTTAATTTTTTAGGATATTCTTCTATTTCTAATGGATTATTTGTATCTATATTTATATCAAATTTTTTATATGTATCTTCATCTAAAATCATTTTTAATCTTCTATTTATATGCATTCTGAAATAATGTCCGCAATTTGGGCAAATACTCAAATTTTCTCTTACATCATCTTTATATACAATTTCTTTGCATTTATCACATTTTATCCATTTGCCTACTGGAATATCTATATTAGATGTTTTATTTTTAGCAGATGGTTCACGTTTTTTTATTTTATCTACTATCATTTTCCTCACCTTTAAGATTCTATTATTATATACCAATATTTTATATTGTGCGGGAGACCACTGGTCTCCCCTACGTGTGTTTATATTATTTTCTCTGTAGGTGCCGACCATTGGTCGCCCGTTTTGCCTAGTATTTTGTTGAAATAACATCTCTACCATTTTTATGCTGTCGGGAGACCACTGGTCTCCCCTACGTGTGTTTATGTTATTTCCTCTGCAGGGGCGACCATTGGTCACCCGTTTTGCCTAGTATTTTGTTAAAATAACATCTCTACCATTTTTGTGCTGTCGGGAGACCTCTGTTTTCCTCTACAAATTAAAATTCTTACTAATAAATGATGTATCAAAATCCCCTCTAATAAAATCTGGTGTCCTTATTATTTCAAATATAAAATCGGCATTTGTATCAACACCTTCTATTACTAATTCTTCTAGTGCTCTTTTCATTTTAGCAATAGCTTCATTTCTCGTGGTTCCATGTACAATTATTTTTGCAATCATAGAATCATATGTAAAAGGAATTGTATAACCTTCATAAATTCCTGTATCAATTCTTATGCCATTTCCTCCTGGTAAATTAAGTCCTGTGATTTTTCCTGGGCAAGGCATAAAATTCTTTTTAGGATTTTCAGCATTTATTCTGCATTCTATTGAATGTCCCTTAAATTCTATATCTTCTTGTTTAAATTTTAATTGTTCTCCTGCAGCTATTCTAATTTGTTCTTTTACAATATCTATTCCTGTTCTCATCTCTGTTATAGGATGCTCTACTTGAATTCTTGTATTCATTTCCATAAAATAAAAGTTTTTATCACTATCTACTAAAAATTCAACTGTTCCACAACTTGTATAACCAGCAATTTTCGCTGCTCTTATTGCAGCTTCTCCCATTTTATTTCTAAGATTTTCATCTACTATTGTTGATGGAGTTTCTTCTATTACTTTTTGATGTTTTCTTTGAATAGAACAATCCCTTTCTCCAAGATGAACTATATTTCCGTGTTCATCTGCTAATATTTGAATTTCTACGTGTCTAGGATTTTTAACAAATTTTTCTATATATAATTCATCATCATTAAAAGAAATTTTTGCCTCTTGTTTTACTAAATTATAATTTTTTTCAAGTTCTTCTGGATTATTAACTATTCTTATTCCTTTTCCTCCACCACCTGCAGCTGCTTTAATCATTAAAGGATATCCTATCTCATCTGCAATTTTTTTTGCTTCTTCTAATGTTTTTATACTTCCATCAGATCCAGGGATTACTGGTACTCCTGCTTTTTTCATCATCTTCTTTGCATTTGATTTGTTTCCTAATAATTCAATTACTTCTGATTTTGGTCCTATAAACTTGATATTTGATTCCTCACATATTTTAGCAAATTGAGTATTTTCAGATAAGAAACCAAATCCAGGATGTATACTATCACTTCCTGTTATATAAGCTGCTTCTATTATATTTTTTATATTCAGATAACTCTTATTTGAAGGTGCAGGACCTATGCAAATTGACTCATCTGCTAATCTGGTATGTAAAGCATCTTTATCTGCTTCTGAGTATACTGCTACTGTTTTTATATTCATCTCTTTACATGCTCTGATAACACGAACTGCAATTTCACCACGATTTGCAATTAATATCTTATTCATGGCAACATTTCCTTTCTATTTTTCGTAAATTAACATCTCTATATGTTTTATTGTGAACGGTTCGTCGATGCTGAGGCTGTTAAGGCTCTGCCTGTTACAGCCTCAGTATGCCTGCTGGACGCCGACCCCTACATTATTCTCCACAATTTTAGCATTTACAAAATTAATTAATATTTATTTTTCAAACGCGCTCTTACACTAGTGCAAATGTTATTTCACCTTTGGCTGCTACTTTTCCATCTACAGTAGCAATAGCTTCTCCAACTCCTATTGGACCTTTTCTTTTGATTATTTTTACTTCTAATTTTAATCTATCTCCAGGAACTACCATTTTTTTGAATTTCATTTTGTCTATGCCACCAAATAAAGCATTCTTTCCCTTATTTTCTTCCATTGCAAGAATTGCTACAGCTCCTGTTTGTGCTAAACTTTCTACGATTAAAACTCCTGGCATTATAGGATTACCTGGAAAATGTCCTTGAAAATACCATTCATCTGCACTTACATTCTTATATGCTACAGCACTCTCTCCTAATACTATTTCTTCAACTTCGTCAATCATTAAAAATGGCTCTCTCTGAGGAATAATTTCTTTTATCTGTTCTTTATTTAACATAATATTATTTTCACTCCTTTTATTAGTTAATTCGAAAAGATTAAACTTAATGACTTCAAACTTCTACTTATTTGAATTTGTCTTTTTCTATTTTATTTTGAAAAGAGGTGCTCCATATTCGACAGGTTTGCCATCTTCTACAAGAATTTCAACAATTTCTCCATCAAATTCAGATTCAATCTCATTCATTAATTTCATTGCTTCAATGATACAAAGTACGTCACCTTTTTTTACTTTTTTTCCTATTTCAACATAAGCTTCTGCATCTGGTGATGACTTTCTATAAAAAGTTCCAACCATTGGAGATTTTACAACTTTGCCATCTTCAATTTCAGTATTGTGTTTTTCTTCTACTTTTACAACACTATTTTGTATTGTTTCTTCTTTTACAGGACGTTCTTCAACAACTGCTTCTGTAATTATTGTCTTATTCTCTTTTTTCATTCTAATTTTTGTTCCATCTGGAAAATCAATGTCAAGTGCAGTTAATTTTGAGTTTCCCATATCGTCCATTAGTTTTTTTATCTTCTCGTATTCCATCTTCCTCATCATTCCTTTCTAAAATTTTTTAATAGATTAACATATTATTTGTTAAATTTTTTTAAAATTATTGTTGCATTATGTCCGCCAAATCCTAATGAATTTGACATTACAATATTTAAGTCAGCTTTTCTAACTTCATTTGGTACTATATCTAAATCACATTCTTCATCTTTTTCTTTATAATTTATTGTTGGAGGAACTATTTTATCTTCAATTGCTTTAACGCAAAATACTGCTTCTATAGCTCCTGCTGCTCCTAATAGATGTCCTATATTTCCTTTTGTAGAACTTACCATTACTTTTTTACTAGCATCTCCTAAAGCTTTCTTTATTGCTAATGTTTCTGTTAAATCATTTAAATGTGTTGATGTACCATGAGCATTTATATAGTCAATTTCTTCTGGCTTTATATTTGCATCTTGAATTGCTCTAATCATTGCTTTTGCTCCTCCATTTCCTTCTGGATCTGGAGATGTTATATGATATGCATCAGAAGTTGAACCAAATCCTATTACCTCAGCATAAATCTTTGCTCCTCTTTTCTTAGCATGTTCTAACTCTTCTAGTACTAACATAGCTGCTCCTTCTCCCATTACAAATCCATTTCTTTCTTTATCAAATGGAATACTTGCTCTATTTTTATCAGTTGCATTTGATAATGCTTTCATATTTTCAAAACCTGCAATGCCTACTTCACAAATTGATGCCTCTGTTCCACCTGCAATAATAGCATCTTCTGAACCATATTTTATTGTTTTATAAGCTTCTCCTATACTATGTGTTGAAGATGCACATGCAGTAACTATTGCTATTGATTCTCCTTTTACTCCTAATTCAATTGCTATATTTCCAGATGGCATATTAGCAATAGACATTGGAATAAACATAGGAGAAACTCTATTATTTCCTTTTAAACAGTTTACTTCACATTGCTCTTGTAGAGTATTTAAACCACCTATTCCTGAACTTACAAAAACTCCTACTCTATCTAAATCTGTATTTTCTGATGTTATTCCACTATCTTTAAAAGCCTCTCTAGCAGCAATAATTGCTAACAAAGATGATCTATCAGTTCTTTTTATTTGCTTTGGTTCAAAATGCTCTGAAAAATCTATATTTTTAACTTCTGCAGCTAAGCTAGTTTTAAATCCTTCTGTATCAAATAAGGTAATCTTATCAATTCCACATTTTTTATTTTTTATTCCTTCCCATGTTTCTTCAACATTATTACCTATTGGAGTTATAGCTCCCATTCCAGTTATAACAACTCTTCTTTCCATTTTTTATATCTTCCTTTCTAATGTTTTTATAGCTTCTCTATGTTTTTTGTTTGGCGGGCGATTGCTAATCGCCCCTACGTGTATACAATGCGTTCGAATTGCAATGAATAATATATAATTTTCTACATTAATTATTCACACAATTCATTAGATTTATTTAATTTTGAAAAGAATTAGTATATTGCTAGGCATTCAAGAAAGAAATATCAGAGTACGTCGATGATTTTCTTTCGAAGAATAACGACGCAAGATGCTGATTATTTTCAAAATTTACATAAGCATTCCGCCATCAACATTAATAACCTGTCCCGTTATATATGAACTTTCATCTGAAGCTAAGAACTTAACAAGATTTGCTACATCTTCTACTTTTCCCATTCTTTTTAAAGGTATTGTTTTAGCTATATTTTCTTTTTGATTTTCTTTTAATACTTCTGTCATCTTAGTTTCTATAAAGCCTGGTGCTACTGCATTTACTAGTATATTTCTACTAGCTACTTCTTTTGCTAAGCTTTTTGTGAATCCTATTATTCCTGCTTTAGATGCTGAATAATTAGTTTGTCCTGCATTTCCAGCTATTCCAACAACTGATGATATATTTATTATTCTTCCTTGCTTTGCTTTCATCATATAATTAATTACATTTTTAGTTACATTAAAAGTTCCAACTAAATTTGTGTTTATAACATCATTAAAATCTTCTGGCTTCATTCTCATAAGTAAGCCATCTCTTGTTATTCCTGCATTATTAACTAATACATCGATTTGTCCATATTCTTCGATTATTTCTTTTACAAATCTTTCTGTGTCTTCATATTTTGATACGTCTCCTTGAACTGTTAAACATTTTACTCCTTTTCCTTCTATTTCTTTTTTTGCATTTTGTAATTCTTCATTATCTTTTCTATAGTTGATTGCTATATCAAAACCTGCTTCTGCAAGTGTTAATGCAATTTGTTTTCCGATTCCTCTAGTTGCTCCTGTTATTAATGCTGTTTTATTCATATTTATAATCATTCCTTTCTTGCGGGCGACCATTGGTCGCCCCTACGTGTGTGCAATGCATTCGCATTGCAATGAATATTTAATAGTTTTTTCGGGCGATTACTAATCGCCCCTACATAGATACATGCAATTTATTATTTCTATGTATTAATCTTTTATAAAATTAACTACTTCTTCTAATGATTTTACATCGCTAATATTTAAGTTTGTTATTTCTTTTTCTGTAGGTGTTCTTTTTACAAAGCCTGATAATGTTTTGCCTGGTCCTACTTCTATAAATGTATCTATACCATTTTCTAGCATTGTATTTATCGTTTTTGCAAACCTCACTGGGCTTATTATGTGTTTTGCCAAAATATCTTTAACATCATCTTTTTCAGTATAAGGTTCTCCATCAATATTTTTTATAACCTTTGTATTAAATTTTCTTACATCTATTTTTTCTAATTCTTTTCTTAATGCATTTGAACTATCTGTTAACTTTTCTGTATGGAATGGTCCTGCTGTTTTTAGTACTCTAACTTTTTTTGCTCCCATTTCTTTTGCAATCATTTCAGCTTCTTCTACACCAGACTTTTCTCCTGAAATTGCAATTTGACCTATGCAGTTATAATTTGCTGGAACTACAAATCCATTTTTTACTCTTTTGCAAACATCTTCTACTTGTTCTTCTGTCATTCCCATTACTGCTGCCATTAGCCATTCTCCTGATGGTACTAACTCTTGCATATATTCTCCTCTTTTTTGTACAAGCTTTATTCCTTGTTCAAAATCAATAGCTTTACTATATATAAGAGCTGAATATTCTCCTAAGCTTAAACCTGCTGATATTTCTGCCTCTATTTTATTTTCTTTCAAAACTTCTAATATTGCTAAACTCATTGTTAATATTGCTAATTGTGTATATTTAGTTTGATTTAACTCCTCTTCTGGTCCTTCAAAAGAAATTTTTGCTATATCTACTCCTGTTAATTCTTTTACTTTATCATACACTTTTCTAGCTGAATCATATTTTTCATAAATATCCTTTCCCATTCCAACGCTTTGAGCTCCTTGTCCTGGAAATAAAAATCCTATTTTCATATTACTTACCAATCCTTTTTAAAATTTTTTCTTCGAAGCAATTACAGAACTCTGTAATTATATCTTCTGCATCAATTTCCACATTAAATTCTTCTTTAATTGATGATGCTATATCTTTTATTTCATTATTAAATTCTTTTTGACATGTATTTATTCCTATACCTATTATTAAGAATCTTACTTCTTCTCCAATTATTTTGCTTTCAGTTAATATTCCTCCAATTTTTTTATTATTAAATATTAAATCATTTGGAAATTTTATTTCCAGTTTAATATTGTATTTTTCTTTGATTATATCAACTAAAGTTTCTGCTATTTCTATTGTTATTCCTTCTATCTTCTTTATATTGCAATTAGCTTCTATATAGAAAGAAAAAGCTATATTGTTTTCCATATCTGTATACCATTTTCTGCCATGCGTTCCTAATCCATTAGTTTGTATACCTGCCATTACTAAAGTTCCATTTGCAATATTTTTCTTAGTTAATCTCCATATCTCACTTTGAGTAGAATCGATTTTTTCATAATATAAATTATTTTTCCCTAAGAACTTAGTTTTTAGATTTTTCAATTTCATCTATATTATCCTGCCTTTTAATTTTATTTGTAGATGTTTTTATTAATGGTTCTTCTGAAAAAATTAAACCTTTTATAGCTTTATACTGAGGCATTGTTCTGTTTATTTCTTTTACTTTCAAGCGTAAAGCATTCTGAATTTCCTCATCACTTTCTACTTTATATGCATCTTTAACTATCTCTCTATCGAAAATTATTTTTGCATTTAGCTTTATATTATCTTTATCATCTGATGTTATTTTTCCAAATACTAATGATTCTACTACACCTTCAATTTTATTTAACAAATTTTCCATTTCTTCTGGGAATATGTTCTTTCCATTTTTTAGAACTATAACACTCTTTTTTCTACCTCTGATAAATATGTAACCATCATCATCTATTTGTGCTAAATCTCCTGTATGAAACCATCCATCAATAACAGCTTCTTTCGTTGCTTGTCTATTACCATAATACTCAATCATTACACTTGGTCCCTTAACAGCTAGTTCTCCTATTCCTTCACTATTTGCATCAACTATTTTAGCTTGAATGCTAGGAACTGCTTTTCCTATTGAACCCAATCTATAATTTTTCTTTGTTCCCATACCTACAACTGGGGACGTTTCTGTTAAGCCATATCCCTGAACCATATTTAATCCTAAAATTCTATATTTTTCTTCAATCTTAGGATCTAACGCAGCAGCACCACTTATTAGTAATTTTATATTTCCACCAAGCATATCATGTATTTCCTTAAAAGCTACTTTTCTTTCTTCCATTGTGGCTGTTTTGTATTTTTCTTCATAATCTAATACTTCTTGTAGTCTTCCTTTCTTTTCTATATCTTTTTTTATTATTTTAAATATTCTCTCATAAATTGCTGGTACACATGCCATAACAGATACTTTGTATTCTTTTAAATTTTCTGTAATATGCCTTAATCCATCACAGAAAACTGTCTGTGCTCCACTATATAAAGCAAGAAGGAACCCCACTGTGCACTCAAAAACATGATGTATTGGCAAGATTGATAAAAATATATCATTTGAATCTATATCTAAAATCTTTTTTAAGTCCATTAAATTAGTACAAATATTTTTATGTGACAAAGCTACTACCTTAGAAGCTGACGTTGTACCTGATGTAAATAACATTATACTCATCTTTTCTGGGTTTATCTTACTATTTATAAATTCCTTATTTCCTAAAGCTACGAGTTTTTTTCCATTTTCTATTAATTCTTTTTGAGAATATATTCCATTTCTATGTATGTCAATATCCATAGAAATTAAATGTTTTAAGTTTCCTATTCCTAAATTTTTTATTTTTTCTAATGTTTGCTCATACTTACTAGAGAAAAATATTGCCTCTACTCCTGAGCGTTCAATTACTGATTTTAATTCATTTTCTGGCAATGATTTATCAAATGGTACAACAATACCTGTTCCACACACTATTGATAAATAGGCAATTTCCCATTCATATCTATTTTCGCCTATTACTGCAATTTTTTTTCCTTTAAGTCCCATATTTATCAAAGCAGTTCCCAAACCATCCACCATTTCTCGAACTTCTTTATGTGTAATTACTTTATAATTTTCTTTTTCTATTTTTATTTTATACGCTGGTCTATCCTTATATAGTTCTTTTGTTTTATTTAACATGTCTTTTAAATCTGTGATGTTCATGTAGTCATTAAATTCTTCTGACATAACTTTACTCCTTTGCATTAATCAAATTTTATATATACTTATATCATATTTTTTTTCAAAAGTCTTTAGACTGACTGGTCAGTTTCAAAGCAAAAAAAAGAAATGGTAGAGATGTTTCTTTTAAAATTGTATTTATTAACATCTCTACCATTTTTATGTTATGCGGGTTATCCCTACAAACTTTATATTTTATTTTTTCATTATATTAATATTTTTATTCATTTTCTAACCATTTTTCATATTCATTTTTTATGATATCTTTTACTTGCTCTGGTGTAAGCTTCGTTGTATCTACTACTAAATCATAATTAGACATATCATCTTTTCTTACTCCATATAATTGAAAAAATCTTTCATTTTCTAATTTGAATCTTCTAATTATATCAGCTTTATGTTCTTCTTTCGTCTCAAAAGATTCTGTATCTTTTCTATTATTATCTCCAAAAGCTCTTTGTACTGCTGTATCTATATCTACTTTCATATAGACTTTAAATGAATCTGGTATTGCATACCACCCAAGTCTTGCATCTACAATTAGTTTATCATGATTTTCAGCATACTTTGCTGCACTATTTTCAATTTCTCTATCTATTTCTGGATGATCTTTTAAATATTCATTATAACTAGTGATACTTAAGCCTTTTTCTTTAGCCAATTTACGCACATAATCACCATTTTTATAAATTTCGTATTGTAATTCCTTGCTTAATAAAGCTGATACTGTTCCCTTACCACTAGCTAAATCACCTGCTAAAGTTATGATTTTTCTTTTCATTTAATACAAGCTCCTACTATATTTATTTTATTCTTCTTTATTTTCATCATTTTCATTATTTGCTTCGTTTTCATTGCTTTCTTTTTCTTCTATAAAGACTTTTCCTTCATCAATTTCTACTGCTGCTAATGTTACTACTGAATCTTCTTTTTTCTTTGTTAATGGCTGAGCTCCTTCTGCTAATTGTCTTGCTCTTTTAGATGTAGCTATAACTAACTCATATCTACTTCCTATTTTTTTTAATAAATCTGTAACTGGTGGTTTTACCATCATTTTTAATTCCCCCATTCTCTAAAATGTATTAAATCTATATTATTCTTCCTTTGTTAGTTCCATATCATCTTTATCTAGCCTACTAGCAACAGTTTCTGGTTGGACTGCTGATAATACTACATGTCCAGAATCCATAATGATAACTGCTCTTGTTCTTCTTCCATACGTTGCATCTATTGCCACTCCTTTATCCTTGGCTTCCTGTACCAATCTTTTTATTGGTGCTGATTCAGGACTTACTATTGAAATTATTCTGTTTGCAGAAACAATATTCCCAAATCCTATATTAATTAATTGCATAAAACTACTCCTTTATTCCAAATTTTGAACTTGCTCTCTGATGTCTTCTAATTCAGTTTTTACATCTATAACTAGATTAGTTATATTTAAACTTCCAGATTTCGAACCTATTGTATTAATTTCTCTATTCATTTCTTGAATTATAAAATCTAATTTTTTTCCCACAACAGAACTATTTGTTAATATATCATTAAATTGTGATATATGACTTCTTAATCTTGTTAGCTCTTCTTGTATTGAAGTTTTATCTGCAAATATTACAACTTCTTGTGCCAATCTTGTCTCATCTACAACATCAACCTTTAGAATTTCTTTTATACGTGCCTCTAATTTTACTACATAATCCTCAATAAGTCCAGTAGAATATTCTGAAATTTTCTCAACTTTTATTTGTATATTGTTTATTCTTTCCTTTAAATCTTGAGATATTCTATTTCCTTCTGTTTCTTTCATTGAAATAAAATTTTCTATTGCTTCATTTAAAGGTATTTGTGTTTCAGACATAATTAATTCTTCATCATCTTCATTTTGTATAGTTAATACATCTGGCATTTTTGAAATGTCTATAGCTCTAAAATTAGATTCTATTCCTGTTTCTTCTGATAGTTTTTTTAATTCATCAATATATATTTTTGCTATTTCATTATTTATTTTAATATTTTTACCTTTTGAACTATTATTAACAAAAGAAACGAAAACATCAACTTTTCCTCTTGAAATATTTTTTGAAACTTCACTTTTTATTTTTTCTTCTAAATAACTTATATTTCGCGGTAATTTAACTGATACATCAGAATACTTATAATTTACTGATTTCAGTTCTATTTGATACTCTCTTCCATCTACTTCATATTTTGCTCTTCCAAAGCCTGTCATACTTCTTGGCATTTAAAATCCTCCTTATTATATTCTTCACTTAATATCTCTGTTACATCGCTCATTCTTTTCAAAAACTTTCCTCTCATATAAATGAAAATTATTATAGATTTAACAATGTAATATACTCCAAAAGATATTGATATCAATCCCACTATTAAAGTAAATCTTGAATGAAAAGCTGTATAAAAATATGGAAAAAATAAGTTAGTTATGGACAATACCAAACATTCAATACTATGAATCATCAATCTTGTGTTTTTCTTTCTATATGACATTTCCAGCAATATGATTGTTAACAAAAATAAGCAACCACTAAATACTTTTAAGTCTATTTCAAAAATAACCTTCTCAATATTAAAAAATCCTATTATTATAAAAAATAAGTAAGCCATAATAATTACTGATACTGTTAGATTTTCAAAAATGCTAGAATATATTTTCTTCATTATTTCTTTTGGAATCTTCTTGTTATTACTTATTGTTTGTAGCATTTTTTCTATATTTTCTTTTTTATTCTCTTCTTTATTTGTATTTTCTATTTTTTTATCTTCCTTTATTTTTTTTATTTCTTTAATTTTCATATCTTCTTCATCATCTTTAAAAAATTCATCTAATTCCTTTTGGACATCATTTTCTTTTTTCCTTGGCATATTTTCCTCCTAAAATTGATTATCAAACTCATACATTATAATACTTGTTACAGATAAAGCAACAGTTTCTGTTCTTAAAATTCTATTTCCTAATGTAATAACACGAGCTCCGCTTATTTTTTAATAATTCGATTTCTTGTTCTTCTATTCCACCTTCTGGGCCAATAATTACAGCTATTTTTAAATCTTTATTAGCATTTTCTTTCAATTTATATAGTTCTTTTTTTAACGAATTATTCTTTTCATTTTCATATGCAACTAGTACTATATCATAATTCTTTAATAAATCATATATTTTTTCTAAAACAATTACATTATTTATTTTAGGAATAATATCTCTTCCACTTTGTTTTGCTGCCATCTCAGATATTTTTTGCCATCTTTCTACTTTTTTTACTTTCGTTCTATCGTCTAATTTTACTATGCATCTATTCATATCAACTGGTGTTATTTCTTTAACACCTAATTCTACACATTTCTCTATTATTAATTCCATTTTATCTGCTTTAGGTAATCCTTGTAATATATGTACATGAATCTTTGATTCTGCAATACTTTCAAGCCTCTTTTTTATTTTACATACTATATTATCTTTTTCTATTTTTAGTATTTCAGATAAATAGTTATTAGACTTAAATAAATTGCAAACTATTATATCGTCTCCTAATTTTAATCTTAATACATTTTTTATATGATTAACATCATCACCTAATATTATAACTTTATTTTCTTCTTCACTTACTTGTCCATTTTTAACAAAAAACTTTGGCATAGTTCCTCCTATATTTTTTTGTTCTTTGAGTATTATATATTATTATATGTATGTTATCAAGTAAAAAGTTTACCTTTCTTATAATAATATGCAATAAAGAGAAGAACTTTAAAAGTTCTTCTCTTTACCTTATGCTCTTGGATGAGCTTTTTTATAAACGTTCTTTAAACTCTCATCTTGAAATTGCATATATATTTGTGTTGAAGAAATATCTGAATGTCCAAGCATAGTTTGTATTGCTTTTAAATCTGCTCCATTTTGTAATAAGTGTGTAGCAAAAGAATGTCTTAATACATGTGGTGTTATATCTTTTGTTATGTGAGCTTGTTCTTTATAATATTTTACTATTTTCCAGAATCCTTGTCTTGTTAATCTCTTTCCATTTGTATTAACAAATAAGGCTTTAACAGATTCATCTTTAATAATAATTGGTCTTGCATTATCTATATAATCTTTTAAGGCTTTTAATGATAAAGAACCTAAAGGAATATTTCTTTGTTTTGTTTCTGATTTACATGTTACATATCCTTCTTCTAAATTAACATTATCTACATCTAATGAGATTATTTCTGTCACTCTCATTCCTGTAGCATATGCAAATTCTAGCATTGCTTTATCTCTAATTCCTTTTAGCTCAACACTTTTAGGTTGATCTAATAATAATTCTATTTCTTGTGCTGATAATATACTTGGAGCTCTTTTTTCTATTTTTGGGGCTTGAACTTTTTCTGTAGGATCTTTTTTAGTTTTTCTTACTTTTAATAAATATTGATAGAAAGCTCTGATTGTTGCTAAATTTCTAGATATTGTTGATGGTTTCTTACCCATTTCTTCTAAATGTTTAAAGTACTTTTTTATATCTTCTTCAGTTGCTTTTATATATACTATTTTATTTTCTGTTATATATCTGTAAAATTGCATTATATCTCTTTCATATGATTGTAAAGTATTTTTAGATGCTTTTTTATCATTCTTCAAAAAATCTAAAAAATTTCTTATTTGTTTTTCCATGTTCAACTCTCCCATATAAATATTAATTATTCAATTTTTTATTTACATAAACTATATAAGTTATATCAAATACTGCCAGAATTGTAAATACTTTTTCTTTTTTTTTGTAAATATTTTTCTTTTTTTAAATATGTATTTTTCCTCTAAATTATTGTATATTATAAAAATTTTACTATATTTTCAATAATAAGTGTTGAAAAATACCCTGATACAAATGCTTCTATAATTAGTATATTAAAAAATATTATACTAGTAGTGGTATGCCTACATAATTCCAATTTGATATTTTCTCTACGCTTATCTTTTATAATGACCTTATAAATTTTTATTCCACTAACAGCAATAGCAAGAATACATGGAATACACAAAATATTTTGTAAGAACATTGTAGAAAAAACAAATAAACTGCCTTCCCCTATTCCTAAAATTGCCGTTATTGTAGCTATAGTATATCCAAGAGTAAATCCTTTAAATATTATAGTTATATATACAATTGGTATTCCTATTATTGTTAAACCAGCAAACCACAATGTTATTGTAAATACTAAATTATTTCTTATTGTTTCTAGGAAAACAGCTTTTTTATTTATGCATCTTCCATCTTTTAAACTCAAAATATAATCTTGAATATATGTTGTTGTTTCTTCTTTTTGAGTTTCATTTAAATTATTTACAAGTACTGTACCTATAATTATTCCTATTAATAGTAATGATAGTACAGAAAAAATCTCTCTTATATTATTTTGTATGTAGTTTATAACTATTGATTTAATATCAAATTTGAATTTGTATTTAGTATTGTAATTAAATCTTTTTTCACTTATTATATTGGTTCTACCATTGGTAATCATAACAAACCTCCGCTCTTAGATAAACTTTATGTTATGAAACCATTTTTAGAACTATATTTTTATTTTTCCATATACACCTCCACCTCCTGCTTCTATTGAAATATTTCCTTCTCGTGCCATTATAATATTGTTTGCCACTTTCTCACCAACTACAGATTCTATGTCATTCTCTGAAATTTTATGTAAAATATTCATTTCTGTTTCAAACACTCCCAATAGCTTGTCTATGGTCTTACCTCCTACTCCTGGAATAAAAGTCAATGGTATTTGATAAATGTATGGTGGCCTATTTTCAGGACTTTTAGTTTCTTTTTTATCTTTAATAATTTCAATTCTGTCAAACACTCCCATTGTAATATTTTTACTTTCACAGCTATTACATTTTACTACTGGAGCTTCTCCTTCTATTGTTTTTTCGCATGTTTCGCAGAAAGTTCTGTGATATTTCCCAAGTTTTGGATCTAATCCATAATTACATACTACTCTTCTTCCATCTTCGTTTTTTAAAGCTTTTAATATTTCCTTAAAACTTATATCCTCTACTAGTATTTTGTTATATTCTCTAGCTATTTTAGGAAGAGAATGTGCATCAGAATTTGTTAAAAATGTTTTGCTTTCAAGTTCAGAAATTTGATCTGCTAAAAAAGTATCAGAACTTAAGCCCAATTCTACTGCTAAAATTTTACTGTATTTTTCTTTAAATATTTTTTCTAGTCTATCTGTACAATTACCATAAAAACTTTTATGAGGTGTAAAAACATGTGCTGGAATTAAAATCCCATTATATTTTTCTACTATATCTATAAGTTCATAAGCTGATATATCTGCTCTTTGAGAACTTAAAGTAATATTTCCTATATGTTTACTCATTTCTTTAGAAAAGCCTTTTATATCTGAAAGTTTTGGGAAGAAACATATATTGTGTGCACTTCCTGTTTTGCCTTTCTCGTTTATTTCTGCTGTTTCTATCTCACTTCCAAGAATTATACACACTTTATTTTTATATATAATTCCTCCATCTTCTATCTCATATGCATCCCCATTTTTTAGGAATTTTTCTATATCTTCTATAACATATGGAGAAGCACAATCAATAATACCTACCACATTTATACCTTTTCTATTAACACATTCTTTAGCAATATTAGCAAAATTAAGGCTTCTGGCAGCAGTTATTTTTATTGGCTTATTATTTTCACTTCTTCCTATATGCACATGCAAATCTGCAAAAATCTCATACATACTTAATACTTCCTTTCAATATACATAATAAAAACAGACCTATTTTCTTATATAATATATATTAAATAGTCTGTCTTTTGTATTTTTCATAAAATTTATTCTCTTTCGTCTTTTACTTGCGAATTTAAATATTCACTAATTGTTTTTGCTGTTTCAACTTCCACTCTAGCCTTTATTCCATCAACAAATGTTTTATTATTTTCTAAGATTTTATCCCAATTATCTGTTTCATTTTTTGAATTTGTTTTCTTACTACTCTGCAAAGGATGTTTACTATCCCACTCTTCACAATACGCAACATTTTCTGTAACTCTTTTTATGGCTGCTATCGGAGTTATTAAAGGATCATTCATTTGTATAGCTAATTTTGATATTGTATGTCTTCTTTCATCAGCTTCTGTTTTACTCATATAGTAACCCCCTCTTCTAAATTCACAAATTGCATAAATTGTTCTAAATATTGGTTACTTTGACCTTTAAAATTTTTGTGTTTTAGTAAAATTATTGCCTCATCAATAGAAAAACCTTTTGAATTTTCCTTATCAAGTAACATTTCGCCAAAATTATCTACTAATTCTAAAATGTCTCCTTCTTTTGTCCTATCAATAGGACTTGTATTTCTATTAACTTGTTTGCAAACATCGCAAAAATAATCATTAAATCCTAAATTTTCTAGATATTCTACTCCATTATATACATATTCATCTATATTAGCTAAATCTAATGGATTTGTTGTTTTTTTACAAGAATATAATAAACATGCAGTAAGCACTAAATTTTTATCAATATCAATTTTCATTGTGTCAATAAATAATCTTGCAAGTTCAGTTTTAAAAACTACTGATTTATCAAAGTACAATCTTTCCTTTTTGCTAAGATAATATGCTATTTCTATTTTTCGTGTATAATCTTCTTCTGACAAAATATAATCTGCAAAAGTTTCCACGTTTTCCTCCTAAAATAATCTTTTGTATTTTTATCATTTCATCTTTTAGTTGTTTTTTATTATATTCTAAAAAATCTCTTTTTTCAACAAAATAATGCAAATGTAATATTCTTGTAATAAAGCTTAAGAAAGGTATTATTGTTAAAAATAATACCTTTCTTATATATTATAACATTTAAGTTAATTTATTTTATTTTTTCTTTTATTTCTTCTATACATTCTTTAAGATATTCGATATCTTTTACATTTTCTATTATAAAATCTGAATTTTCCCTTATAAAATCGTTATCTTTTTGAATATTTAGTCTTTTTAAAGCCAAATCTTCTTCTATATTATCACGTTTCATTATTCTTTCTACTTTGACTTCATTTGGAGCAATTACTCCTATTACAAAATCACAAATTTGATTTAAATTACTTTCAAACAAAAGAGGGGCATCTATAACAATAATATCTTTTGCACTTGATAAAGATATAAGCCTTTTAATTTCATCTACAACATATATAAAAGTTAGTTGATTAAGTTCTTCCCTTTTCTTATCATCCTCAAAAATAATTTCTGCTAACTCTTTTCTTTTTAATTCACCCTTTTCGTCTATAATATGAGCTCCAAAGCATTCTACAATTGATTTAAAATATAAAGTTCCTTTTTTTGAAAGTTTTTTAGCTATTTTATCAGCATCGATTATCGTTGCTTTTTCTCCTTTTTTTAGTATATCACATATTGTAGTTTTTCCAGAACCTGATGTTCCAACTAATCCAATTATCTTCATAATAAAACACTCCTTTAGTTTTTGCTAATCTCATTTCTTGCTAATTCATCACACCTATTGTTATATTCATTGTCACTATGACCTTTTACTTTAATAAATGTAACTTCATGCTCTTTAGTTAAACTATAAAGTTGTTGCCATAATTCTTTATTTTTTACTGGTGCCTTGCCAGATGTTTTCCAACCATTTTTCATCCAACCATAAATCCACTTTTGTTCGAACGCATTAACAACGTATGCACTATCACTATATAAACTTACTTTACAAGGAAACTTCAACATTTTTAAACCTTCGATTACTGCTGTTAGTTCCATTATATTGTTTGTAGTTTCAGGATTTCCTCCTGATATTTCTTTTTTCTTATCTTTATACATAAGAATTGCTCCCCACCCACCTGGTCCTGGATTTCCAGAGCAAGCTCCATCAGTATATATTGTAACTTCTTCCATATTATATTCCTTAATTAAATTATTTTTTTACATATTTGTAATTTTTCCCCATATATGATATTATACCAGTAAATTGAGTCTAATACAAGTTTTTTTGAAAGGAAAGTGTTATTTATGAACAATGTTCTAGGAATAGTTGCTGAGTATAATCCATTTCACAATGGTCATTTGCATCATATATTAGAATCCAAAAAGCTATCTAAAACAGATTATGTTGTTGTCGTTATGTCTGGCAACTTTGTTCAACGCGGTAATACTTCTCTTATAGATAAATGGACTAAAACAGAAATGGCTCTACGAAATGGTGCTGATTTAATAATAGAACTTCCTACTATATACAGCATCTCTAGTGCTGAAAACTTTGCTGAAGGTGCTATTAAAATCTTAGATTCATTAGGCGTTATAGATGTACTTTCTTTTGGCTCTGAACATTGTGAAATTTCTGTTTTAGATGATATAGCTAATATTTTATATAATGAGCCTAAAGAGTATTCTTCTCTTCTTAATCGTGAACTTCAAAAAGGTGTTTCTTTTCCCACAGCCAGAGAAAGAGCTCTTATGCTTTATTTAAACGATATAAGAAGATATGCGAATGTTCTTTCAAGTCCAAATAATATTTTAGGAATTGAATATTTAAAGGCTATTAAAAGATTAAAAAGCACTATACAATGTATTTCTATTAATAGATTAGGATCTTCTTACAATAGTATAGCTATTGTAAATGAATTTGCAAGTGCAACTGCAATTAGAGAACTTTTAAAAAAACGTGATTTTATAGAAATATCAAAAGTAATGCCAAAAACTTCTTTTCAGCTTTTACAAAGAAGTATTTCTAAAGGTCATTATGTATCTGATCTTTCTTGTTTACAAAAAGAAATTTTATATAAATTTAGAACTATGTCTACAGATGAAATAAATGATTTGCCTGATGTAAATGAAGGCTTAGACGTTGTATTAAAAAAAGCAGCTGATTCTTGCAATTCTTTAAAAGAATTTTTTAATATTGCTAAAACTAGACGTTTTACTCAAACCAGACTTCAACGTATTTGTTTATATGCTTTACTTGGAATAACAAACAAAGATATGCAGACTTCAAGAAAAACTACTCCATACATTAGAGTACTAGGTTTTAATAATAAAGGAAAAGAATTAATTTCAGAAATCCACAAACTTAATCCTAAACTTTCTATTGTAACTTCAGTAAAACGTTTTATGGATTCTAATCCTAATAGAGTTTTAAAATCAATGCTTGAAACTGATATTCGAGCTACTAATATATATACTTTAGGATACGAATACGATTCTTGGTCAAATTTAGATTATACACATAAATTAATAACTGTTAATAACAACAAAAAGGAGGGATAATTTATCCCTCCTTTTTACTCTTCACGTTTTCTTTGTTTTATTATATTTTGAGCATATTTTATTTTTGATTTAAATTCATTTTTCAATTCTTCTGTTTTCATTTTCATTTCATTTCTTTTTCTTATTGATAATCTTTTTTTTGCTTTAATTTTTGTATTCAATCTGTTCTTCCATTCTTCTAATTTTACCTTTGCATCAATAGCTGGGAATGCATAAACAAGTCTCTTGTGTAGCCTTGATTTTTTTGATAGTATTTTTCTAACATTATTTGACAATTCCTCTGTATTATCTTTCAATGCTCTAGACACATCTTTTAAGTTCATTATTATTTTGAATGAAGTTATATTATCTGTTATATATCCTATCATTAGTGTAGCAACTAATATATGAACAAAAGGTGGTTTAAATATTGAAAGTATATTAATAAAGAATGGATTTACAAAATAAATTATTAAACATGCTAATACACCAAATAATAGTAAACAATCTAAACATACTCTTCCATTAATGTTAAATTTTTTGTATGTATAATCCCACCATCTTGCATTGAAAAGCTTCTCCATTATTAGGCTTGTATAATACTCCAATATTCCTGCGATTAGAATAGACATTATAAATGTTATCACTATATCATCATTATATTTTTTTAGTAATATAGTTATTAATATCACACCATATCCATATATTGGACAATATGGACCTATAAGAAATCCTCTATTTATAAATTTCTTCTTTCTAACTAGATTTATTGTAACTTCCCATACCCAACCTGAAAATGAGTAAATAAAAAATAATAAAATATATGTTTCAATTACTTTAATTTCCAATAACTCCACTTCCTTTTTTAGAGTTTTTCTTAAAAATATAATTAAATTGTTGTTATATCATCACACTATAAACTTACTTATACAACTTTTCGTATATTTTATAGTTTCTTAGTGTCTTTCTCACATAATTATTAGTTTCATTAAATGGTATATTTTCAATGTCTGATCCATCATCTTTTATAACCTCATTTTCAATCCAATCATCTACGTTTCCTATTCCCGCATTGTATGCTGCCAAAGCTATACTAGAATCATTATTATATGCTTTTATTAATCTAGCATAATAATTAACTCCTATCATTATGTTTAATTCTGGATTATATAAAGTTTCTCCCTTTACATATTTTATTCCTAAATCTTCTGCTATTTCTTCTGCTGTTGACTCCATAATTTGCATTAATCCAACAGCTCCACTACTTGAAACTACTTTTTCATCGAAGTTACTTTCTGCTTTAATAATCGAAAAAATTAATAAAGGATCTATTCCATATTTTTCTGAATATTTATATACATATTCTTCATATTTAATTGGATAAAAATATTTATAAACAACATTTTGTACTTTTACTACACTAAATAACATAATTGCTACTATTAGTATAATAAATATTATGCATATAATTTTCTTTTTTTTCAAATTTATCTCTCCTCAGTTATTCATCATCTTCTTTTGTAAAACGATATATATTAATTATTTAGCTTCATACCAATTTTTTGCTTCACACATTTCAACTATTAATGGAACTTTTAAACTACAAGCATTTTCCATAGATTCTTTTAGAAGCTTCTTTACTTCATCTTTTTCTTCTTCAGCTACTTCTAATAAAAGTTCATCATGTATTTGTAAAACAATTCTTGATTTTAAATTTCTACTTTCCAATTCTCTATCTACATTTATCATTGCTATTTTCATAATATCTGCAGCGGTTCCCTGTATAGGAGTATTCATTGCTACTCTATTTCCAAATTGCCTTACCATATAATTATTTGACTTAAGTTCTGGAATATATCTTCTTCTTTTAAATAAAGTTTCAACATATCCTAATTCTTTTGCTTTTTCTGTTATTTCACTCATAAAATTCTTAATTCCAATATACTTTTCCAAGTATTGCTCTATATACTGTTTTGCTGTTTTTCTTGATATTCCTAATTGTTCCGCTAATCCAAAATCACTAATTCCATAAACTATTCCAAAATTAACTGCTTTTGCTTCACTTCTTTTTTCTTTTGATACTTCTTCTAAATGTATATTAAACACTTTAGAAGCTGCTTGTGCATGAATATCTTCATTGTTTAAAAATGCATGTATCATATGTTCATCTTCTGATATATGTGCTAAAACTCTTAATTCTATTTGCGAATAATCCGCATCAACAAATACATATCCTTCTTTTACTTTGAATACTTTTCTAAGTCTTTTTCCTAATTCAATTCTAGTTGGTATATTCTGAAGATTTGGCTCCGTACTACTTATTCTACCTGTTGCAGTTACTGTCTGATGAAATGCAGAATGAATTCGGTTAGTTCTTTTATTTATATATGGTAGCATTCCTTCTACATATGTAGAATTTAATTTCATTAATTGCCTATATTCCAATATTTTTTCTATTACTGGATGTTCAAATCTTAATTTTTCTAGTACATCTACATCTGTAGAATATCCATTTTTTGTTTTTTTCTTAACTGGTAATTTTAATTTTTCAAATAAAATTTCTCCTAGTTGTTTGGTTGAATTTATATTAAACTCCTCACCGCACAACTCATGAATTTCATTAGTTAATTTTTCTATTCCTTCTTTCAATTCATTACCATATTCTAATAATTCATCTTTGTCAACATACATACCAGCATATTGCATTTTTGCCAATACTTTTAGTGTTGGCATCTCAATATTGGTAAATAATTCGAGTTGATGTGTTTCTTCTAATTTATTTTTTAAAGTATTATATAATTTTTCAATACAATTTGCCTTCATCATAATTTCTTTTCTATTATCTTCACTTTTTGTATTTTGTATATCCAAACTATCAAATAAATTCATTTGGGAATTTTCAGTTTTATCGCCAAAATAATCTTTTATATCTATATCTAAATATCCTTTAAATAAATCTTCTAATACATATTTACTATTTGTAGGGTTCAATATATATGCTGCAATTTTGGTATCAAATTCCACACCATTAAAATCTATTCCTAATTGCTTAAATAATATATATTCTTCTTTTTGATTGAAACCTATCTTTTTTATTTTGTTATCCTCTAAAATATCTTTTAAACAATTTATAATATTGTTTTTATTTGATATTTTTATAACTACAGTACCAAAACTCATGTAGATACTATCTATTTCCTTAGGAATTATTATTGGATTGTCACTTTCTTCTTGTTCTTTCAAATCCATATCTCTAGTAGTAATAATATAGAACATTTTATTTTGATTCTTGATTTTATTTAAAACTTCCAAACATTTTTCTTTTTCATCACTATAATCTATTAAAGTAATATCTTCTAGAGTATTAGTTGTATTAGTATTTTGTTCTGTATTTTCTCTTAATGAAAATCTTTCTATATATCTGTTAAATCTCAATTTTTTGAATATTTCCAACACTTCTGCATTATTCCAAGGTTTAACTTCTATATTATTTAAATCTATATCTAGAGGAACATTTATATCTATTGTTCCTAATACCTTTGAAAGTAATGCTAATTCTTTATTATCTACTAATTTTTCTCTTAGCTTTCCCTTAACTGTATCAGTTCCATTTTCTAACTTTTCATATAATTCTTCTATATTATTATATTCTTTTATTAAATTAATTGCTGTTTTTTCACCAACACCTGGAACTCCAGGAATATTGTCAGATGTATCTCCCATCAATCCTTTTACTTCAATTAATTTCTTAGGTTCTAATCCATACTCTTCAAGTATTTTTTGTACAGTATAATCTTCTGTTTCTGTTTTTCCCATTTTCGTTCTAGGAATTCTAACTCTAATTTTTTCATCAATCAGCTGAAAACTATCTCTATCTCCTGTAAGAATCGTAACATATAAACCTTTTTCTTGTCCATACTTTGCTAAAGTTCCAATAACGTCATCAGCTTCATATCCTTCTTTTTCTATAATGCAAATATTCATAGCTTTTAATACCTCTTTTATTAAAGGCATTTGCATAGCTAATTCATCTGGCATTCCTTTTCTGTTTGCTTTATATTGATCATATAATTGGTGTCTATGAGTTGGAGCTTTTAAGTCAAAAGTAACTACTAAATATTCAGGGTTTATATCTTCTAATATTTTAAACATTATCGCTAAAAAGCCATAAACAGCATTTGTATATGTTCCATCTGATGTCATCAGCATTTTATTTCCCATTATTCCATAAAAAGCCCTATTTAATATGCTATTACCATCTATTAGAACCATTTTTTTATCTTCCAAAATTAACCTCCCGATTAATTGATTTATTTTTTATTTTATCCAAATTTTACAATTATAGTATATATCTTTTTCTATTTTCTGATTCTATCATATTAATTGCAATAAAGGAAGAGAAAATTTCCTATAATATAAAAAAAGCGGAACTAAGATTTCCTAACAAATGCAAATTTTAAGGAAATCTTAGTTCTGCCATAATTATCTGTTTGTTCCTACTTTTTTTTCAAAAGTATCATTGTCTTCGTTTTCTCTAGAAAGCACATCCAATCTAGATTCTAATATTCTTATTTCTTGCTCATCTAAACTTTTATCATTTCTTATTAATATTGAAATTGCTCTAGATTCACTTGTTCTATATGAAGATATTATTTCTCGTAATTTATCTTGTAAATTCAAAAATCTCATACCATATTCGAAATTACTAAATTTCTTTATTTCTTTATATCCTGTATTGGCAATATGCCCAAGAATATCTGTTGCTAAAAATTTAAAATTGTCTGTATAATCTCTTGCTTCACAAAAGAATGGTTCATTTTCTCTAAGTAATTGTTCTTGTTTTTCTAGTTCTTCTTCTTGTTTTTTTAATTCTTCTTGTTCTAAAATTTTTCTTTCTTCTATTTTCTTTTCATATTCACTTAATTTTTTTTCAGCATATTGGTCTAAAGCTTTTTGCATTCTTGCTAGATAATAGTCTGATATAAATCCTTCAAATTCTGAACTTACTAAGCTTTCTACTGCTCTCTCTAATTGTTTAACTATAGTTTCATATGATATACCTTTTTCTTTTTCAGCATTTTGTATTATTTGATCAACTTTAGAAATTACTTCTTCATTTAATAAATTAGAAACCTCTATTTTTACATTTTTTCTTACTTTTGGTGGATTAAAAGAGTTAGCATATGCATCTCTTGTAGCCAACTTTACTAATACTTCTCCTCTAGATGTATCTTCAGGGCTTGCCTGAAGAATTTTTTCTATATCCATCTCAATCTTCTGTCTTATACTTTTCTTTAAATGTGCCAACAGTGGTTCTTGTGAAAGACCTCTCTTGTTTTCTTTTCCAGAAACAAATATTATCTTAGAACCATCTGAGCCTCTTACACTTTCTTCTTTCTTCTTTTTTTCATCATTATTATCGTTATTATTATCTCTATTTTTAGGAATTCTTACTTTCATATACATCATCCTTTATTTTTTAATTTAACGGAATACATTATATCATACTTTCCATTTT
The DNA here is from genome assembly GCA_947581825.1 of uncultured Clostridia bacterium. Taxonomy (GTDB): domain Bacteria; phylum Bacillota; class Clostridia; order TANB77; family CAG-508; genus CANPVP01. The sequence continues at coordinate 134,113 of CANPVP010000005.1, read as the reverse complement.
ATGTAAAGTATGATGTTGTTTTTATTTATATCTGAGTCCATATTGATACGGATTTTTCTTTTACCTTGAAAGTTCCAAACCCTTCTTCATCTATTATTACTTCATCTTCTATATTTGACATTGCATCTATAAATCTTTGATTTGCAAATTTTTCTCCAATATACATTCTTTTTTCTGCATAACCACCATTAGAAATTAAAACTGCCACCCCTGATTTTAAGTGCTCTGAATCGCCTTCTCTTGTCCATCCTATACAATTTCGATTATCTATATAATCATGTTGTACTCCATATGCTCTTTCTTGTCTTAATTTTAATATTGTTTTCAATTCTTCCATTGGCTCAATATTATATTGTGGAATACCATATAAATCTCCAAAAAAGATGCATGGATATCCTTCATTTCTTAGAAGAATTATACTATATGCTATTGCTTTGAACCATCTTTCTACAAAACTTTCCAAAGCTTGCCCTGGTTGCGTATCATGATTATCTACAAAAGTAACTGCTTTACTTGGATTTTCTTTTACTAATGTGCTATTTAATATTGTTGTTAAATCGTAATTTTCATCTCTAGATGCAGAAAAGAAGTTATAATGCAAAGGTACATCAAAAAGAGAAATCTCACCTTCTGTTGCAGTAATGTATCTATGTAATTTATTAACATCACTAGCCCAATACTCTCCAACTGTAAATAATTCTTTTCCAGTTAAATCTCTTAAATATTTTATCCATTCTTTGTAAAATGTAGCTGAAATGTGTTTTACTGCATCTAATCTAAAACCATTTACTTTTGTAAGCTCCCAATACCATTTTCCCCATCTTTTACATTCTTCTCTTACTTCTTCATTACTAAAATCTAAATCTGCTCCCATCAAGTAATCATAATTACCAAATTCTTCATCTACTACATTTTCCCAGCTCTTATCTTTAAACTTAAATAGAGCTTTTTCTCCTGTTGCCATATTATAATCAATTCCATCAAAATGAGTCCAATTCCATTTAAAATCTGAATATTTATTATTTCTTCCTGGAAAAGTATATTTTGTTGCAACTTTTATTGTTTCTTCACTTGTTATTTCTTGTTGATGATTACCCCAATCTACTTTTTTGGCTGGTATTGTTTGAATCTGATCTGCTCCCATTTTATGATTTAATACAATATCTGCATATACCTCTATTCCTGATTGTTGTAATGTTTGTATACAATTTAAATATTCATCTTTTGAGCCATATTTAGTTTTTATAGTACCTTTTTGATCAAACTCTCCTAAATCATAGAGGTCATACACTCCATATCCTACTTCGTCTTTTCCACCAATTCCTTTATAAGCAGGTGGTAGCCATATAGCTGTTATTCCCATCCTAGCTAACTCATCTGCTTTTTCCGAAATTTGATTCCATAAGTTTTGATTACAATTCATATACCATTCAAAATACTGTATTATTACTCCATTTATCATATTATTTTACCGCCTTAATTTTTCTTTAGTTCTAAATTAATATAAATCTTAAATTATTTTATCTTTTTTCAAAAATTCAATAAGTCTTTCTGTATTTTTATTATCATGAAATTCTACTATTTTTCTATAATTTTCAATAAAACTCTGTTCTTGTTTACTATTATAAACTCTTTCTACAATCTCTTTTAATTTCTCATTAGAATAACATATTTCGCCAAAAGCATTATCATCATTTAGCATTAAACTACCCTTATACATATCCATACAATAATCCTTTTCTTCCCAGTAAAAGATTATATTTCCACCTCTGTAAAAAGAATCGTATGCAATTGAAGAATAGTCAGTAATTAAAAGTTTAGTATTTTCTAAAACTTCGTTGTAAGTAAAATTATCTAAAATATACTTTGAAAGTTTAGACTTTTTAAAATCTTCTAATATTAATGGGTGTGGCATTAATACAATCTTATCTTTTAGCTTATTAGGTATAGCCTCTATTATCTTTTTTAATAGTTTAAAATATCTAGACTTATTAATATTATTTCTAACTATATTATATTCCCAAGGTCTCCATGTTAGCATTATTGTAATTTTTTCTGCTTTCTTTGATAATTTATTTCTATCATATTTTGGAAGACCACATATGTATAAATCCTCTTTATTATATCCTGCTAATTCTATAAAATGATTGGCTTCTTTCTCTGAGGAAACTACTATTTTAGAATTAGCTGGCATTCCTCCATTTTTTCTAAAGAAGTTCCTACTAGCAGAATCTAAAGATACCATATACATTACACCATGCTGTAAAAAAACATACTGAAATTTATTACCATATATACGTCTAACCGCATGTTTATTTGCTACTCTTAATTCTATTGCATGCCCCGGAGATTCTGTTCCTATAAGTGTTTTAGCAGAAAAAAATGCAATATAATGTTTCATTGAATACTTGTATATTATATTTTTTCTATATTTTTCTTGAATGTTTTCTATGTGATTACTATTTTTATCAATAATATAATAAACATTCTTATATTTTTCATCTATAAGTTTTTCGTAAACAACTGATGCACTTTCTTCATATTTTTTTGATTCTTTCTCGTACATTAAAATCTTATATTTACGTACAAATTTTGATATAATGAATGCTAAATTAATTTTTAATTGTTCTTTAAAGTCATCAGTTTTATTTATTTTTCTTACAGTAATCGCTAATCTATTATTTGCTGTTTGTCTAACATATATAGATGTTCCTATGTCTGTAAGTTTTTTTACTTTGCCATTTTTATATTTTCCCATTTTTCCAATTATTGAATATCTTATAGATGTTTTTGATTCGCTTTTTTCATTAAAAAGATATGGTTTATTATGTATTCCAGCATTTAGCAAATCTTGTATTGGGATTTTTGCTATAAATAAACTTACTATAAATCCTCTTATGAATTTGATATCATATTTTTTTTCATTTAATAGCAATACTGTATTCTTAAAATCAATTTTTGTATCATTTGTTGTTGAATTTTCTTCATCCTCTTCAACACCTTTTTTTGCTTTATTCTTGACTAATCCAATTAAAATAACTTCTTTTTCTGTAATTATTGTTTTTAATTTTATATTTCCAAATCTCATCTCACATTACACCTTTATCTATTATATAAAATCAGTTCCAACTACATCAACATCTTTCAAAATATCTTTCGCTTCATTCTCATCATTTTCTGTAAATACATAAACAATAAGTCCTTTTTTCTTAAAATATTCTATTGTATCTTTTTCTTTTTTGTATGTTTTTAACGAAGTTGATAAACTTGAAATCTCGTTTTCCTTGCAGTATTCTATGAACTCTTCTTTTGTATCAATTTTCTTATCTTTTCTGTCAGCCTTACTTGGCCAATATAAGTTTATTATTTTAAAATCATAAACTTCTTTTACTGCTTTAATCATATCTGTCGTATTTCCATTTATAACTAATCTATTAAGTATTTTAGAATCATTATTGCTTTCTTGAACTATTTTTTCATATATATTTTTGGTTTTTTTCTTCTTTTGATTACCTATATCTATCATTACATATATATCATCATGCACTTTCATAAATTCAATTAAATCTTTGAAAGACATTGTTGTATATTTGCCTTTTATTTTTGTATTCATGAATTGTTCATAACTCATAACAGCATTTTCTTTATTATATTCAATTTCTAATGTTTCATTATAAACATCTTTAGACCATCCATTAATACAAACTAATTCTTCATCACTAGTTAAGCTTATATCAACTTCAAATAACTTTATTCCTTTGCTATATGAATTTTCTAAGGCATCTCTACTGTTAGTATTTTTATCATTATTAATACCACCTAGTGCATGTGCAATGTAATCATAATTAGATATGTACTTTTTATAAGCAATTAATTCCTTATTATAATGACAATAAATCATTGTTATAATAACAAAAATTGCTAATATATATATATATATATATATATATTAGTATTAGTACATTTGTTCTTATTATAATCTTTGCCACATAAAAAAGGAAGAAACTTATTAATAAATATTGCAAAAGGCATTATTTCTAAGAATACTATAAAAGCTAAAGCCAAAGCATACATTTCCACTTCTTTTACAATTGGTACAGTTTTTTGTATATATCTAATTATTGGAATTTGAATAGCAACCCACAGTATGCAGTTTTGTCCTATATATTTTGTTATTCTTAAATTTCTATCCAAGAATTTCATTGTGAATAATATTAAAGCAAAAGATAGAGATAAAGCTGCAATATAGAAGTATAAAAATGAACCATACTTATCTGCTGTTAATGAAACTCTAGTATTATTATATGCAAAATACATACCTATTACAAATAATACTACTACATAAATTAGAGTGTTAATTTTTTTATTAAATAATTCTTTTATACTATCTATATTTTTCATAAATATATAACCAATATAATAAAAAGCAACGGCTGTAAAAACTACTTGTATATGCCAAGGTCCATGATATTTCCATTTAGATATACTGTTTGCATATCCAGCTAAAGCCAATATAGAAGTCAAATAAAATAATTCTTTATCATTTTTTGTTATTTTTTTCATAAAGAAAAATAATAGTTCAGTTAAGAACAAAGTAAGAATAAACCATGTTGCATTCGATGAGGCAGAATATGAATTCATAGTATTTGAATATATAGTTCCAATTAAATACTCTTTAATTGAAAATCTCGATGTAGCTCTTATTCTATCATTTATGTAAGTTATTGGAAACATTAATAAATTCAATAAGAAATATGGAATAACTAAAGTTTTTATTTTCTTTTTTACAAACTCTTTAGTTCCTTCAGTCTTTTGAAAGATTTCTGCCATTCCAGAAATTATAAAAAACAAAGGCATATGAAAAGAATAAATATATTTCTGTATTTGAACATTTTGAGTTGTATGTCCATATATGACTAAAAACATTGCTATTCCACGTAATATATCAAGCCATAGAATTCTTTTTTTCTTTTTATCTACTTTTAACTCATCCATTTTATTATTTTCCTTTACACATTTAAACATCAAGTAATTCATTATGTTTTATAGTTTTTTCTTGTTTTCTTGCCTGTTGTTCACCATTTCTAAATTCCATTATATCATCATATATTCTTTTACAATTATTATAATCATGATATTTAAAAAATTTATCAATTCGTTTTTCATATTCAGGCTTTATTTGACAGTTATTTCTCATATATTCGCATAATGTATCTACAAGTTCATCTGATTTTCTTACAATTTCACCTAATGACATTGTTTCATATTTATATGCACCTTCTTCATAAGATGGTGGTAATTCCTCTGGATGGAAATAAACAATAGGCTTATACATATATGCAAAATCAAATTGAACACCAGAATAATCTGTAACCATAAGACTTGATTCTGTAAGTATTTTTTCATAATTCAAATCATCAGTTGCTGCTATTAATTCAACATCTTCATTTTTATCAAAATCATCTATTTGTGAACTTGTACAAGGATGTAATAAATAAATAATTTTATAACCAGTTTCTTTTGCTACATTTATTAATTTTGGATCATTTATTAATGTATTATAAATTCTAAAATAGTCCGACTTAATAAAATTATTATTATGTCTCCTAGATTCTCCATACTTTACAGATGGTAATGCTAGATAGCTTCTCCATGTTGGAGTAATTAAAATTTGTTTTTTATCATTGTTTTTTAAGCCATCATATCTTGGTGAACCAGTTATTTTTAAAATATCCAAATTGTCTCCATATGCAAATTCTGGCTCTGACATATTTTCTTTTTCTATTGGAGACGCCAAATAAAATCCTTTTAAATTATCATTTACCCTATTTATTAAATGAGGAATATATTGTACTGATAAACCATGTTGAATACATACATTTGTACTATTAAATAAATCTCTAAAATACTTTTCTCTTTTTTCATCAAAACCATGTTGTTTTGTAACATTATTATGGGTTGTAAAAACGATATTAGCATTTAAAAATAACAATTTATGCTTTAATGATCCAAATTCAACGAATTTTTTATGTTCTTTTTTAAACCTTTTAGCATCAAGACAATCTTTTTTCATAATATAATATTTTTTTATACCATCTTTTTGTTTATTAGCATATGTATATAGATATTCTCCATTATCCCCTGCCTTATATACCTTATCTTGAAATAACCAAATTTCTTTTCTATAAAATGGCTTTGTTAAGTGATAAATTATTCTTAATTTACCTGCGTTTTTTATATATTTCTTCTTATTCTTTAATAAACTTTTAATGTATTTAAATTCTCTTTTTATATATCTTAATTTATTATTTTTTAATACTAAAATACTTTTTTTACGATAATTTAAAGTAAATTTTCCACAATTCCAGTATGAATATTTTGCTTTAGATAGTCTCGTTAATGGCTTATTAAAATTAAGATCTAATCTAACTACTGCTTTTTCTCCTTCCACAAAAAATTCTATATATTGTTTTTCTTTATTCTCTTTTAGTGGAATTTTAACAGTAAAAGTATAATTTTGATATATTATTGCTCCAAAAGCTCTATAATCTGAATAAAGGTAATTCTTTTCTGCATAAATTTTTTCACCTAAATAAGTTACAAAAATCTTAAGTTTGCTTTCATCAAATTGGAAAGGATAACTTGCTGTTATAATTAAATTGTCTTCAACATAATCCATTAAAAGTACTTTTATTTTTACATCTTTTGCAGTAAATAACCTTTTATTATTATTAATAATATTAATTTTATCAATAAATTCTCTATATTTTATATCATTTTGGTTTGATTTTCCATATTTTAAATTTAATAAATAATAATTTACTCTTTTATTTCCTTCTGTAGCCATTATTATTTCATCATCTATTTGTTGTAATATTTGCTTAAAGCTACTATAAAACTCTTCTTTTTTTTCATCAACAATAATATGTTTGTTTTTCATATTAACGTTCTCATTTATTACATTTTTTGCAATATACATAAACATATATTGAAGAAACTTTAACGGTGCACCATATTTTTGGATTGAATAATTAAAAATATTATTCCCATAAATAAATAAATTTTTATACCATGCTAAATCGTAATTTTCCTCTTTACTTTCATCAGAATCCTCTAATTTTTTACTTTTAGTTAATTTTATGTTACGTGCTATTTTGTAGCCACCATGTATTGCTATTACTTTACTTAACAGTGTTTTATCAACATAATATTCTAAAGTGTCATCAGCTTCTTTTTCGAGCGAATCTAGTATTTTCTTGCTTACAAACGCAGATTCTAAATGTATCCATATTCGTTGTGGACTTCTTTCTATATCAACTGCTATCCCTTTTGCTATTACTTTATTTAATAAGTATTTCTTTTTTTTGTTTAAAATTTGTCCAACAATAATATTATGTTTTGTGTTCGCTATATGTTTTAGTATTTTCTCTTTAAAGTTTTTATTATATTTATCTCCTTCTTCTATAAAAGATATATAATCAAATTCCAAATTTTTATGTATATCATAATAAACTTCATCTAACTTTTCATACTCAACATATTTAATATCATTACTTTGGCAATACTCAATTATTTCTTCTGCATTTTCTCTTTCAATTGCTACAACAATCTCTTCTGATGTGCAATTGTTATTTCGTAAATTGTTTATAGTTGCTTCTAACTTTTCAATATTATGTTCTTTTGAAATTACCATTATAATTATTTTGCTATCCATAACATCCTCCATTAACTCATGAAACTATCTACAGTCCTTTTTATTCCATCTATTAGCTTAACCTTAGGAACCCAACCTAATTTTTCTATCTTTGTAGTATCTAAACCTACTCTTTTAAAATTCGTATACGCATTTGGATTCAAGTTAATCTCAAATTTCACTTTAATATTATCTTTTTCATAAGTTTTGGCCATAAGATTTGCTAAATCTTTTATTGCTATTTCTTCAGTTTCGTTAGCTATATTATATGACTCTCCTTCATTTCCTTTTAATATGACATATAGCATTGCAGAAATAGTATCTGTTATATAACAAAAAGCTCTCTCAGCTTCGCCATTACTTTTTAATACTATATCTCTCTTATGAACTACATCAGATATTAAATCCGACATTATTCTTCCATCATTTTCTATATTCATTCCTGGTCCATATGAATGTGCTATTCTCACATTTTTGAATTTTACACCATATTGTGCATTATAATTTATTAGAATTGTTTCTGCCATTCTTTTGCTTTCCGGATAACAAGCTCTTCTTTCAAAACAATTCATAATTCCCATGTCATCTTCTTTTATAAATTGTACTTCTTCTGGCATTTTTCCGTAGATTTCTCTCGTAGATGTAAATATTACTTCGGCATCTTTCACTCTAGCTAATTCTAAAATATTAAAAGTTCCTAATAAATTTGCTTTTATTATTCCTATTGGATTATTCACGATATTAGTAGGATTTGCTGAACTCGCCATATGAATTATATAATCTATTTTTTCTTCTATTTTAACTTCTTCACATACATCTTGTTCAATAATAATAATATCTTTTCGTTTAGAATCTCCAATAAATTTACTATACATTTTATTTTTATTTCTTGACAATGCATATATAGTTATACCGGCATCTAGTTTATCATTTAAATACATAAGAAAATATATAAAATAGGATGCTAACATTCCATTAGCTCCTGTCACTAAAAATGTTTTATTTTTTAGTTTTTGATAATTAATATTTTCATTAATTAGTTCTTTCAAGTCACCTTGAATTATTTCATTATTATATTCCATTATTATTAATCATTCCTTCCTCTATCAATAGATTTAATGGTTTATATAATCTAAAATCGTTCTAATTAATTTAAGCCAAATATTTGAGAATTCTCTTTTGCTTCTAGTAATGCCTTAAACATATAAAAATCATCAGGTGTAGTTATTTTTATATTATCACTTTGACCTGGTACAGTATGTAAATCTTTGTTATAAAGTTTCATTAAGCAACAAGAATCAATCATATTAGTATTACCGTCTTGAATTGCTCTATTATGTACCTCAAAAATGTCTTTTAATAGAAAACTTTGTGGTGCTCTCGCTACTCTACAAATATTTCTATCTGTAACATTATCTACTTCATTTTCATTTCCTGAAAAGATTATTGTTTCTTTACATTCAACAGTTGTAATTGCTGAACCATATTTTTTTACACTTTCTATATTATCATTTATTAATTTATTATTTATCAATGGTCTAACCCCATCATGAATTAAAACTATATCATTGTCAGATTGTTTTAATTTGTTTGCAGCTTTTAATCCATTATAAATAGATTCTTGTCCACATTCTCCTCCTGCTACAATATCTTTTACTTTACTTATATCAAATTTTTTAACTAAATTCCAACAATAATCTATTTTTTCTTTTAAGCATGATATAACAATTGCATCAATATTTTCATTTTCTTGGAATTTCTCTAATGTGTGTATAATAATAGGTTTTCCATGCACATTTAAAAATTGCTTTGGTGTTCCTCCTATAACTTTCATTCTACTTCCAACACCACCAGCAAAAATGACTGCAATATTCATATTTATACCTCCCGTTTTTTTATTTATTCTCATTTTTTCTTTTGTTTCAAATGTTTGTAAATAAATTATTCGAATAGTTATATATAAATTTTATTGCTACTAATTTATGCCAAGCTTAAATGTTTTTATTTTTCAATCTAATGTTAAGACTATATCGGATTCTAAATCTCTTTCTATATAATGATTATATGTCTTTTTACACCTATTGTATATTATTTCATATTTTTAGAGATTTTTCAACCTTTTTTGGCATTTTTTGACTGCTTTTGCATATATTTTTAATAATATTATGTATTTAACGGCTTTTTTTCATCTAAATAATACACTTAACCCCTCATTTTTCTATCTGCTTTTGATACCTTTCTTCCTCTTGGATTGCACATTATGACCACACTTTTATTTTTTATTATTGTTTATATCTTTTGATTGCATCAAAAGTTCATCAAAATCTGAAATATAAATTTGATCTTGTATAATTCTGTATTTTTCAAATTCAGTTTCTGCATGCAATTTTGCCATTTCTGCTGATATTTTTCCATTATCCTTTAAAATCTCATGATCCCATAATGTTAAAAATCCATTTAGCCTTTTTTCCCAGTCTTCCATTGTCATAGGGATATGTCTAATTGCTTGCATCTCTGCTAAATCTAAATAAGCTGATACCATTCTTTCTAACTGTGCAATTTCGTTTTCTGATAAATAGTTTTTAGCAACAACTACATCATATTTATGTATTTTGCTACTTGGTGCTCCTTCCCAAGTAGTTAATCCCATATTTTCTTTTTTATGGTCTGCTCTATTATAAATAATCTCTGCGGCTGTATTTCCGCGATACTGCATAATGTAACTTGTTCTGTACTGAAGTAAAAAATCGAACTGTTGATTTTGCTGTTTTATCATAGTCTATTGAAGTTGCATAAATATCAGTTATTTTTTGATAAAATTTTCTTTCTGACATTCTAATTTCTCTTATACGCTCTAATTGCTCTTCAAAATATTTTTCTGTTAAAATGGAACCACCATTTTTTAGTCTTTCGTCATCCATTACCCAACCTTTTATTGTATAATCTTTCACTATTTGGTTTGCCCATTTTCTAAATTGTATTGCTCTTTCATTATCTACTTTAAATCCGATAGCAATTATCATTTGAAGATTATAATGTGCAATATTTCTTGAAACCTCTCTATTGCCTTCTTTTTGAACTGTTAGGAATTTCCTAATAGTTGAATCTTTTTCAAGTTCTTTATCTTTATAAATATTTGATATATGCTCATTAATAGTTGCTACATTTACATCATATAAAGTAGCTAACATTTTTTGTGTAAGCCAAATGTTTTCATCTTCATACCTAACTTCTATAGATTCTGGATTGTCTCCTATTGCTGCTACATAAGTTAAATATTCTGCCGCACTAGAACGAATAGTTGTTTTAGTATTTTTTTCTTTTTTCAATAAACATTTCTCCTTTCAAATTCTTGTTCTTCAGAAATATTTCTTTCTTCCTCTGAAAATACACTTAAACCCACATTATTTTTACTTTTTATTATTTTCTTCTACCATATCACTTATTTCTTTCAATTTATTCTCCAAAAGTTTTTTATCAATTAATTTTAAAGTATATTGTGATACCATAGTTGGTGAATTTGGTAAGTCCAAAAATTCTAAACTATAAGTATCTAATATTCTTGTATTTGGATAATCCTCTTCTCCAGTAGCTTTTGTTAAACTTTGATTTGCTTTTCCATCTGATAACATATATCTATGAAAGTATCCACTGCTAATTTGTCTATCTAATTCTCTTTTGGAATAATTATTTTTTATACACATTCGTATATAAAATTCTTTTTCTTCCATAGTCTTAGTAGCTCCTAATATCATAACATTATGTGTCCAACTAATTTGTCTCACCAGTGGAGCGACAATTTCATTTTTTTATCTTTTTCTATCTGCTTTTGATACCTTTTTTCCTCTGCAGTAGACGATTAAGACCCCATTAATTAATTTTTAAATCTTCTGTTTTATACAAATTATATCCTTCATATCTATAACTTGCATCAATGCCTTTCATGTAAACCTCTCTATCATTTGTTTTTTCAGTTAATGCCCCTTGTAACAAAAACTTTATTTCTGTATTTTTAATTGGACTTCTTTCCATAGCTAACAAATAGTCTTCTTTATCTATTTTGCTCCAATCAACAACTTTACCAAGTTTCTTTTTTAAAATCATATCTAGCCAAATTCTTGTACTTCTTCCGTTTCCTTCTCTAAAAGGATGAGCAATATTCATTTCAACATATTTTTCTATAATTTCATCAAAATTTGATTGTGGCATATTATCTATTTTTCTTAAAGCCTCTTTTAAATACATTGCTGATGCAAATCTAAAGTTGTTTTTGGAAATATTTTCTGTCCTTATTTTCCCTGCAAATTCATATATATCTTCAAATAAATATTTATGAATTTGAGATAAACCTTGAAAAGTTCCAATTTCAAATTCATCTAATTTTCCAGTTTCAAATAATTCTATTGCTTTTAATTTTGTTATTCTTTCTTCCTCTTTAGCAAGTTCTACTTCATTATCTAAGCCTAACTTATTTTTTAATATCATGAATTCTCCTCCTTACCTTAAATATTTTATATATATGTAATGTGTGTTATTTTCATCTGTTTTTTCAAACTCCATTTTTTCATATAACTTAATTGCTCTTTCATTTAATTTAAATGCTTGTAATTTTATATTTTCACCTTTGTTCTCAAATATAATTTCTTTTAATATTGCTGTTCCAATTCCTTTGTTTTGATACTCTGGTTTTATACAAATATTGCCTATTTCAAAAGTATTATTCTCTATTTCTTTTCCGTTGTAAAATCCGGACTAATTCATCTTTTAGGTATATAAGTTCTATATTCTTTGAATTTTCTTTCATAAATTTATCAAATAGTTTTTTTTGGATTTCTTCATTCCATTCTCCATAAATTTCTTCTACATATTTTTGATAAACTTCCTTTTTTAAATCATAGATAAACTCAATTTGTTTTTTATTCCCATTTTTATATGGTTTTAATTCTAAATTTGGTACTTTCCAATTTAATCTAATTTTTCGCTCCGTTATTTTATTTTCATGAATTTGGAGTTTCTTATCAGAAATAATGTGGTCATAATTTGAATTTTCCTCTGAAAATACACATCCACAATACTTTTGCATATACAAACCTAATTCTCTTGCTTTATTTTGCCCTTGTCTAAAACCTTCTCTAAAATCTCTATAAACAAATTCTAATTCATATTTTTCTGCAATTTCTTTTAATATTTCTTTTATAACATCATGTTTTTGGTATGGACTTACAAATAATGTTGTTGTTATTGCATCATATCCATTTTCTTTTGCATATTTTGCTGTTTGCTCTAATCGTACTCTATAACAATAATTGCTACATCTATTTTCCAAATCGTTTATAACATTTTTACAAAATTCTTTTAAGCCATATTCTTCTTCAAATATCGCTTTTATATTTATCATTTCTGAATATTGTTTTAAAGTGTCTCTTCTAGCTTTGTATTCCATATATGGATGAATATTAGGATTATACCAATATAATGTTGGCTCTATTCCTTCTTCTCTTAATTTATCTATACAATACACACTACAAGGTGCACAGCAAGTATGCATTAAAAGTTTCATTTTTCTCAACCTCTCTATAAGCATTAATAATATTGTAATTTTAACATATTATATAAACTTTTAAAACCTTTTATTTTTGTTTTTTGTATATTTTTTTTAATATTTCAAAAAATATTTATATATTTGAAAGGAGATCTAATAAACATGAATTTATCTAAATTTAAAATAAATATTATAGTTAGAAGATTGTTTCTTATTCTATTACTTGTATTTTTCACATTTTCTCTATATGGTTGTTCTAATAATAATTCTAAACCAAATTCAGAATATAATGTTTCTCATCTTTCAAATAATGAAACTGTAGAGCCATCATACGAAGAAATTTTAGTATCTAAATTTTCAACAAAATTATTAGGCTCTGACAAGAATAGAAATACTAATATTAAGCTTGCTTGCGATGAAATTAATGGTACTATTATTGAACCTGGTAAAACTTTTTCTTTCTGGAATATAGTAAAAGATACTTCAAAAGAAAAAGGTTATAAAGAAGCTGAAGCTTTAGATGGTGATGGAGAAAAAATTCAAGCTTTAGGTGGTGGAATTTGTCAGATTTCTAGCACTATTTATAATGCTGTTTTAAAAGATGAAGATAAATTTGAAGTAGTAGAACGTCATCCTCATAGTGATGATGTAGCATACGTTCCTAAAGGTAAAGATGCTTCTGTAAACAAAGGAACTGCTGATTTTAAATTTAAAAACAATTCTGAATTTCCTATAAAGATTTACACTAAAGTAGAAAATAAAAAAGTTAAAGTAGAAATTTATGAGTTAAAGTAACCTACTTATCCAAAGCAAAAAGAGATGATATCTAAAGTTTCATCTCCTTTTTATTATATTTTTTCTATAATTATATTACTGTTTTTATTTTGTTCTATTATTTCATCTGCTCTGTACGAACGAATTTTATATTCGCACTTATTGTCAAATTTTATTATTATTGCTTTTGAATAATTTTCTGAATTATCTTCTTCTATAATCAAACTACCTTTGCTTTCTTTTAAAGTTTCAAATGTAGTCATAAAACCTATTCCAGTACCGCCACTATCTTTATGTGTTGTTACTTGCTCTTTTCCAAGTTTTAGTAATGTTTCTATTTCAAATTCTATACCTGTATCATAAATTTTTATCTCGTATATATCATCTATTTTATCAAACACTACTAGTATTTTACGCAATTCATTTTCGCTATAATTTATGGCTATTATTGCATCATTAATGTGGTCAGCTAATAAAGTAGCTATCTTACTTTGGTTTACAATATTCGTTATTAAATCTTTTATATTACATTTGACATCTACTTGAAATTCTATGTTATCATTTTTTGCTTTATTTGCCATATATTCTAATATATTGTCTATACTGAATACATTGGTTTTGGGCAATTTTGATTCTGCTTCAAAAGTTTCGTTTTTATAATCTTTTGCTAATTCTTTTACTAGATTGATGATTTCATTGTTTTCTTCTGCAAATTCTTCATTAAATTTTGCTTTTACTATTGCTCTTTCCATTGCTGAAATTCTATGATTGTATTTGTGATTAATTTTTAGAGTTTTATCTAAATCTGTTTTTAGATTTTCTATAATTTTATCTTTTTCTTTCAATTGTTCATTTAAATATTCAACAGTTCTATCTTTCATTTTGGATTTGTAGTTCAAATTAATACTTCTTTTTATTAAATATATAATCAGCACTACAGCTAGTACTATAAAAGCAAACGTTACATTACTTCTTAATCTATTTTGACTAGTAGTATATATGATAAATATCACAATTAATATACTTAATATTATACTAAGTGCATTAATATATTTAGATAAATTTCTATCTTTAACAAATAGAAATCCATCTTTAAATCTTTTAATCTTAAAGAAATTATATATTACCCCAAATTGTATTATTCCTATCAATAAATATTCAATTACTGTATTTATTATATTGCCAAATATTTGAAATCTTGTTATATAGAATGATATTATCGACGCTATAAAAAATGCTGCAAAAGGAAAGCACATAGACATTAGCATAACTATATAAAAACTTCTGTCAAGGTCATTTATTAGTATAGAGAATCCTAACAAATGTATAGCATAACAGATAAAATTCATAAATATTGGTCGAATATATAAACAAATATTTTCATATAATATGGAATATCCTATACAAATTAATATGTTTAATAATAGTATTTTTATTATATTTTCCTTATTTAAATTTTTATAATCTTTTATCTTGATATATGAATATGTTATACATAAATTCATAAAAAATGTTTTTACAAATGTAATCATTAAACCTTCTATCATATTTTTAACCTCTTTTTTATTATATTTTACGTTATACAAATAATCAATAAAAATATAATATTGTCTATAATATATGTAGGAGTCGGCGTCCTCGACAACCCGAAAAAATAAAACTTATAGAGATGTTAATCTATACTAATTATAAAATAGTGAAAAATTAACATCTCTATGAGTTCCACAAATTACGGGTCGTCGAGGACGCCACCCCCCACACAAAATCCATAAGGAAATATAATTTTTTAAAAATTTACTTTTATTATCTTCCAAAAGTTCTTTTTATATATTCCATTAACTCATCCCACCAAGACATCCTAAATCACCTCTCTTCATTGAAAAATTTTATGTAAAATTTTCCTACAATAAAAAAATACTACTTAAACCTTTTTGTTTAAGTAGTT
Organism: uncultured Clostridia bacterium; assembly: GCA_947581825.1. Classification (GTDB taxonomy): domain Bacteria; phylum Bacillota; class Clostridia; order TANB77; family CAG-508; genus CANPVP01. The sequence continues at coordinate 118,159 of CANPVP010000005.1, read as the reverse complement.
TCGTGATTTAAAATGTTTGAGCAATTATAATTAATTTACTATATTGTCTTTTTTATTTTATCTACGTAATAATATATAAATTCTGTTGGCTTTGGAACTCCTGTATTATAATTTACTACTGCTGTATAGTATTTTTGCAAATCTTCTATTGATGATTTTCTCCATGCATGTTCTATTGCAGTTTGTATTGAACGTCCTATTGTACTGTTTCCTTTTTTGTATTTCTTTGCTAAATATATAAATGCATTTTCTTTTTCTTCTTTTTCATCTAGCAAATACATTATTACATCATGTATATATTTTCTTCCAACAAGATGTGAACTTATTCCTATTAAATCCAATTCTCTATTTATTCTCTCTGATATTCTTTCTCTATATTCTCCTTCACTCTGCTTTTCTATCATGTTGTTTTCTGTTTTTTCATTTGTTTTTATTTCACTAAGCAATAATATGTTTCTTATTACTAAATCTGGAGAATAATCTTCTTTTAGTTTATGAAATATCATATCAACACCGTTTTCATGTGCATATGTATATACTGTTTTTGATGATATATTTGTTGTTATTACAATTACTGGTTTGAAGTCTAAATTTAGATTTTTCATTGATTTTAAAATTTCTAGTCCAGAACCTTCTCCATTATTTAATTCTATATCTAGAATTATTGCATCTGGAATGTATGTTTTTATTGATTCGATTGCCTTTTCTGGAGAGTTTACTATATTTATTAGTTTTACATCATCTCTTGTATTTATATAATTTTTCATGTTTATACAATCTGTTTTATCATCTTCAATTAACAAAACGTTGATTGGTTTCTTGTTCCTCATAAGTAATTGTCTCCTTTACTTTTTAAACATATACATTAAAAATATACCATATTTTTATATAAAATTCTACACAAAACTACATTTTACTCATGTTTTTCTATCTTTTTTAATTATTCTTGTTATTTTTTTCTATATTAAAATCAAAATATTAATTTTTTTAGTTTGGAGGATAGCATGAAAGAAGATATTTGTAAACGAATTAAAATTATAAGAAACAATTTAGGTATGAATAAAAATGAATTTGCTAATTTTTTAGAAATCACTCCTCAATATTTAGGTTCAATAGAAAGTGGCACTAATTGTCTTTCTGTTGAAAAAATAATTTTACTTTCTAATAAAGCACATGTATCAACTGATTATATATTATTAGGTAAAGAAAATATTATTGATGATTCTACTATAAAACATATTATGAATCTTTCCAATGAAGATTTAAATACTTGTTTTTCTATGATTCGAGGTGTTATTGATATTATTAAGCGTTTTAATTAATGTATCTGTTTATTTTATAAATATATACTTGACGTTTTTTAATCCTATTGGTAAAATATGGTAATAATAATCATATTTTGTAAAAGGAGCAAATAATATGTATTTTTTTACCAAAGGAAAAAATTTAAAAAGTAACAAATCTTTTCAAAAAAATCTCTCACAAATAAGGCAAAGTCCCCAATATAAAGAAAATCAAAAACAAATTGAAATTATATCAAAAGTATTAGTTGAAAATGCTGATGTTCCACAAGAATTAGTACATAAATTAATTCAATCAGTTCAAGAAAATGCTAGTTTAGAAGAAAGAGCTTCTAATTTACTATAAAAGCAACACTCTTAAAGAGTGTTGCTTTATATTATCTTATGAAATTTGTAAAATTAATTTTATCTTCTTGCTTTGGTAGTTCGATTCCTTTTTCTTTTCCTGCTTGAATGCATTTCAAATAATATGCCATATTTCTACCTAATATTCTCATTATTTGCATTCCTTCTTCATCTTTTCTTACCTCATCTGGTGTTCCTCCATGTACCATATTCCAATATCTTGATGAAATAATTGGCATTTGTGTAATACCAAAATATTTATTTAATTGATCATATGTTGCTGTTGTTCCTGCTCTTCTTGCTGAAATAACAGTTGCTGCAGGTTTAAATAAGAATCTATCTCCTTTTCCTGCTTGGAAAGCTGAATAAAATACTCTATCCATAAATGATGTAATTGCACCAGTTGCTCCAGCATAATGTACTGGACTTCCAAATATAAATGCATCTGCCGTTTCTGCCTTTTCAACGAACTCATTAACAGTATCATTAAATACACATTTTCCTGTCTTCTTACAATTAAAACATGCAATGCAACCTGATAAAGGTTTGTTTCCTACCCAAAAGATTTCTGTTTCTATTCCCTCTTCATTTAAAGTTTTACAAACCTCTGTTAAAGCTGTATATGTACAACCTTCTTTATGAGGTCCTCCATTTACTAATAATACTTTCATTTTATCATTCCTTTCTATCAAATTATTCTATATTAACAGTAAGAATCTGTTCTAATTCTTTTTCTGATATTTTCCCTGGCTCATTTATTTTAAATTCTAATACTGTATTTTCTAATATATCAGTCCATATGTATCTTACAGATTTTTTTAAACTTCCAAATTCATAGGAAAAATCTATATAGTTAAATTTTCTATCTCCTACTGTCATACTTTGCTTATCAGTTATCTTTACATCTTTATGCTTTTCATCATCTACATATAACTTTTTTATTTTTTGTTTTAAATCTTCGTAATATTTCTCACTATCTATAGATGTTATTGTTGTTATATTAATATTCGCAATTCCTTTTGCTATACGTTTATTCGAATCACTTAAAGCAATATCTACTTCAAACCCATCTGGTATACCAAAACTTATTTTATTATTTTTATCATATGTTAAGATTTCGTTTATGTTGCTATGTATTTCTGTTCCGCAAAGATTATAAGTATTATTATAATTATTTTTTCTATTATTGCTACCAGCTAAAGCTAACATCATAAAAAACACAACTCCACACAAAATTAATGTAGGATAATAATATGGTGTTCTTCTATTTCTAATTATATAAAAATAATTTTTTAGCGAATTTGTTAAATTTTGTTTGCCATATTTTTTTATATACTTTTTTAGGCTTTTTTTTATAATATATGTTTTAGTTGTGCCTAAATTTATTCTATTATTTAAATATTTAGATAGAACTAATTGAAACTCTTCTATATGCATCAAATTATAGAACTCTTCTGATGATATTACTTTTTTTAACTGGCTATTCCCTCTTTTTATACTCTGATCTATTTCGAATATCATTTTTTGTATTCTTATATTTTCATTATCATTAAAATCTAGCTCTTTAAAACTATTTATTTCTTCTATTCCATCAGAAATTTCATATTTCTTTCCTAAATCATTTGATTTCTCTTTTTTAATTTCTTTTGTTTCTACTTTTTCTTCTAACTTTTCTTTTTTATTTTTAATATAATTATTATTTTTTATTTTTATACTTTGTATTTGTTGATTATTATGTATTTCTTCTATTTTATTATTAGATTTTAAATTTCTTGCATAACTCATTGCCTGTTTATACGCATTATATAACTCCTGAAATTCTTCTGGATTATCCTCAGGATTATATGTTTTTGTCTGTTCAGAATAGGCTTTTTTTATTTTTTCAATATCATTCGTCGGTGTATCCAGATGTAAAATCGTCCAAATCGTCTTCTTCTCCATCTTCTTCATCCTCTTCTTTCATGAATTCATCTAATATATAATCATCAAATTCATCTCTATTATTACTTTCATCTATACTTTCAAAAAATTTTAAACATCTCTCATATGTTTTTCGTATTTTAAAATCATCTCCAGTTGATAATATATATTCAAATTGTTTTATCATGTCTCCAATGGCCTGCCTTAGTTCCCCCATTGATTCTTCGTATAATCTCTTTCCTAGTTCCATTACATATATAATTTCTTCTTTTTCTTTGTAATCTTTCTTTAAATCCTTTAAAGATTCCATCATTTTTTGCATTTTTTCTTCAGAATAATTCGTGTCATCACTTTGTATATATAATTTTTTTACTTGTCCTGTTGATAATACTTTTACTTCAACTTCTAAAATCCCATTAATATCATAGGTAAATCTTACACTTATTTTCTCTTTTCCTTCTGGTCCCTTTGGAACTGTTACTTTTATTTGTCCAATTTCTAGATTATCACTACAATAATAATTTTCTCCTTGCAATATTTTAACTACTATTTCTCTTTGATTATCATACGAAGTAGAAAATTCCATTACTCTACTTACTGGTAAAGTAGTATTTCTTTGTATTATTGGAGCAAAAATTGATTCCATTTCATTTGCCCTGTTTCTTGTATTTATTCCCATAGAAAAAGGACATACATCTGTCATAACTATATCTGTTAGTTTCTCATTACGTTCTTTGATTCCCGCAATCATACCAACACCAAGTCCAACTAACATATCTGGCTTAAAATTATATAGCAATTTTTTATTTGTTATATATTTTATGTAATCTTGTACTACTGTCATATTTGAAGAACCACCAACTAATAGTACATTGTCTATATCATCAGCTAATATCTCTGCATCTCTTAGTATTTTATTTAACAAGTTTTTGATTTTATAAAATATATCTGAAGATATCTCTATAAAATGCTTTCTACTCATCTTTCCTTCTATTTCTTTTTCTTCTACAACTGTTTTTACCATTACTTCTTTTTCTATATTTAATAAAAATTTACATGATTCTGCTATTTTCAATATTTTTTCTTTATTTTGAGAACTTAATTCTTTCCAATCAAGCCCATTTTGCTTGCTTATATCTTTTGCTATTGCTAAATCAAAATCATCTCCCCCTAGATGATTGTCTCCAACTATAGCTACTACTTCTATTATATTTTCAAAAGCATCTACTATTGAAATATCTAGAGTTCCACCTCCAAAATCGAAAACTAAGAAAGTTTGCTTTTCTGCAGTTTTTACATAATAATATGATGCAGCAGCACTTGGCTCGTTTATTATTCTTTCTACTTTTATTCCTGCCAAATTTCCAGCTCTTTTAGTAGCATTTCTTTGTTTATTGTTAAAATATGCAGGAACACTTATTATTGCCTCTTCCACTTCTTCATTTAAATATTTTTTAGCATCTTCTATCAATTGTTTCAATACCATTGCTGATAAGTCTTCTGGGGTATATTCTTTTCCAAATATTTTATATTTCTTATCAGTTCCCATAAATTTTTTGAAACTAGAAACTGTCGTATTGGGATTTGTTATCTTCCTTTCCTTAGCAATTTTTCCAACAAATATGTTTCCTTTCTCATCAAAACTCACAACAGATGGTGTTAAAAATTCTCCAAAACTATTTGGAATTTGTACTACATTTCCATCTTTAAAAACTGAAATTAAACTATTCGTTGTACCTAAATCTATTCCTACAATTGACATCGTAGTCCTCCTTCTTCATTTTCTATCAAATTGTTTTATTATTCTATCACAATTTAAGTCAATTGAAAAGTTTCTTTCACAAATTGCTTACTCATTTTATTGTTGCAACTCCATATAAGAATCTTTCTAATAAAAAAGCGAACCCAAGATTTTCTATGAATATGAGCAAAACAATTATATGATTTTGCTTATGCTTTATATTTTGCCATTCATAGAAAAAGGTTCTCAACATTTATATTTATCTATCTAATTCCATACTTTCATTTTCTTCATTTTGTGAACTTCTACTTTGTATTGGATCAACTTTACTTTGTTGCATGTCTTGTATACTAATATGAGCCCATCCTGTATCATGATAACCTGGTACAAGTGATAGAAGAACACTTGTATCTATTTCATTTACATCTATTTTATATTGAGTAGCATAATTATTTAATGTTTTTTCAATATCACCCTCTCCAGAATTCATTATTCCTAAAACTTTACCTTCATAGCAAAAAGCTACTCTATCTATAGAATATTCTGTTGCTGGTCTCCAACTTACTGCACCTATCTCATTGCTTTTTCCACCACCCAAACAAGTAGCAGTATATTTTAATCCATCATCTACATTTATTTTATCTCCAATATTTACAACTATTGGTTCTTGTGGTTTAACACTTTCTTCTGGCTTTTCTTCTTTAATATTCTCTTCTTTAACATCTGCTGTTTTCTCCTCATCTGGCATTACTGCTGTTGCATCATCCTGTTTTTCTGTAGTTATTGGAACATCTATACTCTGTGTTTCAAAAAAAGTTGTAGTAGATGCACTTGAATTCCCAGTTATTTTAGTTGCTTCATTAATTTCACTTGGATCTACAGATGCTAAATACTCATGATTTCGATTATTAGCTTTTTCAGTATTTTTCATACTTATTTTTTTACTCGTTAATGTTGACATAGCTCCTGATATTGTAGAAATAGCTAATGCACCAATAACAGGGATTGCAGTATACCACGCCAATTTTCTTTTTTTCTCTTTACTATATTTCAAAACTCTTTTTTTCTTTTCTATTGGCATCTCTTCTTGCTCTGAACTCTTTTCAGAATCTACTTGCTGTTTTTCTTTTTCTTCCATTATTTTAGCTATTTTTGCTGTAATTTCTTTAGAAACTCTAGCATCCTCTTCTTGCATTTCTAATCTTCTCTTTTTAGCTAATTGAGTTCTTACTATTGCTTGCTCGATTCTTTTTTGTCTTTCTTCAGCCTCTTTAGCTTCTTGTTGCTTTGCTAATCTTCTTTTTTCTATCGCTTTTGCTATTCTTTTTTGCCTTTCTTGATATTCTCTTATTTCAGCTAAAGTAAAAATTTGAACAGGATCCTTACATTCTATGCCATTTATCTCTCTGTCTCTTTTTACTTTTTCATGAACCCTTGCAATTTTATCTTTTAGCTCTGCACTTGCTTCCTCATTTTCAAAACTTTCTTTTGACTCAACTCGTTCATCATATCTTTTATCATGTGATTGTGTGCTCTCTTCTACGGCATTGTATTTTAATATTAATTTGTGAAAATTTGCATTTATTATAATCATTCTTTGCATTATAAGGCTTTTTTTACCTCTAAAAGATTTGAGAAGATCTTTTAAATCTCGTTTTATTTTTAATTTGTTAAAAAAATTTGTTTCCTTTTCAAGTGATTCCAATTTTTTCCTTAAAGTAAAATAAGAACCTCTTATTTCAGCTACTTTATTACTTGTATCGTTTTTATCCTTTGCCTGATTTTTTTTATATGTATCGATTAACTTTAATGTTTCTTTATCCAATTTTATTAACATTTCGCTAATACTCATTTTATTTACTACCCCTTATATTCTTTACACTCTTTATCTCCTCATCTTTTGTGCAAACATATGCAATATTTTATCACTTTTTCCAAGCAAAATCAAGCAATTAATTGTTTCTTTGCTATTTTGTAAATGTTAATTCTCAATTTTGATTTCTACTTTATCATCTATTTTTATTTTAGCATATCCTCCTATTGGGAAAGTGAAAATTGGTGTAGTATGTCCGAAATCCGCTTCTATAGCTATTGGTATATCCTTTAGTTCCTTTTTGCTCTTAAAAATTCTACTCCATTTTTCATAATTCATTTCGCATATATTCTCTGCTCTTCCAACAATTATAGCCTTTACATTCTTAGCTACATGTAATAATGATTGTAAGTCTCTATCAAATTCTTTATTAAATTCATCTCTTACCAATCCATCATCTTCTATAAATAAAATACTATTTTGAGTGTTTGGCATATATTCTGTTCCTTGCAACAAATTTAATGTGCATAAATTTCCGCCTATAATTATTCCTTCCGCTTCTCCTTTATTTACTATTTTCATACCTTCATTTTTTATAAACTTTCTATCCTCTTGATTCTTTGCCCATTTATCATTGCTCCACTCTTTAGAAGATTTAATCTCTATGCTTCCTTCCTGTATAAACATTTTCTTAAAATATTCTTCTGTATACTCTAACCCTTTCTTCATACCAAAGCTAGAAAAATGTGGGCCAGAATAAGTAACCATTCCAGTCTTTGCATATATTGCATTTGTTAATGCTGTTATATCTGAAAAGCCACACAATATTTTAGGATTTTCTTCTATTAAATTATAATCTATATAATCTAATATTTGATTAACATTATATCCACCTATAACAGTTAAAATTGCTTTTACATTTTTATCTAAAAAAGCTTCATGTAAATCTTCTACTCTATCTTCTATACTAGCACAATTATAATCTTCTCCTATTGATTTCAATACATTTTTTCCAAAAGACACTTTAAAACCCATGTTCTCCAACTTTGTTTTTGCAAGTTTCACTATTTGTTCATTTAATATACTCATACTGCTTGATGGTGCAATTACTCTTATTTCATCACCTTTTCTTAATTTTTCTGGTATAATTTTTCTCATTATTATTGCCTCCTATAACATCTTTTTTCCGCTTCATAACTATCTTTCATTAATTGGATTTTTTAGCATATCTATTACAGTTCCATACACATAGAAACTTCCTACAAAAAATACAACATAATCAGAATATCTTTCCTTTACAAGTTTAATTGTATTTTCTAAATCTTGTATATATAAATTTTCATTTTCTGTATATTGTTTAGCAGTTTTTAAAAGTTCTTCTTTTGACCTGTACCTTTCTTTATCATTTCCATCAGTAAATATAAACACCGCTTCTTTATCTTTTAAAAGTTGCTTTAATATCATTTCATAATCTTTTGTTTTTAATATTGAAATAACATAAACTTTCTTTTGCTCCTTATAATACATATTGCAACTTCTTATAAAATTTTCTATAGCTGGTTTATTATGTGCTCCATCAAAAATAATTAATGGATTGTTATTTATTACTTCAAATCTTCCTCTATGTACTACTGTTTTTAATCCTATTCTTAAAGCTTCTTCACTAATATCGTATTCTTGTTCTCTTAATATTTCTATACACTCTATTGCAATACAACTATTTAATAATTGTTTTTCTCCTTTTAAATTAATTAATATATCCTTATGTTTTTTATAATCAAATTTTTGGAACTCACTATCATATGAATAGTTTTCTATATCACTTTTTTCAATTCCATGAAGTTTATTTTTCTTTTCTAAACATATGTTTTCTATTTTTTTATTTACTTCTTTATCATCTGATAATGCAAATATTGTTTGTGAATTTTCTTTTATTATTCCTGCCTTTTGTTCTGCTATTTCCACCAATGTGTTTCCTAGAATATCCATATGATCATAGCCGATACTAGTTATAATTGAAATTAATGGATTTACTATATTAGTACAGTCGTATAGTCCACCCAGTCCAGTTTCTAATACCACAAAGTCACAATTACTTTCATAAAAATATAAAATAGCCATTGTAGTTTCTAACTCAAATAAAGTTACTTTTTCTTTATTTAAACTATTATATTTATCAATTTTAGGCTTTATTTTGGTTATTATTTCTTCCATTTTCTCGTCAGTTATATCTTTATTTTGCACACTTATTCTTTCATTGTATTTCATTAAATGAGGACTAATAAATTTTCCAACTTTATATCCAGCATTTATTAAAATATTTGTTATCATCTCTGTACAACTACCTTTTCCATTAGTTCCTGCTATATGTATTACTTTTAAAAATTTTTCAGGATGTCCAAATTCATCCATAAAAAATTTCATTGCATTTAATGTTGGATTTTTAGTTCCTTTAAAAAATTTCGATAAATACTCTTCTACATTCATTATTTTAGTTCTCCTATTTTTCTTTAAAACTAGTTTTAATTCATAATATGTGTTTTATTATATCACTTTCATTAATATTTTCCTATCTCTGAATCTGTAGAGATGATAATTTATATAATTTTCAAAACTATATTTGCACACATATATATTATTATTCTGTTTGTTCACCATGACCTTTGTTCCCATTTTCTTGAACTATCTCTTCTAATTCGTTTCTTACTTCTTCATTGCTCTCTACTCTTTTTCCAACCGCTTCTTTCATTTTCCCCTTAATTTTCTCATCTTTTCTCTTACCAAATTGTCCCAAACTTCTTAATCTTGCTATTTTTTCTCTCCATTCTTCTGGAACTTCTTCTATTGGTACTCCTACATATCTATCTAACATTTCACGTTCTTCTGTTCTTCGCCATCTTGCGTATAGATTTTTTTCCGTAAGTTCTTCTTCTGTCATCTCTTCTTTTTTTAATATCTTTCCTTTTTGTCTTATCTCACTTCTTGGCATTCTTCCTTCATGATTTTCTAGCCATTCTATTACTTCTTCATATGTTGTCTTTTCTTTCATTCCTAGTCCATAACTTCTTAAAACTTCAATCTTTTTCTTCATTTCTTCTGATTCTGTGATTTCTTCTATCTTTACTCCTACATATTTTTCTAACTTTTTACGTTCTTTTGACTTTGACCATCTTGCATATAGATTTTTTTCCGCAAGTTCTTTTTCTGTCATATTTTCTTTTGTTAGTTGCTTTCCGTTTTGTACTATAGTACCTCTTGGCATTCTTCCTTCATGACTTTCTAACCACTCTATTATATCTTCATATGTTGTCTTTTCTTTCATTCCTAATCCATAACTTCTTAAAGTTTTAATTTTTTCTTTTATTTTTTCTGACTCTGGTATTGCTTCTATTGGTACTCCTATATACTTTTTCAAAATTTTATCTTCTTCAGAACGCCCCCATCTTCTATATAATTTTATTTCATAATTCTCTTCTTCTGTCATTTCATCTTTTTCTAATATCTTTCCTTTTTGTCTGATCTCACTTCTTGGCATTCTTCCTTCATGACTTTCTAACCATTCTATTATTCCTTCATATAATGTTTTTTTATTTTTTATTAAGTTTCTTAAAGTACTTATTCTACCTTTCCAATCTTCCGACTCTGGTATTTCTTCTATCTTTACTCCTACATACTTTGCTAACATTTTCGATTCTTTTGACTTTTTCCATCTTGCATATAAATTTTTTTCATAAAGCTCTTCTTCTGTCATTTCTTCTCTTTTTAATGTCTTTTCTTCTTTCTTTATAGTACCTCTTGGCATTTTTCCTTCATGTTTTTCTAGCCATTCTATTATTTCTTCATATGTTGTTTTTCCTTTCATTCCTAGTCCATAACTTCTTAAAGTTTTAATCTTTTCCTTCATTTCTTCTGATTCTGGTATTTCTTCTATTCTCACTCCTACATATTCTTCTAACAATTTATGTTCCTTTGACGTTATCCATCTTGCATATAATCTTATTTCATAAAGCTCTTCTGTCATCTCTTCTTTTTTTAGCATCTTTCCTTTTCGACTTATAGCACCTCTTGGCATTTTTCCTTCGTATTTTTCTAGCCATTCTATTATTTCTTCATATGGTGTTCTTGCTTTCATTCCTAGTCCATAATTTCTTAAAGCTTTAATCTTTTCCTTCATTTCTTCTGATTCTGGTATTTCTTCTATTTTTATTCCTAAATATCTATTTAACAATCTATGCTCTTCTGCAATTTTCCATCTTCCATATAAATTCACTTCATAACGTTCTGCTTCTGTAAGTTCTTCTTTTTTTAACATCTTGCCTTTTCGACTTATAGCACCTCTTGGCATTTTTCCTTCATGTTTTTCTAGCCATTCTATTATTTCTTCATATGTTGTTTTTTCTTTCATTCCTAGTCCATAACTTCTTAAAGTTTTAATTTTCGCCTTCATTTCTTCCGATTCTGATATTTCTTCTATGCTTACTCCTACATATGTTTCTAATATTCTACAATCTGCTGAAAATCTCCATCTTCCATATAAATTTTTTTCATACTGCTCTTCTTCTGTCATCTCTTCTCTTTTTAGTGTCTTTCCTTTTTTCTTTATAGTACCTCTTGGCATTCTTCCTTCATGATTTTCTAGCCATTCTATTATTTCTTCATAAATATCTTTTCTTGTTTGAATATTGTATTTTAATTCTTCATTTATTTCTCTCATTATTTCTAATAAGTCTGTTTCATCAAATGATAGATTTGTAAAACTAAATTCTCCTTTTTTATATTCTCCTCCTCTATTGATTGCTCCTGCAATTTCTCTATATGTTTCTATTTGTCTCATCCAATTATTTACTACATCTATTATAACTGTTTCTCTATCTGTAGTCATTACTCTTCCTAGTCTTTGTTTATATCTAATTGCTGATGATGTTTCTGCAAACATGATTTCTCCATCTATATTCTCTACATGTGTTCCTTCATCCAACATTTCTACACAAAATAATAATTGTAACTGTTCTCCTTCTGGTGTCTCTTCAAAATGTCTTATTACTCTATCATTATCTTTTTGGGATTTTCCAAATTTGTCTTTACTATCATTTTTACTTAATATATATTTCACACTAATATTGGAATTTACTTTTCCAAATATCTCGCTTGCCTTTTCCATTTTTTCTCTTAGGTCTTCTCTATCTTTACAAAATACTATGTATTTACCATTTTTCTTTTTTATTCCTTGTTCCATCATATCTGGTATTTCTGGTACTCTACTTACAATGTTGTGTAATTTTTTATATTTTTCTAGTAACATATGCTTTTTTTCTTCATCTTGCACTTCGTTTATTTTTTCTAAATACTCTTCTAATTCTATCTTTAATTCTGAAATTACTCTTACATATCTTGGGGCTTGTAAAACTACTTCTCCTTCTTTTTCTCCACTAAGTGCTTCTGTTAAACTCATTACATATACTATTGCATCTTCAAATTTCTCCGTTGCCATATTTCTTCTATCTGTTCTTTCTGGAGTTGCTGTCATACCTATTATTTCCGCTTCTGGTAAAGCTTCTTCTAAAGACTTTACTGCTGGTCCCCATGTTTCTGCTCCAATCCTATGAATCTCATCAAATATAACTATATCAGCTTTTATTTGCCTATCTGACATCTTTTTAGCAATTTGTTGCATTCTTTCTAACCTTTGATATGTTATTATTTTTATCTTTCCTGTTTTTAAACGTTCTTCTCCATTTTCTACATACTCTTCTATATTTTTTTCATGATGATGTATTATTGCTCTGTTTGGAACTACTATTAATACTGTCTTATCTGGATTTTCTTCAATATATTTTAATCCTGGGAATGTCTTTCCTGTTCCTGTTGGAGTTATCCATGCTGCTCTTTTCTTTTCCTTTAACGACTGTTTCATTCCTTCATATATTTTTTCTTGATGTTTAAATTTTAATTCTACCACTATATTTCTCCTCTACTTTCTAAAATCTATTATTTTTACCCATGAATCTATAGTTATATTAAAAAACTAGCATATAATGGAATTGACTTTATTCCATTTGATTCACCAAAATTTTTAGTTGACAATCTTATTGCATATTCTGGTTTAAACCTTTTTATATAATAGTTTAAACTCTTTGAACTAGTGTTATCCGAAGCCTTAACTTCTATTGGTATTATATTTCCATTAATATTAATTAGGAAATCTACTTCATACTCATTCCCTAATATCCAGTAATATAATTCTTTATACTTTGCATATAAGTTTTCTGCAACATAATTTTCAATAAAAACTCCCTTATATAACATATTTTTATTTGTAATAATTTCGTTCACACCTATTTTTGCCAATACCCTAAGTAACCCTATATCACTTAAATAAATTTTAAAGTTGTTTTCTACATATGCTTTTAATGGAGATTTGGGAGTATTTATACTTTGACATTTTAGTAACATATTACTTGATAATAACCATTCCATTGAAGATTCATATTCCCTTGCTCTTGCTGAATTTTCTACTAATGAATACTTAAACTTTTTATTTTCCTTTCCTAGTTGTGCAGGTATGGAATTATATATTTTATTATTTCTTAATGACTCCATATTTTCTGTATATTTTGACATATCTGCTAAGTATGATGTTATAATCATCTTTAATATATCGTCTTCAAATTTAAAAATATTTTTATCATGTTCTATATAATTCAATATTGCTACTGGCATACCACCAATGCATAAAAATTCATTATATAAAGATAAAGCTTTATTATGATTTGGCTCTAACATTGGTTTCATATTGTTATAGCTTTCTTTGATAAGTTCTAACAACTTTTTTTCTCCTATTGCTATTAGAAATTCTTCAAAATCCATAGGATATAGATAGTCTATCCATACTTTACCTACAGGAAATGAGCTTTTAAATCTATTTACTTTCACTCCTAGTAGGCTTCCAGCAACTACGATTTTATAGTTCTTTTCACTTTCACAAAAGTATTTTAAAGAACTAATTGCCCTTTCTGATACTTGAATTTCATCTATAAATATTACTGTATTTTCTTCATTTATATCTATTCCTAAAAGTCCTTCTATATTTTTTATTATTTCTTCTGGATTGATTGTTGCCTCAAATATTTGCTTCACGTCTTCCATGTTGTCCAAATTTATATATACATAATTTTCGAACTCATTTTTACAAAACTCAGTTAGTATGTATGTTTTTCCTGTTTGCCTAGCTCCTATCAACATATATGGCATATTTATTTTGTTGGATTTCCAATATAGTAAGTTATTATATAATTTTCTTTCCATATTTTCTCCTTTCACAATACCTTCATTATAATTTATTATTATATTTATTCATAAAAAAGATTCTCTCTAATACATATTGTAATACTTTTACTGGCCTTTTTCAAGTTTTTCGTGATTTTGTCACGTTTTTATATTAAAAAAACGTGATTTTGCCACGTTTTTAGTAATTGTAAAAAGAGCTCCTTCGGAAAGGAACTCTTTTAGCAGCTATACTAAGTCATCGCCTTCATATAACGTTGTTTCGACCTCTACCACTTCTGTATAATCAATCATGTCTCCACCTATAAGAAACATGATGTCTAGTAGTAGCATTGCAATCTCATTGTAGAAAAGATCTCCGCCTAATATAAAGGCACATAAAGACGCAATTAACAAGAGTGGGATAGACGTCTTTGCTGCACTCTTGATATGAAACTCTTTTGGCATTGGTTTTACATTTGAATCTTTTACTATCAAAAAAACAGCATTGGCTATTTCAGTTACAAATACTGAACCTATGGATACGTACATTACCAAGTTATCCCAAGATTTCCATTCATCATAGAAATCTTTAGAATGGTAATACATTGCAAAGTACAGCATTCCCAGTAAAGCTGCTAAAATACTGAGAATACTGAAAAAGTATCTAAAAAAATTTGATACTTTCATAATGACTGCCTCCTTGTCATATTCAACAGATGTTCCCATTTGGGAGTCGGCTCGGTGCACGACTTACATTTATATTATATCACAATTTACATAAAATTTCAATTTTTGGTATATTGGGGTTTGCTATTTCTCCTCATATTTTAATTTCTTTTTGACATATAAATTTCTTTATCTTCATTATCTTCTTCAAATTCAGTTTCAGATATTCTAATAAATCCTGATCCCACTGGATTATCTACATAACTTGAAATATCAGGATCTATTTGAGATGCCTCATATATACTTAATAAAACAAAATTTTTATAATCATTTGCATACTCGTCATCTTCATCTCCTGCCATAAAAGACCATCCACTATCTCTTTCATCAATTGCTTCAGCTCTATACATATATCCAACTTTCCATCCATCTTCGAATACCCTTTTAGAAACAAAAGCACTTAGATTGAATAGTTGTTTTCTTCTTATCATTTCTTCATAATGTGTCTGTTTATCTTTAAAACCGTTAATTTTTTCTTCATCTATTTCAATGTCTGTATCAATTATTTCTATACTTGCATCCCAAATTCTTTTTTCATCAGCTTGATTTTTTAATATTACAGCCAACTTTAACATTTCATTTTCTGATACTTCTATATGTGTTTTAACTTCCTTAACAAGTTTTTCTCCTTTATCACCATAAATACATATATAAATATCTCCATTAATATAAATTGTTAATTTAGCTATTCCAAGATTTTTTTCATCATTATAAAACACCATAAAATCTGAAATTTTATCATTTACATACCAGTCAAATTCTGTTCCATTATTTCCATTCATATAATAAACCATACCATTTTCTTCTAATTCACTTGGTTTTACATCTGGCAAATATTTTTTTATATTTTCATTAATTATTTCTTTAATTTCTTTTAATATTTTATTCATATTTATAAATTCCCCCTAAAATTCTTTTATATATTATACAACATATTCTCGAATTTTCAAAACTATATTCGCATATATATATATTATTATTCTGTTTGTTCACCATGACATTTGTTCCCATTTTCTTTAACTATCTCTTCTAATTCTTTCCTTACCGCTTCGTTACTCTCTACTCTATTTCCAACCGCTTCTTTCATTCTCCCCTTAATTCTCTCATCTGTACTCTTTCCTAATTGTCCCAAACTTCTTAATCTTGCTATTTTTTCTCTCCATTCTTCCGGAACTTCTTCTATTGGTACCCCAGCAAACTTATTTAACATTTTTCTTTCTTTTGAATATTGCCATCTGGCGCATAATTTTTTTTCATAATGCTCTTCTTTCGTCATCTCTTCTTTTTTTAATCTCTTTCCATTTTTCTGTATATTGTTTCTTGGCATTCTTCCTTCATGACTTTCTAGCCATTCTATTATTTCTTCATATGTTGTCTTTTTCATTCCTAGTCCATAACTTCTTAAAAAGCTTACTTTTTCTCTCCATTCTTCTGGGACTTCTTCTATTTTGGTTCCTACATACTTTTCTAATATTTTACATTCATCCGAAAATTTCCATCTTGCATATAAATTTTTTTCATAAAGCTCTTCTTTCGTCATCTCTTCTTTTTTTAATTTCTTTCCATTTTTCTGTTTATTGCCCCTTGGCATTCCTCCTTCATGACTTTCTAGCCATTCTATTATTTCTACATACGCTGTTTTCCCTAATCCATAATTTCTTAAAGTTTTAATTCTTTCTTTTATTTCTTCTGACTCTGGTATTTCTTCTATTGGTACTTCTATATACTTTTTCAAAATTTTATATTCTTGAGAATCAATCCATCTTCCATATAAATTTCTTTCATAAAACTCTTCTTCTGTTAGTTCCTCTTTTTTTAAAGTTCTTCCATCTCTATATATTCCATTTTGTGGTAATCTTCCTCCATGCACTTCTAGCCATTCTATTATTTCTTCATATGCTGTTTTTTCTTTCATTCCTAGTCCATAACTTCTTAAAGTTTTAATTCTTTCTTTTATTTCTTCTGACTCTGATATTTTTTCTATTGGAATTCCTGCATACTCGTCTAACATTTTACATAATTTTGAAGTTCTCCATCTTGCATATAAGTTTATTTCATCAACCTCTTTTTCTGTTAAATCTTCCTTTTTCATTTTTTTTCTATCTTTTCTTATTGCTCCTCTTGGCATTCTTCCTTCATGTGTTTCTAACCATTCTATTATTTCTTCATAAGTATCTTTTTGAGATTGTATGTTATGTTTCACCATTTTCTTCTCCTTTTTTCAACACTCTAAAATCACTTATTCTATACTCTATATAATACTATAAAGATGAGTAACTTTCAATTAAATTACTCATCTTTATAGTTTATATTAACATCTTATACTCTTTCTTAATATAATAGATTTTAAGGAGGATATTTTCATATGAATACAAATAAAATTAGAAATTATACATTACTAAGCATAATTTTCACATTTATATTAGGAACATTATTACATTTTACATATGAATGGTCAGGCGAAAATATCATAATTGCAGCGTTTTCTGCTGTAAATGAAAGTATATGGGAACATCTTAAGTTATTGTATTTTCCTATGTTACTAACCTTAATAATTGGTTACTTTTATATAGGTAAGTCAACTCCTAATTTCATTTGTTCAAAAGTAATTGGCATACTCTCTTCTATATTGTTCACTATTGCTTTTTTCTATATATATAGTGGAATATTAGGTAAATATATTGCTATCGTTGATATAATTTTATTTTTTGTTGCAACTATTTTTGGAGAATTTCTTTCTTATATACTTATCAAAAATAATTTTAAATGTAATAATAAAATATATCTAACATTATTAATACTTCTTGGAATATGTTTTGTATTTTTTACCTATTCTGCACCTAATATAGGAATTTTTAGAGATCCTATTACAGGAGAAACTGGAATTAAGTATATATAAAATTGAGTTATTATATGTAGATTCTCCTTTTTTTATATCTACTAATAGTAGAATCTCAATAAATTATTTCATCATTTAATTTCTTGTCCCCTTTGAAATCATTTCTCCTTTACTTTTTACTATGACTTCTTAACCAATTAAATAATTTGGTATACCATTTTTCCTCTTCTTTTTTCACTAGAGCTTTTTCCTCTTTATTATTTTTCTCATTTGTTGCAAATAGTATTTCTTTCACTTCAACTTTTGGAATATCTGCTTTTCTTTTTTCTTCCAATACTCTTTCTTTGTTTTTTATAATCTCTTTTTCTTCTTCTGTAGCTATGTAATCCGTATACAGTACTGATAAAACCTTTTCCGTATCTTCTAAAAGTACTAAATCTTCTATATCATCATTTTCTATATTAAATTGATAATTTTTATCCATTTTTTCTTTTATAGCATTAATTATATTTAATGGAATTTTTTGTCTTAACTCCTCTGACATTTCACTTATCAAATAATATACTTCTGAATATGCTTGTTTAGATATCATAATTATTTTTCCTTTCATTTGTTAATATAAAGTTTATATTAAAACCTTAAACTCTATCTTAATATTTTACTTTCAAAAAATCTTTCTTGAAATTCAGTTAATGCCTTTATCTGCTCATTAGTATATGATACATTATCTGGAACAACAATCAATTTATCATCATTTTCATTTAATCTATGTATAATAGCAATACATTTGCCTTCAAAAGTATCTATTGGTTCAAATATTCCTAATACATAACAATCCAACTCTTCTCCATCTCCACTTATTGTATTAGGAACGAAGCCATAATTTACTGGATAGATTAAATCATATTGGGGATGTTTTGTTCCTAGTTTTCTATCGATTTGAACTCTAACTTTTTTACCTATATACATCTGATTTTCTACATATATCTCTTTCGTTTTGGCTATTTGCTTACTTACAATTATATCTCTATCTATGTATCCATTTTTATAATAAAAATTATGAGCATTTATATTTGGTCCAAATACTTCTATATTTATTCTAATGCAATTTACTGCCTTAAAATATTCTTCTATTTTTTTTAACAGTTTATTTCCTATTCCTGTTCCTCTTGCATCTTTTTTAACTATAAGCTCTATTACATTTCCTGTTTTACCACAATCATTCGTTATTTTATCAATTTCATCCCTTATTTCAATCACACCAATTATAAGACCAATAATCTTTTCTTTTTCAACTGCTAAATAAATTTTTCCTTCTTGTTCATTAACTTTTCTTATATCAATATTAAAACTTTCTTTTCTATATTTCTCACATAATATTTGAGTATTCCAATCATCTATTTCTACTAAATATTCTTGTAACTCAACTAATAAGTCTTTTATTTGTTCGTCATACTTTTGCTTATATTCTATTATCTCCACATATATCATTCCTTTATTTTTTGATTATAATATAATGTTGCTATCTCAGTTAAATTTAGATTTTCTTTTTCTTTTAATATATTAGCAATTATACCTGGTATTTCTTTGCTTAATATACTATCTAACCTTTGAAAATTTTCTTTTATAATATCATTATTTAATTCCTCTTTGTTGTTATTTATAATAGATTCTTCTTCATTTTTAGAAATTGTTTCTTCTATTCTCATTGCATCAGAAATTATTAATTTGTAAATATCCTTTACTAATTCCTTATTTACTCCATTTTCTAATGCAAATTTTTCTATTTTATTATAAATTTCAGCTTCTCGTTTTGCTTGAAATAATGGTAAATTATTTTTTATCTTTATATCAGCTACAATTGGTATTAAAGACATCCTTAGTGCTACTAAAATCTTAATCGTATCATCATAATTATTTAATTCTTTTCTTACTAAATCCAATTCCATTATTATATACCTCCATTATTGTTGATAAGCAACCATATAAATAAAAAACTCACATATGACATGACATAAATTTAAACTATCTAAACATTTTTATTTTTTATATAACTACCTTCAAATTCTCTGGCTAAAATATCCATTTGAATATCATCATAATATTTACCATTTAAGAAATAGCTTTCTCTTCTTCTTCCCATTTCTTTAAAGCCAACCTTTTTATAACATGCTATAGCTCTTTCATTAAATGATTTTACGTTTAGCATTATATTATTCATATTTAAATAATTAAATCCAAAATCTAATAGTAATCTTAATACTTCTGCTCCATATCCTTTGTTGCGATTTTCTTCTTTTCCTATAAAAATTCCAACTGTTGCAATTCTATTTTTATAGCTAATATTTTCTATTCCGCAATTTCCAATTAATTCATCGTTTTCTGAATTTACAATTGCAAAGCAAAAATTCCCACTTTTTAGCGTGTTTTCAATCCATTCTCTCTCTGTTTCTATTGTCATCAAATTTCCACTACTTCCTACTCCATCTGTCATTTTAAAATCACAAAACCACTCTACATATTTTTCTGCATCCTCTGCATTTACTGGTGATAAATAAACTCTTTCTCCTATTAGTTTTTTAAAATATTTCATATACACTCCTCCTTTTTCTATATTTATGATACACTTTTTATTTCCAAATGTCACCATTTATATGTTTGGTTAGAGCCATAATAAAAGCATTTCTTGTTAAATCTATTCTTGATACTTCATTTTTAGTTAAAATACTAATTCCACCCTTTCCCTTGCTTAATTCTTTTCCATTAAATAATTTATCCATAACTTTGCCAAGTTCTGTTTTCTTTATTTCATCTATATATTTATCTGGTATTGGAAATCCTTGACTTGTTCCTACACTCTGTATTCCTTCTTTACTTTCCACAACTGCACAATTTATATCAATCCATTCTCCTAATGAATTAGTAATTCCTGCTTCACTTGATACAAAGTAATCAGCCTTTATATTATTAATTCTCGCATATTCTTTCAAATTTTCTATCCTATTTCTAGCTCCTTGTAGTATTTCTTCATTCACTGGTTGATCTCCTACGCCTGAATTTACAGCTATTCCTTCTATCTCAACATTATTAAAATATTTTTCAAAAGCTTGTTTAGCTCCTTCAATTTTTCCTGGATTTTTTGTTCCCATTAATATCTTCATATAAATTTCACCTCTTAAAATAATAAAATATTATAATTTTGAAAATTATAATATTTTATTATTTTGCTTTTTTATTCATAAGATTTCTTTTCAAATTTCTTTGTTGAAGCATTATATTCCAAAGTATAATCCTCTTGATTCAACTTCTTAACCTTTTTCTGCATTTCTTTTGAGCTCTCTATATATCCCATTGCAATCATTTCTACCCCTGGTTTTTGCATACTATCCAATATTTTTTCAATAAAATCAGAATTGAAATATTCTTTATCTGCTTCAAATTCTTGAGTTAAAATACTTATATTACAATCTTCTTCAGAATTAGAATAATTACTTATGCTTGCCATTATATATCTTACTTTACCATCTTTTAAATTCTTATACTTTTCAATTTTTTCTTCGAATTCTTTTTGTATTTCATCTAGCTTTTTATTGATATTCTTATTTTCCTCTTCACTTTTGTAGATTCGAATACTTACAAATAAATTATCTGATACTCTTCCTACTTTATAGTATCTACAATGCTCAGTATCATAAGTATTAGTTAATACCAAAATATTTTTTTCCATTTTATACTTGCCATCAAATAAATTTTCATCGCTTTTATATCTATTATATATTGCTATATACTTATAATAATCAAACATCCTAATAGGTATATGATATCCATTTATGTAAGCATTAATATAATCTGAAGAAAAAGTAAAATTTATATTTTCTGATGAATTATATTTATACATAATTTTTAAGACTTCATCTTCTATTGCAGAATAATCCACTTTACTCATATCAAGATCTTCAAACATTTCTCCATTTTCTCTAGGAAAACTTTTCACTAATTCTTCATATACAACTTGATTTAATATATTTTTTATTGGAGCATCTTTAGTAAATAATTCTTCAAAAGCTATATCCTTACCATCTATTAAATTTATATTTAAACCTTGATATTCATAATCCCAATCTTTTGATTCATCTTTATATCCTATTTGTTTTTCTATATCCATTGATAATACATTTTCGAAATTTGCTTCTACTCTAACACTAACGCCTATTTCTCTTATTTTATCATCCTTAACTTCCTTCTGTGTATACATCTCCATTGCTGTATCTTTTATTCTTTTATTAATTTGTTTTTGTAAGTCCTTATCTTTTAAGCCATCAATTTCTATATAATGTACTTCTATTCTATATTGCACAGTTCCGTCATTAAATTTATCTATTACATTTCCCTCATGGAAGTCTTTCTCTGTAATCTTTATATCATTTATATTGTACATTTCTTCTCTAGATTTTATTCCCTCGCAATATTCCACTTCTTTTTTTATATTATTTTTCTTTTTTTCCTTTTTTACTGTATCTGTATTGCTTGTTGCTGCTTCTTTAGGCTCACTCTCTAGATTGTTCGTATATATAAGGTATCCTGTTGTACCAACACATATTACCGTGAAAAAAATTAAAAATATTATTGTATTTCTAACTGGATGTTTCTTTTTCTTAATCTCCTCAACTACTTTAAAATCTTCATCATTATTATTTAACTCTGACATAACCAGCCTCCTCAGCTACTTGTTGTCCTCTTTCTGATAGCATAGCTTCTACTAATTTTCTAGTATTACTGTTTTCTGGCTCATCTTTTCTAATAACTATGTAATATGCTGTTTGTATTGGATAGCTTCCATCTTGGATTGTTTCATTTGTTGGTTTAACACCATTTACGCCCAGTAATTTTATTCCTTGTGCAACTTCACTATCTATCTCATTATACATTGTAGTTGCATAATAATAATATGAATATCCTATAGAATTTTTTCCATTATCATAATCAGACACAACATTGATAATTTCAAGCATTGTTTCAATCATATCTTCCTTAGGAGCTTCCATTAATTTTAATCCTTTCATTACAAGAGAAAGCATACCTGTTTGGCTTCCTGAATTTTCTGGTCTTTGATAAGCTCTAATTTTCTCATCATCGCCACCAACTTCTTTCCAATTTTTAATCTCTCCTGTATATATCTTTTGGATTTGTTCTAAAGTTAAATTGTCTACTTTATTATTTCCATTAACATAGAAAACGAAACCTTCTTTTACAACAGGAATAACTTCTAACTCTACACCCTTTTCTTCAGCTAATTTTAATTCATCTTCTGATGGTTCTGTAACAACTATTAAATCTACATCATCATTAATTAATCTTACATAACCTGGATGAGTATTAGTATAATCCAAATCCTTCTCATCAACTTCTTCACCTGTAAAATTTTTAATAAAAGCATTTGTTAAAGGTTGTGTAGCAAGAGAAGCATCAACTTTTGGATAATCTTCTAAAGAAAATAAAGGTTCTGTTGAAACTTCTTCTTTTTTAGCTTCTTCTTGTCCATTTGTTTTCTCTTTTTTAGTAAGCTTAAAATACGCAAATATGCATCCCGCAACAATTAGTGCCATTATTAAAATGACTGCTAAAACTTTTAATACTTTTTTCATAAAAAAATCCCCCCTATATTTCATTCAAAAAATATTTTAACATTCTAAGGAATTTTTTTCAACAAAAATTGCTTAATATAAAACTTATATATACTTTATTAGCAACCTATGGTGTAATTATATTAGGAAATGATTTTTGTAAATCTTCATCTGTTGGAATATAGTCTGTCATAGTTTTATCTAAATAAGATGCATACCCTGCCATATCAAAATATCCAGTTCCAGTTAATCCAAATAAAATTGTCTTTTCTTCTCCTGTTTCTTTACATTTTAAAGCTTCATCTATTGCTACTTTTATTGCATGGGCAGATTCTGGAGCAGGAAATATTGTTTCTTTTTTAGCAAATAAGATTGCCGCTTCAAATACATCAGTCTGTTTAATAGATACCGCTTCCATATAACCATCATGATACAACTTCGAAATAATTGGTGACATTCCATGATATCTTAGCCCTCCTGCATGATTTGATGATGGAATGAAATCACAACCAAGCGTATACATTTTGGCTAGTGGTGTCATTTTTCCTGTATCGCAATAATCATATGTATATTTACCACGAGTTAAAGATGGACATGAAGCAGGTTCTACAGCTATAATTCTTGGATTATGTATTCCTTTAATTTTATCTCTCATAAATGGTGCGATTAATCCTCCAAAATTTGAACCCCCTCCTGCACAACCTATTATTATATCAGGATATTCTTCTAATAAATTAAATGCTGTTTCACACTCTAAACCTATAATAGATTGATGCAATAATACTTGATTTAAAACAGATCCTAAAACATATTTTGAGTTAGGTGTTTCTATAGCCTTTTCAACTGCCTCTGATATAGCACAGCCTAAACTTCCTGTTGTATCTGGATGTTCTTTCAAAATTGTTCTACCTACTTTGGTTGTATTACTTGGACTTGGTATAACATTTGCCCCAAAAGTTCTCATTATATCTCTTCTAAATGGCTTTTGTTCATAAGAACTTTTTACCATATATACTGTTAATGGAATATCAAAATAACTACATGCTTCTGCTAAAGCTGTCCCCCATTGCCCTGCTCCTGTTTCAGTTGTCAGATTTGTAATCCCTTCTTTTTTTGCATAATAAACTTGTGCTATTGCAGAATTCAATTTGTGACTTCCGGAAGTATTGTTTCCTTCAAATTTATAATATATTTTAGCAGGAGTTTGTAAATATTTTTCCAAGTTATAAGCACGAATTAAAGGTGACGGTCTATAAATTCTATACATCTCTTGTATTTCTTTTGGTATATCTATATATCTTGTTTCATTATCTAATTCTTGCTTTGCTAATTCTTTGCAAAATACTGGAGTTAGGTCTTCTAGTGTTGCTTTTTCTTTTGTAATAGGATTTAACATTGGTTCTGGTAGTTCTTTCATATCTGCTCTTAAATTATAGTATTGTTTTGGCATTTGTTCTTCTGTTAAATATAATCTATATGGTTTTTGTTTTTTATTCATAATATCTTCTTCCTTTCTTTTTTATATTTTTATATTTTTTATGCCAGTATAGTTTATAGTGATTTCTAATAAAATTTTCTTTTTTCACAATCTTCCTCCTAACTAAAAAACAGAAGTATTTTTAGTTAATACTTCTGTTTTTTTATATTTCATAATAAATTTTAGAAATCTTTAAATATTATTTATAAAAAAAAACACAAGTATAAGTAATTATTCATCACCTATACTTGTGCTATTTTATAAAAAGTTTATAGCATGATTAATGAGTATGGGTGATTTTTTCTTTTTTCCCATACTACTTGCCAATTATTTAATTTAAAATTAGCTTTATTAATCATTTTGTTTTCTCCAATCTCTAAATTATTATATTAATTATTTTACCTTGATAAGGTGTTTTTGTCAATATGGTTTTATGATATTTATTTTTTGTTTCAAATTATATTTTAGAGAACAAATGTGTTGTTTTTTATTTAAAAATGTAGTATTATTAGCAAAGAGCTTTTCTATTAAATAGATAATTCTCAAAAGGCTTATTTTTAAGCAGTTTATGATTTAACATATAAGTGACAGTGTTCATATTAGGAGGTTTTAATTTGGATATATATTCTCAAAACATTTATGAAATAATTCAAAATGGTAATAAAAAACATATTTTAATTATTTATAATATTTCTTCAAATCATTATGTTGGTATAACTGTTCATACAATCGAATCTAAAAATTTTATATATGTCAAATCTATAGACAGATTTATTGATATTAATGATTTGCAGGAATATAGCAAGACAAATATTAAACGGTTTAGTATATGTTAAGGGGAAATTTTTAAAAGTAAGCAATAAAGACTTTTATAATATATTAAAACTTTTAAAATTATCCTTAATGAAAAAATTAGATAAAGAAATAGATTATAAAAATATTGAAAGAATCAAATACTTAAAATGGTGTTATGATAAATTATTATTAGATACTAATAATATTATTATTTCAAACTTAAAGCCCTGTTCTATTTGTTGGGTAGACTTTGGACAAAATATTGGATCAGAATTAAGAAAATTAAGACCAGCTATTCTCTGGCGTTCATCATCTGATAAAAAGATGTGGACTGTAATTCCTCTAAGTAGTAAATGTTATAAAGATAAATATTATTTTCATTGTGATATAACTGGAATACCTTGTAGTACTGCCAAATTGGAATCGATGTCTAACTTTAGTTATAAAAGAATTAGAGAACCTTTTTTCTATAATAAAAAAATTGCTCATCTATCTAAGTATGATTATAATAATATTTTATTAGCATTAAAAAAATATTATACTTTTACTAATTAAAATCCAATCTAAATCTTGACTATCGTAAAAAAATGTTTTATAATATAATTACATTTAATTGTTGCACATCGCAAGATGTGGAAGTTGTTTTTCAAAGACTAGGCTCAGCCTAGTCTTTGCTTTATGTAATAATATCTTTTTATTTGCATATACTATAATTACATTTAATGTTGCACATTTAAATGTGGTTAGTTCGTTTATAAACGCTTTAAAATTCCTCTAGTCCAGAGGAATTTTCTATTTTTGCGACGTAACCTCTCTTAAATACTATTTCATTTTATCTAGTTCTTTCTCTATCTTTACCACTACTTTTAAATCCATCTGATCTATCTCTTAAATATTGTTTTTCTTCTTGTTTCTCTTCTTTTGTCTGCATACTTTCTATTTTACAAACTCTAATTAAAATATTATTCCCCTTATAAAATTCTTTTGTTACTATACAATCTGTATATTCTTGTTTTATTCTTTTATATTCTTTTTCTACTTCAATATCAAAAATTTCTTTATTGCTATAATCTTCAAAATATATTATTTTACTATATAATTCTCTTTCCATAAAACTCCCTCTATACATTTATAGCTTCTTTCATTATGTGATGTTCAAATACATAATGCCTGTTGCATAATCTTTTCAATTGTGGTCTATGCGTAACAATTACATATGTTTTGTCTTTTAAATATTTATCAATCATATTAGTAATTTTTTCTTCTGATTCAACATCTAGGTTAGAAGTTGGCTCATCAAAGAAATATAAATCTTTATCAATTAAAATACCTCTAATTAAATTTAATCTTTGTTTTTGTCCTGCAGATAATTTAACTCCTCTTTCTCCAACCAATGTTTCAAGTCCGTCTGGCAATTCTGTATACCAATCATATAACCCAGCTTCTTTTAATAATTCAATTATCTTTTCTTCTTTAACATCTTTTCCTAAACATAGATTATCTCTGACACTTAAATCAAATAAATCCACTTCTTGCGATACAAAAACTAAATCTAATCTTGAATCATTTTTATCTTTTCCATTTATTGTTAAATTTCCTTTTTCTAATGGATATAATCCTGCTAATATATTCATTACTGTTGTTTTTCCTTGTCCTGACTGTCCCATTATGCTAATTTTTTCACCTTTTTTCAAAATAAACTCTGGTATTGCAATTTTAACAGAATCCTTAGTATATGAGAATACAACTTCTGATAGTTTTAAATTATTAAAATCCTTAATTAATTTTGTTTCTTTACAATCTTTGAAATATTCATCTAATTGCTCTTTTGCACCTTTAAATCTGACATAAGTATCTATAAATTTAACTAAACAATTTAAATTTGAATAAATCTTTCCTAAAACAGTTATATAAAATAATAAATATGGAAGTCCATCTTCCCCATTTTTTACTAACACAATCGTACTTAACAACACAACTGCATATAACATATCCATCAAAAATGTAAATACAGCATTCATATTGGACCTTTTAACTTCATTTACTTTAGTTGCCTTCAAATATTCTTCTGAATTTTCATCTATCTTTCTGTAACAAAATTTGCCTATATTTAGTTTTCTCACAGTAACAATATTTTGTATAAAATCTATTAAAGTAGCATTATATTTTGACCTTTGACTTCTTACTTCTTTATCAAACTTTTGCTTATTCTTCATCATTTTGTATTTTAGAAAAACAGCTAAAGCACTTATTACAATGCAAATAATTCCAGTTAATACTGATTGTTTACACACCATAAACAATATTGATGTCATTCCTATAATCAATGGAACAATACTTATTTCAAAAAAATATGTTACATCTACAAACAATCTAGCTGTTTCTGAAATTAAATTATGTATAAATCCTGTGTGAGTATTTTGTATTTTTTCCATAGTCATATTTTGCAATTTATTAAAATAATATTTTTCTATATCATTAGTAGCTTTTGCTTCGTTTACATTATCTATATATGAACCTATTTTTCCAAACACTAACATTAATATATCTGCAATAATTATTGATAATCCTAATTTTGTAAGTTTATCCAAAGTTAATGGGCTTGTACCAAATATAGATACAGCAAATGACTGTCCATAATCTGCTATTGAGTATAACAAATTAACTATAAATGAATATATAAATAATTTCTTTGATATTACTTTTAATAAATTCTTCATTTATTTTCTCCTACTTTAATACTCATCACCGCACAACACTCAACATGTCCGCGTAAATGGAAACATATCTACTGGTTGTATCTCTTTTATATCATATTTGTCTTCCAAAAGGTGCAAGTCTCTTACTAGAGTTGCAGGATTGCAACTTATATATATTACTTTCTTAGGAGCTACTCTAATTATATTATTTATTGATTTACCATCTAGTCCTTTTCTTGGTGGATCTACTATTATTACATCTGGTACTATCTTTTTATTATCAATTAGATCAAATAATAATTCTTCTACATCTCCTGCAAAGAAACTAATATTATCTATATTATTTATTTGGGCATTTTGCTTTGCATCTTTTACTGCCTCTTCTACTATTTCTATTCCATAAACTTGTTTTGCGTGTTTTGCTGCAAATATCCCAATCGTCCCTATTCCACAATATAAATCAAAAACAATTTCGTTAGGATTTAATTCTGCTTTTTCTATTGCTATTTTATAAAGCTTTTCTGTTTGTACTGGATTTATTTGATAGAATGACATTGGAGATATTTTAAATTTAAACTCATCTAATTTATCAAATATATATCCATCTCCATATAAAACTACATTCTTACTTCCTAGGATAACATTAGTGTTTTTCTTGTTTATATTTTTTACTATAGTTTTTATGTTAGTAAATTTAGTTTTTAATTTATTTACCAAATCATTTTCTTCTTTGAATCCATCTGCATTTAAAACTAAAATACACATGATTTCATTTGTAGCAACACCTACTTTTATAACAATATGCCTAAAAATACCTTTTTGAGTTTTTTCATTATAAACACTAATTTTTTTATCTTTTATATAATTACATATAAATCTAGCTATTTTTTCTGATATTGGCTTTTGGATTTTACATTCTTCGAAAGGTATAATTTCATGTGTTCTATTTGCAAAAACACCTACTATTGGTTCATTATTTTTATTTATTCCTATTGGATATTGAGCTTTGTTTCTATAATTATAAGGATTCTCCATACTTATTGTTTCTCTAACAGTTATTTTTTTATCTAATGTTTTATTTATTAAACTTTGAACCATATTCTGCTTCATTTCTAAAGTTGTTTTATAATTTACATGTCTTAGATTACAACCACCACACCTTTTATATGTATAACAATCTTCTTTTACTCTTTCTTCCGATTTTTTTAATATTTCTATTATTTTTCCGAATGCATGTGAAGATAAAACCTTAACTATTAAGATTTTTATTTTTTCACCTTTTATTGCTCCTGGTATAAATATTGTAAAATTATCGATTTTTGCAATACCTTCTCCCTCATAACCATTATCTATTATATCAACTATATACTCTTTATTTTTCTCTACAGGTTTATCCATTAATTACTCCTAATCTTTATACAAACTTCTTAATAAATCAATTTCTCCTTTGTATCCCATTATATCTTCATGAGGTGTTTCTAAGAAAAATGGTAATTTTCTAGTAATTGGATGATTTATTATTTTTTCAAATGCATCTATTCCAATTTCTCCTTGTCCAATTTTTTGATGCCTATCTTTATGGCTTCCCATTGGATTCATGCTGTCATTAATATGAATAGCTTTTAAATATTTTAGGTCTATTATTTTATCAAACTCTTTCAAAACTCCATCAAAATCATTTACCACATCATATCCAGCATCGCTAATATGACATGTATCTAAGCAAACTCCCATTTTTTCTTTTAAGTTTACTCCATCTATAATTTGCTTTAATTCTTCAAACTTACTTCCAACTTCACTACCTTTACCTGCCATTGTTTCTAGAAGTACTGTTGTTGTTTGTTCTTCAGTTAATACTTCATTTAAAACATCAATTATTATTTTTATTCCAACATCTATCCCTTGACCGACATGACTTCCTGGGTGAAAATTATACATATTATTTGGAACATATTCCATTCTTTTTAAATCATCTGAAAATGTTTCTTTTGCAAATTTTCTTATTCCCTCATCTGCTGAACAAAGATTTAATGTATATGGTGCATGTGCTAGAATTTTGACAAAATTATTTTCTTGCATTAAATTTATTGCTTTTTTTACATCTTCTTCATCAATTTCTTTTGCTTTTCCTCCTCTTGGATTTCTTGTAAAAAATTGAAATGTATTTGCATTAATTGATAAAGATTCTTCTACCATATGAGTAAATCCTTTTGATGCTGACAAATGACAACCTATATTTAACATAATCATATCTCCTTATTTATCATTTTTATAAAATATATCTTTTTCTTGAATAGGAGCTTCTTTATTTAAGAAAAAGAAAACTGATTCTACCATACTTACTATAGCCATAATAATAAATTGCAAATAATACTTTATTTCGCCTCTTGCCTCTATTCTATATTCATAGTTAGGATTGTATATTATTATAGATGTATACCTTTCTATTACTGAATAATCTTTTATCTGAGTTATTATTTCTACTTTTTTATTATAATCTTTATCATTAATATTTTCGTCTATTAAATTCATTAAAGCTTCATAATCATTTGAAGTTGGATTTTCAAAATTAAAACCTGTTTTGCTTTCTAATTGCAATGCCAATTTTTCTTCTGAACTTCTAACATATATAAAAGCAAATATGGCAACTATTGCAAATATAAAACAAACTACACTTATGATTTTATTTATTTTATAATTAACTCCATCTTCCTTTATTTTTAAAGAATACATACCAATACTTAAAACTATAAGGAACAATATTATAATTAAAGTGCTCTGTATTGGTCTTGCTATGCCTGTTATATCTAGAACTTTATATGTATAAATAGGAAATAATCTAAATATGTTATATATTAAATCTAAACAAACTAGTATTAAACTTCCTGATAAAATCTTATATTTTAAGTTATTTTCTTCCATTTTTTCTCCTCATACTTAATAATAATTGATATAATTATATATTATTTAGTTAAAACATTCAAGAAAAATCTCGCTTTGCATTACCTTTTCATTATGTTATAAGGTACAAAAAATCCCCCGTTTGGGGGATTTTGGTGGTCACTTCATGAAATACGCCATAAGAGCATATAATGAGTGACCCGACAGAAACAGGTCGTTTTTCTCGTCGAATGGCTTTCCCTGGAAGAGTTGCTCCAGGATTCTACTGTGAACTTCCTGCTCCTCCAGCCATATCAGAGCCGCTTCAATCTGCTCCATTTCATCCAGTACCTGGCCTTTAGCGCCATATACATCTGCGATGCAGACGCCATAGTTTTCGTCAGATTTGGATGGATCCAGTAAGGACGGTCCTTTTACCAGTACTTCAGCATGTACCAGAAGACCTGACTCCTCACGGACTTCGCGAACAGCTGCCTGCTGTTCAGTCTCGCCTTCTTCCAGCAGTCCTGCTGGAATTTCCATGTAGTACTCTCCGGTAGTAGATCTGAACTGTCTGATGAAAGCAATTTTGCCATCTTTGCGACAAATGACTGCCACAGAGGGCTTGCTCCGA
Source organism: uncultured Clostridia bacterium (assembly GCA_947581825.1). Lineage (GTDB taxonomy): Bacteria > Bacillota > Clostridia > TANB77 > CAG-508 > CANPVP01. The sequence goes on along the minus strand of CANPVP010000005.1, from coordinate 86,099 downwards.
ATTATTGTATGCGTGAGTACCTTTTCTCCTTCTGTTGTGGAGTAGGTAACTTTCACACCTTCCATTCGGGGTGTCCGGAACACTCGTTCCTGTTCTGTTAAGACCAATTTTTTCATATGCATTTTTCCTTTCTTTATAGGCTATTGGTCGTATGCCGGGAATTCCCAGCTCTTACCTGCAAATACCACTTTGGTAAAGCATCATTTATATTATACCATATTTTATGTAAAATTGCAAAAAAAAGGCGATTATTAATCGCCCTTATAATATATATTATTTGCTTTTTTCTGTATTTAAAACTCTATATGTTAAAGCTGCTAAAGCTGAACCAATAAATGGTGCTACAATGAATACCCAAACTTGTTTTAATGCTGTTCCACCTAAGAATATTGCTGGTGCTAAACTTCTTGCAGGGTTTACAGATGTTCCAGTTAATGGAATTCCCATAATATGTACAAAAGTAAGTGTTAATCCTATTACGATTCCTGCAACAGCTGACTTGTTATCATCAGATGTAACTCCTAAAATTGTATAAATAAATACAAATGTAAGAATTACTTCAACTAAAATTGCTCCCATCATATTTATTCCTACTGTTGATGCTTCTCCAAATCCATTTGCTCCAAGGCCTTGTACTGCAACATCTAAATTGCTATTCATCATAATTCCATATAAAATTCCAATTCCACAAATTGCTCCTATAACTTGTGCTATAACATAAAAAACAAAATCTTTTCCACTCATTTTTTTATTCATGAACATTGCTAGTGATACTGCTGGGTTAACATGGCATCCTGAAACATTTCCTATAACATATGCCATTGCAACTATTGATAAACCAAAAGCTAATGCAATTCCAAGTGTTCCAAGTGCTTTTCCTGCTATTGCTGCACTTCCACATCCAAATAGAACAAGCACAGCTGTACCAACTAATTCACATAAATATTTTTTCATCTGAATTCCTCCTTATATTAATATATATAGAAATTATATTAATAATATTTTATTTAGTCAATATTTATTTAATATTTCTAAAAAAGTTTTCAGTCTATCAAATATCAAATTTAAATATAATAAAGAAATCGTAAAACTACTCTTGACAATTATAAGTTAAATATGTTATTATAGTCATTGTTAAAAATAAATGCGGATGTGGCGGAATTGGCAGACGCGCTGGTCTTAGGAACCAGTGTCAACGACGTGGGGGTTCAAGTCCCTTCATCCGCACCAAGTAATATCAAGGGTTTGAAAGATTTCTCTTGGTATTATTTTTTGTCAATTTTCAAAAGTTCTAATGAAATTGTTAGAAAAACGTTGTAATATTCAGCAATAAAATATACAAACGATGAAGACTATATAAAATAGATGTAAAAAATATACAATGCCTTAAAAGATAAAATCCAAGAAGTTCAAAAAGAAATGAAAGCATTGTAACCTATTTAATTATACAAATGGATAAATTTAGAATATAATTAGCATTTTATTTGACTTTAGTAAATAATTTGTATATAATAAATATAGGAAATGACAAATCCACAAACGTGGTTTTGCCGAGATAGATTAAAAATTCACATCTAAATCGCCAAATTGCAGATGTGAATTTTTTTATTTATGTAGTTGCTTATCAACCCAGTTCTTATACAGAACTGCTGTCAAGGCAACGTTTAATGTTAAAGATAACATAAATGATATTATAAAAAATAGTATCACTTTAACCATAAACATCACCACCTTCCTACGAAAATTCGTAAAATTGGTGGCAAAACCACATCTGTTTATCATCATTTCCTATGTGTACCAATATACAATATTTTTAAATAAAAAACAAGTGATTAGAACAAATTTTCGAGTTTTTTTAATTTTGCTATTGAAAATTATCTCAGTTATGATATAATTTAATAAATTGATTTATATTTGTATCAATCGTCAAGGAGACCCCAAAGCTGTAAATATCTACGTCAATGGCACCAAAAAGCAGAGATATAATTCATATCTCTGCTTTTTTTATTATTCATGTTCTTGTCTATATTCATAACTTCCACATAATGATTCATCTGCAAATTCTGTATGACAATCACATGTTGGCTCTACTGTTATTTGATCTAAATTGCATTCGCATTTTCTTCTATCATTAAACTTACAACTTTCAACATTGCAATTAATTTTTTGTTTTCCTTCCATAAAATAACCTCCTTGATTTTTATCACATATTTATTATTAGCAATAAAAAAATATTTATTATTTATTTTATATAAAAAAGCAGAAGTTAGAATTTTTATTTCTAACTTCTGCCATAATTTTAATATATTGTAAATATTTGCATTCTTTGTAATATTTTTCATTTTATTGCTCTAAATATATACCTGTTGCAATTTGTCTTGTTTGATGTCTACCATCTCCATCTACTGGATCATTAATTAGTTCTCCATCTACTACTAATGCTGTCGATGTTCCTCCATCTAGATTTGCCGCATTAATTGCTCCATAATTTTCCATAATTTCTATTAAATCATCCATATCTGCTCCTGGATATTTAATAGTTCTTCCATTTAATACTAGTAATAATACAATTCCATCTTCTCTTTGACCTATTGCTGTTCTTGGTGCTGTTCCCCATCCACCATTACCTAATACTGCTGAAGATTCTCCATTTACTATTAAGAATGGTCCAAAAGTAACTGCTTCTTGAATTCCCATATCTAGTGCTGCTTTAGAAGATGTATTACTTGTTAGGATCAACTTACCATCTTTATCAAATCCGATTAATCCTCCACTTCTTGTATATCTTCTTTCATAAACTACTTCTCCATTATGTATAACTGTTCCTTGAGGTATTCCCCCTGCACTACTGTAATTTGGATCATAGAAACCTCCACCATTGATTGCAAGTTGTGCATTGTTGTCTTTTGCCATTGTAACTAGAAACTGTCCTGCTACCCCAAGTCTTTCTGTGTAACATACATTTAATTTTTTAGGATTATAAATTGCTACTAAATAGCCATAATATCCTGGTCCTTCAATATCTATTATTTTATAATCTTCATGAGTTGGATCTTTAGTTAGAACTTGTTCTTCGTATTCATTTTCATATGTTAATTTCTGTTCAAAGCTTATTAAATTAGCGTTCGTATCTTGATCTGGTTCTACAATTCTGTTATTTGCCAATACATCTTGAATAGTTTCATCACTATAAAACCAAGTAGCAAAATATTGATGACTTAAAGTTGTCATTGCTGTTGTTATTAGCCAATCTCTGAATCCCGAATAAGGTCCATATAACAAAACTCCCATAGTTGATAATCCTAATATAAACAATATTAGGAAAACTATTACAATTCTTTTCCAAAGTCTTATATTATGCTTGCTTTTTTCTTTTTTCTCTGCATCATATTGCACTTTTTCTTGATGATGGTTATAATTAAAAATTTCTTTTGTTTCTTCTCTTACCATATTTTATTTCTCTCCTATTTTATTTCAAAAGCTTTTAAAAATAAACTCATTCTAATTGGAACACCATTAGCAGCTTGTTCAAAATATAATGCCCTTGGATCATCATCAATATCTGTTGATATTTCTTCAAGTCTTGGTAATGGATGTAACACTAATGTATCTTTTGAAAAATTATTCAAAACTTCTTTATTTATTATAAATTCTTCTTTTCCAAAATCCCCCTCAAATCTTTCTGACTGAATTCTTGTATGATACATAACATCAACATCTGTTGGAATATCATCAAAAGAATGGCAAACTGTATACTTTACCTTTCTTTCATTCAACATATCTACATATTTTCCTGGCAAAGCAAATTCCTTTTTGCTTAATCCATATATTTCAATGTTATTATACAAAGATAATAATTTTATTAAAGAATGTATTGTTCTTCCATACATTAAGTCCCCTAAAATTGCAACTTTTAAGCCATCAATTTTTCCTTTATGTTTTCTAATTGTATATACGTCTAATAGTGCTTGTGTTGGATGTTCTCCTTTTCCACTTCCAGCATTTAAAATTGGTACTTTTGCAATTTTTGCTGCTTTTTCTGCAGCATGGTCATCTGAATGTCTCATTACTATTGCATCTGCATATTGTTGAACAACATTTATTGTATCTTCAATACTTTCACCTTTTCTAGATGATGAATTAGATGCTGCATTTTCTGTTGAAATTAATTTTGCTCCTAGTTTTAATATTGCCGTCTCGAAAGATAATCTTGTTCTTGTACTTGGTTCAAAAAACATAGTAGCAATTATTTTATCTGCTAAAACATTTTTGTATTTCTCTGGATTATTAGCTATATCATCTGCTAAATTGTATAACTCTTCTAATGATTCTCTAGTATATTGTTCACAACTTAAAACATGTTTCATATATTTTCTCCTTAATATTTATTCTTTAAAATACTATCATATAAAAAATATATATTCAACAAAAATCGTCAAAATTTTAAAAAAATAAAAATGAGAAATTCTATCTCATTTTTATTTATATGTTTTTATTGCTGTTGATTTATTTGTGTGTTTGTTGGATTTTGTATTGTATTTGTCGTTATATTGGCATTGTTTGGCACATTGTTATTTATGTTATTTTGAGTTGTATTACTTGATATTTGATTTGTTTGTTGGTCATCCTTTTGTTCTTCTTTAATTTCTTCTCTTGCATAAATTATTGTTCTCATAGCTGCATTATCATCACAAGTTGATAGCGTTATTTCTCTTTTTCCTTGTGTATCTCTTTCATTAAAACTTGCATCTTCTGGTATCGCTGAAAAAATATTATAAATATCATATTTTATTTTTGTTCCAGACCTATCTGTTATATATATTTTATCTCCTATTTTCAATTTGCCTAAATCAGAAAAGAATACACCATTTCTATAGTTATGTCCTACTATTACTGTATTTCCTACTTTATTAAGCCCAACACCTGCTCTAATTGCCACAGCAATTTCGATTGAATGAGTTGTTACAGTTTCAAGTACAGGGTATTTTATTTTTATGGCTGGAATCTCAATATATCCCATCATGTTATAACCACCATATGTAAACTTTGACAAATCAATTTTTATATCACTATTTTCAATTCCTTCAACATTCCCGTCTTTACTTTTATCTGCATCTTCTATATTCTTATCAAAATTTGCAATTGCTTCTTCTGCATCATCATTTATCTTTTTATTTCTAAAAAAATCAAAGGCAATTTTTCCGATTATTGCTAATATGATTATTATAGAAATCACTAGTACAACCGTTAAAATATTACTATATTTTTTCTCAAGCATTTTTTATCACTCCTTTCTACACTTTAAATCAATCGAATTTATTTTTCCAACGCTTGAACTATTGTCCTTGCACTACCATCCTTATTACATGTTGATAATGTTATTTCTCTTTTTCCATTAGTATTTTGATTGTAAAAGCTATTATCTACTGGACTTGCTGCTGATACTTTATATACTTTATATTCTATTTCTCTTCCGTTTGCATCTTTTATAAAAATAGAGGCTCCTTTTTTTAATTTACCTATTTTAGCAAAAAGAGTTCCGTTTCTATAATTGTGCCCTAATATGACAGCATTTCCTACTTCGTTTAGTTGTGGCTCCCCTGATTCACCAAGTTCTCCCGTTATTCCTGGTCCAAAAACAAATACCACTCCTATTTTCATTGCTTCTTCAGTTTGTTTATTCATAATAGGATATTTTATATTTATATCTGGTATTCTAATTGTTCCTATCACAATACAATCATCATATCTCGTTGTATAATCAGTTTTTTTTGATCTTCTTCTTGTTTTTGTATTTTCTCCACCAATTGCTTTTTCTTCTTCATTTTCTTTTTGCAATTTTTCTTCTGTTAATTTTTCCTCAACATTATTCTCAAAAGTATTTACTATATCTTCAGCTGTTTTTTCTGTTTCATATTTTTCATAGCCTTCGTATCCAAGCCATCCAATTAATCCAATAATCCCACATACAGCTATTATTATTATTAGGCTAAGAAAAAGGCTAAATTTTTTTCCCTTCTTTTTCATTCGTCTGCGCCTCCAAATATATCAACTTTATTACATATTTATTTCCAATTTTTTGCCACCTAATAAATGAAAATGTAAATGTTTTACTTCTTGACCACCATCTTCTCCGCAATTTATTATAACTCTATATCCACTTTCTAAAATACCTTTTTCTCTAGCTATTTTATTTATTACCATATGGATTTTTCCCATTAATTCTGCATCAAATTCTCCCAATTCAGCATGTGAACTTATATGCTTTTTAGGAATTATAAGTATATGTACTGGTGCTTTTGGGGCAATATCATTAAATGCCAATATGTCATTATCTTCATATACAATCTGTGAAGGTATTTCTTTATTAATTATTTTACAAAATAAACAATCCATTTTTTATTCTCCTTATAAAAACTCTCCTAATTATATTTTATAAAACTTAGCGAATTATGTCAATAAGATTTGTTGCTAAATTTATTACTCTAACAATTTCTCTAATTCTTTTATTTTATCCCTTAATTTAGCTGCTTCTTCAAATTCCATTTTTTCTGCATGTTTTAACATTTCTTCTGTTAAATTATTAATAACATCTTTAATATCATCATTTTTATCAATTTCATATTCTGTTTGAATGTCTTCAATTATAGTTGCTTTTATGGTATCTCTTACATCTTTTTTGATTGTTTGAGGAGTTATTCCATGTGCTTTATTATATTCCTCTTGTATGCTTCTTCTTCTATTAGTTTCTCTAATTGCTTTTTCCATTGACTCTGTTAGCTCATCTGCATACATTATTACTTTACCTTCTGCATTTCTTGCTGCCCTTCCTATTGTTTGTATCAGAGATCTTTCAGAACGCAAGAAGCCCTCTTTATCAGCATCCAAAATAGCAACTAATGAAACTTCTGGAATATCTAATCCTTCTCTTAACAAGTTTATTCCAACTAATACGTCAAATTCACCGATTCTTAAATCTCTAATTATCTTCATTCTTTCCAAAGCTTTAGTATCTGAATGCATATACTTAACTTTTATATCTATTCCTTGCAAATATGCTGTTAAATCCTCTGCCATTTTTTTTGTAAGAGTTGTTACTAAAACTCTTTCTCTCTTTTCTGCTCTTACTCTTATTTGTTCTATCAAATCATCAATTTGATTTTCAACTGGTTTTACCTCAATTTTTGGATCCAATAGTCCTGTAGGTCTTATAATTTGTTCTACAACATTTTCTTTCGAATGTTTTTCCTCATATTCAGCTGGTGTTGCACTAACAAATATGCATTGATTTATTTTATTTTCGAATTCCTCAAACTTTAGTGGTCTATTATCAAATGCTGATGGTAATCTAAAGCCATAATTAACTAAAGATTCTTTTCTTGCTCTATCCCCATTATACATTGCCCTTACCTGTGGAACAGTTGCATGTGATTCATCTATTAAAAGTAAAAAATCATCTGGTAAATAATCTATCAAAGTAAATGGTGAACTTCCTGGAGCTCTTCCACTTATATGTCTTGAATAATTTTCTATTCCCTGACAGAAACCTGTTTCTTTCATCATCTCTATATCAAAATTGGTTCTTTCCTCAATTCTCTGAGCTTCAATTAATTTATTATTATTTTTAAAATATTTTATTCTTTCTTCTAATTCCTCTTCTATTGTTTGAATAGCATGTTCCATCTTCTCATTTGTAGTTACATAATGCGAATTTGGAAATATCATTATATGATTTCTTATTCCTATTGTTTTTCCTGTTAATGGACTTATTTCTGATATTTTTTCGATTTCATCTCCCCACATTTCAATTCTTATTGCTTTTTCACTTGTGTCTGATGGATAAATTTCTATAATATCTCCCTTAGCTCTAAAAGTTCCTCTCTTAAAATCCATTTCATTTCTTGTATATTGCATATTTATCAATTTTCTTAAAATTTCATCTCTACCTTTTTCCATTCCTGGTCGTAAAGATAAGGTTAAATTTTCATAATCAATCGGATCTCCTAATCCATATATGCAAGAAACTGATGCAACTATTATTACATCACGTGTTTCAAACAAAGCTGCTGTAGCAGAATGCCTTAACTTATCAATTTCATCATTTATTGACGCATCTTTTTCAATATATGTGTTTGATTGTGGAATATATGCTTCTGGTTGATAATAATCATAATATGAGACAAAATACTCAACTCTATTTTCTGGAAAAAACTCCTTAAATTCAGAATATAATTGTCCCGCTAAAGTCTTGTTGTGTGCTAAAACAAGCGTTGGCTTTTGTACTTTTTCAATTACATTTGCCATAGTAAATGTTTTACCGTGAACCTGTTACTCCTAATAATGTTTGAAATTTTTTTCCAGCTTTAATTCCATTACTTAAGTATTCAATTGCTTGTGGTTGGTCTCCTGTTGGAATATAGTCTGAATGTATTTTAAACATTCTATTTTCCCCTTTCTAATGAACATACATTGCTATATTTTTAATTTCTTGCAATTTTTCTTTATCGTTATGCAAGCAATTTATTGATTAGTTTCATTTTTAATAGCTATCATTAACTCATTTTGTTGAACTGTATATTTGATATTATTGAATTCATACTCATCATTTGTAAAATAAACTTTATAGCCATTATTTTCAAATTTGTTTTTTGTTATCTTTAGAAAAAATTGTGTTTCTTCATCTGACAAATTATACTTTACTCTTAATTCATAGAATGTTATCCTAATAAAATTTTCACTTTCCGCTATCTTATTATTTAAATAATCCGAAACTTCTTGCATCGTCATTTGCATCTCTCCTTAATACAACATATGATATCATACTTTCTTGTAAAAATAAAGGTTATATTTTAATACTAGCAAAAAAGTGAACCCACAAAATTACGCTTTTTTACGCTAATCTTGTAGGTTCAATCTTTACAATCTATATTTAATCTTGTTCAGGAGTTTCTGATAAAGTAACTTTTATTTCTTGTTCTTTGCTATCTCTATAAACTGTTAAAGTCACTGTATCTCCTATATTATATTTATATTTTATTTTGTTTAACTCTTCAACTGACTTTACTTCTGTTCCTTCTATCTTAGTAATTATATCCTTTTCCTTTATTCCAGCTTTTTCTGCTGGAGAGTCCTTCTCAACAGATTCTACATATATTCCTTCTGGTAAATTATATCTTTTAGCATTATAAGAATCCATTGAAGAACCTCCAATACCTATAAATGGTCTTTTAACAGTTTTATTTTGTATAAGTTGATTTATTATATCTGTTGCAGATGACATTGGAATTGCAAATCCAATTCCCTCTATTCCTGTTCCTGATAATTTTAATGTATTTATTCCAATAACTTCTCCACTAGCATTTACTAATGCTCCTCCACTATTTCCAGAATTGATTGCAGCATCAGTTTGTATTGCTGTATATGTTGTTCCATCAACTTCAACCTCTCTATCTTTTGCACTAACAATTCCACTAGTTACTGAATATTCCATTCCAACTGGATTTCCTATTGCAAAAACTGTTTCTCCTACTTTTAGATTATCAGAATTTCCAAGTGTTGCTGGTGTTAATCCTGTTTTATCTATTTTCAAGACTGCAATATCTGTGTATTCATCTGTTCCTACAACTGTTGCTTTATATTCATTATCATCATTATACAATTTTACTGTAATTTCTTTTGCTTCTTCAATTGTATAATATAATGAATTGCTCTCTGCAGAAATAACATGATTGTTAGTAACAATATATCCATCTTCTGAAATTATGATTCCAGACCCTTCTGCCTCTCCTTGTGCTGTTCTTCCACCAAAAGAACTAACTGTGTATACTACGTTAATTCCAACTACAGATGGTAGTGCTTTTTCTGATACTTCTACTGCTGTGCCAGAATAGTCTGCTAAATTAACAACTGTTTTTAATTCTCCCGTGTTAGTTGAAACTGTTGGTTTTGTTTCGTTTTTTTCTAATACAATACTATTTGCTGTTCCAATAACTTTTTCTCTTATTTCTGGTACAAAGAAGCAACACCCTACAACTAATCCTGCTCCTAATATACCTGAAATAAATGGTACAAAAACAGTTCTTCCTACACCTACTTTTTGCCTTTTCAAACTTTTTCTAGTTTCTTCTGCACTATATTTAAATTCATTTTCACCGTCCATATTCTTTACCTCCATTTATTATATCTGTAATTATAATAAATCTTTTATCTTAAAATAAAATTAAACTCCATAATTTTTACAATATTCATCATATTGCTGCTTATAATCATTATCTCTAAATTTTAGTCCATTATTTTCTCTTAGTTTTATAAGTGCTTTATATCTAATATTAGCATCTTTTTCTTCCATTTCATCACCTAAATCTGTTAATATCTTATCTCGTACATCATCTAGACTAGGCTTTTCTTTTTGATCTATTTTATATATTACATGATATCCATATGAAGTTTTTACTGGTTCTTTTGAATAAGAATTATTCTCTAATTTCTTACTAGCTTCTACATATGCTGATTCTAAATTAGCATCAAATCCAGTATACCCTAATTCTTCAAAAGTAATCTTATCTCCATATTCTTTTGCAACTTTATCAAAGTCTTCTCCTTTATTTAGTTTTTTTATAATTTCTTCAGCCATTTTCTTTGCATCTTTATCTGTTACTTTATCTGTTATTTGTACTAACATATGTTTTGTATTTATGTCTCCGAAAACATTTTCTTCATAATATTTATTAATTTCCTCTTCTGAAATTGTTTCTTTTAAATAATCAATGAAAGCTAGATTTCTCTTATAATCAAATTCCATATAGTCTCTAAAAGCATCTCTGCTATCAAATCCATTTGTACTTAAAAATTGTTCTTCTGTATAACCATAATATTGTGCATATAAATTAAAGCATTGCTCTACTTGTTCATCTATTTCTTTTTGTTGTTCTTCACTTAAATTGTATTTTTGATTTAATATACTTTTATCAATAGTCTCTAGTAAATATTCTATTTTATATGACATTGGCATTGTTTCACAAATTTCACTTTCATTAATAGCTTTTCCATTTGTTGTAGCAATAACTTTTCCTCCTATATTCAAAACGCCTAAAAAGCTTAATACCCAAACTAAAAAAGCTCCAGCCAACATACCAATAATTGTTGAAATGCATATTACCTTTTTATTAGATTTATTTTTTTCTGACTCATTATTTTGTTGTTGAATTTCAACTAAACTTTCTTTATTTCCATTTGACTTTTCTTGATTATTTTCTATTTTAGCATTTTCCTCAAGATTTTTCTCTTTTTCTAAATTGTTTTCTTCCATATTCCCTCTCCTTTTTTATTTTTCACTTAATTTACTAACAATATAGTATTAAATTAACCTTAAAAATCACGTTTATTTTATCACTATTCTGAATTATTATATCAAATTTTTATAAATCTTCAAATACTAATTTGCAATTTAATAAAAAAATGGGGATTTAATTGCATTTCTTCTATACTATATATACAATTTGATTGTTTGAAAAATATTTATTTAAATTTTCACTAAAAAATTTTTCTCCTTCTTTTCGTGTTTTTTCATTATACCAATATTTTCCTTTTCCTCTTCCTGTCATTAAATCTTTATTAAAAATTTGGATTGCATTTGGGAACGCCTCTTCATTTATTTTTATATGAACATAACTGTATGTCATAAATATAACTTCGAAGAATACATTTTGTTTTACTTTCTTTCTTAATTTAGAATCCAATTCTTTTATTAGTTCTAAATAGATTTCTTTCCAATTCTCTACAAATATGACTGGTGCTATTATTATTCCTACTTTATACCCCGCTTCTGCTAGTTTATTAATTGCTTGTATTCTATTATTTAATGGAGAGGTTCCAAATTCTACATTTCTTATTATTTCATCTGGATTTACACTCATTCTTACTATAAAATTTCCATTATGCTGTAAATTTAAAATACTTTCTACCATACTAAACTTTGTTGGAAAGGTTAGATTTCCTCTTTTAGTTGTTTTAAAATTTTCTATTGTCCAAATCAAATTTTCAGTAATTGTATTTTCAAGAATTAAATCACTATTGCTTCCAATTTCTAATGTTAATTCTTTTTCGGATTTGTCTATTGTTTTTATTATCTTTTCAAGCATCTGCTCTCTATTTACAAATAATCTTAAATATGCACATTTATTATAATTACATACTAAATAACAATACATACAACTTGCTATACATCCGTGATGATGTATATGGAACTAGATAATCTGATATTTTATGGTTCTCAACATATTTATGAGTTTTTCGTGTTCCTATAATTAAATTTCTTTTCATTTTTGTAAATTCTTTATTTTCTTTTTTTCTCATTTCTTCAATGTTATTATGATTTTCAATTTTGAATTTTGGAATGCCATCATATTTTTCCATTAACATCTTTCCTAGTTCATAATTTTCTATATCTTTTTCATAGTAAATTCCATCAGGTTTAAACATAATATCACCTCATTTATAAGTTTTCCTAAAAAATAAAAGTTATGTCTCTTATTTTATATTTTTATATATAAATATTTTTTACATATAATATTTGATATTAATAATATATTATGAACTTCTATTAGTATTGGAATGTTCTGCAAAATTCAAAAAATAGTCCTTTTAATCTTATTTTTATTGAAAAAAAATATTAATTATGCTATACTAAAATCAATGATTTTTATTAAAAATATATAAATATAGGGAGGATTTTTATAATGGGATGGATTATTTTAATCATTGTTGTTGTTTTACTATTAGCTATAGCTGGAATTTATAACAGTTTAGTTACTGCTAGGCAAAAAGTAAAAAATGCTTGGAGTCAAATTGATGTTCAATTACAAAGAAGATTTGATTTAATACCAAATTTAGTAGAATCAGTAAAAGGATATATGAATCATGAGAGCGAAGTTTTAACCAAAGTTGCAGAACTTAGAACTTCTTGGGCTAATGCCTCAACAGTAAAAGAAAAAGCTGAATTAGATAATCAGCTATCAGGTGCATTAAAAACAATTATGGCAGTTTCAGAAAATTATCCAGATTTAAAAGCAAATCAAAACTTTACTAATTTGCAAGAAGAATTAAGCCAAACAGAAAATAAAATTTCTTATTCTAGACAATTCTACAATGACAGTGTCACAATGTATAATACAAAATTAGAAGTAGTTCCTTCTAATATTGTTGCTGGTTTATTTGGATTTAAACACGAAGAATTATTTAAAGTAGACAGTGAAGAAGCTAGAAAAAATGTAAAAGTAGATTTTAATAAATAATTTAAATATTAATAAAGGTTGCCAATAATACAACCTTTATTTTTTCATTTTTTTCAAATATTGTTTTTGTTCCTCTGTTATCCTATATGACTCTATTGCTTTTTGAATTGCTTTATTATATGTCCAATCGTCCAGTTTTGACTTATTTTTTAGAAATTCCATTGTTGCTTCATAATACTTTATTAAACAAATTGATATAGCCCAGGCTATAGCCATTTTTACATAATATTTATCACTTTTAATCTGATTAAAAATTCTAAAAATTTCTTTTATGTACTCTTCTTCAATGTAATAATCCAGAATCATAACTATTGCAAATCTCAATTCAAATTCTTCATCTGAATTAGTATATTTATTAATTAAAGTCCACATTTCTTTTTTATATTTTTTTGTAAATTTTAATCCCGCACAAAAAACATCGCAAACCGCCCAATTATCAATTTTAGGCACAAACTCTTCTATGCATTTTCTTTTTTCTTGCCAATCAACACTTTTATCCAAACCTATTATCATTCCTTGAAGCATAATTTCTTCATAAAAGTCATCTTCAATATTATTAAGTAAATCTTGTGTTGAAAAATTTTTACATAATTCTTTTGCATAGTTTCTAAGTACTGGTACTCTAATTCCTAATATATTTTCTGTTTCAGGACATAATCCTGATTGAAATTTTTTATATTTCTCATCTGCTAAGTTTTCCAAATCATTTTTTATATTCACTTCTACTATTTCTCCTTATTGGCCTAATATTTCATAATATTAAACAATATAGTACTTATTATTACAACTCTCTATCACTTTTATTAAATCTTCATATTGCAAAGATAAACTTATCGTATTTACATTGGGATGTACAATGATTTTATTTCCTAACAATTCATTATCAATTAATACTTTTACTTTCCCATCATTGTTTACTATTCCAAAAGGGCTTACTGAACCTGGACGCACTCCTATTTTTTCATACAGTTCATCTTCTTTTCCAAAGCTTAGTCTTGTACAATTTATCTTTTGAGCTATATATTTTAAATCCGCTCTCTTTGTTCCCCTTAAAACATATAAATAAAATGTTTCTTCTTTATCTTTTAAAAATAACGTCTTACAACCAATTCCATCTAGTCCTTTTTCTACCTTTTCTGATTCACTTACATGATATAATGGCTGATGTTCGGTTTTATCATATTTAATATTTAAATTATCTAATAAATTAAAAACTTTATCTTCCATATTTTATCCTTTCTGTTTATATCTTTATTTTTTTTATTTCATCTACATTTTCAATTTTCTCTTCAAAAAATTGTTTAATTAATTTTTTCCCTCTAGATTTTATTAATCTTTCTTTTTGCTCTTTAGTTAATTCTTTTATTCTATATTCCAATTGTGACGCTGTTTTCCTATCTTCTACTGTAAAGCATGCCTCCAATTTTTTAGCTGTATGAGTTAATGTATATTTTGCACATTTTTTGCTTTTACTGAAATGTTCCTCCATCCTTCTATTTACATCTGTTGTTATTCCTGTATATATAGAATTATCCTCACATCTTAACATATAAATATAATACATATTTCCCCCATTTCTTTAATAAACATATTATAAAACTACACAATTATTTATGTCAATGTTGGAAAACTTTATTATTACGAATTTTTTCTTAATAGTTGACTTTTTTAGCAAATGTAGTATAATGTTATAAATTAATTTAGCTGTGTTTAAAAAGATTTTTAGTAGTAAATTGTAGTTACAAATTCTAGAAAGATAGCGGTTGATGAAAGCTATTAGTATACTTTTTTACGAATTACGTTTCTTATAATGGCTAACGTTTAAGTTTACGAAAAACTAAAATAAGGCAACTTTTTGTTGTGAATAAAGGTGGTACCACGAGCTAACTCGTCCTTTAATAGGATTAGTTAGCTTTTTTGTATTTTATTTAAGGAGGTTTTTATATGGATAATTTAGAATTGATTAAAAGAAAAGCTGTGCAAATTATTTCTGAAGAAGATTTAAAAAAGAAATTAGATAGTGGAAAAAAATTAAAAATCAAATTAGGAGCTGATCCTAGTAGACCAGATTTACATTTAGGTCATACTGTTGTTTTAAGAGCCTTAAGACAATTTCAAGAAATGGGTCATGATATTATTTTTATAATTGGTGATTATACTGCTATGATTGGTGATCCTACTGGAAAAAGTAAAACTCGCCCTGTTTTAACTCATGAACAAGCTAGAAAATCTGGAGAATCTTATTTCAAACAAGTAACTAAAATCTTAGATCCAGAAAAAACAAAAATAGTATACAACTCTGAATGGCTTTCAGATTTAAAATTAAAAGATGTTATTGGCTTAATGAGCAGATATACTGTTGCTAGAATTATGGAAAGAGATGATTTTAAAAATAGATTTGAAAATAATCTTCCTTTAAGCATGCATGAATTATTGTATCCTTTACTTCAAGGTTATGACTCTGTTGCTTTAAAAGCTGATATTGAAATTGGTGGAACAGATCAAACTTTTAATCTTTTAGTTGGTAGAGAATTGCAAAAAGATTATGAGCAGGAATCTCAAGTTGTTATTACTTTCCCTCTATTAGTTGGATTAGATGGCAAAGAAAAAATGAGTAAATCTCTTGATAATTATATTGGTATTGATGAGGCTCCTGAAATCATGTATGAAAAAGCTATGAAAATACCAGATTCTGTCCTATTTGACTACTTCAAATTAACAACAGATATTGATTTAGTTGAAGCTCAAAATTTAATAGAATCTGATATAATATTGGCACATAAAAAATATGCTGAAGAAATTGTTAGAATGTACCATGGCGAAAACTTTATCGAAGCTGCTGAAAATAGATATCAATCTGTTGCTAAAGGTGGAATCCCTGAAAATATAAAAACGGTTAAGTTAAGTACTGAAGCATCAGAAATGAGCATCTTAGATATTCTTACAAAGGTAGGCTTTGCTTCATCAAAAAGTGAAGCTAGAAGAATGATTCAAGGAAAAGGTGTTAAACTAAATTCCGAAACTATAGATGATATGAATTTAGTTATAAAACTTCAAACTGAAAACATAATTCAATTTGGTAAAAATAAATTTATCAAAATAATTTAAAATTCCTTATATTTTTACTGGACTTTTTTTATTATTTTGTGTATGATATTATATATATTTTATTTTCCTTTAGGAGGTTACAAATGTTAAAAAGATTAAATTTAATTATATTCATTTCTTTTATCTTCATATTTATAGCTTTTTCATTGTTTAATACAGTTATTGCTACTGATATAAGCAATACTGCAAATACTACTACTAATGAAGTAACCAATACTCTAGATAATACTTCAAGTAATCCTGCAGACACTACAAATACTAATACAACTCTTTCTTCAGATCCACCCGTTGAAGATACTAATACTACTGAGAACTCTACGCCAAATACCGCTTCACAATCCTCTGACGTATCAGTTACCTCTAATGGTAATCTTCCAGAAGAAACATTAGGATTAACTAATATTTTAAATATATTTTTAATTACACTAGGTGTATTGCTTTTATTATTAGGAATTGCTATTTTAACTCAAATAAAAAAATAATTTGTATATTAAGCTGTTTTCGAAATGAAAACAGCTTTTTTTTTGCAAAATTTTAACTTTTTTTGATTTACTTTCTTTTTTATTTTATGAATATCTTTTTTCAAAAATATAATACTATATTTAGATTAAAAATAGAATAACAATATCAGTAAAAATTTATAATATAATTTTTTAATCAAATCTCAGGAGGTAAATTTATGTTAAAAAAATCAATAGTTTTAGCATTGACCATATGCTGTCTTTTAGTGATATCTACAAATGTATTTGCTGATAATGATAATGGTGTTGTCGGCAATATAGTTAGAGATGCCAAAAATGCTATTTCAAACGGAGCAAATGCTATTCGTAATACTCTAAATGATAGTAAGAATACAATAGAAAATGGTGCTAGAAATGCTGTTAATGATGTAAAAAATGATACTCAAAATGAAACTAATATGGTAAGAAATGATATATCAGATGAAGTTAACACAGTAACAACAGATGTTTCTAATACATCAAATGATGCTGGATATACAGCAACAAGAACATCACAAAATGTTGGTGGTATGGACTCTACTACATGGATGTGGGTTCTTTTAATAGTTGCTGCAGCTGTAGTAATAGGTCTAGTATGGTACTATGCTTCTCAAACAAATAATAAAGAATAATTTTTAGGCAGGTTTTTCCCTGCCTCTTTTTTTTATTCAATATTTATGTTATAATATTAAATATTTTGAATTAAAAGGAATGATAATAATCATGTCAAAAATTATATCTAAGAACCCTACTGCTAGACATAACTATTCCATTGAAGAAACTATAACTGCTGGAATAGTCTTATCTGGTACTGAGATAAAATCAATTAGAAATGGTAAAGTTAATTTAAAAGATACTTATGCCAATATTAAAAATGGTGAAGTATATATATATGGTATGCATATTGCACCTTATGAACAAGGAAATATTTTTAACAAAGATCCTTTAAGAGATAGAAAATTGCTTCTACGAAAAAGAGAAATTAATCGATTAGTCGGATTAATACAGCAAAAAGGTTATTCTCTTGTTCCCATATCTTTGTTTTTCGATCGAAGTTTTGTAAAAATAGAACTCGGTATTGGAAAAGGTAAAAAACTTTATGATAAGCGCCAAGATATAGCAAAAAAAGATGCTGAAATGAAGATAAAAAGAGCTTTAAAAAACAACATATGAAATGGGAGAGCGTTGCTCTCCCATTCATATGTTGTTTTATTTTATACTCTTTTTTATTAAAAAATTATGCTTTGTTTGATGAACCAAAAACATCTCTTATTTTGTGTTGAACTGTTGATTTTATTAAATCTCTAGCAGGTGTTAAATATTTTCTTGGATCAAATACTGATGGTTCTTCTTTTAAAACTTTTCTTATTGCTCCTGTCATTGCAAGTCTTAAATCTGTATCTACATTTATTTTTGAAACTCCTGATTTACTTGCTTCATTTAAAATTTCATCTGGCACACCTTTTGCTCCTGGTATGTTTGCACCATTTTCGTTACACATAGCAACTAATTCTTCTATAACTGTTGATGCTCCATGCAATACAATAGGAGTATTTGGTATTTTTTCTTTAACTTTAGCTAATATATCAAATCTTAGTTTTGCTTCACCTTTAAATTTATATGCTCCATGGCTTGTACCTATTGCAATAGCTAAAGAATCACAACCTGTTCTTTCTACAAATTCTTTTGCTTGATCTGGGTCTGTATATTTCGCATCACTTTCTGATACATTTACATCATCTTCAATACCAGCTAATTGTCCTAATTCAGCTTCAACAACTACACCTCTCTCATGTGCATAATCTACAACTTTTTTAGTTAATTCAACGTTTTCTTCAAAGCTATACTTTGAACCATCTATCATTACAGATGTAAACCCTGCATCTATACATGCTTTACATGTTTCAAAATCAGGTCCATGGTCTAAATGTAATGCTATTGGAATATCTGTTTCTTCAACAGCTGCTTCTACCATTTTCTTTAAATAGTTTGGTCTAGCATATTTTATTGCTCCTGATGAAGCTTGTAAAATAACTGGTGAATGTTCTTCTTGTGCTGCATCTACAATTCCTTGTATTATTTCCATATTGTTAACATTAAAAGCACCAATTGCATACCCTTCTTTCATTGATTTTTCAAACATTTCTTTTGTTGTTACTAATGGCATATTAAACACCTTTCCTTTCTTGAACCAAGCATTGTGAAAATAATCTTACACAATACCTCATTTAAAATTTACCTATTGAATTATATCATATATATTTTTAAATTGATATCCTTCATCTCTTAAATATTGAATAATTTCTGGTAAGAGATCTGCTGTATCTTGTTTTATATCATGCATTAATATAACTACTATATCATTTCCTTCTACTGTTTCTTTTAAAGACTTTATCATTCCTTTTTTATCAGTTCCTGCAACAGCATCAGATGTTAATGCATTCCAATCTAAATATGCTACATTATTCTTTTTTAGCAATTCTTTAGCTTCACTTTTTACTTCACTATATGTGCCCCCAACAGATCCTCCTGGAAATCTGAATAATCCGCTTGAATACTCTTCATTTTCTAAAGCTTTTTTTATTGCTTTTTCTGCTTTATTATATTCCGCTAAAACATTCTCTTTTTTACCATAAATGCTTGAATACTCATGTGAATAACTATGATTTGCAACATAGTGCCCCTCTTCATATTCTCTTTTAACTATATCTGGTGCTATTTCTGCGTTTTGTCCCAATACGAAAAAAGTTGCTTTGACATTATTTTCTTTTAGTACATCTAATATTTGAGGAGTTGTGGATTTAGATGGTCCATCATCAAATGTTAAATATGCAATTTTATTATCTGAACTACCACCTTTATATATATTCTTTATTTTTTGAACTCCTTCTTGATTCATTTTAGGTAATTTTTCAATTAATTGTTGCATATGCTCTTCTTGCTCATTCGTTTCATCTACTGCTTCATTATTATTTGAATTATTTATATTATTACTTTCGTCTGTTGAAGCTAAAACTACATTTCTATTTTTAAAAAAAGCGACTACATCTATTCCGTTAACTTTTAAAACCATTGTTGAAAAAATACATATTATAGAAATAAAAACCAAAATTATTAATATAATTAATAATTTCATTGTTTTATGTGTTTTACTTGTTTCTATTTCCAACAAATTAAAATCCATTTTTCTCGCCTCTTTTTCCTTTTTAAATTATATTCTTTTTTTATTTATAATTCAACAAATTTTGATATAATTTTTTGATATTTTTGATAGCAATTTTTGGTTTTAAAGTGTATAAATACAAGAAAAGACAAGATGCATAAGCACCTTGTCTTATATAATTTCATTCTTAATTATACTCCTGTTGTATTATTTGTATTTGTATTTGATGGAATTGCTGTATTTATATTTACATTAGTATCTGTAGTAGAATTTGTTGTTGTATTTGTTATTGTATTTGTTGTTGTATTTGTTGTTGTATTTGTTGTTGTATTTGTTGTTGTATTTGTTGTTGTATTTGTACTTGGAGTTGTTGTATCTGGTGTTGTTGTACTTGGTGTTGTGTTTGTTGGCAATGATGGTGTTGTTGGTAATGTTGATGATCCACTCATCATTTTATCTAAGTATCCTTCTTTTACTACATCTATTGCATTTGTAGTTGTTACTTCTGGAACTGTTATGCTATCTACTATTTCTGTTACAGTTTTTGCATTTAAGCTTACATCTATATTAACTCCTGTTGCATTTACTTTTAATGTCATATTTACATTATCATCTAATTTAGTCTCTGTATCTTCATTTACTGTTTCCTTAACTGTTACTTCTGCATTTGCATTTTCTCCTACTAAAGCTGTCAAATCAGCTTTTATTGTAACTGTTTCTTCATTATTTTCTTTTTTATATGTTGCCTCAATTTTTGCTCCTGAAAATTCTATAGTAGCTTTTAATCCTTCATTTCCATCTTCTAAATCGAATTTCACTACTTCTTTGTCCATGTAATTTACTACAACATTTATACCTTTATCTCTTAATTCTGCTATTAATTTCATTGAGTTTGTTCCTTGATAGATTCCAGCTTCAACTTTATAAGTTGTAGTATTAGTTGCATAAACAACAACTTCCACTTTCTCTATAGCTATTTCATCTATTGCTTCATTTAAGCTCTCAAGGATTTGAGGCATATAATTTTTAACCATGCTCTTAATAGAATCCTTTGACATTCCAGTCATACCATTTTCTGCTAACGTATCAAAGACTTTCATTTCATCAGCCATATCAAGGAATTTATTTAGAACAATATCTTGCCCTTCTGTATCATTTTTAATTGTTTCTACATATTTCTTTAATAAATTTTTAATATCTTCAGTATTTAAAGTATATGTGATTTTATCACATTTCTCTGTTTTTCCATCAACAGTAACTTCTGCTGATTCCTTTTTAATATTATCTTTATTTATAGAATCTTTAAATATATTTCCATATGTATCTGTAAAATGTTTTTTATCATTTTCTGAAAAGCTGTATTTTTCTAAATTCATTGAATCAGCTGTTAGATATTTTGACATTTCAAATATTTCTGCTAATTCACTATATTGTGCACTTGATGCTAGAGAATCTTTAAATAAAGCATAATATTTTTCTTCTGATGGTAATTTAACAGCTGCTACATTGTTATTAAATACTAAATCTCCAATTTCTTGACCTGCAGCTGTAAGTTTTCCAAAAAATTTACCTTCTTTAACATTTCCTTGTACTTCTCCTGTTACTTCTTGACCAGCAATTGCTTGTTTTATTATTTCTACACTAGAACTGTCTACACCTGTCATAGTAAAATTATTTATTGAACCTGTTACTGTAACATTTGTTTTAAATGGTTTTTCTGCTAAATTTTTTGATATTTTTCTTGGTTCAGATTTTGTATAACCTTCTGTTATTTCCTCTAATTTTGAACTTACCTTATTAGCAGCATTGCTAACTTTTGATTCTTCTGACATTTGTAGTTTAGTATCCTTATTAAAAAAGAAATACCAACATACTCCTCCTGCTACAGCTAATATTAATATTATTACTATAGCTATTATTAGTCCTTTTTTTGACTTTTTTTTGTTTGGACCCCCTGGTTGTTGCACTTCGAATTTTTGTTCTTCTTCCATTTTTTTCTCCCTTCAAAATAATTAAAAATTTTTATTCATAAAATTATGATAACATAACCAATTTTTATACGCAAGATTTTTTTTATTTTTTTTTATAATTCCAATGTTAATTTTCTATTGGTTGATTTATATTTTTTATATTTAACTCCACACGTATCTAACATCATCTTTGATACTTTGATTAAATCTGTATCTGCATATTTATCATCTTTATATATAATTTCCTTTATTCCTGCTTGTATAATAGCTTTTGCACATTCATTGCAAGGAAATAACGCAACATATATTTTACTTCCTTCCAAATTTCCTCTGTAGTTTAATATTGCATTTAATTCTCCATGACAAACATATGCATATTTAGTATCAATAACACTACCTTCTCTATCCCATTTCATAACATCGTCATGTAACCCCCTTGGTGCTCCATTATATCCTATTGACAAAATTCTATTATCTTTACTTACTATACAAGCTCCTACTTGTGTATTAGGATCCTTACTTCTATTAGCAGACAATAGCGCTATTCCCATAAAATATTCATCCCAACTAATATAGTCATCTCTCTTCAAAAATATCACCTGTTTCTTTTTTTTTTAATATTATAATATACAAAAAGAAAACTTACAACTGATGATTGTAAGTTTTCTTTGATAATTATAAATCTTGAAAAACAGTTTTTGTTTTATCTGGTTCTTCGAGTTCTCCACCTCTTTTATTTAATCCATCTGCTCTTATAATACTATATTCTACCGTTCCTTCATCTAAAGTTATTTTTAATATTCCACATTTTGCTTTTTCTCCATCATCAAAAGTAATTGTTCCTTTATCACTTTCTAATTTCTTTATATTATCTTCATAATCGACACAATAATATACAGCATTTACATTAAAATCTGCCTTAATATCTTGCTTCATATATTCATATAAATCTAATGTTACAACTTTATTTTTTGTTGCATATGCTATTCCATATTTGTTATCTATTCCTACTTTATCTAAATATATCATATCAGCATTTGCATAATATCTTCCTGTTTTTTCATCTACTTTGCAACAATTATCTGCATAGAAATTATATATAAAATTCTCCTCAAAATAATTATCTTCTTTAATAACTTTTTTTAGTCTATCTGTTTTAAATTCTATTGTTATGCTTTTATCTTTTTTTAGAGTTAATATGATATCATCATTTTCTTTTACATCTATTACAGGAGATTTGCTAACATCCCAATCGCATATTTTTATATATTGATCTTTTCTATGTAATACAAAGCCGATTTCTTTAGCTTTAGCTATTATTTGATTTTCCATTGATTCGTCTATCCATATATCATCTACACCAGTTGCAATTCTTGTTTTTTTACCATCTGTTAATTCCATATGATACAAGCTGTCATCATATATATAATATACATTATTTGATGCTCCTGCCCAACCACTTGCTTGAACATATTTTCCATCTTGTGCCTCTATTGTATATTTTTTTGTTCCATCTTGTGAATCAAATTTTACTTCTTCGTAATTGCTTTTATCCATATTATTATACTTGCCAATTTCTATTTTCTTTTCTTCTCCATCTTCTCTTACTGCATTTACACTAGAATATGTTTCTTCAGAATTCTCAATTGGCTCTTCGTTTTGTTTAAATTCTTTTATATTTTCTAGACCTTCAACTTTTCCTTGATTATAAAAATACAATTCATTTTTTTGAACATTTTCATCATTGAAAATCTGAACACATTCAACGGTTCCATCCTCTATGAGTAACATAATTGCAGATCCTTTTTCAAGTGCAATGTCTTTTACTTTATTAATGATACCTTCTACTTCATAATATTTATCTGAATTTCCTTTCCAATTAATTGTTTCGATAAATGCTTCGTTCAATTTTATTAAAACCCTATTATCACTGGTCAAAACAACTTTAACATATTCGTCTTCTAATTCTTTTATTACAGAAAAATTATCTTCTTCTACTTCTTTACTTAGTATTTCTATTTCTTCATTTTTTGATGTTGTTATTTTCTGCCCTTTTATTTCAGTAGTATGTTTTTCTTCAGCTACAATATATTTATCTGTTAATTTATCTTTATTAACATATATAGCTGCTCCTGCAGATACAACAACTACGGCAAAACCTGCAGCCATTGTGAGTATCTTACCTTTCCAAGTACTTTTCTTTATCTCTGGATTTCTTTTACTATAGTCAATGCTGTCAAAAATATTTTCTGCCTTACTAGAAATAATTTTATCTTTTTGTAATGTCTCTTTTATAAATTTATCTTTTTCATTATCTTCCATCTAGACTTCCTCCTCTCTCAACATTTCATATAGTTTGTTTCTTGCTCTTGATAATTTAGACTTTACTGTACCTCCAGGGATATTTAGTATTTTAGCAATATCTTTTATTGCTAAATCATCATAATAATATAATACCGTTACTGTTTTTAAATCATCATCCAACTTTTTCAATACTTGTTCCAAAACAGATTCATTATATTTATCATAGACTTGTATTGTTTCAGCTTCTTTGAACTCTACCACTTTAGGATTTTTCTTTTGATTTGCTTTGGCAATATCATAACATTTATTAATAACTATTCTTATAATCCAAGTTGTAAAGTACTCGTTTTTTTCTAATTTATTAATATTATTATATGCTCTTATAAGTGCTTCTTGTATTGCATCACATACATCATCCTCATCTTTTAAGATTGATTTTGCTGTTTTATAAATTTTATATTTATTTTGTTCAATTAATTGATTGAAGGAGATTTCATCTCCTTCTTTAGCTTTTTCAACCAATTCTAAATTCATCCGTTTATCCCCTTTTAGATTTTTATTTTATTATATCACCCATTGTTAATTCCACTTGTTTTAAAACCAAATTAACTTGTTAATAATGATGGTTATATAAAACTATTTGTATATTTCAATAATAGTAGGGAATTCGCCTCTACCTGCAGGTATGCTCAATTCAACCACTACATTTAGTTTACCATCTTCTGATAAGAAATATTTTAAAGTATTATTTTTTACATCTTCTTTATAATTATCCTTACTCTCTTTATCATAAGTATCAAAGTTTGTTCCTTCTGGATAATTTTCGTCTTTCATATCTTTAGATTTTTCTTTCATTTTTGTATTAATTGCACTTTCAACTTTTGAATCTATATTACTAGAATCGAATCCTGCATTTTTATATACTTCGCTATATTCTAATTTTTTACCTGTTTTTAAATCAAAGTTACATGTATAATAATTATCCTCTGGAACATCCGTTGCTCCAAAAGCCCATCTTATAACTACTGATAATACATTATCATTAATATAATAATGATAACTACATTCATCTACATAGCTTGTTTCATCTGATATTCCATTATTATATTGTTTAATTGCTTGTTTATAAACATCTTCTATTTCCTTGTTTGCTTTTTCTGCATCATCTGATTTTATGTTTATGTATGGAACTTTTATATCTTTTAAATATAAAGTCCTATTACCAATTTTATATGATTCTTTTGATACATTACTTTCATATTCTACATCATAAACATATTCTTTGTCTTTATCCTCTTTTAATGTATTTTGCTCGTCTGAATTTTCTTGTGTATTTGTTATATCAATTCCTTCATTATCTCCTATTGTAGTGTTATTATCTGTAGACTCATTAGTGCTGTTGGTAGCAGATGTTGATGAAACTTTATCACCATTTTTCTGTTCTGAATTCTTTACAATTACCTTGTCTACCACTAAAAAAGTTATTAGTCCTAATATTATTAATACTAATAAAGTTATGATAATTTTTGATTTTTTATCCATTAAAATCCTCTCCTTTGTATATTAGACTTGTTTCAAAATCTCTTTGGTTCATTTTTTCAAAAAAATTATAACAATAGCAAAAATTTTTTTCAACTTTTATTTTTCTATTTGTTATCTTCTATTTTTTTAACATCTTTTTGAAAACTTAAGTACCAACTCATACCATTATCATTTTTCTGTAAATCATTTACCCTTTCGGTTAATTCTTTATATGTTTTAGGAACTGGTCTTATTCCTGGATTTCCTACCATCCAATTTGCTGCTGTTGAAAGATTATTCTTATCATGAAATTGCAAAGCATCTATTATTCTTATAATTTCTGGAATGAATCTTCCAGTTTCCATTGGATAAATTAGTATAGCACGTATTATCCCTTTATCATCAATTATGTACACATTTCTAACAGTTGCTGTATTATCAATGCTATTTGATATCATTCCATACTTTCTAGCTATACTTCCATTTCTATCTGCTATTATCGGAAAAGGAACTTCTACTCCTGCTCTGTTATATATGTCATATACCCATGCTAAATGTGAAGCATTGCTAAAGTTACCAATATAATTTTAACTATGCACTTTGGATGAAGTTCATATTGCTTAACCCTTCTTTCACAATATTTAATTCTGAAAAATTAAAGTATATGTATATGTTTTTAAACTCATCTAATTCTATTTTATCTATTAATTCAAATAATACTTTCTTACTTGGATTTTTAAATTTTAAAAATTCTTCAATGACTTGATTAGTTCTTTCTTTATCTTGATTTATTTGAATTTTATTTTGTAATATTTTTATTTTATCTTGTATGTCTTTGCAGTTATTTTCAAGTTTTTCTCGTTGCTTTATAAAATCTTTCGAATATCTAAAATAGTCATTGTCTGTTATCATTCCATTTAAATTATCCATATACATTTTATCTAGTTTTTTTGATATATCTTGTATTTTGTTTTTTATAACTAATAATTTTTGTTCTTCTTTTTTAATAAGCTGATTATAACTATCTTTATTTTTTTCATATATCAATTTTAAAGCATTTTTATCACAAAAGGCATTAACTATATCTTTTATATTATTAAGCACTTTATTTTCAAATTTATTGTAATTATAGTTACATGTTTTACATTTTTTGTCTTTTCCTCTTGCTAAACTACAATCTATATAGCCAATCTTTTTTGTTTTACCTCGATAACAAATTCTAAGTTGTCTCCCACAATTATGGCAAAAGATTAGTCCTTTTAATAATTCATCATGTTTTGGAGTTGATAGGCTTTTTTTACTTTTTAAAATTTCTTGTGCCTTTATAAAATTCTCCTTTGAAATAATTGCTTCATGTGTATTTTTTACTCTTATATATTCATTTTCATCCTTAGGTTTTCGCTTTTTTACTTTATATGAAACTGAAACACATTTATTTTGTACAGTATTTCCAATATATACTTCATTTACAAGAATTGCTCTTATTGTTTTAGGACTCCATGTTGTTCTTTGATGTTTTAAATTAAAGTATTTGCTTGGAGGATCAATTCCTTCTTTATCTAAAATATTCGATATTTTCTGCAGTCCATTTCCTTGTAAATATAGTTCAAATATTTTTTCTACAATATAAGATACACTTTTATCGATTTCTAATCTATTTTTTTGAGTAGTACTTTTTTTGTATCCATATGGAGCAATACTTCCCAGATATTCTCCTTTTAATTCTTTTTCTCTTAAAACTCCTTTTATTTTTTTAGAAATATCTTTTGCATACATATCATTTATAATAGCTTTAAAAGGTGTTACATCATTATTGTTACTTTCTAAAAATGTATCTATTCCATCTAATATAGAAACATATCTAACACTTTTTTCTGGAAAATAGTTTTCTATGTAATACCCTGTTTTTATATAATCTCTTCCAAGTCTTGATAAATCTTTGGTAATTACCATATTGATTCTTTTATTTTCAATATCATTTATCATTCTATTAAAATCAGGTCTATCAAATGTTGTGCCAGATATTCCGTCATCTTTGTATTCATCTATTAAAACAAGTTGATTTTCTTTTATATATCTTTGCAGAATATCTCTTTGATTAGAAATACTATCACTTTCTAATTTATCTCCATCTTCACGCGATAAACGTATATATATTCCTACTTTAAAAATTTTATTATTCATAATTTGATTGCTAAAATTCATTTGCACCTCCCATTATTCTAGCAATCACCTGCCAGAATAATTATAACGTTATTTATTTAAATCAGCAATCTTTTTTATTATCTTTAATTGAATCTTTTAAATATGCAATAAAACTTTTTTCTATTTGTATATTTATATTTTCTTTATCATTATTAAATATACAAAAAACTTGCTCTTTTTTATCTGTGTTATTTTTTTTCACATTTATTCACCTTCGTAAATTTTATTAAAATTTAATTAGAAAAATAACTTTTTTTATTCTTAAATTATTAATAAAATAACATAGATTTTTTTAATTTAATCAAAATGGGGACAAATAAAGAAAAAAGGGTATAAAAAAAGAAAACGAATAGTGGATATTTTTTAATGCCCAATATTCGCCAGCTTGGTGTTTTGACACCCTTTTTGCTGTTTAGGAGAAAATCTCCTAAAACCTTTTTTGCTCTCCGAGAGATAAATTTATTATTGGATTTTGAAATAATAGAATAAATTTTACTCCATCATATATAAATTTTTTCATTACAGTTTTAACAATTTTTTATAATTTTTAGGAAATCCCATTTTATATAAAACATTATCAATCGATATTGTTTTTAGTTCTTTTTCTAATGTATTAATACTTTTTATTAATTCAGTATAAAATGCTCTAAATTGTTCCTCTTCTAATAATAATTTCAAAGAAATAACTATTGAAAATAAATCTCTTGTAGCATATTGATAATTACCTTTCTTATTTTCAATCTTAAGTTTTTTATGATAAATAGTAGATGAAATTCTATTCTTCATTTTTATATCATATAGCTTTTCATCATGTGCACAAACATTTCTAATTAATGTTAAATTATGTAATATTATTATAAATTCATGTATTCTTAAATTATATTTTCTACTGATTGCATTTTGCTCTTTTGGTTTCATTAAACTAAAAAATTTTGAAATTTTTCCAAATGATAATACTCTAACTAACACCCATAAAGGAATATACTTATAGTTATCTAAATAGTGCATAATCATTTCGTTAGAATTTTTATATTGATATTCAATTTCTAAATTAACATCTTTTATAAATTTTTCAATAAGGGATTTTTTATAATTAGAATTATTAAAATTTTTAAGAACTAAATAATCTTTATGTCCATATGATTTTGAAAATTCATATGCAATATAAGTATCAATTTCATTTTCAATTAGTAGTAAGTATTTTAAAAAATTAATTTTTATATTTTTATCAAATTGATATAGAGCATAGATTTCTTCTAATGTTGTATTTTTAATATATTTTTCTTCTTTACTTGTATTATTAAGAAATAAATTTTTGTATCCATTAATTAAATAATAATTATTATTTTTTGATAAAAGTTTATATGCTTTTTCATAATCATCTATAACAATATTCCTAGACTTTAATATTTCTATTTGTTCATCTATTGTTCTAAATATTTTTTCCAATATTTACCTCCTGTTGTTTAAAAAAATGACCCCGGGCCCGTAGGTTATCCGAGGTACGATCTACTATAGATAGTATAACATTTTAATCTTGATTTTGTCAAGTAAAATGTTAAATTTATCTATTAATAGTATTATATTTTTATTTATAAAATTTATACTATATACATTAGTAATATATTTCAATATAAAATTTAATTAATTTTCCACTTCCCATTTTCTAATTTTGTAAAATGAGAAAATGATGTTTCAATTATTGGACGAATTGTATTATTCGCTTCATCACTTGAATTATCGGATCTAAATAGAGTATCTGACCATACACTTGCATTACTATCTCCAACAGGTACTTCTAATTTATATATTTGAAAATAGCAACCATCATAAATATTACACGTGCAAGAACGTGAAGCAATCCACACATCTTGCAAGTCAAAATTGTTTGTTTGATCACCAATAATAATTTTTTTATTAATCTGGTCAAATAATGGATTATCTATGTCATAACCTTCTCTTGCAGTGTTATATGGCTTCAATTCTTTTCCTTGTGTATATCCGAAAATAAAATCAGTTTGTTCACTATTTCTTAGCCCATTAAAATTTTCTCTATTATCTATTACACTCTTTTTTTCATTAATGTATATATTAGGATAATAACTATGTTCTATATCATATGCATGATAATCATCATCATCAAATTCTTCATTGAATTCTTTAATAAATTCCTTATTAATATGATTTTCGATATCAGTAATATTTATACTTCGTGCTGTTATTCCCTTTTGGGTATCTGAATATAATGACTTACATGCTTCGTTAAGTATTTTTACAGCATTATTATATCCATTATAACCATTTAAATATAAAGTTCCATTTGTGGCATTTTTTGATATTAATGTTACATTTTCTTTATCTATTTCATAAACATACCATTCAGTTATTTTAAAATCATCATTTTGACTATTTAATATTTGATTTTTTTCATAACCAGTATATTGGTTTTCTGCTATATAGTAACCATTAGGGATATACTGTACAATATCCCCCACAACTAAACTATTAATATTCCTATCGTTTGCAATATTCCCTTCTATATTATTAGTTTCATTAGGTTTATAATTTATATTTCCCAAAAAAATGATTAGCAAAATTAATATAACTAATACTATTGTTGCTATAAATAATACTATAATTTTTTTATTCACCTTTTTATTCTCTCCTTTAATATTGTATTTTCTATTCTAAGTAAATTCTATGTTTGATGAAAAAATTGACCTAAACTCCATAGATTATCTAAGATTAAATTCACTATATTAAATATAACATTCAAATTTTAATTTTGTCAAGCGAAGTGCTAGCTTACCTATTAATGTATTATGTTTTTATTTATGAAATTTATGTTAATAATAATGTTTTATATAGCAGGTGATTGCTTGTCCTATTTTTGTTGGTAACTTTTGCAACTCTTCTTGAGAAGGATTACTATCTACGCTTAATCCTAATAAATTTGTATTTCTTTCTTGAAAGTATGGATATGCATTAGAAAATGCTATCATTTCAGTTGTACATACGGGGGTAAAATCTCCTGGGTGTGAAAATAAAACTAACCATTTTCCTTTAAAATCTTTTAAAGATATATTACCAAATGTGCTATTAGCCTCAAATTCTGGTGCATACTCACCTATTCTTACATTTCCATTCATCATCACTTCGTAATCCATAAAAAAACAAACCTCCAATCATAATTTGTATATTTTATGATTAAAGATTTATTTTGACACTTATTTAGAGATGATTAATATATTTATTGAATTCTTTAAAACTAATACCAACTGGTACTTCAAAGAATTCTTTTGTAGGACTGTCTTTGCCACCTCTTAATTTTATGTAATAATCTACTATAGTTTTTATTGCCTCATCTTCTGAATTATATTCATAAATTCCTTTTCTTTCAAAATTTGGATGTTCCATATGATATACTTTTCCATTTTCATAATAAAGTATAAAACAATGCATATGTTCTTCTTCCTCTAGATTGCCATAATCATCTGGTTCAAAAATCCTGCAACAAAACATTTTATTTTTAACATTTAATTGATTTAATAAATAATGTATTAAATTTACTTGCTCGATACATGTTCCTACCTTATATTTCAATATTTCATCTATCGATAAAGTTTTATATATTTTTCTAAAATCCTTCATTGTATTCAAATGTTTACTTCCATTAATATCTATCCAACCATATTCTATATTTTCGTCTATAAACTGATATACATCTTGAGTATTTTTTATATCACATAGCTTCATCGTTTTCACCTACAAATTTCTACTTTTTATTTTCTTACAGTATGACTATTATATATTTATTCATAGTCTACTCCTTAATAATATATTTTTTTATTGTATCAACAACTTCATCATGTACTTTTCCATTACTTATTATCGAACCATTTATGCTTTGATCATATCTCTGTTCATTCCCAAATAAATCGGTAACTTTTCCGACCTGCTTCTTCAACTATTACTTTAACTGCTGCAATATCACAATTTTTATGTTTAGTACCTGGAAAAATTGCAAGAGTAAAATCTCCAGAAGCAACACACATACACGCCCTTATAACACTTCCTAAGCCAATAAAATAAGCTTTGTGCTCTAACTCTTGTACAGCTTTAGATATATTATAATCTGCACTAGGCCATAAATCATAATGGCATACCGTTCTAATATCATCTAAAGTATAATCATTTACCAATATTTTTTCATTATTTTTATAAGCACCTTTTCCTTTAATTGCCGTATATAAACTGTCTGTAAAAGGGTCATAAACTACTCCAACATTTGGAACGCCATCAATTACTAATGCTAAAGAAAATACTGCTACTGGTATATGTCTAGCATACATAGCTGTTCCATCCACTGGATCACATACCCATACAAAATTACTTTTTCCAAATTGTTCTTCTTCACCATCTACACTATGTTCAGGATATTTTTCTTTTACTCTTTTAATTAAATAAGAATTAATTTCTGTATCGGCAATAGTTACAATTGTTTTATCGCCTTTATAACTAGCACCATTATTTTGATTAAAATATTTAAGCATTATTTTACCTGCCTGATATGCAATATCTTTTGCAAATTCTAAATATTCTTCCATTTCTATCCCTCGTTTCTTAAACTTAATACTAGTCATTATAATATATTTTTTTCAGATCAATATTAAAATAGCTTTCATTAATTCTTTCTTTATGGATTAATTCATTATTTTTATATATTAAAATATAATTATCATTATCTAAAACAATATTATATCCTAAACTTTCAAGTTCATCTTCATCTATTTCTCTAGCACTTTTTGGTATAAATAAATTACTATATCTAATAGCAATGCTAATTTCCTTGCAATACTTATCATTTATTACATAAGTAAATTCATCTGAATCGCCAAATCCACCATTTCCTGCTGAATAATATGATAATAAAACATTACTATTATTTATTAAATATATTTCTCTTCCTAAGATTATCATAAATAATATAATCGGAATTAATACTATTATCAAAACATATTTAAACATATTCTTATTTTTTGTGATATCTTCCAATTTTTTTCTTTTAAACAAGCAAATACTAATAGATATTATATACAAAATTCCACCACAAAAAGAAAGGAACCAAATTATTATAATACCTAAATCAACTATAATTGGCAATAACATAGGAATTATTAACGATATGCTAATCAAATATATTATGTTTATTATATTCATGACAATAATGCATTTATTACTCTTCTTATCTTTTGTTTTTAGTGCAAGAGCTATTGATACAATACCTATAATTGAAATTATTATCGGCATATAATAAATGAAATCTCTTATATTCATAATTTTCCCTACTCCCTATTAATGTATTTTTTTGCATATTATATCATAATCATCTTTTTTTATAAAGTCTATTGCCTGAATAAACACATCTTGATATTTGAAATTTCATATAGATATTAATATATCCCGCCAGAATTTTGACTATATGAAAAAAAAATGATATAATAAATGCACTATTCTCGTCATTTGATGGGTGTAGAATATAAAAACGCCAATAATTTGGCAGGAGGTATTTATCATGAGTAAACTGGTAGATGGAAAAGGTATCTGTTACGATGTATCAGAACCTGGCACTGTTGCACCAAAGGTATCTATTTCTAATATACCTGCAGGTACAAAATTCTATGTAGAACCCGATTCGACTCAAGCTTCATCCCCAATTGCGAGTAGCAATCGTAGTGGAGGAATTTCACGCCGGATAGCTACGCTAGCAGATTTTCGAGGGAACGATCAAGAAATTCCCAGGAGATCCACTCTTATAGGACAGCTGTGTGCAAGATTTAACGCTGACACCAAACAGACAATAGAGATGAGCAACATGGGCATGGGAGAACACTCTTATGTTATTTATGAAGCTCTCGCAGACAATCAGCAATTAATTCTCAGTAGTTCTTTTAAGGGCACAATTATATGCTGGAATGCTACCCCCTTGAGTGCCGATGAAACCTTTGTTGATTTCGGAGATACTTTTCCAAAAAGTATTTTTGGAAGTACAGAAATCCAAAGACCACATGGCCCATTCTGTGCAGTTAGAGGTTCATTTCTTGCTGCTTCACTAGATGTAAAAGCAAAGCTTTACCATCAGTCTTTTGATAAGCATATTGACTATTTAGTGAGACAATTTTCTATGACTGACAACACGTTTCAGCGCTTTTCTGGTAATGGTTATGTAATGCTGCTAGCCTATGGTGGTATTGAAGAAACTAGGTTACACCCTAATCAACAAATCGATGTATTTCCAGGGC
This sequence comes from uncultured Clostridia bacterium, assembly GCA_947581825.1. Lineage (GTDB taxonomy): Bacteria > Bacillota > Clostridia > TANB77 > CAG-508 > CANPVP01. The sequence goes on along the minus strand of CANPVP010000005.1, from coordinate 51,734 downwards.
ATCTGCTCGGCTTCACTGAAGGAATTACTCTCGAAATGAAGTCAAATAATGATGCCACTCTTCGCAGAGTAGAACATAACGACCATCTCATTAGACTTACAGCTCCAGAAATAGGTGGATTTGTGTATACTCACAGTGTTATGCCTCCAAATTTCTTAAGGTAGCTGTAACAACATCATCAGCCTTAAATATCTCTACTTAAGACGGTGCAAGTAAACTTGCACCGTCTTAACTTATTATTATTTTATTTTTTATATACTATCAATTGCTTGTTTCAGATAAATTTTAATTTACTGCTAATTCCAAAAGCTAATCTGTTTATCTGTATTTAACCAACTTTTTTGATTAGCCTCTGTTATTATATCTTCTGATTCCACTTCTCCAATTAAAAATGGAGATTTAGGATTATGTTTTTTTATATTTTCTCTAACTAGACCAGTATTTGCATTTGCATAACAATATTTACACAAGTGCATACAAGTATTATATGCACCTATATCATTCCCCATTAAACAATTACACATATTTCTTTTGCTATTATTTTTTGGTGCCTTTAATTCGTTTTTTATTGCTTTCTCAACTATTTTCTTACTCATACATCCAGTTATATCTAATCCATAATCTTTTAAAAACTCTTTTTCACAGCAAGAATGTATTATAATGTTATTTTGTTTTCCTATTTTTGAAAATGCTTTTGCAATTTGTATCTGCTCTTTTTCTGTTGGCACTCTTAAATCAGGTGCGTTTCTTTTTACTTTTTCATACAAATCTAAAAAACTAATAGTACAATCTTCTGTATAACCTTTAAGCTCATTTAACAGTTTTTCAAAACATTTGATGTGCATATTTACATCAAATTTCTCATTTATAAAAATTGGATCATAACGAACTGCTACTGCATTTTTTCCAAGATGTTCTGATAGCTTTTTGAAATCACTAATTACTTGCCTTTTATCTGGAACATTTGGCTCTATATCTTTTCCATAAGGTGTAATCGTTACAAACCAAAATTGTTTATATTTATCTAATTCCGATAAATAAGAAATTAACGGATGTGGATTTTTAGTACAAAAAGCTAAGCAATCCACTACCTCTGGATTTAAACTATATTTAGTTACTTGATTTTTATAATATGGATTCCTAACATATACAAACCCTTCTTTTATTCTATTTAATAACCAATTAGAATAAAAAGCTGGTATATCAGTTCTCATTCCTGTATTTATTATCATTTTTAAATTTCCTTTTCTTCAATAAACTTTTTAATATCTTCTTGTATTTCTATGATTCTATCTTCTAAATTATAAAAACTTCTTGTATCTTTATTAAATCTAGCTAAAGTCCAATTTTTATTGTCCAGTATCATTTGCTCAAATGGAAATCTTATAATTCCAGGTGTATTAAATCCTACTCCAAATTCAAGTAACAATACATTTTTGTTCTTATTTCTATCTAAAAATTCACTATATCTTTTATCTTGTTTATACCAATTTTCATCTTGAACAAAATAAGCATCTTTTCTTAAATTCATATCCATATTTCCTTTACAAATAGGGCATTTCATTACCAAATCACTTGGTATTTTGCAATCATTTGTATTAACAAGCCATTTTTCTACTAATTCTTCATTATAATACAATTTATTATGACAATCCTTTTCACATTGTAAATAAACATAATCTCCTTGAGTTGCAAATATGTTTTCTTTATTAAATCCTGCTTTTTCAAATTGACCATCTACATTCGTAGTAATTACAAAATATTCTTTATCTTTTACTAAATTATATATATCACAATATAATTTTAAAGGCTCTTTATTAAATCTGTTTAGTTTAATTAGTCTTGCCCAAAATGCCCATTTTTCTTCTTGAGTATTAAATGGATAAAATGATGCTGAATATAAATCTTCAAAATTATATTTATCTATAAAGTCTTTATAGTTACTTTCAAAATTTTTTCCTGAATATTCTAATCCTGCTGAACTTGATAATCCACTTCCTGCGCCTATCAAAATACAATCGGCTTTATTTATTAAATCTTTTATATCATTTAATGTTTTTTTCATATATCATCACATCCTCGTTGCTCCAAAGATTAAACACAACTTTATCTATCTTGTCTTGATTTTCACTTATAAAGCTATCTACTGTTTTTAATGCAATTTTACTTGCTAAATCTTTTGGAAATCTAAATACTCCTGTTGAAATACAAGGAAATGCTATTGTTTTAATTTCATTATCTACTGCTAAACTCAAAGAGTTTTTGTAGCAATTTGTAAGTTCTTCTTTTTTATTTTCTGTAACTTCGTTTTCTATTATCGGTCCAACTGTTTGAATAACATATTTACTTGGCAGATTATAACCTTTTGTTATTATTGCTTTTCCTGTTTCAAGATTATAGTTTAATTCTTTCATAATTTCATTACAAGCTAAACGAAGTCTAACTCCTGCAAATGTATTTATTTGATTATCTATGCAATTATGATTTGGCATAAAGCAACCTAATCCCTGTGAATTTCCTGCATTTACAATTGCTTCAATTTTTAATTTTGTTATATCTCCACGCCATAAACAAATCTTATTGCTATTTAATAAATTGGATTCTTTATATCGTTCTTTTATTGTTTTTATATTTTCTACATTAGTTATATTTGCTTTTTGTAATTCCTCTTGTAAATATTCATCTTCGGCTCTTAAAAATTCATTTGATATAGGATTTGCTTGTCTTACATTAACTAAAGCCCTATATAATGATTTTTTATCTCTATTAGCATAGTCAAAATTGTTTCTGCCAGATTCTTTTAGCAAATATTCAATTAGATAATCTATTTTTTCCATAAATACCACCCTTTATTTTATTTCTCGTGGAGCTGAATAAAAATTATATTTCATACATTTAACTAAATTAAGCTGATACTTTGTATCAGCCCATTATATCACATTTTACTTTTTGTTTTTATACTTATTTCCAAAATCTTTCATTAAATCAATTATTGGCTTTAATTCTTCTCCTTTTGAACTTAATGAATATTCTACTTTTGGTGGAACTACAGCATAAGTTTTTCTATTTACAATACCATCATTTTCAAGTTCTCTTAAATTCTCTGTTAATACTTTTGCAGATATTCCAATAATAGATTTATTTAATTCATTAAATCTTTTTGTTCCTGTAAGTAAATCTCTTAATATTAAACATTTCCACTTATTTGATAATATTGATGCAGTATATTCTACTGGACATTCTGTATAAACTTTTGCCATAATTTTCTTTTCCTTTCTACCTACATAGCTTTAGCAACAACTTTTCCATTTGCATTTTTCATATTTCCTGTTTCTTTATCAAGTAATAATGGATCTGCTACTGCTAGTATTTTATTTGAATTTTCTTCATCATACCAAAATACTTTATCACTATTTAAAACATTCATTCCAACTATTGCATTTTCAGGAACATTACTTGTATAATTTGTTGCACCTTCTATTGCTCCACTTTTTATTGTGTTTATTTCTTCATCTGAATAAGGTTTTGCATTTGCAGGATTTACTATACCTTTTCTTTCAAAATATTTTTTTGAATAATAGATTGTTCCAACTCCTGCTCCTTCGTGATTTAAACTAAAACCATAAGCCCAATTTTCCATTTCTAATACCTCCTAAATTTTTATTCTATTTGCATTATAGCAGAGTATTTTATATTTAAGAAGTACGCACTTTTTCGTAATATAGTTACCTGTAAGTAAGTTTTGTTGATTTTACTTGGTTTAAAACTATAAAAAATTTAATCCAAATAATAAATTCTGTTTTTTAACTTTACTTACTTTTCAAATTTAGCAACTACACTATCACTTCCTAAATCAGGTAAATTGTCAATATGTCCTATTTTTGTATAACTATAATTTGTATCAAATGATTTATAAAAAATAACTAAGCAGTCATCACCATAAAGCATTATATCTCCACTTTCAATATGTTTAGGATTTGCTGAATTTGTAGGTAATGATTTTTCCATATACACATATTTTTCGTTACCATTTAACTCATTCATATTAAATTCTTGTGGTAATAGACTTATAAAAGCTTTTGCAGTTTCATTGTTTTCAATTATTGCATTATATTTTTTGCTATTTATACTTACATTAATGTTTGTAACATCTTCCATCGTTTTTTCCACCTCATTTTTATTGTTCATACTATCAACATCAATATTATTACTTTGTGAGTCCACTGCTACTTTCATTGGTGGTGCGTATTTTTCCCATCTAAAAACAGTCTTTTTAGTACTGTTTGAGAAAATATAAGTATAAACAAAGATTCCTCTATCCTTTTGCTCTACATTTCCGCCATTATAATTTTCTGTAATTTTTATAATTGGCCTATTATTAAATACTTTTGCTTGAATTGTATCAACAAATATAACAATTATAAAAGCAATAAAAATTACTAAAAATATTTTTATAAATCTTTTCATAAATTATCTCCTATTTTTAAATAATCTACAATTTTCCTGAAGTTTTTATTAAGTTAAAGTCGCTCCCTGTGATTTTAACTTAATTCAATGATATCTAGTTTTATTTTAATTCCACATGATTATTAACATTACTATTGTTCATATAATTTTAGAATGTCATTAATAACTTCTAAATAATTATTATCATTAATATTATTAGGATCATTATCTATATCGATAAATATTCCGTCATATTTTGAATTCTCAATTTCTATATATACAATATAAGTATATTCACTCAAACCGATGTGAATTTTTTAAATATTCATCTGCCTTTACTATATAACACTTACCATATTCAGAATTAAAAACTCCCTTTTTCTCAAAACTTTTATAATTATTATTTTCATTATTTATAAAATCGTTATTACTGTATATAAAATCATATAATTTATGTCTGTTCAAAAAATTCCAACTTTCATTTTCTATTTTCTCTTTATCATAAAAATTTATTCTATAGTAAAGTTTAGTTCCATTGTTATTTTTATTGAATTTATACAACTCTCCATTTATAACATAATATTCGCTTTCATTTGTTTCACTATGAAATTCATTATTTAGATTTTCTTTTCCTAAACAACTATATTTTTCTCCTATTAGCTTCTCCTTGTCAGTTTTTGAAAAATATTTTATAAATAAAAAATTATATTCTTGCTGAGTTCTAGTAACGTTTTCTTCTTTAATCTTAATTTTCTCTTTAGTTTTTACATTTTCATAAATATTGTAACCTAAAAATTTGTCTGTTTTTATAAATTTTAATTTTATTAATTCTTCCTCTGTATAATAATTTCCCACCTTTATTTCTTTTTCTAGTTTTTCCTCTGCTTTTTTATATTGACTCTGAATATAACCTACATAAGAAAAATATAATTGCATACAAATTAATAGAACTATTATAAAAATTATTTTTACATTCGTTTTTTTCTTTTTATTAATAATTCTTATTTCTGTATTATTTTCCTTTACTTTCTTTATAAACTCTCCAATATTTTCGCCACTTCTATATTTATAATATGGAAAACATATTTTATCTCCATCTTTAAAGCTTATAAAAAGTTCTTCAACTGGCATTCCAATTAAAAATGAATATGGTAAACCAATAATTAACCATAACATAGAAAAAAAACTATCCACTGCAATATGTTTTAATAAAACTGGGAAAAAATTTTTATAATTCATTATAATCTCTTTGGAAGAAAAGAACACGAATAATAAAGCAAATATTATAATTCCAGTTATATATATCCCCATAATATTTTTAGTTTTTCTATAATAAATTTTGTCAATATCTTCTATTTTAGCTTTTTTCTCTTGAATAGAAGTAGTAGCTTTGCAGTTTTCAGAAAATCTATATCTAGGTGCCGTATATATGTTTTTTTCTGATTTAATATGTATATCATTATAATCGATTTCAATATCAGTTATTTCAGATATTTTTGTTTTCTGATATCTCGTCGAATACTGCATTAGTGTTTGAGTTCTAAATTTTTTTATCATAAAAATATTCCTCTTTTCAAACTGCTATCATATTTATTACTCTTTATCTGCTTAAAGTATAGCAAAAAAGCAAGTGCTTGTAAATAAACACTTGCTAGAATAAATTGTGATTTTCTTTACTTCGTCAGATAATATTTATTACCTTTTGTTCTTTCTTATCAAAGCAACTAGTGGAACAAAAAGCTATTTTTATCAGCTCTCTTTCAAGTATAAATTATAGTTCTTTCTTCATATATAAATCTTGATATTCAACATATCCATGTTTTGGATAGAAAATATGACTTTCTAAATAATCTTTTCCTAAATGAACATGTATTTCTTTATATCCTCTTTCTTTTGCTGAATTTTCTGCTAATTGCAGTAGTTGACTACCAATTCCGTGCCTCTTATGATCAAATTTAATATACAATCTTGATAAAAATATTTTTCCACCTTCATCATTTTTTGTACCTATACATCCTATCACTCTATCAAATTCATCTAATGCTATCCAAAAAGGATGACCCTTATCAAAATAATTCTTTTTTATATCCAATAAATCTTCATTGAGTTTTGGTACTCTACCTAAAGCATTTTTAGCACTTAATACCATAAAAATCATATCGTCTCGATACTTTTCTTCAAAATATATTATTTTCATTATACTTCTCCCATCTACAAATTTATTAATCATTTAAATTATAAAAAAAATTACTGAGCTAACTTACTACTTTTGGGTAAAAAATTTTTTCATTTGACATTCCTTAAAAATCTGTGTATAATAAAGATAAGGAATGAGAAACTACAAATGTAGTTTTGCCTAGATATATGTTAAAAACTCACAAATACACTAGCCAAAGTACAGATGTGAGTTTTCTTTTTTTATTTGCTCAAAACTATAACAAGTATAATTAAGGCAAATATAATATACAAAATATTTTTATAAAAAACAAGCGAACAATTATAAATTTTCATTTTTTCATTATATCATGTTCTGCAATGAGCATTGTAGTAAAAAAGCAAGTGCTTGTAAATAAACACTTGCTAGAATAAATGTAAATTATTACTCTATTTTACTTTTTTAATTTAACCACTACCTCATCACCATTTTTCTTAAATAAATGCACTTTTAATGTATCTGTTGCGTCATACTTTGTTAAATTAAATGTATTATAATATCTTACAATTCCATCTTCTTTAACACTTATTTCTCCATCTCCATCTGAGCTTCGTGCTGGATAATATTTAGTTCCATCTGATGTTTCGACACACTCATTCTCATTCCATCCAATTCCATTACAATTACTTAAATAGATTTTGAATGCAGTATTTGAAAGTGTTGCTCCATCAAATTTATAATTCTCATCACTAATAGAAACTAATTTATATCGAACTATATTAGATTGTGCCATTTCGATAGGTACATCTATTTCATAATTCCACGCGCCTTTATAGATTCTACACTTTTCCTCTCCATTTTCCCAATATATATTTCTTATCTTGTTAAATGTTACTTTCAACTTTTGAGATATAGGAAATTCTACTGGATTTCCTGTTGCAGTTAGGCAAAATTTTATTTCATTATCATTTATTTTTTGAATATTTTCACTATATGCTCCCTTATAACTATCATAATTTTCTCTTGCCTCTTGTTTTGTTTTATATAATGATGTCATTTCTTCAGATTCAAGTTCCTTTGTTGCAAAAACTTTATCATTATTTTCATTTACTACTTTCAAATCCATTATGTCTATTCTTCCATTATTAGATAACATATCGTTTAAATTATAACTATCATCAAATTTTATATTTATATTCATATCAAAATTATTATCATCTATTAAGAATGATTCTATACTTGTACTAATTCCATTTGCTTCTTTATATTCTGTATTTACATCGCTATAATAACCATTATCAATAGCTGTTTGAATTCCATCACTAATGTTCTCTCCAAATTTTTTAATTATTTGTGTTTTAGCAAATACAACTCCTGTCATTGAAAGAGCAATGCAAGCTGCTATTCCTATTCCTTTTCCAACATTTAATTTACTTCTATTCATTGCTATATCCTCCTCTTTTACTACTTTAGATATAGCTATTTTCAATTTTACTTTTTCTAAAATTTTATCATTATTCATAGTATTTTACCTCTTTCTTTATTTTATTTCTAATTCTATATAATCTTTGCTTTACACTAAATTCAGAAATTTTTTGTTCTTTAGCTATATCTTTAATTGATTTAGAAGAATAATAAAAATCAGTAAATACTTTTTTATCTATTTCTTTTATTGTTTCTAGCTTTTTCTCAATTTTTTTTATTTCTTCTATATTGTCATTTAGAAATTCTACACTATCATAACTGTACAAACTATTCTCATAATCAGAAATATCAAAATGGATTTGTTTTTTTCTTAAATATTCTTTAACTACATTTCTTGCAATTCCTGCTATATATGAACTCATTTTTTTATTATAATCTAATTTGTCTTTATTTTTCCATAATATAAAAAATACCTCCGAAATTATTTCTTCTTTATCTTCATTATTCAGCCTAGCATTTGCCATATTATTTACAATAGTAGCAGTATACGATGAATACTCATTTATTATTTTTTCTAAATCAAGTTCATTATCTTTTATATAATGCTTTATCTTGTTATTCTCGTTCAATTTAGATCTAAACTCCTTTTTATTTTAAGATACCTTACATCTTTATATTGATAAAATTTCTAAAAAAGTAACACTTTTATAAAAATTTATGAAAAAAAGGAGAAAAACTCTCCTTTGCCACTTACTCTTTATTTGCTTAAAGTATAGCCAAAAAGCAAGTGCTTGTAAATAAACACTTGCCACATAAAACTAAATACATACTCTGCGCAGTTGGGACGTTGCGATGAAAATTGAAACAAAATTACAGAGAGCTACTTTAACTTAATGAAACACTTAAGGGAATTACTATATACTTCAATAAGATTAACAATAGAATTTAATATCTTGCCCTTCAAAGTAATTCTTCCATTTGTCCAAAATAAGGAAATAATTATCATTTATAATCTTTTGTATTTTCTTCAAATCATTTATAGGTATATTGCTTTTATTATTAGCAATTATACTTCCTCCACCTTTTGTAAGCCATATCTTTGTTGAATTTCCTGTTGGTTTTCCTTTTGATATATGTATATGAATTGGTTCATTTTTTTCATTTGACCAAAAATACACACTATATCCGCATTGTTTCAAATATATTAGGCACTTTCAAGTCCTCCTTCTCTTGCAATTTCAAAAAAATGTGCTGCTCCTTGTTCTACTACCTTTTTAAATAGTTCTATTTCTTCTTGTGTGTATTGTCCATCTTTTTCTATAATTTTATAACTTGGTAACTCAAATATTAATGTATCAAATCCATGTTCTGTTGGTCTTTCAAATACAACTCTTATTACCTCTTCTCCATTATCTCTTGTAATGATATCTGATATAACCAATTCTGTTTCATCTGCATATTTGCATAATGTATGCATCATTTCTATCACTCTCCTTAAATTATAGTATACTACAAATTTAACAAATTTACTATTTATTTGATTAAAGTATAGCAAAAAAGCAAGTGCTTGTAAATAAACACTTGCTCTCATAATTTGTCTTAGTATTTTTTTAATAAGTAGATTAGCACGATGGTGATTTTGATTTAAATTCTTCCATTTTAATATATATAAACCTACATAAGTATGATTATAACAATTTTAAATTTCTTTTTTAAAATAAATTCTTTGTGATACTTTATATGATATATATAACATTAAAATCATAGTTACTGGAAATACTATCATCCAATATGTACCTATAGAATCTAACATTTTTATCATTGGTGACAAATCAACATATTTAGTAACAAATCCACCTATAATTGCAACACCAAATACTACTACAAATATTCCTATTCTTGCTTTTTCTGGACCGAATTTATACATTGCTGGATACATAAATGATTGTAATAAAATTGTAGCAAAAAGAGAACCTAATATTGTGCCTATAATGTTTTCAAAATCTATTATTTTTGTTTTAGCATAAAAAATCGTAAAGGATAATGCCGTTATAATTATAGTTGTTACAATTATAAGTATTATTGTCGCAATATACTTCCCCCTTACACTATTTTTTCTACCATTTGGCAATGTTATTGCATAAGCATCCCATTTGTTAAAAGTATCATAACTAAATGTTGACATCATAATCATTACGCTCATAAATGGCAATAAAAAAGATAAATCCATTTGACCTTGAAAAGCCATAACTATATATATAAGTAATAAAATTGCAAGAATTTTAATATTACTTTTTATCATTAATAAATCTTTTTTTATAAAACCTAACATTACTTTTCCCCCTTAATCATTAATACCATAAGTTCCTCAAGTGTTATTTTATCTATTGTATCAATATCATATTTTTTATTAAAAACTTTTCTGTTTTCAATTAAAATTTCATATTCATATTTACTTTTCTTATATTGAATAAAATCTTTTTCATCTATCTTTTCAAATTCTTCTTTTGAACATTTAACAATACCATAATCTTCTAGTAATTCTTCTCTAGTTTTTGATAGTATAATATTTCCATTATTTATAAAGGTAATATAATCTGCAATATGTTCTAAATCTGTTGTAATATGACTTGATAAGAAAATAGAACATTCTTCATTTTGAATAAAACTTTGAAAAAGATCTATTACTTCGTTTCTTGCTACTGGATCAAGTCCTGATGTTGGCTCATCAAGAATTAATAATTGTGGATGATGTGAAATTGCTGTTGCTATTTCTAATTTTTTTCTCATTCCTTTAGACAATGTTTTTATTGCTTTATTGTTTGGTAATGAAAAATCAGTTAAATATTTAAAATATAACTTTGAATCCCAATTTTTATAAATATCTTTCATAATGTTATTTATATCATTTGGTGTAAGAATTTCTGGAAAAAACATATCATCTAGGACAGCACCAATATTTTCTTTAATTTTTTTGTTATCCTCCCTATTGTCAAGTCCAAATAATTTTATTTTGCCTGTGTAATCTCTAATAAGGTCTAAAATTGCCTTAATCGTAGTTGTCTTTCCTGCTCCATTTTCGCCAATAAAGCCCATAATCATCCCTTTAGGTAATGTAATATTAACATTTTGCAATTCAAATCCTTTATATTTTTTGCATAGATTATTAACTTCTAATATATTTTCCATTTATTTCTCCTCCCCAAATAAATATTCAAAGGTTTCTAAAATTTCTTCTTTACTTATATTAGATGTTTTCGATATTAAAACAATTTTATCAATATATTTTTCAATCTCCTTCATCTGTTCTTCTCGTAATAATTCAATATTTTTTGATATAACTAAACTTCCTTTTCCATGAATTGTCTTGATAAATCCTTCTTGCTCTAGTTCATCATAAGCTCTTTTTACTGTCATAACACTAATTCGCAAATCTTGTGCTAAATTTCTAATTGATGGTAGCAATTCATTTTCTTTCAATTCATTTGTTGCTATTGCTTTTTTTATAGCTTGTTTAATTTGCTCAAATATAGGTTGATTACTACTATTGCTAATAATAATATCCATAATCATTTCTCCTTTTTTGTTACAGCTGTTATATTTATAGTATAACAGTTGTAACAGTTTGTCAATATTTTTATAAAAAAATAAAAGATTACCAATTTTTAATATTAGTAATCTTTTGAAATAATCATTTTATAAAATTACTTGCCTAATGATAGCGCGAGGTGATTTGGATTTCAATTTTCAAGCAAGTTACGGGTGGGGACCGACAAGCTTAGAGTTTGTTTAGAAAATTTTCGTAAGAAAAATTTTAAATACATACTCTGCGCAGTTGGGGCGTTGCAATGAAAATTGAAACAGAATCACTTCGCGCGACTTTAACTTAATGAAACATTAAAAAATATGTATAGTTTTAATAAAGCTATTTTTTCTTATTCCTTTTAATCAAAATAATTACTAACCATAGTAATGAAAATGCTATCCAAGAAAAATTTATTAGTACTCTACTTGAATTTAAGAAAATATTTCTAAATAAGTTTGGATTTAACCTCCATAAAAAAAATCCTGACCATAAAAATGCCATTATACATCTACTTGGAATTAAGAATAATTTTAACATTGAATCTTTTAAATATCTTTCTTCAGAAAAACATGAATAATATTTATCCGTATGTTTAATAGATATCGGTAATAAAGGATTTATCTTAAGAATTACTTTTTCTCCAATTCTTGGAAACCAACCATGACAATGTGCTGTTATTGTTCCATTTTCTGTTTCAACTAATACTTTTGCATATATACTACTACGATGATATCTTGTTGATGGAAATATCTGTTTAATAATTCCTTTGGGCATATTATTTTTGGCATTTTTAAACCATATTCTATCTATTATGTTTAATATTTCAAAAAAAATCCAAAAAGATGTTACTGAAATAAACAAATCTTTAATTTTGTTCAAAAAAATACCTCCTTTCTATTGATACCATGACCTTTTGGTATCTCATTTTTTGTTTTATTAAATGATCCCACATTTTATAAACCTTCCTTTTTTTACTCATAATAATACAAATAATTTCTACTATATTACTTTTTTGATATTATTTTAATGTAATATTATTACTATTCATTTGCTTAAAGTATAGCAAAAAAGCAAGTGCTTGTAAATAACCACTTGCTTTTATAAATTGTGATTTTCTTAAGTGTTTTATTAAGTTAAAGTCGCTCCCTATGATTTTGTTTCAATTTTCATCGCAACGCCCCAACTGCGCAGAGTATGTATTTAAAATTTTTCTTACGAAAATTTTCTAAACATACTCTAAGCTTGTCGGTCCCCACCCGTAACTTGCTCGAAAATTGAATTCAAAATCACCTCGCGCTACTCTACTTATAAAAAGAATTACTCAGATAACTTGTAATTTTTTCTTAATATTTATAATCTTATAACCATTCTTTATTTATTTTTAAATATACTTTTTTGTATAATTGTATAATTATAGCATAAGTTAGCACCAATGCAATTATAACAAAACCAAATTGTATTGGTAGTCTTTTTAAGTCAAATATTGTAGCAATATCTGTAAAAGAAATTATTAATGTTATCATTGATACGACAAACGTTGAAATCAATAATTGTTTTGATGATTTACTTGTGACAAATGGTATTTTTGATGTTCTTATCATATGAATAATCAATGTTTGTGATATTATTCCAAATGCAAACCAACCTGTTTGGAATAAAACTGCCTTTTCAATTGTATTAAATTTCATAACATACCACAATACAATAAAACATAATACATCTAAAATTGTACTAATAATTCCAAATGCAAACATATAACTTTTAATTTCTTCTGTATTCCATTTCTTTGGTTTTTCTAAATATTCTTTATCTACATTATCAAATGGCATTCCTATTTGTGCAAAATCATTTAGTAAATTTTGCATTAAAATATGAATTGGTAACATTGGTAAAAAAGGTAAAAATACACTTGCTATTACTACTGATAGCATATTTCCAAAATTTCCACTTGTAGCCATTTTTATATATTTTAGTATATTTGTAAATGTCTTTCTTCCATTGATTACTCCTTCTTCCAAAACGTTCAAATCTTTTTCTAACAGTATTATATCTGCAGTTTCTTTTGCAATATCAACTGCTGTATCAACCGAAATTCCAACATCAGCTTGTTTTAAAGGTGGACTATCATTTATTCCATCACCCATATAACCAACTGTATTACCTTGTTCTTGGTATATTCTAACTATCCTTTGTTTTTGTAAAGGTGTTAATTTAGAATATAATTTACATTCTTTTGAAGCTTTTTTTAACTCCTCATCTGACATATTATCTATATCTCTTCCAGATAAACACTTTTCAGTTGAAATTCCAACTTTTTTACAAACATTAATAGCAACACCTTCGCTGTCCCCAGTTAATACTATTGTATCTACTCCATGTCTTTTAAGTGCTAAAATAGCCTGCTTTGCACTTTTTTTAGGAGGATCTAAAAATCCTACAAAGCCTATTAAAACCATATTACTTTCATCTTGAACTCCAAAAACATCGATTTCGTGGATTTCATTTTTTTGTGCTATAGCTAAAACTCTTAGCCCATCAGTATTATTTTTTTCATATACACTATATGCTTTCTTTTTCCATTCTTCTGTGAGTTCTACTACTTGTCCATCTAGCTCAATATATGAACAAATTGAAATAATTTCATCAACTGCACCTTTGGTTATAAGTTGTCTTTTTCCGTTATTATCCTTTAATACCACACTCATTCTTCTTCTGGTAAAATCAAATGGAATTTCATCCTCTCTAATATATTGCTCTTTTAAACTATTTAGTTTTTCTTTTTCTGCTCTTGAAATTATTGCTACATCTATTAAATTTTTTAATCCTGTTTGAAAATAGCTATTTAAAAATGCATGTTTTAGAATTCTAATACTTTCTTCACCAGAAACATCCATATATTTTTCTAATACTATTTCATCTTCTGTTAAAGTTCCTGTTTTATCTGTACATAAAATATTCATTTCGCCAAATGTTTGAATAGCACTTAGTCTTTTTACAATTGTTTTCTTTTTTGACATTGTTACTGCCCCTTTAGCAAGCGTTGAAGTCATTATAACAGGCAACATTTCTGGTGTTAATCCAACAGCTATTGTAATTGCGAAAATTAATGAATCCCATATCTCTCCTTTAGTTAATAAGTTTATAACTAAAATAATTGGAACCATTATAACCATAAACTTTATTAGTAATCTACTTACATTATCAATACCTTTTTCAAAACTATTTTTTTCATTTACAGTATATAATGATTTCGTCATACTCCCAAAATATGTATTACTTCCTGTTGCAATAATAACAGCTGTTGCTAATCCACTGACAACGTTTGTTCCCATAAATGCTATATTAGATAAATCTGTTAAGTCTGCATCTTTTTCCTTCAATTCTGCAAATTTTTCTACTGGATTTGATTCTCCAGTAAGAGAGGCTTGATCAATAAATAAGTCTTTGTTATCTATAATTCTAATATCTCCTGGTATCATATCTCCAGATGACAATTTAACAATATCTCCTGGTACTAGATTCTCAAAATCGATAGTTATCCTATTGCCATCTCTTATTCCATCTATTTTATTAGAAATCATTTTTTTTAATTTCTGTGCTGCTTTGTCTGAACTCGCTTGTTGGCAAAAAGAAATCAAAGCTGAAATAAAAATCGTACTTGTAATCAAAATAAATGTTGCATAATCTTTGTTTGATGATATAACAACATCTGTTATAAAAGTAACAATTGCCACAATTATAAGTACAATATTAAATGGATTAATAAAAGCTTCTTTTAATCTATCTAATAAAGTTATATTATTATTTATATCTATAATGTTTTTTCCATATTCTTCAATTCTATCATCTACATCAACAATACTAATTCCTTCTTCAGATGTTTGCAATTTTTCAAAAATTTGCTTCTTATTCATCTGACTATATTGTTTTATTTTCTTGTTAATTTGATTAACGTTAATTGTATTTTTCATTATCCACCTCTTAATATTTGTCAATTCCTGTACCATTTTTTAAATATACTTTTATTTGTCTTATAATATGAGGAATATTATAATTTCCTGCAAATTTTTCATTATCTAATAATTCATCATTTATAGTTACCCATTCTAACTTATTTTTCTCTTCTACTAAAGTTACTTCGTGTTTTAAAATACCATAATAAACTTGTATATTATTTTCATATTTAAAATAGTTTAAATCCATAAAATGATCTAATACTATATCCTTGTTAGATATTCCTGTTTCTTCAAATAATTCTCTATATGCTGCTTCATCATTAGTTTCATCATTCTCTACCTTACCACCCACAAAATTATAAAGACCTTTATAAGGTTCTTTTGCTCTAATACAAAAAAGTACCTTCTCCAACTTGGTATCAAATACTACTATTAAATTTAATTTTCTCATTCTTTACTCCTTCAATTTTAAATTCAATATCAATAGAACATTACTGTTTATTTGATAAAAGTATAGCAAAAAAGCAAGTGATTGTAAATAATTTCACTTGCTCACATAAACTGCAATTATTAATCATTTTGATACTTTTACTGTAATTGTTTTTTCAACTCTGCAGTAGTTTGACTTCCTTCTAATATTTTAGAAGCACTATAGTCGTTAGGGTTTATTGAAAGCTCCTTTAACTTATCATTATATTCTTGTTCACTTATCGTCTCTTCATTATAACTATAACCTTCTGTCTCAGCTAGTGTCTTTTGTACATCTTCATACATTGGATCTGTCTTTTCTATATCTGCTCCTTTGCTTATATTATGTAATCCATCAAATTCATTTTTTGAATTTAGTATCAATATAGAATCTATACTAATTGCTCCAGCGAAGTCAGAATTATGATTTAATATAATTCCTTTCTTCTCTATATATGAATATCCAGCATTTCCCATTACACCATATGCCCAATCATCAATTAGATTATATACATTTCCATCTTCATATATATAAAGACTAACCCAATATCCAGGATTACCAATTACTAAATCTGGAATATTATCATTATTAAAATAGATTAAATCACATGTAATATCATCAGAATCTTTATCTTTTTCAATATTATCAATAATTTTTATATATTCTTTAGCATATTCAGAATCCTTAATATTTAAAGAATCGTTGTCATTCTGAACTGCTATTGGATTCTGCAATGTATTACTATTTTCTAGGTTATCTTTTTTATCTTCTGGAATTGAAGAATTATTATTAGATTCATTAGATGTACTATTATCAGTTTTATTAGTATTACTTGTTTTATTTACTATTTTTTCATCATTAGACTGTGGTGTTTCTACTTTTTTATTAATAACTTTGTCCACTACAATAAACGTTACTAGTCCAACAATTATCAAACATAATACTATAATTAAAATTTTTACACTTTTTTTCATTAAAAATTCCCCTCTCTATAAATATAAATTTTGCTCATTTTTTTCATTTTCTCATTGAATCCTTAAGAACTAGATGTTTGATTGATTTTTTAACAAATAACTACCTCTTTAATTATTAGACTTCTATATCTGATATTCCGTTCACCAAAATATAATTTATCGATGAAAATTGAAACAAAATCACAGTGAGCGACTTTAACTAAAAAAACATTTAAGAGAAACTTGTAAATTCTCGTTATAATTTTTTTATGACCTTACAAGGATTTCCCACTGCTACCACATTTGATGGTATATCTTTATTTACTACACTTCCAGCACCTATTACTACATTATCTCCAATAGTTACTCCAGGAAGTACAACAACATTTCCACCTATCCATACATTATTTCCTACTTTTATAGGTTTAGCATATTCTAATCCCTTATTTCTCCTTTCATAATCCAATGGATGTCCTGCTGTATAAAATCCACAATTAGGTGCTACAAAAACATTATCCCCAAAAGTAACTTTATTTCCATCTAATATTACTAAATTGTGATTAGAATAAAAGTTCTCTCCTACTTCAATATTATATCCATAATCACAGTAAAAAGGTGGCTCAATATAAAAACTATTTTTATGTTTTCCTAATATTTCATTCATTATTTTGTTTCTTTCTTCTATGTTAGATGGTTTTACATTATTATACTCAAAGCACTTATCTTTAACTTTAAATCTTTCTTTTATTAATTCTTTATCATAATTAGCATCATATATTTCTCCTGCTAACATTTTATCTTTTTCAGACATTTATTTTTCCTCCAATCTGAACAAAAAATTACAATTTATCTGAGTAATTCTTTTTATAAGTAGAGTAGCGCGAGGTGATTTTGAATTCAATTTTCGAGCAAGTTACGGGTGGAGACCGACAAGCTTAGAGGATGTTTAGAAAATTTTCGCAAGAAAATTTTTAAATACATACTCTGCGCAGTTGGAGCGTTGCGATGAAAATTGAAACAAAATCACAGTGAACAACTTTAACTTAATAAAACATTTATTTATTCTATTAAAGTATAACAAAAAAGCAAGTGCTTGTAAATAAAACGACTTGCTTTCATAATACTTAAATTTGCTGTATTGATTCTATCTTTTCTTTGTAAGATTTTTTTAATATAAATACTGAAATTACTGCTGTTAAAATTTCTGCTATTGGTAAAGTCCACCAGACAACATTTGTTACATTGTTAGATAAAGTAAATAAATATGCTATTGGGAATACAAATACCACTAATCTTAATAAAGATATTATCAAAGGTCTTATAGCATATCCAATTGATTGTAACACACCTTGTACTGCAACTGAAAATCCCATAAATATATAACCTATACTTGCTATTCTTAAAGCCGTTGTACATATGCCTATTATCTCTGTTGTGTTTCCACCAGTAAGACCAAATAAACTTGAAATTGGTTTTGCTAGCAATTCAAAAATAAAAGTTAATATTAAAGTTACAATAGCTGTATCAATAATTCCATATTTAATACAAGCATTTATTCTTTCTTTATCTTTCATACCATAATTAAATGATAAAATTGAAATTATAGTATTAGATAAACCAAATGCTGAAAATAATACAATTTGCTGTATTTTATAATATATTCCAAATGAACCTACTAATATTATAGGATTAGCTTTTGACATTCCAAGAATAGCATTCATCCCTGCCATCATAACTGAAAGTAACCCCTGCATAATTGCTGCTGAAATTCCTATATTATAAATTGCTTTTATTAAGCTTAATTCTGGTTTAATATATTTTGGATTTCCATTTATTTCTTTATTTAATTTATAGTGAAATATCATAGCAACTAATAATGAAATAATTTGACCTATAACAGTTGCCCAAGCGGCACCAGCTACACCCATGTTTAATGGATAAATAAATACATAATCTAAAATTATATTTGTTACAGCTCCTAATATTTGTGCTATTGTTGAAAGCAATGTTTTTCCTGTACTTTGCAAAAATCTCTCATATACTGTAAATCCAATCGCACCTACCGATAAACAGCAACATATTTGCAAATATATTGTTCCCATAGATATAACTTGTTCGTTTCCACCCGCAAAAAGTGAAATAAACCATTTTGATTCAAAAGCTCCAAATAGTAAGAAAATTATATACAAACATATACTTAAAAATATTCCATTTCCTGCAACTTTGTTTACTTTTTCTGTGTTTTTCTCTCCTAAACTTTTTGAAAGAAGTGCATTTAGTCCTACTCCTGTTCCAACTCCTACTGCTATAATAAGTATTTGTATAGGGAAAGCAATAGTTAAAGCTTGATTTGCAATAGCCCCCTGTTCGCCCATGTTAGTTACAAATATACTATCTATAACGTTGTATAAAGCTTGTAATACCATTGATATTATCATTGGTAATCCCATTTTCCAAAACAATTCTTTCATTGGCGTACTTGCCATTTTATTTGTTCTTTGTTCATTCATAAAAATCATTTCCTCCTTAATTTAAAACAAAAAAATATGCAAATCCAGAATCAATTGGATTTACACATTTTAAGCTACTCATTGATTATTTATCATTATATATTTCTTTAACCACATACATTTTGTGGAACACTATATCATTTATATTAACTCTTATCTCCTTCAACATATTTTATAGTAAACTCTTTTAATTCCTTTATCATATTTTTTATAATTTCTATATTATTTATAATAGATAAATCCGATTTTATCTCTCTTTCTATAATAGTACTATAAACTGCATCCAATGATGATATATAACCTACATTTTTAAAGTTTTCTTTTCCTGTTGAAGAAATTTTCTTTTCATATAAAATAAATGTATTTTTATTACTTCCAAGATAATATTTTTCATTTATCTTTTCCATAATTTTAACACCACCTTTGCTTACTTTTTACTTAAATCTAGTCCCTCACATTGTAGAGCTATAACAATATCTTTAACA
Organism: uncultured Clostridia bacterium; assembly: GCA_947581825.1. Classification (GTDB taxonomy): domain Bacteria; phylum Bacillota; class Clostridia; order TANB77; family CAG-508; genus CANPVP01. The sequence goes on along the minus strand of CANPVP010000005.1, from coordinate 31,749 downwards.
TATAGATTAGCAATTCCTTTTTCAGTTAATCTTTTTGGCGAATAACTACACAATTCTTCTAATGTATTTATCTCCAAATGATTTAACTGTTCTAATACTGCTTTATTTTTAACTATATCACTTATATTTTTTTCAGACATAAAATAACCTCCTTATTTATATTGCATAAAAAAAAATAGTACACAATCTTTTAAAAGCTGGACTTACGCCTTTAAAAGACTACACACTATTTAAAATATTTCTTATTAACCTTTTGTAATTATAACACAAATTAAAAATTTATGTAAGTATTTTTTTATTTTTTTCTGTAATGTTTTATCTTACACTTGCTAATTCTTTTTCTTTGTTCATTGCACTATTGTTGTTTTTATTTCTAACAAATATCATCTTAAATATTGTTCTAACCGTTGGTTGAATAAAGAATAATTGTGTAAAGTATGCAAATGGGAAATTAAAGCACATTAATTTTAGCCAGTTTGCAAGTACTGTAAATATATTAAATCCCATATAATAAGGATAATATAAAAATGCTGCTATAAAACTCATTGCAGGACACATTATTCCAACTGTTGCACATATAATTGCAGTTTCAAATAAAACTGGATGAGTTGTTTTCATATCAAATACTTTTGAAGCAAATTTGAATGATAATGGCTGTCCTACAAATATTTCTAAGCTATAAGCTAAACAAAATTCAACTAAAATTATAGCCCATATTGGTAGCATTTGACCACACATCATAACTCCGCCTTGTTTATTTATTGCAGATATTACACTTGTTTCTTCATTAATAGCCATCAAAGTATTCCCATTAACAACATATAAGCTAAAGAAAACATAGGCATGCACTGTTATTATAACTGTAATTAAAGCAAACATTAACTTTTGAAATTTGTTTTGTGGCATTTTTTCTTTTCTCCTTTCTAAAAAAAGCAAAAACACACATAGTTACTATTTGCAACAAATCTAACTATATCGCTTTATAAAAAGTTCCGTAATCAGATTTATGTGCTTAAGCACTACATGTGTCATCTTTTTTAAATATTTTTATATCTAATATTTTAGCAAAATCATTTTATTTTGTCAAAGCTCCTGATAAATAAATTACTCTTTTATTTTAGAATCTTCCACTTACTAATGTACATCTACCATTTGAATTTGAGAATGTTGCTTTTAAAAATCCTCCTTCATTGTTTACCCATTCATATACAGTAGTTGTTGAATTTTTTTCAATCATATTACCTTCTGTTCCTCCAAGCTTTTCCTTAACTTGGTCATATGTTATTGTATCTCCTTCTTTTAATACTGAACTAATTTCGCTATACTTTGAGAAATCTACATTTGCATTTTTTAAATAATCTTCTTTAACTTCAACTGCTAAACTATAAATTTCTCCTTCTTCCTTAATTGTAGCAATTAAGCTAGCATTATCAGATAATTTCCAAGTATACTTAATATCATCATCATCTTCTTCCTCAGTAGCTTCTATTCCTACTTTTTTGTTAATATCTTCTACTTTACTTGTTAATTCTATCTCCTTAATATATTCAAATGCTTTCGAAATTTCTTCTGGCACTTTTTGTTCTTCCTCAATATTTTGACTTTCTTGTTTTGTTCCACATCCTGCTAGACTTACCATACCTAAAACTAAGCATAATATAACCAAAAATACTTGTAATAATTGTTTTCTTTTCATTTTCTCTCCTCCCTTTGAAAAGTATTATAGCATTAATAAAAAATATATTCTATATTTTTTTAAATTTTTTATTTTTTTATTATTTTCCTAATTGTTCATCGTCCATTTTTGCCTGTCTCAATGCATTTTTTAGCCCTGGCACTTTACAATTATGTATTACCAAACCGTTTTGTACAGCTTGTATAAAATATTTAAACTCAAGCGGTTTATATCTGTATTCTTGTTTATTATATACATATATTTCTGTCCCTCTTTTCGTAAGAACTGCTATACAATTTATACAATGCTTAATGTTATTAACTTCTTTATAACAATCAACCATACGAATTCTTCCATCATTACCATAGTCAAAATCTTTTGGTGGAAATAATGCTTCTAATATGCTTACATGATGCCATTGTCTATCTATATATCCCATGTCAGGATTATCATGGATATCTATATTTTCTAAAACAAATCTTACTCTTTCTCCAAAATCTTCAATAAATCCCATATCATATTTTAATAGATATAAGTAATCATCTGCATAATAATTTTCGTCATCTATATATCCTAATTTTCTATCCATTTGTTCTTGTTCTAATCTACTTATTACAGGTGGCTCATTATCTTCAAGTGATTTTCCAAAATTTGGAGTAAATGAATGAGATTGTATATTATATACATCATCTTGTAAATCAATTATATATGGTTTTCTGTTTTTTTCCTTAGGATAAATAATGTTGTATACATGTGGACAATTTCTTCTTCTATCTTCTAAATCTTTTATTGTTATTATTTCTATTCCCACATTTCGTAAAATATATTCCATTGCATATGACATTGTCTTACAAATTCCTACCCATTTTTCCATGCAATCATTTATTTCTGTTTCATTTATTGGTCGATTATATATTTCTTGCCTTTTCTTCCCATTTCCAAAAGGTATGAACTCAATATCAAAAGAAAATTTCTTTCCTAAGTCTAAATAAACATATCTAATAATTTCTTCTTCTGATAATTCTGGATTTTGTTTTATATATTCTTTTAAATTTTCAATATACATTTGTAAAGTACTAATAATTATCAATCCCCTTATGTTAGTAAATTCTATCATCTTCTACTAAAAAATAACTAGATAAAATTAATTTTTATCTAGTTATTTTAACATGTATTGACTATTTTATCAATATTTTATCATTTAATCTTTTTTTGTTTTCTCATTATTAACCTATCACATGCAGCAATTACTGCTGGTAATAGTACTAATATAAGTATTGTTGAACATATAGTTCCTTCTGATATTGTTTTACATATTTTAGCTGTTATTGCAGAAGCAAAATGTCCTACTATTAAAGTTGCAATTATTAAAATTGATGCTGATGTTAGTATCGTATGAATTGACTTATTATAAGAATTTATTACCGCTTCTTTAATATTCATACTCTTTCTACTTTCTATATAGTAAGATGTATACAATATTGCATAATCAATTGTTGCTCCCATTAGTATACTTTGAACAATTAGAATTGCTATGAAATATACTCCTGATCCTGATAAAGCTAAAATTCCCATTGTCATAAATACGGCACATTGTATTGTAAGTACAAGAATAACTGGTGCTATTATAGATTTAAAAGTAATTGCTACTACTATAAATATTAGTAACATAGTAAGTACTGTTATAAAATTTAATTCATCATTAAATGTTTGACTCATTTCATATGCCATTGGTGAATTTCCTATTACATATATCTTTTCTATGTCTTTGTTCATTTTGTCCTTGATTTCTTGAACAAATTCAAAGGTTTCTTCTCCTTCTAAATCAAATTTTGTATTTATAACTATTCTTGAATAATCATTTCCTATTAGCATTTCTTTTGAATCATTTATAGTGTCTTTTGCTTCTATTATATCTTCTCTCATGTCATCTTCTATAAATTCTTCAAATCTATTGTCAGTTAGAATTTCATCATTTAAATAGTTTATAAACTTCTCAATAGTCATAGTCCATTCATCATCATAATTATTAGCACTACCATAGTAGATATATAATAAAGAAATCATTTTATCATCTAGATAATCTGTTAATTTATTTAGAATTGCTAATAACTCATCTTTTGTATATTTTGTTTTATTTATACTTGCATCCATTATATTACTTATTACATTTATTTTTGTTGTTGAATCTTCATCAAACTCTTTTGAATATTCAGCATCTTTCATAACATCATTTATTAAAAAGTCTATAAACTCCTTTAATGATATTGTTTGATTAGAATTTATATATTTTGAATTATATAATCCATATAATAGATTTAAGCTTTCTTCATCTATTCCTAGTAATTTACTTAGTTCTTTTGCATTGTACTTTTCGCTATTTATAGTTCCATTCATAACTGACTGAACTAGTTTTAAACTCTTTATAGTATTTGAATCTAAATTTTTAGATAATGTATCATCATTTTTATGTTTTAATACAAAATCAACAAATTCTTTAGGTTTTAATTTTAAAGTTACATTTTTGGCTTTATATAAAGCATATATATTTTTACTGCTTGTTTTATCTACTCCAATAAACTTTGATAATTCTTCATATGTATATGTTTTATTTTTTATTGCACTTTCCATTATATTTGAAAGCAATTTTAGTTTTTCTATTGTTTCTTTATTGATACTACTTTTTATACTATCATTCTCACTATTTGCTAGTATTAATTTTACGAATTCATTTGGTGTACTCTTCCAATTCTTTGTATTGTCTTTTACTAAATCTATTAGTGCATATAAATTATACATCTGCTCTTTATCTATATTTAACATTGATGATAATTCTGTTGCTGTATATTCTTTGTTGCTTGATATACTATCATCTATTACTAACTTTAATAGTTTTAAATTGTTTAATTTTTCTGGATCTATCTTTAGAGCTGGCTCATCTATACTACTATCATTTTGCACTTTTGAAAAATTATTAATTATCAAATTTACAAATTCTTGTGGTGACATTGTATAGTTATCTGGCATTCCTAAAAATAAATATATGTTTCCAACTAATCCAGGACTTACTTTATCAAAAATGCTAGACAATGTTTTTTTATCCATTTTTGTAGTATTTATATTATTATTATTTTGTGCAAATACTGATAATTTTTCAATACTACTTAAATCTACATCTTTTAAATAATTTGTATTATTACTTATATAGTTTACATTATTTATAAATTCTGCTATTCCAAGTGTTGTGTCACTTTCAGTATTTTTATATTTAAAAAATAGTAATTGTTTTACAGATTCTTCATCTATTCCTAAAAGTTCTGCTAATTCCTTTGCATTCTTATTTTTCTCTATTATATTTTTATTACTAAATGTGTTTAGCATTTTTATACTATTTACTGTATCTTTATCAAACATTTTTTTATATTGACTATCATTTAATACATCTTCTATCACAAATTTTGAAAATTCTGCCAAAGACATTTTAGTTTCTACCTTATTTACACTTATGTAATATGTATACAAAGATTCCATTAGTTTTCTATCGATTCCAAATAGGTCTGCCATTTCTTTACTTGTCATTTTTTTCTGAATAGTTGAAATATTAGTAAACTTTGATAGTTCATTTAAACTATTCTTTGTACTTTTATCCATTTTTTTAGAATATTTTTCATTAGTTAAAACATCCTTATTCATGAATTTTATAAAATCATCTAAACTTATTTTTATATTATTATTTTTAGAATTATAATAAACTAAAATATCATCTACTTTGCTTTTATCTATTTCTAATATTTTTGAAATTTCACTAGAATTTCTTTTTTTATTAATCAATTCTTCATTTGTGAAATTTTCTAGTCTATCAATATTTCTTTTTTCTTCATCATCTAATTTATCACTTAAATCTTTGTCTGTATAAACTTTATCCTTAATAAATTTCGTAAAATCACTAAAAGTCATTTTATTGTTTTCATCTGGATTATAATAATGATAATATACTATTTGTAGTAAATAATCCTCTATTTCCACATCTGAACCTAAGTCTTTTAATTTGTCATTTAATTCATCAAATTTTAATTCTTGATTTATAGTATTTCCATAAGCTAAAACTTCTTTTACTTTATCCTTTTCTTCAATATCTTTTAAGTATTTTGAAACCTTTTCTTCGTCCTCATTTTTATATATTACAGCAATTTGGTTGTTTTCTTTAAATACTTCAGATATATTATCTGATTCTGAATCTGTATATAAGATTCCTAAATTTCCTCTTTGTAAAAAGCTTACTATAAATACTATTATAAAAACTGGTACAGCAATATATCTCAATTTAAAGCTTATTTTTCCAACTTTGTCTAGTTTAATATTTGGGCTTTTCTTCTTTGTTTTTTCTATCAATTTATCAAACATCAATATTAATGCTGGTAGTACAAAGAAAATGCATATTAAACTGAATAAAACTCCTTTTGCTAATACAAATCCTAAGTCTCTACCTATTTTAAAACTCATAAATACTAGTGCCATAAGTCCTACAATTGTTGTTACAGAACTACTTGATATTGATTTAAATGCATTATATAGAGCTTTCTTCATAGCTACAATCTTATTATCTTCTTTTTCTCTTTCCTGCCTGTATCTATTAATTAACATGATAGAATAATCCATTGATAATGCCATTTGCAATATTGCAGATATTGAACTTGTAATGTTAGACACACTACTGAAAATTATATTTGTACCACTATTTAATAATACTGCCATCAGTATAGTAAATAAGAATAAAAACGCTTCAACATAAGATTCACTCATTATTATTAAAATAACAAGAGCACAGCCTACCGCTAAAACTACTATCCATGTTGGTAATACTGGTGTATTTCTTTGTGCAATAGCTCCACTTGTATTAATGTCATAATCTTTATATTTTTCAGTTATTTCTTCGAAAACTTGTGTAGCTAATTTAGAATCTTCCACATCATCTACATTTACTACAAAAAGAGTATAATCATCTTTGTTATAATCTTCATTTTTTTCATAATCAACTGAGCTTACACCATCAACCTTCTCTAACTCATTGCGTATTTTTTCTTTCTTTTCTTCTGTTAAACCTTTAAACATCAAATTAAAAGAACTCTCTTTATCTTCGAATTCTTTTTCCATAATATCCATACCTATTCTTGTTTCTGAAGTACTTGGTAAGTATTTTGAAATATCATAATTGATATTTACATTTCTAGATACAATAGCGGATATCACTGTTAATATCAAAAATACACATAATATGAAATACCTTTTGTCAACAATAAAATCTGTAAATTTTTTCACTTTTCTCCCTCCGTATATTAAAAATCGTCTAGCATTTATAATACCACATTTTTGTGCTCATTTCTAGGATAAATGCTAATAAATTGTCAAAATTTTGACATTCTGCTATAATTTGTATAAATATTTTTACTCTTCTGTAAATAATTATATATATATGATAAAATTATTTTATTAGTAATTTTTTATACAAAAAATCAACGGAGGTTTTTATGAAAGTACAAGGTTTAAACTCATCTTCAAGAAAAACAAGAAATTTAATAAAGGAAACTTTTGCAGAGTTAATGAATGAAAAGAAAGAATTAAGTAAAATTACTGTTACTGAATTAGTAAAAAGAGCAGATATTACTAGAGGAACTTTTTATACTCATTATGATGATATTTATGATGTTGCTAATGATTATCAATTAGAAACAATTGATTTATTAGTTAGCGATGATAATATTTTATATAATAAAGAAGATGTATTGAATTATTTTTCTGATATAATAAATTGTTTGAAAGAAAACGAAAAAACTTATAAGATGTTTTTGTCTTCTACTGAGCCATTACTTTTTTTAGATAAATTAAAAAAACTTGCTAGTCAAAAAATATTATTTGCCTTACAAAACGAAGATTTACAAAATGATTATTTGGAATTAGATGTATCTTTTTTCATTAACGGAATTATGACAGAGTTACTAAAATATTTTAGAGATGAAAGTGATTACAATTTGGATGAATTACACGAAAATATGATTAAATGGTTTAATAGAATATTTTGATATATTATCAAAATATTCTATTCTTCTTTCCATTGATATTCTTTTAAATCCACTTTATTTTCTACTACTTTTATCCCATCTTTTTCTAATTTTAATTTCTGTATATTAGCTCCTCCAAATACAAAAGCTTCTGCAAGTTCTCCTTTACTATTTAAAACTTTATAGCATGGATATTTATTTTCATCTGGATTTTTATGTAATATATTGCCTACAACTCTAGCCAAGCCTTTATTTCCTATATGTTCTGCTACTTGCTTATAAGTTACCACTTTTCCTTTTGGTATAGTTGTTAGATAGTTATATACTTTTTGAGCAAGCTCATTACTTTCTAATCCACATTTATTATTAGTTGTTGCAAGATTATAACTATTATCTATTAATTTAAAAATGGTATTGGTTTCCATGCTATTGTCCAATTTTATTGTTATCCAACTTTTCTTATTCATATGATATCCAGGAAATACTTTTATTTTATCAATTATTTTTTCAATATTTTCTTTTTGATATCTTAAATTAATTGCTTCCACTATCTTGTCTGAATCAATTTCTAATTTTCTCTCAGATATTTTTGCTAGAAGCCCATACCATTTTTTATTTTGTTTGTTTCTCCAGATAGCATTATCATCAAATTTTTCCCATAAAAATTCTAATTCATCATTATATTTATCTTTTATATATTTTATTATATCCTTTGCTTGTTTTGTTTTAAAAACATTAGGAACTGTACATTTCTCAATTATTTTTTGTAATTCATTATTATATTCTTCTCTAACTTTTCCTACAAATTCTCCATTTGATTCTTCTATATCAACCATTATATATTCTTCATTATTGGCAAAGTCAATTAATTTAGATTCTTGAATATTATCTGAAATTACTATTACTATTAGAAATTGATTATTTAGTATGCTCTTTTTTAATACATATTGCCCTTTTTCTTTTATAAACCCACTTTCTAATAATTTACTATATTTAATTGATTTATTTTCAAAATATTTTTCTAATTTTCTCAATGATAAACCTCTATTCTAATAAACGATTTTTTTATACTGTTAATCCAATAAAATCTATCAATAAACCTGAAACACAAGCAAATACTATAATATAATCCTCCACATACATAAACAGGAACTCCAATTGTTGCTGCCATTAATACTCCAAATCCTTTGTTGCTAAATAAGTTTGCAAATCCTTCTTGTGGTATATACATTTGAAATAATAAAGAATTAATAAATATCTTTTATCGTTATACTATTTTAATATTCCTTTTATTTTTATCTTTTTATTAGTGATAATGGTAATTCTAAACCATTATTCTCTAGCAATTCTTTATCATTTAATATTTCTTTTGTTAATCCGTTTTTTATAATTTTACCATCTGATATTAAAATTGTTTTTTTGCAAGTATCATAAATTAAGTCTAAATCATGTGATGCTACTATTTTTGTTCCTGATAATGAATTTAATACTTCTATAAATTTTCTTCTATTTCTAGGATCAAGTGCAATAGTAGGTTCATCAAATATTAATATGTCAGGTTTCATAGATAAAACTGTAGCAATAGATGCTAATTTCTTTTGACCCCCAGATAAATGATAAATTGGCTTATCTTTTAAATCTTCTATTCCAACATTTTTCAAAGCTTCTATTGTTCTATTTTGTACTTCTTCTTCAGAAAATCCATAATTTTTGGGTGCAAAAGCTACATCTTCATATATTGTTGGCATAAATAATTGACTATCGCTATCTTGAAACACATATCCAATTTTTTGTCTTATTTCAGATAGTTTTTTCTTTTCGACTTTCATATCATCTATAAGTATTTCTCCTGTATAGCCTAATTCAAGCCCTACTAATAATTTTAATAATGTAGATTTTCCTACACCATTTGCTCCTATAATTCCTATACTTTCGTTTTTATTTATATTTAAGTTTATATTTGAAAGCACTTCAATATTAGAATTATAAGAAAAAGAAACATTTTTCAATTCTATCATTTTTTAATTTCATTCCTTCCTAATGTACAAATACATTTCCTATTAAATCAAAGATAGGTATAAATCTTATTATTAAGAGCAATAAAAGTCCAGCCATAAAATATATAATACTTGTTCTATCTATTTTTTGATTTTTCATAAAAAAGTTATCTGGAGAGAAAACTCTAAGCTCCATTGCTTGATAAATAACTTCTGCTTTATCTATACTTCTTATCATTAAACTACCTATCATACTTCCCCATGCTTTAAAATGTATTCCTTTTTGTTTAGGTGCTCTTAATGAATAGGCAATCCATATTTTTTGTACTTCTTTTAAAAGCACAATTATATATCTATAAATAAGCATAAAGATAGTAATTAAAATATTAGGAATATGTAGTTTTTTTAAAGCATAACAAATATTTTCTACTCCAGTAGTTACAATTAAAAAGTAAGAACTTATAATAGCAAATATTCCTTTTAATATTAATGTTAGTGCTGAAATCATACCTGTTGTTATCGGTATAATTCCTATGAAAGTTACTACTTGCCTATCTAAAATAGGATTTGCTATTCCAATAATAATTAGGAAAAATAATACAATTTTTAGTCTTTTTATACAATTTTTAATAGATAAATCTCCAATAATACTGACAACTATTAAATATATACTCATTGCAAGAGTAATTGTTAAATTATATTTGTTAATAGATGTTAAAAATAAAATATAAATTACTGATATTATCAGTTTTACAAGTGGATGTATTTTATTTAAAATGTTATTATTATTGGAATTATTGTCTATATAGTGTACTTGATAAATAGCATCTTCTATTTTATTCATTAATAACCTTTTCCTTTTTTCTTTTTATTTTTATAACAGATCCTAGACCTACTAAAAAAGCTACTGTAATACCACAACCTATAATTCCTGAAATTGATGTTCCTATTGAAGATTCTGTATCTTTAAATGTGTAATCTGGTAAAAATGAAGTTGTTTCTTGTATTTTTTCAGATGTTTCATATATGTTATTTTCTCTAGTTTCTAATTCAGTATTTCCTGTAATTCGTTCTATTGACCATTCTAATCCATCTGGATTACTTGAAGCAAGTAATGAAATTCCCCCACCAATGATAATTAGTAAACATGCAAGTATTGTTATAGTCTTTTTATATGATAATCTTGCTTCTTTTTTTATTTTTTCTTTTTTATTCCATAAAAGTTCAGGTCTAGCTTCATATACAAAACATAGAACAGATAATGTAATTAACCCTTCTACAAATCCTATTGCTAGATGTATAGGTTGCATAGCGACTAAAAATGCACTAAATGGCAACTCTGTAATTCCTGATAATAATGTTTCTATTGTTACAGAAAATGCACCCATTTGCAATGTTAAAATTGAGCCTAATATTGAACTAATTGCTATTTTTCTTTTTGACATACCATTTCTCATAATAAATTTCCATATTAGACTTCCTATAAAACATCCATAAAATGCCATATTCCATACATTTGCTCCAAGTGCAAGCAAACCTCCATCTGCAAAAAATAAACATTGTATCAATAAAACACCTATCATACTTAAAAACCCTGCATAAGGTCCTAGTATGCTAGATAATAATACTCCTCCACATAAATGTCCTGATGATCCAGTTCCAGGTATTGTGAAATTTACCATTTGAGTAGCAAATACAAAAGCTCCCATTACCCCCATCGTTGATATTTTCTTTTTAAAATTATCTTCTTCTCTTAATTTTTTTATTGAATATGTAGCTGCAATTCCACTTGCTACATACATTGCTCCTCCAACTACTGGGCTTACCATAGCATCTGCCATGTGCATTTTTCATTCCCCCTTTTTAAATTTGTTCATACTTCCCATTCTATATCCTTCTAAATCTAATGTAATATAAGAAAAGCCATATTCTTTAAAAAATTTTATGATTTTTTCTCTATTTTCTTTTTTGGCAATTTTTTCAATTTCATTTGGTTCAATTTCAATTCTTGCCATATCTTCACCATGAATTCTAACTCTAACTTGTTTTAATCCCATATCTAATAATAATTGTTCAGCTTTATCAACTCTATTTAATTTTTCTTCAGTTATGGTTTCTCCATATACAAATCTACTAGCTAAACAAGCAAAAGATGGCTTATCCCATGTAGGAAGTTCTAATTTATTTGAAAGAAGTCTTATTTCTTGTTTATATAAACCAGCATATCTTAATGGACTTTTTATTTCAAGTTCAGCTATTGCCTGTAAGCCTGGTCTATAATCTCCCATATCATCCATATTTGAACCTTCTACTACTTCATTGATGTTATTGTCCTTTGCAACTTTTTTTATTTTTTCAAACAATTCATGTTTACATAGATAACATCTATTTTTTGGATTTTTTGAAAATCCTTCTATATTTAATTCTTCACTTTCTACAATAATATGTCTTATTCCCTCTTTTTTACAAAACTCTATAGCTTCATTTAACTCCCTTTTAGGGAAAGAACAAGATTTAGCAGTTACAGCAATTACATTTTCATTTCCTAATGTTTCTTTTGCTTTTTTTAGTAACAATGTTGAATCTACACCTGATGAAAATGCTACTGCAACACTTTTTAATTCTTTCAAATAGTTTTCTAATACTTTTTCTTTCTCATCTATTTCTGACATTTTAGTTTCTCCTTTTCTATGGCTTAACTATTAGTTTATTAATTTGGTTTGCGATAAATCCTGCTCCATAACCATTATCTATATTTACTACACTTACTGAATTGCTACATGAATTTATCATACTTAATAATGCTGCTACTCCTCCAAAATTTGCTCCATATCCAATAGAAGTTGGAACTGCTATAACTGGTACTTTAGATAATCCTGCCACAACAGTTGCCAAAGCTCCTTCCATTCCTGCAACAGCAATTATACAATTTGCTTTTTCTAGTTTTTCTCTTTGTGATAATAATCTATGAATACCTGCTACTCCTACATCATAAATTCTTTCTACTTTACTTCCAAAAAATTCTGCTGTTTGTGCTGCTTCTTCAGCAACTGGAATATCTGCTGTTCCACCTGTACAAATAGCAATATTTCCTACTTTTTCTTTTCTTTTTTCTATTTTTAGTATTTTAGATATATTGTCATATTCTATATTTGGAATTTCTTTTTTTAATAACTCATATTGCTCGTAACTTGCTCTTGTTCCTAAAACTTCTCCATTTTCTTTGTATATATTAGTATAAATATTTGTTAAAAATTCATTAGGCTTTCCTTGACAAAAAATAACTTCACTTGCACCTGTTCTTTGTTTTCGATTATAATCTATTTTTGCATATCCTAAATCTTCGTATTGATTATTTTTTATTTCTTTTTCTGCTTGTTCAATCGTTATTTTATTATTTTTTAAACCTTCTAATATCTCCCTTATATCCATATTCTAATAAATGCAACCTCCTATTTAAGTTAATTTATAAAATTCTTTCAATGGAATATTATTTTTTTCAGCCAATTCCTTTATACTTTCATATTCGGGATATACATAAGTTTCTCCATTATTTATTACTTTTTTTGCTTTTATTTTTCCATATTTGGTGTCTATTTGAGCCATTTCTCTACCAAGTTCTGTTCTATACTCAAAGCGATATCTAATACCAATAGTAGTTGTTTCTTTAAAGATAATATTTTGTAATTTGTATATATCTTCTCTTTTACATGCTACTGTTAATCTATAAGCTGGTCTATTTTTCTTCATAAAGATTGGTGTATAAAATACATCTAATGCTCCATTTTTAAATAATAATTCTTGTGTATATCCTAATATTTCGCCACTACAATCATCAATATTAGTTTCCATTACAACAAAATCTTCATTTGGCTTTTCCATTTTTCCATAATATACTTTTAAAATATTTGGTATTTTCAAGTCCTTAAATCCAGCTCCCCATCCTATTTTTTCAGTTTCCATAGCAGGTAAATTTATAAATTCTTCAGCAAGTTCACTAATTATTGCTGCACCTGTTGGTGTTACAAGCTCTGTATCTACATCTATTTGTCTAAATTTTACATTTGAAGCTGCGAATATTTCACTTGTTGCAGGTACTGGCACAGACATAGTTCCATGAGCACATTCTATAAATCCATATCCATCATTTACAATACTTGAAATAATTTTATCTGGATTTATTTTATTAATTAAAATAGCTGTTCCAACAATATCTACAATAGAATCTATTGCTCCTACTTCATGAAAATGCACTTCTTCTAAAGATTTATTATGTACTTTAGATTCTGCTTTTGCTACTCTTAAAAATATTCTTTTTGCTAAATCTTTTACATCTTCTTTTAAAGAACTATTATCAATAATTTCATTTACATCTTTTAAATTTCTATGTTCGTGATGATGATGTTCATGATCATGGTGATGGTGTTCGTGTTCTTCTAAATGATGTATATGTCCATATTCATCTTTTCCATCAACCACCACATCTACATAAGTTCCAGTTATTCCATTTTTTACTTTTTTAGATATTTGTAGTTTATATCCATTTACATTTAATTTTTTTAATTCTTCTGATAAGTAATTTTCATCTCCTATGATTTCTAATAAAGCTCCAAGTACCATATTTCCACTAATCCCACTTGAGCAATCAAAATATAAAGTATTCAAAATTAACCATCCTTTCTTCTAGCATATTGTCAGTAGTATAATACTACTTTCCCTATCTATATGGCTTAATACCATTTAATATAAACTCCGTTATTATGTCTATATGTTCTTGAGGTTCGTATTTCCTATCTGTCATACACCAACTTAGCATCATTCCATAAATTGTACTTATAATAAAACCAACTATTTCTTCAATAGGAACATCTTTTTTTAATTCACCTTTTTCAATACTTGATTTTAATATAATTCTTATAGATTCAGAATCATAACCTATTTTTTTGGAATTTCATTATTTATATTTAACATTTTGCTATAATAATTAGGTAACAAAACATGTGCAAATACATCAATTTTTTCCATAAAATTCTTTCCTTTCACTAATTAAATTATAATTTATCATATTGTTCATCTGTAACAGGCTCACACCATTCATTTGATGTATTTTCTCCTGGTACTTCTACTGCTATATGACTAAACCATGAATCTTTTTTGGCTCCATGCCAATGTTTTACATTTGCAGGAATTACAACAATATCTCCTTCTTTAAGACTTTGAGCTGTTTTTCCTTCTTCTTGATACCAACCTTCTCCTTCAACACAAATTAAAACTTGACCTCCACCTGCTGTAGCATGATGAATATGCCAATTATTCCTACATCCTGGCTCAAATGTTACATTTGCAAATCCTATTCCGTTTTCAGTTTTAGCAAGTTGTTTTAAATATGAATTTCCTATAAAGAATTTTGCATAATTTACATTTGGCTCCCCCATTCCAAAAGCTCCGCCATGAATTTCTTGTTTTTCCATAAATAATATTCTCCTTTCTTATATCCAATTTTCTATTTTATTTTTAGCATTTTTACAGTCAGCACCTCTAATTGCAATGCTATCGTTTAAAACATTTGCTCCTTTACAAATTCTTTTAACATCTCTTGGAACATTAGCTAAGCCTGATCCTTCGTGAGTAGTAACAATTCTAACAATTTTTCCTGTAAAATCTAACTCTTTTAAAGCTGTTTCTAATTCTGGAGCATAAGTTCCCCAATATATAGGTGTCATTATATAAATAACTTCATAAGAAGATATATCTTTTATATTTTCTTTAATTGGTGCATTTCCAACTCTTTGCTTTGCCTCTTGAATACAAGTATTATAATCTTTGCTATATGGTACAAGTGGCTCTACCTTAAATAAATCTGCATTTGTTATATCTCTTACAAATTCTGCAATATATTCTGTATTTCCTTTATCAATATATCCCACAGCATAATTTTCATCAGCTCGTGAAAAATAAATTACTAAACTTTTCTTATCTTTATAACTTTCTTTTTTTCCACCAAATAAACTCATATTTACCTCCTTATTTTTTAACAAAGAATTTACTCATTTATCCGATTTAATAATCTAAATTATTAACCCAATTTGTTACTTCACTTTGTGATGTACTAAGTCTCTTTCCATCTAGCCAATTAACATTTTTATAATTGTTTTTTAAATAATTAACACTATTCTCTATTCCAGAACTTCCTGATGTACAGAATGGAATAACTTTTTTTCCACTTAAATCATGATTATCTAAAAATGTTAAAATTATTCTTGGTGCATCTCCCCACCAAATTGGATACCCAAGATAAATTATATCATAAGAATCTGTATCAATATTGCTTGATATTTCTGGTCTTGCAGTAGCATCGTTTTGCTCCTTTGTAGCTCTGCTATTACTATTACCATAGTTTAAATCATCATCAGTATATTTATCTCTTGGTTCTATTTCAATTAAATCTCCTCCTGTTGCATCTTTTATATATCCTGCAACTGTTTTAGTAGTTCCTGTTGCAGAAAAATAAATAATTGCTATTTTTTGACCGTCAGAATTTTCATTATCTTCTGCATTATTTACATTTGTTGTATTTTCTTCTGTATTTGCTAAAGTATTTTCTGTTTCATTATTCTCATTCTCATTAATATTTACATTTGAATTTGAACTTAAATTATTAGTATTAGCATTTTGGGTATCGTTAGATTTATTATTATTAGAACTAATTAACCAAAAGCCAAAACCTGCTGCAATAACTACTATTGCAATAATTAAAAATATTATCTTTTTAGTTTCCATTTAGACCTCCAATCCAATTTAAAAAAAATTTCTTATAATAATTTTATTATGCTTTCATAAACCATTTCATATATTGAAAAGAACTTGAATGGAACTTCTGCATTTTTCATAGCTTCTTTTTGTTTTTCAGTAGCACAAGTATATGGATATATTCCATACATTAATGGAAAAAATGAAAAAATAAATTTGTCTTTTTCTTCCTCATTCATATTCTTAAAGAATTTATCCAAAAGCTTTTTTATTGATTTTAATGTTTCTCCATAACTTTTCTTAAAATCAACTAATTGTTCCATACGACTATTTTCTTCCATATCATATAAGTTCATTGAAAGTAGTTTTAATAGCTGTTCTCTCTTTTCAATACTTAAAGCAATTTGTTTTGCAAATTCTTGTTTTTCTAATTTGTCATTTTTAACATATATATCTTTTAAATCTTTTAGTAATCTTTCATATTCTCTTTTTAAAAGAGCTAAAAATATTTCTTCTTTTGTTTGAAAATAGTTATATATAGAAGGTCTTGAAAAAGATGTTTTTTCACTTATGTCTTTAAGTGTTATTTCTTTAAAACTTTTTGTTTGATATAATTCTTCACAAGCATTTATAATTTCATCTTTTCTTTCATCTGCTGATTTAAATTCCATTTTTCACTCTCTTCTTTCTTTTAAATACTCTTTATAATATTAATTGTGTTCATTGTATTTGGAAATCCTATATAAGGCAAACATTGTAGCATAGCCCCTAATAATTTTTCTTTTGAATTTCCTACCTTTATATTTCCAAGCACATGTGCTTTTATTTGAGTATCTGATCTTATTGTTGTTAATCCAACTAATACAAGTAATTCTCTTGTTTTTATATCTAATCCTTTTCTTGTATAAAAATCTCCAAATCCAAATTCTGTTAAGTATTTTGGTATCTCTGGTACATCTGGATATTTTTCTTTTATTTCATCTCCATATATTGGGTTTTGAATAGCAAATCCTTTTTCATATCTTGTTTCATCTGTTACTGTTCCCATGTTTTCTAATGGTAACTTAATATCTCTTGATTTGAAAACCTCATTCATTGTACTAACTGCATTTAATGTTCTTGGAAAACCTATAAAAGGTGCTAATTGATAAATAGTTTCTCTTATTTCAATAGGTGTAGCCCCCACATTTAATGCTGCATTTATATGTGCTGATAATTGTGGTAAAGTTTGTAATACTGCTAAAATTGTTACTGTAATTAACTCTCTTTCCTTCATATCTAGTTCATCACTACTATGAAATACGTCCCCAAATATAAATCTTCTTAAAATTTCCATAAGTTCATGATCTATTTCTTTGTTTGCATCTGGTAATTCTCCAAATAACTTGTTAAAAACTTCTTTGCTTTCTTCAAAACGATTCATTTTGATTTCTCCTTTCTCTGACACTTTGTCAGTATTATGATATGCCAATTCTGACACAATGTCAATACGTTTTTGTAAATTTTTTAAATCTTTATACATTACGTATCTACCCTACAAATTAAAGTATATTGAAAAAGCAAGTGATTGCAACTATCTTCACCTGCTCATTTCAATTATAATTTGTATTACATCTTTTTTAATATTTTTTTCATAACAACCTCTAATCTAAAATGAGAATTTTTATAATTTTCATTTTACTTCTTGTCGTTTTTTAAATAAGAGTATATTGGATAGTTAAGCACACATACAAGTAAACCAACTATACCTGTGATAATACCAATTATCAAATCAGTTTTAGATGGATCACCAACCATTACTTTACTCATACCAAATCCCATTACTAATGCTCCAACTGTTCCTACTAACCAAGTAATAACAATCCCCCAATTTATAGGTGCATGTTCTTTTTTAGGATGATTGCTTCTATAAACAGGTATGATACATAGCAAAATAATAAAACCTAAAATTGCTACAACAACACCTGCTTTAAATAAATCCCACTCCGGTATTAAACACATACACATACCTATTGCAAATACTAAACCTCCAACAGTTCCTAATATTATTTCTAATAATGTTTCTTTCTTCATTTTACTACATCTCCTTTAATTCTTATTTGTTCTTGCTTTTATTTCTGCCATCATTTTTTCGTGGTCTTCTTTTCTTCCTCTGCTTTTAATCTAGCTTTTGCTTCTTCAATAGTTTCTCCATCTTTTTTAAGGAATTTATCTACAAACTTATCTTCAACTTTTTTATAACCTCCGACAACTCCTTCTTCAATTTTTTTGTAGCCATCTACGACACCTTTTTCTATTGTTTTGTGTCCTTTTACAATTTTTTCTGCAATTTTTTTATTTGTTTTTACAAATTTTGAATCTGCCATTTTAATCTCTCCTTTCCTTTATTACAACACTTGTTGTTTTTCTTTAATTATAGTATAATGTCTTTAAATTAATAAAACAATCATCAATTTGCATACATTTGTTGAAATAATAAACAATTTTATTAAAAAGGAGAATTTTTATGAATACACCTAATAATAAAAGAAGAAAAGTATCACAAGAAAAAATAGAGAAAGTTTTTGTTCAGTTAATTCAAACTAAGGAAATATCTGATATTTCTGTTACTGATATTTGTAAGAGAACTGGTTTAAATCGTTCTACTTTCTATGCTAATTATCTTGATGTTTATGATTTGGCTGACAAAATTGCGAAAAAATTAGAAAATGACATTTCTTTCTTATATCAAGAAGAACGAGAAACTAAAAATAATACGAATAACTTTTTAAAGATATTAAATCATATTAGAGAAAATCAAATATTTTATAAAACATATTTTAAATTAAATATGGATAAAACCACTATTATTAGTCACTATGAGTATGATACTAACTTATCGAAATTGTTATACGATGATAAATATATTGAATATCATATGGAATTTTTTAAGGCTGGGTTCAACGCTATAATAAAAAAATGGTTAGGCAATAATTGCAAAGAAACTCCAGAAGAAATAGAAAGTATTATAAAAGAAGAATATAAAAATAAGCATATCCGCGTATAAATGATATGCTTATCTTTGTGCAACAAATATATTTTATATAATTTTCCATATTGTTACTTCCTTTATTTTTCTATTTTAGCAATATCATACTCATATATTGCTAATCCATATTTTTTGTTTCCAAATTCAATTTCATCATAATTTATAACTTTTCCACCCATTTTTTCATAAAAAGCTCTTGATGGATAATTTTCTTTTAAGCAGCCTAATATCATTCGTTGTTTGCCTTCTTTTCTTAATAGTTCTATAGCATATTGAATAAGTTGTCTTCCTATTCCATTTCTTTTTAAATTACTTTTTATATAAAGAGAAGAAATTTCACAATCTGCTTTTGGATATTTTTCTGTATCTTTATTATAGTTTCGATATAAACAAAATCCGACTATATTCTTATTTAGTTCAGCTACTATAATATTTACACCATCCTTAATATTCTGCTTTTTTTTCTCAATTTCCTTATCTCTATCCATATTATCAAGAAAATCATCATCAATAATTCCTCTATATGCCGTTTGCCACCCATCAATTTTTATGTCTGCGATTTCTTCTGTGTCATCAATAGTTGCATTTCTAATTATAATATTTTGCATAAAAATCACTCCTTATTTTATTCTCCTATAAAATATTCGTTGAATTTATTATATATTATTTCTTATAAAAATGAAAGTAAATACTCGCTGCTTCTGCCACTGGCAGCACTCGTATTCTCAGCAGTTAATAGCTAAAGCTATAACACCGATAGGTCATTGCTCGAGTCAAGAGAGCACACAAAAAAAAAAGAAAGTAGATAAATCTACTTTCTTTTTTATGCTCCTTTAGCACTTCCGTGTGCGAAAAATACGAACCCTAAATTTATATTGTATTTTATATTTGATTCTATTGTTATAATTTAACATAACTTTTTATATAAATCAAATAGTTTTGAAAAATTTTATTTATTTTCACTTTCTATATATGTATAAGTTGATTTTTTTACTTTTGGTACTAAATATATTTTTTCATTATCTTTCATTCTTTTTTCCATTATTAGAATAAGCAATTTTACTATCAGTAATTCTAATATTTTTCTTTGTTTCTTCCTTATTTATATATCCACAAAATGGACATTCTAAATTATCTTCAATATCATTACCACATCTATAACATTTCTAGTTTTTAATTCATATATTTCTTTTAAATACTCAAATAAGTTCTTCATTTTTCTTCCATAAATACTCATTCCTTTATTTCTTTTTAATTACAAATTATTTTATACAAAACACAGCATATAGTGGAATTGATTTAATATTATTTTCAAATCCAAAGTTTCTAGTAGAAAATCTTATTGCATATTTAGGACTATATTCATTAATATACATATTTAAACTTACTGATCTTACATTATTTCCACTTTTAACTTCTATTGGAATTATTCCATCTTCTTCACTATACAATATAAAATCTATTTCAGCACTTCTTTTTGACGTCCAATAATACAATGATTCTTCCTTAGAAGTTAATTCTTGTGCTACATAGTTTTCTGTAATAGCTCCTTTATAAATGAAAGTCTTATCTAACATAATATCTGGAAATTTAATTTCGCTCATATTTGTTAATATACCTACATCGCTTAAATATAATTTAAAAGTATTTTCATCAATATATACTTTTAAAGGTATTTCCATACGCTTTGCATTGTAGTTTATTAAAATCATTTTTGAAGCTACTAGCCAATCAATAGAACTTTCATATTTTCTCTTTCTTCCAGTTTCTTCAACAAAATTATATTTAAAATTTTTATTATCTTTTGCTAATTGACTAGGAATATTTTTATATACCTTTTCAATTTTCACAGTTTCAAAACTATTTTTGACATATTTCTGCATATCCGCAATATACATATCTTTTATGTCAGAAATAATATGTGAATCAAATCTTAATATGTCTAATTCATTCTCTATAAAATTATTTACAGCTTCTGGCATTCCACCAACACATAAATATTGTTTATACAATGTAATAGCTTGTTCATGTGCGAAATCTGGCATTGGTGACATCTCTTTATAGCATTCCATTATTTTATCTCGTAGCATTTCATTTCCTGTAGCTATTAAAAATTCTTCAAAATTCATAGGATACATATATTCCATTCTTATTTTACCTACTGGAAATGATCCCTTAAATCTATTTATTTTCACTCCTAGTAAACTTCCTGCACATATTATTTTATATGGTCTTTCAGATTCATTAAAGTATTTTAAGGATACTATAAAATTTTCACTAACTTGCACTTCATCGAAAAAAAATATTGTTTTTTCAATATCAATTTTTTTACCTAAATATAATTCGATATCACTTATAATTCTTTCATCATCAATTGATTTTTCAAAAATATTTCTAACATCTATATTTTTTTCTAAATTGAAATACAAGTATTCTTCAAAATTCTCTTTGGCAAATTTTTCAACTATATATGTTTTTCCAATTTGTCTTGCCCCAACAACCATTAGAGGTTTTTTCATTCCTGATTTTTTCCAATCAAACAATCTTTTTTCGAATAATCTTTTCATAAATTCACTTCTCCTCTGCTAAGAATATTATCATATTTTCTATAAATAGTCAATAATGTTTCGCCACTTTTTGCAGGTTTGTTTTTAAGTAGTTGCCACTTTTTGCAGGTTTCGTTTTAAATACGTTGCCATTTTTAATTGCTTTATCCATTTGTATTTTTTATTATTCGATTTGTTTCGTCTATATAAATTACTAATTAATTTTTATTGTTTTATTATTTGCTCTACTATTTCAGTAGCAGTTTCTTGAATTTCTCTTAGATAACTGTTTAGCGTTCCATTAGTAAACTAAAATAAGGTGCTCGTATTCTCAGCAGTTAATAGCTAAAGCTATAACACCGATAGGTCATTGCTCGAGTCCAAGAGGAACACAAAAAAAATAAGAAGTAGATAAATCTACTTCCGAACCAACTCCTTCAGCTTTAAACTAGTTGCTTCAAAATTCGCTTTTCGCAAATTCTGAAACAACAGTTTATGCGCCTTCGAATACTCGCTGCTTCTGCCACTGGCAGCGCTCGTATTCTCAGCAGTTAATAGCTAAAGCTATAACACCGATAGGTCATTGCTCGAGTCCAAGAGGAGCACAAAAAAATAAGAAGTAGATAAATCTACTTCTTATTTTTTTTGGCTCGGGTGGTGTAGATATCTACAACTTCGAAATCTCTTTGCGATTGATATAAATATCAATCAAGTTATAATTACATTAACACATAATTCATAAAAATTCAACTACTTTCTTTAATTTTATTGAAAAAAATGAAGATAAAGTATATAATAGAAATGTCAAAAAATTACATAGGATTTATAAAAAGGAGTAAACATTGGATAATATAAGTATATTTGATACATATGTAATAGGCAATAATGTTGTGTCTAATTATAATATTACTGAAAAATATAATTTTAAATTTATAGATTTATTTGCTGGTATAGGTGGCTTTCATATTGCAATGGAAGATCTAGGTGGAGAATGTGTTTTTGCTTCAGAATGGAATGAAAATTGTAGAAAAACTTATACTGCAAATTTCTCAAAAACGAGTCCAAAAATATTTAATAGTGATGGTACCCCTAATAAGTATTTTTGCGGAGACATAACAAAATTTAATCCAAAAGAAATTCCAGAACATGATATATTATGTGCTGGTTTTCCCTGCCAACCATTTTCACAAGCTGGATTTAAATTAGGTTTTGAGGATACAAGAGGAACATTATTTTTTAATGTTGCAGAAATAGTAAAAGCTAAAAAACCTAAAGCTGTTTTTTTAGAAAATGTTAGAGGATTACTAAATCATGATAATGGAAAAACATTCAAAGTAATACAAAATACTATGGAAGAATTAGGATACAGAATGTATTATAATATAGTAAAGGCCTCTGATTTTAATTTACCTCAACATAGACCAAGATTATATATGGTTTGTATAAGAAAAGATATTAAAAAAATTTTTATGGAACCGCAAAAGTTGCCACTTACAAAAACAATGAGTGATATTTTTGATGGTGCCAAAGTCAATAAAGAAATAGGCTTTACTTTGCGTGTTGGAGGAAAAGGTTCAGCAATTACAGATAGAAGAAATTGGGATGGATATATTGTTGATGGTAAAGAACGCAGACTAAAACCTAGAGAAGGCAAAAGAATGCAAGGGTTTTCAGATAATTATGTTTTTCCTGTAAGTGATAATGAAGCAATGAAACAGTTAGGCAATTCTGTTGCAATTCCAGCTATTAAAGCATATGGAGAAAGTATTTTAAAAACAATTTTTTAAGGAGAAATTTATGATAACTTTAAATAGAGGTGAATGGTCTGAACTATACTGTGTTTTATTCTTATTAATAAAACCAAAACTTGAAATAGTTGATGAAAATATGAATAAAATCACATCTGAATTATTTGAAATTAAAAAAATTCTAGCAGAAACAAATTTTCCGCTAGAATATGAAATTGTACACGATAGTATTGTAGTATATGCAGTAAAAGATAGAATTAATTCCTATACAAGAAAAGAAATTGATGAATATAGAAATGAATTATATAAAAAAATAATTACTAATACCTCTATTTCAGGTTCTTTTGCAATAGAAAGTATCGAAGAATTTTTAAGGAATTTTTCATTAGGTCAAGTATTAAAAGCAAAAAATGTTTCTAAAGAAGATATAGAAGTTATTGCATACGATAACAATAGAAAAATTGAAAGCAATTTAAAGTATAGTATAAAATCTTCTCTAGGTAGTCCTGCTACTTTGTTAAATTCAAGTAATCATACTAATTTCAAATATAAAGTTATAGGAATGAATGATGATTTAATGAAAAAAATAAATTCCATAAATACTAGAACCAAATTACTTGATAGATTAAATTGCTTATATAATAATAATTGTAAAATTATATATGATTCTGTTGTGTCAGAAAATTTTTTATATAATTTAAAAATGATTGATACTTCCATGGATAAATATATAGCTAATACACTTTTATATTCATATAGCAAAAATAATAAAATACTAAAAGATATATTTATTAATTCCAATGATTTTAACGATATAAAATTTGCTGAAAAAAAGTTGGGAGATTTTTTATCAGCAATAAGTTTTGGATTCTTTCCAGGTACAAAATGGAATGGAGAAAATGCTGTAAATGGTGGATTATTAATAGTGACAGATGAAGGTAATGTCGTTGTATTGGATTTAGTGTATTACGAAAATACCGTAAGAAAATATTTAATAAATAACACTCAATTAGATTCTCCAAGTTCAACTCGATATCATATGTTAGAAATATTTAAAGAAAAAAATGAATACTATTTTACACTAAATTTACAAGTAAGATATACAAGAAATTTTCAAAACAATATACACACATAAAAAGCGAATGAAACTTTGTTCATTCGCTTTTATATTATATTAAAACTCAATTCTAAGAAATATTATCATAATAAGTACATAAATCATCATTTATTTTGATTACTGACAAAATAAATATTTTTAATATTCTCATATAATTATTTTTATGAATTGTATCAGCTTGAACTTCACTAGGTTGTGTACCATGAATATACATATTTCTTAAGTCCAAACCGTTATTAAATTCTGATTTATTTAAATAGTAGTTAAGATAATCTATCTCTGGTCTTGAAAATAATGTATTTTCAGATTTTAATATACCTTCATCAATCATTTTATCTATTTCTTTTTGATAATTTTTAGGGTATTTCCAATAGCAAGTTACTTCATTATAATTAATATCTCTAAAAATTAATATTCTTTCTTTATTTTTAAATCTTAAATATCCATCTTTATCTATTTCTAAATAATTTTTTGATATTAATATATTTAAATTATTCTGTTCATATTCTAAGCATTCTTCTGGTTTAATGTTTTCATTTTTTATAGTATCGAAAAAATTGCTGTATTTTTCTTCTAGTCTTTCAATACACTTTAGCATACATTGGTCAGAAAAAAACAAAAATGAAATCAAATTATATTCTTCCGAATTCCTATAAATATATTTATTTTTTACTTTACTTGGAATATCATAAAAAGGAATTGGTCGAGATGATATTTGAAATAACTCATGATCTATTTCATCATTCTCAACAATTAATCTATATTCTTTTAATATATTATCCAATTCAGACAATATAGTTCTACATTTTTCAAGATAGTTAGATTTCTCAGAAGGAACATTAATTCTATAATCTTTAATATTAAATTCATCTAATAAATATTTTTTAAAAAACCACTCTATTATATCTTCAAGACGTATGTTTATTCTTTGTAATTCGCTATAATATGCTGACATTTGTAAAGTTGATAATACATCTAACCTATCAAAAGCAACCCCCTTTCTATAAGCTTTTTTTGTCTGAATGGATATGTATTTTTCAAAAATCCCTAATTGTGATTCTTTACTAACAAAATTACTTCTCATATTTAAATCTGTAAATTCAAATAAGTAAATAAAATTATTTAGTAGAGTAGGATAATCTGTATTGTTTTCTATCCATTCTGAACTATAGGTACAATCTATCTTTTGACCATTAAGTTTAAGAATTTTTTCTTCTGTTATATCTTTTGAAAATTTGACTAAAGTTTCCATTAATATACCAGAATTTTCACTAAAAATTTTATCATTTATTTCTTTGATTTTTCTTTTAGCCATCAATCTTGTTTTATCATTTATAGGCATATCTTTGGTGGATTGCATATTAAATATTACATTTAAATAGTTTATATTTGGATTTTCAGATTTTATATAATTTTTTAATATTAATTCTTTATCTTCATCAGTTAGTTCATTAGGAAGATAGATTTGCTTTTGCTTATCTTCTCGTACAATCTCATATTTATCTAATAAAATAATTGCACTATTTTCATAATTTAATAAGTGTTCTCTTATAATACTTCCATAATGTATAATAATATTTTTAAAATTACTAATTGTCTCTAAAATATGAATATTTTTTAATACTTCGTCAAACTTTTTTTCAGAAATTCTATTATAAATTTTATAGTGATCAAATAATTCCCAAAAATCATCTTCGTATATGTACTCAACACTTTCCATGATAGAAGTTAAATTGCTTTCATCTATTTTTGAAAGAAAACAAGCAACAATTTTATTTAATTCTTTCACACTCTCTTTTATTTTTTTTATATATTCAGTTGCCCAATCTTTTAAATAGCACTCATTATTGATATATTTAATACAATTATAAAATTCAATAATATCATTTATATTATAAATATTACTTTCATTAAATTCATTTAAAACTTTTTCTAAGTTTTTTAAATTTCCACCACAAGCCCAATCATTTTTTGAAAAAAATTTAACTCTATTCATAAAAAACTCCTTTTATGTTATTCTACTATACTATACTATACATCATATTACAATCATTTTTAATGTAAAAATAAAAATAATTTTATATAATATTCAGTAATATCTACTAATCACAAATCAATTCACTAAACACAATTTCCTCTGCTTGATTTTTTATAGTATTCATTGTTCCTACCCAATATAATGGATCTGTATTTTTCATATCCTCTGTCAAATTGCTTTTTTCTTTTAGTTGGTTTATTGTCTGTTCAACTCTAGTTTCAGCTTTTTCTTGTAATTCTTTTAAATGTGAATTTAATGTTCCTTCCATTAGCATTGTCATATAATCTGCTTTTTTATGTTCTTTCAAATACTTTAACCTCATTCTACCATATTTATTTAAATTGATTTTCTCTTGTTTCGGTAATGTTAAATTTGGTATATAATAATCTCCTTTTCTTGTATATTCAATTCCTGTTTTTTCATCTATAAATCTTTCTTTTAATTCAATATTTTCCATAACTTCAATTCCTCCTAATTCAAATTAAAATCATTTTTCTTTTTGCCCTTATTTTGTTTGTTTTCAGTTGGTATACTTACTTTTCTGTAAATGTTATTAGCGATTTCATTATCGTTATTATCAAATATACCATTTTTATATAAATCATCACTTACAATTTTATAGTTTTCATCTTTATCATAACAAATCTTCTTATGAAAGTGATTCATAATATTATACCAAAAGCCTTTGAATTTCTGTAACTCTTGTTTTAGCCTTTCTTTTTCAGCTTGTAATCCGTTTATGATTTTATCTTTTAAAGACAGCTTATCTTTTAACTTATTTATTTCATTGTCTTTTTCTTCTATTTGATATTTTAATGAACGATTTTCTTTTTCTACTTCAAGTGCAGAATGTTCGAAATCTTTAATTGCCATATTTAAGTCATTTACACTTCTAACTGTTTCAGTAGTATCTTTTACATCTTTTGTATAATTTTTAATTTTTCGGACATCCTCATTTGAAATAACCATATTATTTTTGTTTAGTTTAGATAGTTTTAAATTATCTAATATTTTATTTATATCATTAGTTGAATTATCTAATGTTTCTGTTTGTTTATTTGCTTCAGCTAATTTTTGTTCTTTTTGTTTTAACTGTTTTTTTATTTCTCTATAATTGCCCATATCTTTGACATTGATGTCTTGATTTCTGCCTTTTTGTTTCTCTTTTAATTTAAAATCTATATCATAAAACTTATTAAATGATTTAATACAAGCTGTTCTCATTTTATCTTGTATTTTAGTTAAAGACTCTTTTGTGAACAATTTTGATTTTGCTACTTGCTTTGTCATTCCTTTTTTACAATCACAACTAACTGGAACACCTATAATATGCAAGTGGGGAGAAGTTTCATCAAAATGTATTGTTGCATTTGCAATTTTAAAATCTGGTATAATGTTAATCAAGTCTTTAACTTGTTCATTATATACATCTATCATTTTTAGCCTATACTCATCATCTTTATCTTTCCAAAAGTCCATATCTCCAAGCTCTATTATTATTTCACAAGCAATATCATTTTGAGATTCACATACTTTTTTAAAATAATCATTTATTTTTCTACTTTCACGATCTAGTTTACTATTATATTCTAATCTTGCTTCTTCAAATTCATCTAAATATACTTGTTTAACATCTTTTACTATATCATCAGTTCCATAAATCGTTCTAATAAGTTCTTTTTGATTATCATAATCTCGCAAGTTATGTTTATTTACTTTTGATAAATCTTTTGCATTTTGTATAGCATTATTTGAAAGAGAAGTAGTACCAGATACATTTTCTTTTGCCACTTTCTTTGCTAATTTACTTTTGTTTTTATCACTACCCAAGTGAAAAGAATAAGCTAATTCTTGCTCCATTTAAAACACCTCCTTAAAATCACTTTTTAAGCCGAAGGCTTTGAAAAAATACGAAGTATTTTTTTGCAGGACTTTGGCTCTGTCATAAGTCCTAACCCCCTATGAGTTGTGTCATACTAACACAACTCGGGGGCTCTGCGAGGCTATAAAATTTATTTTCATCAAATAAATTTTATTCAAATTAACTATCGCCTCGTCAAAGTAAACTTCACTCATCAAAGGTCATATTAACATCTGACCTTTTTATTCGTTCCGTTACTTTTCCTCTTTCCCAAAAAGCACTGCTTTTCGGGACCCCTTGCTCTCGTTAATTTGTTGTTGCAACAATGCAAAATTATAAAGTAATCGTTGCAACAATTATTCTGCATTGTCTTCGCTGAATTTTACTGGCTTTACACCTACTGAAATAGGAATAGGCTCTTTTGTAAAAATTATTTTATTGTTTGTTTCATTGGGTATATAATCAAAAGCTGTGTCAATCTCTTGCATTTGGAATTTATCTTCTTCGTTAATATAAATTATTCCAAATTTATAAGTTTCCATTTTACCATCTACATCTAACTTTCTATAATCCTCTAATGGAAATACTCTTACTATCGCAGAATTATTTTCTTTAAAATCAAAGTAGAAAACTTGGTCATTTACAAAATATGTTGCTTCAGTATATTTGACATCATAGTATTGTCTTAATCTCATAATTATTTCGCCTACTTCTTCGTCTGGTAAATAATTACTAAATCTTATACTTCCTAATACATTTCCAAATAGAGTAGGTTTCTCCTCATCTATATATCCGTTTAAATATAATTCCTTATAAGGTTTACAAATTGAATCTCTAAAGTTTATATTTTTTACTATTATTTCAGTACCAACTAAAGATAGCTCTATATTATCAACATATTTCATTATTAAATCAGCTTGTTCTTCACGAGTATATTCTTTCCAAGTTTTAGTTCGGCTATTGTATTCATCTTTTAATTTTACTTTATTGATATAGTCTATATCTCTTTTTAATAAAATGTCTTTTGGAGTAAATCTTAATTCTTCAACATTTTCAGTTGTATTTAGTTCGCCCTCTAATTGTTTTATAGATTTTTCAACTATTTTCTTTTCTTCATTATATTCTTTTAGATTAAATGCACCATTGATATAAGCCTTTTTTATTCTTTCTAGTTTTTCTTTTTGTTTCTTTATTTCTTTTTCCAATTTTTCTTTAGGCTCATCAAATTTTTGCTTTATCATAGGCAAGAAGAATTGATTTACAACAGAGTCATATTCTACTAATTCAGTTATAAAATTATTAAAGTATTCTGTTATTTTATTTTCTTTAAATTCTATCTTACAATCATTGCAATAATAGTAATAATAACTTCTACCATTTTTCTTTGTAGTTGCTTTTCCACCTAATAATCTATCGCATTTTGGACATTTTAATTTTTGCAAATACAAATAAGTTAGTGTTCTTTGATAACTTTTCTGATTTTTTCTTTTTTGTAATTGGCATTCTTCCCACATTTCTTTTGACACAATAGGCTCTACAACATCACTATAATAAATTGGATTTTTTGTTCTTTTTCCACTAACAAAATCCCCTTTATATAGTTCATTTTGCAATATACAAGAAATAGTTGTATCTCTCCAATTAGTTCTTCCTAAAACTTCTTCACTATTGAACAAATTACTTATTTTTTTATATGAATAACCATTATAGTATAAATCAAATATTCTTACTATAATATCTTTAGTAGAATAATCAATTACTAATTTTTTATCTTCTCTTTTAAAACCTAAAGGTGTAATATTAGGAATATGTCCTTTTTTTATTGCACCTGCCATACCTATTTTAGTTCTTTCACTTGTTCTTTCAATCTCATTTTGACTTACACTCATAAGTAATCTTGATATCATCTTACCATTAGCTGTTGTAGTATTTACTTCATCATTAGCACAGTCAATATATGCTTCATTTTTATCTAAAAAGGTTATTAGATTTTCCCAATCATAAATACTTCTTGTTATTCTATCTAACTTTAAAGCAATTATTGTATTTATTCTTTTAGACTTAATATCTTCTTTTAGCCTTTCAAATTCTGGTCTATAATTTCCAGTTTTAGCACTTATTCCTGCATCTTCATAGTAGTCCACAATTTCATAACCTTTAAATTTACAAAATGCATCTAATCTTTCTTTTTGTTCTGGCAAACTAAAACCTTCACGAGCTTGATCTTCTGTTGATACTCTCATATATACGCCACATTTTTTCTTTTCCTCGTTCAATTTGCATAACCTCCTAACAAAAAAGAGGCATCAACATACACACTTGTATTATTGACACCTCTTAAATCTATTCTTTTTGAAATACAATTTCTTTGAAATCATACAATTCATCTCCTAATATTACAATAAACATAAGTAGTTTACCGTAAATATTATATCACGATTTTCTAAAATGTCAAATATTACCTTATTTATATGCTTTTTAAATAATTTTCTAGTTCAGATAGTTTTATCTTTTTAGATAAATTAGAAATATATACATCATTTGAATAGTTAAAAACTAACAATGTAATATCTTTAACTAATACTCTGTGTGGCTCAATATACGAAATATTAGTTTTTTCAATTTTTCTAATACTACCATTGATAAAAATAGGACTTACTTTAGAAAACTCACATATAAACTTCAGGCGTTGTTTTAGATTTTCTTCAAATTGTATTTCCTGTTTTATTATTTTCATATTACACCATCCTTTCTTTACAGATTTAGGATGATTTTTTCCAAAAGAAAAAATCAACCAGATTAACTGATTGATTTTATATCTTCTGTTCTATAAAGTTCGAACAGAAACTTCGCTGGCTCCTCTTGTTGGACTCGAACCAACGACCTATCGGTTAACAGCCGAGCGCTCTACCAACTGAGCTAAAGAGGAA
>CANPVP010000004.1 GCA_947581825.1 uncultured Clostridia bacterium | reverse complement strand
GAATGCATTGAATGTCTGTAGGGGCGACCAGCGGTCGCCCGTTTTATATTGTAGAGATGTTAATTTAATAATAATTATCCGAATTTTCTATGCTTTTTTCTCGCTCGTTTGTTAACCCAAAACATTATAATTTTTCAAAATTGCTTTCAATGCGCTTTTTTCAAAATTATAATGTTTTGGGTTTTATAAAAAAGAATAGAATTTTACGGGCTGTCGGGGACTCCAGCCCCTACAATAGGCAGAGCCTTAACAGCCCAAGTATGTAGTAACAAATAAAAAAACATAGAAAATTCTATGTTTCTTTCATTTTTACAAATTCTTTTAAAGCCTCTATTAATTGTATTTTTTCTACTTTTTGTACTTTTTGAGATAATGTTTCTGGGGTATCACTTGGAAGAATTTCTACTTTTGTTTGTTTTATAATATCTCCGTCATCGTAATTTTCATTTACATAGTGTAAAGTAACTCCACTTATTTGTTCTTTTGCTTCTATAACTGCTGTATGAACTTTCATTCCATACATTCCTTTGCCTCCAAATTTTGGTAATAGTGATGGATGAGTGTTTATTATTGTGTATTTGGAAATTAATCTATTTCCTATTTTTCTTAAATATCCTGCAAGTACTATTAAATCTATTTCATAGTTTGATAGAACCTTTTCTAATTCTATATCTATGTCTTCTGTTGTTTTTGAACTAATTATATAAGTTTCTATATTAGTTTTTTTTGCTCTTTCTAATGCATAGGCATCTTCATTATTTGATACTACAAGTTTGATTTGTGCTTGTAATATACCAGAATTTATGCTATCTATTATTGATTGTAATGTAGTGCCATTTCCTGATGCAAATACTACTAAATTATACATATGTTATCACTCCTTGTATGGGATTATAACAAATTAATTCGTAAAATGATAGAGTTTTATGAGGAAATTTACAAATTAAGCTTAGAAAAAAGGTTTTAACTTGAATTAATAAAAATTATATTATATAATTAAATTGGAGATTTGCTTTCAAAAAAGGAGAAAGATATGTTTGATAAATTAAAAGAAGAATGCGGTATATTTGGAATATACTCTATGGATAATAATGAAGCTTTAGCTTTCCCAACAGCTGTAGGTTTATCTACTCTTCAGCATAGAGGGGAAGAAAGTTGTGGAATTGCTATAAATGATGGAGGTATTATAGTTAATCATAAAGATGTTGGACTAGTTAATAGTGTTTTTAAACCACATATATTAGAACAAATGCCAACTGGTAAAATGTCAATAGGACATGTTAGATATTCAACTACTGGAGATCCTAAAAAAGAAAATGCACAACCTATGGTGATTAGACATGCAAAGGGAAATTTAGCAGTAGTTCACAATGGAAATTTAACTAATGCACTTGAATTGAGAGAAGAGTTACAAAAGAATGGTGCAATTTTCAATTCTACAAGTGATACAGAAGTTATATGCTATATAATTGCAAGAGAAAGATTGAAAACTCATAGTATTGAAGATGCTATTGTTAATGCTATGAAATATATAAAAGGTGCATATTCTTTGTTGGTAATGACTTCTCAAAAATTAATTGCAGTTAGAGATCCTAATGGATTTAGACCATTATGTATGGGAAAACTAAATGGTAAAGATATTGTTTTTTCTTCAGAATCTTGTGCAATTAATATTGTTGGAGGAGATTTTGAAAGAGATATAAAACCAGGAGAATTAGTTGTAGTTACTAATAATGAAGTTAAGTCAATAGATGCTAGAAATAATGCTAAAGAGACTTTATGCATATTTGAATATATATATTTTGCAAGACCTGATTCTACAATTAATGGTTTAAATGTTCATAAGTTTAGAGAAGAGGCAGGAAAGTATTTAAGTATACAAGCTCCTGTTGATGCTGATATTGTTGCAGGAGTCCCTGATTCTGGGTTAGATGCAGCTTTAGGATATTCAAAACATTCTAAAATTCCATATGATATAGCTTTTGTAAAGAGCAAATATATAGGAAGAACTTTTATACAATCAACTCAAAAAACAAGAAAAGCACAAGTAGCTTTAAAATTGAATCCAATAAAAACAACAGTTGAAGGTAAAAAAATTGTTTTAGTTGATGACTCTATTGTAAGAGGTAATACCTTAAGAAGATTAATAAAAACATTAAAGAAAGCTGGTGCAAAAGAGGTTCATTTGAGGATTGCTGCTCCACCTTTTATAGATGTATGTTACTTTGGAACTGATATAGATTCAAAAGAAAATTTAATAGCATGTCAAAAATCAATAGAAGAAATTAGAGAAGAAATGGGAGCTGATTCACTAGAATATTTGGATTTAGAAAATGTAAAGAAAATTGTAGCAGAATATGGAATAAAAGATTTTTGTGCAGGATGCTTTACAGGAAAATATCCTATAGAAGTTCCAAAAGAAATCAAAAAGGATAAATTCGAAAAAATATTTTAATATATTATGAGAAGGATAAGTTTTGTTTGTACTTAGGAAGGGAATGATGTGGTTATGAATAGTACTAAAAAAACTAATCCCTGGGGAAAATGGATTTACTGGTTTATTTTTTCTGTAGCTGTAATAACAGTATATAAGACTTTAGATAATTTCACAGATGTTACTCAGTGGTTTTCCAATTTATTAGGAATTTTAATGCCATTTTCGATGGGAATATTAATAGCAGGCTTGCTATATATGCCAGCAAAAAAAATTGAAAGTTTATACAAAAAACCAAATAATAAATTTTTGAATAGAATAGCAAGAGGATTAAGCGTTCTCATTACATATATTTTGGCAGTATTAATAATTATTATGGCAATAAAATTTATTATTCCAGCAATTTCAGAAAGTATAACTAAACTAGTAAATTCTTGGCCAGGTTATTATGATGAAGCCATAAATCAAATTAACTCAATACCAGATAATGATTTATTTAGCAAAGAAGACTTAGAGAATGAAATAAAGAAATTAAGTAGTATCAATTTAAAAGAATATTTGAGTTTTGATAGTATTAAAGAATATGTAAAAGGAGTTATTAGTATTGCAAGTGGAATTTTTGATTTCTTCGTAGCAATAATAGTTTCAATATATATTTTGTTAGAAAGAGATTCAATTCTTCAATTTGGAAAGAAAGCTTTAAGAGCCTTAGTAAAAGAAGATGAAAAATATAATTTGATTTGCAAATATTTTAATACAGCAGGGGATGTATTCTTTAAATTTTTAGGAGGACAAATTGTTGATGCTATAGTAGTTGGTATTATAACATCTATAGCTATGGCTATATTAAAAGTTGAATATGCAGGATTATTAGGCTTTACAATAGGTTTATTCAATTTAATACCTTATTTTGGAGCTATATTTGCAGTTGGTGTAGCAATATTAGTCACAATATTTACAGGGGGATTTGCACAAGCTATTTGGTTGGCAATAGTTATAATTGCATTACAACAAGTAGATGCTAATATTATAAATCCTAGAATTATAGGATCTTCACTTGAGGTTAGTCCGATATTAGTTATATTTGCAGTAACTTTAGGTGGTGCATACTTTGGAGTTTTAGGAATGTTCTTAGGAGTTCCAGTAGTAGCAGTTGTAAAAATAATATTAGTAGATTATATTGAATATAAAAACAAAATGTATGAAGAAGAGAAAATTAAAGAAATGAACAAGCCAAAACGTAGAACTAGAATAAGAAAAGAAGTAATAAGTGAAGATAAAGTTATAAAAGAAGAAGAAATATAAAAAAGCGGAACAAAAAACAGGTTTCAAAGTAATGTCTTTGGAACCTGTTTTTTGTTCGCTTTTTTTACATTTTTTGTAATAAATAATTTATACCACCGTTTGCACCAGCTGTAAGTGTTAATATAATTATACCAGCTGTAACAACCCCAAGAGCAAGAGGAGGAAAAGCTTTTTTTAATGGTAATTCTAAAAAGTTTGCAATTAATGAACCTACCCATGCGCCAGTTCCCGGAATAGGAATAGCTACGAATAAGAATAAAGCAAATGATGTATAATTTTGTAATCTGGTATCTTCTTTTATTTTATTTGTTGCTTTTTCTGTTGCCCAATCTATTATTATTTTGAATGGTTTAAATTTTCCAAAAAATTTAAATAATGGACCAATAAATTTTACTATAAAGTATATTGGAATACAATTTCCAATAACAGATATTATAAATGCTTCTAGATATGTAATATGGAATGTAAACACTCCAATAGGAATTGCTCCTCTTAGTTCTATAATAGGTAACATACTAACAATAAATGTTACTAAATATCCAAGTGCAGACCCTTGTAGCATAATTAACCTCCTTAAAATTTATTTAGCAGAATCTATATTGTTTGAAGTTATACCTAAATAAGGCAATACTTCGGATAATATTTTTGACATTGCAGGTCCAGCAACATTACTTCCTTCTAGATTGTTTCCACCAGTTTTATAAAAAACTACTAAGGCTACTATATCTGGATCAGTTGCAGGAGCTGTAGCTAAAAATGAAACAGTATTTCCTTTTTCACCT
This sequence comes from uncultured Clostridia bacterium, assembly GCA_947581825.1. Taxonomy (GTDB): domain Bacteria; phylum Bacillota; class Clostridia; order TANB77; family CAG-508; genus CANPVP01. The sequence continues at coordinate 202,478 of CANPVP010000004.1, read as the reverse complement.
GGTGGTGGTTCAGATGTACCAGTTTTTCCACCAATTGTATATCCTTTAACAGCGCCAGTCTTTCCAGTACCATCAGATACAACAGAACCCATTAATGAAAGAACTTGTTCAGCAGTTTCTGATGAGACGACTTGACGAACATCTACAGTGTCTATAGTTTCTATTGCACCAGTATCAGCGTTTTCTATTTGTTTTACTATTTTAGGTTGAACGAGAACTCCCTTGTTTGCAATTGAACATGCAGCGGTAACAAGCTGTAAAGGAGTAATTGTAAATCTTTGACCAAAGGACATAGTAGCAAGTTCTGTAGGACCTACATTATTTATATCATGGAAAATACCAACAGTTTCGCCAGATGTTTGTATTCCAGTTTCATCAAATAATCCGAAAGCTTCAAAGTATTTATATAAAGTAGAGATTCCAATTCGTTTTCCTAATTGCATAAAAGCAGGATTACAAGAGTTAGCAAGTGCATTTCTCAAAGTTTGAGAACCATGAGAGGAAGGATATCTCCAACAATGAATTGATGTTCCAGATACGTTTTGAGATCCAGAACAATGAAAGTCTCCTTTTACATCTGTTTCTGTAATATTTTCTTCTAAAGCAATTGCTGACATTAATACTTTGAAAGTAGAACCAGGTTCATATGTGTTAGATACAACTCGATTTCTCCACATTTTTTGAAGTTCAGAGGTTTGTTCTGCATCAGATAATTTATCCCAATCTTTTTTCATTTTCTCATTTGGTTCGAAAGGTGTATTTAAATTATATGATGGATATGAAGCCATTGCTAAAATTTCACCAGTTGAAGGTTCCATAATAATAGCAGAAGCACCTTCGCAACTGTTCTTATCAGCATATTCTTTTAAATATTTTTCTACGATTAATTGTACATTTACATCTATTGTTAGATAAAGATTGCTACCATTTTCAACATCAATGTATTGAGAATTATCAGAGGAGATTTCATTATTATGAACATCTCCAGTAGTTACTATTTTACCAGCGGTACCAGCTAGAACAGAATCCCATTTCAATTCTATTCCATCTAATCCATTATTATCAGTTCCTGTAAAACCAATTAAATTTGATGCTAAATTGGAATAAGGGTAATATCTTTTAGTATCTTTATCTATATTTATGCCTGTTGATATTTTATTTTCTTCCATCCAAGTTGTAAGTTCTGTTACTTTATCTTTTTCAACTTTCTTTGCGATTGTTACAACAGAAGAGGTAGAATTAACTTTTTCTAGAGTCTCATTATAATCTAATTTAAAAATTTCAGAAAGCCCTTTTGCTACTTTTTCTTTATCTTCTTCTTCTATTTGAGATGGATTTATAGAAATAGTATCAACAGAAGCACTTATTGCTAATGTTTTTCCATTAGCATCATATATATTGCCTCTTTTTGGAGCAATCAACTTGTTAATTGTTTGTTGATTATATGCAGCTTCCTTCAGTTTTGGACCATCTACAAATTGAAGCCATGCCAGTCTAAAAATAAGAGCAACTATTATAATAAGAGCAAAAATTAACAGGACAAAAACACGTTTAAAAATAATTGTTCTTTCAGAAATTACTTTATTTTTCTTTGATTTTTTCGAATTTGTTTTTTTCATTTTTTCACCATTTGTACATAATAAACTTTAAAAATATTGTATATTAAAAATATATAAAAAGCAATAAAATTTATAAGTAATTTAAGCTATTTTACCGCCACCAATTACTATATCTCCATCATAGAAAACAGCGGATTGACCAGGTGTTATTGATTTTTGAGGTTCTTCTAGTATAACATGAATTCTTGAATCTTCTAATACTATTTTGGCTTTAGACATTTTAGAAGAATATCTTATTTTTACATCTACTTGTTCAGGAATTTCATCAACAAGTAGATTAATATCATTTACAAAAAATTCTTTTTTGAATAATTCAGCTTCTTCACCAACTATTAATTCATTTTTTTCTTTGTTAAAGCCTAGTACAAATAATGGGGAAGAGTGAGATATGCCTAATCCTTTTCTTTGACCAATTGTGTACATATATAAACCTTGATGAGTTCCTAGTATTTTTCCAGATGATGTTACAATATTTCCAACTTTCCTTTCTATGTCAGAATTTTTTTCTAAGAAATTTTTATAATTGCCTTCTGGTATAAAGCAAATATCTTCACTGTCCGGTTTATTTGCTATTAATAGATTGTGTTGTTTTGCAATTTCACGTATTTCATTCTTTGTTTTGAAATTACCAAGAGGGAAAAGAATGTGATCTAATAAGTTCTTAGAAACGCTATATAATACATAACTTTGATCTTTTCCGATTGCATCAGATTGTTTTAATACATTTTGATTGTATTTTTCACTAAATTCTATTTTTGCATAATGACCTGTTGCAATATATTCACAGTCTAATTCTTTTGCTTTTTGATACATAGCACCAAACTTTAGATATTTATTACATTCTATACATGGATTTGGTGTTCTACAATTTTTATATTCACAGATAAAATCATTTATTACGTATTTATTAAAGGCTTCTTGAAAATTTAATGTATAATGAGGTATTTGTAGATAATCACAAACGCGTTTTGCATCCATAGTTGAATCGACATTACAACAACTACCTTCAAGTTCTCCTTCAAAAAGTTTCATTGTTATACCAATAACATCATAACCTTGTTCTTTTAAAAGAATTGCAGAAACAGAACTATCTACGCCACCACTCATTCCTAATAATACTCTTTTTTTTGATTCCATGATTTCACCTCAAATTTTTTTTGTTTTTGTAGAAATTTTAACATTAATTCACAAAAAGACTAGGAAATTGTTCAGGATTCCTAGTCTTTTTTGTTACATAAATTACTCGACCTACTAAGTAACTACTGTAATAATATAGCCAATATTGTATAATATGTCAAATTTAACTTTTTAATACAAAAGGCTATTCTAATTTGGTTGCGGGGGATAGACTCGAACTACCGACCTTCGGGTTATGAGCCCGACGAGCTGCCAACTGCTCCACCCCGCGATGTACAAAATTAATTATATTACTAACAAACTAAAATGTCAACACTTTTTAATGCAAAATAGGGAGAATATTGCAATTTATAAACTTTTTTACTGAGAGACATTATTAATTGTAAGAAATAAAACTTCATTTTTTAATAGTATATTCGAAATAATAAAAAAATATACATTATTATTTAAATAATGTATATTTTAGAAAATTTCAGTTTTAACATATAATCATATTTTCTCTTCCTGCACCAGTTCCAATAAATTTAATTGGAACGCCAACAACTTCTTCAATTCTGTTTAGATATTTTTTTGCTTTCTCAGGTAAATCATCTCTGTTAGTTATATTTGAAATATCTCCAAAGTTTCCTTCAAATTCTTCATAAACAGGAGTGCAGTCTTTTATATAATCTGGGTTTGTAGAGAAGTCCATTGAAACATTTCCCTTATGATTATATCCAACACATAGTTTAATTTTATCTAGTTTCCCAATTGTATCAACATGATTTATTGCTATACCAGTCATACTATTTAATCTAGCTGCATATTTTAAAGCTACTAAGTCAAGCCAACCACATCTTCTAGGTCTTTTTGTAGTTGTTCCATATTCATGACCTAATTCTCTAATAGTATCACCAACTTCGTTATCTTCTTCTGTTAGATAAGGACCTTTTCCAACTCTAGAAGAATAAGCTTTTATAACACCATAAACTTCACCAATATCTTTAGGACCAATACCACTACCAGTACAAACACCACCTATAGTAGGACTAGAAGAAGTAACAAATGGATATGTTCCAAAATCTATATCAAGAAGTGTTGCTTGAGCTCCTTCACATATGATTTTTTCACCAGTATCTAATGCTTTATGTACCAAATTAATTGTATCAGTAACATATGGTTCTAAACGTTTTGCATAAGCAGAATATTCTTCTATGATAGATTCTGCATCAAGTTTAGAATGACCAAATGCTTCGAAAATAACGTTTTTATTTTCAATATTTGTTTTAGCTAGTTTTGCAAAATTAGGACCTATGAAATCTTCAACTCTAATTCCAGATCTTTCATATTTATCACAATAGGCAGGTCCGATACCTCTAGCGGTAGTACCTATTTTATTTTCTCCTCTATTTTCTTCTAACATCTTATCAAGTTCAACATGGTAAGGTAATATTATATGAGCTTTTGAACTTATATATAAGTTATCTGTAGAAACTCCATGAGCATGTAGATTGTCTATTTCTTCAAGTAGAACTTTTGGATCTATTACAACCCCATTACCTATTACTGCTTTAGTTTGTTTGTTTAGTATTCCAGAAGGAATAAGGTGAAATGCATATTTAACACCATCAACAGTAATCGTGTGACCAGCATTATTTCCACCAGAATATCTTATAGACATATCAGCATCACCAGAAAGGTAATCAATTATTTTTCCTTTGCCTTCATCTCCATAAAATCCTCCTAATACAACATTAACTTTAGACATATATAAAAACCTCCATTCGAGTAATTTATGATACTCTAAGCGTCATTTTATAAAGTGTAAGTATTAATTGACTATAGATTTACTATAAGTAAATTCGATAGACATTAATATAGTGTGAGAAAATTTTCTCACACTACGTATTATATATATTAAATTGAAAAAGTCAATCAATTATCTAATAAAATTTTACAAATATCCTTTGTAGAGTTCTTTTTTGCAAGTAATCTGGCACGAACTTTCATATTTCTTATTGTTATTTTTGATTTAAATAGATTTTCTAGAAATTCTGGTAAGTTATCTTCTTTTTTTAACCATAAACCAACTTGATGTTCTTCTAAGTATTCTGCATTTTCTTCTTCTTGACCAGGAATAGGATTAATAATAATAATTGGTAGTCCAGAAGCTAGGCTTTCTGTAATTGTAAGACCACCTGGCTTTGTAATTACTAAATCTGAAATAGTCATTAGTTGAGGAACCATATTGGTGTATTCTAAAACTTTGATATTGTCTTGTGAATATGTTTCTGAAACTATGGTATCAAATTCTTTTTTCATTTTTTCATTTTTTCCAGATATTGCAATAACTTGTATATCTGAAAATTTTTCGGCAAGAGTTCTTAGAATTTCATAGGTATTGCTCTTACCTAAACCAAATTTTCCGCCTGCAAAAAATAATATTGTAGTTTTATCTTTTTTTAATCCTAAAGCATTTAAAATTTCTTCCTTATTATAATGCATTAAAAATCTATTTGAAAGGGGAATTCCTGTAGCATATATTTTATTAGAATCAATTCCCTTTTTTATTAAGGCCTTTTTCATATCATCATGTGCAACAAAAAAATATTCACAATACTCAGAAAAAACAAGCCATTGATCATGTGGAGCATAATCAGTTAAAATAGTTGCTAATTTAACATTCATTGCATTTTTCTTTTTTAAGAAAGCACACATTTGAGTTGCAAATGGATGAGTTGAAATTATTAAATCAGGATTTTCTGTTCTTATTAATCTATTCAATTTTAATGCCATTATTTTATTTGAATTTGTTGTGAAATGAGCTAAAGGTCCTCTTTTGGAACCAGAGTAAATTTTTCCCCATGCCCATGGAGCTTTTTTCGCCATTTCGTTATAAGCTGTTGTTGAAAGTTTGTTTATAGCTTTATTTACATATTGAATACAGTCAATAGTTTTGACTTCTATATTAGAATCTATTTCATTTAACTCTTCTTTTATGGAATTTGCAGCAGATAAATGTCCACCACCGTAGGAACCATAAAAAATAAGGACTTTTTTCATATGAACCTCCAGTTTGTTTAAAATGATAAAATATACTGTGAAATAATTTTATCACAATTATAAAAAAATAGCAAAAAAGAAAATATTTTTATAAAAGGAATATTTTTTTGTAATAAGGAAAAAATAGAATTATATATTAATAAAAATAGGAGTTTAATATGCATAATATTTTAAAAATAATAGTTAAGTATTTAATTATAGCAATTATAATTTTTGGCATATTTTTTATTGTGTGTAATAGGGATAAAATATATGCGGCAGATAAGGGAAGAACACCAGATACGCAATTACTTGCAAGAGCAATAAATGGTGAAGCAAGAGGCGAAAGTTATGAAGGACAAGTTGCTGTTGGAGCTGTTATATTGAACAGAGTAAAACATCCTAATTTTCCAAATACGATTGCAGGTGTTATATATGAATCTGGAGCTTTTACAGCTGTTTCGGATGGACAAATCAATGTACCAATTTCAGAAGATTCAACTGTGTATAAAGCTGCAGAAGATGCCATGAATGGATGGGATCCAACAAACGGAGCAATATATTATTTTAATCCAGACACTGCCACAAATTCATGGATATGGTCAAGACCACTAACTGTTAAAATTGGAAAACATAGATTTTGTAAATAACAAAGGTATTAAAATTTAAATTTTTTTAATTTTGGAAAGGAATAAAAATGAGTGTTAAAGAAAAAATTTACGATTGGAAAGAAAGACTAAAAGACAGACATATGCTAAGTATAATAATTGTTGCAATAATTATTATAGCTATAATGGGATTGTATATTTATAAAAAGCAAAGAGAGTATAGACAAGTGTCAGAAAATGCTTATAATTATGCTTTTTATGAATTAGTAAACTATATAGAAGAAGTAGAAGTATATTTAGCAAAATCTTTAATTTCAACAACACCAGAACATGGGGCAGAAACTTTGATGAATGTATGGAGAGATGCAAACTTAGCTTCAACATATTTGGCACAATTACCGATAAATGTAGAAGGTCTTTCAAATGCACAAAAATTCTTAAATCAAGTAAGTGAATATAGTTATTCTTTAGCAAATAAAAATATTAATAATGAAGAATTAAAACAAAAAGATTTAGAAAATTTAGAGGAGTTACATGATTATAGTGTTGAATTAAAAAATACATTAAATCAATTATCTAATGATATAAATGAAGGGAATATAAGTTGGGGAGAACTAGATAAAAAAGGAACTGTAGCATTTGCACAAGAAGTGAGTAATTTGTCATCACAAAGTTTTAGTAATATAGAAGAAAATTTTCACGAGTATGCGGGTCTTATATATGATGGTGCGTTTTCGGAACATTTAACTAATCCAAAGAGAAAGGGATTAACAGGTTCGGATATAAGTGAAGAAGAAGCAAAAAAAATAGTAGAGAAATTTTTTGGAAAAGAAAATTTTGATGAAATAAATTCTAATGGATTTTCTGAAAATGGAAATATTCCATCATATAATTTTTCTATTAAGTTGAAAAATGGTGATGATAACAATTATGCATCAATGGCAATTTCTAAAAAAGGTGGACATATTGTGTATATGAATTATAATAGAGAAATTGGCAATGAGATTATAACAATGGAAGATGCTAACAAAATAGGTTTGGAATTCTTGAAAGATAAGGGATATAATAATATGAAAGAAACATACTATATGAAACAAAATGGAATATTAACAGTTAATTATGCTTATAATCAAGATGATGTTATTATTTATCCAGATTTAATAAAATTGAAAATTGCTTTAGATAGTGGAGAAGTTCTTGGAATGGAAACAACAGGATATTTAAATTCTCATGAAAAACGAAAAATTGAAAATCCAAAAATAACAAGGGAAGAGGCAAAAAAGAACTTAAATGATAAATTAAAAATTTCTAGTGAGAAATTAGCAATAATTCCGACAGAGTATAAAACTGAAGTGTTATGTTGGGAGTTTAAAGGAAGAATAAAAGGAAATGATTTTCTAATATATATAAATGCAGAGACGGGAAAAGAGCAAGATATACTTGTTATTATAGATACACCGAATGGAACGCTAACAATGTAGAGATGTTAATTCCTAAAAATTGCCTTAATAAAAAACGATTTTATGCAAATAATAAGATTGTAAGAAGATATTTTTCTTCTTCAATAGGAGGGTTATTATGGCAAATTCAAAAGGTTTAATGTCAGAAAACTTGAAAATGGAAATTGCAAAGGAATTAGGTGTGTATGAAACTGTAAAAAGAGATGGCGGTTGGGGAAATGTATCCGCAAAAACATGTGGTAATATAGTTTCAAAAGCAATAGAGATTGCAAATAGAAAAGTGTAGATAAAAAAAGCGAAGTATAAGACATAGTCTTCTATTTCGCTTTTTTATATATAATCTTGATTTTCTATGCTTTTTTTCTCGCTCGTCCCAACTGCATAATGATAACGTTATGCAGTCGGTCCCCACACAAGCTCGCTACGAAAAAAACATAGAAAATCATATAATCTAATAAACTATAGAAATGTTTATTTTACAAATTACTTTTTCCCTCTTGTATATATTTTCCAAAAAGTATTATACTATAATATATATAAGTTTATAGGAGGTAATGATGAATCATAAAGTTATAGAAATAAAAAAGGGAATAAAGTTGCATATTATTAATACTGAGAAATTTAAGACTAATTTATTATCAGTATTTTTAACGACAACTTTGAATAAAGAGAATGTAACAAAAAATGCTTTAATACCTGCGGTTTTAAGAAGAGGTTCTATAAATATGCCTACACAAGAAGCTATAAGCAAAGAATTAGAAGAAATGTATGGTGCAAGTTTTAATTGTGGAATCGAAAAGACTGGGGATAATCAAGTTATAAAATTTTATTTAGAAGCAATAAGTGATGATTTTCTTCCTCAAAAAGAGGATTTATTAAAAAAGAGTATAGAAAAATTAATAGAAATTGCATTTAAACCATTAGTGGAAAATGATTCTTTTAAAGAAGAATATATCAAATCAGAAAAAGAGAATTTAAAACAAATTATCGAAGGTAAGAAAGATAATAAAGCACAATATGCAATGGATAGATGCGTGGAAATAATGTATAAAGATAAACCATATGGATTATACAAATATGGAGATATAGAGAGTTTAGAAAAAATACAATCACATGATTTGTACGAATATTATTTAGATTTTATTTCTAAATGTAAAATAGATATTTTTATATCAGGTCAAGTGGACGAAAGTATAAAAGACGAAATAAGTAAACAATTAGAGTTTTTAAATGAAAGAGAACCTGAGTATGTAGTAAATAATTCTGAAAGTGAACAAAAAGAAAAAAGAGAAGAGCCTGAAGTGGTTTCTGAAAGTATGGATATAACACAAGGAAAATTAGTTATTGGATTAGATATAACAGAAAAAAGAGAGAATTTGAGATATATAGCATCAGTGTATAATTCTATATTAGGTGGAAATCCAATGTCTAAATTGTTCCAAAATGTTAGGGAAAAAGAAAGCTTGGCTTATACAGCAGGATCTGTTTATTTGAAACCTAAAAATAATATCTTTATAAAATGCGGAATTGAAATAGATAACTATGAAAAAGCTGTTGAGGTAATAAAAGAACAATTAGATGATATGAAAAAAGGCAATTTCTCTGATGAAAATATAAAAAATGCTAAAACTAATATTTTATCTACAGTTAAATTTATTCCAGATGAACAAGATACAGAAATAACATATTATTTTAGTCAAGAATTGGCAAATACTAATGTCGATTTTGAAGAATATGAAGGCAAAATTAATAATGTTACAAAGGAAGAAATTGTAGATTTTGCAAATTCAATAAATGTTAATACAATATACTTCCTTACAAACAAATAAAATATAAAGGAGAATATTAAATGCAAGTAATAGAAAATTTAAAAGTTAAAGAGAAGATGTATATAGAAAAATTAGAAAATGGCTTAACTGTTATAATTGTTCCTAAAAATAATTTGCAAAAAAAGTATGTAATATGGGGAACGAATTTTGGATCTTTGGATAATCATTTTATAGAACCTAAAACTGGAAATGAAATATCAATTCCAGATGGAGTTGCACATTTTTTAGAGCACAAAATGTTTGAACAAGAAAGTGGCGTAAATAGCTTAGATACTTTATCTGCTTTAGGGGTTGATGCTAATGCTTATACAACGAACGATCATACCGCATATCTTTTTGAAGCAACAGATAATTTTTATGAAGCTTTAGATGAACTTATGGATTATGTACAACATCCTTATTTTACCGATGAAAATGTTGAAAAGGAAAAAGGAATAATTGGTCAAGAGATAAAAATGTATGATGATCATCCAGGTTGGCAGTTATATATGAATGCAATGAGATGTTTATATAAAGTTAATCCTATAAAAATAGATATTGCTGGAAGTGTAGAATCTATTTCTGGAATCAATAAAGAAACTTTATATACATGTTATAATACTTTTTATAATCCTGCGAATATGACAATGGTTATATGTGGAGATTTCGTGCCAGAAGAAATTTTAAAAGAAGTAAAAAATAGATTAGTGGAGAAGGATAAGCAAGCAGAAATTAAAAGATTATATGAAAAAGAACCAGAAGAAATAAATGAAAAAAGTATAGAAGTTACAATGGACGTTAGTAATCCATTATTTATGCTAGGTTTTAAAGATAAAATTAATAAAGACGAAAATATGGTAAAGAAACATATTACAGTAGAAATTATATTAGATATGTTATTGGGATCAAGTTCTGAATTGTATAAAAAAATGTATGAAGAAGGATTGATAATATCAACTCCAGATTTAGATTATGAATTTTCAAGAGAGTATGCTCATGTACTAATATCAGGACAATCAAAAGATCCTAAAAAAGTAATTGAAAAAATACAAAATGAACTTAATAGTATGAAAGAAAAAGGACTAGAGGAAGAGCATTTTAACAGAATAAAGAAAAAAATATATGGTGGATATGTAGTAGAATACAATGATCCTGGAAGTATTGCAAGAATGATTTTAGCTGATGGATTTAAAGGGATTAATAGTTTTGAATACTTAGAAAGTTATAATTTAATTACTCTTGATTATGCTAAACAAGTGCTAAATGATATTTTTAGAGAAGATAATATGGTATTTTCAATTGTAAATGGTAAATAAATAACTATTAAAATAAGGAGCAAGTTTCGAAGAATGAAAACAGTAGCATTCAATCTATTTGGAATAAACATATATTGGTATGCGGTTATAATAACTGTGGCATTTATAATTGGGATAATAATAGCAAAAATTCAAGATGGAAGATTTAATATTAAGTTTGATGATTTTTTAGACATGTTTATAATAACAGTTCCAATTTCGATATTAGGAGCAAGAATTTATTATATTATGTTTGAATTAGGATATTATTTTCAAAATCCGCAAGAAATATTTAATATTAGAAATGGTGGCTTAGCAATATATGGTGGAATAATTGCAGGGATTTTAAGCATATATATAATGACAAAAATAAAAAAAATAAAATTTATAGATGTACTAGATTATGTAGCTCCAATCCTTGCTTTAGGTCAGTCGATTGGAAGATGGGGAAATTTTATAAATGGAGAAGCATATGGAACAGAAACAAACCTTCCATGGGCAATAACAGTTTTGGAAAATGGAATATATAAAAAAGTTCATCCAACATTTTTATATGAATCTATGTGTACATTCATTATATTTTTAATTTTGACAAAAATTAGTAAGAAAAGAAAATTTAGTGGAGAAATAACATATATATACATTATATTATATTCTTTTGCTAGATTTTTCATTGAAGGGATAAGAATTGATAGTTTGATGTTATATAATATTAGAATTTCACAAATTTTGTCTTTAATTTTGTTTATCATTTTCTGTGGAATTTTGTCACAAAGTATACGAAAAACATATAAAGAAAAAGAAAGTGTTAGAAAATGATAAAAAATCACGGTTTTAGGCATATAAAAATATATTTGTATTATTGACGCAAATGTAAAAATATGGTATTTTATAAGTATAGCAAAGAGATATTTGTAAAATAAGGAGAGTGGGGAAATGATAGATGAAAGAATTTGTGAAAAACGTGACAAACTTAATCAAAGTATAGAAAATGGCGACGACTATGAAACAATTTATAAGTTAAGTGTAGAGTTAGACGAATTAATTGCACAATATTATAAAATAAATAAAGATGGTAAGGTGAAAGAGAATTAATTAATCTAAGAATTTCTTACTCTGCTATTACTAAAAATAAAAGAGCTATTGACTTTTAAATCAATAGCTCTTTGTTTTTGTAATAGTAGAGATGTTAATATAGATTTAATGAATGATTGATAATTAAAAAATAAATAATAAATAAAATATATAATTTTGATAGACTTAAAAAAATCTTCATGATATAATGAGGCTACCATGAAGATGGAGGATGTTTAAATGATTATAAAAGATTACTATAAAATATTAAATTTAGATGGACCAAAAGTAGGGGCGGATAAAATAAAAATTGCTTATAGAGAACAAGCAAAAAAATATCATCCCGATAGTAATGTTGGAAAGCGAAATACAGAAGAACGCTTTAAAGATATAAACGAAGCTTATAGAGTTTTATCAAATGCTGATACAAAAAAGAAATATGATAGAGTTTGGAATTCAAAAATAAAACGAAGAAGCGGAACGTATAAAGCCAATAAAAAAGAAAGAGAAGCTTTATCTAAAGAATTATTTAATATGGTTTTTGGTAATGTGGATAATACAAATAATGATGAAAACATATTAAAGATAAAAAGTGCAAATAAAAAAGCTTCAAAAGGTAAAAATATAGAAACAAGTATTGGAATATCTATTGAAGATGGATTTTATGGGAAAATGAAGAAAATTTCTTTAAAAGATGAAAAAGGAAAATTTAAAACCTTTTCTTTTAAAATACCAGAAGGAATAAAAAATAACGAAAAAATCAAATTATCAGGTTTAGGAAATAAGAGTAAAAATGGTGGAGAAAATGGAGATTTAATAATTAAAATAAAAATAGAGAATTCAAAAGAAATGCAACTTAAAGAAGATGATATATATACTAATGTTTATATAACACCTTGGGATGCAATATTAGGAACTAAAGTAAATTTAACTATTATAGATGAAAATATTTCAATAAAAATTCCTAAGGGAGTTCAATATGGAGATAAGATAGAAATAAAAGGTAAAGGTTATAAGAAAGGAGATGGAACGAGAGGAAACGTAATAGTAAATACAGAAATTGTAATACCAAAAAAAATAACAAAAGAGGAACAAGAGCAGATAGAAAAGATTAGGAATATATCAGTTTTTAATTGTGAAACAAATAATTTACATAATTAGCAAAAAACGTTGACAAAATGTTGAAAAAAGTATATAATAAGGCATAGTGAGTACTAAAGAGAAAACTATGCTTGCACATGGGAAAAGGGGTGTTTAATAATGGAGAGTTGGCAAGGTAAACACTTTAGCATAACAGATCCAAAAGAAATAAATACAGTAATTTATCAAATAAATAGAACATCAAAAGAATATTTAAATGAATGGCCAAAATATACAGTAGAAAGATTAGATTATATTGAAGAGATTAGAGAAAAAGGAAATAGAAAAACTTTCTTTGTTAATAATCCTTCAACAGACTATGATCAACTATTAATTCTTTCTTTTGGTAAGGAAAAAGTAGTTGTAAATATGGCTTTATTAGAAAATGATAAAATAACAATATCAAAAAAACCAATGCCTTTAAAATTTGATACATTATATTCTGAACAAACTGAATATAAAGAATTTATGTATACACCAAATTTTAAAAGACCAATATCAATTATAGATCCTGAAACAGCAGAAGAAGTAAAGCCAGTTTTATATTTTGATGAAAAAACAAATGAAGTAAAAGGAAAATGTAAGCTTAAACCTTATAAATCTTATTTTGCATTTGAAATTTCAGATTCAAAATAATAGTGAAGATAATTTAGGAGGGATACAATGGATACTACAAGTAGTGATAGTAGGAAGAATTTAGTGAGCTGTAGATGTATAAAAGTTGCTATAGATGAAAGAAATCTAGGAAAAGAGAATGTATTAATTGCTGATGGTAGTGAATATATGCCTGAGATAGAATCTGTAGATGGAAAACAAGTACATAAAACTGTTGTAAGCAACGATAATGGCAATTTAGTTGTTAAATATAAATCAAATGATGGAAATGTAAAAACAAGAAAGGTACCAAAATCTATAAGTGAAACTATAAGAACTTATAGACGAATAAAAGAAAATACAGTTCCAGGTAAACAAGTAGTGCAGGAGCAACGAGGAGAGAAGGGAGAGAAATAAATGTATATATTTATTTCGTGATGCGTTTAAATGGAAATACATATAGAAGGTGAATACAAATGAGTTATAAAATAAAAGAATTATTAGAAAAATTAAAAAAACAATTACCCATTTACATTGTAATATGGGTTTTTCTTGTGTTAATTATTGTATGTCCAATTACAATAGCATATCAAAATTCTCTAGTAGATGGAAGTTTGGATTTGACTATGTTTTTTTCAAAATGTACAGAATCAGCATCTGATATAGGTAATTCTATAAAAAATAGTTTTTCGAAAGATTATATAGCAAATACTATAAGTCTTACCTTAAAGTTTACTATAGTATATGTAATAATAGTTGTTTTTGGATTTATAAAAAATGCTAAAAACACAGAATATAAAGATATTGAACATGGATCAAGTGACTGGTCTAAGGGTGGAGAACAATATAAGATATTAAGTAATAAAAAAGGTATAATCCTTGCTGAAAATAATTATCTACCACTTGATAAAAGAGGAAACGTAAATGTTTTAATTGTTGGACGGATCTGGTGCTGGTAAATCTACAGCATACTCATTTCCTAATGCTTTTCAAATGTTAGGTTCATATATCTTTACAGATCCTAAGGGAGAAATTTATGATAGAACAGCAGGATATTTAAAGAAGAATGGTTATGATATAAAGGTATTAAATTTAGTACGTCCTCAGTATAGTGATGGATATAATCCTTTAATGCATATATCAAGTGAACTTGATGTAGATGTTATTGCAAATACAATTGTAAAGGGACAAAAAACCGGTGATGGTGGTTCTGATCCTTACTGGGATGATATGGCAGAAATGTTATTAAAAGCATTAATTTATTATTTAATAGCAACAAGACCACCAGAAGAACAAAATTTAGCAAGTTGTGCAGAAATGGTAAGGGCTGCTAATAGCAATGGTGGAGGAAACTTATTAACAGAATTGATTAATCAATTACCATATGATCATCCAGCTAGAATGTATTATAAATCAATAGAGATTGCACCTGAAAAAACTTATGGATCAATTTTAAGTACACTTCAATCAAAATTAGGTAAGTTTGATTCAAAGGATATTGCTGAGCTAACGTCAACAGATACTATTGATTTTGAGGGTATTGGTAAGAAAAAAACTGCAGTATATGTAATATCATCAGATACACATACAGCATATGATTTCTTGCTTACAATATTCTTTGCACAGATGATTCAACAATTATATGATTATGCAGATCAAAATGGAGGAGCTTTGCAAGTTCCAACATTCTTTATACTAGACGAGTTCGCAAATATAGGAAAAATACCAGATTTTGATAAAAAAATATCTACATCAAGAAGTAGAAAAATTTCATTTAGTGTTATACTTCAAAACTTAGACCAATTAGAGGCTGTATATGATAAAGCATATGAAACGATTATTGGTAACTGTGATACTCACTTATTCTTAGGAAGTAACTCACAAAAAACAGTTGAATATTTCTCTAAAGCACTTGGTGAGAAAACAATAACAAGAGATAGTATATCCTATAGTAGAGATAAAGATAATCAACGTTCTGGTAAGAGCTTGTCTGATCAAATTATGGCAAGAGCTTTAATGACACCAGATGAACTTAGAAGAATGGATACAGACTTATGTATAATTTTTGTAAAAGGTTTAAAACCAATAAAAGAAAAGAAATTCTATTTCTTTAATAAACCTAATATGGTAAAACAATTCAAAGCAAATGAAATAAGCCATAATGATATTGGTGAAATTGATAGGGGAGTATGGAGAAAGTATAATCCATATAATCCATATAAACCAGAAGATGAAGGAAAGAATAAAGATAACAACTTAAATATAGAATCTTTAGATGATTTGTTTAATGATGAACCAGAAGCTACTAAAACTGAGAGTAAGCCTATTGAAAAAATAAAACAGGAAAGTAAGCCTCAAGCTCAACCTCGACCAGAGAAAACACAAGAAGAAATAGATTTTGATTTACAAAAAGAGCTAGAAGCAAAGTTTGATGAATTGTTTGGTCCATTAATAACAGATGATACAGAGGAGTAATAAAAAAACAGGCGACCTATTATGGTCGCCTGTTTTTTTGTGTGTGCTAATAATTTTCTTAAAAAAGCAAGAAAAGAAAACAAGAGTAAAAAAGAGAAAACGGAAGAAAAACGGAGAAAAGGTACTAAATTACAAAATATCCAAAAATTAACTTTGTATATATCTTCATATAAAGGAATAGAATGTATATATAATTTGAAAACAGACAAACTATATGGTATAATAAGCAAGTCGCATGAAAATAAAAGGAGATGGATATTTATTTTAAAAAGAGGAGTTTTATTTTACGGAAAAGTAGCTTTTAAAGTCTTATGCGTTTTAGCACTTGCAATAACAATTATCATAGCGATAGTTTTACTAAAGTATAAGCCAGCCTATAAAGTTTTTGTCGATGGAGAACAAGTAGGCTTGGTTGAAAATGTACAAGAGTTTGAAAAATACTTTGATGGAAAAATGAATTTAATAAAATATATAGCTTTTTATTCAGTTGAGAAAGAACCAAAATATGAATTTGCTTTTGTATCAAAAAAAGAAGAATTTAATAAAGATGCGGTATATAATAAAATAGCTGAAAATACACAAATTACTTATTCTGCTTATGCAATTACTGTTGATGGAGAAGAAGAGGCATATGTGGGAAATGTTGAAGAAGCAGAAAAGCTTGTAGGAGAACTATCTAAAAAGTATGCAAAAAATGATGAAGACCTTGATATAAATATAGGAGTACATCAAGTATATACTCAAAATGCAGAGGATTATACAATAGATAAAAGTAGTTTAGCAAAAAAAGAAGTTACAAAAGTAGTAGATAAAAAACTTGAAGAAGAACATGAAAATAAAAAACATACTGTAAATGGAATTCTACTTGCACAAACACCAGTAAGTGGTGTTATAACATCAAGATATGGTTCTAGATGGGGAACAACACATAAGGGATTAGATATAGGTGCTCCAATTGGTACAGATATACATGCAGCAGGAGATGGAACAGTAGAAAAAGTTGTAAATAGTAATGTTGGATATGGAAATTTAGTGGTAATTTCTCATGGTAATGGAATTCAAACATATTATGCTCACTGTAGCAAATTGTATGTAAAAAAAGGTCAGAAAATTTCTGCGGGAGATGTAATAGCTGCTGTTGGTTCAACAGGTGATTCTACTGGACCACATTGCCACTTTGAAATTCGTATAGATGGAGTAGCAACAAACCCACAACAATATTTATATAATAATTAATCGATTAAAAAATTCTAGAAGAACATTCTAGAATTTTTTTTGTTCATTTTTTTTAATAAAATAAAGAAAATATGTAAAATTTATGAAAAACGTGATATAATACACATGTTGGATAATTATAATTGATTCCATGATTTAAATTAACAAAAATATATAGGGAGGTAATTATGGAAAAAGATAATAATGAAGAGAAGATTAAACAGATGATAGACGACCTTATAGTTAAGGCAAAGAAAGCTTCAAAAGAATACTTAAAATTAGATCAAAAAACTGTTGATAACATCATTAAAAAAATGGCTATGGCAGGTTTGGAAAACCATATGAAATTAGCTAAAATGGCTGTTGAAGAAACAGGAAGAGGTATATACGAAGATAAGATTACAAAGAATATGTTTGCTACAGAGTATGTATATCACAGCATAAAATATGGAAAAACAGTAGGTGTAATTGCAGAAAATGAAGAAGAAGGATATGAGGAAATAGCAGAGCCTATAGGAATCATAGCAGGTGTTACACCAGTTACTAATCCAACATCAACAACAATGTTTAAATCATTAATAGCAGCAAAAACAAGAAATGTTATAGTTTTTGGATTCCATCCATCAGCTCAAAAATGTAGTGTAGAAGCTGCTAGAATATTAAGGGATGCTGCTATTGAAGCAGGAGCACCTGAAAATTGTATATTATGGATAGAAGAACCTAGTATAACAGCAACAAGTATGCTTATGAATCATCCAGATGTAAATTTAATATTAGCAACAGGTGGAACAGGAATGGTAAAGGCTGCATATTCATGTGGAAAACCAGCTCTAGGAGTTGGACCTGGAAATGTTCCTTGTTATATAGATAAAACAGCAAAATTAAAGACATCAGTAAATGACTTAGTAATGTCAAAATCTTTTGATAATGGAATGATTTGTGCATCAGAACAAGCTGTAATTGTAGATAAAGAAATAAGTAAAGAATTTGAAAAATTAATGAAAGATGCAGGATGTTATTTGTGTACTAGCAAAGAAAAAGAACAATTACAAAAATCAATGTTTGTAGCAGAAAAGGGAAATACATTAAATTCAAAAATTGCAGGAAGTAGCCCATACAACATTGCAAAAAGTGCTGGAATAGAAATTCCAGAAGACACAAAAGTTTTAGTAGTTAAAGAAGATGGAGTTGGAGAGGAGCATCCTTTCTCAAGAGAAAAACTAAGTCCAGTATTAGCATATTATACTGTAAAAAATAAAGAAGAAGCATTTGACTTAGCTGAGAGACTACTAGAATTTGGAGGTTTAGGACATTCAGCAGTAATTCATTCAGAAGATAAAGAAACTATACAAGAATTTTCAAATAGAGTAAGAGTAGGAAGAATAATTGTTAACTCACCATCAACACATGGAGCTATTGGAGATATATACAATACAAATATGCCATCACTTACATTAGGATGTGGTACTTTTGGTGGAAATTCAACAACAGCAAATGTGTCTTCAGTTAATTTAATTAATGTAAAGAGAGTTGCAAAGAGGAGGGTTAATATGCAATGGTTTAAAGTTCCAGAAAAAATATATTTTGAAGCAGGTTCAATAGGATATTTAGAGAAAATGCCTAATATTACAAGAGCTTTCATTGTTACAGATGAATCAATGGTAAAATTAGGATATGTAGATAAAATATTATATCATTTAAGAAAAAGAGCTGAATATGTTCACTCTGAGATATTCTCAGATGTAGAGTCAGATCCTTCTTTTAATACTATTAAAAGAGGAGTAGAGTCAATGGAAAGATTTAAACCAGATGTTATTATAGCATTAGGTGGAGGTAGTGCTATTGATGCTGCAAAAGGTATGTGGTTATTCTATGAAAATCCAGATGCAGATGTTGAAGGATTAAAACTTAAATTTATGGATATAAGAAAACGTACTTATAAATTCCCTAAGATGGGATCAAAAGCAAAATTAGTAGCAATTCCAACAACATCTGGAACAGGATCAGAGGTTACATCTTTTGCGGTAATATCTGATAAAGAAAAAAATATGAAATATCCACTTGCTGATTATGAATTAACACCAGATGTTGCAATTATAGATCCAGATTTAGTTATGTCTCTTCCAAAGAGTATAACTGCAGATACAGGTATGGATGTTTTAACACATGCAATAGAAGCTTATGTTTCTAATATGGCATCAGATTATACTGATGGTTTATCAGAAAAAGCTGTTGAATTAGTATTTAACAATTTGGTAGAAGCATACGAAAACGGTTCAAATGTTGTTGCAAGAGAAAAAATGCATAATGCAAGTTGTATAGCAGGTATGGCATTTACAAATGCATTCTTAGGATTAAATCACTCTATAGCACATAAATTAGGAGGAGAATTCCATATACCACATGGTAGAGCAAATGCTATAATATTACCATATGTAATAAAATACAATGCTACAATGCCAACAAAATTTGTTTCATTCCCAAAATATGAATATTTTATAGCAGATGAAAAATATGCTAGATTAGCTAAGAGAATAGGACTTAAAGCAGATACTAATAAACAAGGTGTAGAATCTTTAATAGAAGCAATAAAAGGTTTAATTGAAAAACTTAATATACCAAAGAGCTTAAAAGAAGCTGGTATAGATGAAAAAGAATTTTTATCTAAAGTTGATGAATTAGCAGATAAAGCTTTTGAAGATCAATGTACAGGTGCAAATCCAAGAGTTCCATTAGTATCAGAAATTAAGCAGATTATGTTGGATGCTTATTATGGAAAAGAAATTTAGCGTTTGAAAAAGAATCAGCATCTTGCGTCGTTAGACATCATTTGAAATCAAATCAACGTACGCCAGTACGCCTCATTGATTTCAAATTCGTCTGCCTAGCAATATACTAATTCTTTTTCAAACTTATTAGTAGGGGCGACCAGTTGCTGAGGCTGTGTAGGTCGCCCGAGTTTTTATATAATATCGATATCTGTAGGATGACCAGATAGTACAAACGAAATTGTGAAAGGAAAAAATAGAATGGTAGGTTTTTACGCTGGATCTTTTGATCCATTTACAAATGGACATTTAGAAATAGTTAAAAAAGCTTCTAGATGTTTCGAAAAAGTAATTATTGGAATTGGATATAATACTGAAAAAGAAATTAGAATAGATAAAGAAAAGATGATGGAAGCAATTAAGGAAACTATATCTATTGAAAAATTAGCAAATGTAGAAGTTGTACTTTATGATGGCTTAACAACAGATAAAGCATTAGAAATGAATGCTAACATTTTGATTAGAGGATTGAGAAGTGGTACAGATTACGAATATGAAGAGCAAATTTCTGCTGCAAATGAGAAGATAGCTAATATTGATACTTGCTATTTTAGAGCGGGAAAATTAGGTTATTTATCTTCTAGTATTGTTATGGATTTATTAAAAAATAATAAACCATTGGATGAATATGTACCAAAACCAGTAGAAAAATTGTTAAAAGAATTCTATAAATAAAAAAGAGAGGTGATGATTTAGTCACCTCTTTTTGCTTTGCGGGCGACCACTGGTCGCCCCTACGTTTGTGCAATGCATTCGCATTGCAATTAATATTTAATAGTTAATAATGAATAATATATAATTTTAGATAAAAAATTGCAAAGCAATTTTTTTACAATAATTATTAATTATTCAATATTCATTATTCATTAAAACAAAGGACGACCAATGGTCGCCCTTTGTTTTATTCGCCTTTGTTTGTTGCTTCTTCTAATACTAATAACTCATTCCATCTAGCATCAACTTCTTTTTGGAATTCTTCTATCATCCATTCATTACCTGGTTTAAACATATGTTTAAATCTCTTTTGAGGTTTTAAGAATTCTTCTATTGGAAGTTTGTTCTTTGGTTTGTAGTTTATAGTATATTTTCCGTTCTCTATTTCATATAATGGCCAATAGCAAGTTTCAACAGCAAGCTTAATAATTTGCATTAAATCTTCAGTTGCATATCCCCAACCTCTTGGACATGGAGCTAAAACATTTAAGAAACAAGCACCTTCTGTATATATAGCTTTTTCAGATTTTTCATATAAATCTTTAAAATTACCAAGTGGTGCAGTTTGTGCAACATAAGGTAAATGATGTCCAGCCATAACTTGAGCTAAATCTTTTCTTGATTGCATTTTTCCTGGGATTTTAGAACCAGCAGGAGAAGTAGTAGTATCAGCAAATCTAGGTGTTGCTGAAGAACGTTGAATACCAGTATTCATGTATGCACCATTATCATAGCATACATATACCATATCATGTCCTCTTTCCATAGCTCCGGATAAACTTTGTAAACCTATATCATAAGTTCCACCATCTCCACCAAAAGCGATGAACTTAGTATGTTCATCATTAGGTAATTTTCCAGTTCTTTTCATTGCTTTATAAGCAGCTTCAGCTCCTGCAAGATTTGCAGCTGCACATTCAAATGCTGTATGAATGAATGAATCTGTCCAAGATGAGTATGGATAAATGAATGTAGAAACTTCCATACAACCAGTAGCACAAGAAATAACTGCATGATCTTCATTCTTTAAAGCTCTCAAAACTGTTCTACCAACAATTGGAGCAGCACATCCAGCACACATTCTATGACCAGCAGTAAATCTAGCTGGCTTTTCTGCCATAATTTGTTTTAAGTTATATGCCATTTTTTATTCCTCCCTTAATCCAAAATATCTATAAGGATTATCTATTTTACCAGATTTTACTATTTCCAATAAATCTTTATAAACACCCTCAATATCATCTGTTTTTGTATCTCTTCCACCAATACCGTAAACATAATTTACCATTGGAACTTGTTTTCCAGAAACATACATTGCTGAAGTAACATCTTCGAATAATGCACCACCAGCAGCATTTAATGAATCTGCTTTATCTAAAACTGCTACAGCTTTTAAATGAGATAAAGCATTTGCAATTTCTTCAGTAGGGAAAGGTCTAAATACACGGACTTTTAATAGTCCAGCTTTTACACCTTGAGCTCTTAAAGAATCTACAACAGCTTTAGTTGTACCTGCAGTTGAATTCATACAAACGATAGCAACTTCAGCATCGTCTAATTTATATTCCTCGAAGAAAGAATATTTTCTTCCAGTTAATTCTTCGAATTCTTTAGCAACATCAAGAATAACTTGTTTTGCTTTTCTCATAGCTTCAGCTTGTTGGAATTTATGCTCGAATAAATAAGCTTGAAGATCTAAAGGTCCAACAGCAATAGGCTCTTTTTTATTTAATAAATAATGTTCTGGTTTATATTCTCCAACAAATGCTTTTACTTTTTCATCTTCAACTAGTTCTATATTTTCTATAGAGTGAGATGTTATAAATCCATCTTGGCAAACCATTAAAGGAAGTAATACATCTTTGTGTTCAGCAATTTTATGAGCCATTAACATATTATCATAAGCTTCTTGATTGCTTTCACTAAATAGCATTATCCAACCAGCATCTCTAACACCCATTGCATCTGAATGATCATTGTGAATATTTAAAGGTCCAGATACAGCACGATTAACTAAAGACATAACAATAGGTAATCTTAAACTTGAAGCAATGTAAATCATTTCCCACATTAAAGATAAACCATTAGCTGAAGTAGCAGTCATAGCTCTACCTCCAGCAGCTTCAGCACCAATACATGCAGTCATTGCACTGTGCTCACTTTCTACAGCAACGAATTCTGTATCTACAGTTCCGTTACTAACAAATGTTGAAAAGTATTGTGGTATTTCTGTTGAAGGTGTTATAGGAAATGCTGCAACAACATCAGGATTGATTTGTTTCATAGCAATAGCAACAGCTTCATTACCACTTAAACGTTCTCTTATAGACATGTTAAATTTCTCCTTTCACTTCCTTCGAAAATAATTGGTTTTGGCTGTGTTAAACTTCACCTCGAAAATCCTCGGAGTACAATCGTACGCCTCCGGTTTTCTCGTTCGTTTGCCTTGCCAAATTCACAATTCTTTTCGAAGATTTATGTTTTTACTAGTTTGATTTCATTTCAATTGCCCCAAAAGGACACACCTTAGCGCAAACGCCACATCCTTTGCAGAAATCATAATTAAAATCTTCTCTTTTTTGATCTTTATTTACAGGAATAGAATCATCTGGACAAACAGGGAAGCAAAGCCCACATTGTTTACATTTTTCTTCTATAAAAACAGGTTTTGCTGAACGCCAATCACCAGTTTTAAAATCCCTAGCATTTCCAGCATTATATATATTTCCACCTATAGTTAATTTACTTGCTGGTGTTTTAGAATTTATATCAGTCATAATTTTCTCCTTTCTATTTATTAAGAATATATATAATTATATCTTTTTAACTTGTTGTAGAGCTAATTCAAGAGCTTTCATATTACCCTCGATAACTTCAGGTTTTTTTGCAAATTTATGTTTAAAAGATCCTTTCATATCATTTAGCAATTCTTCATCTGTCATAATACCACTTACTTTTACTATTGCAGCAAGCATAGGTGTGTTTGGAAAATATCTTCCTAAAGCTTCCTCAGATATTTTTCTAGCATCTAAAGTATAGATAGAACCACTATATGAATTTAATTTACTTTTTAGATATTCAGCATCTTTAGTAGTATTAATAATTATAGCTCCTGTAGATTTTAAACCAGAAGTAACATCAACAGATTCTAAAAGAGAATCGTCAACAACAACAACATAATCAGGTTCATATATATTGCTATGTATTGTTATTGGTGAGTTACTGATACGATTATAAGCAGTAATAGGAGCACCCATTCTTTCTGGACCATATTCAGGAAATCCTTGAATATATTTACCAGTATTGAAGGCAGCATCAGCAAGTAAAAGTGATGCTGTTTTTGCACCTTGTCCACCTCTACCGTGCCATCTAATTTCAATCAAGTTATCCATGTAATAAACCTCCTTAAAAAAATGTAGTTCAAAATAGAACCAAAGTCTAGGGGAGTTGCGGTTGCAGAGAAATTTTAAGCATAGTTAATAGTGCAACTTCCATATCAAATAAAATATATACTTAAAAGGGCTAAATGTCAAGGGAAACATTACAATCTGCGAAAGCAGTTTGCAAAAATGTATATTATTTGAAAATGAAATTAAAAAAAATTTTTTTTATTATCTAATGTAATAATATAGTAATATTTTTTTAATAAATCTACTTAAAATTGAAATCTTTGAATTGACTTTTTTGTAATTTTCGTATAATATAATAACGTGAAAAATAGTATTCTCTAGTAACATAAAAATGGAGGAGAATTGATAGATTAAATATAAACTTTATAAGGCACAATACAATGTAAGTTACGCACAAATAAGGAGGAAAAGTTATGGGAGAGGTTATTGTTATAACATCTGGAAAAGGTGGTGTAGGTAAAACTACAACAACAGCTAACTTAGGTTCATCATTAGCTCTAGAAGGAAAAAAAGTTGTATTAGTTGATACTGATATAGGTTTAAGAAATCTAGATGTAGTTATGGGATTAGAAAACAGAATTGTTTATGATATAGTCGATGTTGTAGAAGAAAAGTGCAAACTAAGACAAGCCCTTATCAAGGACAAGCGTTTTGAAGAATTATTTTTATTACCAGCTGCCCAAACAAGAGATAAAAGTGCCATTAATGAAGAACAAATGAAAGAATTAACTGATAAGTTAAAAGAAGAGTTTGATTATATTTTAATAGACTGTCCAGCAGGAATAGAACAAGGATTTAAAAATGCAATTGCAGGAGCTGATAGAGCAATTGTTGTTACAACTGCTGAAATATCAGCAATAAGAGATGCTGATAGAATTATTGGATTACTAGAAGCATCGGAAATAAAAAATCCAGAACTAGTAGTAAATAGGCTTCGCCCAGCAATGGTAAAAAAAGGCGAAATGATGGATGTTGATGATATAGTAGATTTGCTTTCAATAGATTTAATAGGAGTAGTGCCAGATGATGAATATATAATTACACAAACGAATAAAGGTGAACCAGTAATATCAAATAAAAGAGCTCCATCAGGAAAAGCATATTTAGAAATAGCAAAAAGAATATTAGGGGAGAATGTAGAAATAACAATTCCTGGAAGAGAAAAGGGATTCTTTTCGAAAATCAAAAGAATATTTGGCAGAAAATAAAAGATGGAGGTTGTATTTAAATGTTTGAAAGCATAGTAAATTTTTTTAAAAAGCTTGGAAAAACAGAAAAAGATACAACTCGCTCTAAGGATGCAGCAAAAGAAAGATTACATTTGGTTTTGATGCAGGATAGAGCAAACGTATCAGCTGATTTCCTAGATTTAATGAAACAAGAAATAATAGAAGTAATTAAAAAATATATTGACATTGATGAGGAAGCAATGGATGTAAGGCTTACAAATAAACAAAATGATGATGGTACAACAGGTGCTCCAGCTTTATATGCCAATATTCCAATTATGACAATAAAGGATGAAGCTAGAAAAAAAGCAAAAGTATTTCAAAAAGAAGATAGCGTAGAGAAAAAAGAAAATAATGATTGTGCAGAAATACAAAAAGAAAGCGATAAAGAAGATAATACAGACACAGTAAAGGAAAATGAAGAAAACGTAATAACAGAAGAAATAGTTGAAGAGGAAATAGAAGAAGCTGAAAATTTAGAAAAAGGTAGTGACGAAGAAAAAGTAGTAGATACAGTAAAAACTGAAAATGCATAACGGAAAGTTATATAAGAATCTTTTAGATGGAACAGCAGTGTAATAATATTGTATGAAGTATAACAAATTCTAAATATCTTTGCTATTTAGAATTTGTTAATTCATTTTAAGGAGAATAAGAAGGAAAGAGTATGAAAAATAAAATAATAAAAAACATGGAATGGGTAATTTTAGTCTGTGCTATGATTTTACTAATTATTGGAATGCTTGCTTTATTTTCTGCTACAAGAGAAGATGGAAATGGAGAACTAACGAGGCAAATAGTTTGGGCAGTTATTAGTATTCCAATAATGATAATTGTAATGTGGATAGATTATGAAGAAATTGCAAAAGTATCACCTATCTTTTATGCTATTTTTATAATTCTGTGTGTATTGGTATTATTTACTGAGCCGATAAATGGTGCAAGGAGCTGGTTTAAAATTTCTGAATCCTTGAATTTTCAACCAAGTGAGTTGGCAAAGGTATTCGTTATTATGACATCATCAGTTCTATTAGTAAAACTACAAAAAAAAGGTAGGAAAGAGATAAACAAGATTTGGAAGCTATTTATATTTTTTATAGTTATGGGAATTCCAATAGGTTTAATAGCAATACAACCAGATATAGGAACGGCAGCATCTTATGTAATGGCTATGATATTTATGCTATTTGTTTCTGGAATAAATAAAAAATATATAGTATGTGCCATTTTATTAGTTACAATATCTGTACCATTAGCTTATATGTATGTTTTACCACAACATGCTAAAACAAGAATAGATGTATTCTTAAATCCAGAATTAGATCCAAGAGGAAGTGGATATAATATAATTCAATCAAAATTAGCAATTGGTGCAGGACAATTATTTGGAATGGGACTACTAAAAGGAAATCAAACACAGTTAGGTTTCTTGTATCCTAAAACAACCGATTTTATATTTGCAGTTATAGGAGAAGAACTCGGCTTTATATCAACCAGTGTAATAGTAATTTTATATGTAGTGCTACTGACAAAAGGAGTTTATATAGCAAAAACTGCAAAAGATGATTTGGGATCGTATATAGCAATTGGAATTGTTGGATTATTTTTCTTTCACATGGTAGAAAATATAGGAATGACAATAGGGCTATTACCAATCACAGGAGTTCCGCTTCCGTTTGTAAGTTATGGAGGAAGTTCATTAGTAACTAACTTTATATGTATAGGCTTACTACTTAATATAAGTGGAAGAAGAAAGAAAACTATATTCGTAGATTAGTAATAAAAGAAAGTGCATAATGATATAAATAATGGAGAAGAAAATGTATTTAAAAAAATTAAAAATAGGAAATATCGAATTAGAAAATAATATAATATTAGCTCCAATGGCAGGTATCACAGACCTGCCATTTAGAATAATATGTAAAAGCTTCGGACCAGGACTTGTATATACAGAAATGGCAAGTGCAAAAGCAATTTATTATGGGGATGAAAAAACAAAGAAATTATTAAATATTGAAGGGGAGAAAAGACCAATAGCAGTTCAAATATTTGGTAGTGATGTTACAACAATGAGTGAAGCAGCTAAATATGTAAGCAATTTTGCAGATATAGTAGATATAAATATGGGATGTCCTGCACCTAAGGTAGTAAAAAATGGTGATGGAAGTAAATTATTAACTAATTTAAAATTGGCAGAAGAAATTATTGAAAATGTAGTTAAATCTGTTGACATACCAGTAACAGTTAAGATAAGAAAAGGTTGGGATAGTGATAATATAGTAGCTACAGAAATTGCTAAAATTGCAGAAACCAAAGGAGCTTCAGCAGTGATTGTTCATGGAAGGACTAGAGAAGAATTCTTTTCAGGAGAAGTGGATTTAGATATAATAAAAAAAGTAAAGGAAAGTGTTAAAATACCAGTTATAGGAAATGGAAACATATTTAATGAAGATGATGCTTATAGAATGTTTGAATATACTGGAGTAGATGGAATTATGTGTGGTAGAGGTACTTTAGGAAATCCATGGCTTTTTAAGAATATAATAGAATATCTGCAAACAGGAGAAAAAAATCAATTACCAATTTCAAAAGAAGAAAAATTAAATATTATTTTAAAACACATAGATTTAGAAATAAAAGAAAAAGGAGAATATACAGGAATAAGAGAAATGAGGAAGCATATTTCATGGTA
The DNA here is from genome assembly GCA_947581825.1 of uncultured Clostridia bacterium. Classification (GTDB taxonomy): domain Bacteria; phylum Bacillota; class Clostridia; order TANB77; family CAG-508; genus CANPVP01. The sequence goes on along the minus strand of CANPVP010000004.1, from coordinate 174,159 downwards.
TATAAAAAATATGAAAGATGCAACAAAGACAAGAGATATGATTAATAGAATTGAAGATAGACAAGAGTTAGAAAGTTGTTTAAAAGAATATTTTAAATCAATATAGAATATAAATTAGGAGAATAGATTATTTAATCTATTCTTTTAATTTATATTTATATTTATAATTCCGTCCTAATATATAATTATATTATTTAAGCTCGTCCCAACTTCGTAGAAATTATACAAAAAAATATATCTGACGATACATTTTTTTTATATTTTCTAACTCGTCGGTCCCCACACAAGCTCGCTTTAAATAATATAATTATAGGTTAGGAGTATGGGAGAGCTTTTATATATTTTTTGAAAATTGTAATTTTAAGGAGGCTATATTATGAAGAATGATAAAGGATATCATTCAAAAGAGAAATATGGTAAACCAAAGATAGTTTTGATTATTGGAATTATTTTAGTTTTGATTTTTTTTATAATTTTTGCTTATAAAAAATTTTTTACTGGAAATAATATTGATAGAACAACTCAGGGAATTACTAATTATATATTAAATATTAGTTCATATGAAGCAAAAATCAAAATAACTATTGAAAGTAATAAAAACAAAAATCAATATATTTTAAATCAGAAATATACAAATGAAGATAATGTATTTAAGCAAGAGGTTATAGAGCCAAGTAATATTAAAGGGTTAACTGTAATATATAATGGTGAAAATTTAAAAATAGAAAATACAAAACTTAATTTGAATGAGATTTATGAACAATATGAATACATATCAGAGAATTCACTTTGTTTATATAATTTCATTGAAGATTATAGAGCATCAGAACAATCAAATGTAGAAGAAACAGATAAGCAAATAATTATGAATACTAAAACTAAAAACGAAAGTAATAAATATATGATGTATAAAACACTTTACATAGATAAAGAAAGTTTAAAGCCTACTAAAATGGAAATAAAAGATATTAACCGAAACACATTAATATACATAGAATATAATGAGATAGAAATAGATAGCACAAATAAAGGAGAAATATTGGCTTTTAATACAAATGATATAGACGTATAAAAGCTTGAGTAGTATTAATTAAATAAGTAGAAACATTTATCTCGAACTAAATTTAAATATATTAAAAAATTTAAAATAAAATATTCTAGTATTAGGAGTGAATAATATGGTAGTCAAAAGAGGAGATATGTTTTATGCTGATTTGAGTCCAGTAATTGGTTCAGAGCAAGGAGGGGTAAGACCAGTTTTAATTATACAAAATGATAGAGGAAATAAATATAGTCCAACTGTTATAGCAGCAGCTATTACTTCACAAACAGGGAAAAATAAACTTCCAACACATATTGAAATAGATTCTAAAAGCTATGGTTTAAAAGCAGATTCAGTTGTTTTAACAGAACAAATAAGAACTATAGATAAAAGTAGATTAAAGGAAAAAATAGGGCATATAGATGATGGGAAAATAATAGATAAAATTAATAATGCAATAGGAGTAAGTTTTGGATTAGCTTTAGATTAGAAAATGTAGCTCAATAAAACAGATAAATTTATTACTTTTGTAGGGGCGAGCAGTGCTCGCCCGAGATTTTAATTTAAAATGTAATCAGAAGTTTTAGCTTTCCTTTTTAGGAAGTTTATGCCTTCTAAACAATAGTGTAAATCGTAAAAACTTAATTTTTCTAATTTCACTATGAAGCTTCTTTAAAGCTTCTTTTTTTAATTCTAATGCATCTTGATAATTGATAATAGCTTCTTCACAATTTTCAGCAGTTTCTCCTTTTTTTGTTAATAACTTAATACCTTCTAAATAATAGTCTTTTTTCTTCTGAGATTTAGTATTATCCATATGTTTTTTAAAACCAACAACTTCTTGCATTCTTGATATATCTTTTTTTAATGATTCAACATATTTTTCAACTTGATATATTTCGAACTCAACATCATCAATAACAACTTTAAATAAAGATTTTAAAACTGTTTTATTAATCTTTCCATATCTATGACCTATAAGAGGTAGGGCATCATCAACTAAAATTTTTAATGTATCTGAAATATCTATATGTGATTTGTATTGCCTTTTACTAACTATAGCATCGTATTCGTCTGCTACTCTGATTATTTGACCTTCAATTGGAATATCTTTTTTTGTTAATCCTTTAGGATAGCCACTACCATCTAGACCTTCATGATGATAAATAGTTCCAGCAGCATATTTTCTAAGTTTAGGATCTTTCATACACATTTCATATCCAAGAGTAGTGTGAGTTCTCATTATTTTAAATTGTTCTTCTGATAGTCTACCAGGAAATTGTAAAACAGAAGCAGGTATAAATAATTTACCTAAATCATGTAAATATGCACAAGTTGTACAATATACAATAAAATCTTTACTACAGTGAAGATATTCGCACAATCTACAAGTTATATTTGCAACATTTTCACAATGCTTTCTAGTAAAAACATCTAGTTGGTCAAGCATTTGTAGTTGATATCTCATGGATTCATTTAAATTATAAGATTTTATACTTGTTTTGCTATAAAAATCAAATTCATCTTTTGCCATAGTAACCTCCAAATAATTATTTATGAGAACATGATAGCATTAAAAACATAAAAAATCAAATATAAATTATAAATGTTTTGATATATGAAAGATGAAAAAAATTTATAATAAATTATTACGGAATATTGAAATGTAAAATATTTTATGGTAAAATATTTACATTAATTATATATAAGCATATAAGAAAGCAAAGTATAATATATAAATTGCATTTACAGAGAGATGGAAAATAGCTGAAATCCATTATTGCGTATATATTAGAAATTTCACTTTCTTTGCCTTTGGCAGAAATCAAAAGTAGGTCAAAGCGGTTGTTACGTTAAAACTATTAGAGTTTAATTTTTGTAAATTAATGAAATTAGGTGGTACCACGAGTGATTTCGTCCTATGTAGGATGAAATCACTTTTTTAGTTGAAAAATAATTACAATTTTTACTACGTCAAATTTCATTAAAAACGCGGTTACATACAAAGAGTATGCGCCCTTGCCTTTTTAATAAAATTTTCCTTGCCAAAATTTAATTCTTTTCCAACTAAGCTAACTAATAAGGCTTAGGAACGATTATTACAAAACATAAATTATTATTTTGATTTAGCGACGTCTCGTAATGGAATGAGGTGTAGAAATTGTTAATAAAAGGATTGAGGGGGGTCAAATTGTGATTTTGACAGAGTCTTAATTCTTTTATGTTACAATTTCTAACCGATTGCAATGAGCAGGAGCTAATAAAAAATAATAATTTATGTTTCTAGACTAAATAATGCCAATAATAATAATTTTTATATAAATTAAAATAAAGAAAGGAGTTTTTATGAAAGATCAAATTTTATCAATTAAAGAAAATGCTACTAAAGAAATAAATGATGCTAAAGATTTACAAAGCCTAGATGGTGTTCGTGTAAAATATTTAGGAAAAAAAGGAGAGCTTACATCAGTTTTAAGAGGTATGGGAGCTTTATCACCAGAAGAAAGACCAATAATAGGAAGTTTAGTAAATGAAGTAAGAGATACATTAGAAGAACTTATTTCAAGTAAAGAAAATAGTTTTAAACAAGCAGAGTTAAATAAAAAACTAGAAAAAGAAAAAATAGATGTAACACTTCCTAGTAAAAAAGCAATAAGAGGAAGTGAACATCCCTTAAACAGAACAATAGAAGAAATAGAGGATTTATTTATTTCTATGGGATATGAAGTTATAGAAGGGCCAGAACTAGAAACAGATGAATTCTGTTTTGAAAGATTAAATCTTCCTAAAGGACATCCAGCAAGAGATATGCAAGATTCTTTCTATATAAATGATGAATATGTTTTACGTGCACAAACTTCTGCTGTTCAAGCAAGAACTATGCTTAAATATGGTGGAACAAGACCTATAAAGATGATTTGCGTTGGTAAAACATATAGAAGAGAAGACGATGCTACTCATTCACATCAATTTAATCAAGTAGAAGGCTTAGTAATTGATAAAAAAGAAAATAAAGTTTCTCTTGCGGACTTAAAAGGAACTTTAGAAGTATTTGTGAGAAAAATGTTAGGAGAAAATACACAATTACGTTTCAGACCAAGTTATTTCCCTTTCACAGAACCTTCTTATGAAGTTGACTGTACATGCTTCAAATGTGGAGGAAAAGGATGTAATCTATGTAAGCAAACAGGCTGGATAGAAGTTTTAGGTTCTGGAATAGTACATCCAAATGTTTTAAGAATGAATGGATATGATCCAGAAGTCTGGGGAGGATTCGCTTTTGGAACTGGTATAGATAGAATGGCAATGTTTAAATATGGAATTCCAGATATGAGATATTTATACACAAATGATGTAAGATTTTTAAAACAATTTGATAGAAAAGATATAGACTAAAGGGAGGTTTAAAACATGATATTAAGTAGAAATTTTGTTAAAGATTATATAGATTTAGATGAAAACCTAGATATCAAAACTATAGGTGAAGATATGACAAGAGTTGGAAATGAATATGATGTAGCACAAAAATTCATTGATTGCACAAATCTTGTTATTGGTGAAATAATAGAATGTGTAGAGCATCCTGACTCAGATCATTTACATGTGTGTAAAGTAAATGTTGGAAATGAAGTTTTACAAATAGTATGTGGAGCACCAAATGCAAGAAAAGGAATTAAAGTAATAGTTGCACTAGCAGGAGCTATGCTTCCTGGTGGAGAAATAAAGAAGGGTTCTATTCGTGGTCAAGAGTCAAATGGAATGATGTGTTCTATAGCAGAACTTGGATTAGATAATAAATTTTTGAAACCAGAGGATAAAGAAGGAATAGCAGAATTAGGGGAAGATGCTGTAGTAGGAGAAAATCCAATTAAATATTTAGGATGGGATGATGAGATTGTAGATTTTGATCTAACAGCTAATAGAGGAGATTTATTAAGCATGTTAGGAATGGCATATGAATTAGGAGCAATTTATGATAAGCCTGTAAAAGATGTGGATTTATCACACAAAGAATCTGGAGAAGATGTAAATAGTCAATTTAAAATTGATATAAAAACAGAAAATTGTAAATTGTTTTTAGCAAGAAAAGTGGAAAATGTTGAAATTAAAGAAAGTCCTGATTTTATTAAAAATAGATTAATGGCATGTGGAATAAGACCTATTAATAATGTTGTTGATATTAGTAACTATGTAATGTTAGAGCTTGGGCAACCTTTGCATTTCTATGATGCAGATAATTTAGGGGATACATTAGTTGTTAGAATGGCAGAGAATGGAGAAAAATTAACAACTTTAGATAATATAGAAAGAGTACTAGATGAGAATGATATTGTTATTGCGGATAAAGAAAAATCTGTAGGTTTAGCAGGAGTGATGGGAGGACTAGATACAGAAGTTACAGCAACTACTAAAAATGTAATAATTGAAGCAGCCATATTTGATGGAGTTAAGGTTAGAAAAACATCAAAGAAAATAGTTAGAAGTGAAGCAAGCAATAGATTTGAAAAAGGATTAGATCCAAAACGTACATATATGGCAATGGAAAGAGCATGTAAGTTGTTGGAACAATATGCAAATGGAACTGTATTAAAAGGTATATGTAAACATGATGAAATAAAAGAAGAGGATAAAAAGATTACAATAAAATATCAAAATATAAATGATGTATTAGGTTCAAATATTTCAAAAGATGAAATATTAAATGTGTTTAGAAGACTTGGCTTTACATATGAAGCAAATGAGACAGAAGCAATAGTAAATGTACCAAGCAGAAGACGTGATATATCAATAAAAGAAGATTTAATAGAAGAAGTTAGCAGAATATATGGTGTTGATAACATAGAAGGAACTCTTCCTGTAATGGGAGAAAAAATGGCAAATTATGATAACACTATAAGATCTATCAGACACAAGATGATGGAACTTGGTTTAAATGAAACATTAACATATATCTTAATTAATGATAAAGAAGTTCACAAATATACTACAGATAATTTTGAAGAAATTAAATTACTAGATCCAATTACAGAAGATCGTAATACTTTAAGATATAGTGTAATACCATCACTAGTTAAAACGTATGAATATAATAAAGCACATTATAATAAAGATATAGCTTTATTTGAAATAGGAAAGGGATTCTTCAAAAAGAATGGGGAATATGGCGAAAATCAAAAAATAGCTGCTCTTATGACAGGTAAATATTATTTAGGTGTAGGAAATGAAGCAAATGTTGATTTTTACATAATTAAAGGAATAGTAGAAGAATTACTAGATTACTTAGGTTATGCAAATAGATATAGTTTCATAGTTCCAAAAGAAATTCCAAATGAATTCCATCCAGGACAAGTAGCAGAAATAAATGTAAATGGTGATAGTGTTGGTATTATAGGAAAATTACATCCACAAGAAATTAAAGATGCAGTTTTTGTAATGGAAATCAACCTAGATAAATTATTAAGCAAAAAAGTAGGAAAGATGAAATATAAAGAAATTTCAAAATTCCCAAATATCAAAAAAGATGTAGCTTTTGTTGTAGACAAAAATACAGAATCAAAAGAAATTGAAATGGTTATAAAAAAATCTGGAGGTTCACTTCTTACAAATATAGAAGTTTTCGATGTTTATACTGGAGAAAATGTAGGAGAAAATGAAAAATCAATAGCATATTCTTTAACATTTAATGATGCGAAGAAAACATTAACGGAAGAAGAAGTTACAGAAATTTTCAACAAAATTATTAGTACTGTAGAAAGCAAATGCAAGGCTAAGTTAAGAAAATAAGGATGAATTATATATTTTTATTTTGTAGAGTAGGAATTTTGTTGCATGTAGCTTAATATTATGATAATATTTCAACATAAAATAATTCAAGGGGGAAAAGTTAATGGGGCTAAAGGTAGAGAATGTCACAAAGAAGTTTGAAGATAAAGTAGCTGTAGACTCTATATCTTTTGAAATAGATAAGCCAGGAGTATTTGGCTTGCTAGGAACAAATGGTGCTGGAAAAACTACTACTATTAGAATGATGCTAGGAATCTTAAAAAAAGATCAAGGCAAAATTGATTGGAATGGAAAAGAAGTTACAAGAAAAAATGTTAATTTTGGATATTTACCAGAGGAAAGAGGAGTATATCCAAAAACTAAAGTATATGATCAATTAATGTATTTTGCAAATCTAAAAGGAATGAGTAAAAAAAATGCAGATACTTCAATTGACTATTGGTTAAAAAAATTAAACATAGAAGAATATAAATTTAAAGTAGCAGAGAAATTATCTAAAGGAAATCAACAAAAAATTCAATTTATAACAGCAATTATTCATAATCCTGATTTGATAATTCTAGATGAACCATTTAGCGGATTAGATCCTGTAAATACAGAAATGTTAAAAAATATAATTTTAGAATTGATAGAAAAAGGCAAATACATTGTAATGTCTAGTCATCAAATGGTATCAATAGAAGAATTTTGTACAGATGTATTAATATTGAATAAAGGGAAGACAGTATTAAAAGGAAATTTAAAAGAGATAAAGAATTCATATCCATCTAACAACATGGAAGTTATAACAAAAGAAGATATAACGAAAATAGTTGAAAATCTAGGACTTAAGATAAAGAGTAATGTAGACAATAAATATGAGATTTTAATAAAAAGTGAAGATGAGCCAGATAGATTATATAAAGAGTTAGCAGTAAAAGGTGTAAAGGTTATTAAATTTGAAGTTAAGAAGCCAAGTTTGCATGAAATATTCATTGAAAAAGTTGGAGAGGCATAGGTTTGAAAAATAATCAGCATCTTGCGTCGTTACATTTCATTTGAAATCAAATCAACGTACACCAGTACGCCTCATTGATTTCAAACTCATGTGCCTAGCAATATACTAATTCTTTTTCAAACTTACGTTTTTGAAATAAGAAAAAATCTGCATAATATAATTATTAGGACAGAGTATAAGAAAAAATAACATATAAATAAATACTTGTTAATAATAAATTAATTTTAGGAGAGATTAAAAATGAGAGATTTTATAACAGTAATGAAATTTTCAATCAAAGAAATGATAACAAAAAAGTCTTTTATAATTTCAACAATAATAATTTTAGTGTTAATCGTACTGGCTTTTAATGTTCCAAACATTTTAAATAAATTTTCTGATGGAGAAGATTTTGGAACAGAAAAAATGCTGATAATTGATTCTGATAATATTTTTGAAGGAAATTTAAAAGCCTTAGAAGCTTCAGATGAATGGTATAAGTTTGAAGTAAAAAATGAAAATTATTCTGATGAACAAATTAAAGAAAAAATAGAAAATGAAGAGATTGATTCTTGTATAAAAATTACAAAAAATAAGAATAATATAAATTTGGAATATACAGTAGAAAGTTTAAATACATTTGTAGGAATGGCAGAAATACCAGAAGATGTAATACAAATGTTAACAGAGGCATATAAAAATATGCAAATAATGAAATTAAATTTAAGTGAAGAAGAGCTTGCATCAATTAATCCACAATTTGAATTTTCTTTTAAAGAAACAAATGAAAATTCTGCAAGTGGTCAGATTGGGTTAGTAATGATATTATCAATTATATTATTTTATGCAATATTCTTCTGTGCAAACAAAGTAGCAACTTCAGTGACTACAGAAAAAACATCAAAAATAATGGAAACACTAGTAACATCTACATCTCCAAGTACTATAATAATGGGAAAAACAATAGGAATAGGTATTGTAGGACTAATACAATTAATACTAATTATTGTAACTGGAATAGTTTCTGCAAACTTATTTATGGATAAAGAAGTTTTAAATAATCTAATTGATTTATCAAATGTAAATATTGGTTTAGGATTAATTACATTACTATACTTCCTAATTGGATACTTTATCTTTGCATTTATATTTGCACTAACTGGTTCAGCAATAGCAAGACCAGAAGATGTACAATCAGCAAGTGCACCAGCATCAATTCTAGCAGTATTTGGTTTTTATATAGCATACTTTGCAATGATGAATCCTGCTAGTGAAATGAATACTTTTGCCAATATTCTTCCACTATCAGCACCATTTAGTGTACCATTTAGTATGCTATTAGGAACTGCCAAATTTAGTGTGATTGCAATTTCAATATTAGTTTCTGTAATAACTATAGCTTTAATTGCAAAAATATCAATAAAAGTATATTCTTCAGCAATTTTAAATTATGGATCAAAGATGAGTGTTAAAGATATCTTTAATTTGATAAAAAGAAAAGAGAATAATTAAAATAAAATGCAGAGGGTAATCAATAGATTACCCTTTTTTTGAATAAAACCTTTTTTTATAGCCATAATAATCATAGTAAAATTATAGGAGGTTTTTATGGATAAAAAAGATAAAAGAGAAAAGGAAGATGCAACAAAATATGGGGAATTTATTCCATCATATTTTACTTGGATAACACCAGATGAACAGAAGAAAACAGTAAGAAATTTGGAGAATATGACAGATAAAAATAAAAAAAATAATAAATAGGTATTGATTTTTTTAGAAAAGGGTGTATAATATTCATGAAAGGTCAAAGAAAGTCAAAGTCAAACAAACATCAAAAAATACATTTAAGTAAGGGTGGAAATATGAGAATATCAGATGAAATAGAAGAATTTATAAAAGACTTATTAAAAGCTGAAGAAGAATATATAGAAATACAAAGAAATGAGTTGGCAGAGCATTTTAATTGTGTACCTTCGCAGATAAATTATGTTATATCAACAAGATTTAGACCATCGCAAGGATATTATGTAGAAAGTAGACGTGGCGGTGGTGGTCATATAAGGATAAAAAAAGTTGATATAAATAAAGATAACTATATGATGCATATAATAAATAACATGACAGATACTTTAACAGGAAATGAAGTAGACATTTATATCAGTAATTTCTTATCATACAACATGGTTACTCCAAGAGAGGCAAAACTACTGAAAGTAGCTACAAGTGATAATGTTTTAAATTTACCTAAAGAATATAAAGACTATATAAGAGCAAATATATTTAAGAATATGTTGCTTAATTTAATAGATTAGAAAAGGATGTGATTTTATGAAGTGTAAAAATTGTGGAAAAAATGAAGCTAATTTTAGGTATACAAAAATAGTAAATGGAGAAAAACAAGAACTTATACTTTGTGATGAATGTGCAAAAAAATTAGGACTTGATGATTGGAATTTTGATTTTAACATGCCAATTGATTTTTCAAGCTTTTTAGGAGATTTTTGGAATGATGATGATAATTTATTCTTAAATCCTTTTACAAATAAAAATGAAATGAAATGTTTAAATTGCGGTATGACTTTTGACGAGTTCTTAAACAAAGGAAAATTTGGATGCAGTAATTGTTATTCTACATTTGAAAGTAAATTAGATGAAGTTATGAAGCAAATACATGGGGCAAAAAAGCATATAGGAAGAAGAGCAAAAAAACTAGAAATATCAGATACAAGTAATACAGAATCTAATAATAATGAAGAAGAAAAAAAGAGTAGCAAACATGAAAAATTGAAAGACTTAAAAGCAAAATTGAAAGAAGCTATTAGAGAAGAAAAATATGAAGATGCAGCTAAATTAAGAGATGAAATTAAAGAATTAGAAAAAGATATTTAATAAGGGTTGAAAAATAATTACAATTTTGCAATAGAAATTTAGTTCTTTTCAAACCAGATTTATAACTGAGAAAGGAATGATGTGAAAAATGAGTAATTGGTATTTGCAAAGTGGAAAAGATTCAGATGTAGTAATAAGTACAAGAGTTAGATTTGGTAGAAATTTAGAAAAATATCCATTTTCATTAAGATGCAATAAAAAACAAAGAGAGGATTTAGTAAAAGATGTAGAAGAAATATTGCCATCATTAGGATATGGGCTTAGATTATTTAAATTAAAAGATATAGATGATATTACTAAAATGACATTAGTAGAAAAACATTTAATCAGTCCTGAATTTGCTTTAAATGAAAATAATGAAGGAAGTATTTTGATTAATGATGATGAAAATATTTGTATAATGATTAATGAAGAAGATCATTTTAGAATACAAGTATTTTCAGCAGGTTTAGAGATCGAAAATACATGTAATTTGGCAATTGAGATAGAAGAAAAAATAGGAGAAAAGTTACAATATGCATTTAGTGAAAAGTATGGATATTTAACAAGTTGTCCTACTAATGCTGGTACTGGAATGAGAGTTTCAGTTATGGTTTCTTTACCAGGCTTATCATTAACAGGAAATATAGGTAAAGTATTACAAGCTGTTCAAGGATTTGGAACAAATATAAGAGGAGTTTATGGAGAAGGCTCTAATTCACAAGGAAATATATATCAAATTTCAAATAAACAAACACTAGGTATTTCAGAAAAAGAAATAGCAAAAAATATAAAAATAGTTACAGAAAAAATTATTGAGCAAGAAAGAATTGCAAGAAAACTTCTTACTAAAAATGAAATTGAACTAGAAGATAGAGTTTATAGAAATTTCGGAATACTAAGTAATTGCAAAAAAATAACATGGAATGAATTAAATGATAAATTATCAGAAGTTAAATTAGGAACAGATTTAGGTATTATAAAAGAACTTACAGATAGTAAAATTATGAAACTAGAGTTGTATGGAAAACCAGCAAATTTACAAAGATATTTAGGAAAAACTTTAGATGCATATGAAAGAGATATAGAAAGAGCAGAGTTGATAAAGAAAATTATAAATGAATAGTAAAAGATATTTTGAAAGGGTAGGTGAGGAATATGACGTATAAATTTACTAACAGTGCAAAGGATGCAATGGAATCTGCAAATGAAATAGCAATAGAATTAGGACATGATTATATAGGAACAGAACATCTTTTGTATGGCTTAGTTGATGAACAGGAAGGCGTAGCTGGAAAAGTATTAGAAAATCAAAATGTAACTAAAGAAGATGTTTTAGAAGAAATAGAAGAATTAATTGGAAAATCAACAACTGAGAGTTCAAAAACTATAGGCTTTACTCCAAGAACTAAAAGAGTAATAGAAAATGCTTTCAGAGAAGCTAGAAAAGTAGGTTCTGATTATATAGGAACAGAGCATATTTTAATAGGCATAATGAGAGAAGCAGATAGTGTGGCAGTTAGAATTTTATTAGATTTAGATGTTAATCCACAAAAGTTATACAATGAAATTTATAAAGTAGTAAATGAAGATGATGATATGCAGAATATAAACAACAATGGTGGAAATAAATCAAAGAATACAAAAAATAGTTTTAATATGACTCCAACATTAAACCAATTTGGTTCTGATTTAACTAAACAAGCAGAAGAAGGCAAGTTGGATCCAATTATAGGAAGAAAAAGTGAAATAGAAAGAGTAATACAAATACTTTCAAGAAGAACAAAAAATAATCCATGTTTAATTGGAGAACCAGGTGTTGGTAAAACTGCAATAGCAGAAGGAATTGCAGAAAAGATTGTTTCAGGTGATGTTCCAGAAATGCTAAAAGATAAAAGATTAGTAAGTGTAGATATATCAGGAATGGTAGCTGGGGCAAAATATAGAGGCGATTTTGAGGAACGTATCAAGAAAGCTTTAAATGAAGTAAAAAAGGCAGGAGATGTAATATTATTTATAGATGAAATTCATACAATAGTGGGAGCCGGATCAGCAGAAGGAGCAATAGATGCAGCTAATATTTTAAAACCATTATTAGCAAGAGGAGAGATACAATTAATAGGAGCAACAACGCTTAATGAATATAGAAAATACATTGAAAAAGATGCTGCTTTGGAAAGAAGATTTAGTCCAATTACAGTTACTGAACCTACAGTAGAGGATACAATTAGTATATTAAAAGGTTTAAGAGATAAATATGAAGCACATCATAATGTAAAGATAACTGATGAAGCTATATCTAGTGCAGTAAACTTTTCTGTTAGATATATAAATGATAGATTTTTACCAGATAAAGCAGTAGATTTAATTGATGAAGCGGCATCAAGAGTAAGAATGAAAACATATACAGAGCCAGATGAAATTAAGGTATTAGAAGAAAGCATAGAGAAAATAGAAAAGGAAAAAGAAGAGGCAATTAAAGTTCAAGATTTTGAAAAAGCAGCAAAATTAAGAGATAAAGAACATAAACAAAAAGAAAAGCTAGAAAAGTCAAAAACTAAATGGAAAGATAAAAACACAAAAACAGTATCTATAATTACTGAGGAAGAAATTGCAGAAGTAATTGCTTCTTGGACTGGTATACCAGTTAATAAAATTAGCGAGAATGAGAATGAGAAACTTAAAAATCTAGAAAAAGCTCTTCATAAAAGAGTAATAGGACAAAATGAAGCAGTAGATGCTGTGGCAAAGGCAATAAGAAGAGGAAGAGTAGGATTAAAAGATCCTAAAAGACCAGTAGGTTCATTCATATTCTTAGGCCCAACAGGTGTTGGTAAAACAGAGTTATCAAAAGCATTAGCAGAAGTTTTATTTGGAGATGAAAATGCAATTATAAGAGTAGATATGTCTGAGTTTATGGAATCACATTCAACATCAAAATTAATAGGATCACCTCCTGGATATGTAGGATTTGATGAAGGAGGTCAATTAACTGAAAAAGTAAGAAGAAAACCATATTCAGTAATATTATTTGATGAAATAGAAAAAGCTCATCCAGATGTAATGAATATATTACTTCAAATATTAGATGATGGAAGATTAACAGATTCACAAGGTAGAGTGGTAAATTTCAAAGATACAGTTATAATAATGACATCAAATGTAGGAGCAAGAGTAATAACGGATAAGAAAACTTTAGGTTTCAATAGTAAGTCTGAAGATAGTGAAAAAGATATTAAGAAAGAATATGAAGATACGAAAAAAGAAGTTATGGCAGAATTAAAAAGATCATTCAGACCAGAATTTTTAAATCGTATTGATGAAATTATAGTATTCCACAAACTAGGAGATGAAGAAATAAAATCAATTATTGATATAATGTTAGAAGAAGTAAAAAATAGATTAAAGGAAAAAGATATTATTATTGAAATTGATGATACTGTTAAAGAGTTAATTATAAAAGAGGGAATAGATAAAGCATATGGAGCAAGACCGCTTAGAAGAACAATACAAAATAAGTTGGAAGATAGAATAGCAGAGGCAATTTTAGATGGAATTGTAAAAACAAAAGATACTGCAATAGCAACTGTGGAAGATGATAAGGTTGTTATAAAAAAGAAAAAGTAAAATTATAATAGAAAATTTTCATGAATTTCCAAAATCATTGTAGGGGCGACCAGTGGTCGCCCAATTTATTATTCATTAAATTGGTAAAGAGGTTATTATAATAGTTTGGCTTAATAAAACAAGAATAGAAAAAAATTACGGTGGATTCTATGCTTTTTTCTCGCTCGTCCCAACTTCGTAGAAACTATAAAAAGAAATGCACCTGATGGTACATTTCTTTTATATTTTCTAACTCGTCGGTCCCCACACAAGCTCGCTACGAAAAAACATAGAATCCACATGCAAGTAGTACTTATACAGGATGAACATGTATTGTAGCCTTATATACTTTGTCTAATTTTGTTATTTGTTCCTCTAATTTATCGGCTAAAGAATGACTTTCAAATGTTGACATATTGCCATCAACACATATTGTTATGAAAATAAAATATTGATAACCAACAGGTACAGATGAGAAATTATCTATATTCTTAACACCATCAGTTTCTTTAACAAGAGATAATATTTTTTGCTTTGAAGTTTCATCTATTGATGTATCCATTAAAACTTTGAAACTTTCTACAAATATTTTTAATCCAGTGAAACATATTAATAAAGAAATTCCAATTCCAACAATACTATCTACAATATATATTTTGAATAAACTAAATAGTATAGAGATTAATGTAAAAAATGTAACAAAGCAATCGTTTCTATGATCATTCATTGTGGAAGATACTAAGATATTTTCATATGATTTGTTAATAGCTTTAGCATGAAGATATAATGCGAATTTTAGTATGATTGTTATGATACAAACTACAACTAAAAGCCATGAAAATTCAATATCATTTCCAAAAAGTAATGTTTTTATTGCTGTTATTAGTATGTTGATAGAAAGGACTATCATAGATATACTTATGAAAAGTGAAAATATGTATTCAGCTTTGCCATGACCAAAATTATGATTATCGTCAGATGGTTCGCTTGAAATCTTATTACCAATATAAGTCATAAATGAAGCAAAAATATCACTGGCACTATTAGCAGAATCGGCAATCATAGCTTGACTCTTAAAAATAATACCTACACTACCTTTTATAATAAGTAAAAATAGATTACCTAATATGCCTAAAATTCCTACTTTTTTTGCTTGATTAAATCTGTCCAAATTATCATCTCCAATTAATAAAATGTATTTAATATTATATAGTATGAGTTGCTATTATACAATGATTTACAAAATTATTTTTATATAAAACAGATATTTAAAAAATAAAAATAGTATGATAGAATTAGACAAAAAGATAAGGAGTAAAGATGGAAGAAAGTCAGAAAAAAGAAGAACTTACAATATATAATTTATATAAGGCTTTAAAAGTTTTATTGGATAAAATAAAGCAACAAAGTGGTAGAGAATTGGAAAATATACAGGTCATATATAATCAAAAATTAATAGAGATTGGAAATAGGCTAAAGGAAAATAATTTAACTTTTTCAATGGCAACAGAACTTACAAATACAATTAATAATAAAATGATGAATTACATAAAAGAAGCATCAAAAGCACTTAATGAATATGTTGAAATAATGGAAGCAAGCCAAATAAAAAATAAAAATGAGCTTAGAAATAAGGTAAGGACTAACTTTTTAAATAAATTATTTAGAAAAGAAAACACAGATAATGAAGAGATGCAAAATAATATAAAAGAGAATATTGCATTAGAAAAATATGATGAGATGGTGTGTAATCTTAAATTGTTTAAAATAGAGAAAGATATAAAAGAAGCTATAGAAGAATATATAAATGAAAATAAGGAAAAAGGGCAAGAGTATATCAACAATTATAAAAAGAATATTAAAGAACAACTTGATAAGTTGGGAATAAATTATTAAGTTAAAGATAAAAGATAATTATGGCGAAACTTAGATTTTCTTAAAATTTGCGTTTGTTAGATTTCTTAGTCGTAGCATTTTAATGTGTACGAATAAGTTATGCGTAGAAAAATCTTAGTTCCGCTTTTTTTTTGTAGGAAAGATCTTGGTTTTATTTGCGTGTTAGCCTTGACAAACATTACATATGATTATATAATGTTAACTACGGTTAACAAAAAAGAAAAACTAATGGAAATGTGGTGGAATATGATATCAAAATCATTAGAAGAATACTTGAAAACAATGTATGTTTTAAAAAAGAAAAATGGAAATATTAGAGTAACAGATATTGCTAATATTATGAATTGTACAAAACCAAGTGTTAATAAGGCGATATATAACTTAAAAGATAATGGACTATTAAATTATGAATCGTATGGCACTATTGAACTTACAGAAAGTGGAGAGAACTTAGCAAAGAAAATTCTTGAAACATATGACATTGTTTATGTATTTTTAAAAGAAGTACTTAATTTAGATAAAGAAACAGCAGAAAAAGAGGCTGAAAGTATAAAATTGGCGATAACAGATGAAACTATAAATAAACTGGCAAAGTATGTGCATAAAGTTTTAGACTTTAACAGCTTAGAGTGTGAGTATGATGTGAATAAGGAAAAGTGTCGTACTTGTGCTAGAAGAACTCAATTAAAAAAATAAACTGTTGTTATTAAAAATACAAAAAATGTGTGTAGGGGCGAATAGTATTCGCCCACAAATGATAATATTAAAAGATTTATTAAAGATAAAAATTATCTGTAATAATAAAAAGAAAGGATTAGGAATTATGCTATTAGAGATTAATGATTTGTGTGTAAATGCAGAAGATAAAGAAATTTTAAAAGGTATTAATCTTAAAATAAATAAAGGAGAAATTCATGTAATAATGGGACCAAATGGTTCTGGAAAAACTACAACAGCAAATGCAATTTTGAATAATCCTGCTTATACAAAAATTGGAGGAAACATTATTTTTGATGGACAAGATATTACTCACGAAAAGACTGATGAAATCGCAAGAAAAGGTGTTTTTATGTCTTTCCAATTACCAGAAGAAATACCAGGAGTTTCTGTTACAAATTTTTTGAAGTATGCTAAAAATAAAGTAACAGGTGAGCCTGTAAAGATATTTGCTTTTAAAGAAGAATTGAAAAAATATATGGAAGAATTAAACATGAATCCTAAGTATATGGAAAGAAGTTTAAATGTAGGCTTTTCTGGAGGAGAGAAAAAGAAAAACGAAATTCTTCAAATGCTTGTTTTAAATCCAAAACTTGCAATATTAGATGAAACTGATTCTGGTCTAGATGTAGATGCAATAAAAACAGTATCTAAAGGAATAGAAATGTTTAAAAATGAAAATAATGCAGTTCTTATAATTACTCATAATACTAAAATTTTGCATAGTTTAAAAGTTGATTATGTGCATGTATTAGTTAATGGAAAGATTGTTAAAACAGGAACTCAAGAATTGGCAAAAGAAATTGAAGAGAATGGATATAGTAAGTATAAAAATTAATACAGTGGAATCAAGAGGTTTGACTATTGTAATAAAATTTAACTGAAAGGATAGCAAGATGGCAAAAACAAAGTTAGAAGAGATAAATAGAAATATTTACGATATAAAAAATAAAGATGAATATGATTTTAAGATAAAAAAAGGTTTAACTAAAGAGATTATCGAAGAAATATCAAAACAAAAAAATGATCCTGATTGGATGAGAGAATTTAGATTAAAGGCTCTAGATGTCTACAATAAATTAGAGCTTCCAACATGGGGGCCTGATATTTCAGAACTTAATATGGATGAGATTGCAACATATGTAAGACCTAAAACTGGTTTGAGTAATTCTTGGGAAGATGTACCAGAAGATATTAAAAGTACTTTTGATAAGTTGGGTATCCCAGAAGCTGAAAAGAGATCTTTGGCAGGTGTAGGTGCACAGTATGATTCAGAGGTAGTATATCACAGTATGAAAGAAGACCTTATAAAGCAAGGGGTTGTATATACTGATATGGAAACAGCTGTAAGAGAATATCCAGATTTAGTTCGAGACCATTTTATGAAATGTGTTCCTGTAAATGATCATAAATTTGTTGCTTTACATGGAGCTGTATGGTCTGGAGGGTCTTTTGTATATGTACCTAAAGGAGTAAAAGTAGATATTCCGCTTCAATCTTATTTTAGATTGAATTCACCAGAATCAGGACAATTTGAACATACTTTAATAATTGTTGATGAAGGAGCAAGTTTGCATTTTATAGAAGGATGTAGTGCTCCAAAATATAATAAAGTAAATTTACATGCTGGGTGTGTTGAGCTATATGTAAAAGATAATGCATATTTAAGATATTCAACAATAGAAAATTGGTCAAAGAATATGTTAAATTTAAATACTAAAAAAGCAATAGTAGGTAAAAATGCACAAGTAGATTGGGTAACAGGTTCTTTTGGATCAAAAATATCAATGTTGTATCCTATGAGTATTTTAAATGGTGAAGGTGCTAAAACTGAGTACACAGGAATTTCTTTTGCAGGTAAAGGACAAAATCTAGATAACGGCTTTAAGGTAGTGCATAATGCAGAAAACACATCAAGTTTAGTAAATGCAAAGTCAATTTCTAAAAATGGAGGAAAGTGTACTTATAGATCTTTAGTTAGAATAAATGAAAAAGCTAAGAATTCCAAATCATCTGTATCTTGTGAATCTCTTATGTTAGATGACATTTCAATTTCTGATACAATTCCAGTAAATGATATAAGAACAGATGAAGTTGAATTTTCTCATGAAGCTAAGATTGGAAAAATAAGTGACAAAACAATTTTCTATTTGATGAGTAGAGGGTTATCGGAAGAGGATGCAAAAGCAATGATAGTAAGAGGATTTGCATATCCAATTTCTAAAGAATTACCAGTAGAATATGCAGTAGAAATGAATAATCTTATTAATTTAGAATTGGATGGAGCCATTGGGTAATTGCGAATGCAGTGAATAGACGTAGGGGCGATTAGTAATCGCCCGCCTACACAAAAATAATAGAGATGTTAATGGAAATTTAATGAATGATGAATAATTAATAATTAATATTGAATAATTAATGTGAAAAATTGCAAGGCAATTTTTTATCTAATTGAAAGGATAATAAGAATGGAACTATTAAAATTAAACGAAACTCCTGTAAGGACTTCAAGAAACTTTAATATTAATAATATTAAATTAGAAAATATATCAATACCACAAGAGATAAATAATTTTAATAATATGCAAGTGTATGGTGATGAATCTAAAGTAATAATTGATAATCAAAATACAAAATTAAATTTAACATATGGCTTAGGAGATTTCTTTACTAATCAAGTTTCTAATAATGCTAATAAAAAAATTAAAATTGTTATTGATAAAAAAGTGAATAAAGAGATAGAGATAGATTTTAAATTTGATAAAGAGAATAATGATTTAATTGATAATATTGAGATTGTAGCTGAAGAACAGGCAAAAGGAACTGTAATTATAAAGTATGTAACAGATAAAAATATACAAGCTTTTCACAATGGTGTAATTAGATTATTAGCAAAGAAGAATTCTAAAGTTAATATCATTGTAGCTAATTTAATGAATGAATTATCAAATAATTTTATGAGTATAGAGAATAAGTTTGAGGATGAGTCAAAAGTTAACTATACAATAGTGGATTTTGGAGGAAAAAATAGTATAACAAATTATTTTTCAGACCTAGAGGGAGAGTTATCAGATAATAAGCTAAGTACAATATATTTAGGTAAGGATAATCAATTATTTGATTTGAATTATATAGGAGAGTTAAGAGGAAAGAAATCTAATATAGATATTGAAGTACAGGGAGCTTTAAAGGATAATGCAAAAAAACATTTTAAGGGTACAATAGATTTTAAAAAAGGTTGTAAGAAAGCAACAGGAAATGAGAATGAAGATTGTATGTTGTTGTCAGATACAGCTAAATCTTTAGCATTGCCAATGCTTTTATGCTCAGAAGAAGATGTGGAAGGTAACCATAGTAGTTCAGCTGGAAAAGTAGGAGAAAAAGAACTTTTCTATATCATGAGTAGAGGGTTTGAATTAAAAGAGGCAATGAAGCTTATGGTAAGAGCTAAGTTTAATAAAATATTAGATAATATTAAGAATGAGGATTTGAAAAATGAAATTTTAGATTCTATTGATAAGATTTTGGATTAATGTTTGTGTATTCATCCAACCTTAATATTATATTATTTTCGCTCGTCCCAACTTCATAGAAACTATATTAAAAAATATATCTGACGTCATATTTTTTAAATAGTTTCTAATTCGTCGGTCCCCACACAAGCTCGCTTAAAATAATATAATATTAAGGTAGCAGATAATTTTTCAAAAATATTATAACTTTTGTAATGTAAAAATTAAACATTATTCATTATTAACTATTAAATATTAATTGCAATGCGAAAGCATTGCACAAACGATGGAGGAGAGAGTTTTGAACGGAGAAGAAATAAAAAAAGATTTTCCAATTTTAGAAAATAGAAAAATTTCATATTTAGATAGTGGGGCTACTACTCAAAAGCCTTTTCAAGTAATAAATGCAATTGAGGATTTTTATAATAGATATAATGCTAATCCTCATAGAGGGGCATATTCTTTGAGTATTGAAGCAACAGAAGAGTATGAAAATGTTAGAACTAAAATTGCAAAGTTTATAAATGCAAAAAGTAGAGAAGAGATTATTTTTTCTAAAAATGCAACAGAGAGCTTAAATTTAATTGCATATTCTTATGGAATGAGTAATGTTAAACAAGATGATGAGATTGTAATTTCTATAATGGAGCATCATTCTAATTTAGTTCCATGGCAAAATGTAACAAAGGCTACTGGAAGTAAATTGAGCTATATGTATATAAATGAAAACTTTGAAATTGATGATGAAGAAATAGAGAATAAAATTACAGATAAAACTAAGATTGTTGGAATTACGCATGTTTCTAATGCTTTAGGAACTATTAATAATGTGAAGAAAATAATTGATTATGCACATAAGAAAGGTGCAGTAGTTATTGTAGATGCATCTCAAAGTATTCCTCATATGAGAATTGATGTACAAGCTTTAGATGCTGATTTTCTAATTTTCTCAGGACATAAAATGCTAGCTCCTCTAGGAATAGGTGTATTATATGGTAAAAAAGAAATTTTAAATAGTATGAGTCCTTTCTTAATGGGAGGAGATATGATAGAATATGTTTATGAACAGGATACTACTTTTGCACCTCTTCCTAATAAATTTGAAGCGGGTACTCAAAATGTAGAAGGTGTAATAGGTTTAGGGGCAGCAATTGATTATATAGAAAAAATCGGTTATGATAATATTCAAAAAATTGAGAAAGAAGTAGTTTCTTATGCAGTAGAAGAATTATCAAAATTAGATTATTTAGATTTGTATTTAACTAAAAATAAAGAAAATCATTCTGCTGTTATTTCTTTTAATATAAAAGGAGTACATCCACATGATGTTGCAAGTATATTAGATGGAGAAGGTGTTTGTGTTCGTTCTGGTAACCATTGTGCACAGCCTTTGATGAGATTCTTAGGAATAGATTCTACATGTAGAGCTAGTTTCTATATTTATAATACAAAAGATGATGTTGATAGATTGGTTAAAGGTTTGAAAAAAGCATATAGTATGTTTGAAAAATATATAAAAAAATAGGAAAGGAGATATTAGCTATATTAATGCTAATTAAAACAATATGGATGAATTAAATGATGTTTATAATGAGCTTATTATGGAGCATAGCATGAATTCATATAATAAAAAGAAATTAGAAAATCCAGATTATTCTGAAATAGGGCACAATCCTAATTGTGGAGATGAAATAACATTAGAAATTAAATTAGATGGAAATGTTATTAAAGATATGGCTTTTTCAGGTCATGGTTGTGCTATATCACAGGCATCTACCTCTATAATGATAGATACATTAAAAGGTAAAACAATAGAGGAAGCAAAAGAGATTATAAAAACTTTTATTGATATGATAAAAAGAGAAGAAACAGATGAAGAAAATTTGAAAAAATTAGAAGATGCTATTGCTTTTAGAAATGTATCTCATATGCCAGCTAGAGTAAAATGTGCTCTTTTAGCATGGCATACAATTGAGGATATATTGAATAAAAGATAATATAAAAAAATAGAGGTGAAGCAATGCAAGTTTTAATAATACTACTAATACCATTTTTAGGAACAGCCATAGGTTCTGGAATGGTATTTTTTATGAAAGATAAAATAAACGTGAAGATAGAAAAGTTATTATTAGGGTTTGCTTCTGGTGTAATGATTGCAGCTTCAATATGGTCACTTATGCTACCTTCAATTGATATGGCAGAAGAACAAAAAATAATTGCTTGGTTACCTGCAAGTATAGGATTTTTACTAGGAATTGTTTTTTTATTAACTTTAGATAGTTTAATTCCTCATTTACATATAAAAGGTGATAAACCCGAAGGAATCAAAGCAAAATTGAAAAAGACAACAATGATGGTTTTGGCAGTAACTTTGCATAATATACCAGAGGGAATGGCTTTAGGAGTAACTTTAGCAGGTTCTATTATAGGGAATACAGGAATAACGATTGCAGGTGCTTTAGTGTTAGCTATTGGTATAGCAATTCAAAATTTTCCAGAGGGTGCAATCATTTCATTGCCATTAAAAAGTGAAGGAACTTCAAAGACAAAGGCTTTTATATATGGAGTTTTATCTGGAATTGTGGAACCAATAGCAGCAGTTATCACAATATTACTCACAAGTTTAGTTGTTCCGATATTACCATATTTATTGGCTTTAGCAGCAGGAGCCATGATTTATGTTGTAGTAGAAGAACTAATACCATCTTTACAGGAGGGAGAACATTCAAATCTTGGAACAATAGGTGTTGCAATAGGTTTTGTTATTATGATGATATTAGATATAGCTTTTGGATAAAAATTAAAAAACTAAAAGGTTTGCAAAAAAAATAGGAATAATGATATAATTACCAAAAATAACATGAAAGGGAATAATAATGGGGAATATTGTCATCTTAGATGATTTAACAATTAATAAAATGGCGGCTGGTGAGGTAATTGAAAGACCAGCAAATGTTGTTAAAGAGCTAGTAGAGAATTCAATAGATGCTGGAGCTACTAATATAATAGTTGAAATAAAAAAAGGTGGAAAGTCCTTAATAAAAGTCGTAGATAACGGAAAAGGAATAGAAGCTGACGAAATGTTTATTTCTTTAGAGAGACATGCTACAAGTAAAATAAAACAGGTAGAAGATCTAGAAAAAATATACTCAATGGGTTTTAGAGGAGAAGCTTTAGCAAGTATTGTAGCAATATCAAAATTAACAATGATATCAAAAACTGCAAATCAAGATTTTGGAATAAAAATAGAAGCAGAAGCAGGAGATATTTTAAGTAGAGAAGAGGTTGGAGCTAAAACAGGAACCACTATAACTGTAGAAAATTTATTCTTTAACACACCTGTTAGATATAAATTTTTAAAGCAAGATGCAACAGAATTTAGATACATAAAAGAATGGATACAAAAGGTAGCACTAGCAAATCCAAGTATTTCTTTTAAACTAATAAATGATGGAAAAAATATATTTCAATCAAATGGAAATGGAAACATAAAAGACATTATATATACATTGTATGGAAAAGAAATAGCAGATAATATAATTGATGTTGATTATAAAGAAGAAAATATAAGAATAACAGGAGTTATTGGTAATACGCGAATTGCTAAAGATAGTAGAAAAAATCAAATTATATTTTTAAATAAAAGAAATATAAAAAATGCAATAATAACAAACAGTGCAGACCAGGCATTTAAAGGAAGCACTGGAATTGGAATGTATGGCTTTTTTATAATGAATATTGAAATGCCAGCAAATTATTATGATGTAAATGTTCATCCAACTAAAATGGAAGTTAGATTTAAAAATGAAGAAGAATTACATAGAGTAGTATATAGTGCAATAAAAAATTCAATATTAAATGAGAAATTTCTAGGAAACGAAGAAATATCTAAAGAAAAAGAAAATTATATTTTAAATGAATATAATTTTGCAAACAATCATACAAATCAAAATGAGAGCTTAGAAAATAATCAAGAAGAAAAAGATTTAATAAAAAGAGAAAATAAAAGAGAAGTAAAATATACATATATAGGAATTGCTTTCAAAACATATATTATAATACAGGTAGAAAATGAAATATATTTAATAGATCAACATGCAGCACATGAAAGGGTATTATATGAGCAGATAAAGGACAACTATAAAAAGAATAATCAAAGTAATAGCCAAATGATGCTTGTTCCTGAAGTTATTAATTTAACACATAGAGAAATTGAATTCATAAAAAATAATGAAGAATTACTAAAAAAGATTGGTTATGATATAGAATTTTTTGGAGAGAACACTATCAAAATAAATGGTGTACCAGATATAGAATATAGAGAAAAAACTAATAGAAAAGATATGTTTTTAGATATACTTGATGAAATGTTGAATGATTCAAGAAGTCAAATAAAAGATATAGAAGACAGATTTATTGCAACTGTAGCATGTAAAGCAGCAGTAAAAGCTAATATGGATTTAAAAAGAGAAGAAGTAGATATACTAATACAAAATTTATTAAAATTGCAAAACCCATATACTTGTCCACACGGAAGACCAACAACAATAAAAATGAAAAGAGAAGAAATTGTAAAATAAACAAAAAAGAAAGGAGTTTTTGTATGAAAGCTCTAGCAATTGTAGGAAGTCCAAATCCAAACGGAAGTACAGCTTATTTAATACGTACTATGCTTAAAGGCATGGAAAAAGTAGGCGTTGAAACGAGATGTTACTGTCTGGGCGAGGAAAAAATCAATTACTGTACAGGGTGTAAGATGTGCTACAAAGACGGCAAGTGTATTCAGCATGACAGCATGGATAAGATTATTGAGGACTTTAAAGAAGCAGATATCATCATTATTGGTACTCCTGATTATTGGGGATATGTTTCAGGACAACTCAAGGTTTTCTTTGACAGAAATACTCCATACGCAAACACTAATCCTAGAAGAATTTCTATGGAAAAAAGAAGAGTTGGAATTTCTGTTTCGGTACGCGAAGGTGGAACGGAAAGAGAGAACAAGGTTATTGTCGAATCAATTGAACATTATTTTGGACATATGGAAGTTGAACCTGTAGCTAATTTAACTGTAACAAAAGTGAGCTCATTGGATGATTTGAAGCAGAATAATCAGGAAAAAATCGATGAAGCATATGAGCTTGGAAAAAGAATTCTTAACCTTATAAATAAGAATTAGCATAATTGAGTTCTTATTTAAGCTACGATGTGACCGATATTGAAAAATGATTTCGAAAAATACTTGTATGGCAGAATATTGGAAAAAGAACACTCAAATTAACACACCACCTACTTAGTTTGTATAATATGACAAAAAAGTAGGTGACTTTTTATATCAAATTATATTAAACAGCTATTCATCAGTATTATTTATGATAAAGTAAAATAAAAACATAAACAGAAAACAAGAACAAAAATTCGTAAAACTATTGAATAAGAATTGCAAATGTGATATGAATAGAAGAAAGGAGATGATATTTATGGCAAATGATTTGGTAAATAAAACAGAAAAGGATTTTGAAAGTATTAAACATATTGATGAAAATGGAATAGAATTTTGGTATGCTAGAGAGCTAATGTTGATGTTAGAATATAGTAAATGGGGTAATTTTAAAAATGTAATAACTAAAGCAAAAGAAGCTTGTAATGGTAGTAATATTGCACAAGACGAACACTTTGCCGACGTCGGGAGGGTGTTAAAAGTCGGGAATAATGCGGAAATGGAAGTAGACGATTTAAAATTAACAAGATATGCATGTTACTTAATTGCACAAAATGGAGACAGTAGAAAAAAAGCAATAGCATTAGCTCAAACTTATTTTGCAGTACAAACTAGAAAACAAGAGTTAACAAGACAAGAATATGAACAATTAAATGAGGATGAAAAGAGATTATATACAAGAAAAAATGTAAAAGATAAAAATAAATATTTATTTGATACAGCCAAATTAGCAGGTGTAAAGAATTATGGGAAATTTAATAATTATGGCTATAGAGGACTGTATAATGGAGAAACAGCTAAAGATATTGCAAATAGAAAAGGTATATCAGAAAAAGAAGATATATTAGACTATATGAGTAGTACAGAACTTGCAGCTAATTTATTTAGAATTACTCAAACAGATGAAGTTCTAAAAAACAAAAATATAGATAATGAAGATGATGCTTGTAAAACTCATCATAATGTAGGACAAGCTGTTAGACAAACTATAAAAAGAATTGGTGGTACTATGCCAGAAGATTTACCAACACCAAGCAAGAGTGCAAAACAAATAGAAAAAGAAAAAGAGAAAAATGAAGAATTAAAATCAAACAATAAAAAAAGGTTAAAATAAAACACACCGCCTACTTAGTTTGCATAATATATAGCAAATAAAGTAGGAGGTTTTTTTATGGCAAGTTATATAATAGAAGGGGGAAGAAAGCTAGAAGGTGAAGTAGATATTTCTGGTGCTAAAAATTCAGCTCTTCCTATAATTGCGGGAACTATTTTGAATGGCGGTATTTCTAAACTGTATAATGTTCCAAATATACATGATACAAAAATGATGTTTCGCATTTTGGAAGAGTTAGGGTGTAAGGTAAAAAAAGATAAAAACAAGTACATAATAGATTCTAGTAGGCTTAATAGTTGCGATATACCAGAAGATTTGATGAGAGAGATGAGATCTTCGGTAATTATTGCAGGGGCTTTGATAGGAAAAAATAGAAAAGCATGTTTTTCATGCCCAGGTGGATGTGATATTGGTTCTAGGCCTATTGATTTACATTTGAAAGCTTTTAAAGAATTAGGAATAAATATAAGCGAAGATTCTGGAAGAATTGAATGTTCAGCTGATAATATTAATGGAAGTAAAATAAGATTGGATTTTCCAAGTGTTGGTGCTACTGAAAATATTATTTTATCATCTGTATTAGCAGAAGGAGAAACTACTATTATCAATGCAGCTATGGAGCCAGAAATTGTTGATTTGCAGAATTTTTTAAATAGAATGGGAGCAAAAATAGCCGGTGCTGGAAGCAATGTGATTGTTATAAATGGAGTGAAAAAATTAAAAGATGTTAGTTACAATATTATTCCAGATAGAATTGAAGCAGGTACTTTTTTGTGCATGACGGCTATGAATGGTGGAGAAGTAAAATTAAATAATGTTATTTCAGAACATATAGAGCCAGTAATACAGAAGTTAGAGGATGCAGGGTGTAAATTAAATATAATACATAATGGTATTGAATTGAAAGCTCCAAAGAGGTTGAGAGCGGTTGATATTAAAACTATGCCATATCCGGGTTTCCCAACCGATATGCAATCAATATTTGGAACAATAATGACAGTGGCAAAAGGTACATCAATAGTTATAGAAAATATTTTTGAGAACAGATTTAAATATTTAGATGAGCTTTCAAGAATGGGAGCAAAATATACTATAGAGGGAAGAACAGCAATTATTAAAGGTGTAAGAAAATTAAATTCAGCTAATGTTCGAGCAAAAGATTTAAGAGGAGGAATTTCATTGGTAATTGCGGGAATGTATGCAAATGGCAAAACTAAGGTTGATAATATAGAATATATTTTAAGGGGATATGATAATTTGGATAATAAAATTAGAAGCTTGGGAGGAAGGATACATTTATATAATGAATAGTGAATAATTAATGATTAATGGTGAATGATGAATGGAAAATTGCGAAAGAGAAATGATTAATAGTGAATTATGAGTGGGGAACGGAACTGAGATTTTTTTGCAAGTTGTTGCAAGAAAATTTTAGTTCTGTTTTTTTGAAAAAAAGTTGTACAATTAAAACTTAATGGTGTATAATTGGCTATGTAAAAATTCAGTTTATGGGGTGATGATTTTGCCAAACAAAACAAGTAAAAGACAACCTCAAAAAAAGAAAAGTACAAATAAAGTTAATAGAGAAAACTATAATACTGATGAGAGAATCACAAAAGATGTAGAGAGAAGAACTGAAAGAAATACAAATGCTGTCAAAAGACAAAATCAAAATAATAATAATGAGTCTCAACAGAAAAATACGAAGAAAAAAAAGAAGTCAGTATTAAAAACTTTTTTGAAACTTATAGTTTTTGTGGGCTTAATAATTGGAATAATATCATTTTTAATGATTTCTCCAATGTTTAATATAGAAGAAATTCAGGTAAATAACAATATAAAATTAAGTAGTGATACTTATATAAGTCTATCAGGTGTTAAATATGGTGAAAACATATATAGAATAAGTAAAAAGCAAATTATAGAAAAAATAAAAGAAAATGCTTATGTAAAAAATGTAACTATAAAAAGAGCATTGCCAAACAAATTAATAATTGAAGCAGATGAGCGTGTTGCAACATATATGTTGCAGTTAGGTAGTTCGTATATGTATATAGATAATCAAGGTTATATGCTAGAAATATCTGAGGACAAAATAGAAGCGCCGTTATTAACAGGAATAAAAACTGATATGGAAGATATAAAAGTTAATAATAGATTATGCGAAGAGGACTTGGAAAAACTAAATGATGTTTTGGAAATATATCAAGTTGCTGAAACAACAAATGTTGCAAATCTTATAACAGAAATAGATATTTCTAATAAATCAAATTACAAACTTGTATTAGAGAGTGAAAAAAAGAATGTATATATTGGTGAGGCAGATAATCTAATTAATAAATTTGATTGGATTAAGGCTACAATAGAGAATACAAAAGGAAAAAAAGGAGATATTCACGCTGATAGAGATTTAAATACACAACCTGTATATTTTTCTCCAGAAAAGAAAGTAGAAAAAAAAGAAGATAAGAAAGATAATGATAAAGAGAAAAAATAGAGAAGCTATAAGTATAGAAGAAAGGAGTGCTTATGAAGAAAATACAAAGTGCTATAACTTTAGGGCTAATGTGTGTGTTACTATCATTTGCAATAGTTTGGCAAATAAATACTATAAATGCAGCGAGTGAAATTGTAGGAGTTGAAAGAACAGAGAACAAATTAAAAGATCAAGTTTTAGAATGGAAAGATAAATATGATGCTTTGTATGCAAGTTTAGAAAAAACTGATAAAGAATTAGAAAAGGCAAGAGAGGAAATAACAAAAGACGATTCATCAGCTAAGGCAATGGAAGAAGAGTTGAAGAAGAATAACATATTATTAGGGTTAACTGAGGTATCAGGAAGTGGAATAATAGTAAGTTTGAATGATAATCAAAGTATTAGCACAGATATGCTTGGAGGGTATGATAGCATAAGCAGATATTTGATTCATGATGAGGACTTAAGAATAGTTGTAAATGAATTGAAAAATGCTGGAGCAGAGGCAATTTCAATTAATAATCAGCGAATTGTTAATTCAACAACAATAACATGTGATGGAAATGTTGTATTAATAAATGGAGAAAAAGTTGGAGCTCCATTTGAAATAAAAGCGATAGGTTTTCCAGAATTAATGACTGGAGCTCTTATGAGACCAGGTGGGTATATAGATATTCTAAATAATGATGGTATTGAAACTAATGTTGAGAGTAAAGATAGCATTACAATACCAAAGTATAGTGGAATTTTAGATGCAAAGACAATAAAAAGTTCAAAATAGATTTTAGCTAAAAAATATTACAATTTTGGAAAGAAATTATACGTCTTATCCAACCAGATGCCTAAGAAAGGAATGATGGTAGTTGTGCAAAAAGGGAAAATAACAATGACAATTACAATAGGACTAGTATGTTTTGTATTAGTGTATATAATGTTTATACAATTTAGAGTTATAGAAAAAACAGATATTGCAGAAATTGAAGATTTGAGAGAAGCTGAGTTAACTGAAAAGTTAGCTGATTGGAAAACAAAATGTGAAGAATTGGAAAAGCAAATAAAAGAAAAAGAGGAAAAAATAGATGAATATAAAAAATCAGCAGAAACAAATGAAGAAGCTTCAGAACTATTAGAGAAAGAATTAAAACAATCTAGAATGTTATTAGGTGTTACTAAAGTAACTGGAGATGGAATTATAATTACTTTAGAAGATAATGAAGAACATGAAATAACAGCTACATTATTAATAGAACTAATAAATGAATTAAAATTAGCTGGGGCAGACGCAATTTCAATAAATGGTGAAAGAGTTGTAAATGTAACTGATATTGTAGAAATTACCAGCGGAGATATAATAATGAATAGTGGAAAAAATATAAATTCACCTTTTGAAATTAAAGTTATAGGAGATCAAACATATCTAGATAGTGCATTAAATGTAAAAAATTCAGGTTTTGCAGATAAGTATAGTAAAATAGGATATAAAATCAAAATAGAAAAAGTAAAGGATTTAGAAATTCCTAAATACAATGGAAAAATGGAATTGAAATATATAAAATAGTTAGGAGGATATAAAAATGGTTTTATTTTCAATAATTTTAGGATGTATAATAGGCGCAATATTAGGGTCAAAAGCTCCAATAATTCCATATACATATTCTGGATATCTAGCAATATCAATAGTTGCAGCATTAGATACAGTATTTGGAGGAATAAGATCAACTCTAGAAGGTAAGTTTGATTTAAAAGTATTCGTTTCAGGATTTTTTGGAAATGCAATATTATCAATATTGCTAACATATCTTGGAGAAAAATTAAATGTTGATATATACCTAGCAGCTATAGTAGTTTTTGTTGGAAGAATGTTTACAAATTTATCAATAATCCGTATGCATTATTTAAATAAATTTACAAAGAAAAAAGAAGTGGCAAAAAATTCAAAATAGCTACCCAAAAACTACAAGAAATGGCTTACCAAAAGGTAGGTCATTTTTGTATTATAATGATTCAAAAAGTAATATTAAAAAATAGAAAAATCCTATAATCCTAGGGAGAAAAGAACTTTAAAATTTGTGACAAAACAGTGACGACATTATTACGAAAATATAACAAAATAGTATTGACTTTTTTATCGAAATATAATATTCTTAGGAACAGGAATACAAAAAATTGGAGGAGTTAAATTTGGCAATAGGAGATATAATTGTTGGCATCGATATAGGAACTTCTAAAGTATCTACTGTTGTGGGTGAAGTAAATAATTTCAACCAAATCGAGATAATTTGCTCTACAAAAGCAAAATGTGCAGGCATGAAAAAGAGCAAAATAGTAAATGAAGAAGAAGTTGCCGCAGCGATTGTCAAAACAATTCATGAAGCAGAAGAAGAAGCTAATTTAAAAATAAACTCTGCATATGTAACAATTCCTGGAAAGTATACAACAATTGTTCAAAACAGTATATTAAAAGAATTAAAAGAAAAATATGCGGGTATATCTGCAAAGGATGTCAGTGCAGCAATAGGACAAGTTAGGGATATAAATATTCCTGATGGAAAAACATTGATAGATATTGTTCCAGATAAATTTGAATTAGATGATGGAAAAATAGTTAGCGATCCAGTAGGAAGCTTAAGTTCACATTTTACTCTTAGTGCTCAAATAATATTAGCTGAGAAAACATATATAAGACAGTTATATATGATATTTAAGAAAGCCGGAATTGAGATAGATGGTATCGTTCCAAGCACTTTAGCAGAAAGAAACTTAATTTTGGATGCTAATGAATTAAATGATAATGTAATGATATTAAATATTGGAGCAGGGAATACTGAAATAGGTGTCTTTGAAGGTTCGTCTTTTATATACACAGATACAATTCCTTTAGGAGGAGACAGTATAACAAGAGATATATCATTAGTTTTAGAGATAACAGAGGAAGAAGCAGACAGATTAAAAAAACAATATGGTCTAGCTTTAAAATCTTTTATTGATAATGATAATGATATAATCTTAAATACTAATACTGGAGACTCAAAAGACACAAGTCAAAGAACTATTAAAAGCTCATATTTAATAGAAATAATAGAAGCTAGAATAGAGGAAATATTTTCTCTAGTAAATAAAAACATTATGAGAGAGGGTATTAAGCCTAGAATAAATAACGTAATATTAACAGGACAAGGAATTACTAATATAAGTAAGAGTGATGTAGCTGGAAAAATAGTTTTAAACATTCCAGTAAAAATGGCCACAGGAAGACTAATAAGCACTATTAAACCAAGTTATAGAACATCATATGCACTGTTAAGATATGTTGCATCAAGACCTTTTGCTAAAACAGTAGCAAGTAGTATAGATTCGAAAACAGAAGAAAGCTTTTTTAAAAATATACTATCAAGAATAAAAGAGTTTTTTTATTCTTAATAAAAGGAAAAGAAATGAAAGATAAAAAATAAGTTAGGGAGGAATAACAGTATGTACGAGTATGATGAATTGGACAATAAACAAAATGATGGAACAGCAACAATAAAAGTAATTGGTGTTGGAGGTGCTGGAAATAACGCTATAAATAGAATGATAGAATCAGGTATCAAAGGAGTGGAATTTATAGCAGTAAATACAGACAGACAAGTACTTCAAAAGTCAGAGGCTAGTACAAAAATTCAAATCGGAGAAAAAATAACAAGAGGATTAGGTGCTGGAGCAAATCCTGATATTGGAGCACAAGCTGCAGAAGAAAGCAAAACAGAAATCGCAGAAGCTTTAAGAGGAGCAGATATGGTATTTGTTACAGCTGGAATGGGTGGTGGAACTGGAACTGGTGCTGCACCAGTTGTAGCTTCAACAGCAAGAGAACTTGGAATATTAACAATAGGTGTTGTTACAAAGCCATTCACTTTTGAAGGTAAAAAAAGATTATCACAAGCAGAACGTGGAATAGATAGTTTAAAAGGAAGAGTTGATGCTTTAGTTGTTATTCCTAATGATAAATTATTACAAATCATAGATAGAAAAACAACAGTACTAGAAGCTTTCCAAATGGCTGATGATATTTTAAGACAAGGTGTACAAGGAATATCAGATTTAATTACAATAACTGGAGAAGTTAACCTAGACTTTGCAGATGTTAAAACTATAATGTTAAATACAGGAATGGCTCATATGGGTATTGGTAGAGCAACAGGAGAAAATAGAGCAGAAGATGCAGCAAAACAAGCTATTCAAAGTCCATTATTAGAAACCTCTATTGAAGGAGCAAGAGGAGTTATCATCAATATTACTGGTGGTGAAGATTTAGGATTACAAGAAGTAAATACAGCAGCTGAATTAGTACAAAGAAGTGTAGATCCTGAAGCTAACATTATATTTGGTACAGTTAGAGATGATTCTATGGCAGATGAAATTTTAATTACAGTTATAGCAACAGGTTTTGAAAAAGAGCCAAATGTTCCAAGTAGAGGAATAGATAAAATAAGCTCAAGACCATGGGATAAAACAGTAAGTTCAATTCCATCATCAGATTCTACAGGAAGTAGCGGAGATTTAGATATACCATCATTCTTAAAGAAAAATAAAAATGCAAATAAATAATATATTATTAAAATACATAATTCATAAAAAACTATTATAAAAACTAATAAAATTTAAGAAAAATAAACAAGTTATTGTAATAGTATAAACAATCTAAAAAGAAATAATCTAATATTGTAGATTATTTCTTTTTTTCTACCCTAGAAAATGACAGCTTTTTAAAAGAGCATATAGTAAAATACTCTCACTATAACACTTTTAGTTTTATAAAAAGAGGTGGAAAGTGACAGTATATTTAGACGTAGTATTTGTAGAAAATTTAGTAATAAATTACATCATTTTATTAGCAACAGGTCTTATAAATAAAGCAAAAATAAAGCATTACAAATTAATTTTTGCAAGCATATTAGGAGCAATATATTCGATATTTACATATCTAACTATTGAAAAAATAAAAAATAGTATAACTATTAAAATAATTTTTTCTATATTAATGATTTATATAGCTTTTAGACCACGAAAAATAAAAAAATTATTTAAGCAACTTTTGATATTTTACTTAACAACTTTTGCTTTTGGAGGAGTAACATTTTTTCTTTTATATGTAGTAAAACCAGAAGGAATCTTTTTCGTAGATGGTGTGTGGTTTGGTTCATATCCAATAAAAATTGCAGTATTAGGAGTGGTTTTAGGATTTGTATTAATATACCTTTCTTTTAAAATGATAAAAAATGGAATAAATAAGAAAAATATGTTATGCAATATAGAAATACTATTTGAAGGAAAGAAAAAAGAAATAAGAGCAATGATAGATTCAGGAAATTTGTTAAAAGATCCAATAACAAATACACCAGTTGTAGTTGTGGAAAAAGATGTACTTGAAAGTATTATACCAAAAGAAATTTTAGAAAATTTACAAAAAATATTAAAAGGAGAAATTACAGACAATAGCATTGATGCAAAATATATATCTAAGTTTAAAATTATACCCTTTTCATCAATAGGAAAAGAAAATGGAATACTATTGGGAATAAGAATTGATGGACTTAAAATTTATATTGATAATGAAACAGTAAATATAAAAAGTGCAATTATAGGAATTTACGATAAACCACTGTGTAGAACGGGAGAGTATTCAGGTTTAATAGGATTAGATTTTATAGAAAAGGAGATGTCTGTATGAGATTATTGGAAATTATTAAGAACAATATAAACAATATTTACGTTAAGTACATTTCCAAAGATGAAGAGATAGAGGAAATGCCAATTTTTTATATAGGAGGAAGTCAAACTCTTCCACCACCATTACTTTCAGAAGAAGAGAACGAATATTTAGAGAGACTAGCTAATAATGACGAAGAAGCTAGACAAACCTTAGTTGAAAGAAATTTAAGATTAGTTGTATATATTGCAAAAAAGTTTGAAAATACAGGAGTTGGAATTGAGGATTTAATATCAATAGGAACTATTGGACTAATGAAAGCAATTAATACTTTTAATAAAGATAAAAATATAAAATTGGCTACATATGCTTCAAGATGTATAGAAAATGAAATTCTTATGTTTTTAAGAAGAAGCAATAAATTAAAAGGAGAAGTTTCAATAGATGAACCTTTAAATAAAGATGGAGAAGGAAATGAATTACTATTATCAGATATATTGGGAACAGATGGGGATATTACTTCTAGGGGTGTAGAAGAAGAGGTTGATAAAAAATTATTGAGAATTTCGATGTCTAAATTATCGAATAGGGAAAGAAATATAATGGAGTTAAGATTTGGTTTTATAACTGGAGAAGAAAAAACTCAGAAAGAAGTAGCAGACATGCTAGGAATTTCTCAAAGTTATATATCTAGATTAGAAAAAAAGATAATAGGAAAGATGAAAAAAGAAATTATGGGAAAGATAATTGCATAAAGTTTTTGACTTAAAAAATTTTGTGCGAAAAATTGCCATTACATATTAAATATGATAAAATACCTCTGTAAAGAAGGAGGTATTTTTCATGAAAGACACAGTAATTTCAGAAGATATTATATACATAGGAGCAGATGACCATGATATAGGTTTATTTGAAAGTCAATATGATGTTCCTAATGGTATATCATATAATTCATACTTAATAAAAGATGAAAAAAATGTTGTCATGGATACGATTGACTCAAGAAAAACAGATGAATGGATATCAAATCTAGAAAAAGCTTTAGCAGGAGCAAAAGTAGACTACTTAGTAGTATCTCATTTGGAACCAGATCATGCATATAATATTAAACTTTTAGCAGACAAGTTTCCAGAGATGAAATTAATAGGAAATGCAAAAACATTTAATATGTTACCACAATTCTTTGATATTGATTTAACAGACAGAAAAGTAGTAGTATCAGAGGGAGAAGAAATAAATATAGGAAAACATACTTTACAATTCTTTATGGCTCCAATGGTTCATTGGCCAGAAGTAATGGTTACATATGAGAAAAGTGAAAAAATATTATTTCCTGCAGATGGTTTTGGAAAATTTGGAACACTTGATACTGAAGAAGATTGGACATGTGAAGCAAGAAGATATTATTTTAATATTGTTGGAAAATATGGAATGCAAGTACAAGCTTTATTGAAAAAAGCTGCAACATTAGATATCAAAATGATTTGCCCATTACATGGACCAATATTAAAAGATAATTTAGAATATTATATAAATAAATATGATGTTTGGAGCAGTTATAAGCCAGAAGATGA
This sequence comes from uncultured Clostridia bacterium, assembly GCA_947581825.1. Taxonomy (GTDB): domain Bacteria; phylum Bacillota; class Clostridia; order TANB77; family CAG-508; genus CANPVP01. Next base: position 137,683 of record CANPVP010000004.1, on the reverse strand, counting down.
TGGTGTATTTATCGCTTGTGCATCAATACATGGAAATACTATGAATGTAGCTAAAAAAATGGAAGAAATACTAAATGAAAAAGGAGCAAAAAAAGTAGTAGTTACAGATCTAGCTAGAGACGATATGGCAGAAGCTATTGAAGATGCTTTTAGATATGATAAAGTAATACTTGCAGCATCAAGTTATAATGGAGAAGTATTTCCACCAATGCAAGAATTCTTGAATCATTTAAAAGGAAAAAATTATCAAAATAGAAAAGTCGGAATAATTGAAAATGGATCATGGGCACCATCAGCAGCTAAATGCATGAAATCAACTTTAGAAGGTATGAAAAATATTACTATATCTGAAAATGTTGTAACAATAAAATCAACAATGAAAGATGAAGATATTAGTAAACTTGAAAATCTTGCAACAGATATATTAAGTAAATAAAATAGGAAAGGAAGAAGAATAATTATGAATAAATATAAATGTACAGTTTGTGGTCATATATATGATGAAGCTACAGAAGGAGTTAAATTTGAAGATTTACCAGATGATTGGGTATGTCCTTTATGTGGAGTAGGAAAGGATTTATTTGAAAAAGTAGAAGATTAATATAAGAATATAACTAGAAAAGAAAGGATAATTAAAATGGAAGAAAATGTTAGATTTTATAAATGTCCAATATGTGGAAATGTAATAGGGCTAATAAATGGAGATAGCAAACATATAACTTGCTGTGGAAAAGAAATGATAGCAATGACAGGAAACGAATGTGATGGAGCAACAGAAAAACATGTTCCAGTATGCGAAAAAGTAGGAGACGAAATAGTAGTTAAAGTTGGAGAAGTAGAACACCCAATGGAAGAAGATCATTATATAACATGGATTGCTCAAGTTACAGATAAACAAACAACAAGAGTAAGATTAAATCCAGGACAATCTACAGAAACAAAATTTAAATATATACCAAATTCTATAATATATGCATATTGCAATAAACATGGATTATGGAAAACAACAGTTAAATAAGGAAAATTTACATAAAACTTGAAAGATTTGGATAAAAGTGGTATAATAGAATTAGGTTCTGCCATTGGTGGAATACTTTTTCGTAAGGGAGTTAAACTCTATGAACTTTTTCAAACACATGGCTGAAATGCTGAAAAGCAAGAACGCCGAAACCACAACCCAGGCACCTGCTTCCAAGCAGGCAATCGCTACTAGCGAAAAGGTCGTACCCGCCGCAACTGAGCTTGCTGCTACCGCGCAGACAATCTCTACCGTAAAGTCGCGCATCGCAGAAGATTCTGTGATTGTTGGCATAACACTCAGCTCTGGAGATTACGGTTGGGAAGTCACACAGGATTGTCCCAAAATTCTTCTGAGCAATACCAATGAGTGTATTGCAAACCCGAATATTACTACATGGAACCTCATGAGCGTGTTTCGCGAAACAGGACATGTGGAATGGGAATGCGTACTGGCAATGATTTTCATGCAGGCTTTAGCGGATGCGGAAGAGCATGGCAAAGAAGCGGACATCACGGATCTCTTCAACAGAGACCTGTATGCAAGAGGCGACCGCAAGTTCACTTCTAGCCAGATTGCAAGACATATGGAACGCTGGTTTGAAACAGTTAAGTGCGCTGATGGCGTGGGTTACCTGCGCTTCGTTGGTGCTTGAGACAGAATCCCTAAGTGTCTTCCCCTTTTACACGGTATAATTAGCGCCTAAGGGGGAGGCGCTTTTTTATATAGTAGAAATTTTCTCTTTCTTTGAAAGAGAAAAGCTCCATACTAGATAATTATGCGAATGTTACAAATTTTTAATAACTCTGTTATTTAGAATTTGTTAATCCGCTTTTTTTTATAGAAAAAGAGGCTGACACTGTCAGTCTCTAAATGCAAAGGTTATGGACAAGATATGCTGATTTCGATATTTGGATTCGATTTCAGCTTCTCTAAGATTAAGGACTCCTCGTCTGAGTTGTACCTTACTGCAAAAATAAGCTGAACACTTCCAGGCTTATGGCTCCTGAAATGGCTTAATTGTACAGTGGGAAAGGTTTGCTGAAAACCCTTCATGAAGTTGGTTAGCTCAATAGGCCTTCTTGCTTCGACGGGGTCAGAACAGTGAGTCCGCCATTTGGTAGAGACATATAGTCTCTTGTTCTTAATCATAGGAATTCAATCCTCCTTTGTGTATAAAAAACGGCACTTGCTAGTATTTCATAACAAGCGTTGGAGAGCGTGTTCTCTCCAATAAATCTATTATATCACCTTTAGCAAAAAAATCAAGTGCTACATATCTTCAAATGTGCATAAAACTTCCTATTTTGGAAATAATGAGAATATCATTATTTTTGAATAGGAGGTTTTTATTTTGATAAATAGGGTAGAGATTGCTTCTGTGAATACTAATAAATTACCCGTACTATCAAATAAAGAAAAAAATGAATTATTATTAAAAGTAAAAAATGGAGATGAAGAAGCGAGAGAAAAATTTATAAATGGAAACTTAAGGTTAGTTTTGAGTGTGGTTCAGCGTTTTGGAGGAAGAGGCGAAAGTGCAGATGACCTATTCCAAGTGGGATGTGTTGGAATGATAAAAGCAATAGATAAGTTTGATTTATCACAAAATGTTCAATTTTCAACGTATGCTGTTCCAATGATTATTGGTGAAATTAGAAGGCATTTAAGAGATAATAATCCTATACGAGTAAGCAGATCAATTAGAGATATGGCATATAGAGTTCTACAAGCTAAAGAACAAATAACTAGAGAAACTGGAAAAGAGCCTAAAATAGAAGAAATTGCGAAAAGGTTAGGAGTAGAAAAAGAAGAGGTAGTAATAAGTTTAGATGCAATTCAAGATCCAATATCATTGCAAGAACCAGTTTATAATGATGGAACTGAAAGCATTTATGTAATGGATCAAGTAAGAGATACCAAAAACACAGATGAGAAATGGATTAATAATTTAGCAATAGCACAAGCTTTAGAAAAACTAAATGCAAGAGAAAAGAATATAATAGCAAGGAGATTTTTTGATGGAAGAACTCAAATGGAAGTAGCAGAAGAATTAGGAATATCGCAAGCACAAGTGTCAAGGCTAGAAAAAGATGCAATATTAAGAATTAAAAAATTATATGAATAAAATTTTTCTCCAATTAATATTATAATATATAAAAATATATATTATTTGGAGGGCATAATGGGTGGAAAAGGACTAGATTTTAGCCATAAAGAGGTTATTAATATAAATGATGGAAAAAGATTGGGATTTGTACAAGATGTTACAGCAGATTTGGAAACAGGGAAGATAACATCTATAATAGTACCTGGTAGTATGAAATTGATAAATCGATTTACAGCTAATAATGATATAGTAATACCATGGCAAAATATCAAATGCATAGGAGAAGACCTTATTTTGGTTGATATTTAATGAATAGTGAATGTAGAAAAATTGCATTTTTGCAATTTTTCTTCCATAATTATTCACTATTAAATATTCATTATTAAATATTCATTATTATAATTGTCGTGTTGCTCTTGCAAATTTCCTAGTAATGCGATATGATAAAAAAATAAAAAGGAAGTGTTTTATATGTCTATATTAGTAACAGGTGGAACAGGATATATTGGAAGTCATACTGTAGTTGAACTATTAGAAATAGGAAAAGATATTGTTGTAGTAGATAATTTTTCTAATAGCAGACCAGAGGTAATAGAAAACATAAAAAAAATAACAAATAAAGACTTTAAATTTTATGAAGTAGATATATTAGATGAAGAAAAAATGAATCAAGTTTTTCAAGAAAATGAAATAGATGCAGTTATACATTTTGCAGGTTTAAAAGCTGTTGGAGAATCTGTAAAAAAACCATTAGAATATTATTATAACAACATAACTGGTACTTTGATACTTTTAAAAGTAATGAGAAAGTATAATTGCAAAAAAATAGTATTTAGTTCTTCTGCAACAGTATATGGTAATCCGGGAAATCCAAAGTATGTTGAAACAATGGGAAGAGGAGTGCCTACAAATCCATATGGAAAAACAAAAGCAATGATAGAAGAAATTTTGGAAGATACATATAATGCTGATAAAAATATGTCTATTTCAATCTTAAGATATTTTAATCCAATAGGTGCTCATCCATCAGGAATTATAGGAGAAAATCCTCAAGGAATTCCTAATAATTTAATGCCTTATATACAAAAGGTAGCAATAGGAGAATTAAAAGAGGTATCAGTTTTTGGAAACGATTATAATACAAAAGATGGTACAGGAGTAAGAGATTATATTCATGTTCAAGATCTAGCAGTTGGACATTTAAAGGCTTTAGAATATCTTGAAAAAAAGGGAAGCGGAGTATATATACATAATCTAGGAAATGGACAAGGATATAGTGTTTTAGAAATAATAAATACTTTTGAAAAAGTAAATAATGTAAAAATTCCATATAAAATAACAGATAGAAGACCAGGAGATTTGGATATGTTTTATGCTGACCCCACAAAGGCAAAAAATGAGTTGGGATGGGAAAACAAAAAGTCTTTGGAGGACATGTGTAGGGATTCTTGGAATTTTATGAAAAACAATTAAAATAGTGTAAAAACAGGACTTTTTAGTCTTGTTTTTTTATTGAAATAAGTATATAATAAGGAACATCAAAAAGGAGATGATAGTCATGAAGGTAAGTAAAGAAGAGTTATTGCACATTGCAAAATTATCAAATTTAATTTTGAAAGAAGATGAAGTAGAATCATATTTATTAAATTTGCAAGACATATTAAATTTTGCAGATATAGTAAATGAAGCATCTACAGAAGGAGTACAAGAAACAATAGGTGCAAATTCTAATTATAATGTTTTTAGAAAAGATGAAATAAAAGAATTTGGAAACAGAGATATTTTATTGCAAAATGCACCAGAGCAAGAAGATGGAATGTTCAAAATTCCAAAAGTTATTTAAAATATTGAAAAATAATTACGCTATAAGGAATGATAAAATATATGAACATAGGAATAGATATTGATGATGTTATAACAGATGGAGAAACATATTATGCATATGCTCAAAAATACATTGTAGAAACTTTGCGAAGAACTCCGGTTATAGTAAATGATTTAGGATTATGCGAGCATGCATCATATTGTGATGATTTATTTGGTTGGAGCCAGAAAGAATCAGAAGATTTTTGGAACAAAAACATGGAAAATGTTTTATCTGATGCACGTATAAGAAGCTTTGCAAGAGAAACTATTTCAGCATTAAGAGAAAAAGGACATAAAATTTTTATTATAACAGCTAGACATAACGGAGAAATGGAAATTGGCTTTAAATGGTTAGAAAATCATAATATAGAATATGATGAATTATATTTCGATATAGCAGAAAAAGGGAAGTTTGCAAAAGAGAAAAATATAGATGTATTTATAGATGATAGTTTTATTAATTGTAAAAGTATTGATGAAAATGGTGTAGCTAGCTACATTATGGATATTAGAACAAATAGAAATATCGATTTAAGCAAAACTGGCATAAAAAGAATATTTTCTTGGCCACATTTTTATTCAGAAATAGAAAAAAGAGAGGAGTTAAGATAATGAATCTTACAGAATTAACAGTACATGAGTTGAAAGAAAAATTGAATAACAAAGAAATTACATCTCAAGATATAGTTAAAGCTTATGTAGATAGAATAAATGAAAAAGAGCCTGAAGTAAAAGCTTTTATAACTACTTTATGTGATGAAGCATTAGAACAAGCTAAAAAAATAGATGAAGAAGGAGATTATTCATCTTTTAAAGGAATTCCAATTGGAATTAAAGATAATATAAATATTACAGGAGTAAAAACAACATGTGCATCAAGAATGTTAGAGAATTTTGTTTCACCATATGATGCAACTGTTATAGAGAAATTAAAAGATGAAGGAATAATAAATTTAGGAAAGTTAAATATGGATGAATTTGCTATGGGGGGATCAACAGAGTATTCATATTTTAAAAAGACTTCAAATCCATGGGACCTAAATAGAGTACCTGGAGGATCATCAGGCGGAAGTGCAGCAGCAGTAGCAGCAGGAATGGCACCATGGGCATTAGGATCAGATACAGGAGGATCTATTAGACAACCATCTAGCTTTTGTGGAGTAGTTGGAATGAAACCAACTTATGGTCTAGTTTCAAGATATGGTTTAGTTGCTTTTGCATCATCATTAGATCAAATAGGACCAATAACAAAAGATGTAAGAGATAATGCAATGCTTCTAAATATAATTGCAGGACATGATGAAAAAGATACAACATCAGAAAATATAGAAAAGAAAGACTATGTAAAAGCTTTAAAAAATGATGTAAAAGGATTAAAAATAGGTGTACCAAAAGAGTTTTATGGAGAAGGAATAAATCCAGAGGTAAAAAAAGCATTAGAAACTGCAATAGCTAAATATAAAGAATTAGGCGCTGAAGTAGAAGAATTTTCTATGGATGTTGCAAAATATGCTTTGGCAACATACTACATAATTGCATGTGCAGAAGCAAGTTCAAACTTGGGTAGATTTGATGGAATTAGATATGGATATAGAACTAAAGAGTTTAGTAATTTAAAAGATATTTATAAAAATTCAAGAAGTGAAGGATTCGGAGCAGAAGTAAAAAGAAGAATAATACTTGGAACTTATGTGTTAAGTTCTGGTTACTATGATGCATATTACAAAAAAGCACAACAAGTTAGAACATTAGTAAAAAATGAATTCAGCAAAGCTTTTGAAAAATATGATGTCCTAGTAACACCAACAGCACCAACAGTAGCATTTAATATTGGAGAAAAATCAAATAATCCATTAGAAATGTATTTAGCAGATATATGTACAGTTCCAATAAACATTGCTGGAGTGCCTGCTATATCAGTACCATGTGGAGTAGATAGCAATGGTATGCCAATTGGAATGCAGATAATAGGAAAGCATTTTGCAGAAGAAACTATTTTAAATGCAGCTTATACATATGAACAAAATACTAATTTTAAAGAGAATAAACCAACATTTAAAAAATAAGAAATTATGTATATTTAGGAGGAAATATAAATGTCAAGAAGTGATTATGAAGTTGTAATTGGACTTGAAGTACATGCAGAGCTATCTACAAAAACAAAAATATTTTGTAGTTGCCCTACAGAATTTGGTGGAGAACCTAATACACATTGTTGTCCAATATGTATGGCAATGCCAGGAACTCTTCCAGTGTTAAATGAAAAAGTTGTAGAATATGCAGTTAAAGCAGGATTAGCTACAAATTGTGAAATATCAAGAGATAGTAAGAATGATAGAAAAAATTATTTTTATCCAGATCTTCCAAAAGCATATCAGATTTCTCAGTTTGATAAGCCACTTTGTGAAAGAGGATATGTTGAAATTGAAAATGAAGATGGAAAAAAGAAAATAAGACTTACAAGAATTCATATAGAAGAAGATGCAGGAAAGTTAAATCATGATGAGTATGGTAGAGGAAGTTTAGTAGATTTAAATAGAGCAGGAGTACCACTAATAGAAATAGTTTCAGAACCAGATATTAGATCTGCTAAAGAAGCAGAAAGTTATCTTAGAAAATTGAAATCAATATTAGAGTATATTGAAGTTTCAGATTGTAAAATGCAAGAAGGATCTTTAAGAGCTGATGTAAACGTATCAATAAGAAAAAAAGGTGCTACAGAGTATGGAACAAGAACAGAGATGAAGAACATGAACTCTTTCAGATCAATTGTAAGAGCTATTGAATATGAAGTTGAAAGACAAATAGATGTAGTAGAAAATGGAGGAAAAATAGATCAGGAAACTTTAAGATGGGATGATGTGTCAGGCAAAACTTTTTCAATGAGAGATAAAGAAGATGCTCAAGATTATAGATATTTCCCAGATCCAGATTTAGTAGCTATAAGACTTTCAGAAGACTACATAGAGAATATAAAAAAGAATTTACCTGAACTTCCAGAAAGCAGAAAAATAAGATATGTAGAAGAATACAAGCTAACAGAAAAAGAAGCAAATGCATTAACAGCATCTAAATACTTATCTAACTTATTTGAAGGAGCAACTAAAATTTGCAATAATCCAAAGGCAGTTAGTAACTGGTTAATGTCAGATGTTGCTAAAATATTAAATGGTAAAGAATTAGAGCCAGAAGAAATTCCATTTGGAGCAGAAAATTTAGCAGAACTTATTACTTTAATTGAAAAAGGAACAATAAGTACAAAGATTGCAAAAGATGTATTAGATGAGATGTTTGAATCAGCTAAAATGCCATCAGAAATAATTAAAGAAAAAGGTTGGGTACAAATTTCTGATGAAGGAGCAATAAAAGAAGTAGTATTAAAAGTAATATCAGCAAATGCTCAATCTGTAGCTGATTATAAATCAGGTAAAGAGAAAGCATTAGGCTTCTTAGTAGGACAAGCTATGAAAGAAACAAGAGGAAAAGCAAATCCTCAAATGCTAAATGAAATGTTTAAAGAAGAATTAAATAAATAAAATGAAAAAGGAGTTGCATTAAATTAATGCAATTCCTTTTTTATTCTATCTGTACTAAGTCCGGCAATCATGAATGCTGTTGCCAATAAAATACTTAATTTTAATAACATTAAACCTAAGTAATACACATTAATTGATTTGAAAAAAGTTAAATAAGCAGATAAAATTAATGTAGATAATATGCTTAACAAAACAGATATAATTAATCCGACTTTCATAATTTTTATAACTTTTTTATCTATATCTTTTATGTTTGGAATGAATTTTTTAAACAACATATGTACACCTCCACATAATCATATGTTAACATAAAATTAAAGAACATTCAAAGGAAATAAAAGGTAAAAAAAGGGTTTTGGCATTTGTTAGATCTTTTAGTTGTAGCATTTTAATGCATACGAATAAGTTATGAATATAAAAATCTTGGGTACGATTTTTTTATTGATAAATACTCTATTGTGTGTTACAATTTGAAATAGTAAAAGGAGGAAGAATAATGGAAAGAAAACGTGGCTTTGAAATAGCAAAGGGATTTGAAAATTCAAATATAAATTTACCAAAAAGAAAAACAAAATTTTCTGCAGGTTATGATGTAGAGGCAGCAGAGGATTGTGTAGTTCCATCTTTTAAGAAAGGTATGAAACCAACTTTAATAAAAACAGGAATTAAGGCATATATGCAAGATGATGAAGTTTTAATACTAGCTAATAGAAGTTCTAATCCTGGAAAAAAAGGATTAATTTTATCTAACAGTATAGGTGTAATCGATAAAGATTATTATGGAAATGAAGATAATGATGGGCATATAATGTTTGCTTTTTATAATATAAAAGATGAGGATATAACAATCAAAAAAGGAGATGCAATAGGACAAGCAATTTTTCAAAAATTCTTAATTACTGATGATGATACTGCAATAGGCGAAAGAAAGGGCGGATTCGGCTCAACAAGCAAATAAGAGCCATAATTGGATAACATAAAAATTAAAAATAAATTACCAAAATCTTTGACTTTTGGTAATTTTTATGATATAATGGATACGGTGAGTGGACAAAAAAATAAGAGCATATGTATATTATTTTTTTTTCACAAACAGCTAGGAAAGGAGAGACGCAAATTGTATAATGTAGGTGATTATATCGTATATCCAATGCATGGTGCAGGAATAATAGACGCAATAGAAGAAAAGGATATCCTAGGTGAAAAACAATCATATTATATTTTAAAAATGCCTGGAGAAGTTAAGGTAATGGTACCAGTTAAAAATGCAGATTCTATTGGAGTAAGAGAAGTTATTAAAAAATCTGAAACAGCAAAAGTATGGGAAATACTTGAAGAAGATAGAACTGATACAGACTTAAACTGGAACAAAAGATATAGAGATAACATGGATAAGATGAAAAGTGGAAACATATATGAAATTGCTGATGTAGTTAGAAACTTAAGCTTTAAACAAAAAGGAAAGGGTCTTTCTACAGGAGAGAAGAAAATGCTTTCAAATGCAAAACAAATTTTAGTTAGTGAAATGGTATTAGCAGAGCAAATACCAACAAATGAAATGGAAGGACTTATTGATAACAAGATAAATCAAGCATATAAAGAATTCAACATAGATGCAGAACAACCAATAGATTCAATATCAAGTGTTGTAAATAAATTTATTCCATTTGATGACTCAGCAGCAAACAGCTAAAATACATAAAAAACGCGAGATGAAGAGAATGTTAAAAACATTCTCTTTATTTGGCGTTAAAGGAACATTGGTAGTTTGCAAAATAAATAAATAGATTCAGATAATTCGACATAATAAAATTATGTGGTTTACATTAAAAGAAGGATTTAAAACATTACTGTCGAATAATATATTATATTAAAGAAAGGTAAGTAGGAATGATACGATATAGTGATGAGTTAATTGATGAAATTAGGAATAGCAATGACATAGTAGATATAATCTCTCAATATGTAGTATTAAAGCGAAGTGGAAGTAATTATTTTGGATTATGTCCATTTCATTCTGAAAAATCCCCTTCTTTTTCTGTGTCCCCTAATAAGCAAATATTCCATTGCTTTGGATGTGGGGCAGGAGGCAATGTTATACATTTTCTGAGTAAAATTGAAAATATAGGTTTTAAGGAAACTTTAGAGATTTTAGCAAGAAATGCAGGAATAACACTTCCAACACTAGATAATGGTGTAGAAGATAAAATGCAAAAATTAAAATCAAAGGTTTATGAGGTAAATAAGTTTACAGCAGAATTTTATCATCAAAATCTTTATAAACCAACATCAAAAATAGCACAAGAATACATAAAAAAACGAAAAATGGATAATAATACATTAAAATCTTTTTTGATTGGATATTCAGGAAATTATGATGAATTATATAGAGCTCTAAAACAAAATGGATATAATGATGAGGAAATTTTTGCATCAAGCTTAGTAAAAAAAGCAGAGAATGGTAAGGTTTTTGATAGTTACAGAAAAAGACTTATGATACCTATAAGAGATGTAAATGATAGAGTTATAGCTTTTGGTGGAAGAGTTTTAGATGATTCAAAACCCAAATATATAAATTCACCAGAAAACATTGTATATAGTAAAGGAAGACAATTATTTGGATTGAATCTGGCTAAGAAAAGTGGTCAAGATAAGATAATAATTGTAGAAGGTTATATGGATGCAATTTCATTATATCAAAGAGGTATTACAAATGTTGTTGCATCATTAGGAACAGCACTTACTCAAGCACAAGGTAGAATGCTAAGAAAATATGCTTCACAGATTATAATTGGTTATGATGCTGATGGAGCTGGACAAGCAGCTACTATGAGGGGACTAGAAATTTTAGATGCTTTAGGTTATGATGTGCGAATATTGCAATTGGATGAACCTGTAAAAGATCCTGATGAATATGTTTTAAAATATGGTAGTGGTAAATTTAATTTATGTGTTCAAAAGGCTATTTCTTTAGTAGAATTCAAAGTCAAAATGTTAAAGCAAAAAGCAGATTTGGCTAATACAAATGATAAGATCAATTTCTTAAATGAAGTTGCAAATATTTTATCAAAAGTTAATAACGAATTAGAAAAAGAAATATATATAGATAAAATTTCAAATGAATACAAAATATCAAAAGAAGCAATATATGCACAAATAAATAAGATATTATATTCAAATCATAAGGGAAGCGGAATTATAAAACAATCAGAAAAACAAAGTTTTACAGCAATAAAGAAAAAAGAAAACAATATTGATGATAAACTTCAAAAAAGAGAAAATATGGTAGTTTCGCTTCTAATGAATACAGAAAGTAATATTTATAATAAAATAAAAGATGTAATTTTACCATCTGATTTCAAAGATGAAAGAAACAAAATAATAGTAGAAAAATTATATGAGGAGTATGAAAAAGGAGAAATAAAGAATGCATTATCTTTATTTGAAGATGAAAAAATCATTAGTCATATAACTTATATAATGGCAGATGATTATGATGTTAACGATACAGATAAAGCAGTAGATGACATACTGAAAATATATATAAAAGAAAAAAACATAAACAAAAGAAATGATATTTTAAAAAAATTAGAAGATACAAACTTAACTAATGATGAAAGAGTTAATCTAGAAAATGAATTGAGGGATATCATGAAAAGATTAACTAAAATGAAGTAGGGAGGTATAATGTTTATGAGTAAGGCAAAGAAAGATGAAGAAAATATTTTAGATTCAAAAGATGAAACAATAGATAATAAAAAAGATAAAAAAACAGCTAAAAATAATAAAATAGAAGAAAAAGAGCCAATTAAAGAAGAAGCAAAAAAAGAAGAGCCAAAAAAAGAAAAAGCAGAAGATGAACAAGCTAAAGTAAAACAAATACTAGAAAAGGCAAAAAAACAAGGCAAAATTACTTATGGAGAATTAGCATCAGAATTAGAAGAGGCTAATGTTGATCAAATAGATAAAGTTTTTGATGCTTTTGAAGAATTGGGAGTAGATATATTAAAAGATGGATTAGAAGATGAAGAGCCAGATATAGAAGACTTAGAAGAAGTAGAAGATATAAAAGTAGAAGATATCAATCTAAGCAATTTTGATGGAGTTAATGTAGATGACCCAGTAAAAATGTACTTACGTGAAATTGGAAAAATCCCTTTGCTTACTTATGATGAGGAATTGGAATTAGCCAAAAGAGTTTTGGAGAATGATGAAGAGGCTAAACAAAAACTAGCTGAATCAAATTTAAGATTAGTTGTAAGTATTGCTAAAAAATATGCAGGAAGAGGAATGCTATTTTTGGACTTAATACAAGAAGGAAATATGGGATTAATAAAAGCAGTAGAAAAGTTTGATTATACTAAGGGATATAAATTTAGCACATATGCTACTTGGTGGATAAGACAAGCTATAACTAGAGCAATAGCAGATCAAGCAAGAACTATAAGAATTCCTGTACACATGGTTGAAACTATAAATAAACTAATTCGTACTTCAAGACACCTACTTCAAAAATTAGGAAGAGAACCTAGTCCAGAAGAAATTGCAGAGGAAATGGAAATGCCTGTAGAGAAAGTAATGGAAATTCAAAAGATTGCTCAAGATCCAGTATCTCTAGAAACACCAATAGGAGAAGAAGATGACAGTCACTTAGGAGATTTCATACAAGATGAGGATTCACCAGCACCACATGATTCAGCAGCATATACACTATTAAAAGAGCAATTAGAAGAAGTAATGGAAACATTAACTCCAAGGGAAGCTAAGGTATTAAAGTTAAGATTTGGATTAGAAGATGGAAAAGCAAGAACTCTAGAAGAAGTTGGAAGAGTGTTTGAAGTTACAAGAGAAAGAATAAGACAAATAGAAGCAAAAGCTCTAAGAAAATTAAGACATCCAAGTAGAAGTAAAAAATTAAAAGATTATATGAATTAAAAACTTAAATTTGAATATGAATAAAATATAAAATTAAGAAAAATTGTACTTGGTACAATTTTTCTTAATTAAGTGTAAAATAAAGATTATAATTGAAAAGTAAAATAATGGCAATATTATTGACTTTTTTGCCATTTTATGTTACCATAATAGTATAGTGTTAAAAATTTAAATAGAGAGGTGAAAATTTCTTAAAAGAAATTTTAAGAAGATATATATGGGATTTTTTGAAAAATTAAAAAAAGGTTTTCAGGAAGTTAAAAATGAAGAAAAAATGAGAAGTGGAGAAGAAGAGGAATTGTCTCAAGAAGAAAAAGAACAATTACCTGTTGACGGAACAGCATATATTGAGGAAGCATTTGATACTTCAAACGAAAGGTCTACAGCAAAACTATCAAGAAAATATAAATATGCAGCTAAAACTCCAGCAACAAAAGGAAATACAGTAAAACCAGAAGAAAAAGAACAAGGAAAAGGAGAAAGATAATAATCATATATAAAGTGTTATACATATAAATGTTAGTATAAAGAATTAATATACTAACATTTATAATTTTTTAAATAATTGTATAAATAATATTAAAATTTTAAAATATTTTTATTGACAAAAACCAGAATTACCATTATAATAATCACTGGTTCAATTATAAATGGCGAGATAGCTCAGTTGGCTAGAGCAACTGGTTCATACCCAGTGGGTCGATGGTTCGAATCCATTTCTCGCTACCAAAAAAACAACATGTCTTAGGACATGTTATTCTTTATATTGTAGGAAAGTTCTCCTAGTAGGAGAACTTTCTGTACATTTCTTAGCTGTGCGAAATGAAATGAGCTACAGATAAGTTATGCTGTGTAAGATAATTATGGCGGAACTTAGATTTCCTTAAAATTTGCATTTGTTAGGAAATCTTAGTTCCGCTTTTTATATAAGATTTAAGTATTACTTTCATCAGTATCTTTAGAAGAATTTTTTTCATCAGAAGATTTTTCAGGTTTTGATTTTGGAATAATGATATTTTTAGGCTTTTGTTGAGTTCTATTTACATTTACATGATCATAAACAGGAGAAATATCTAAATCTGAACCGTCTCCTGAAACAACTTCAATTTTTTTCTGTTCATCATTTTCATTCATAGTATAGTACCCCTTTCAAGATATATTTACTAACTAATTTTATATTATCACACAAAAAAGGAAAAGACAAGTATTAAATTAAATGATATATTATTTGAAAAATAGAGGAGTAGGATATACTATGAATGTTGACACTTGGTAAAAATCGTGTAATAATATATTTATTAAAAATAAGAGGTAGATATATGGAAATAAAAAATGCAAAATCAATAATAGAATCAATTCTTTTTTCAGTGGGAAGACCAGTAGAAATAAATGAATTAGTAATGTCTTTAGAAATGCCAAAAGAAGATATTGTCAATATTGTTGAAAATATGAAAATGGAGTTTAATGAACAAGAAAGAGGAATTGAAATAATAAGAATAAATGATGCATATCAGCTTACTACTAGAAAAGAAAACTATGAATATATATATTCTATAGTTGATAAAAGGAGTAAACCTAATTTATCACAGGCAGCATTAGAAACATTAGCTATTATTGCATATAATCCAAGAATTACGAGAGCAGAAATTGATGCTATAAGAGGTGTTAATTCAGATGCTACTGTATATAGATTATTAGAACACAATATTATAGAAGATGCAGGAAAATCAGATGCACCTGGAAAACCAACAACATATAGAACTACAAATGAATTTTTAAAATTATTTGGATTCTCTTCTTTAGAAGAATTACCAGAGCTTCCAAAGTACAAATTGGATGAAAACCAACAAATAGTTATAGATGACATAATGGAGGCTCCAGAACCCGCAAGGGATGCGAAGGTTGAAAATGGAGAAAGTATAACAGAAAATTAACAACATAAGTTGTAATTTATTTGAAGGGAAGAGATAAAAATGGGAAAGAATAAAGATGAATTTGTTAAAGAAATAACAAATATAGAAGATGATATAGCTCAGTGGTATACAGATATAGTAATAAAAGCAGATTTAGCAGATTATACAGATACAAAAGGATGTATAGCAATAAAACCATATGGGTATGCAATATGGGAAAATATACAAAAATATACTGATCAAAAATTTAAAGAAACAGGAGTAGAAAATGCATATTTTCCATTATTGATTCCAGAAAGTTTACTTCAGAAAGAAAAAGATCATGTTGAAGGTTTTGCACCAGAAGTTGCGTGGGTTACTGAAGCAGGAGATAAAAAATTAGAAGAAAAATATTGTATAAGGCCAACATCAGAAACAATAATAGCAACAATGTACTCAAAATGGCTTAATTCATGGAGAGATTTACCAATATTATATAATCAATGGTGTAATGTATTTAGATGGGAAATGGAAACAAGACCATTTCTGCGTTCTAGAGAATTTTTATGGCAAGAAGGTCATACTCTTCATGAAACTGCAGAAGAAGCTAGACAAAGAACTCTACAAATGCTAGAGGTTTATAATGATGTAACAGAAAATTTATTGGCAATACCAACAATAAAAGGAATAAAAACAGAAAAGGAAAAATTCGCAGGAGCAGAGGAAACGTATACAATAGAAACTATGATGTATGATGGTAAGGCATTGCAATCAGCTACATCTCATTATTTTGGACAAAACTTTTCAAAGCCATTTGAAATAAAATTTCAAAATAGAGAAGGAAAAGAAGAGTATGCTTATCAAACTTCATGGGGATGTTCAACAAGATTAATTGGGGCAATAATAATGGCTCACGGAGATAATAGAGGTTTAAAAATTCCACCAAAAGTTGCTCCAATTCAAGTGGTGATAGTTCCAATTGCACAACACAAAGAGGGAGTTTTGGAAAAAGCAAATGAAGTTTTTGAAAACTTAAAGAAAAGTTTTAGAATAAAATTAGATGATAGAGATAATTATTCTACAGGATATAAATTTAATGATTGGGAAATGAGAGGAGTACCAGTAAGAATAGAACTTGGCCCAAGAGATATAGAAAATGGAGTTTGTGTAGTAGTTAGAAGAGATACAGGAGAAAAAGAAACTGTAGAGCTAAGCAACTTAAACGAAGTACTTGAAAAATTATTAATAGATATTCATAATAATATGTATAATGAGTGTAAAAAACGTTTAGAAGAAAGAACAACAATAGCACATAATTTAGAAGAATTTGAAAAACAAATAAATGAAAAACAAGGTTTTATAAAAACAATGTGGTGTGGTGATGTTGCCTGTGAAGAAAAAATAAAAGAATTAACAGCAGCAAAATCAAGATGTATGCCTTTTGAACAAGAAAACTTGGGTGATACTTGTGTGTGTTGTGGAAAAAAAGCAACAAAAATGGTAGTTTGGGGAAGACAATATTAATTATTGACAAAAAAATTTTTTTCAGATATACTATTTTATATTGTAGAAATTTTTCTTTAAATAAAGAAAAAAACATACAAGAGATTGGCGAATGGTACAAATTTTGATAACCAAGTTATTTAAAATTTGTCAATCCGCTTTTTTATAAAATTTAAGGAGGAATAAAAGATGGAGAACGTTTTAAAAACAGTAAAATCTAAAGTTAAAACAACTAAAGTTCTTGCAATAATTGGTGCAGTACTAATAATATTAGGATTATTTTTCAATGTAGGAAAATTAACTTTTAAAGTTGATAAAGATGCAGTTAAAGCAGAAATTAAAGAGCAGTCAGGCAATTATGTAAGTGACAGCGAAATTAGTAAAATGATTGATTCAAGAATAGATAGTCTTAATAGTATGGCTAAATCTCAAGCTGTAGAAGAAACATCTATGAACTACTGGGGCGGTTATGTAATGCTAATATTGGCAATTTTAGCTGTAGGATTAGTATTTATTGATTTTATAGAGAAAAAAGTTCCAGCAGACAAAATAGCAAAAATAAGTTTTTGGAGCAAATTAAAAAATACTAAGCTAATTTGTTTACTAGCTGTCGTAATTCTTGTAATTATGGTGGCAACATGGAAAATGCCTTTAAAGAAAGGATTTGCAGATGAAACAGGACTAGAATATAAAGAGGTTTCTGAAAGATTAGATAGCATAAAAGAATATTTCTTGCAAGCTAAATATAAGATTGGAACAGGACTTATTTTTGTAGTATTAGGATCAGTATCATTAGCTGCATATCCATTATTATACAAACCAGAAGATAAGGTTCAAGAAGCAGTAAAAGCAGAAGAAGAACCAAAAGCAGAACCAGAACCAACATCTAATGAATAATAAAAAAAATAATTAATATATATAAAGTATCAAGTATAACTTGGTACTTTTTTACTTTCAATGTTTCTATTGAAAATAAAACTTTAATGTGCTAGAATTACAAATAATGAAAATAAGATTTTATTTCATTTAAAAATTATTCAAAAAAGGATGAGACTTTTGAATATAAAAATACAAGATATTAATACAAATTATATAGTAAAAGGTGAAGGAAAAAATATATTATTGCTTCATGGGTGGGGGTCTAAATTAGACTTATTTGGAACAATAATAGAAAATTTATCGAAAAATAATAAAGTATATGCAATAGATTTGCCAGGTTTTGGTGGAACGGATGAACCAAAGGAGGCATGGAATGTAGATAGATATGTAGACTTTGTAATTGAGTTTATAGAAAAAATGAATATAAAAGAATTAAGCATATTAGGACATTCTTTTGGTGGTAGAGTAATTATAAAATTAGTAAATAGAAAAAATTTGAATTTTAAAGTTGATAAATTAGTTTTAGTGGATAGTGCGGGAATAAAGCCAGAAAAGAGCAAAAAAACTTCCATGAAAACAAAAGTATATAAAGTATTAAAAATATTAGTGGGAAATAAAATTGTTTCAAAAATTTTTCCAAACTTATTAAATAATATTAAGAAAAAATTTGGATCCGAAGATTATAGAAATGCTACACCTATTATGAGAGATACATTAGTAAAGACGGTAAATGAAGATTTAACGGATTTATTGCCAAATATAAAGCAATCGACACTTTTAATTTGGGGTGATAAAGACACCGCAACTCCTATAGAAGATGCAAAAAAAATGGAGTCTTTAATAAAAGACTCAGGTTTAGTAACGGTAGAAGGTGCAGGTCACTTTTCTTTCCTTGAACAGCCTATATTGATAAATAGAGTTTTGGATTCGTTTTTCAAATAATAGATTGAAAATAAGTTATATCAAAGGAGATTTTTATGGAAATAGCAATTTTTATTATAACATTAGTAGCATTTTATATAAGCTATTTTTTATATACAATATATAATTTACATATGTTTCAGCTAAATTATTATAAAATTAAGGAACATATAAAATGGATAAAAAACAATATTGGTAAATTATTATTTAGAAGTATATGGATGGTTCCGGTATTGTTTTTATCAGCTGAAAAAACAGTAATAAAAATAGTGGTAATAGCATTGTTTATATTAATGGCATTTATAAATAAACCAAAGAAAGCTAAGAAACCATTTGTATATACAAATAGAATGAAAAGATTATTAGCTACTATGAATATTATAACTTTAATATTAGTAATAGCAACAAAAATTATATTTGGATATAAATATATTATTACAATGGCAATATTGAATATTTTGTTACCTATCGAAGTTTTAATTGCAAATTATATAAATATGCCAGTAAATAATTTAATAACAAAAGGATATATTAAAGATGCTAAAAAGAAGTTAGAAAGTATGCCAAACTTAATCGTAATAGGTGTAACAGGAAGTTATGGTAAAACTACAATGAAAACTTTTTTAGGCAAGATTTTATCTAGTAAATATAATGTTTTAATAACACCTCAAAATTTTAATACAACCTTAGGTGTTGTAAGAACTATAAGAGAAAATCTAAAAGCTACACATGAAGTATTTGTATGCGAAATGGGGGCAACTAAAAAAGGAGATATTAAAGAAATATGTGATTTAGTTAAGCCTAAATATGGAATAATAACATCAATTGGAGAACAGCACTTAGAGAGTTTTAAGTCTATAGAAAATATAATTAATACTAAATTTGAGTTAGCAGACAGTATTCCAGAAAATGGTTTAGTGTTTTTAAATGCAGATAATGAGTATATTAAGCAAAAAGAGAAGAAGGATAATTACATATATTATGGAACAAACAATAAAGAGAATAAATACAATTCATATGATGTAAAAAATACTGCAAATGGATTAAACTTTAAAATGATGTTAGATGGGGAAGAGAAAGAGTTCTCATCAAAATTGTTAGGAGAGCATAATGTTATAAATATTACTGGAGCATTAGCAGTAGCAAAAGAGTTGGGAGTAGAAACAGAAAAGATTAAATCAAAAGTAAGACTATTAGAAACAGCAGAACATAGACTTCAAATTATAAAGAGGGGCAACAATACTATAATAGATGATGCATATAATTCAAACCCAGCAGGAGCACGAGCTGCACTCAATGTTTTACATTCATTTGATGGAACTAGAATATTAATAACACCAGGAATGATTGAATTAGGAGAAAAACAATATAAATGCAATTTTGAATTTGGAGAATATGCAACTCAAAAATGTGACTATATTTTGTTAGTAGGAAAAGAGCAAACAAAGCCAATAAAAGATGGTATAGAAGCAAAAAATTTTGATAAGAATAAATTATTTGTTGTTGACTCATTAAATGAAGCGATGACTAAAGCAAATGAACTTGGAGAGTATGGAAAAGAAAAAATTATTTTATTAGAAAATGATTTACCAGATAATTATTAGCAGAAATGTTATACAACTAGAAAACAAAAATAATTGTAGGGGCGAGCAGTGCTCGCCCGCGAAGATTAGAGCTTTATAATTTTTGATACGAAACTATTATACTGTGATTACTAGAGAATGATACATAAAAAAGGAGGATATTAACATGAAAATAAAATTAGGAGTTTTCTTTGGAGGAAGAAGTGTTGAACATGAAGTATCAATTATATCAGCAATTCAAGCAATAAATAATTTGAATAAAGAAAAATATGATGTCATTCCTATATATATTACTAGAGAAAATGAAATGTATGTAGGAGAAAAAATAGCTAAAGTAGAAGAATATAAAAATTTAAAAAATCTACTTAGTGAAAGCCAAAGAGTAATTTTAGTACCAAATAAAGACAGAGTTGATATTGTGAAATATCCTTTAAAGAAATTTGGAAAAAATGAGTATGATTATATAGATATTGCTTTTCCAATTGTACATGGAACAAATGTTGAAGATGGAACACTTCAAGGATATTTTAAAACATTAGGTATACCTTTTGTGGGACCAGATGTATTATCTTCTGCAATAGGAATGGATAAATATGTGATGAAAACTGTTTTAAAGGATAATAATATACCTGTACTTGATTGTTTAAGATTTAATATGAATGAATATACTACAAATTGTGATGGTATAATAAAAAAAGTAGAAGACAAGATTGATTATCCAGTAATTGTAAAACCAATAAATTTAGGGTCTAGTGTTGGAATAAAAGTAGCAAGAAATAAAGAAGAACTTCAAGAAGCGGTGGATTATGCTTTTCAATTTGCAATGAATATACTAATAGAAAAGGCTATTACTAATCTAAAAGAAATTAATTGTTCTGTAGTTGGTGATTATGAAGAAGCAAATGCTTCAGAGTGTGAAGAACCTATAAGTACAGATGAAATTTTAAGTTATGAAGATAAATATATTGGTGGAAGCAAGAAAACTGGAAGTAAAGGTATGGCAAGTTTGCAAAGAAAGATACCAGCAGATATTTCAAAGGAAACTAGAGATAAAATTAGAAAATTAGCGGTAGATACTTTCAAAGTATTAGGTTGTAACGGAGTTTCAAGAATAGATTTTATAATGGATTATAAAACTAATGAGATTTGGGTAAATGAAATAAATACAATTCCTGGTTCATTAAGTTTTTATCTATGGGAACCAATAAATGTTAAGTATTCAGAATTATTAGATAAAGTAATAAGTTCTGCTTTAAAGAGAGATAGAGAGGAAAAGAGTATTACATATTCTTTTGATACAAAAATTCTAGAGGGAATAAATCTTAATGGATTAAAAGGAAGTAAAGGAACAAAAGGAGTTTAATAGATAATTTGAATATAAGAATAATGGGACAATTATTATTGCCCCATTAATTTTATAATAATTATAAAACTTGTTGTACAAAAAGAGGGATTATTATGGGCATAATTGAAATTATAGCGATAAGTATTGGATTAGCGATGGATGCTTTTTCTGTGTCTATCTGTAAAGGTTTAGCTATGAAGAAAATGAATTGGAAAAAAGCAGTAATTATTGGATTATATTTTGGAGGATTTCAGGCTCTTATGCCATTAATAGGATATATATTAGGAGTGGGCTTTGAAAGTAAAATTACTCAAATTGATCATTGGATTGCTTTTATACTTCTTCTATTAATAGGTGGCAAAATGATTATAGAGACATTAAAAAATGAAGACAATACATCATATAATGATAGTATTGGTGTAAAGGTAATGTTGATTTTAGCTATTGCAACAAGTATTGATGCGTTAGCAGTTGGAATAACACTAGCTTTTCTAAATACCAATATAATCTTACCAGTTTTTTTTATAGGAATAATAACTTTTGTATTGTCTATTATAGGTGTAAAAATAGGGAATATATTTGGTGATAAATATGAAAAGAAAGCAGAATTAGTTGGGGGAGTAATTTTGATTCTAATAGGAACGAAAATATTGTTAGAGCACTTAAATATAATTAGCTAGAATTTCTATGCTTTTTTCTTGAGTGTAAACGTAGGGGCGACCAGTGGTCGCCAGATTTAATATTGTAGAGATGCTATTTTATGATATTCTGAAATATAGCATTTGTAGGGGTCGGCGTCCTCGACGACCCAAATAACAAAGAACGGTAGAGATGTTAACAAATACAAATTTAAAATTATTATAATAACAATATTTGTATGAAAAAAACATCTCTACGGTTAATATTTTTACGGGCTGTCGAGGACGCCAGCCCCTACAATCCATGACAAATAAAAAATTAATAATGTGGCACAAAATAATAATGTATGGTATAATAATCATATATTTGGGAGAAATAAAAGAAATTTAGGGGGAAAATATATGGAAGAAAAAGTAAAGGAACAAATGATGGCACTGTTAAGAGCAACTGTTGACGATTTTAGAGGTTTTTTGGTTGATGGTGAGGAGATTCCTGTGGCGGATGATGATTTACATGCTTTAGTTGCTTTAAAAGAATTAGAGAAATATCCTGGATGGAAATATGAACATGGAGTGGGTAGAGATCCTATTACTGAATTATTGTATTTGAAAAAAGCAATTTATATGACAAGAATAAAAGTAGGAGAAGGAAAATATCAAAGAAGTATTGCATATTGTAAAGATGTGAATCAACAAGAAGTACAGTATAGAGGCGAGAAGACTACATTAGCAGAAGCAATAAAGTCAATAGCTTTAGGGTCAGGATATGAAGTTGATGAATATGAGGTTGAGCAAGTAAACGAAGAAGAAAACAAATATAAATTTAAAAAACCAACCAATTATACAGCAAAAATTGAATATAAGCAAAGAGAAGGAAAAAGATTTCATAAAAGTTTTCAAGAGGGAGATCAACCAATTTTTGCAGGCGATAAGTATATTGGATTTATACATAACGGAAAATTTTATAGTGCTGATCCATCAATATATAAAAGAGGTTCAAAGGGAAATGGTGGGGCAAGATAAATAATAATGAATGTATAGCTTTAAAATTATAAGAAAGAAAGATGAAAATGGAAACACGAGTATTAAAAGTAGATAGTATAGAAAAAGATTATAATAATATTATAGAAGCTGCTAGAGTTATAAAAGCAGGAGACGTTGTTGCAATTCCAACAGAAACAGTGTATGGGTTAGCTGGAAGTATTTTTAATGAAGAGGCAATTAAAAAAATCTTTATAGCTAAAGGGCGTCCACAAGATAATCCTTTAATAGCACATATAAGTTCAATAGAGCAAGTTGATGAAATATGCAGTGAGTTCCCAGAGAAAGCAAAAGAATTGGCAAAGAAATTTTGGCCAGGACCACTTACTATAATATTAAAAAGAAAATCATGTGTATCTGATACTGTAACAGCTGGATTAGATACTGTTGCGGTAAGGTTTCCATCTCATCCAGTTGCAAATGCTATTATTAAGGAAGTAGGAGAGCCTCTTGTTGCACCGTCGGCTAATTTGTCTGGAAAACCTTCAACTACGTCAGCAAAACATTGTGTTAAAGATTTAAATGGTAGAGTTCCTTTAATTATAGATGGTGGAGATTGTGAGTTCGGCTTAGAATCTACTATTATTGATGCTACATCAGACCCTATGGTAATTTTAAGATTGGGAGCTATTCCTGTAGAAGAGTTGTTAGAGGTAGTACCTGATCTTGTATATGAAGAAGAATTGACTAAAACAGGAGAAAATGAAATTCCGAAAGCACCAGGAATGAAATATAGACATTATGCACCAAATGCTCCAGTAACAGTAGTAACTGGGGAACCATATAAAACTGCAGAATGGATAGCAAATAATTCTAATAAAGATGATGGAATTATTTGTTTTGAAGAATATGCTAGTTTGTTTACTGAGCATAATTTTGTGTTAAACTTTGGAAGCTATTCTAATTTGCAAAGTAATGCTAATAGATTATTTAGATTATTAAGAGAATTTGATGAGACAGATGTTAAAAAGATTTTTGTACAATGTCCAATGAATAAAAAAATTGGAAAGGCGATTATAAATAGATTACAAAAAGCTGCTGGGGGGAATATAATAGAGATAGATAACTAAAGAAGAGAGTGGTAAATATGGACAAACATAATGAGTTAGAAGAAGAATGGGAGAAAATAGAAAAGAACATAAAAAGAAAAATTTTACAAATTGAAAATGGGATGCTTTTTGTACCAAGAGCTTTTGTAGCTACTGTGGTAAAACATTATAGAGAGAAAATGGATGAAGGTGTAAGAAGAAAAGCAGTTAATGATAAGATATATCATTTTACAAGTGAAAAAAGTGCAAATTTAATTATGCAGTCTGGTCATATAAGAGCAGGCAATACAAGAATTGGAAGTTATGGTAAGGTTGCGGTAAATGCATTTTTAGGACTCCCAGAAATAGATGATTTAGTTAAAAATATATCGGGTGATTTAAAAGATAATATTGGTGGTAATGCTTTTTTAGATTCATCAGTAGTTTTGGATGCTATAGAAATAGCACCGGAATATGATGAGACAAGAGGCTGGAAAACAAGGCCTTTAGCTGATTCGGCTATAATAATAGATGGAGCATATTTATTGCCAATGGAAAGAGCAAGACATGTTAAGGTAGGGTTAGACTTAGAAAGAGATGAAGAAGGAAAGCCTAAATTTGATTATGAAAGAGAAACTTATAAAATTGTTTCAAGAGTATTAACAGAAAAAGATTTTGATAAAGATGGAAATTATGTGCCTCCTGAAGATTTTTTAAAAATTGTAACTGAAAGATCAGAAGAATTAGGATTCAAAATGAGGGAAAAATCTGGAGGTAATTTATTAAGAGGCAATAGATTAAATCATGTATTAGTTGGAGCTCAATTTGAATCAGATGTGTATAAGAGGCAAATAAAACAAAAACTTTTAGATATATTAAAGGGGAATTTTAAGAAAAGAAAATTATTACCAACAAGGGAAGAAATAGTCCAGAATCAATTAGAAAATAGTTCTTTTAATACAATTAATCCAAGCAATAGAGTGCAAAAAGTAACGAAATATGCTGGAAAAATAATGGTAGAAGAAGGAATTCAACAAGAACCAGTGAGTCGATTGCTTTCTGAAATAAATGGAAGTGAAGTAGGAGAGTTTTTGCAGAAGAAAATTAAAAGTATGGATTTATCAAAAATTCCGACAAGTGGTTTGCATGGTTTAAAGCATAATAATAGAGTTGCAATGTTGGCTTTGAGAATAGCTCAAAAACAGGGATTATTAGAAAATGATACAGATGGAAAAATAAAAGATATGATAATTACAGCATCGTATTATCATGATTTAGGAAGAGTAGTAGGTGGAATAGCATTCGATTTGGGTCCACATGCAAAAAGAAGTGTTAAAAAATTAAATAATATGAATTTAACATACCTAAATGGACAAAACTATACAGAAGAAGATATGAATATATTAAAATTACTTATAGAAGGTCATGAAACTAAAAAGGATGAAGAATTTGATAAGTTATCTCAAAAATATAATATTCAAGATGATAAATTGAGTCAAGTAAATCAATTATTTAAAATAATAAAAGATGCTGATGCTTTAGATAGGGTAAGGCTGGATAAATGGTCAGACAAAATACCATTGCCTTTTGTTAGAGGTTCAGTGGATTTGAATTTTAATTATTTAAGAAGTGGTGAAGCAAAGAGCTTAATATTTGCATCATATGAGTTAGAAAGTTTGAGTAGAACAGTACCACCAAAAGAGTTTTCGGAATTGTTAAAATATGGAACAGAAGATAAAATGAAGGAAAGCAAAGGAAGAGAAGCTTTCTTAAAAGGTTTGGAAGTATCTCAAGATGTTAAAAGAAAAATTTCGGAAGTTACACAAAATGTAAATATAAAAATTAAAACGTTTAGTAAAAAACATTTCCCTAG
Source organism: uncultured Clostridia bacterium (assembly GCA_947581825.1). Taxonomy (GTDB): domain Bacteria; phylum Bacillota; class Clostridia; order TANB77; family CAG-508; genus CANPVP01. Next base: position 111,515 of record CANPVP010000004.1, on the reverse strand, counting down.
AATGTATAAAAAGGGAAAAAAGAAGATGAAAGAAATATGGGAAGCTTTGAAAGATGAATCAGGATACATTAAGCTTGGAGGAATAGATAGGTAAGAGTGTTCTGGTGAGAAAGGAGTAGAAAATGAAAGAAGAGATAATGCAGTTAAAAGAGCAAGTTGTGGAATTGCTAGAAAATAAGCAATATTCTAATTTGCATGATTATATAGACAAGTTAAATAGTCAAGATATATCTATAATGTTTGAAGAGTTATCAAAAGAAGATATGATACGTGTATTTAGATTACTGTCGAAAGATGAAGCTGCAGAAGTCTTTTCTTATATGGAATCAGATTTGCAAGAAGACTTGATAAACTTATTAACAGATAAAGAATTAAAAAACATAGTAGATGAATTATACATGGATGATACAGTAGATTTGATTGAGGAAATGCCATCTAATGTTGTTAAAAGGATTTTAAATGGTGTAAATCAAAAAGATAGAAAATTAATAAATGAGTTGTTAAATTATCCAGAAGATTCTGCCGGAAGCATAATGACTACTGAGTTTGTAGATTTAAAAATGAATATGACAGTAGATGAAGCTTTTACTAAAATTAGAAAAATTGCGTTGGACAAAGAAACTGTTTATACTTGTTATGTATTAGATACAAGAAGAAAAATTGTTGGTATAGTTGGAGTTAAAGACTTATTAATAGCACAGCCAGATGTAGTGATAAAAGATATAATGGAAACAAACATAGTAACAGTAAATACTTTAGATGATCAAGAAGAGGTAGTAAAGAAATTTGATAAATATGATTTTATTGCTTTACCAGTTGTAGATAAAGAAGATAGATTAGTTGGAATTGTAACAGTAGATGATGCTATTGATGTATTGCAAGAAGAAAATACAGAGGATTTTGAGATTATGGCAGGTATTACACCTAGTGAAGATTCTTATTTTAAGACTTCTATATTTAAACATGCAAAGAACAGAATTTTATGGCTTTTACTTTTAATGATTTCTTCAAGTATTACTGGTTCGATAATAATACACTATGAAGAAGCTTTTGCTGCATTACCATTACTTGTAGCGTTTGTACCAATGTTAATGGATACAGGAGGAAATTGTGGTTCACAGAGTTCAACAATGATTATACGTGGTATGGCAACAGATGAAATAAAATTAAAAGATTATTTTAAAGCAGTTTGGAAAGAAATTAGAATTTCAGTTATTGTGGGAATTATATTATCAATAGCAAATGGAATTAGAATTGTTGTTCAATATAATGATTTACAAATAGCTATTGTTGTTGGAATAACTTTAATACTGACCGTTATTTTCTCAAAATTTTTAGGATGTTCGTTACCAATGTTAGCAAAAAAATTAAAATTAGATCCAGCAATTATGGCTGCACCTTTGATTACAACAATAGTAGATTCATGTTCTATTTTTATATATTTTCAAATAGCAATAGCAATAATGAGAATTTAAAAAAATGTAAATAAGAGGCTAGCAAAAAATATTTTTTGCATAGCCTCTATTTATGTTTCTTTTTTTGTAAGGCACTTGACAAAATATAATATTGAGAGTAAAATATTGTAAGGTTGCTTACAAAAAGGAGGGATTATGGAAAATCAAAAAATTTTATACCAAATAAGAAGTTTGGAAAAACAAATATTAAGAAAGTTTTTGAATGATAAAGAATGTATAGAATGTGAATTACCAAAAAATAAACCAACTCCTACACAAATGCAAATAATAGAATATATTTTGCAACATATAAATGAAGATATTAATCAGAAAGATTTAGAAGATGTATTAAAACTTAGAAGAGCAACTGTTTCAGGAGTATTACAAACAATGGAGAAAAATCAACTAATTGAGAGAGTCACAAATTCTGAAGATTCAAGAACTAAGAAAATTATTTTGAATGAGAATGCTAAAAAGATATTTTTAGCAGGTATAAAAAGAATGGAGGAATTAGAAAAAGTTGTAATAAAAGATATTTCTGAGGAAGAATTAAATACTTTTTTAATAGTTATTGAAAAAATGAAAAATAACATTAAAGAAACAAAGAAATAAACAACAGAAGAGTTTTTTAGAATTACGTAAAAAGAAAGGACGAGAAGATGATAAAATTATTAAGGAATTTAACTAAAAAAGAATTAATAACAATTGCTTTCTGCTTTGTTTTAATTTTTGGGCAAGTTTGGCTTGAATTGAAAATGCCAGATTATATGTCTGAAATTACAGTATTAGTACAAACAGAAGGTAGCCAGATGAGTGATATTGTAAGGAATGGGGCATACATGTTATTGTGTGCATTAGGAAGTTTAGTAGATAGTATTATTGTAGGATATATAATTTCAAATACTTCAGCTACTTTTTCAATGCAAATTAGAAAAAAGTTATTTGATAAGGTAGAGAATTTAGCTATAAATGAGATAAAAAATTTTTCAACTAGTAGCTTGATTACAAGAACAACTAATGACATTACTCAAATACAAATGTTTATAGCAATGGGATTGCAATTAATGATAAAAGCACCTATTACAGCTGTTTGGGCAATAACAAAGATTTTAAATAAGAACTGGCAATGGAGTGCTTTAACTGCTGCAGGTGTGGCTATTTTATTAGGAGTAATTGCAATACTAATGGTTATAGTAATGCCTAGATTTAAGATTGTACAAAAATTGATAGATAAAATAAATGGAGTTACTCGTGAGAATTTAACAGGAATAAGAGTAGTAAGAGCTTTTAATGCAGAACAATTTCAAGAGAATAAGTTTGAAGAAGTAAACGGAAAACTTACAAGACAGCAGTTATTCAATCAAAAGGTGTTTTCTATATTATCACCAACAATGTATCTAGTTATGTATTTTCTACCACTTGGAATTTATTTTATAGGGGCAAACTTAATTAAAGATGCTCTAATGGTAGATAAATTACTAATTTTTGGCGATATGGTTGTATTTAGTTCTTATGCTATGCAAGTAATAATGTCTTTCTTAATGCTAGCAATGATATTTATGATGTTACCAAGAGCACAAGTTTCAAGCAATCGTATAAACGAGGTTCTAGATACAGATATAACAGTAAAAGATGGAAAAGTAGATAAAGATATTACTAAAGAAAAAGGAACAGTAGAATTCAAAAATGTATCATTTAAATATCCTGATGGAGATGAATATGTAATAAAAGATATATCTTTTAAAGCTAACAAAGGTGATACAGTTGCTTTCATTGGTTCTACAGGTTCAGGAAAGTCTACATTGATTAATTTAATACCAAGATTTTATGATGTAACAGAAGGTGAGATATTAGTTGATGGAGTGAATGTAAAAGATTATACTCAAGAATTTTTACATAATAAAATTGGTTATGTATCACAAAAAGCAGTAATTTTCAGTGATACAGTATCAAATAATGTATCATATGGAGATAATGGAAAACCAAAAGCAACAGAAGGGGAGATAAAAAAAGCAGTAGAGGTAGCACAAGGAAAAGAATTTGTTGAAAAGATGGAGAATGGCTATGAAACACTGATGGCAGAGGGAGGAACTAATGTATCAGGAGGCCAAAAACAAAGATTATCAATTGCAAGAGCTATTGCAAGAAATCCAGAAATATATATTTTTGATGATAGTTTTTCTGCATTAGATTATAAGACAGATAGTGTTCTTAGAAAAGAATTGAAAAAGTATACCAAAGATGCAACTACTTTGATTGTGGCACAAAGAATAGGAACAATCATGCATGCAGATAAAATATTAGTTTTAGATGATGGAAAATGTGTAGGGCAAGGATCTCATAAGGAATTATTACAATCGTGTGATGTATACAAACAAATAGCTTTATCACAATTATCAAAGGAGGAATTGGAAAATGAGTAGTAAACAACAAACAAGAATACCTCCAAGAATGGGAAGAGGAAGAAACATAGAAAAACCTAAAAATTTTAAACAGGCTATAAAAAGACTTTTTAAAGAATTAAAAGCATTTAAAATATTAATTATTATAGCATTAGTACTTGCGGTTATGGGGTCTGTCTTTTCTATTATTGCACCAGACAAATTATCAGCATTGACTGATGAAATATCAGAAGGATTGGTGGTAAATAAAGAGAATCTAAGTATATTAACAAACAGTATAACTGCTAATTTAAATTCTGGAAATATGGCTAATATAGAAATTGATGGAACTACAATTAGTATTGAAGAACAACAAGAAGTTTTAAAAATCATGAAAGATATAAATGAAAATACTAAGCCAGAAGAATTATATAAAAAAATAGATCAAATGCCATCAAATGTGCAGAAAGTAATTAAGCCTTTTATGGATATGAATGAAATAAAGAAAATAGCTTTATTTTTAGTAGCTTTATATGTGGCAAGTGCAGTATTTACTTTTATTCAATCTATCTTAATGACAGATGTTGCTAATAAATTTGCAAAAAAACTAAGAAGCAGGATTTCAACTAAAATAAACAAATTACCACTTAGATATTTTGATAAGCATTCAACAGGAGATATTTTATCTAGGGTAACAAATGATGTTGATACAATTGCTCAAAGTATGAATCAATCTTTAGCTAGTTTAGTAAGTAGTGTAACACTATTTGTTGGTACAATTATTATGATGTTTTATACTAGTTGGATTATGGCAATTACTGCTATTGTTGCAAGTTTAATTGGTTTTGTATTTATGTTTTTAATTTTAAGCAAATCACAAAAATACTTTGTTGCTAGACAAGTAGAATTAGGTAAATTAAATGGACATATAGAAGAGATTTATTCAGGTTTAAATGTAGTAAAAGTATATAATGGCAAAAAACAATCAGACGAAAAGTTTGATGAGTTAAATAAAAATGTATATGAAGCAAATAGAAAAAGTCAATTTTTATCAGGCTTAATGTCACCTTTAATGAACTTTATAGGTAACTTTGGATATGTTGCAGTGTGTATAGTGGGAGCACTACTTACAATGAATGATATAATAACTTTTGGTGTTATAGTTGCATTTATCACTTATGTAAGACTATTTACATCACCACTTTCACAAATGGCACAAGCAATGACATCTCTTCAATCAACTGCAGCAGCATCAGAAAGAGTATTTGAATTTATAGACGAAAAGGAAATGTCAAACCAAGATAATTTAACCAAAAAATTAGAATTAGATAAAGTAAAGGGAAAAATAGAATTTCAAAATGTTGTATTTCAATATGATAACAATAATAAACCAACAATTAAAAACTTTAGTGCAGTAGCAAAACCAGGACAGAAAGTAGCCATTGTTGGACCTACAGGAGCAGGTAAAACAACAATTGTAAACCTTCTTATGAAATTTTATGATTTAACAGATGGAGATATAAAAATAGATGGAATATCTACAAAAGAACTAACAAGGGAAAATATTCATGAATTATTTACTATGGTATTGCAAGATACTTGGTTGTTCAATGGAACAATAAAGGAAAATATAATTTATAATAAAGAAGGAGTAACAGATAAAGAAGTTCAAGAAGTTTGTAAGGTTGTAGGGTTAGATCATTTTATAAAAACATTACCAGATGGATATAATGCAAGTTTGTTAGATAATGACACTATATCATCAGGGCAAAAACAATTACTTACAATTGCAAGAGCAATGTTACAAAAAACACCATTTTTAATATTAGATGAAGCAACTTCAAATGTAGATACTAGAACAGAAGAATTAGTACAAAAGGCAATGGATAAATTAACAGAAGGAAAAACTTCATTTATTATAGCACACAGATTATCTACTATAAAAAATGCAGATTTAATATTAGTTGTTAAAGATGGAAATATAATAGAACAGGGAAATCATGAAGAGTTAATGTTAAAACAAGGAAGTTATGCAGAACTATACAATTCTCAATTTGAATTATAGAAAATGTGACATTAATTATGAATCAATACAATATTTAATTTTTTATAGCTTTGCTGTCGCAACTTACGAAAAAAATAACTGTTTGTAAGTTGCTTCAATCGCACTCGGCTGAAAACAGCCTCGTTTGGTCGCTGCGCAGCTATACAAAAATCAAATATTGTATTGATTTTTTTTGAATATTAGCGTTTTATTGTTTTGATGCAAATTTTTGCTTTACAGTATCAATTTTTGTTTGCTCAACATTTTCAGTTTTATACCAACCTTTTTCAGCCATTAAATTATATATTTTGTTTTGAATATTTAATGACTCATTTAGTGCATCTTTAAAAGTAGTATGCACATCTTGCGTTGTTGATTCTATAGTACCATGAAGATATAAATCACAAACACCTTTGATAATCAACAATTCTTTTTCCATTAAATCTTTATCTTCCATACCTTCCTCCTTTTATAATAGATTAAAAAATTTGTTAAATAGCTCTGTGTGCTTTTGTTCTAATTCTTTTACATAAGCAGAAAGAGCAGGATCTGTTAATTGAGCAGAAGTTTTAGGACAGCATGATTTCATAAAAGTTTCGTGCCCTAAAGCATCTTCAATGTATAAAAGTTCTTTTCCAGTCATAATATCACCACCTAGAATTAGTATTTCCATAACTTATAAAAATATACATAAATGGAAAAAAGTAACAGTTTGTTTTATAAGAAATATCTAAAAATTTAGGAAGTTTTGAGTTGCAGGAATCTTTTCTATATGATATAAAAAAAGTATGATATAAATTAAGGAGAAATAAAAAAGTTGGGAATACCAGAATTTTTAAAACAGAAAATATTAGAAGAATATGGAGAAAATATAGGAAGAAAAATATTAGAAGGCTATTCTAAAAATCGAAAAACAACATTAAGAGTTAATAATATAAAAAGTAGTGTTTTTGAAGCTGAAGAGAAGCTGAAAAATAAAGGAATACAATATAGCAAAGTAGCCTGGTATAATGAAGCAATTATAATAGAAGATGAGATAGAAAATGATATAAAACAAATGGATATGTATGATAGCGGAGAGATTTATTTACAGAGTTTGTCTTCAATGATACCGCCAATCATAGTTGATCCAAAAGAAGGTGAAAATATATTAGATATGGCAGCTGCACCTGGAGGAAAAACAACTGAGATGGCTAGTTTGTCTAATAACAAAGCTTTAATTACTGCTTGTGAAAAAAATAAGATAAGAGCAGAAAGGTTAAAGTATAATTTAACTAAGCAAGGTGCAGAGCGTATTAATGTGATGATAGAAGATGCAAGGCGATTAAGTGATATGTTTTCCTTTGATAAAATACTATTGGATGCTCCTTGTAGTGGAAGCGGAACAATAAATGCAGATGATAAAAATTTAGAAAAGTATTATACAGAAGAGTTAGTACAGCGTTCAATAAAAACACAAAAAGATTTATTATTAAAGGCTTCTAATATAATAAAAAAAGGTGGAGAAATCATATATTCAACTTGTTCTATTTTGAAAGAGGAAAATGAAGAAGTAGTAAAAGAAATAATGAAAAAAGGTAATCTAGAAATATTACCAATTGATTTAAATAAATTTAACGGAGTTCCTTTGTTGCCAGTAGAAATAGCAGGTACATTATGTGTGTGCCCAGATGAATTGTATGAAGGCTTTTTTGTGGCAAAATTGAAGAAAAAGGATGATGTATCAAATTAAAAAATCAGAATGTTCTAATACAACCCTCACATGAATACATTTAAATAAAAGTATTTGTGTGGGGGTTGCTGTATGAAAGGAATGATTACGCATAACCTAACTGTAACAAGCAGAGCTTTAGCAGGAAAGTTATCAATAGAAGAACGTGCAATAGAATTAGCACATCATATAATAGATACACAAGATACAGTGAGAGGAACAGCAAAACTATTTGGGATTTCTAAGTCTACAGTGCATAAGGATGTGTCTGAGAGGTTATTGAAGATCAATCCAATACTTGCTAAGGAAGTTAGAAAAGTTTTAGATGAGAATAAAGCAGAGAGACACATAAGAGGAGGGATGGCAACAAAGCTAAAGTATAGTAAGGAAAATAATTAAAAACATAGAAAATTTTCTTAATAAATGCAAATTTTTGTCAAAATAAATTTTCTTGCCAAATTTTAAAATATGTTATATAATTATAAACTTGAAAGACATGTTTTTATAGTGAGGAAGGGGAATGATAAATGATTTTATCAGTACTTTTAATTGTTTTGGGATTTGTATTACTTATTAAGGGTGCAGATTTCCTGGTTGAGGGATCAAGTAGTGTTGCTAAAAGATTTCATATTCCTGAGATAATTATTGGATTAACTATTGTTTCGATAGGTACTTCTATGCCAGAGTTGTTTGTTAGTATTACTTCTGCAATGGAAGGGTATGCAGATATGGCTATAGGAAATGTGGTTGGAAGTAATATTTGTAATTTATTATTGATACTTGGTTTGTCTACAGTGATTAAGTCAGTGAGATTTCAAAGAGAAACTAGATTAATTGAAATACCAATGTGTTTAGGTTTTACAATTATATTTATGATATTATGCAATACAGGTTTTGGTATAACAAGAGAAGAATCTATTGCTTTAATTGTTTTATTCTTAATGTTTATTGGATATACAATTTTTATGGGAATAAAAGGAGAAAAGTTTGATAGCAAAGATGCAGATAAAGAAGAAATTATTGAGTATAAGCAACAAAGAAATATAATATTAGATATTGTATACATTATTTTAGGTATTATAGGATTAAAAATAGGTGGAGATTTAACAGTTGATAATTCTGTAATTATTGCACAACATTTTAATATAAGTGAAAAAATTATAAGCTTAACTATTCTTGCTATAGGAACGAGCTTACCAGAATTAGTTACTAGTGTTACAGCTGCTATTAAAGGAAATAGTGATATTGCTATAGGTAATATTATTGGTTCAAACATTTTCAATATGTTACTTATAGTTGGAGTATCTGCTTTAATAAGTCCTATTATATATAATGTAGCATATAATATGGAAATTTTAATTTTGATTATAGCAACAGTAATTCTAGCTTTGTTCCCATTGATACCACCTAAAAATAAGATGAGTAGAACAAATGGTATTACTTATTTAGTTATGTATGCTTCATATATGATAATTTTATTTAATACTTAATAGAATGGGCGACCGCTGGTCACCACTACAATTTTACTAATTTATTTTTGTTTAAGTCTTGAAAATACTGCAAGACTGTGTTATAATAATGCAAGTTTGGAATAAAATTCCTTACTCACACATAAAAGTGTGGGTTATATATCCATAAGGAGGTGAAATATAATGAATAAATACGAAAGTGTTATCATTATTAGTCCAGTTGTTGAAGAAGAAGGTATTAAAAACCTAATAACAAAATTCAGCGATATAATTAATAATGAAGGAAAAGTTGAGTCAGTTGAAGAAATGGGAAAAAGAAAATTAGCATACGATATCAAAAAATTCCAAGAAGGTTTTTATGTTTTATTTAACTTTGAAGCAAAACCAACTCTAGTAGCAGAACTAGAAAGAAATTATAGAATCACTGATGAAATTATTAAATTTATAGTTGTTCGTAAAGAAGACTAAAATAGAAAATAAAGGGACTATATTTATAAAATTTAGGAGGTAATATATGAATAAAGTAGTTTTAATGGGAAGACTAACAAGAGACCCAGAAGTTAGATATACTCAAACTAATAATACATTAGTTGCAAGTTTTACTTTAGCAGTAAATAGAAGATTTGCAAAGCAAGGAGAAGAGAGACAAGCTGATTTTATAAATGTGGTTGCTTGGAGTAAACAAGGAGAATTCTGTAGCAAATACTTTAAAAAAGGTCAACAAGTAGGTGTTATAGGAAGAATTCAAACAAGAAATTGGGATGACGAAAATGGTCAAAAACATTATGCAACAGAGGTTGTAGCTGAAGAAGCATATTTTGCAGATTCTAAAAGAGATGGAGAAGCAGGAGGAAATACTTTCGAAAATACTTTTGGTAGTGTTGCAGGAGATAGTGCTTCATCAGAATTTGAAACAACAGCTGATGACGATTTACCATTCTAAGAAATATTAATAGAAATGGGGGAGAACAATGGCAGACAAAAAGCAAAATAATAGAAGAAATAATAGAAACAATGATGAAGATTATAATCCAAAATTCAGAAAAATGAGAAAAAAAGTTTGTGCTTTATGTAGCGACAAAAATTTTGTTTTAGATTATAAAAATCCAGAACAATTAAGAAAGTTCATTAATGAAAAAGGAAAAATCTTACCAAGAAGAGCAACAGGAGCTTGTGCAAAACATCAAAGAGATATTACTTTAGCTGTTAAGAGAGCTAGACATATTGCTATATTACCATATTCAGCAAACGATTAGTAAATATAAAAAAGGTGAATTCTTAAATTTGAGAATTCATTTTTTTTTTTTAATTTTTTATTACATAAACAACATCTACTTACTGAATAGATTTCCTTTAATTGGAAATAATATAGGTAGGAAAAGAAATAATCAAGAGGTGTTGTTAAGTGACTTTAGGTTTAGCTTTATCAGGTGGTGGAATTAGAGGAGTAGCACATGCAGGAGTTCTAAAGGCTTTTGAAGAAAATAATATAAAAATAGATGTAATAGGTGGAACTAGCTCTGGTAGTATGGTTTCAGCTTTATATGCAATGGGATATTCTCCTGATGAAATATATTCATTATTTAAAAAACATGCAAAAGAAATTGCTACTATTAATAGTGGTCCTATTATAATGGGAATAACCAATTATATGAGAAATAAAGAAATAAGGATAAAAGGTTTAAGGTCAAATCAAAGGCTGGAAGAAGTATGCGATAAATTAGCAGGGGAAAAAGGCATTAAAAACATTGAAGATATAAAAATGCCAATTGTTATACCTACAGTAGATTTAATAAGTGAAAAGGAGTATGTATTTACAAATGGTTTGTTAGGTGAACAGCTAAATGAAAGGTATATAACGAATATTTCAGTTGGAAAAGCTGTAAGAGCAAGTAGTAGTTTTTCTGCTGTTTTTTGTCCTTTTGAATATGATAAATATGCTTTTATGGATGGTGGTATTTTAGATAATATTCCAGTTGAAGAAGTAAGAAGGCAGGGAGCAGATAAAGTAATTGCGATTAGTTTTGAGAGTGACAAAATTAATAAAAAAAGTAATATAATGGATATAATTATGAAAACAGTAGACATTATGGGAGATAAAATATTTGAGAAAAATTTGAATTCTAGTGATTATATTTTAAAAGTTTCTACTGATGGAACAGGGTTATTGGATTTAGGCAAAATGGATTTATGTTTTAAATTTGGATATAAAACTGCAATTGAAAATATGGATAAGATAAAGGAAGCTATTTTATAGCTTCCTTTTATAGCATTCCTAATATTTTTTTCGCACGTTCTATATCAGAATCGTTAGCAGTTCTAACATTTTCTAATTCGTATTTTAGACCTAAATTAATCCATTTATATTTGCCCATATTATGATAAGGAGAAAGTTCGATTTTTTCAACAGTTTTTAGTGTTGATATAAATTCTTTTAGCTTTTTTAAATCAGCTTCATCATCTGTTATTCCAGGAATGATTACTTGCCTAATCCATATATGAATATTATTGTCACTAAGATATTTTGCAAATTGCAATTCTTTAATATTAGAATGACCGACTAATTTTTTGCATTTTTCATCATCGATATGCTTTATATCCAAAAGTACTAGGTCTGTTAAACTTAATAGATGTTTTATATCTTCTGTTAAATCAAACATACCAGAAGTATCTATTGCAGTATGAATTCCAAGTGCTTTTAATTTTGAGAAAAGCTCAATTAAAAATTTAACTTGAAGTAGAGGCTCTCCGCCTGTAGCAGTAACACCACCAGTTGGGAGAATATAATTTTTATATTTTAATATTGTATCTATTAATTCATCTGCAGAATACTTAGTTCCTTGATTTAATTCCCAAGTGTCCCTATTATGACAATATTTACAAGATAGGGAGCACCCTTGCATAAATATTACAAATCTCACGCCTGGACCATCAACAGTTCCAAAACTTTCAAAAGAATGTATATTTCCTAAAATTTTGTTATCCATAAAATCTCCTATTTTTTAAATTTTTAGATACAGGCGACCAATTGGCCACCTGATATTTAATATATTGATAATTTATAAGGTTTTAAATTTTTTCGTGAATAGTTCTATTAATAACATCTAATTGTTGTTCTCTAGTTAGTTTTGTAAAGTTTACAGCATAACCAGATACACGAATAGTAAGTTGAGGATATTTTTCTGGATGTTCCATTGCATCTTCTAGAAGAGCTCTATCAAAAACATTTACATTGATATGATGACCTTCTTGGATAAAATATCCATCTAGCATTGTTATTAAATTATTTATTCTTGAATTTTCATCTTTTCCAAGAGCTTTAGGAGTTATTGAGAATGTATATGAAATTCCGTCTTCTGCATATGAGTAAGGTAATTTTGCAACAGAATTCATTACAGCTAAAGCTCCATTTTTATCTCTACCATGCATAGGGTTAGCACCAGGACCGAAAGGCTCACCAGCTTTTCTTCCGTCTGGAGTATTTCCAGTATGCTTACCATAAACAACATTAGAAGTAATTGTTAATATAGACATAGTTGTTTTTGAATTTCTATATGTTGTGTGATTCTTTAATTTTCCAAGGAATCTTTTTACAACATCTACTGCTATGTCATCAACTCTATCATCATCATTTCCGTATTTAGGGAAATCTCCTTCAATTTCGTAATCGACAACTAGTCCATTTTCGTTACGAATAGTTTTTACTTTAGCATACTTAATTGCAGAAAGGGAATCTGCAACAACAGAAAGACCAGCGATTCCTGTTGCCATAGTTCTAAAGATTTCATCATCATGTAGAGCCATTTCTAATTTTTCGTAATTATATTTATCATGCATATAATGAATAGCATTTAATGCCTTAATATATATTCTAGAAACATAGTTCATCATTATATCAAATTTTTCCATTACTTCATCATAATTTAAATATTCAGAAGTTATAGGTTCAAATTTTTGAGTTATTTGTTTTCCTGATATTTCATCTTTACCACCGTTTATTGAGTAAAGCAAAGTTTTTGCTAAATTACATCTTGCTCCGAAAAATTGCATTTGTTTACCAATTCGCATTGCTGAAACACAACAAGCAATTCCATAATCATCTCCCCAGTAAGTTCTCATTAAATCATCATTTTCATATTGTATTGATGAAGTTTTAATAGATAGGGAAGTAGCAAATTTTTTGAAATTTTCAGGTAGATATCTTGACCAAAGTATAGTCATATTTGGTTCAGGAGCAGGTCCTAAAGTTGTAAGAGTATGAAGTGTTCTGAAAGTATTTTTAGTAACTAAAGTTCTTCCATCAACTCCCATACCACCTAAAGACTCTGTAACCCATACAGGGTCACCGCTGAATAGTTCATCATATTCAGGAGTTCTTAAAAATCTAACCATTCTTAATTTCATAATGAAATGATCCATAATTTCTTGTGCTTGTTCTTCTGTTATAATGCCAGCTTTCAAATCTCTTTCAAAATATATATCTAAGAAAGTAGAAACTCTACCTAAACTCATAGCAGCACCATTTTGTTCTTTGATTGCACCTAAATATGCAAAATAAGTCCATTGAACTGCTTCTTTTGCAGTTCCTGCAGGTCTAGAAATATCGATACCATATTTAGAAGCCATAACTTTTAATTCTTCTAAAGCTAAAATTTGATCATGCATTTCTTCTCTTTTTCTTATTATTTCCTCAGAAAAGCTGTTCATACTTAATGATTCTAATGCAGTTTTTTTATGTTCGATTAATTCATCGATACCATATAAAGCAACTCTTCTATAATCACCTATTATACGTCCTCTACCATAACCATCAGGTAGACCAGTTATTAGATGTGATGATCTAGCTGCACGGATGTCTTTAGTGTATACACTAAAGACGCCATCATTATGAGTTCTACGAATATTATTAAAAATATAATCTATTTCTGGAGTAGTATCTTTTCCATATGCTTGACAAGATTTTTTTACAATTTTGATACCACCAAAAGGCATGATTGCTCTTTTTAAAGGTGCATCTGTTTGAAGTCCAACAATTTCTTCTAAATCTTTATCAATATATCCAGCATCATGGCTAGATATAGTAGAAATTGTTTCATTATCAACAGCTAAAACTCCATTATTTTCCTTTTCTTTTTTATAAAGATCTAAAACTTTATTCCAAAGTTTTGATGTCTTTTCAGAAATACCACTTAGGAAAGAGTCATCGCCAGTGTAAGGAGTATAATTTTTTTGAATAAAATCTCTTACATTTATTTCCTTTGACCAGTTCCCTTTATTAAAATTATTCCATTCTTTAAAATCCATAAATATATACCTCCTAATTTGCAGAATTATTATATTACAGTGAGATTACTTTGTAAATAGATTTACTACTATAATTTATAATAGTAATAAAGTAAAATTTAACAGTATATAGATATTTTTTTTATATAAAATAGTTAAATAGCTAATAAAAAATTTTTGATTTTGTACAGTAACATTTATAAAAATAAAACATATTATATCTATTATAGCATTTGAATATAAAGGAGAAATATTCATGTTAGAATTTATTAAGGAAACTATTATTTGGATATTTGCATTATATGGTTTTATAGAAGTAATAAAATCAATAAAATATGCTCATACATATGCTAATTTAAAGTCAGATAAAATGTATTTTATTTTGGCAGTAAAAAATCAAGAAGATAAAATTGAAGGAACAGTAAGGAGTCTTTTGTTTAGAATTTTATATGGAAAAGAAGATTTGATAAATAATGTAATAATTGCCGATTTGGATTCAAACGATAAAACTTTAGAGATTGCTGAGAAACTTGAAAGAGAGTATGAGAATGTTATTGCTATTGATTGGAAGGAATGTAAAGAATTAATAGAAAATTTAAATGATATAAAATAAAGTCTTGTCTTGGGGGCAGAAATTTAGTATAATATATGTATTATTATTAAAATAGGGAGAAGGACAGGTTTTGAAAGTTTCAGAATTTAATTACGATTTACCAGAAGAGCTAATAGCACAAGTTCCAATAACAAATAGAGATGAATCAAGATTAATGGTTTTAAATAGAAAAGAGCAAACTATAGAACATAAACATTTTAAAGATATATTAGAATATCTAAAACCAGGAGATTGTTTAGTAAGAAATAACACAAAGGTTATTCCTGCAAGATTATATGGTAAGAAGGAAACAGGTGCTGTTGTTGAATTTTTATTATTAAAAAGAATTGAAGAAGATATTTGGGAAGTAATGGTAAGACCAGGACGAAAACTTTTAAAAGGTGCAAAAGTAGTATTTGGAGATGGAATACTAGAGGGTGAAATTTTAGAGGTTTTGGACAACGGAAATAGAAAAGTGAAATTTACATATCAAGGTATTTTTAATGAAATATTAGATAAAATAGGATTAATGCCACTTCCTCCATATATAAAAGAAACTTTAAAGGAAAAAGACAGATATCAAACGGTTTATGCAAAATATGAAGGTTCTGCTGCTGCACCAACAGCAGGATTACATTTTACAGAAGAATTAATTGAGGAGATAAAGAAAAAAGGAATTGAAATTGCAAATGTAACTTTACATGTTGGAATTGGAACTTTTAGACCAGTAAAAGTAGATACTATAGAAGAACATGAAATGCATTCAGAACATTTTTATATAAAAGATGAAGATGTTGAAAAAATTAACAATACAAAAAAGAGTGGTGGGCGAATAATTGCAGTTGGAACAACATCATGTAGAGTACTAGAATCTATAGCAGATGAAAATGGACTAGTTCAAGCTACAGAAAAAGATACAAATATATTTATATATCCAGGGTATAAATTTAAATGTATAGATGCACTTATTACAAATTTCCATTTACCAGAGTCAACTTTAATAATGTTAGTTTCTGCTTTGGCAGGAAAAGATTATATAATGAAAGCGTATGAAGAAGCTGTTAAAGAAAAATATAGATTTTTTAGTTTTGGAGATGCTATGTTTATACAATAAAAATAAAGGAGAAAGAAATGAAACCAGCAGTAACATATGAACTATTACACGAATGCAAACAAACAGGCGCAAGGCGAGGAATTATACATACTCCACATGGTGATATTCAAACACCAATATTTATGCCAGTTGGAACTCAAGCCACAGTAAAGTCTATGACACCAGAAGAATTAAAAGAAATGGTTAAAGCACAAATAATTTTATCTAATACATATCATTTATACTTAAGACCGGGAAGTAAGTTGGTAAGAGAAGCGGGAGGACTTCATAAATTTATGAAATGGGACAGACCAATTCTTACAGATAGTGGAGGCTTTCAAGTTTTTAGTTTAGGAGATTTAAGAACAATTCATGAAGAGGGTGTTGAATTTAAATCTCACCTAGATGGAAGTAAACATTTTTTCTCACCAGAAGGTGTAATGGAAATAGAAGAAGATTTAGGTGCAGATATTATAATGGCTTTTGATGAATGTTGCCCTTATCCATCAACTTATGAATATACAAAGCAATCAATGGAGAGAACTACTAGATGGGCGATAAGATGCAAAAATGCTCATACTACTACTGATAAACAAGCTCTTTTTGGAATAATACAGGGAGGATTTTTTAAGGATTTAAGAAAGCAAAGTGCAGAAGATTTAATTAATTTGGATTTGCCAGGATATGCAATTGGAGGAATAAGTGTTGGAGAACCAAAAGAAGAATTTTTAGATATTCTAAGATATACTACACCACTTATGCCAAAAGAAAAACCAAGATATCTAATGGGAGTAGGAACACCAGATTATTTAATAGAGGCAACAATTGCAGGAATAGATATGTGTGATTGTGTTCTTCCAACAAGAATAGCCAGAAATGGCACTGCAATGACATGGAATGGAAAAGTTGTTGTTAGAAATGCAACCTATGAAAGAGATTGGGGACCACTTGACCCAGAATGTGATTGTTATACTTGTAAAAATTATTCAAGAGCATATATAAGGCATTTAGTTAAGGCAAATGAAATTTTAGGTGTAAGATTATTATCAATTCATAATTTAAGATTCTTGACTAAGCTTATGGAAAGAGTTAGAATAGAAATAGAGAATGATAATTTGTTGAACTTTAGAGAAAAATTTTATAATAAGTATTATAAAATGTAGGAGGTACAAATGAATTTATTGAATGAAGTAAATAAACAACAACCAACTGGGAGAAGTAAAAGCGGAATAAAAAAAATGGTGTTGATTTTAATAGCAGTAATTGCAATAGCAGTAATTATTATTGCTTCCTTAATGTTTATAATACAAATAAAAATAGCAAGAACCATAAAGTCATCAATATTAATAGATGGGGTAAAACTTGAAAATTTAAAGACTAATGATATAATTATTGAAGATGAAACTATGTATTTTCCAATAAAAGATATTGCTGCAAGTATGGGATATAACTCATATAATGGAGAGTATAAAATACAAACCGAGGATACTGACAAGTGTTATATAATGAATGGTTATGAGGCAATATCTTTTTTTGAAGGAAAAGCAGGCGTATATAAAGTAAATATTGAGGTTAAAGATACAAATAATGGCTCAAATAGTAGGAAAAGAAGTGCTGAACAGTATAAAAAATATAAAATAAAAGATGAAGTAAAAAATATTGATGGAAAACTATATGTTTCAGAAGAAGGATTAAGCAAAGCTTGCAATTTAGTAATAACTTATGATGAAGAGCATGATAATGTACTTATAGAATCAATAGAGGGAAGTGAAGCAAATCTTGGAGATGTACTCGAACAAAAAGGATTTGTAGTGCCAGAGTCGCAAACTTATGAAAATAGGAAAGCTATATTAAAAAGTTTGATTATAGTACAAGGGGCAGATAAAACGGATGAGGAAGGAAATACAATACAGACGGCAAGTGATAAATACGGAGTTGTAGATACAGAAGGAAATGAGATTTTAGGACTAAAGTATAACAATATAGAATATGATGCGTATAATGACTCTTTTACAGTAACAGATGCTTCTGGAAAGGTTGGAATTTGGAAAATAGATGAAGACAAGAAATCTTCTGTAATAATAAGTAATATGTATGATTCGATAGAATTATTAGATAAAGATAATGGATTATATAAAGTGTCTTTGAATGGAAAATATGGAATAGTAGGTGAAAATGGAAAGACTATTGTTGGAATAGAGTATGAGCAAATAGGATTAGATACAAATAAATATATAGTAGATAGTGGGAATATTATATTTGAAAATTTAATACCACTTAAAAAGAATGGAAAATGGGGATTAATTAATTTAAGAGGAGAGGTAGCTGTACCATTTGAATATGATCAAATAGGTTCGGATAATGATAGTCAATCAGAAAAAGAGAATATTGCTATAATTCAAGAATATGGATTAATTGTATTAAAGAAACAAAATGCATATGGTTTAATGAACTGGGAAGGTAATTTAATAATTGATTTTGTTATATCATCAATATATTATTCAAATGAAACAGGATCTTTAAGAGCCTATATGGAATCGGCTGGAAAAAAATATGATATAGTCAAATTTTTAGATGATAACGGAAAAGTAAAGAAATATCAAGAATATGAAGATGAAAAAGATGTGTGGGATTTTTAATATATAGTTCTAAAAAATAAAATTAGTCATAAGATTTACCAAATAATTAAAGAGGTGAATTTTATGACTAAAAATATTGATAACTTAAAAAATGATAAGACAATTGAAAGTATTTTTTCTGGTGTTATAAAAAGTTTTATTGTAACAATTTTTTTAATAATGTTAATTGCGTTTATATTAGTGAAGACTAATATAAGTGAAAATGTAATAGGTCCAAGTATATTTATTATAACTTCTATAAGTATATTTGCAGGAACAATGTCAAGTGTACGCAAAAGTGGAATAACATTAGGAGCTTTAATTGGATTAATATATATGATGCTAATATATTCTTTATCTAGCATACTAAATGGTAATTTTATATTAACTATAAGTTCTATAATGTTGATAGCTTTAGGAATAACTTCGGGAATTATTGGGGGAATAGCGGGAGTGAATATAAAAAAATAGATTAAAAATGAAAATTAATAAATAGTATTGACTTTTGGAGAGAAAAGGTATAAAGTATTAGCAGTCTAATATGAAGACTGCTAATTTTTGTGTCGTAGGTTATACGATATAATTATGCGAATATTACAAATTCTTAATAATTTGTTAATCCGCTTTTTAGCAAATAAAATTAAGGAGGGATTCAATATGATTAGACCATTACAAGATAGAGTTGTAATAAAAATGGTAGAAAGTGAAGAAGTAACTGAAAGTGGAATCATTCTACCAAATAATTCAAAAGAAAAACCACAAATAGCAGAAGTATTAGAAGTAGGACCTGGAGGTAATGTGGACGGAAAGAATGTAGAAATGTATATAAAAAAGGGTGATAGAGTTATAATTAACAAATATTCTGGGACTGAAGTAAAATTTGAAGGTCAGGAGTTAATAATAGTTAGGCAATCAGATATTTTAGCTATAGTTGATTAATTGTTATAAATTCTATAAAACATTTTTTAGGAGGTAATAATATGGCAAAGGAAATTAAATTTGGTGAAGAGGCAAGAAAAAAACTTTTAGATGGTGTAAATATTTTAGCAGATACAGTTAAAGTTACATTAGGACCTAAAGGAAGAAATGTAGTTTTGGATAAGAGTTTTGGAGCCCCACTAATTACAAATGATGGAGTTACTATTGCCAAAGAAATAGAATTAGAAGATCCATATGAAAATATAGGAGCAAGACTTGTAAAAGAAGTTTCAACAAAGACTAATGATATTGCAGGAGATGGAACAACAACGGCAACAGTTTTAGCACAAAGCATGATAAGAGAAGGTGTAAAAAATGTTGCAGCAGGAGGAGATCCAGTTGCAATAAAAAGAGGAATGGATAAAGCAGTATCTAAGGCTGTTGAAGGATTGAAAGAAATAACATCTAAAGTTAATGGAAAAGAAGATATAGCAAGAGTTGCAAGTATATCTGCTAATAATTTAGAAATTGGTAGTTTAATAGCAGATGCTATGGAAAAAGTATCAAATGATGGAGTTATAACTATTGAAGAATCAAAAACATCTTCAACTGAAGTGAATATAGTTGAAGGAATGCAATTTGATAAAGGATATATTTCTCCATATATGGTAACAGATACAGAAAAAATGGAAGCTATAATCGATAATCCATATATATTAATTACAGATAAAAAAATTAGTAATATTCAAGAGATATTACCTTTATTAGAAGAAATAATTGCACAATCTGGAAAATTAGTTATAATAGCTGATGACATAGAAAGTGAGGCTTTATCTACATTGATTTTAAACAAATTAAGAGGTGTTATAAATGTTGTTGCAGTTAAAGCACCAGGTTATGGAGATAGAAGAAAAGAAATGTTAGAGGATATGGCAATTTTAACTGGAGGAGAAGTTATAACTTCTGATTTAGGTTTGGATTTAAAAGATACAAAAATTTCACAATTGGGAAGAGCAAGACAAATAAAAGTTCAAAAGGAAAATACAATTATAGTAGATGGAGCTGGAGATAAAACTGCAATAGAAAGTAGAGTAAAACAGATAAAAGGAAATTTAGCTGAAACTCAAAGTGATTATGATAAAGAAAAATTACAAGAAAGACTTGCAAAGATTGCAGGTGGAGTTGCAGTTATAGCTGTTGGAGCAGCTACAGAAGTAGAGATGAAAGAAAAGAAACTAAGAATAGAAGATGCTTTATCTGCTACAAAAGCAGCAGTAGAAGAAGGAATTGTTGCAGGAGGAGGTACAGCATATTTAAATGTTATTCCTAAGGTAGAAAGTTTAGTAAAAGAATTAAATGATGATGAAAAAATAGGAGCTAAAATAGTATTAAAGGCATTAGAAGAACCTGCAAAACAAATTGCAAGAAATGCAGGATTAGAGCCAGCTGTTATAGTAGATAAAGTAAAATCTAGTGCTCCAGGATTTGGTTTTGATGCACAAAATGAGGAATATGTAGATATGAAGAAAGTAGGAATTGTAGATCCAACTAAAGTAACTCGTAGTGCTTTGCAAAACGCAGCATCAATATCTTCAATGTGCTTAACAACTGAGAGTATTGTAACAGATAAGAAAGAAAAAAAGTGTAATTGCAGTGGTGGAGGACATGAAGAAATGCCAATGGGAATGGATGGAATGTATTAAAAAATAATAAAAAAGAATCCTAAATAGAAAACTATTTAGGATTCTTTTTT
Organism: uncultured Clostridia bacterium; assembly: GCA_947581825.1. GTDB lineage: Bacteria > Bacillota > Clostridia > TANB77 > CAG-508 > CANPVP01. The sequence continues at coordinate 90,199 of CANPVP010000004.1, read as the reverse complement.
TATACCTATCTTAACAACAACCATTGTTATTACCACCACAGCAACAGCATATTAATATTAAGACGATGATTATCCAACAGCAATCTCCTCCAAAACCGAAACCGCCACCACAGCAACCTCTATTTTCTGGCATAAAGAAATTCCCTCCTTTCAAAATGTAAAACTTAAAAATCATTAGTATGGTATATACTATTCATATTAGTTAAAAAGTGTTACATCGGATGGAATTGAAAAAAGCGATTATAGCTTTTCTTCTATAATCACTCTTAGTATAAAATATTAAAGCATATGCAAATAAGTTATTTGCACATATAATTTATTTACAAAAGATTGAACAACATTTTTTAAAATAGTCTGTTCAGAAGTTAAATTTTCATCATTTGGATAAGGCGTTGCATTAAAAGTAGAAGTTATACAATTAGAGAAAAAGTGACAAAATCTATTATAACAAACGTCAGGTTCAGATGTAGACAAAGCTAACTCAATAAGATTTTTTATTTCACTTATACTGTAAACTTCTTTTAAAATGCAAATTACAATCAGTTCTGCAATATGTATTTTTGTATATTTCTTTTTTATAGGGGCAGGAAGTAGTTCCTGCTTTACATAGTTATTTATCATAGTTTTTGTAATAATTTTTTCTTCTTTCTCATTTTTTTCGGTTTTTATAATATTAGATAAAACATCATCTAAATAAGTGATAATTTGATCCATGTATAAGTCAATATTAGGTATTTCTTCCCATTTAGGAAGAAATAATTTTTCTATTTCAAAATCAGAATATTTCATTTCACATCTCCTATAAAAGTTCAAAAAAATACTTATATTAAACAACATAATATCATACAAGAAGAGAATAGTCAATTGTTGACATAGAATACTATATATGATAACATAGTATTCACTACTAGATAACGAAGAAAAACAAACTACATAATACGACATTTTAAGACAAAATACGTTATAAATGCAATATGAGTAAGAAAGAAGGTATAATTTTGAAAGGTATAAAAATAGGAAATAAAATAAGTAAATATCCAATTGTCCAAGGCGGAATGGGAGTTGGAGTTTCAATGCATAATTTGGCTGGTAATGTTAGCAAAGAAGGCGGAATAGGAATAATATCAACAGCTGATATAGGATATAAAGAAGATGATTTTGGAATCAATCCAATGGAAGCTAATTTAAGAGCGATTGGAAAGGAAATAGAAGAAGCAAGAAAAATTGCAGGAGAAGATAAAATAATAGGAGTTAATGTGATGGTTGCTCTAAAGAATTATGCTGATATAGTAAAAGAATGTGTTAATCAAAATATAGATTTAATAGTATCAGGTGCTGGAATACCTAAAGAATTACCCGAATATGTAAAAGGAAGTAATACTAAAATTGCTCCTATAGTGTCATCATTAAGATGTTGTGAGCTTATAGTTAAACATTGGAGAAAAAAATATAATTACATACCAGATATGATAGTAATTGAAGGACCAGAAGCGGGTGGTCATTTAGGTTTTAAAAAGGAAGAATTAAATGGAGAAAACAAATTAGAAAATATAACAACAGAGGTTATTAATTATATAAAAGAAATAGAAAAAGAAACAGAAAAAGAGATTCCAGTTGTTGTAGGAGGAGGAATTTGGGATTCAAAAGATATAAAAAAATATCTTGATTTAGGAGCTGATGGCGTTCAAATTGCAACAAGATTTGTAGCAACAAATGAATGTGATGCTTCTATGGAATTCAAAGAGGCTTATGTTAATGCAAAAAAAGAAGATATAAAGATAATAGATAGCCCAGTTGGAATGCCTGGAAGAGCTTTAAATAACAATTTTATAAAAAATGTAGAAAAAGATAATTGTAAAATAAATAGATGCTATAACTGCATAAAAACTTGTAATGTAGCAAGTAGTCCATATTGTATTACAGAAGCTTTGATAAATTCAGTAAAAGGAAATGTAAATGACGGTTTAGTATTTTGTGGAAGCAATGTAGATAGAATAGATAAAATTGTACCAGTACATGATTTGATGCAAGAGTTAGTATGCGCGTTGTAGGGGAGACCAGAGGTCTCCCGTTAATATACAATAGTAGAGATATTAACTTGCGAAAAAAACATTATGATTTTTCAAAAATGCTCGTTCAAGCAAAATTTTAAAGAAATTCTAAACTAATTTTATGGCACCCTTTCACGAACAAGCGTGAACTATTTCCATAAAATTTAGTTAAGAATTTCTAATAAAATTTACTTTCAATGCGCTTTTTTCAAAATTATAATGTTTTTTTTATATTTATGAACTTCATGAATTTACTTTTATAAAAATTTAAGAAATGTAGATTTTTAAAATCTTTTGTGATAGAATTAATCAAAATGGAATAAGTTTTGATGGGGGAAATCATGGGAAACATAGTTTTATTAGATGATTTAACAATAAATAAAATAGCTGCAGGAGAGGTAGTAGAAAGACCAGCATCAGTAGTAAAAGAGTTAGTGGAAAATTCAATAGATGCTGGAGCAACTAATATTTCAGTAGAAATTAGAAATGGTGGAATATCATACATACGTATAACAGATAATGGAAAAGGAATTGCACAAGATGATATGGAAATTGCCTTTGAAAGACATGCAACAAGTAAAATAAGAAAAGCTGAGGATTTAGATGTTGTAAAGTCTATGGGCTTCAGAGGAGAAGCTTTGGCAAGTGTTGCAGCAATAGCTAATGTTGAATTAATATCTAAACAACAGGATGATGAAATAGGAAATAGAATTGTTGTTGAAGCTGGAAATGTAATTGATAAAGAAGAAATAGGATGCCCTGTTGGAACAACTATAACAGTTAAGAATTTATTTTTTAATACCCCAGTAAGATATAAATTCTTAAAAAAAGATTATACAGAAGCAGGTTATATTGAAGATGTAATAACAAGATTAGCTTTGATTAATCCTGATATAGCTTTTAAATTAGTAAATAGTGGTAAAGTTATAGTAAAAACATATGGAGATGGAAATTTAAATAATGTAATTTATAGCATTTTTGGCAAAGATATTGCTAGTGCAACTGTAGATACAGAGTATGAATATGAAGGTATAAAAGTTAAAGGAGTAGTAGGAAAACCAGAAATTGCAAGATCAAATAGAACAAACCAAATATTTTTTGTAAATAAAAGATATGTTAAAGATAAAACTTTAGCAGGAGCAACAGAACAAGCTTATAAAGGACTTTTAACAGTAGGAAAATATGGATTTCTAGTTTTAAATGTTGAGATGGATCCATCTAAAGTAGATGTTAATGTTCATCCAGCAAAATTAGAAGTGAGATTTGCTGATGAAAGTACTGTCTTTAAAGCTGTTTATCATGCTATAAAAGAAGCTTTATCAAGAACAGAATTAGTTGAAAATGTTGTTAAAGAAAAAGAAGAAGAAAATATAGAAAATGGATTAACTATATTAGAAGAGAAAAAATTGTTTGGAAAATTCTTTAAAAACAAGAAAAAGAAAGAGGATTGGGAAGTTCCAGAAAAAAATTTAGTAGAAGATATATATAATAAAAAGAGTGAAGAAAATAAGAATGAGGATTACAAAGAAGAAAATGATTATACTCAAAAAGCACCAACAATTAATGAAACTAAAGAAGATTATGGAGCAGTTAACACAACAAGTATAAATGATATGAAATTAAATATAAATGCTAATGTGTTTGATAAAATAGAAATGCTTCAAAAACAAGTGCTAGAAGATTTGAATAATAATCCTAATATTGTGTTTGATAGAAAAAAGCTTGAAGATGAAAAAAGAAAATTAGAAGAATTAAGAAACTTGGAAAGAGATAGAGTTGAAATTGAGCCTTTTATAGAAGTAGATGAAAAAGAAGAAAAAAATGAAGAAGAAGCTAATAAAGAAATTTTAGAAGAAAAAGAAGAAAGTACAGCTGAAATAAAAATAGAAGATAAAAAAGTTGATGAAGAAGATATTAAAGAAGATGCAGAAGAAGGAAAAAATATTATAGAAAATGTTAATTCATCAGAAGTTTTGAAAGATAAAGAAGACGAAGAAAATAAAGAAGAAATAGTTGAAGAAGTTGATAAGCTAGAAGAGGAAAGTGTAGAAAATGTAAAAAGTGTAGAAAGTTTACAAGATAGTGAAAAAGAAGAGGATGTTGCTGAAAATGAAGAAGAGAACTATGTTGCAAACAATCAAATTTTACAATCAAGTGAAGATGATGTAGATAGAATTTTAAAGAAAGCTTTGGCTAAAAAGTTTGATTCAGAGTATACAGAAGAATTAGATGATTCAAATGAAGAAGAGTCAAAAACACAGGATGAAACTATTAATAATGTAGAAGATCCTGAATTTGATGAAATGTATGATAAGATATTTGGTAGAAAAAAGAAAATAGTGCAAGTAGAAGAGGACAAGGAGAACTCAGCAGATGATATAGTTACTGTAGAGGAGGAACTTGAAAAAACACCTTTTACACCATATGAGACGATAAAAAATAATAATTTTTCAGTATTTGAGGAGAAAAAGACATACAAGGCTCCATCTTATAAGTTTATAGGAATTGCTTTTTCTACATATATAATAATAGAAATAAAGCAAGAATTATACATAATCGATCAACATGCAGCTCACGAAAGAATTATGTATGAAAAAGTTAAAAAGAATTTTTATAGTGATGGCGAAAAAGACTCACAAATGTTATTACTACCAGATATAATCAATCTTACACATAAAGAAATGGACATAGTAAGAGATAACTGGCATGTATTTGAAAAAGCTGGATTTGAATTGGATTATTTTGGAGAAAATACAATAAAACTTACTGGAGTACCAGATATATGTTTCGATTTAGATACAAAAGCTTTATTCTTAGAAACTTTAGATGAAATTAATACTGTTGCAAGAACAGCAAAACAAGAAATTGAAGAAAAATTTATTGCTACAATTGCTTGCAAAGCTGCTGTAAAAGCTAATATGGCTTTAAATGATGAAGAAGTACATGCCTTATTGGAAGAATTATTAAAACTTCCTAATCCATTTACTTGCCCTCATGGAAGGCCAACAGCAATAAAAATGAACAAATTTGATTTAGAAAAAAAATTCTCAAGAAGAAAATAAACAGGAGTATGATATGAAACCTAAGGTTGTAGTAATTTGTGGTCCAACAGCTTCAGGTAAAACTGCATTATCTATTAAACTGGCTAAAAGAATAAATGGTGAAATAATTTCGGCGGATTCAATGCAAATATATAAAGATATGAATATAGGAGCAGCAAAGCCAAATGAAGAAGAAAGAGAAGGGATTAAACATTATTTATTAGACTTTATAGAACCTAATATTAGATATAGTGTTGCAGATTTTAAAAAGCAAGCTGAAGAAGCTATAGTAGAAATATTGAAAAAAGGAAAAGTGCCTATAGTGGTAGGCGGAACTGGCTTATATATAGATTCTTTAATTTATGGAATAGAATATACAGAAGTGAATTTTGATGAAGAGTATAGGAAACAGTTAGAAAAAATTTGTGAAGAAAAAGGCTTAGAACAATTATACAATGAAGCTGTAAAGATTGACCCTATAGCAATGAAAAAAATAAGTAGTAATGATAGAAAAAGAATAATGAGAGTTTTAGAAATATATCATGAAACTGGAAAAACAAAAACAGAGCAAGAAATGGAATCTAGAAAAGAGGTAAAATATGATTATCATATTTTTGCTTTGAATATGGATAGACAATTATTATATGATAGAATAAATCAAAGAGTTGATTTAATGATAGAGCAAGGGTTAGTTGATGAAGTAAAAAACTTACTAAAAAAATATCAAGAATTTCCAACAGCAATGCAAGGACTAGGATATAAAGAGGTAAGGGATTATTTAGAATGCAATATGACTTATGAAGAGATGATTGAGAAAATAAAAATGGAGACGAGAAGATATGCAAAAAGGCAGATTACTTGGTTTAAAAAAAATAAAGAAACTATATGGCTTAATGCATTGGAAAATATAGAAAATAATATTGAGATTATATTAAATGATATAGAAAATGAACGATAATATTAATTTATGTAATAGTACAAATGAGGTGAAAAAGAAATTGTCAAACAAAAATAATAAAGAATTGCACAATAAAGACTCTTTTGTTAGCAAGGCTACTGCAATGTTGATTATAATTATAATTTTAATATGCATTATTTTTGGAAACAGAGTGTTAGGATTAATACTTCATCCAACTGATATAGTTGTTATTGAAAAAGGATCGATAGAAAAAAATGATACTGTAGTAGGGTATATAATAAGAGATGAAAATGTTCTTAAGGGAGAAAATTACAAAAATGGAATAGTGCAAATAAAAAACGAAGGTGAGAAAGTTTCTAAAGGAAGTCAGGTATTTAGGTATTATACAAATGATGAAGAAGAAATATTGCAAAAAATTGAAGAATTGGATATACAATATCAAAAAGCACTAGATGGCGAGAAAACAATTTTTACTAATGATATAAAAATATTAAATAGACAAATTAGTGAATTAATAGAAAAAATATCTAGCACGAATGACTTGAGTGAAGTAGTGGAATATAAAAAACAATTAAATAAGACAATGACAAAGAAAGCTAAAATAATAGGAGAACTTAGCCCATCAGGCTCTTACATAAGCGAAATATTGGCAGAAAAAGAAAAATATGAAAAGAAGTTAATATCAAATTCAGAATATGTAAAATCGAAAAAAAGTGGAATTGTTTCATATAAAATTGATGGATATGAGGATTATTTTAGTACTAAGGATTTTTCAAAAATTACAGAAGAACAACTCGAAAATATAAGCATCAAAACAGGCCAACTAGTAGGGACAAGTTCAGAATGTGGTAAGATAGTTGATAACTTTAAATGTTACATAGCGACAATAGTTGATTCAGATGAAGCTAGAAATGCAAAAGTAAATGATTTTGTAAAAATACGTTTAGCAAATACTCAAGAGATAGCTGCACAAATAAAAAGTATAAATGAAGCATCTAAAGATTCTAAAATTATAGTTTTTGAAATAAAAAAAGATGTTGAGTACTTAATAAATTATAGAAAAGTATCAATAGATATAATATGGTGGAGTGCTTCAGGATTAAAAGTGCCAGAAGCATCTATTATAAGAGAAAATGAAATTAGCTATGTAATAAGGAATAGAGCGGGATATACTGACAAAATTCCTGTAAAAATATTAAAGGAAAATGGTAAATTTTCTCTAGTCGACAATTATACAACAGAAGAGTTGAAAGAACTTCGGTTATAAAAGTGAAGAAATAAAAGCTATTCCAAGTATCAATTTATATGATGAGATATTATTAAAGCCGGAAATGTAGATGACGCCCGTATTACAAAAATATTACAAAAACGTTAAAAAACAAATATAACAATAAAAAGTATTGACAACACAAAAAAAAAGTAAGATACTATAATCAATATGATACCAATGAAAAAATTAGGAGGTTTTTTAAATGGCAGGAGCAATAATCAATAAAGTAATGGATTTCTTCGGAGTTGAAACAAATCAAGAAGAAGACTTTGAAAATCAAGGATATGATTATGAAAACGAAGATATTCAAGAAGAAGAATACGAAGAAAAGAAGTTATTCGGAAAGAAAAATAAAGTAGTTAATATGCCACAAGTACAACAAGTTAAAATGGTAATCAAACAACCAACAACTTTTGAAGAATCAGAAGAAATTTGTATGGCTCTAAAAGAGAAAAAATCAATAATAATAAATTTAGAATATGTTAATAAGGATGTTGCAAGAAGAATTGTTGATTTCGTTAGTGGGGGAGTTGCAGCTTTAGATGGCCATATGCAAAAAATTTCTAATTCTATTTTCTTGGCAGCTCCAATAAACTATGAAATTTCAAACGAAACAGCACATGAAGAATTAAAAAGTAAAATATCAGTTTCATGGCTAAAAAATAATAATTAATTTGAAGGTTGGTGTTAGAAAGTATTTGAGTTTTATCTTAAATTAATATCTAGCATCCATTCATTTTAAGGAGGGAAATATGCTAACACCATTAGATATAGAAAATAAAAGATTTTCAAGAAAAAAAGTAAATGGATATAATGTTTTTGAGGTTGACGATTTTTTGGATGAAGTAACTAATGATTATGAAAAGATTTATAAAGAAAACACATCATTAAAAGATAAAATAGACGAATTAAATAATAGTTTAGTTCAATATAAAACAATTGAAAATACTTTACAAAACACATTACTTATGGCTCAAACTACAGCTGAAGATGTTAAGAACATTGCAAAACAGCAAGCAGAACAAATTGTAGCTGATGCACAAGTTAATGCTAAAAAGCAAGTAGAAATCTTAGAAACAGAAATTAAGGACAAAAGAAAAGAACTAGAAGAAATTCAAAGACAATTTGATATATATAAAGCTAAGATGGAATCATTATTAATATCTCAGTTAGAACTTTTGAAAGATGTTAATGATGAAAATTAATTAGTCGTTTTACTAAAGAAAGACAAGGAATTATAGTAATTCCTTGTCTTTATGTTTTACAATTTGTAAAAAACACATGAAAAAACATGAATTTGTAGCTGAAAAAGAGCGAAAACAATCAATGTGACAGGAACGTTAAATGTGTATTACAATTATATTAATACTATTGACTTATTTTTAAAAAAATATAAAATGTATTATATAGTAAAAGAGGTATTTTATGAGAATTATAAGTGGAACAGCTAGAGGTACAAACTTATATACGTTAGAAGGCAATGATACTCGCCCAACATTAGATAGAGTTAAGGAATCACTATTTAGTATTATACAGTTGCAAATTCTTGACTCTAATGTTTTGGATTTATTTGCAGGAAGTGGTGCACTTGGATTAGAGTCACTTAGTAGGGGGGCAAAACATGCAGTTTTCTGTGATAATTCTTATAAAGCTTCAGAAATTTTGAAAAAGAATATTGAAAAGACACATTTAAAAGATAAATCTACAATTATTACTAAAGATTACTTGAAAGCTTTGGAGGAATTAAAAAATTATAAGTTTGATATTATATTTTTAGATCCACCATATAAATTTAATTTGATAGGCAAGGCAGTAGAAAAAATTCTTGAATTAAATATATTAAATGAGAATGGAATTATGATTGTCGAAACTGATGAAGAAAAAAGAGATTTAGAAATTTTAAACAAGATAAACATTAATATTTATGACTTCAGAGTTTATGGAAGGGCGAAATTGATATTCTTAAATCGAAAGGGGTAAAAATGGAAATATATACATTATTAGATAGTTTAGAGGAACAATTAGAGAATGCTAAAAAAGTACCTTTTTCAGGCAAGGTAATTGTAGACAAGGAAGAATTGATAGAACTAATTAATGAAATAAATCTAAAATTACCAGATGAATTGAAACAAGCTAAATGGGTAAAAGAGGAAAGAGAGAGAATAATTGTAGAAGCTAAAAAAGAAGCAGATGAGATTGTAAAAGAAGCTGAAAACAGAATAATTGCAATGGTAGATGAACATGAAATTACAAGACAAGCATATGATCAAAAACAGACAATTTTAGAAGAAGCTAATATAATGTCAAGAGAAGTATCTAGAGGTACAAAAGATTATGCTGATAATGTATTAGAAAAGGTATCTACAGTTGTTGAAGAAGTTTTAACGAAAGTGTCTAATACTCTCGATGAAGAATTAACAAAAGTTGCAGTAACTCTACAGGAAGAATTAAAGACAATACAAAATAATAGGAAAGAGCTTAAATAAATTAAATAAGGGCGGACAGTTCTGTCCGTCCTTATTAAGTTAAGAGAGTACTAACAGAAGTGCTTAGGAGGATGTAAAATGGCAAAGAGAAGAAAAAAGAAAAATAAACGAAAACAAGCAGATGTAGCTATTGTTTCGTTAATGATTATAAGTATTTTATTAATAATTTTAATTTATACAAATGCAGGATATATGGGACAATATATTAATCCAATATTAGGAGGCCTAATTGGGGGAATAAAATATATATTACCTTTAGGCACCTTTGCAGTCGCAATTTTGCTAGCATGTGATAATAAAGAATTTTTTAGAGCAAAAGTTTTTCAGTATACAGTGGTTTTGTTATGTATAGCAAATTCTATGACAGTATATCAAATTTCAACTGGAAATTTAAATGTAGATAATAATTTTGAAACGGTAATTCAAGAAGCTTATAGCCTAGGCGAAAAAAACATGGGTGGAGGAGCAATTGGAGCGTTAGTTGCAGTCCCACTAGCTAAACTTTTAGGTAAATTTGGAGCAGTAGTTTTATCTATAGGTATAGCAACTGTATTAGTGATGTTCATTTTAGGAATTCAGCCAAGTGAGCTATTAGCTGAGTATATAGAAGATTTCAAAGAACGTAAAAAAGAAAGAATGAATGAAAAATATGAAGAAGAGGAAGAATTAAACCAGAGGGCAGAAGAAAGATTAAATGCAAGAAAACAAGCAAGAGAAGAAAGAAGGCTTGCAAGAGAAAGAGAAAAAGAAGAGAGAGCGGCACGAAAAGCAGCTATGATTCAGAATAGTTTGGAAGCTACAGAAGATCAAATGACAATAAACTTAAACGAAAGAGCTCCAAAAAAATCAAAAAAATCAATAACACAAATTGCAAACGATATAACTGGAACTTCAGAACCAATATCAAATGAAAATAATGGTTTATTTGAAAAGAAAGAGGAAGAAAAAGAAGACAAAACTAAAGAAGTATTAAATCTAGAGCATCAAACACTTATAATGGAAGATGAAAATTATATAACACCTCCTATAGAGTTATTACAAGAAGGAACTTCAAGAGTAGTAAAAGGTGGAAAAAAGGCAGTTACGGAAACTGCAACAAAATTACAAAAAACATTATATAGTTTTGGAGTATCAGCAAAAGTAGAAAATGTATCTGTAGGACCAGCAATTACTAGATATGAATTGAAACCAGCAGAAGGAGTAAGAGTTAGCAAAATTGCGAATTTAGCAGATGATATAGCACTTAACTTAAAGGCAGAATCAATAAGAATAGAAGCACCTATACCTGGAAAACAAGCTGTGGGAATCGAAATACCAAATACAGAAAATGAAACAGTACATTTAAGAGATATTCTAGAGTCAGATGATTTTGTTGATGCTAAATCTAAATTATCTGTAGGATTAGGTAAAGATGTTAGTGGACAAGCAGTTGTAACAGATATAGCAAAAATGCCTCACGTTTTAGTTGCAGGTAGTACAGGATCTGGTAAGAGTGTTTGTATAAATACTTTAATTACGAGCATAATTTATAAGGCAAAACCAAGCGAAGTAAAATTGGTAATGGTAGATCCTAAAATTGTTGAACTTTCTGTTTATAATGGAATTCCACATCTACTAATTCCAGTTGTCACAGATCCTAAAAAAGCAGCAGGTGCTCTTGCATGGGCTGTACAAGAAATGGAGAATAGATATGCGTCTTTTGCAGAAAAAGGTGCTAGAAATATAGAAGGATATAATGAGGCTTTAAAAGAAGAAGAAGGGGCAGGAAAGTTGCCTCATATTGTAATAATAATAGATGAGTTAGCCGACTTGATGATGGTAGCGAAGAATGATGTTGAAGATGCAATTTGTAGATTAGCTCAAAAAGCAAGAGCTGCAGGTATGCATTTGGTTATTGCGACTCAAAGACCATCAGTTGATGTAATAACAGGTTTGATTAAAGCGAATATTCCTTCAAGAATTGCGTTCGCAGTTTCATCACAAGTAGATTCAAGAACTATTTTGGATATGGCAGGAGCTGAAAAATTACTTGGTAAAGGTGATATGCTATTTTATCCAACAGGTGTTCCAAAACCTATGAGAATTCAAGGTGCTTTTGTATCAGATAAAGAAGTAGAAAATATAGTTGCATTTTTAAAGTCTAATGGTGGAGAAGTTACATACAGTGAAGATATAATACAATCTATTGAGAATGCAAATAAATCTGACAAAGAATTAAAAGAACAAGCAGATGAAGATGATGAGACAGATCCATTTTTAATGGATGCTATAGAAACAGTTGTAGAAACTGGAACAGCATCAACATCATTCATACAAAGAAAGTTTAAAGTAGGATATGCTCGTGCAGGAAGAATCATGGATCAGATGGAAGAAAGAGGAATAATTTCTGGTTATGAAGGAAGCAAACCTCGTCAAGTTCTAATGACAGTAGAAAGATTGGCAGAATTGAAAATGGCTTCAAAAGGCGAAAATGCTGAATAGTTTAAGATTATAAAAGAAGGAGAAAGAAAATATGAATATAACTTTTTTAGGAGCGACAAAAACTGTTACAGGTTCAAATTTTTTGATTGAAACAAATAAATATAAATTTATAGTTGATTGTGGAATGTATCAAGGTGTTGAAGTAAGAGAACAAGATAAAAATTACGATGAATTTGCTTTTAATGTAAATGAAATTGATTTTATGCTATTAACACATGCTCACATTGATCATTCTGGAAGAATACCAAAATTATACAAAGAAGGCTTTAGAAAACCAATAATTGCAACAAAAGCAACATGTGATTTATGTAGTATAATGCTTCCAGATAGCGGTCATATACAAGAAATGGAAATCGAGTGGAAGAATAAAAAGAGAGTAAGAAAAGGAGAAAAACCATTAGATCCATTATATACATCAGAAGAAGCAATCGAGTGTTTAGAAATATTTCAACCAGTAAAATATGATGAAATTGTAGATGTTAATGAAGATATAAAAGTAAGATTTAACGATGCAGGTCATATGTTAGGATCTAGTATAATTGAAGTATGGGTTACAGAAAATGGTAAAACTGAAAAAGTTGTATTTTCAGGGGATTTAGGAAATAATGATTTGCCTCTTTTAGCATCTCCTACAATGATTGAAACAGCAGATTATTTAGTAATGGAATCAACATATGGAAATAGACATCATATGCAAAATGAAAATAAGGCAGAATTATTCTTAGATATTGTTTCAGAAACTCTAGATAAAAATGGAACAGTAGTTATACCATCATTTGCTGTTGGAAGAACACAAGAAATTTTATATGAATTAAATAAATTAAAAGAGACAAAAGATGATCCTGAATTTAGGAAAAAATATGAAACTCTTATGAGAGTTCCAGTTTATGTAGATAGCCCATTAGCTATTTCAGCTACAGAAATATTTAAGCAAAATACAGACTTGTTTGATGATGATGTAAAAGAAGCAATGAGTAAAGGTGATAATCCTCTAGAATTTCCGGGTTTAAAATTTACTAAAACAGCAGATGAATCTAAAGCATTAAATGAAAGTAATGAATCATCAATAATAATTTCAGCAAGCGGAATGTGTGAAGTAGGAAGAATAAAACATCATTTGAAGCATAATTTATGGAATCCAAATAATACAATTCTATTTGTTGGATATCAAGCTCCTGGAACTCTAGGAAGAAAGATTGTTGAGGGAGCAAAGGAAGTTACAATTTTTGGAGAGGAAATTGCTGTAAATGCAAGAGTAGAATATATTGAAGGATATTCAGGTCATGCTGATCAAGAATGGTTATTAAACTTTATATATTCTTTTATAACAAAACCAAAGCATATATTCTTAGTGCATGGAGAGCCAGAGGGACAAGAAGTACTAAGAGATAAAATATTAGAAACAACTAATATACCAGTCACAATACCAGAATTTGGTGAGGTATATGAATTAAATGACGAACAAATCAAATACATCAATAAAGTTGATGAACCTGTTCAATATAGACCTTTAAGATTAGAAGCTATAGAAAGAATAAGTTTATTAAAAGAAGAATTAAGATACATGGAAAAACTTGTAAAGAAAGAAATTCTTGTAGAATCAACTAGAGATGAAGAAATCGAAAAATTAAATCAAAAATTAAAAGACTTAGAACAGATGATAGTAAAAGTTCTAGAATAAATTTATATATATCATAGCATAAGAATCTGAAAGGAAGATTTTAACAAATGGAAAAAAAATATTTTAATGATGCAATAATAGGTAACAATGAAATGTTAGCAAGCTATACAAAAAATGGAGAATTGCTAAGATTATATACTCCAGGTTGTGATTATAGGCAATTTATAGATTTTTTTCATACAGGAGTAAAAATCAATGATTCTAACATAATCTATACTCATGATGACATAAATAATGTTTATGACCAAAATTACGTGGAAGATACAAACATATTAAATACAGAAATAAAGAACACATATTTTAATTTAAAGATAAATCAAATGGATTTTGTTGAAATTAAGAGAAATATTTTAATAAAAAAATATACTTTTATTAATGAAAATAGTATCGATTTAGATGTAAGATTTTTAATTCATTCAAAAATAATATCAGATGATTCAGATTTTGTTAGTTGTAGAGTTATAGATAATGGAATGATACAATACAATCATAATTATTCTATTTGTACATTTTCAACTAAAAATAATATTGTAGAACATCAAATCCATGGTACATCTAATAATATAATTTCAGGAAGTTTATATGATAAAGATTATATAGGAATGTCTTCTGATTCTGGAATAGTTTATGATATAGGAACAATAAAACCAGGTGAGAAAAAAGAATTGGAAATTATTATTTACATTAATGATAATAACCAAATCTATAATACATCTGAAATAGAAAAAGAAATAGATAAATTAAGAAAAACTGAAATTGAGAAAGAATATAAATCAGTAAAAGCACATTGGAAAAAATATATAAAAGAACATCTTACAATAGGATATAAGGAAGCAACAAATCAGTATGAAGAAAAGATTCAAAACATATTAAAAAGAAGCATACTATTATTTCCTTTATTATCTAATCAAAATACTGGTGGAATAATGGCTTCTGTGGAAGTAGATGAAAATTTTGAGCATTGTGGAAGATATGGCTATTGTTGGCCAAGAGATGCAGTATTTATTACAAAAGCTTTAGATATATTAGACATGAAAAAAGAAACAGAAAAATTTTATAAAGTTTTTTGCAAAAATACACAAAGTGCTAATGGAATGTGGGAACAAAGATTCTTTTCAGATGGAAGGCTAGCTCCTTGTTGGGGATATCAAATTGATGAAACAGCGAGTGTAATTCATGGAATATACGAACATTACAAAATAGTAAAAGATATTAAATTTTTAAAAGATACTTTGAAAATGTGTGAAAAAGCTGTTAAATTTTTGAAAAAGTATGTTGATGATTTGATTAAAGGTGAAAATAAAATACATGTAAGCTATGATATTTGGGAAATGCATGAAGGAGTACATTTATATTCATTAGCAAGTATTATATCTGCATTTGAAGCTTTTATGAAAATTGATGAAGAAATATTTAGTACATTTGATAATAATAGAATAAAGCAAGAAAATTTAAGAAATGAAAAGCAAGAATTGGAAAAGTATATTAGAGACATCAAAAAATATATATTAGAAAATCTATACAATGATGAACAAAAATGTCTAAAGAGAAATTTGGAAGATACAAAAACAGACGTAAGTATTATAGGAAGCGTAGTACCATTTAATATATTTGGAGCAAAAGAGAAAAAAGTTGTAAATACTATTGAAAAAATAAATATGACTTTAAGAACATATACAGGTGGTTATTTAAGATTTGAAGGAGACCATTACATGGGAGGACAAAATCCATGGCCAATAGCTACTTTGTGGATGGCATTATATTATATAGAAGCAGGAGATAAAGAATCTGCTAAAGAATGTTTTAATTATGTAATAAGGTCTGCTACAAAACATGGATTTATCCCTGAACAAGTAGATAATCAAACTATGGATCCAGCTTGGGTAAATGCATTAGGTTGGTCTCATGCAATGTTTGTAATTGTATTAAGTAAAATGGTAAATAAATTATAGTGAGCATTAGAAAAATATAAAGTCTTTAGGGGCTGTCGAAAACGTCAGCTCCTAATTGTTTGCAATATGTTTATGGATTTGAAAGAATGTACTAATTTTTTTTCTTGATAAAAATAAATTCATATAGTAAAATAGATTTAATTTTAATGTAGGAGGAAAAAATGGCTAAAGCAAAAACAGTTTTTGTGTGTAATAGCTGTGGTTATGAGTCTGCTAAGTGGTTAGGAAAATGTCCAGGCTGTAATGAATGGAATACTTTTTATGAAGAAAAATTAGTAAAAAATTCTGGAACTACGACTAAAGAAAAGAAAAATGTAACACCTATACAATTATCTAAGATAGAAGGAAAAGAAGCAGCTAGAATTTCAACAGGTTTTAATGAATTGGATAGAGTGTTAGGTGGAGGCTTAGTCAATGGTTCTTTAATTTTATTAGGAGGAGAGCCGGGAATAGGAAAGTCAACATTAATACTTCAGATTTGCCAGAAAATAAAAACAGACGGAAAAGTTTTATATGTATCAGGAGAAGAATCAGCAGAACAAATCAAATTACGTGCAGATAGGCTAGGAATAAATAATGAGAATTTATTATTTTTAGGAGAAACAGATATTGAAATAATAGAAAATACAATATTAGATATAAATCCCAAATTAGTGATAATAGATTCAATTCAGACAATGTATTCAGATGAAATAACTTCTGCAGCACGGAAGTGTAAGTCAGGTAAGAGAGATAACAGCTAAAATAATGAAAATTTGTAAAGCAAATTTAATTACTACTATTATAATTGGTCATGTTACTAAAGATGGAAATATAGCAGGACCAAGAGTTTTAGAACATATGGTAGATACTGTGTTATATTTAGAAGGAGAAAGATATTTCTCTTATAGAATATTAAGAGGAGTGAAAAATAGATTTGGTTCTACAAATGAAATAGGAATGTTTGAAATGCAAAATGAAGGATTAACAGAAATAACAAATCCATCTTCTATACTGATTTCAGAAAGAGAAGAAAATCCAGCTGGATCAGTTATAGTGGCAAGTATAGAAGGTACAAGACCATTATTAGTAGAATTACAAGCATTAACAGCAACAAGTGTATTTGGGTTCCCAAGAAGAACTGCAAACGGAGTGGATTATAATAGACTTACTCTTTTAGCAGCAGTTTTAGAAAAAAAAGTAGGCTTAGTATTAGGAAATCAAGATATATATTTAAATGTAGTAAGTGGAACTAAGATAAATGAGCCTGCAATAGATTTAGGAATGATATTAGCGGTAGCATCTAGTTTAAAAAATATTCCAATAGGAAAAGATGTAGTTGTTATAGGTGAAGTTGGTTTAACAGGTGAAGTTAGAAGAGTAAATATGATTGAAAAAAGAATAAAAGAAGCAGAAAAATTAGGATTTAAAACATGTATTATTCCAGAAAGTAACAAAAAGCTATTGAAAGAAAAATATAAATTAGATATAATAGGCGTGAAGAATATAACTGAAGCAATGAAAGGTGTGAGTTTAAGGTGAGGCAAAATAGTGAAGATACTATGGTAGATATACTAAAGATGATTGCTCCAGGAACTGAAATAAGATTAGGATTAGAAAATATTCTTAAATCAAAAACAGGTGCATTAATTGTTATAGGAGATTCTAAAGAAGTTTTAGACATAGTGGATGGAGGATTTTTCATAAATGTTGATTATACAGCTTCAAGATTATATGAATTAGCCAAAATGGATGGTGCAATAGTATTAAGTTCTGATTTGAAAAAAATACTATATGCAAATGCTCAATTAATTCCATCATATTTAATTCCAACAAAAGAAACCGGAACAAGACATAGAACAGCAGAACGTACAGCTAAGCAAACTAAAGAACTAGTTATAAGTATATCTCAAAGAAGAAGCATAATAACTATATATAAGGATAACCTTAAATATGTAATTGAAGACACATCAAAATCTATCAGCAAAGCAAATCAAGCCTTACAAACTCTTGATAATTACAAAAAAGTATTTGATACAAAATTAAATACTTTAAATGAGTATGAATTTAATGATATAGTTACATTAGATAATGTACTTTCTGCAATACAAAGAGCAGAAATGGTAATGAAAGTATCTGAAGAAGTTCAAAGATATATATATGAACTTGGTGAAGATGGAAGATTAATAAAGATGCAGCTTGAGGAATTAATAGGGAATGTAGAAAAAGAAGAATTATTTATAATAAAAGATTATCTTAAGGCAAAAAGAAAAAATGCAGAAAAAGTGTTAGATGAAATAATAGCTTTAAATAGAGAAGAGTTATTAAAAGAACAGAATATTGCAAAACTACTAGGATATGATGTTTCTGATAATTATGAAGAAAAGGCAGTATATCCAAAAGGATATAGAATATTAAATAAAATTCCAAAAATGCCAAATAATATAGTAGAGAATTTAATTCAGGATTTTAAGAATTTTCAAAATATATTAGTTGCAGATATTCAAGATTTGGATGATGTAGATGGAATTGGAGAAGTAAGAGCAAATTCCATAAAACAATCTTTAAGAAGAATGCAAGAACAGTTTGCTTTTGACAATTTAATGGTATAAAATAGAACAAAACAATTTATTATAATTATGGGAGGATAAAAATGAAAAAAGTATTAGTTATTTGTACAATAATAGTTGTAGTTTTAATAGGAACTTTATGTTATGGATATTTTAGAAAGGCAACATATAAACCAGAAAATCCAGTTGTAACTATGGAAATAGAAAAATTCGGAACAGTAAAAATGGAATTATATCCAGATAAAGCACCAAATACAGTGGAGAATTTTATTGCATTAATAAATAGTGGTTATTATAATGGATTAACTTTCTATTCAATAGATGATTTAACAGTACAAGCAGGTGATGGAACTGGTAATGGAACTGGATCAGCACCATTAAGTGCAGTAAATCCAAAAATTGAGAAAGGTTCAGATAAAGATACAACCTATGCAATTAAAGCAGAAGCATATTATAATGAATATACAGAAAATAATTTACCATTAGAAAAGGGATATGTTGCAATGGCAACATCATATTATTCTATGGATGCTGCTTCATCAGAATTTTTCATTGCAACAGGTGACTATACTGAATATAATGGACAATATGCAGTTTTTGGTAAAGTAATAGAGGGAATGGATGTTATTGAAAAAGTGGCAAAAGTAGAAAGAAAAACTGAAAAAGATGAAGAGACAAAGAAAGAAACAAAAACTACAGAACCTAAGGAAGCTCCAGTAATAACAAAGATGACTGTAGATACTAAAGGTGGAAAATATGATGCTCCAGAAACAATAGAGGCATTCGATTATTATAAATGGTTAATGGATGCATATGGAATAGATATAAATTCACTTTCTGTTCAATAAAAGTATTGTAATAAATAAAAATTAGTGATATAATATAACCATTAAATAAAAAAACGATGAAGAAGAGGAGTAGGTTTTACTTACTATTTTAGAGAAAAGAAGTTATGGCTGGGAGCTTCTTATAGAAAAGAAAACCGAAGGTAGCTTTGGAGTTGATATATCGAAAATAAAAGTAGGTATATTCGTTTTAGCAACGTTAAAAGCTAGTAAAGTGTATATAATTTTTTGATTATATATTAATTAAGGTGGTACCGTGAGATAAGACCTCGCCCTTATGTAGGGTGAGGTCTTTATGCATTAGTTTACCCAAATAATAAAAAGGAGATGTGATGAATTATGACAATACAACAAGAGATAAAACTAATAACAGAGTTTTTGCAAGAAGATGGCTTAGGAGAAAACGATGAAGCTTTTATTAAGGAAAAAATAAAATTGCTAGAAAAAATAATACAAAATCCAGAAAGATACAGAGAATGTGATAATTTACCTACTTTTGAAAGGTATGAAGCACTAAAAAAGATTGCAATAGAAATAAATTATAATGATACAATGGCTGTAGCAGAATGGAAAATACCTATTGAAAGAAAAATAGAAAAATGTCAAAAACAATTAGAAAATGTGGCTCCTTCAGCACTTGAAGAAACAGTAAAAAAGAAAAAGAGAGATTTGTATGTTGGGATAATTGGAAGAGATAGAGCAAATGAAATACAAAAAAAAGGCTTATCATTAGATAGCGAAATTGAAGAATTAAAAAAATCTGCAAAGAAAGTTAATAGTGGAGTTGTTAGCATTATAGAAGGTTGGAATTTAACAGAGGAACAAAATGATTTTATATTTATTCAACAAAAATTAGGTTCAATTTTAAATGAACCAAATCCTGACATATCTCAAGAAGATTTTAATAGACTAAAAAGTATAAAAGAAAAACTTAATTCAGAGAATAGTAAAATTGAGGACAGTAAAATAAAAACTGAAATGAAGAGATTATTGGGGTCAAGTACAATAAATCTAGTTTTTAAAGTATTAGAAAGCAAAACTCAAAAAGGAGAGCCAGAAGCAGTAGAGAATGAAAAAGACGAAAGTCAAATAAAATAACAAAAATCAAAAAGATTGGAGGAAGAGACATTGGAAAAACTTAGTGAAAAATATAATCCAAAAGATTTTGAAGAATCCTTATATAAAGAATGGGAAGAAAAAGGATATTTTAAGCCAGTAAAAAAAGAGGGGGCAGAATCTTTTTGTATAATGATGCCACCACCAAACGTAACAGGAAAATTACATATGGGGCATGCATTAGATGATACTTTACAAGATATACTAATAAGATTTAAGAGAATGCAGGGATTTGAAACTTTATGGTTACCAGGAACAGACCATTCTGCTATTTCAACAGAAATGAAAGTAGTTGAAAAATTAAGAAATGAAGGAAAAACAAAATATGAAATAGGAAGAGAAAAATTTTTAGAAGAAGCTTGGGCTTGGACACGTTTATATGGTGATACAATTCAAACACAACAAAGAAAATTGGGATGTTCTTGTGACTGGGAACGTTCTAGATTTACATTAGATGAGGGAATGTCAAATGCAGTTTTAGAACAGTTTTTGAATTTATATAAAAAAGGATATATTTATAGAGGTAGGAGAATGGTTAACTGGTGTACAAATTGTAATACATCAGTATCAGACATAGAGGTTGAGTATCATGAAGAAGATTCACACTTATGGCATATAAGATATCCAATAGTAGGAGAAAAAGATAAATATGTAGTAGTAGCAACTACTAGACCAGAAACAATGCTAGGAGATACTGCTGTTGCAGTACATCCAAGTGATGAACGATATAAAGATATAGTAGGAAAAAAATGTATTTTACCTATTATGAATAAAGAAATTCCAATTATAGCAGATCCTTTTGTTGAAAAAGAATTTGGAACAGGTTGTGTTAAGATAACTCCAGCTCATGATATGAATGACTATCAAGCAGGATTAAGACACAATCTAGAAATAATTGAAGTATTTGACAAAGATTTTAAAATGGGCGATTTAGTTCCAGAATATAAAGGTATGGAGTTAAAAGAAGCTAGAATAAAGATTGTTGAGAAATTAAAAGAAATAGGGGCTTTAGTAAAAGAAGAAGCATATACACATAATGTTGCAAAATGTGAAAGATGTAAGCATACAATAGAACCAAAAATATCAAATCAATGGTTTGTAAAAATGAGTGAACTAGCAAAGCCAGCAATAGAGAAAGTTCAAAATGGAGCTATAAAGTTTATACCTAAAAAATATGAAAAAACATACTTTAACTGGATGAATAATATACAGGATTGGTGTATTTCACGTCAAATATGGTGGGGCCATAGAATACCAGCATATTATTGCGATGAATGTGGACATATAACTGTTTCTAAAGAAAATCCAGGTAAATGTGAGAAGTGTGGAAGTAAAAATATTAATCAAGATAAAGATACTCTAGATACATGGTTTAGTTCAGCTTTATGGCCTTTTTCAACTTTAGGTTGGCCAAATAAAAATTCAGAAGATTTAAAAAGATTTTATCCAACAAATGTGTTGGTTACAGGATATGATATTATAACATTTTGGGTTGCTAGAATGATTTTCTCAGGAATGGAATGTATGGGAGAAAAGCCATTTTCAGATGTGTTAATACATGGGATAGTTAGAGATAGCCAAGGAAGAAAAATGTCTAAATCATTAGGAAATGGAATAGATCCATTAGATATAATAGAAAAATATGGAACGGATAGTTTAAGATTTTCTCTAATATATGGAATTTCAGCAGGAAATGATATTAAATTTATGCCAGAGAAATTAGAGCAAGCATCTAATTTCTGTAATAAAATATGGAATGCAGCAAAATTTATAACAATGAATTCAGTAGAAGATAAAGATATTATAGAGTTCCATGAAAAAGTTTATGATAAAGAGAAAAAAGAATTTAAATCTAGTTTATTAAAGATAGAAGATAGATGGATAATAAATAAACTAAATACATTAATTAAGGATGTTACACAAAATATTGAAAACTATGATTTTGGTGTTGCGTTAGAGAAAATGTACAATTTCATATGGAATGAATTTTGTGATTGGTATATTGAAATTGCAAAAACAAGATTATATAGTGAAGATAAAGAAGAAAAAATATCAGTTTGTTGGTGCTTAGATTATGTATTTGGGTTAGCTTTAAAATTATTACATCCAATAATGCCATTTATAACATCTAAAGTATATTCTTCTTTAGCCAAATACAATGACAAAGAATTAATGGTAAGCAAATGGCCAAAGTATCATGAAAAAATTAGCTTTGAAAAAGAAGAAGAGATGATGGAAAAGATAAAAGAAATTATAGTAGAAATAAGAAATATAAGAGCTAAAATGAATGTTCATCCTTCTAAAAAATCAAAATTAATATTTGTTACTAAGGACTACCAAGAAATGATAAAAGAATCTGAAAACTTTTTGAAAAAATTAGGTTTTGCAGAAGATATAATAGTTCAAAGCGATAAAGAAGGAATTGCAAAAAATGCTATATCAATATTAGGTGAAGATATTGAATTATTTATACCACTTGAAGAATTAGTTGATTTAAAAGCAGAAAGAGTTAGACTAGAGGGGGAGAAGAAAAAAATAGAAGCAGAGATAGAAAGAGCAAGTAAAATGCTAAATAATCCAGGTTTTGTTTCAAAGGCACCAGAAACCAAAATACAAGAAGAAAAAGATAAACTTGAAAAATATCAAGATTTGCTTAAAAACATAGAAGAAAGACTAAAAGAATTATAAGAGTGAAATAAAAAACTCGAAAGTATAAAACTTTCGAGTTTTTTTCACTTTTAATTTTATCTCTTTGAAAATTGTGGTGCTTTTCTAGCTTTCTTAAGACCATATTTCTTTCTTTCTTTCATACGAGGATCTCTTGTTAAGAATCCGCTTGATTTTAATATTGGTCTAAATTCACTATTAGCTTCTAATAAAGCTCTTGCTATACCATGACGGATTGCACCAGCTTGACCTGTAAATCCACCACCACTTACTTTAGCAATAACATCATATTTAGCTAATGTATTAGTTGCATTTAGTGGTTGTTTAACTATAACTTTTAAAGTATCTAAACCTAAATAATCATCTATATCTACACCGTTTATTGTTATAACTCCAGTTCCTTCTACTAAACGTACTCTAGCAATTGAACTTTTTCTTCTACCAGTACCATAAAATACTATTTTTTCTGATTTTGCTTTTGGCATTTATTTTTCCTCCTTACACTATTTAATTAGAAGTTCCATATTTCTGGCTTCTGAGCTTGATTTTCATGCTCACTACCAGCATATACTCTTAATTTTTTTATTGATTGTCTTCCTAAACTATTGTGTGGAAGCATTCCTTTAATAGCTAAAGTTAAAGCTTTTTCAGGACTGTTAGCTAACATATCTTTAGCAACGATTTCTTTCATTCCACCAATATATCCTGAGTGATGTCTGTAAACTTTTTGATTCATTTTATTACCAGTTAAAATAACTTTACTACAATTAATAATTATTACATGATCACCTACATCTAAATTTGGTGTGAAAGTAGGTTTATGTTTTCCTCTTAATAATTTAGCAGCTTCAGTAGCAACTCTACCTAAAGGTTTATTAGTTGCATCAATTATATACCATTTTCTTTCGATTTCATTTTCTTTTATACTATATGTTGTATTATTCATGGTAGTTAATACCCTCCATTCATTATTTAATTTCTAAATTTTTTAATATGATTTGTAAATATAAACTACCGGGGAGAAGTTATATATTTACAACATATCGATATAATGCTAATATATTTTAATATAAATTTATGTAAAAGTCAACCATTTAAGCATAAAATTTGCATTTATATCCAAATTATGGTATAATGTTCATAGGGTTAAAAAGAGGGTGATTATTATGTTGATAATTAAATTGATATATATTTTATTATTTTTAATATTTGCATTAGTAGGTTTTGCTTATTTACAAATAAAAATGGCAGGAATGACAGTTAAAGATTTTTTCAGATTTATACAGGCTAATGAGATGCTAGATAAGTTGTATGTTTTTTCTAAGAAATATGAAAAGTTTAGTGCACAAGAGCAAATATTATTTTTAAAGGAAGCAGAAGAAGTATTTTCAGCATTTGAAAAGGTTCCAAATGAACTTTGGGAAGAAGATTATTCAAAATACAATCAGGTATTAACTACATATAAAGATATTAAAGTTATTAGATGGGTAGGATAAAAAAATAGAATATAAAAAAATATAAGAGTTGCATATTAATATTGTAGCTCTTTTTTGGTGGGAGTTTTTTTTTATTCGAATAAAGAGAAAAGTTCCATATAAGATAATTATGGAAATGTTATAAATTCTTAATAACTTATTATTTAAAATTTGGTATCTATTTTATATATTAAAAGAGGGCTTGTACTTTTGAAGCTTTTTTTGTATAATGTATTTGTTTTATAAAGCGAAGATTGAATTTTCTAAAGGAGAATAAAAATGAAGAATAAAAAAATATTTATGATTATTTCAATTTTAGGTATTATAATATTTTCAATGGCATTGGCACCTGTAGAATTGCAAAATGATACTTTCTATACTATAAAAATAGGTGAACACATATTGCAAAATGGTGTAGATATGCAGGATCCATTCTCATGGCATGAAGACCTTATATATACATATCCTCATTGGTTATATGATGTTATGATATATTTAATATATTCAATAGGTGGATTAACAGCTATATATATATCTACGGTAGTATTTTCTGCAATTTTGGGGCTGAGTTTATATATAGTAAATCTTAAACTAAATAAAAATATGATTGTGTCAGTAATTGCAACATTAGGAGCAATGTATTGTTTAGAGAGCTTTATAGCTGCGAGAGCACAGCTAGTTTCTTTTATTATAATGGTATGGGTAATCTATTTTATAGAAAAGTTCTTAGAAAATCATAAAATAAGATATGCTATAGGTTTAGTAATAAGCTTCTTATTAGTAGCGAATATGCATGTGGCAGTATGGCCATTCTTATTTATTTTGTTTTTACCATATCTAGCAGAATATTTATTATCAATAGATTATATATATTGGCTAAAATATTTTAAAATAAAATTAAAAATTAAAAAATTTAAGAAAAAAGATAATAAAGAAAAACAAGAATTATATGAAAATAAATTAGAAGAATTAAATAAAATAAAAGAGAAATTAGAGTTAAAAAGAGAAAATCCATATAAAATAAAAATAGTAAGAAATGGAAATATTAAATGGTTAATTTTAGTTATTGTAGTATGTGCTATTACAGGTTTAATTACTCCACAAAATACTTTTGAGCCATATACATATTTAGCAAAAACTATGATGGGAACAACTACTGATAATATTAATGAGCATCAACCAATAGTATTGGCTGATGAAGTCAAATATACTATTGTATTTGCCATTTATATTTTTATTATAGGTTTCTTAGATAATAAAATAAGATTATCAGATTTATTTATGTTATTAGGCTTATCATATCTTACAATAAAATCACAAAGACAGTTTTCTTTATTAGTTTTATTAGGAGGTCTAATTATTGCAAGATTATTAAGTCAAGTTTTAGATAGAGATTATAAAAAGATAATTGAAGGATTAATTAAAGAGCTAACTGATAAAGTCGGAATACTAATTTTTATAGTTGCAATGGCAATATTAGTGGTGCTTGTATATGATGATAAAAATGAAGAGGTATATGTTGATGAGAATTCATATCCTGTATATGCAGCAGAATTTATTAAAGAAAATTTAGACTTAAATGAAATAAAATTATTTAATGAATACAATTACGGCAGTTATTTATTATATTGTGATATACCAGTATTTATAGATTCAAGAGCTGATTTATATTCTCCAGAATTTAATGGTGATAGAGATATTTTTAGAGATTTTATAGATACAGAATATGAACATGCAGATTATGAAGAAATGTTTGAGAAATATGGAATTACGCATGTTATACTATATAAAGATAGTGATTTGAATTCAGATTTAGAAGATGATGATAATTACAATGAAATATATTCAGATGCTTCTTTTGTTATATACGAGAGAAAGTTAGAAAAATCTAAAAAGTAATGTGTTAAGGAGCCAAAAATGAAAAAAGAGAAAACATCTAACAGATTTGTAAGAGTTTTAACATTAATAATTGTATTAATAATTGTAGAACAATTAACTAAATTATATGCAATAAGGTTTACAAAAGAAAAAGAGCAAGTAATTATAAAAAACGTATTAAGTTTTAGCTATTTAGAAAATACAGGGATAGCTTTTGGAATTGCACAAGGAGATAGCAAAATGCTAATAATAGGTTCTAATATTATTGTTATTGCAATAATAATTAGATTTATGATAATGCAAAGAGAAAAAATCGGACCAAAAACTATGTTTTTACTCAGTACAGCTGTAGCAGGAGGCTTAAGCAATTTAATTGATAGAATTTTTAGAGGATATGTAGTAGATTTTATTAACTTATTGATAATACCTAGTTATCCAAGATGTAACTTAGCAGATATATTCTTAGTGGTAAGTTGGTTTCTTCTAGTATTTGCATTGGTGGCAAAAGCAAAAGAGGAATTAAACATGAATAAGGAAAAACAGGGTACGAAATGAGGAATATTAAGGTGAATAAATATTGTATTGACGAAAAGAATATAAATATAAGATTAGACAAAGTAATTTCAATCTTAAATACAGAATTATCTAGAACAGCTATTCAAAGATTATTAGAAAAAGATAAAGTACTAGTTAATGGAAAAAGGCAGAAAGCATCATATAAGGTATGTTTAAACGATATTATTGAAATTGAGGAAGAAGAAGCACAGGAAATTGATTTAAAAGCACAAGATATACCTTTAGAAATTATATATGAGGATAAAGATATAATAGTAATAAACAAACCTAAAGGAATTGTAGTTCATCCTGCAAATGGCAATCCTGATGGTACTATAGTTAATGCAATTATGAATATATGTAAAGATTCTTTATCAGGTATAGGAGGAGAAATCAGGCCAGGAATAGTTCATAGATTAGATAAAGATACCTCAGGGTTATTAATAATTGCAAAAAATGATAAAGCACATATTAATATGAGTGAACAAATAAAAGATAGAAAAGTTAAGAAGACATATATAGCTCTAGTTAGAGGGATTATCAAAGAAAATGAAGCAACAATAAATATGCCAATAGGAAGAAGTACAAAAGACAGAAAAAAAATGGCAGTAACAAAACAAGGAAAAGAAGCAATAACGCATTTTAAAGTACTGCAAAGATATGATAAATATACTTTATTAGAAATAAAAATAGATACAGGTAGAACGCATCAAATTAGAGTACATTTATCTGAAATAGGATATCCAGTTATTGGAGATTATACTTATTCAAATGGTAAGAATGAATTTGGAATTATAGGACAATTATTGCATGCAAAAAAATTAGAATTTATGCACCCTATAACAAGTGAAAAAATGATACTTGAAGCAGAGTTACCAGTTGAATTTGAAAATGTATTAAAAGAATTGGAGAATAGAAAAATAACAGATTAAAAATATAAGAGGGAGCGAAATGGAAGAGATTCGATTACAAAAATTTCTAGCTGAAGCTGGAATTGCTTCAAGAAGAAAATGTGAAGAATATATTCTAGAAGGCAAAGTTAAAGTAAATAATGTTATAATAACAGAATTGGGAACAAAAATAAATCCTAAGCAAGATAAAATATTTTTTGAAAACAAATTAGTGGAAATAGATGAAGAAAAATCACACATATATATTATTGTAAATAAACCAATAGGATATGTAACAACAGTTAAAGATCAATTTGATAGACCAACTGTTTTAGATTTAATAAAGAATATCAAAAAAAGAATTGTTCCAGTAGGAAGATTGGATATGTACACTTCAGGAGCACTAATTTTAACAGATGATGGAGACTTTGTTTATAAAATTACACATCCTAAACATGAAATAACGAAAACGTATACAGTAACTGTAAAAGGTATTATTAAGGATGAGGAAGTAAAAGAATTAGAAAACGGAGTAAGAATAGAAAATTATGTTACAAAAGAAGCAAAGGTTAAAATATTAAAAACAGATATAGAAAAGAATATATCAAGACTAGAAATTACAATACACGAAGGCAAAAATAGGCAAGTAAGAAAAATGTGCGAAGCGATAAATAAAAAAGTTTTGGCACTTCATAGAAGTAAAATAGGAAATATAACAGTGAAGAACATGAAAATAGGAGAGTGGAGATATTTGACTAAGCAAGAATTAAATTCACTAAATATATTGTAATTTTGAAAAAAAGTCTATATAATATAAAAAAACACAAAAGAAAAAGGAGAAAACAGATGGAATATCAAAAATTTATTCCAGAAGGTTGGCAAAAAGAAGATTTTCATACAACAGAAGATGACGTTGAAAAAGCAATGGAAGACGGAAGAATAATAACTGGAAAAGTAATAACATGTGATTCAAATTACAACTTACATGTAAACTTTAACAACAATTTGAAGGGAATAATTCCTAGAGAAGAAGTTGAAGCTATGAATATAGAAGAAACTGGATTTCCCAAACCTAATATTTGTATGAGTAAAGTAAATAAATATGTTCAATTTAAAGTGAAAGATATAGATAAAGAAGGTATAGTTATTCTATCAAGAAAAGATGTAGGTAGAGAGGCTTTAGATTGGGCAATAAATGAGCTTCAAGAAGGACAAGTAGTAAAAGGAATTGTAAAAAATATTAGACCTTATGGAGCTTTTGTTGAAATCGGCGGTGGGGTAGTAGGACTTCTTAGAATAGAAGATATTTCTGTAGCTAGAATTAAAAGCCCAGCAGAGAGACTAAAAGTGGAAGATAAAATCAATGTAATGATAAAACATATAGATAAACAGAAAGAACGAATATTGCTAACATATAAAGAATTGTTGGGAACATGGGAAGAAAATGCAAGTAAATTTAAAGAAGGAATGATAGTAAAAGGAATTATAAGAGAGACAGAAAAGGCAAAGAATGGCATATTTATAGAATTGCAACCCAATTTAGTAGGAATGGCAGAATATACAAGAAATTTTAAATATGGGCAACAAGTTGATGTATATATAAAAAAAATAATTCCTGAAAAGAAAAAAATAAAATTAACACTTATAGATGAAAAAAACTATAAGGAAAATTATATATTAGAATAAAAAAGAAGGAGAGAAATATGATAAAAGATAGTGAGATAATAGCAACAAGTTCACCTTTTGCAGTTAGAGAAGGAGAGATAAAAACTTTTGACGGGCGAGATAACTATGTTTCAATGAATCAAATAATTCATAAAATAAATATGGGACATTTAAATGAATTACATTTTTCAATTTTAGAAATTGTTAATGAATTTGAATTTATTACATCAAGGCAATTATGCCAAATATTGGACTATAAAGGAATAGAATATAAAAATCAAGACAAATTGAACGTAAAATTGGATCAACTAGTTAAAAGTAAAATTCTAACAAGATATTATTTTAATTCAGAAGAAGGTAAAGGAATATATAGAATATATTGTTTAGAGAAAATGGGAAAATATTTATTAAATTCTAGAGGTGGGGAATGTAATTGGCAACCTACAGATAATACCAAACCAGTATATATGATAAAGAAAAGACTAGCAGGAAATCAAATTATAATAGCATATATGAGAAAAGTAAAAGCATATGATTCGTATGTTGTTAAGCCAAGCATAAAAGCGAAATCATTAAATAAAGTTTTTAAACCAACAGGAGGAACAGTTAAGTTAACAAAGGCAAATAAATCAATAGAGTTTATTTTTGAAGTAGTTAGGAGAGAAGAAGGATGGGAGAAAAGAGCGATAGAAAAGATTAAATTTTATCAAGACTTTTATAATAATTTTCAACCATTGGATTCAAATTTTAAAAGTATGCCACAATTAGTTTTTGTTTGCGAAGATGAAAAACACACAGCAGAACTATTTAAACAAATAATAGTAAACAAATTAGAGATTCCTCAAATAAAATTATACTTTACTACAGATTTGAAACAAAACAGAGATTCTTTGAAGAGTACATTATCAGAATTTTATATAGATGAAGAAACTAAAAAATACAAAACAGAAGAGGTCGAAATTAAACTATTAGATAAAGAATAACAAAAAAACTATTGCAATATTGCAATAGTTTTTTTGTTTTTTATTCTTCATCTTCTTGTTTTTTCTTCTTGTTTTTACTTGTGTAGAATGATAAAGAAGTAGGATCATTAAAGAATGATGAAGAATTATATTTTATTGGATCAATATCTCCGTTTTCTGCAACATCAAATTGCACATGTTGATAATCGAACTTTGGCTTTCTTCTAGGTGATTTAGAAGAATCTTCGTCATCAGGAAGACCGATACCATTTGTAAACTTAGCAAAGTTGTATGATTTTATTTTTTTTGCAACTTTATATTTTTCATCTAAGAAATCTAATCTAGCAACACCAATCTTGTTTTTACCTTTTAAGTCTTTTATCTTATAAGCACAATTTTTAAACTTAATAGCTTGAATTTTTCCAGCTTCGAAGTTAGGTTTCCATTTCCAAACAGGATTATTGAATTTTGGATCGTATTCAACTTTATCTGTATTATATGCAAAGGTGAAAGCCCATTCTCTTTTATCTAAGAATTCTTTTGTCCACCATTCGTTATCCTCTGGTGAGTTGTTTCCAAAAGTAACTTTAGTAGCACAGTTTGCTAATATTGTTTGCCTATGCTTAGAAGTTGATTTTGTACCTAATTGATCTAAATTTTGAACAGAAATTATTGAACCAACTCTATATTTTCTATAAAGTGTAAATAGTGGTTCTGTTGCTGAACCGACAAAATCAGAAAACTCATCTATGTATAAGAAATGAGGTATTCTAGTGTTTTCTGAACCAGGTCTTTTTAGAACAGCATGTTGCATGATAAGTATTGCAAATAGACCGAATGCTGTATGGATAGTAGAACCTAAATCTCCACGCCTTGTACAAATGAAAGTAAGTTCACCATTTTCTAAAGCATCAGAAAAATTAACATTGTTAGATCTATTACATAAAATGTTTTTTACACCTTCAATTCTTAATAAAGTATCTAGTTGAGTGGCAGCAGTATATACAAATTTTTCAGTATTGGCTCTACCGATACCATCTTTATAAAAGTTTTTCTTGAAATAAGAAAGTAAAATTGCATGCTTATGTGCAAGTTCGGGATTTTTTTCTAATTCTTCACACATTTCTTGGGCTAAATCAAAATTATTTAACATATTTAATAAATCTTCTAGAGTAGGAAGTAGACCATCATGCAATCTTGGATACATTTCTTTTAGTAAAATTGCAAGATTTTCAACAGCTTGGCTTGCAGCATGTTCTCTAAATGCAAGTTCAATATCAGCTTTTGTTGAAACAAACATACCATAAAGAACTGTAGAAATAGCAACAGCAGTATCAACTGGGTCATCATGTATAAATGGGTTTAATCCAACAGAATCTGATTTTAATGGATCAATAAGATTTACTGATAAATTTAAATTTTTAGCAACATCTAACATATGTGAAATTGATTCATAATCAGGAGATATATATGTTAGACCAAGATTTCTATAAATAAGTTTTCCTTCTTCATTTTTTCCATATACCATTTTATCCATATAAGCTGAATACAGTTTTTCTTTTCCAGAATTAGCTGAAATCATATTTAATGAAAAATGGTCATTTAAATATTTATTATCATAAGGTCTATTAAGGTTAGCAATGCCAGATTTTAAAGCTGCAAATCCCATTTCTTTAGAAATTTCAAAAAAGAATAATTTTTTTTCTAAATCTCTAGCAATCATAGGTTCAAAAATCAATGAAGTCTTACCAGAACCAGAAACACCAACAACAGCCATGGCATCAAAACGTCTTTTTTCTGTTATTAATGCAGGTTTACCATCTGTTTTATCTAATCCTATAATGTTTTCGCAATAATATTTTCCAGTACCAACTTTTGTATCGGATAAGTCAATACCTTGATAATCATTTATAGAATCACGTAATAATTTATTATCGTTAACACCAGTAAATAAAAATTTAAACACTGGATAAAAAGTAACTAGAGGTAAGTATAAAGCAATTGCTTGGAAAGCAGGTTTAATTAAATATGAAAAGTTTGTAGCTATTTCGATATAATTAGGAAGTGATAAAATAAGTAGCCATGATGCAAAGTTAATCCATTGTACAGCCATAGAAATTCCTATAGTATATAAAGAAATTGCATATAAGTATACAAACGTTATTTTAATAAATTGAGAGCTTGCATAAATAGATTGACCTGAAAATAAAAAAGCAAATACAGGACAAGCTATTGCTAATGTATATTTAATTGGACCCCAATAGTCAACAGAAATTCCAGTAAACCACATTAATAGTAATTCAGTAACTCTATCGACTAATACATAAATAGTGAGTAGAGTTAAAATATATGTAAAAAAAGTATTTCTATCAGTTTTTAAAAGCTTTATTAATTTATCTAACCATTTAAATAAAAATTTAAATGGTATTTGTAATATTTTCATGATTTCACCACTTTCATAAAAAAATCATATACCTATATTATCTTACAAAATCAAGAAAAAAACAATAGTTTTAGGCAAAAAAATGCAAAATTATCGACATAATTAAGTCGATTAAATTTCATATTCAGCTTGCATATAATCTTTTTTATAAATATAATATTAAAGTATAGTAAATTAAATGAAATAAATTTAAAGTTCGGAAGGTAAATATGGAAAAAGAGAAGATTAATAATAAACAAGAAAATTTTATGAAAGGGGTACTAATTCTAATGATATCGCAGATATTCATAAAGTTATTAGGGTTAGTATATAAATTATATTTAACAAATAAAGAGGGATTTGGAGATGTAGGCAATGCCATATATTCAAGTGGATATCAAATATATGCCTTGCTACTTACAATATCTTCTGTTGGAGTTCCTAATGCTATTTCTAAATTAGTATCAGAAAAATTAGCGATTGGGGATGAAAGATCAGCATATAGAATTTTTAAAATTGCTTTTCTGATTTTTGCTATAATTGGTTTTGTATGTAGTGCAGGAATGTTTTTGGGAGCAAATTACATAGCTAATGTTATGCTGGCTATACCAGAAGCTGAACTTACAATAGCTTCTTTGTCACCATCAATTTTCTTTGTGGCTATAATATCTGTTATAAGAGGTTATTTTAATGGAAGAGAAAAAATATCAACTACTGCAAAATCACAAACAATAGAGCAGGTATTTAAAACAATATTAACTATAATTATAGTAGAAATTATTTTTACAGTATCATCTGCTAATACTACTTTAATGGCAGCAGGTGCTAATCTTGCAACAACTCTATCTACAATTGCAAGCTTTATATATTTATATATTTTATATAGAATGTATAAAGGAGAAATCGGAAATAAAATTAGAAATTCCCAAGTTAAAGAAAAGGTAAAAATATCAACAATTGTAAAAAGAATTTTAATAGTATCATTACCAATATCATTGAGTGCAGTAATGTCTACATTATCTAAAAATATAGATTCTATTACAGTGGTAAGAAGTTTAAAAACATTTTTAACAGAACAAGAAGCTAAAATGCAATATGGAATTTTAAGCGGAAAAGTAGATACTTTAACAATGTTACCATTATCATTTAATGTAGCTTTTGCAACAGCTTTAGTACCAGCAGTATCATCTGCTTTAGCAAAAAAAGATATGAAAACAGCAACAGATAAAATAACTTTTTCTATTTTAATTACTATATTAATAGGCCTTCCTTGTACAATTGGTTTATGTGTTTTTGCAGAACCTATAATAAGATTGCTATTTCCAAATGCAACAGCTGGAACACTTTTATTGCAAATAACAGCATTTACAGTATTTTTTACAGTTATTAATCAAACAATAAATGGAGCTTTACAAGGAATGGGAAAGGTTATAGTACCAGCAGTAGCAGGAGCTGTTGGATTAATAGCAAAGTTAGTTTTAAATTTAGTATTAGTGCCAAACCCAAATTTTGGAGCATCAGGAGCAGCGATAGCAACTGTTGTAAATTGTATAATATCATGTGCAATTGTATTTATAGTGCTTATTAAAAATATAAAATTGAAAATGCCAATTATTAAATATATAGTAAAACCTGTTTTAGCAACTTTTGCCATGACAGTTTGTTTATTATTTGCATACAGCATATTAAATAATGTAATAGGAGGAAGAATAGCAATTATTTTAGCTTTGTTTGTAGCAGTTGCAATATATGCTCTTGCAGTTATAACTTTAAAAATATTAAATAAAGATGAAATATATATGTTGCCAGGAGGAGAAAAAATATACAAAATGCTTGAAAGACTTGGAATATATGGAAAAAATGAATATGCAAAATAAGAAATAAAAATGTACAATTTGACTAAAACTAGATATATCAACGGATAGAGAAAAAAATAATGAAAAAAAAGAAGGGTTTTATATAAATTTGACGAATAAACATATTAGTAGGTGTAAATCTACATATGAACTTTATAGGAGGTAAAAAAATGAACAAATCTGATTTAATCGCGGCAATAGCTGCTAAAACAGGAGACACAAAGAAAAATGCTGAAGCTACATTAAATGCTGTAACAGAAGTTATTACAGAAGCATTAGTTAAAGGAGACAAAGTACAATTAGTTGGTTTCGGTTCTTTTGAAGTAAGAAAAAGAGCAGCTAGAAAAGGTAGAAATCCACAAACTAAAGAAGAAATTAAAATACCTGCTTCAAAAGCTCCAGTATTCAAAGCTGGTAAAGCTTTAAAAGATGTTGTTAATAACTAATAGAAGTAGTATGATATATAACATAGTACTATGAAAAAGAAAGGCATTAATGCCTTTCTTTTTTTGCACTGATTTGCTAGAAATTTCGCTTAAACCTATTGACAAAATCACAAAAAGGGTGTAAAGTATATAAGCATTACAGAAAAGAAGAGGTATTATTATGGAAAAAAATGTTGAAGTAAGTATGCTTTGTGAAATATATGGAAAGCTTTTAACTGAAAAACAATACAATTTTTTAAATGATTACTATAATAATGATTTGTCTTTATCTGAAATAGCAGAAAATGAAGGAATAACACGACAAGCAGCAAGAGACAATATAAAAAAGGGGGAACATAAACTTTTCGAGTTCGAAGAAAAGCTAGGAATAATGAAAAGGATGATAAGTCAAGAAGAAAAAATAAGCGAAATATTATCAGAATTAACAAAAATTCAAACTAAATTTTCAGATGAACAAATAGCAAATATTTTAGAGCACATAAAACAAGAATTAAACTATTTAGTCTAAAAATGAGGGAGGTACCACATGGCATTTGAGGGGTTATCTTCAAGATTACAAGCAATTACAAATAAATTCAGAGGTAAAGCAAGAGTAACAGAGTCTGATTTAAAAGAAATGCTTAGAGAAGTCAAATTAGCACTTCTAGAAGCCGATGTAAATTACAAGATAGTTAAAGAGTTTATCTCAACAATAAATGAAAAAGCTTTGGGGCAAGATGTTTTAAAATCACTAACTCCAGGTCAACAAGTAATTAAAATTGTTAAAGATGAATTAGTTGAACTACTAGGAGGAACAAGTAGTAAAATAAATTTCACTCCTAATCCTCCAACTATAATAATGTTAGTAGGACTTCAAGGTTCAGGAAAAACTACTACAGCAGGTAAACTTGCTAACCTATTAAGAAAAGAAGGTAAAAAGCCATTACTAGTTGCTTGTGATATTTACAGACCAGCAGCTATAAAACAATTACAAGTTGTAGGAGCACAATTAAATATACCAGTATTTGCTAGTGAAACATCAAAAGATGTTGTGCAAATTGCAAGACAAGCGATGAATGTTGCAATGTCTAAATTAAATGATGTTATAATTATAGATACTGCTGGTAGATTGCATATTGATGAAGCTTTAATGGAAGAATTGAAAAGATTAAAAGTCAATATAAAACCTCATGAAATTTTATTAGTTGTTGATTCTATGACAGGTCAAGATGCTGTTAATGTAGCTACAACATTTAATGAACAAGTTGGAATAGATGGTGTTGTTCTTACTAAATTAGATGGTGATACACGTGGTGGTGCTGCACTTTCTGTAAAAAAAGTTACAAACAGACCGATAAAATTTGCAGCAACAGGTGAGAAACTAAGTGATTTAGAAGTATTTCATCCAGAAAGAATGGCTTCAAGAATATTAGGAATGGGTGATGTACTTTCAATTATAGAAAAAGCAGAAGAAGCATTTGATGAAGAAGAAGCTTTAAAATTAGAAGAAACATTAAAAAAACAACAATTTGACTTAAATGATTATTTAACACAGTTAAGGCAAATGAAAAAAATGGGATCTTTTTCTTCTATATTAAAAATGCTACCAGGAATGAGTCAACTAAAAAACATTAAAGTTGATGAAAAGGAATTTGACAAAATAGAAGCAATGATATGTTCTATGACTCAAAAAGAAAGAAAAGATCCAAAAATTTTAAATGGAAGTAGAAGAAAAAGAATTGCAGCAGGATCTGGAACAACAGTGCAAGATATAAATAAGTTTATGAACTCATTTGAGGTTACACAAAAAATGATGAAGCAGGTAAAATCTGAAAAGGGTATGAAAAATATGCTTAAGAATTTAAAAGGAATGAATCCTAAAGATTTGAAAAACTTCAAAATATAAAATAGATATTAAATTTTATAATAATATATAGCAATTTTCAGGGGGTGAAATCATGGTAAAAATAAGATTACAAAGAGTTGGAAAGAAGAAAGCACCATTCTATCATATAGTAGTTGCAGATTCTAAATCTCCAAGAGATGGAAAAATCATTGAACAAATAGGAACATTCGATCCTATGACAAAACCATCTACAGTAGTATTAGACAAAGAGAAAGTTGAGGCTTGGATAAAAAATGGAGCTCAGCCAACAGATAAAGTAAAAGCATTAATAGCAAAAGCTTAAGGAGGATTTTATGAAACAAACTTTAGAAACAATTATTAAGACTCTAGTTGATGATGCAGATTCAGTTTCAATTAAGGAAGTTGAAAAAGATAATGGTATAACTTTTGAAGTAGTTGTTGCTGAAAAAGACATGGGAAAAATAATTGGTAAACAAGGAAGAATTGCAAAAGCAATAAGAACTGTAGTAAGAGCTGTTGCAGCAAAAGAGCAAAAGAAAGTATCAATAGAATTTATAGGATAGTATAGGAAGTTAGGATGCAAGAGATTTTTGAAATTGGTCAAATTGTAAATTCATATGGAATAAAAGGTTTTGTAAAAGTAGTTCCTTTTACAGATGATATTACTAGATTTGAAAGATTAAAAACAGTATATGTAGAGCAAGGAAAAGCTTTAAAAGAATATACTATAGAAGATGTCAAATATAGTAAAAACCTTGTATTACTTAAATTTAAAGGAATAGATGATATAAATGATACCATTGCTTTAAAGAATTGCTACTTAAAAATAGAGAGAAGCAATGCGGTAAAGTTAGAAAAAGATTCATACTTTATAGTAGATTTAATTGGCCTAGAAGTTTATTCTGATGAAAATGAACTATTAGGAATATTGTGTGATGTTTTTCCAACTGGAAGCAATGATGTTTATGTTGTAAAAAATGAAATTGGCAAGCAAATCTTACTACCTGCTATAAAAGAAGTAATAAAAAAAGTTGATTTAGAAAACAAAAAAGTAATTGTTCATTTAATAGATGGACTAATATAGGAGAGATAATGAAATTTGATGTTTTAACGCTTTTTCCAGAAATGTTTCAGGCTTTGCAGGAAAGTATAATAGGAAGAGCAATAGAAAAAGAATTAATAGATATTAATTTAATAAATATTCGTGATTTTTCTAAAGATAAACATAAAAAAGTAGATGATACTCCATATGGTGGAGGAGCCGGAATGGTAATTAGACCAGATGTTGTATATGATGCATATAATTCTATAGAACAAAAAGAAAATGCAAAAGTTATATACTTATCTCCTCAAGGAAAGGTTTTTAATCAACAAAAAGTAAAAATGTTTAGCAAAGAAAAACATATTATTTTGCTATGCGGACATTATGAAGGAATTGATCAAAGAGTAATAGATGAAATAGTAGATGAAGAAATCTCTATAGGTGATTATGTATTAACAGGAGGAGAGTTACCAGCAATGGTACTTATTGATTCAATATCAAGGTACATAAATGGAGTTTTAAATGAAGCTTCAACTGAAGAAGAATCTTTTTCTAACGGAATGTTGGAATATCCTCAGTATACAAGACCAGAAGAGTTTCACGGAAAAAAAATACCAGAAGTTCTTAAAAGTGGTCATCATGGTAATATAAAAAAATGGAGAGAAGAACAATCTATTAAGATTACAGGTGAAAAAAGACCTGATTTATTAAATGATTTGAAGATGCAGAGTAATTAAAAGGTACTCTTCTCATCTTTAGTTTGCCCAGATAAGAGGCAGGAAGGAGAATTTTAAATGGATATTATTAAATCAATAGAGCATGAACAATTAAAAAGTAAAGTACCTGTATTAGACATAGGAAATACAGTTAGAGTTCATGTTAGAGTAAAAGAAGGAAATAGAGAAAGAATCCAAGTTTTTGAAGGAATAATAATTAAAAAACAAGGTGGAGGATTAACAGAAACTTTCACAGTAAGAAGAATTTCTTATGGTGTTGGTGTTGAAAAAACATTCTTATTACATTCACCAATGGTTGAAAAAATAGAAGTAGTAAGAGTAGGTAAAGCAAGAAGAGCAAAATTATACTATTTAAGAGATAGAATAGGAAAAGCATCTAAGACTAAAGAAAAATTAGGTGCAAGAATTGAAAACAAAGAAATAGTTGTTAAAGAAGAATTAGAAGTACCAGCTACTGAAGAAGTAGTTGAAGAAAATGTAGAAGCTCCAGTAGAAGAAGTTAAAGAGGTTAAAGCTGAAGCAAAAGCAGAAAAGAAAGAAGAAGCTAAAACTGAAAAAAAGGTTGAAGCTAAAGCTGATAAAAAAGAAGAAACAAAAAAAGCTGAATAGAAATAAAAAAGAATTTTGATTTTAATCAAAATTCTTTTTTTATATAGTAGGAATTTTCTCTTTCAAAGAAAGAGAAAAGCTCCGTACTAGAGAATTATGCGAATGTTACAAATTCTTAATAACTTTGTTATTTAGAATTTGTTAATCCGCTTTTTTTGTATATTTTAATAAAATTCTCTTGGACTATTTTTTGCATATTTTTTTAATTTTTCATAAGCCAAATAATTTATGCTTCCAGCAGGGAATTTACCATTTTTATCTTTTTTCCCAGCAGGTACATTAGTTAAAACTTCAATACCTTCTTCAATAGTTGATATAGCATATATATGGAATTTTCCATTTTTTACAGCATCAACAACGTCATCATCAAGATTAAGATTTCTTACGTTTTGAATAGGAATCATA
Source organism: uncultured Clostridia bacterium (assembly GCA_947581825.1). Taxonomy (GTDB): domain Bacteria; phylum Bacillota; class Clostridia; order TANB77; family CAG-508; genus CANPVP01. Next base: position 50,353 of record CANPVP010000004.1, on the reverse strand, counting down.
ACACCTTGTTTACCAGTTAAACCGCGCATTTTACATATTTTATAAAATCCTTCGATTTTTTCATTAACTCCACCAATAGGTTGTATTTCGCCTTTTTGATTTACTGAACCTGTAACTGCAATAGATTGATTAATTGGAACTCCAGATAGGGTAGAAAGTAGAGCATATAATTCTGTACTAGAAGCACTATCTCCATCTACACCATTGTATAATTGTTCAAAACAAATACTAGCAGTAAGAGAAAGGGGAATGTCTTGTGCAAATAATTCTCCAATATAACCACTAAGAATATATACACCCTTAGAGTGTGAGGAACCAGAAAGCTCAACTTCTCTTTCTATGTTAATAATGCCTTGCTTTCCTGTATATGCAGCAGCAGTAATTCTAGATGGCATACCGAAAGTATAGTCACCAATAGACATTATGGTTAAGCCGTTAATTTGACCAACTTTAAAACCATCCGTATCTATAAGTAAAGAGTTTTCTTTTATCATTTCTGAATATTTTGTATCATATTTTTTTACTCTTTCAACTCTTTCAGCCAAAGCCTTTTGAACAAAATCTTCTGTAACAACTTTTGCTTTTGACATTTTTGCCCAAGTACAAGCTTCGCCGATTATTTGAGCGAGGGCATTGAATTTTGTAGATAATTTGTCTCTATCATTAGCAAGTCGAGAAGAATATTCGATTATTCTTCCAACAGCTTTACGATCTAAATGAGGTAATTGCTCTTGCTCACAAAAAGAATGTATGAAATGTGCTAATTTTAAAGCATTTTCGTTATTTTGAGGAGCGTCATCTTCAAATTCAACTTTAATTTTAAATAACTTTCTGAAATCCGAATCTACAGAAAGTAGGGTATGATAAATTTCAGAGTTACCAATTAAGATAATTTTTAAATCTAAAGGAATAGGTTCAGGTTTCAAAGATATTATAACCATAGCAGAACGTTGTTCCATATTATTTTCTATTGATAATTCTTTTGACCTTAAAGCTTTTTTTAAAGCTTCATAACAAGCTGGATTTGAAAGTAAATCTTTAGCTTGAAATATAATATATCCACCATTAGCATTATGAAGAAGTCCAGGTCTTAACATGGTAAAATCAGTTCTTAAAGAGCCAAAATAATTTTCATATTCTAATTTTCCAAATATATTATGATATAGATAATTAGAGTCCATTATTACAGGAGCACCTTCTAATTTACTATTGTCTACAAACAAATTAACTCTATAATTAAGCCAAGGTTTTGGTGATTCAGGCTTATTTGGTATATTAGGTTGAGAAGGTTCTTCAGGAGTAGTAAAGAATTGTATATTATTTAAAACATCTTGCTTAATATTATTTAAGAAAGTTGTTATTTTCTTATTTCTCTTATATTTTGATTTAACAAAGTTTATATGAACATTTATAGTTAAAAGAGCGATATTAGATTGCCATTCATCAATTTTTTTATCAGCTTCTTTTTCTAAACGTTTAATTTCACCAATTACAGACATAATTTGTTCTTGCACAATGCTAGACTTTTCTTCAAATTGTTTTTTTGTTTCATCATCAAGTTTATCAAAATCATCTTCTTGAAGAGTTTTTCCATCTATAATAGGCATCATATAAATTCCATTTTGAGCGGTTTTTACTTCAAAACCATATTTTTTTGAATCTTCATTTAATGAGTCTAAAAGTTTAACTCTTTGTTGTTCAAAGTTTTGACGAATTAAAGATTTTTCTTTTTCAAAATCTTCTGTACTAAAAGTTTTTTGTAAATCGGCTCTAAGATCTTTAATAAAAGAATCCATAGTAGCTTTAAATTCTTTTCCTTGACCGGCAGGTAGAGAAACGGCAATAGGTTCATTTGGAACGTCAAAATTGTATATATAGCACCAATCACAAGGTGTTTTTTTCTTTTTTGCTAATGTATCCAAATAATTTTTTGTATATTTTGTTTTTCCAACACCACTAGGACCTTCTAAGTATAAATTATAACCTTTAACATCAACATTAAGACCAAATTCTAAGGCTTTAATACCACGTTCTTGTCCAATTCCAACATAAGTATCAGATAATTCAGCAGTAGTGTCAAAATTAAAACAATTAGTGTCAAAGTTTAATTTTAAATCCTTGTAGTTCAACTCATTTTTATTTTTCATTAGTATCTCTCCTTTGTATCATATGTAAAATAATTGTATTTCTCATTTATTTATGTATTAAAAAATCTAGTCATGATTATGGCATCATCGCAACCATTATAATATTTTTTTCTAATACCAAGTTCATCAAAATTAAATTTTTTATATAAGTGTATTGCAGGTAGGTTATTAGAATTTACTTCTAATGTTATAGAACTAGCTCTTTTTTTAATAGAAAGATTTATTGCAGATTCTAAAAGGGAAGAGGCTATACCTAAATTTCTCTTAGATTTTTTTGTAACAATATTAGTTATATGTATAACATCTAAAACTTGCCAAATGCCAACAAAACCAACAATTTCTTGATTAATTTTTGCAATTAAAAAAGTAGAGTTTTCATTTTTTAGTTCAGTTTCAAAAATAGAAAAAGTCCAAAAATCATCAAAATCAGATCCAAGAATATTTTGTATCGAATATAAATCTTGTAAAGTCATTTTGCTTATTGTAAGATTGTTAGCCATTCAAAATAAATCCTTTCTATTTATTAGAATTTGTTGAAACGTTTTTTATATATAAAGGTATTAGGGTATTAGAATTTCCTACAAGACCTTTAGAAAAACGACTAAAAGCTACAGCACCAATAGCTCTAGCTGTATGATATTCATAACTAGAAGTATCTATAATATAAGCATTTTTTCCTAATTTGGATTCTATCATATCTTTAAAAAGTATGCTACCATTTCCGACAAAAATAATTTTATTATTTTTATTTTTTACAAAATCTATAATATTATTAATATTTTCAAATAAAAAATCAGATGTTTTAGTGTATTCTGAATTTTTACATTCAAATAATCCAAAATATAAATTATCATGCTTAGCATCTATTAAAGAACATATTATGCCATCTTCAGAGCAAGCTGTTGCTAAAGCTTCTAGAGATGTAACACCAACAACAGGTTTTCCAGTTACATCAGCAAAAGCTTTTATAGTAGAAACTCCAATTCTTATTCCTGTAAAAGAACCAGGACCAATTCCACAAGCAAATAAATCAATATCATTGATAGTTATATTTAAAGATTTTAGCAAAGAATCAATTAGTGGCATTAATTTTGTAGAATGCGTATTAGCATCATCTACATATAATTCTTTTAAAACGTTATTATTTTCTAAAACTGCAACTGAGCAAATTGCAGATGAAGTATCGACTGATAAAATTTTCATGAGTTTATTTATTCCTTTCCGAGACATAAATCTAATTTTGAATCTCCAATAAAATCTATGTTTAAAATTCTTACATTTTCATTAGAAGAATCTTTATTAAAGGTTATTTTTATATAATCTTTAGGAAGAGCATCTTCAATAAGTTCGCCCCATTCAATAATGCAAATACCTTTTGAAAAATATTCTTCACCACCTATAGCATAAAATTCGTCAACTGAATTTAATCTGTAAACATCAAAATGATATATATTTATATCTGATGAAGTATATTCGTTTATAATAGTGAAGGTAGGGCTAGATATTTCATTTTGCAGATTAAAATGAGTTAGAATCCCTTCAGTAAATTTGGTTTTCCCAGCACCTAATTCACCACAAAGAACAATAGTATCTCCGGTATGCAATTGTTTAGCTAGATTTTTAGCAAAATTTAAAGTATCAACTTCAGAATTTGAAACAAATTTAAACATAATAATCTCCTTAATTTTTATACTTCATTGTATCGCATTTAAAGCATTTTGTAAATATTTGTAGATAAATAAAGTCAGAAATTTGACAATAAGCGAAAAGCTAATCAAAGAACACAAAAACTTGTTTGATTATTATTGCTTTTTATAAATACTTGTGTTATATTTTCCTACATAGGAAATGATAAAAGTCAAACGAAACATATAATAAAAAGAGGGGAAATAGATGAAATATAAATTTGAAATAAATCAAAAATTACCAAGTTTAAATGAATATACAAAAGCATGTAGAACAAATAAATTTATAGGAGCACAGCTGAAACAAGATGTAGAAACACAAATTTGGGCAGATATAAAACAGCAATTAAAAGGAGTAAAAGTTTCAACTCCAGTAAGAATTAATTTTACATGGGTAGAAGAAAACAAAAAAAGAGATTTAGACAATATATGTTTTGCTAAAAAATTTGTATTAGATGCGCTAGTTAAAACAAAGGTAATTGAAAATGATACACAAAATCATGTAGTAGGATTTTCAGATACATTTCAATATGATAAAAAAGGAAAAGTAATAGTTGAAATAGAAGAAATATAACAAACTTTAGAGAAGGAAAGAGAATGGAAGAAAAGATAGAGTTAATAAAAAAATTAAATGTTGATGATTCAAATTTCATAATTAGAGTGTATGAGGCTCTTCAAAAAAATCAGATAGCTATTGAAGAAAAGAAGAAAACGACAACAATTGTTTTAAAAAAGAATTTGAAAACAAAAGAACCAACAATAGATTTAGATAAAATTGATGCTTCACCATATTTGTATACAAATATGAGAAGAAGTCTTGAAAGAATTATAAAACAGGTAAAAATTTTAGATAAAAGTGAAATAGAAAAGCCAGGATATACTCAAAAAGTTTTGTTTGAAGGAGAAGAACAAGAAATTACCAGAGAAGGTACAGATTTAGCAGAAGTAATGAAGGTAATTCAAAATCAAAAAATAACTTTAATAGCAGAAGAAATAAATGAAGAAAGTTTATTTAAAGAGGAACAAATAAAATATGCAGAAGAGATTTTTGCAATAAAAAGCATAGAAGAGAGAAATAAAAGAATATATGAAATTGTATATGAATATTTAAAAAAAGATTTTGTTGGAAATGATTATTGTGATTTTAAAGATGATAGATGTGTATCACAAAGAAATAATGAACGATATCCAAAATCTAAAAAAAATGGTTGCTGTTTTAACGGATTAACAAAATGTGGAAAATTAAGAGAAAATGGAGAGTGTGTAGTTAAGTGTATGGCGTGTAGATTGTATGCATGCCCCTATTTAACAAAAAGAGGAATTGGTTACTGGGCTTATGAAATTCCATTATTGAAAGCTTTCTTTTCAAAGAAGCAAAGAGGATACTTAGTGAATACCTTTTTTAAAAAAGAGGAAAGTATTTTGAAAAGGGTAAATAGATATTCTAGAAAGAATCACATTAATATAAATTAGGGGAGATGAGAGTCTATTTTTAAAATTATTGAGATTAGGAAAAGTAAAAAACAAAAAAATATCGTAAAAAAACTAGAGAAAAAAGCCAAAATTAAGGCAATTATAATTCCATTAATTTTTGTGGTTTTGTCAACAGTATTTATTTGTGGGATTGATTATTGTAAGTATATTTTGCAAAAAAGAGGAGAAATAAATACATATAATAATGTTAAAATCAAAGAAATTAATAAAATGGCAAATTTCTTAAATAAAAAATATAATATAAACATTCAAGAAAATGATTGTATATATTATCGTGAACAAGACTATACTAGGCATTCGGATATTTTGGGGAATGGTACAACATACAATATTCCTTTTATAGCGGTATTTGAGATAGATAATGAACAAATTACTGTTGCTGATAGAAAAGGTTTTATTTCTGACAATAAACAATTAAAAGAATTAAATGATATTATAATAAATTATTATTATAAAAAGACAGGAATAAAATTTGACTATGTTGAATTTGGCAAATCATATATTGGTAGTTGGAGTGGAAATGATAATATAATAAATACAGTTTTACAAACAAAATTTAATACACTAATTAATGATCAAAATATAGAACAATTTATAAATTATATTTTGCAAGAACCTGATTTATGTATCAAGTTTTATATTAAGGAAGACGACAAAGACAATTTAGAAAAACAAATTGATAATATAACCCAAAAGCTAGAGTATTTGAGAAATTATGCTCTTGTAGAAGTATATGGCTATGATGGACTTTTGACAGTTAAACATAAAGAAATAGAATTTCCTAAGGAGCATAAAAATTATGGGAATTTAAGTGAAGATTATGACGATGGATATAAATTTGGATGTTACTATATTGATGAAGCTTCAAGTGATTTTACATTCTCATTAAGAAGTTATTCTACAATAGGAGAATCAATTAATGGATGGAAATATCGTGTTATAAATGAATGATGTATTTATATATAAAAACAACTTACGAACAGTGAATAGTTCGTAAGTTGTTTTTGTGTGGAGCGGGTAGCGAGAATCGAACTCGCGCGACCAGGTCGGAAGCATGGCATTCTACCACTAAATTATACCCGCATATTTACTATAAACTAATTAAAATTATAATTAGTTTTTTAATAAAAGTCAAATATGTTTTAGATAAGCCAAATCATATGTTTACTTGGAGCAAAAATAATGATATAATCAAAACGAATTTTTAAGAGAGTAAAGGAGATATGTTATGGAATTAATAAGAGACTTATATAAAAATATTGACAATTATAAAAATAAAGAAATATCTATAGAGGGGTGGGTAAAAACTGTTAGAGATTCGAAAACTTTTGGCTTTATAGAAATAAATGATGGAACATTTTTTAAAAATGTACAAATTGTTTTTGAAGAAAGTTTAGAGAATTTTGCAGAGGTATGTAAATTACCTATTAGTTCAACAATTTGTGTTACAGGAACATTTGTAAAAACAGAAGGAGCAAAACAACCATTTGAAATAAAAGCCAAAAAAGTAGAAATAGAATATACAGCAGATTTAGATTATCCTCTTCAAAAGAAAAGACATTCTTTTGAATATTTAAGAACTATAGCTCATCTAAGACCTAGAACAAATACATTTAACGCAGTATTTAGAGTACGTTCAGTATTATCTTATGCAATTCATAAATTCTTTCAAGAAAGAGGTTTTGTATATGTTCATACTCCAATAATAACATCAAGTGATTGTGAGGGCGCTGGAGAAATGTTTAATCTAACAACTTTTGATTTAGAAAATCCTGCTAAAAATGAAGATGGAAGTGTAGATTATTCAAAAGATTTCTTTGGAAAACCTGCGCATCTTACTGTAAGTGGTCAATTAAATGTTGAAACTTATGCACATGCTTTTAGAAATGTATATACATTTGGTCCTACTTTTAGATCAGAGAATTCAAATACTGTAAAACATGCATCTGAATTTTGGATGATTGAACCTGAAATATGTTTTGCAGATTTAAAAGATGACATGGATTTAGCAGAAGAAATGGTAAAATATATAATTAAATATGTTATGGATAATTGTCCAGAAGAAATGGAATTTTTTAATAGTTTTGTAGATAAAGGATTATTTGAGAAGTTAAACAATGTTTTAAACTCTGATTTTGCTAGAATAAGCTATACAGATGCAGTAAAAGAATTAGAAAAAAAGAATGATAAATTTGAATTCCCAGTGCATTGGGGAACAGATTTACAAACAGAACATGAAAGATATTTATGTGAAGAAATATTTAAGAAACCAGTATTTGTTACAGATTATCCAGCTGAAATAAAAGCATTTTATATGAAACAAAATCCAGATGGAAAAACTGTTGCAGCAGCAGATTTACTAGCTCCAGGAATAGGAGAAATAATCGGAGGAAGTCAAAGAGAAGATAATTTAGAAATTCTACAAAACAAAATTAAAGAACTTGGAATGAATGAAAAAGATTATTGGTGGTATCTAGATTTGAGAAAATACGGAAGTGTTAGACATGCAGGCTTTGGTTTAGGCTTTGAGAGAATGATGATGTATTTAACGGGAATGCAAAATATTCGTGATGTTATACCATTTCCAAGAACACCAAAAAATTGTGAATTCTAAAAAATATATAAAAAAAGAAAGCGGGGACGGTCCTGCTTTTTTCTATATTGTAGTATTATTTAATTAAAATTTTACCTTGTATTGTTGGAGATAATAATTTTACAAAGTTTTCTGCATCTTCAGTAGTGCCAACAATACTTCCATAATGTATAGGTATTGCAATTTGTGGTTTTATTTCATTAATAAGGTTGGCAGCTTCTTTAAAATTCATTGTGTATGTTCCGCCAATAGGAACAAAGGCTACATCACATTTTACTTTTTTGTTATCTTCAGTTATATCAGTATCTCCTGCTATATAATATTTATAACCATCTAAATTTATTATATAACCAACCCAGTTATTATTTTTAGGATGAAATTTCTTATCAATATTATATGCAGGAACTGTTTCAAAATTAATTTTGTTTATATTATAATTTTTATTAGGTTCTACTATAAAAAGATAATCTTTATTAAATTCATCATCTAATAATGTATTTAGTAGAGTTTTAGGAGCAACAATAAATGTATCATTTTTGTACACTTTTTTTATATCTTCTTTTGAATAATGATCAAAATGATCATGAGTTATAAAAATAATGTCTGCATCATTATAATTTTTCTCAATTTTAAATGGATCAAAGTAAATTGTAATTTCTTTATTAATTCTTATACAACTATGGCATAAAACTTCAATATTTTCTAACATAATAAAATCCTCCTTAACTAATTAAGATGTATTTATAATTATAAGTGAAAAGGATAAATATTTCAACAGAAGTTTTACATAACAAAGCTATTTCGTTGACATAAATCTGCATACGTGATATAATAAGGTCAAATTTTAGGAGAGTAATATGGAAGATAAGTTATATGAAAAAAGAAAAGAAGAATTATTATATCTAATTAATACTTTTAGAATTATTGGAACATCACAATATATATTAAATCAAGAAAATATAAAAGAAAGTTTTGATGTGGGATTAAAGAACGGCTCTAATTATGAAGATGATCAATATTATGAAAGTATAAAAGCAGACTATGAAATTCTAGCACAAGATAGAGAGATTATTGAAACTTTAGAAGAAAAAATATACGAGATAGAGTATGACGAGGAAGATGAAGAAAAATGTGCAAATGCTGTATATGGGGTAGCTGCTTTTCTAGGAATGAGTATATTGAAAAAAGAGAAAAATTGGAGTGGAATAAAACATAATATAATACAAATATTAGATCAAATGAAGCTTAGAGATTTCATAACAACTTTAGAAATAGCAGGAATAGGTGAAGTGTGTGAAGATTCAGATATAATGGATATTATAAAGAAAAAAATTCCAGAAATGTCAGAAGTTGAGTTCTTAAGATTACATACAGATATAAATGAAGGTAATGTTGAATTAGATGATGAGTTTAATAAACTTATAACAGAAAGAATAGAAAAAGCTTCAATGGTATTAGCTCCTAAATATATTTCAATGAGTGATAATGTACAAGATACACTAAAAACTCTTGAAAATGTAAAGAATCCAGAAAAGATAGAAGCAATTATAGAAGCTTTAAATTTTTGGGATGAGGAAATAGATGAAAAAATCAATCAAATAGCAGAAAGCTTGTCAGATGAGCAGATTGTTAGATTAATGGTTGCAATTAAAGATTTTGTGTATGATAATGAAAATTTAGATGAATTATTATTAAAAAGAGTAAGTAATTTTAATAATGAAAATTTGGCAATAGTAATTTTAGCTTACTTAAATGGTTCGAAAGCAGATATGAGAAATAAAATATTTGATATAGCAGTAAAAAAGAAACTAATAACTGCAGATAAAATAAAAGAAACAATAAAAATAAAATTTCGTAATACAAAAATAAATTGGGAAAAAATAGAAAAAAGATACCATGTGTATAAAGAATTCAGTAGTCCAATATCTGACTTAGGTACTATGATGTGTGAAGATGATTTAGATAATGCCTTAATATTGTATTCACATATGGATAATCCAACAGAAGAAGATATAGAAGAAATGGAAGATGAAGTAGATAGAGAAACAGTATACAAGTATAAAGAGTTTAATAAATCTGTTGATATAAGTGAACAATTAATGGAGTACGTAATAAGACTATCTGAATTAGATGAAAAAGATATTGTAAAAGTTATAAAAGTAATAGAGGAAAAAATAGGCGATTTAGATGAAAATAATATGGAAGAAAATCCTTTAAATGCGATTAGAGGATTTGCTTATAATCTATTAAGAAAATATTTGAATAATAGAATTTTGGAAATGGAAGATAGAGGAGCAATATTGTTAGTTTCTACAATATATGATAATAGCAAAGATAGTAAGGTAAATGATTATATAGAAGCAAAATTAGCAGAATGTTTAGATAAAATTAAGATAAATATACAAATGGAAAAGTAAAAGATAAAGAAAAGGCAATTATTATATTGCCTTTTTTTTATTTCTTATGATAAAATTGAACAAATATTCTATGAGAATTGGGAGAAAAAAATGATAGATTTAACGCAAGATATTCAGTATGTAAAAGGAGTAGGTCCTAATAGAGCTATTCTTCTAAGAAAACTAGGAATAAATAATTTAGAAGACCTAATTACATATTACCCAAGAAATTATGAAGATAGAGGTAAACCAATTAGTATAATAGATGCACAAGATGAAGAAGAAGTATTAATAGAAGGTGTGGTAGTATCAAAAATAAATGAGATAAGAACTAGAAGAAGGAACATGACAATATATAAACTTATAGTAAGAGATGAAACAGAAAGTTGTGTTATGATATGGTATAACCAAGCATATTTGAAAAGTTTATTTAAGATTGGGCAAAAGTGCAGATTTTTCGGAAAGATTAGTAAAAAAGCTGGAAAAATCGAGATGAATTCGCCAGTATATGATTTTGAAGGAAAAGATAGAAATACTGGTAAAATAATTCCTATATATCCATTAACATATAAATTAAAACAAAATACAATAAGAAAAATAATAGAAACAGGACTGAAATTAATAGAAAATGATAAATTAGAAGAAACATTACCAGATTACATATTAAAAGAAAACAATTTAATAGATATAAATTCAGCTATAAAGAAAATACATTTTCCAGAAAATTTTGAGGACTTTTCAAAAGCAAGGAAAAGACTAGTATACGAAGAATTAATGAACATGCAAATACTTCTTTTAAGCTTAAAAAATAAGTATTCTAAAAAAGAAGAAGGTATAAGATTTAGTAAATCAGCAAAAATGTCAGACGTAATTAATGCCTTGCCTTTTAAGCTAACAAAAGCACAATTAAGGGTTCTTGAAGAAATAGATAGAGATATGGAAAGTGGAAAGGTAATGAATAGACTTCTACAAGGAGATGTTGGTTCTGGTAAAACGGCTATATCAATGATTGCTGGATATAAAGCAGTAAAAAGTGGATATCAAATGACAATTATGGCACCAACAGCAATTCTAGCTGCACAACACTTAGAAAGTTTTGAAAAAACTTTAGCTCCGTTTGGAATAAAATGTGAATTATTAGTAGGAAGTATTACTAAAAAGAAAAAAGAAGATATACTAGAAAGATTAAAAAACGGAGAAATAGATATTTTAATAGGAACACATGCCTTACTAGAAGAAAATGTAGTATTTAAAAATTTAGGCTTAGTTGTAACAGATGAACAGCATAGGTTTGGAGTTAGACAAAGAGGAATTATATCAAGCAAAGGAAATAATCCAGATGTATTAGTTATGACAGCTACTCCAATTCCAAGAACCTTGGCATTAATTCTATATGGAGATTTAGATATATCAATAATTGATGAATTACCTCCAAACAGAAAAGAAATAAAAACTCATATAGTAAGAAAGGCAAAAGAGCAAGGTTTAAATAGTTTTGTAAGAGAACAAATAAAACAAGGTAGGCAAGCATATATTGTATGTCCACTTGTAGAAGACAGTGAAGAAATCGAAGCAAATTCAGTAATGAAAATGGCAGAAATTTATCAAAATCAAGTATTCCCAGATTTAAAAGTAGAATATTTGCATGGTAAAATGAAAGCTAAAGAAAAAGATGCAATAATGGAAGATTTTAAAAATGGAAAAATAGATATTTTAATATCTACAACAGTTATAGAAGTAGGTGTTAATGTACCAAATGCAAGTATTATGATAATAGAAAACGCAGAGAGATTTGGACTAGCACAATTACATCAATTAAGAGGAAGAGTTGGAAGAGGAGAGTATGAGTCATTTTGCTTTTTGAAATGTGAAGGAAAATCAGAAATAGCAAGACAGAGAATGAATGTTATGAAAGAAACAAATAATGGTTTTATAATATCTGAGAAGGATTTAGAATTAAGAGGAACAGGAGAATTTTTTGGAACAAAACAACATGGGTTACCAGAATTTAAAATAGCTAATCTATTCGAAGATATAAAAATACTAAAGGCAGTACAGGAAACAGCTCTAAAGGTTATAAATGAAGATCCTTATTTGGAACAAGAAAAAAATGAAAAATTTAAAAAGTTTGTAGAAAAAAGATTTAATGAAAGATTAGAAATATAGTATTGACTTTTTATACCAACAATAATAATATAAAAAAAACGATAGAAAAAATAATAATGTACAGTATAATAGAAATATTATAAATAGAAAAGGATGTTGAATAATATGTTAAAATTAATAGGAATGCTAATTGCTTGTTTAGGTGTAATATGTGTATATGATGCAAGATTAATTGCAAAAAAATACTTCGATTTTGGAAATGAAAACGAAGTTTCATCGGGATTAAAAATATTAGGATATATATTTTCAATGACAGGAGGATTAATTGTATTTTTCACCATTTGATGTATTTGATGTGTTTAGAAGACGTGTTTAAAACACGTCTTTTTCTTTTTTTTTGCCATATTATTGAAATGAAAAAAATGTCGAAAACTTCTCATAATTCGCTAAAACTTCCCAAGTTTCGCTATTGGAAAAAATTACCAATTAAGATATAATCTCAAAAGTAAATTTGTATGGGAGGTATATATGAAGAGTGAATATTTAAAAAAGGACAAACTACTTATTTTAGAAATTACAGAAGAAATTGACCATCATACTACAGAAAAAATTAGGAGGAGGGCGGATTATGAAATTGAAAGATTTATGCCTAGAAAAACTATATTTGATTTTAATAGTGTTACTTTCATGGATAGTGCAGGAATAGGAATGCTAATTGGAAGATATAAAATGGCTAAGATGTTTGGAGGAACAGTAGAAATAAAAAATGTGAATCCGAATATAAAGCGAATATTGGAAATGTGTGGAGTACTAAAACTAGTTCCAATAGTAAACGAAGTCTGAGGTATAAAAGAAAGGAATATATTATTATGGAATTTTATGAAAACGAAATGAAATTAGAATTTTTAAGTAAGTCTAATAATGAAGCATTTGCTAGAATTGCAGTTGCAGCCTTTGCAGCTCAATTAGATCCTACAATAGAAGAATTAGCGGACATAAAAACAGCTGTATCGGAATCAGTAACTAATTCCATTATTCATGGATATGAAGATTGCGAAGGAATTATTACAATAGAATGTAAAATTTTTGGAAATACGCTTAATATTGATGTTTCTGATTCTGGTATAGGAATTGAAAATATAGATATTGCCAAAGAGCCACTTTATACAACTAAACCTAATTTAGAAAGATCAGGAATGGGCTTTACGATTATAGAAAGTTTTATGGATGAGATGAAAATAGAATCGATAGTTGGCTTGGGAACGAAAGTTTCCATGAAAAAAATGATTAAAAGAGAAGAGGTTGCACATGTATGAAAATAATAAAGAAGATATAAGAAAGGCTCAAGAAGGTGACAAAGAAGCTTTAGAACGTTTAGTAATAAATAATAATGGGTTGATTTGGAGTATAGTTAAAAGATTTAATGGTAGAGGATATGAAGCAGATGACTTATATCAGATAGGTTGTTTAGCTTTTATAAAGGCAATTAAACGATTTGATTGGAACTTTGATGTTCAAATTTCTACATATGCTGTACCATATATTTTAGGTGAAATAAAAAAATATATAAGAGATGATAATCCAGTTAAAATAAGTAGAAGTATAAAAGAACTAAATATGAAAATAAGTGCTATACAGAAAGAAAATTTAACAAAAACAGGAAGAGAACTTACAATAGATGAATTAGTCAATACTTTAAAAGTAGATAAAGAGGATATAATTATTGCTCTTGATTCAACAAGATGCGTAGAATCCTTAGATAAAGAAACAAATGATGATGATAAAAGAGGTTTAATTGATACGATAACATCTAATAAAGATGAAGAGCAAACATTAGTAAACAAACTTACGATAAAAAGTTTATTAGATAAATTAGAAAAAAGAGAACAAGAAATAATACTATTAAGATATTATAAAGGAAAAACTCAGAGCCAAGTGGGAAAAATACTAGGAATAACACAGGTACAGGTATCTAGAATTGAAAAGAAAATTTTAGATAGAATGAGAATGAATTTGGAGGCAGTATGAGAAAGTTTTTTTTATATATTATTTTAATAGTTTTTATTTGTTTTTGTATTCCTATTATTTTTACAAATGGTTTTAGTAAGCCTACAGAAAAAACAGCAAGTGAAGAAATAGACGAAAAACAGCAAGGGGATAGTGAAAATAGCAAAGAAAAAAATAACTATAATTATGGTAAATATTCTACAATAAAATTACTTCATTCTAAAACAAATAAAGTGGAAAATGTAAAATTAGATGAGTATTTATTAAATGTTGTTTCAGCTGAAATGCCAGTCACATACGAAAAAGAGGCATTAAAAGCACAAGCGGTTGTTGCAAGAACATATACTATTTATAAAATAGAAAATGGAGGAAAACATAAAGATGCAGATATATGTGATGATTCTACATGTTGTCAAGCATGGATATCTAAAGAAGATAGGCTAAAAAAATGGGAAGAAAGTGTGAGAGATGAAAATTGGAAGAAAATAGAAGAAGCTGTTAATTCAACAAAGGGAGAGATAATAACATATGATGGAAAACCAATAAATGCTTTCTTTCATGCAAGTAGTGGTGGAATAACAGAAAAACCAATAGATGTGTGGGGAGGAAGCGGATATCCATATTTACAAGTAGTTGAAACATCAGGAGAAGAAGGATATTCTCAATATTCATCTGAGGCAGAATTTTCTGAAAAAGAACTTCTAGAAAAATTAAAACAAAAATATTCAGATATAAAAATAGATTTTGAAAAGAAAGATGAAATAAAAATAACTGAATATACAGACAGTAATAGAGTGAGAACAGTCAAGTTTGGAAATAAGAATTTATCAGGTGTAGAAACAAGGACAATTTTGGGATTAAGGTCTACAAATTTCAAGATAACTCATGAGAATGGAAAAATAAAATTCAGTGTAATAGGTTATGGTCATCGGAGTAGGAATGAGTCAAACAGGTGCAGATGCATTAGCAAAACAAGGAAGTAAGCATGAAGAAATAATAAAACATTTTTATTCAGGAGTTGAAATTGAAAAAATAAATGAATAAACATATAAAATCTGGAAATAATTTTACTAAAGATAAAATTAATAGGAGGTTTTTATGGGAAAGAGAAATATTGAAAATAAAAGAAAAACTAATATGTATGTAATAGGAAGTGCAGGCTTAATAATATTAGCTTCATGCATAATTGCTTTTTTTACGTATACACATAAACTTAAAGAATTTGCAGAGGAAACTACTCTACAAAAAAATAATATGAGTGAAATTTTGAATAATGCTTTAGATTTAGATAATAATACAACGGAATCTGCTAGTAGTAAGATTGGTAAAAAAGTTGAAGAGTTAGAAAATGATAATAAAAACAATACAGTAAAAGCAACTAATACAAAAACAAAACAAAGTACAAAAACTAATACAACTACAAAATCTTCTGAATCATCTGCAAAAAACAATACAGTTGAAGTAATACAAGATGATGTTCAAGATCCAGTGTTCTTAATGCCAATTGAAAAAGGAGAGATATCACAAAAATTTGCGAGTGATAATTTAATATATTCAGAAACTTTAGAAGAATGGATTACACATAAAGGAATTGATATAAAAGCAGAAAAAGCAACTGTAGTAAAAGCATCAGCAGCAGGAAACATTACTGATATAAAAAATGATCCTAGGTATGGGTTATCAGTAATAATAGAACATACAAATGGATATAAAACAATTTATTCAAATTTATTAACTGCAGAATTTGTAAAAAAAGGTGAGAGTGTTACTCAGGGACAAACCCTAGGAACTGTTGGAAATACTGCTACTTTTGAGGTTGCAGATGAATCGCATTTGCATTTTGAAATATTAAAAGATGATGAAAATGTAGATCCAGAAGTATATTTAGTTGATTAGAGAGCAGAATAAAAAAATTTATACTAAAAAAGAAAGAGCTCCGGTGCATAAAGCGCCGGAGCTTTAATGAAAGATGAAATAAGTGCCCATTACTTATTAGGAAGAAAGATGAATGTTGCCAACAATAGTCATATTACCTTCCTTGTAACAAGGAGAAAGTTCAATACTATTGTTGAGCCCGACGAATCCGGGTGAACCGGATAATGTGTAATAGCCTTTTACTTGTGAAATAATCCAGAGCCAACCAGCCCAACCTTTTCTGAGCAAGTGCTCACGAACAAAATAAGGGTTGACCAGATAGAGTTTAGATCCTTCGTCAAGAGGAAACATCAACAGAGGAAGTGGGTCAGCATCATCCGAAGATGTATGATAGCCACCGACTGCTGAGTAATTTTTATTCCGGAGCAACTCACGTAATTCCGAAATGGATGATGAAGGGTCATAGTACTTTACAACCCGTTCGGAGAATTTGTTAGCCTCTTCTCTGTTCATATAATTTACTCCTTTCGGTAATGGTAAATATGGACACTTAAGTCATCAAAACGTTAGCCACGTTTTTAAAAACTAAGATTCATGGAATGCGAAATCCCAGAATGTATATAAATAACATACTTAACATAAAAAGTCAAAATTTAATATTAAATCTGCTAGATACTATTCTCATGTAAAAATTTTAGGTGTTTTAAATATTCAAAAAATTCAATAGTGGCACAATATTTATCAACAAAAGTTAAAATAAAACTTTCACGATATTTTGGAAACTTAATGGTAACTGGCCACATATGTTTTAAAATAATATCTTTTTCTTTATCATTTAAATTAAATAAGGTACAAGCATTGGCACAAGCAACTTTTCCATGAGTATAAGCGTGAAGGCCCTTTCTATTTCCACGTATTCTCCAATCATATAAGAAAAAATCGTGAAGCATTGCAGCTCTGGTTGCAGATATATAGTCTAAATGAAATTTCTTGCAGATTAAATAACAATAGAATGCAGTTGAATAACAATGATCGAATCTAGTAGTACTATAATGTTGTTTAAAATTTTTCATTTGTTGAACAACTTCATTCATAATTATTTCATTAATAATATTTTGAAATTCTATATTTTTTTCTGATAATATTTCATATTTTCTTTTCATGAAAACCTCCATTAAACAAGCAATATGTAAAAGATTATTCTCTTATAAATTATAGCATAATAACTGAATTAAAGATAATTGAAAAACTTGGTAAAATAGATAATATATGAAAATAAAATAACTTGAAAAATAAATAACAATAGTATAGAATGAAGCATATCAATAATAAAGGGTGATTTATATGAAAGATAACTTAATATACATTATAAAAAAAGAAGAACACAATAAAGAATCTTTAATAAATTTAATAGAAGAACATAAAGAAATTAAATTTGTATCATTGATGGGAGTGGATTTGATTGGCAACTCAACAGATGAAAGGATTCCAATCAAAGTATTTATTAATGATATTGATAATTTTTTAAATGGAATAGCTGTTCAAACAGATGGCTCTTCTGTAAATTTGCCTGGAATATCAACATTAAATGATGCAAAAGTTGATATGGCAGTTGACTTAGATGTTAATTGGGTTGTTGATTATAATTATTCTTTAATGGATTCAAACTCTGATGCTCCAGTAGGAACTATATTAATACCTTGCTTTTTATATCATAACAACAAACCAGTTGATTCAAGAAGTATTTTGAAAACAACTGTAGAAATATTTAAACAAAGAATATTACAGATTTTAAAAGAAAATGATACATATTTAGAAAAATATGAAATAAAAAAAGAAAAAATTAAAGATATTTTACTTACAACAGCAACAGAACTTGAATTTTGGGTAAAAACTCCAAATGATAAAGCTGAAATAGATGCATTAACAACTTCACAGCGCTTGAACGAGCAATATTGGAATAGAATAGATGGGGTAGTTAGAACAGCTTTAGAAGATTGTTTAATTACTATGGATAAATATAATTTTGAACCAGAAATGGGGCATAAAGAAGTAGGCGGAGTTAAACCTAAACTAGGGGTTGAAATAAGAGATAATCATATTATGGAGCAGTTAGAAATAGATTGGAAATATTCTAATCCTATGCAAACTGCAGATAATGAAGCATATATAAAAGAATTAACTAGTGATATTTTTAAAAGATATGGTTTAGAAACCACTTTTTTAGCTAAGCCAATAAAGGATGTTGCAGGAAATGGAATGCATACTCATTTAGGAATAGCTGTAGAACTAAATGATGGTAAAGTAATAAATCTTTTTAACAGTACAACAAAAGGGTTCCTAAGTGAAATAGGATATGGAGCGCTGATGGGAATACTACATAATTATGAGGTAATAAATCCATTTATATCATCAACAAGGGATTCTTTAAATCGATTAAAGCCAGGATATGAAGCTCCTGTGTCAATAGTAACATCTTTAGGAACAGATGAGGATACTCCGTCAAGAAATAGATCAGTACTAATTGGATTAGTAAGGGATAATAATAATCCAAAGGCAACTAGATTTGAACTTAGATCTCCAAATCCAGGGTCAAATCTCTATGTAACAGTAGCAGTTTGCTATTTGGCAATGTTAGATGGAATTGAATATGTATTTAAGAATCAAAAAACAGAGGAAGAACTACTTAGAGAAATATCTAAAAAAGCTGGAGAGAATGCTGAATATCTAGAAAAAGAAAGAGAATATAGAAGTGAAGAGGATGTTTTTGAGGAATATACAGAAGAATATAGAAATAAAGTATATGGAATTTCTCCAAGAACAGTATATGAAAATATAAGAAACTTAGAGAATAATTCTGAAAAGATGAAGATATTTGAAAAAAATATGATGTTAGATGAAAAAATTATAAATTCAATTAAAGCATCAATATTAAATAGGTGGAGAACAGAAATAACACATAGAGTAATAAAAGAATATAGAGAAGAGATTATAGGATATATACAAAATCCAGAATATTTATTTGAAATAACAGAACAAGATGAAAAAAAATGGGGAGAAATAAAAAAGTTAAAAGTTTATATAAGTAAAAATACAGAAGAATTTGGTAAATGCTTATTTGCAAAAATATTAGGAGCGTTTGAGAGAGAAGAATATGAATTAGCATCTAATTATATAATTGAGCTAGAAGAGAAAATGGAAGAATTAAGAAAATTGTACAATGAGTATATTAAGAACTTATTATAGTTGATTTTACTGAATTTATATGATATACTTTTATAGATTTTTATATTGTAGAGGTTGTAATTATGTATTTAATAGTTGGATTAGGAAATCCAGAATCAGAATATGCAAATACAAGGCACAATATGGGCTTTGAAGTAATAAATAAAATAGCAAAATCATATAACATAGAAGTTGTTAAGGAAAAATATCAAGGACTTTATGGAAGCGGACAAATAGATGGCGAAAAAGTGATTTTATTAAAGCCACAAACATATATGAATTTAAGCGGAGTATCTATAAGAGAATTTGTTAATTTTTATAAAATAGATACAGAAAATATAATAATAATTTATGATGATATTGATGTTGAACCAGGAAAAATAAGAATTAGAAAACAAGGTTCTGCAGGAACTCATAATGGAATGAAATCAGTAGTAAAAGAATTAGGTACAACTAATTTTCCAAGAATAAGAGTGGGAATAGGAAAACCAAAATATGAAAATGATATGATTAATCATGTATTACAAAAAATAGATGAAAAAGATAAAGAAATTATTAATAAAGGAATAGAGTTAGCTTATTCAGCTGTTGTTGAAACAATTAATAATAATATAGATATAGCAATGAATAAATATAATTAAAAGCATAAAAGGAAAGGCGAAGATTAATGAGAGAAATACTAATTAACAAATCAGAAAATAAAACAATTGTCATGGTATCAGAAAATGGAAATATCGTTGAAAAATATGAAGAATTAGAATCACAAAAAAGATTAGAAGGCGGTATATATCTAGGAAAGGTTGAAGATGTATTACCAGGAATGCAGGCTGCTTTTGTGAATATTGGAGAGAAAAGAAATGCTTTTATACATCTAAAAGATTTACTTCCAAAGATAGATGTAAAAACTACTAATCCTGATGAAATAATTAATAATAGTAATATAAGAGATGTAATAAAAAAAGGATCAACTTTACTGATTCAAGTAAAAAGAGATCAAACTAATAAAAAGGGAGCTAGAATTTCAACCCATATAAGCATACCAACAAGATTTTTAGTGTTTATGCCAGATACTAATATAGTTACAATATCGCAAAAGATAGAAAAAGAAAAAGAAAAAAACAGATTATTGGAAATAATAAGAAAAAACCTTCCTGATGGATGTGGATGTATAATTAGAACTTCAGCTGAAGGAAAAAAAGAAGAAGACATAATAACGGATATTAAGCAAGTAGAAAAATTATGGAATCAAATAAAAAATAAAGCAAAAAAAGAAAATCCAAATGCACCAGTTCTTATATGTAAAAATCAGGGAATTATAGAAAAAGTACTAACAGATATGATGGATCAAAATGTTGAAAGAATAGTAGTAGATAATAAAAGAATTTATGAAAAAGTTTCACAGTTTGTTCTTGATAGTAAAATAAAAGTAGAACTTTCTGAAACTAGTGTTATGGAAATGTATGATATAGAAAAACAATTAGACAAGGCAAACAATAGAAGATTATGGCTTAAATGTGGAGGATACATAACTATTGATAAAACTGAAGCTTTAACAGCAATAGATGTAAATTCTGGGAAATATATAGGAAAAGATAGCTTCGAGAAAACAATATTTACCGTAAACAGAGAAGCAAGTGTAGAAATCGCAAAACAATTAAGATTAAGAGATATAGATGGAATAATTATTATTGATTATATAGACATGAAAGAAGAAAAAAATAAAGAAGAAATAATAAAGACTCTTGAAGAAAATTTAAAACATGACAGATCTAAAACTCAAATTTTAGGATTTTCAAAATTGAATTTATTAGAAATGACAAGAAAACATGTCGTTTCAAATGAATAATAAATAAGTGATAGCTTTATGCTGTCACTTATTTATTTATATTGTAGGAAAGTTCTCCTAGTAGGAGAACTTTCTGTACAAGATAATTATGACGGAACTTAGATTTTCTTAAAATTTGCATTTGTTAGAAAATCTTAGTTCCGCTTTATTTATATGAAAAATTTGAATAAGTATCCAAAAATTGGAAATAATTAAGATAATAATATAAAAATCATTAGGAGGATATTATGGAATCTAATATAATGAAAAATATTGTTATTTTAAAAAATCTACCATCAAATTTAGTTGAAGAAGCTTTTATCGTATTAAAAGAGAATGAGAGAATACAAATACAAGATTTAACAAATTATGAAAATTTAAATAAAAATACTAATAAAAATTATAATGAATGTAAAAATAAAGAATATATAATAAAAGAGGCAGAAATGTTAGTAGAGAATTATTTAAAAGATATAGAAAACAGAAAAAATGAGAAAAATAAGGATATTTGGAAATTAAAATATGAAAAATTAAAAATATTAAATATTTTTCTTATTTTTATATTTGCAATAACAATAATAAAAAGTTTTATATAAATCAATGAATAAAATAATTTACTCCGAATAGTATTAATTAAATACTAAGGAGGAGGAACTTTTATGGAAAGAGTTTTATCTCAAGAAGAAAGAATAAAAAGAGCGGAACAAATAGCCGAAATAAGGAGAAATCTAAGGGAAAACAATCCAAAAGAATATATATATTCTAAAAGAAAAAATTCTATAGGAGAAGAAGATAAAACAAAAAATAACCTTATACTATCAAGAATGATAAAACAAATTTGCATATGCTTAGTAGTATATATCTTATTTTTTATAATGAAAAATCAAAATTTTGTTTTTTCTGAAGAGTTTAAAAGAAATACAAAAGAAATTTTATCTTATGATATAAATTTTATGGAAATATATAATAATGGAATTAATTTTTTACAGCAACTATATCAGTCTGAAGCTAATGCGGAAAAAAATACAGATGATGAAAATAATGAGAGTAAAAATCAAGTAAATAATAGGAAAAAAGATAATGAGAAAGAAAATAATAATGAAAATAAGGAAAAAGGAAATAATGACAAAGAAGTCTCTACAATGGAGAAAGATGTTAAATATTTAAAAGAAAATTATTCATTAGAGAAGCCAGTACAAGGAATTGTAAGTTCAGAGTTTGGGGATAGAAAAGATTCAAATCCAATAGTAACTGCAGAACATAAAGGTATAGACATAGCCGCAGACAAGGGAACTAAGATTATATCAGCAATGGATGGGGTGGTAGATATTGCTACCACTTCTTCTTCATATGGAAAGTATATTGAAATAACTGATGGAAAGATAAAAACTTTGTACGCACATTGTAATAAGTTATATGTAAAAAAAGGAGAGAAAGTAAAAGCAGGACAGCAAATTGCAGAAGTAGGGAGTACAGGAGAAGTTACTGGCTCTCATTTGCACTTTGAAATAAAAGTATCGGAAAGAAACATTAATCCGGCTTTAATATTAAATTTTTAATAGGAGGGGAAATGCGCATTATTGGAAAAATTGAAATGATAATTTTATTAGTAGTTTTTTACTTTACAAATCAAGTACAAATATATTTTCTTTTTATTTTATTTGCAATTATTCATGAAATTGGGCATTTAATAGCAGGAATATTAGTTGGAAAAAAAATAGAAAAAATGGAAATTTTACCTTTAGGTAGTAATATAACATTTAAAAGTGCAGTAGAAGAATATAACAAAAGAATTTATAAAGGAAATCTTGGAAATGTTAAAAATATAATAGTAGCATTAGCAGGACCATGTACTAATATTGTCATTGCTATTGTTTTATATAAAACAAATATAAATAATGAGATAATATACATAAATTTATTAATTGCTTTTTTTAATTTAATACCAATCTATCCTTTAGATGGAGGAAGAGTAGTTAAAGAAATCTTACATTTAAGCTTAGGTAAGAGGGAAGCACTTAATAAGGTTAATATTATATCTAATATTACTATGATAATACTCACTATAATATCAAGTATTATGATATACATATTAAAAAATATTGCTATATTTTTTATAGTTACATATTTATGGTTAATGGTAATTAAAGAAAACAATAAATATAATGCTATACAAAAAATTTATACAATATTAGATGAATTTAATAGAGATAAAGTACAGAAAGAAGAAACAGAATACTTATTAGAATGTATTCCATTTAATACAAACGATAGTATTGATTAGTAAAATGATTTATTTAATGATTGTACAAATTTGCATTATGTGTTAAAATTACAAACATAAAAATGCAAGAGAAAGGACGAAAAGAAAATTGAGAATTTTAGTTGTTGGAGATATTGTTGGACAATGTGGAGTAAAAAAATTACGTGAAGAATTGCCTAAATTAAAACAAAATAGAAATATAGATTTTATAGTTGTAAATGGAGAAAACTCTGCCGATGGAATGGGAATTACTCAAAAAATATTTGCAAATATAATAGAGTCTGGAGCAGATGTTGTTACAATGGGCAACCATACTTGGGGAAAAAAAGACATTTTTAGTTTTTTAGATGATAAAAGATTATTAGTGCCAGCAAACTATCCCAAAGGAGTACTTGGAAATCGATATGGAATATACGAAATTAAAGGAAAGAAAATTGGTGTTATAAATTTGCTTGGAAGAACTGATATGAATGTTTTATCAGAAAATCCATTTATAATTGCAGAAGAGATAATACAAGAAATAAAAAATAAAACAGATATTATAATTGTAGATTTTCATGCAGAAGCAACTGCTGAGAAAATTGCTATGGGATATTACTTAGATGGCAAAGTTAATATCCTATTTGGAACACACACACATGTGCAAACAGCAGATGAAGCAATATTAGCAAAGGGAACGGCTTATATAACTGATATAGGAATGACTGGACCAGTAGATTCAGTAATTGGAATGGATATCAAGGTATCAATAAAAAGGTTTAAAACAACTCTTCCAGAAAAATATAAAACTGCAGAAGGAAAAGCAATGCTAAATGGTTGTATTTTTGATATTAATGATGAAAATTGTCGAGTAGAAAAAATTGAAAGAATAAAAGTACAATAAAAGGCGAAAAATGAAGAAAAAAGAAGATGAAAAATACCAAAAATTTCCAAAAAATACTAGACTTTAAAATACAAATATAATATAAATATAGTTGGTAATAAGTTGCAACAAAATTTAAATTATAGGAGGCAAAAATAATGGAAATTTTAAAAATTTCATCAAAATCAAACCCTAATTCAGTAGCAGGAGCAATAGCAGGTTTGGTTAAAGAAAGTAATAAGGCAGAAATGCAAGCAATCGGAGCAGGAGCATTAAATCAAGCTATAAAAGCAATAGCCATAGCTAGAGGTTTTGTAGCACCATCTGGAGTGGATTTGGTATGTGTACCAGCATTTGCAGAGGTAGAAGTCGAGGGAGAAGATAGAACTGGAATAAAAATTCTAGTGGAATCTAGGATGTAAAAAAGAAAGTTATAGATATGGGGAGCAAGGTTATTAAATTAATTTTGCTCTTTTTTTTACTTGAAAAAAAAGAGGTTTTAATATATTATTGTAAAGTATAAAATAAATGGTAATGGAGGCTAGATATGAGATTAAATTTATTTAGATATATATTTATACTTTTCGTTATAATTCTAATTATCATTTCAGTTTATTATTTAAAAAAAGATGATAAACAAATTCAAGGTGATAATACAAATGGAGAAGCAACAGAAACTATACTAACAGATTTACGATTAGCTGTAGTATCATTAGATAATATGAATCCAATATTAAGTAAAAATCAAAATGTACAAGATATATCTAAATTAATATGTGAACCATTATTTAACATAACAGAAAACTTTAGATTGGAACCATGTTTAGCTACAGAATGGGCAAAAGTTGATTCAACTACATATTTAGTAAAGCTAAGAGAAAATGTTGTTTGGCAAGATGGCAGTCAATTTACAGTTGAAGATGTAAAATTCACAATAGACAAAATAAAAGATAATAAAAACGAATCTATATATAGATATAATCTAGCAAATTTAATAGAACTCGAGATTATAGATGACTATACATTAAAAATAAAATTAAATAAGGAAGAGCCATTTTTTGAATACAATCTAACATTTCCAATAATTTCAAAAAGTTTTTTTGACAATGAAGATTTTTTAAAAACTGATAAAAACAATTATCCACTTGGAACAGGCAGATACAAATTCGTTGCATTACAAGAAAACACAATAGAATTAGCAAAGAATGAAAATTGGTGGAATATAGAAAATAAAAATGGAAGAATAGAAAAAATAACAATTAATAAATATAATTCCATGGGAGAAGTTTATAATGATTTTAGATTGGGGAATGTAGATTTATTAACTACTAATACTTTAGTGGTAGAAAATTATATTGGAACAATAGGTTTTATTAAAATTGACTGTAAAGGAAGAGAATATGATTATTTATCATTAAACTGTAAAAATAAATTCCTAAAAGATGTAAAAGTAAGAAATGCTATAAATTATGCAATAGATACTCAAGCAATAATAAATAACGTTTTTTATGGAAGATATTACGAAACAAAATTTCCTCTAGACTATGGAAATTTTGCGTATACAGCAATAGAGACACAAAATTACGATTTAGAAAAAGCTAAAAAAATATTAAAAGATGATGGATGGACTTTAAAAAATAAAGTTTGGCAAAAAAAGGTTCAAGGATATACACAGCAACTCAGTCTAAATTTAGTTGTAAAAAATACTGATGATAATGCTTTAAAAACAGCAGATTTAATAAAAGAACAATTAGAGTCTTTTGGAATAAAAATAGAAATATATGAAGTCAGTGAAAATAGATATGAAGATTATTTAGAAGATAAAAATTATGATATGATCATAACAGGAATTTATAATTCTAATACACCAAACTTAGAAACATTTTTTTGCGATGATAATATATCAAATTATTCTAATAAAGAAATAAAAAGTATTATTAAAGAAGCAAAAGATATAACAGATTATAATGTGTTACATCAGAAGTATGCAAGAATAATAGAAATATATCAAGAACAATTACCTTTTATAGGATTATATAGAAGTAAAAATACTTTGGTTCATATACCAAGTTTGCGTGGAAATATAACACCTAATAATTATAATATATTTTACAATATAGAAACATGGTATAGACAAGCTCAATAAACAATTAACAAATAATTAAAAAAACTCTTGACAAAAAATATAAATAAGATATAATAAACACAAACAAACGTTTAGAAAAATCAAGGAGGAACATATGAGTAAAGATATTGAAGAAAAAAGAAAAGCATTGGAAGTAGCAATGGGACAAATTGAAAAACAATTTGGAAAAGGATCAGTAATGAAACTTGGAGAATTCCAAGCAATGAATATAGAAGCAATTCCAACAGGAGCATTAGGTTTGGATATTGCATTAGGAATAGGTGGAGTACCACGTGGAAGAATAATTGAAATATATGGACCAGAATCATCTGGAAAAACAACGCTAGCATTACATATAATAGCAGAGGCTCAAAAAGCAAATGGAGAAGCAGCTTTTATAGATGCAGAACATGCCTTAGATCCAGTATATGCAAAACACTTAGGAGTAGATATAGACAACCTAATTGTGTCACAACCAGATACAGGAGAACAAGCCTTAGAAATAGCAGAAGCTTTAATCAGAAGTGGAGCTTTAGATGTAATAGTTGTGGATTCAGTTGCTGCATTAGTTCCAAAGGCAGAAATTGATGGAGAAATGGGAGATTCACATGTTGGTTTACAAGCTAGATTAATGTCACAAGCATTAAGGAAATTGGCTGGAGCTATAAATAAATCAAAAACAGTTCTTATATTTATCAATCAATTAAGAGAAAAAGTAGGAATTATGTTTGGAAATCCAGAAACAACAACAGGAGGAAGAGCACTTAAATTCTATGCATCAGTAAGAATGGATATAAGAAGAATAGAAAATATAAAACAAGATGGAGAAGTTATAGGTAGTAGAACTAGAGTAAAAATAGTAAAAAATAAAGTTGCGCCACCATTTAGAGAAGTAGAGTTTGACATAGTTTATGGAAAAGGAATATCAAAAGAAGGTAGTCTTCTAGATATGGCAGTTAATCTAGAAATTATAGAAAAATCTGGAGCTTGGTTCAGCTATCAAGGACAAAAAATAGGACAAGGTAGAGAAAACGCTAAGAAATATCTAGCAGATAATCCAGAATTTATGGCAGAGGTTGATAAAAAAGTTAGAGATAACTTTTCTCAAGCTTTTGAAAAAAGTTTAATAGATGATATAGAAGAAACTGAAGAAGATGACGAAGAATAAATTAAAGTATTAGACAATAATTAATTAAAAATATAAATTTATGAAAACAAGGACGTGAAACTGGATGTATACAATAGAAGATTTTGATGAACAAAAGTCTAAAATAATGAAATACATTGTATATAAAAAAAGAACAGAAAGTGAAATTAGAAACAAGTTTAAACAAGCAATGGATTCAGAATTACTAGAAGATATAATTGTTCATTTAAAAGAAGCAGGATATGTAGATGATAAAAATTATATAGCAAAGAGTATAAATGAATTCATAAATTTAAAGAATTTATCAATAAGAGAAATAAAATATAAACTAATGACGAAAGGGTTAGATAATAGATTAATAGATGATTATATAGATGATAATATAGAAATGCTATTAGAATATGAACAAAAATCAGCAAGAAGTTTAGCCATAAAAAAATCAAGCATATTAACAATAGATGAAATAAATTTATATCTTATAAATAAAGGATATAAAAAGAGTAGTATTGAATATGCATTAGAAGAACTTTAAAGGAGCAATATAATGAATAACGTATTAACTTTAGAAACAAATAAGTATTCAATAAAAATAGAAAACTTTGAAGGACCACTAGATTTATTATGCCATTTAATAGATAAAAACAAAATGGATATATATGATATTAAAATATCTGAAATAACAGATCAATATATAGAATATATAAATGAAATGGAAAAAATGAATTTAGAATTAACAAGTGAATTTTTAATAATGGCATCAACCTTGTTATATTTAAAATCAAAAGGCTTATTACCTGTGCAAAATGAAGAAGAGGAAGAAATAACAGAGGAAGAATTAATTAGAAGAATTATAGAATATAAAAAATATAAAGAAATAACAAAAAACTTCAGGGAAAACTTAGAAATCTATTCAAAAAGATTTTTTAGGGTACAGGAAGATATAAAACTTCCAAAACAGGAATTAGAGTCTAATTATACACAAGAAATTATACCACAAATATATTCTAAAATTCTTGCTAAAAATAAAGAAAAAGTTAATGAAAATGCAAAGAATATAGAAAAAATTGCTATTACAGAAACATATTCTGTAGGAGATAAAGTAAAAGAAATGTTTAGAGAATTGATAAGAAAACCTAAATTTGTATTTAACAAATTATATAAGACATCTAGTTGCAATAAACAAGAAGTTGTTACAGCTTTTACAGGCTTATTAGAACTTTCAAGAAGAAGCAAAGTATTAACAACCCAAGAGGAACTTTTTGGAGATATTATAGTTGAAAAAAACAAAAAGAAAATATCATAGTGTATTATTAGGAATAATATGGTTAAACTAGTATAAAACAAACTAAGGAGCTTTGTTTTATGCTAGTTTTTTTATTATGGACAGTAATAGTTATTATTACTTTTATTTTAATAGTTAGTCTAATTATTTTTTTTGCAAACATAAGAATAGAAATTAATAGTTTAGAAATAACTTATGGAAATAATGAAGATTCAAAATTTGATTTCGATATTTTATTAAAAACATATTTGGTTAAATTTATAAAGATTTCTGAGGTAAAGATTGATAAAGATAAAATAAAACGATATTTAAAAAAGATAGAATATACCAAAGTATATAGAAAGATTTTAGAAAACAGAAGAATTGATTCAGATATTATAAAAACAGCAAGAAAATATATAAAAATATATAAAAAACAATTTAATAAGAGCCCAATAGTTTTAGAAAGAATGGATTTAGACTTGGAATTTGGAGTTATTGATGAAAAGGTAACAACATATATTGCATCTTTATTATCAATTATATTAGGAATTTTATTGGTCGATTTTAAAGGAGAATATTATAAATTTAATATTAGAGGAAAATGCAAAAATAACAGATTAATAAATATAAAACTAGTTTTAGAAAGTATAATTGCAATAAATATGAAGCATATTATTATTATATTATTAAAAATGATTTTAAAGGGAGTGAAGGAGAATGACAGAACATCCTATAGAGGGCTTAATGAATACAGCTATGAGTAATATAAGACAAATGATAGATGTAAATACAATAATAGGAAATCCAATTCAAACTATACCAGGAACTCTAATTGTTCCTGTATCAAAAGTAAGTTTTGGTTTCGCTTCAGGAGGAGCAGAGTATGATACAAAAGATAAATGTAACAAAAAAATAAGTATTGAAAAGAGCAATAAAGAAACAAAAGGAGATAATAAAGAAAACTATCCATTTGGTGGGGGAAGTGGAGCAACAGTTTCAATAAAACCAATAGGTTTTTTAGTAATACAAAACGAAACTGTTAAACTTCTAAATATAGAACATGATAGTGCTTGGGACAAATTATTTGACTATGCACCAGAAGTAATAAACAAAGTAAATAGTTTTGTGGATAAATTAGCTAATAAAAAGCAAGAATCAGAAAATAAAGATCAAGGGAAAGATAAAAATCAAAATAATTCTAATAATGAAAAAATAAGCTATGAAATAGAATATGATAGCGATGGAAATACAGTAAGTGAAAATATAGAAATAGAAGATGAATAACAGAAAGTTCTCCTGCTAGGCGAACTTTCCTACAATATAAAAAGAGACAGGCGACTGCGGTAAACCGTAGTCGCCTGCTTGCTAGAAAAGATTACTCGTTGGCATTTTTTTCACTCTTGTCTTCGACACCGACGGGGATATTGTAGGTAGGCGTATCACCGAAGATTTCCGGGAAGGTGATCTTTTGATATTCAGGATGCTCTCTGACGAACAGGTAGGCGTCATCAAAGATACGAGAAGCGGGGCAAAACTCGTTTAACTTCAGAGGTTCGGAGGTGTTCTGCTTCTCCTTGCAGAGGATCACACTCGGAAGTTTCAGAAGCATAATGTTATCACAAAAATACGTCCCAATGCATCCTTCAAAGCTTGTTTCTACTGTGGCAAACAGGCGGCCATCTTGCGAAAGCATAAAATGAGTGAACTTAATCACCAGCTTCTGCGCTCCTATCG
Source organism: uncultured Clostridia bacterium (assembly GCA_947581825.1). GTDB lineage: Bacteria > Bacillota > Clostridia > TANB77 > CAG-508 > CANPVP01. The sequence continues at coordinate 19,605 of CANPVP010000004.1, read as the reverse complement.
GCGTATGGGGGTATTTGGCCTTAACAAAGTCAAGGACAGACTTCATCGAATCCTCGAAAAGTTTCTCTACGATTTCCTCGTGGGCCTTCTCAGATTCTGCACGTGAAGTAGTAAGCTCGCTAGCCAGCTCGTGAGTGAGAGTTTTAAGAAAATTTTTTGCCATTTTGTTTTCCTCCTTAAGTTAATTTTTTTTGTTGGCAAAAGATAGCAAGCTCCCCAAAGCTTGCAATACGGTAGAAGTAGGTTCCTTGGGGTGCAAAACAGTAACCGTGTTGCATAGAAACCAAGAGTAATCTCTGGCAATGGTAATTTTGATTCTGATATAAAATATTATATCTGACCCAGAATCTCAACCAAAAGTCCAAAAGATAAGCTCATATATATTATAACACATGTTATGTAAATTGACAAGTTATGGAAAATATAATACTTTGCAAATGTTTGTATATTGAAAAAATCCTCTGAATATGAGAAAATAATATGTAGAAATAATCATAGGGAGGAATATATGAAATTATATGTAGTACTAATAACAGTAGTAATAATTATTATATATGTATCGATTTCATGTAGATATTATATTGCAGCGTATTTAAGACATTTTAAAAAAGAATTAAAATATATAAAGGATAAAAATAAAAGTCTAAAAACGGATTTAAAAACACGTTATCTACCAAATAAAACTATTGAAAGTGGAATAGAATTGTTAGACAAAGAATTAAAAAGCATTGGTTATAAATATAAAGGGGAATTTATAATTCCAGATAATTTAAGGAGAGAGTTAGTATATTCTAAATATTCAGAAAGAACATTAAAAAAATTATTTGTTCTTATTACTCAACATATGGGAATAACAGATCAAGGGGTTGAGTTAGAAGTAAAGAATGTGTCAAGCAAAATACGAAGGTCATATGCAGGGCTGTATAATGAAGGAAGTGAAACTACTGATAAAAAAATTAGTATATTTGTAAATCCTGATTATTCTTATGAAACAGTAGTTTCAATAATTATACATGAAAGTACACATTATTTTTTATTGTCTAATGGAATAAGGGTAAAAGATAGAAAAATGAATGAATACCTAACGGATTTAGCTACAATATATTTAGGGTTTGGAAAATATATGTTAGAAGGATATAAGCAAACAAAAAAACTTATATTTGTGAGTGAATTAACTAGAACAACAATAGAGCACAAAGTTGGATATCTTAATTATAGTGATGTAAAACATACAATGAAGGTAATAAAAAAAATAAGAAAAAATAAATAGAAGGATTTGCCTTCTATTTATTTTTATGCATGTATTTGAAATTAATCATTTCTAGCTTTTGAAATAAGACTAAGAAGTCTTAAGAAAATATTTATAAAGTCTAAATATAGTTCCATTGCAAAATATATATGAAGTTTATCTGCTTGTGCAACTTCAAGCCCCTGAGAGTTTTTCAATTTGTTAACATCATATGCTGTAATACCACAGAAAAGTATTAACATTGCCCAAGTTATTACAAGGTCTAAAGTTGAATTACCAACAAAAATATTTATAACAGAAAATATTATTCCAACAATAAGACCAACTAAGCAAATATTTCCTAATTTTGATAAATCAGCTTTTGTTTTTGCTCCTAATAAGGCAAGCCCACCAAATAATGCAGTAGTTGCAGCAAAAGCATAAACTATAGAAGACATATCATAAGCTACAAATATGGTCGATAATGTAACACCATTAATCATAGAATAAATAAAGTAAAGCCCTGCTACTAAAGTTGGAGAAAGTCTTCTGAATAGTAATGAGAAAACTACAACTACAACTAGTTCAGCTATTGCTAGCCCCCAAAAAGAATTGTTTAAAACTAATTTAAGCCATAAACCACTAGAAAAAGTATACCATGCAACTAATGCTGAGCCAGCCAAACCTAAAAACATCCAAAAAAAAGATTTAGTAAGTAAATTACTATTAACACTTGTTATTGGATTTGAACCATCAAATTCATTGATGTTATTGTTAAAATCATAATTAGATTCCAATTTATATCCTCCCTTTCTGAAAATGAGATCATTTTCTTAATAAGATTATTATATTACAAAAAAAGTATATCTGCAACAATTTTATTGAAAGAGGTATTGAAATGTGAAAAGTTTTATAGTAGGATTTAAACATGAGTAAGACATAACTTTTTTGAAAATGTTTTTAAGGAGTGTGAAATATGGGAAGATTAAAAAAAGAAGAATTACCAGGTATAGCCAGAGAAATTAGAAAAGGAATTATTGAGTCTGTATATAATGCTAAATCTGGACATCCAGGTGGATCTTTATCTTGTGCAGATATTTTAACGGTATTATATTTTTATCAAATGAATATTAATCCTGAAAACCCCGATGCTAAAGAAAGAGATAGGTTTGTTCTATCAAAAGGACATGCAGCTCCAGCACTTTACAGTACTTTAGCTAATCGAGGTTTTTTTGATAAGTCAGAACTTATAAATTTAAGAAAAATTGATTCTATATTACAAGGACATCCAGATATGAATAAAATTCCTGGAGTTGATATGACAACAGGTTCTCTAGGACAAGGATTATCAATAGCAAATGGAATGGCAATTTCATCAAAGTTGAATAAAGAAGGATATAGAGTTTACTGCTTACTAGGTGATGGAGAAATACAAGAAGGTCAAGTTTGGGAAGCTGCGATGTCTGCAGTACACTATAAATTAGATAATTTATGTATTATAGTAGATAATAATAATTTGCAAATAGATGGAAAAATTGATGACGTAATGAGCCCTTATCCAATAGATAAAAAATTTGAAAGTTTTGGATTTGAAGTTATTAATATAGATGGTCATAATTATGATGAAATTATTAAAGCTTTTGATGTAGCAAAACAAATAAAAGGAAGACCAACAGCAATTATAGCAAAAACTATAAAGGGAAAAGGTGTATCTTTTATGGAAAACCAAGCAGGATGGCATGGAAAAGCACCAAATGAAGAACAGTATCTAGAAGCACTAAAAGAACTGGCTTGAAAAACAACGCAATATACAAATCCTTTTTCAAATGAATTAAAAATATAAAGTAATAGAGTAAAAAACGGAGGAATAAAATGATAGATTTGCATATGCACAGCACATATTCAGACGGAACATTTTCAGTAAAAGAAATCCTAAAGGAAGCTGAAAAAATAAAGTTAGATGCAATTTCAATAACAGATCATGAAACATGTAAAGCATATTTTGAACTGAGAAATTTAGATGTAAAGAATTATTATAGTGGCAAAATAATACCAGGAGTTGAAGTAAAAGGTTTTTATAAAGGAAGAGTTATAGATATTTTAGGATATGATATAGATATAGAAAAAATGGAAAATTGGCTTGCAGAATTTTATAAAGATAAAACGTTTGAAATGGTACAAATTAAATATTTAAATAAATATTATGATATATGTAAAAAGCTAGGAATAAAATTAACTCCAAAGGAGCAGCTAATTTGGAACCCTAAAAAAGAATGGGCAAGTCCTTTGATACATAAAGAAATTACGAAATATGAAGAAAATAGATGGAAAATTCCAGATGATGCATGGAATGATTTTAATACTTTTCGCCATTGCTGTTGCTATAATCCTGAAAGTGAATTTTATATAGATAAATCTGAAGATTTTCCAGACTTGAAAACATGCATACAGTCAATAAAAAATGTAGGTGGTAAAGCATTTTTAGCACATGCATACATATACAAATGGGCTACAGATAAAAAGGCTTTTATAAATGATATAATAGACAATTATGGAATAGATGGAATTGAGTGCTATTACAGTTTATTTACAGATGAAGAAAGTAAATATGTTGTGAACTTATGTGATGAAAAGAATATATACAAAAGTGGTGGCTCTGATTTCCATGGAGAAAATAAAAAAGGTATAAGAATAGGAACTGGAAAAGGAAATCTAAGAGTTCCAAAAGAAATTATTAATTGGTGTAAATAGTGATATAGTGAAAGGAGATTACTATATGAATTTAGATATAAAAATAGCTACAAGAGAGAGTTACGGCAAAACCGTAACAAAACTTGGAAAAGATAATAAAAAAATAGTAGTGTTAGATGCTGATTTAGCTGCAGCAACTAAAACAGAAATATTTAAAAAGGAATTTCCAGATAGATTTTTTGATATGGGAATTTCTGAACAGGATATGATTTCTACAGCAGCAGGATTAGCAAGTTGTGGACAAATTCCATATGCAAGTACTTTTGCTGTATTTGCAACAGGAAGAGCATATGATCAGATAAGAAATAGTGTGTGTTATCCAAATCTAAATGTTAAGATTTGTGCGACTCATGCTGGTGTTACAGTAGGGGAAGACGGGGCAACACATCAGATGTTAGAAGATTTAAGCCTAATGAGATCTTTACCAAACATGACAGTAATGTGTACATCAGACGACATATCAACTAAATGGGCTGTTGAAGAGATTTCAAAGTACAAAGGACCAGTTTATTTAAGACTATGTAGATTAGCTTCACCTGTAATTTATGATGAAAATCAAAAATTTGAAATAGGAAAAGGAATACAAATAGGAGATGGTGAAGATGCAACAATATTTGCAACTGGAGTAGTTGTTTCAGAGGCTATAAAAGCTCAAGAAACTTTAAAAGAAAAAGGCATAAATACAAGAGTTGTTGATATTCACACAATTAAACCAATTGATAGAGAATTAATTGTTAAATGTGCTAAAGAAACAGATAAAATAATTACAATAGAAGATCATAGTATAATTGGAGGTCTAGGATCTGCAGTGTGTGAGGTATTATCAGAAGAATATCCTAAAAAGGTTATAAGGATGGGAGTAAAAGATACTTTTGGTAAATCTGCAAATGCAAATGTTCTACTAAAATATTTTAAATTAACAGCAGAAGACATAGTTGAAAAGTTAATATAAAGCATAAAAAGAGAAAAATGGCGAAAAACGGTATAAATAGCAGAAAATACTACTATTTATATCGCTTTTTTGATAAATAGGTATTGCAATAAGCTCAGTTTATTGGTATGATAGTATAGAGTATAGAATTTGTATATATACTAAGGAGTTTTTTATAATGATTGAATTTAGAAATGTAAGTAAAACATATAGTACAGGGACTGAAGCGGTACATAATGTTAACTTCAAAATAGATAAAGGTGAGTTTGCTTTTTTAATAGGGGCATCAGGCTCAGGAAAGTCAACACTTATAAAATTAATTTTAAAGGAAGAAAACCCTACATCTGGAAATATAATTATAAATGGAAGAGATACAACGTTTTTAAAACAAAAGAAAATCCCATATTTGAGAAGAAGTATGGGGGTTGTTTTTCAAGATTTTAGATTATTACCAGATAGAACTGTTTATGAAAATGTAGCTTTTGCAATGTATGTTGTAAAATCAACTCCAAGGCAAATTAGAAGACAAGTGCCTATGGTATTGTCATTAGTGGGACTAAGTAATAAAGCAAAAATGTATCCACAAGAATTATCAGGAGGAGAACAGCAAAGAGTATCTTTAGCAAGAGCTTTAGTTAATAATCCATCAATGTTAATAGCAGACGAGCCTACAGGAAATCTAGATCCAGAAACATCAAAAGAAATAATGACTTTATTAAATGATATAAATCTTAGAGGAACAACAGTTGTAATGGCAACTCATGATAAAGCAATAGTAAACAGGATGAAAAAAAGAGTCATACATATAAAAGATGGAGAAATTATAAGTGATGTAAAAAAAGGTGGGTATGATAATGAAGTTTAATATTATTAGTTACCTAATTGGAGAAGGTTTTAAAAATGTATTTAAAAATAAAAAGTCAACAATTTCATCACTTATAATAATGTGTTGTTCAATGTTAATTTTTGGTATCTTCTTCATATTAGGAGAAAATATAACTCATGTTATGCAAGATATAGAGGATTCGAGATTAATGGAAATTTGGCTAAAAAGTGATGCAACTGCTGAACAAACAGAGGAATTTTCAGAAAAACTAAAAGAAATAGATGAGATAAACAGTATTCGTTATGTATCAGCAGAAGAAAATAAAAATGAAATAAAAGAAATTTGGAAAGACAAACCAGATCTTTTGGAATATGTAGATACTTTTGATGAAATGCCAGTAAAATATGAAATAACTTTAACAGATTTATCGTATAGCAAAGAGGTAAAAGCTAGATTAAGTCAAATGGAAATTGTAGATAGTATAGAAAGTAATGATCAAGCTTTTGATATGTTGCTAAATATTGCAAAAGGAATTAGATTAGGAAGTTTAGCACTTTTAATTATATGTATAGTTATAGCTGTATTTATTATAGCAAATACAATCAGACTAACTGTAGAAGCACGAAAAAAAGAAATTTTTATTATGCGTTATGTTGGAGCAACTAATAGTTTTATTAGATGGCCATTTTTAGTAGAAGGTATTATAATCGGTATTTTTTCAGGAATTATTTCGATTATTATAACTGGAGTAGGATATAAACTATTACAAGATTTCGCAATGCAATTAAGTACATTCCAAATGCTTGGAATTGTATTAAAACCATTCGGTGAAATGTTTAATTTGTTAATAATAGTATTTTTAGCTTTAGGAATAGGTGTTGGAATTCTTGGAAGCACAATTTCTATGAGAAAATACTTAAAAGCTTAGAGGAGGTATAAAATGAAAAGAAAAATAGCAATAATTTTTGTTGCCATTATTCTAACATGTAGTTTTACTTTATCAACCATAGCAGAAAGTCTTACAGACCAACAAAAAGACATTCAAAAGCAGATAAGAGAAAATGAGGATAAATTAAAAGAGGTTGAGAAGAACTTATCAAATACGATGAAGGAAGTACAAGCTTTGAATTCATCAATTGCCGAATATCAATCTGAAATAACTAAGTTGAATGAAAATCTTAGTAATTTAGAAAATGAAATCGAAGAAACAGAACAAAAGTTAAAAGAAGCACAAATAAAAGAAGAAGAAAGAAAAGATGTACTTGAAAAAAGAGCTATTGCTATGCTAAAAATCGGAAATACAACGTATCTAGAAGCTTTGCTTGAATCATCAGATATGACAGAGTTTGTATCAAAATATTATCTAATTGGAAAAATGGCAGATTTAGACGAAGCTTTCTTGCAGGAAATGGAAAAAGAAATTGCCGAAAATAAAGAATTGCAAGAAAAATTAGAAAAGAAGAAAGATGAAGTAACACAGGCAAAAGCAGAAATTGAAAAGAAAACAGCAGCATTAAAAAATGCAAAGATTCAGAAAGATTCTTATGTAGGAAAATTGAATGATGAAGAAAAAGCTTTACAAAGTGATATAGAGGAATATAATAAAGAATTAAATAAGGTTAATGCAGCAATTAAAGAAGCTGAAAGAAAAGCAGCAGAACAAGCAGCAGCTAATGGTGGAACTGCTAGTTATAATAAATATACAGGAGGAACATTAGCATGGCCAACTAGAATAGAAAAGAGAGTTAATTCAATATACGCACCAGGGGGAAGAACAGATATACCAGTATCTGGTTCAGTACATAGAGGAATAGATTTGTATGCACCTCAAGGAACACCTATATATCCAGCAGCAGATGGACAAGTTGTATATATTAATTCATCTGGCTGGGGAGGCGGATTTGGTAAATATGTTGTAGTAAGTCATGGAAATGGTTTATATACTTTATATGCACATGGAAGTGGAATAGGAAGCATATCTGTTGGAGATACAGTAACAACAGATACAGTAATTATGTATGCAGGAAGTACTGGCTGGTCTTATGGCGCACATCTTCATTTTGAAGTTTGTTTAGGAAGTACATCAAACAAAGTTAACCCAGCACCATATCTAGGGTGTGAAAATAAAGTGGGACCAGTTTATTAAAAATAAATAAACGAACAGGCACAGAGTTGTATCCTGTGCTTGTATTATTTAATAAATTAAGTATAAAATTTTAGGGGAATCGTATAATTTATAAAGAAACATTAGGAGGAGATTATGGAAGAGTCTAGTAAAAGTTCAAAGATATACCGAATAATTATATTAATAATTATAACAGCATGTATATCTAGTTCTATAACAGCTATAGCAATTAATAAAGTGTTTGGAGATAGATTGTTCTCAAAAGTAATACAAGTAGACCCAGCAGAAAGTGAAATTGATTTGCCACAATATTTAGAAAAAATTAAGGCTACATTAGAAAAAGAATATTTAGGAGAAATAAATGAGAAAGATTTAATAAATGGGGCTATTAAAGGATATGTAGATGGTTTAGGTGATCCATATACAGTATATTTTACAAAAAGTGAATTAGAAGAATTTGAAACATCAACTGAAGGCAATTATGTAGGAATAGGTATATATATGAGTGTAAGAACTTCAGATAATTCAATAGTTGTGTTATCTCCTATAAAAGGAAGTCCAGCAGAAAAAGCAGGAATAAAGTCAGGAGATATTATCACTAAAGTAGATGGAATAGAGTATTCAGGAAGCGATATGGATAAGGCAAGTAATGATATTAAAGGAAAAGAAGGAACAAAAGTTAGTATAGAAATAAATAGGGATGGAAAAATTCTTAATTTTGAAGTTGAGAGGACGAATATAGATATTGCACCAGTAGAATCAAAAGTATTAGAAAAAGATATAGGATATATTTCTTTACCATCATTTGATAACAATTGTGGCAAAGAAGTAAAGGAAAAACTAAAGGAATTTGAAGAGAAAAAAATAGATAAAGTTATATTAGATTTAAGAGATAATGGTGGAGGCTTAGTAGATGAAGCTTTAGAAATATTGGAATTATTTACCAATAAAGGTGATAATTTGTTAATAACAACAAATAAGGATAAAAAGGAAAAGGTATATAAATCAACGAAAGATCCAGAAACAAATGCAAAATTAATAGTATTAATAAATGAAAATAGTGCTAGTGCTTCAGAGATTGTTTCAGGAACACTAAAGGATTTGAAAAGAGCTACTTTAGTTGGAAAAAATACTTATGGAAAAGGTGTGATTCAAACATTATTAGAAATTTCAGATGGTGCTGGACTAAAAGTGACAGTAGAAGAGTATTTTACAGCAGGTAGAAATAAAATTAATGAGGTTGGAATAAAACCAGATATAGAAGTTGAAGATAATAAAAAAACAGAAAAAGATGAGCAATTAAATAAAGCTATAGAAATGCTTAAAAAGTAATTTAAACTATGAGAGAATATGTAGGATATATTGCCTACATTTTTTCAATAAGATTTGTTATTAAAAGGAATGATAATAAACATGAATATAAGACAACTGCTACAGCAAGGTATAGAAATATTAAAAGAAAATAATATAGAAAATCCTATTATGCATGCAAGAATTCTTTTAGAAACTGTATTAGAAGTGAATAGAGAATATATATTTATTAATGATAAGCAAGAAGTAGAAAAAATAAAAGAGATTAATTATTTAGATACTGTAAGAAAATTAGTAGAAGGATATCCAATTCAATATATAACAAATCACCAAGAATTTATGAAATTAGACTTTTATGTTGATAAAAATGTTTTAATTCCAAGAGCTGATACAGAAATTTTGGTAGAAGAAGCAATTGATTTTATTAGAAATAAAAAGAGTGAAAAAATAAAAATTTTAGATATATGTACAGGAAGTGGTGCAATAGCTGCTTCGGTAGCAAAAAATATTGAAAATGCATATGTATATGCTACAGATTTAAGTGATAAGGCATTAGAAGTAGCACAAAAAAATGCATTGAAAAATGGTGTTTTGAATAAATGTGAATTTATAAAATCAGATATGTTTAAAAATATTACAGGAAAATTTGATGTAATAATTTCAAATCCTCCATACATTAAAAAAAGTATAATTAAAGAATTGGACTTAAAAGTACAACAAGAGCCTATGATGGCACTGGATGGAGGAGAAGACGGTTTAAATTTTTATAGAATATTATCAGAAAACGCATATAAATTCCTAACAGAAAATGGAGCTTTACTACTAGAAATAGGATATGACCAAAAAGAAGCGGTAATAGATTTATTGAAAGCAAGTTGCAAGTACAAAAAGATATACTCTAAAAAAGATTTATCGGGAAATGATAGAGTTATTTGTGCAATGGTATAAAATATAGATTAAATATAAGGAGTGGAAATCAATGTCGTTTTCTTCTGAAATAAAAGAAGAGATAAGTAAATTAAATAATTTGGCTGACAAAGAAAGTGTTAAAGCAGAATTTAAAGGATATTTGCTTACATGTAATACAAGCATAACAAAAGACAATCTAGTCTTTAAAACAGAAAATGAGTATAATATAAATAGGTTTTCAAAATTACTAAACAACTTAAATATAAATGATTATGAAATAGAGATAAAAGGCAAAAATTATTTAATAAGAGTAAAGGAATTTATTGATATTGCTGCATTATATGAAATTGATGAAAAAAAAGAGAAGAATTTAAAGGCTATTGTGAGGGGAGCTTTTTTAGGCTCAGGTTCATTAAATAATCCTGAAAGTAAATATCATTTAGAAATCATATTGAATTCTAAAGAAAATGTAAAATATATAATAGATATAATAAAAAAATTTAATATAAATGGGAAAATTTTAGAAAGAAAGCAAGGATATTCATTGTACATTAAAGATGGTGAAGAAATATCTAAATTTTTAGCTTTTATCGGAGCAGGAAAAGCCGTATTAAAGTTTGAAGAAATACGTGTAGTGAGAGAAACTAGAAATAATGTTAACAGAATTGTAAATTGCGAAACGGCCAATCTAAATAAAATTATTGATGCGTCTATGAAACAGATACAGGCAATAAAAATCATAAAACAAAAAAAAACATTTGAAAAAATGCCTGAAAACTTACAAGAAATTGCAGAACTAAGATTGGCAAATCCTGATATATCTTTGATAGAATTGGGAAAAATGTTAAAACAACCAATAGGAAAATCAGGGGTGAATCATAGACTAAAAAAAATTCAAGAAATAGCAGAAGAACTAACAAATAAATAAAAGAAAAGAGAGAAGTATGAAAGAAATTCGGTATTTATATACATATACCTTTTTGTAAAAGTAAGTGTTTTTATTGTGATTTTATATCATATCAATGTAAAGATGGGTTTATTGATGAATATATATTAGCCTTGAAAAAAGAAATAACATTGAATTTGGAAAAATTAGAAAATGTAATAATAGATACTATCTATATTGGAGGAGGAACACCTTCTTATATAAATGAAAAATACATATATGATATTTTAAATATAGAATTAATTAGAAATAAAACAAAGAAAAATGCGGAAATTACAATAGAAATAAATCCAGGAACGATTAATAAAGAAAAATTAGAATGTTATAAAAACTCTGGAATTAATAGAATTAGTGTAGGGCTACAAAGTACAAATAATGAATTGTTGAGAAACATAGGAAGAATTCACAAATATGAAGAATTTTTAAGCACATATAATATGATTAGGAAAGCAGGATTTAATAATGTTAATATTGATTTGATGTTAGCTTTGCCAGGGCAGAACTTAGCAATGTTACAAGAATCAGTAGAAAAAGTAATTAAATTGAATCCAGAACATATTTCTATCTATTCACTTATCTTAGAAGAAAATACTAAATTGTTTGAAATGGTAAACAAAGGAAACGTAAGCCTACCAGATGATGACAAAGAAAGACAAATGTATTGGAAAACAAAAAAGATGTTAGAAGATAATAATTATAAACATTATGAAATTTCAAATTTCTCGAAAGAAGGTTATGAATCTAAGCACAATATGAATTGTTGGGAACAAAAAGAATATTTAGGATTTGGAGTAGCAGCACATTCTTATTTTGATAATAAAAGATTTTCCAATACTATTAGCATAGAAGAATATATTAATAATATCAAAGAAAATAAAATCGAAAGAAATATTACCATAAATGAAATTCAAAATGTAAAAGACAAAGAAAAAGAGTATGTTCTGCTAGGGTTGAGAAAAATAGAAGGAATAAACATAAATAAATTTAAAGAAAAATTTGGTGAAGATTGCAAAAGAGTTTTTGAAAAAGAATTTAATATATTATTACAACAAGGGTTAATTAAAATTAAAAAAAATAATATTGTTTTATCCAATAGTGGTTTGGATTTTGCAAATCTTGTATGGGAGAAATTTGTTTAAAAAGTGTTGTAAAAATCTTAGAAAATTGATATACTTATTTGCATAAAGAAATATTTTTAAGGAGGTTTTGATATGGAGGAAGAAGAGAATAAAATAGAAGAAGTAAATGAAGAACAAGAGCTTACAAATCTTGATGAAATTTCTTTAGATATATCAGAAAATGATAGCCTTAAAATATCTGATAATGTAGTATCAGATATAGCTGGAATTGCAATTTTAGAGATACCTGGAGTAGCTGGAATGGCAGGAAAGATTACAGAGGTCTTTAGTGGTAAAAGCAATTTATCAAAAGGAATTAAGGTAGATGTTGGAGAGAAAGATGCAAGAATAGACGTAAATATAATTGTAGAATACGGAGTAAGAATACCAGATATTGCTTTTGAGATACAAACAAAAGTAAAAAAATCTGTGGAAAGTCAAACAGGTTTAAAAGTCTTAGCTGTAAATGTTAATGTTCAAGGTGTTAACTTTAAAAAAGAAGATAGAAAAGCAATGATGAAGGAAGAAAAAATGCAAGAAGAATCAGAAAATAAAAATGAAGAAATAACAGAGTAAATATAATATAAATTAAATGGAGGAGTTTAAAATGAAATTGTTTGATAAAATGATTTTAGCATTATTTTCAATAATAATATTATTAATATCAATAATTTTATGCTTTTATACACTAGATTTAATTGAATTAGGACTTATAACTGATAGCTTGGAAGTATTAAGAAATAATAGAATCGTATCTGTAATAGTTTTAGCAATTTCCATTTTACTATCTATTAAAGGGCTTTTCTTTAAATCTTCAACAGTTGTAAAAGAAAAAAATTCAGATGGAATATTGCTAAAAAATGATAATGGAAAATTAGTTATTTCAAAAGAAACAATAGAGAATATAGTTAATGGAGTTGCAAAAGGATTTAATGGTACTCAAAATGTATCAACAAAATTATCTGTTGTAAATAATAACATAAGTGTTTTGGTTAATCTACAAGTAGTGGGAGAAGTCTCAATAGCTGAATTATCTATAAATTTACAAAATAAAATAAAAGAAGCTGTAAAAAGAGTAACAAATTTAGAATTGAACGAAGTTAACATAAGAGTAAAAAGTATATCAGATGTGCAATCAAAACCAGCCATACCAAGTGAAATAACAAATTTAGAAACTCAAGACGAAAAACAACAAGAAAAATAGGAAGGATTTGAATATATGAATAGAACTGCAATAAGAGAACTAGCATTTCAATTATTATATAGTACGCAGATTCAGCATGATAATAGTAATGAACAAATTGAATTATTTATAGAAAATAATGAAATAAAAGATAATGAAGCTAAAAATTATATAAAAAATATTATAAATGGAATAAGTGAGCAAGAGGAAAGTATTATAAATATAATATCTGAAAATCTAAAAGTTGAATGGGATATTGAAAGAATTTCAAAAGTAAATTTATCATTATTAAAACTTTCTATATATGAAATTTTATATACTAAAACACCATATAAAGTGGCTATAAATGAAGCTGTAGAATTAGCCAAAAAATATGGAGAGGAAACATCTCCTCAATTTATAAATGGAGTTTTGGCAAGTGTTGTAAAGAAAAATGGAGATAATTTATGAATTATGAAAAAATAGCTATATCAGTATCTGATTTAAATAAATATATAAAAGATAAAGTGGATCAAGATGAATATTTGAATAATGTACTGGTTAAGGGAGAAATTTCAAATTTTAAGCATCATTATACAGGTCATATGTATTTTACTTTAAAAGATGATAAATCCCTAATAAAGTGTATAATGTTTAAAACATATACAGCTGGCTTGAATTTCATGCCAAAAGATGGAATGCAAGTAATAGTACTAGGAACTATTTCTGTGTTTGAACGAGATGGAGTATATCAAATATACTGTAGAGCAATGCAATCTAATGGAATTGGAGATTTACATAGGGAATATGAAGAACTAAAATCAAAGTTAGAGAAAGAAGGGCTTTTTGATAGTTCTAATAAAAAGAAGATACCTATAATGCCAAGAGTTATAGGTGTTCTTACTTCTCAAACAGGTTCTGTAATTAGAGATATAATTAATGTAAGTACTAGAAGAAATCCAAATGTATATATAAAACTATTACCAGTACCAGTTCAAGGAGAAGGGGCATCAGATAAAATTGCAGATGCAATATATTTGATGAATAAAGAAAATTTAGCAGATGTATTAATATTAGCTAGAGGTGGAGGCTCTTTAGAAGATTTGTGGCCGTTTAATGAAGAAGTGGTAGCAAGAGCAATATATCATTCTAGAATACCAATAATATCTGCTGTTGGGCATGAAACTGATTTTACGATAGCGGATTTTGTTGCTGATTTAAGAGCTCCAACACCATCGGCAGCAGCAGAGCTAGCAGTACCAGATATAAAAGAATTAGAGGAAAAACTAAATAGTTATATTAATAGATATAAAATATCTTTAAAAAGAAAAATTGAGTTTATGAGATTAAGATATGATAAAGTTATGAAATCAAGAGCTTTTTCAGATCCACTAAAATCTATAAATGAAAATTTTATGAGAATAGATCAAAATATAAAAGTTTTACAAGATTCAATAAATAATAAGTTTATAAATTCCAAAAACTTAGCTTTCAATATTATTAACAAATTAGATGCAATAAGCCCTTTGAAAACTTTGACAAGGGGTTATTGTATTTCTGAAAAAAGTGGTAATATAGTAAAAAGTAGTAAGAGTTTGGAAAAGGATGATGAAATTATTTTAACATTTTGTGATGGAAAGAAAAATGCTAAAATATTATAGAAACGAAAAGATTATTAAAGGGGATAAAAATGAATAAGAAAACAAACCAAGAAATTAATTTCGAAGAAACAATAAAAGAATTAGAGCTAATAGCTAATGAATTAGAAAAAGGAGAGTTACCATTAGATAAATCGGTTGCTAAATTTGAGGAAGGAATGAAACTTTCAAAAGCATGTGTGGAAATGTTAGAAGAAGCTGAAAGAAAAATATCTATATTACTTCAAGAAAATGGAAAAATAGAAGAAGAAGATTTTGAAGCGGAATAATTATGAATAAAATATTATTTTGAAGACAAATTATATAGAGGGAAACAATGGAAGATTTATTAAAAATTTTAAGCAATAAATGCATATATATACCTTTTTTATTATGGCTAACAATACAAGCTTTTAAGGTTATATATGATTTAGTAAAAACAAAAAAATTTAATTTTAAAAGAATAATGGGTGCTGGCGGAATGCCAAGTTCACATTCAGCAGTAGTAACATCTCTAGCTGTTTTAATAGGAAGAGGCTGTGGATTTGATTCTGAAATATTTGCACTATCTATAATTTTTGCAGCAGTTGTAATGTATGATGCAGCAGGAGTTAGAAGAGCAGCTGGAAAACAAGCAAGATTGTTAAATAAAATAGTAAATACACCAGGATTAAGCAATTTAGAAGTAAGAGAAAAATTAACAGAAGTATTAGGACATACTCCAAAAGAAGTGTTTGTTGGAGCTATTATAGGAATAATTGTAGGAATGATAGCTTGATAATATAATAATTATATTTAAGGAGGAAATATAATGAGTGACATTGAAATCGCAAGAAATGCAAAATTAGAGCCAATTACAAAAATTGCAGAAAAATTAAACATAGGAGAAGAATATCTAGAAACATATGGAAAATATAAAGCTAAAATATCAAATAAGCTTTATAATGAATTAAAAGATAAAGAAAATGGAAAACTAATACTTGTTACAGCAATTAATCCAACACCATTAGGAGAAGGTAAAACAACAATATCAATAGGACTAGCAGATGGTTTATCTACAATTGGTAAGAAATCTATATTAGCCTTAAGAGAACCATCATTAGGACCAGTTTTTGGTGTTAAAGGAGGAGCAACTGGTGGAGGATATGCACAAGTAGCTCCTATGGAAGATATAAACTTACACTTTACTGGAGATATTCATGCGATAACTGCAGCAAATAATTTATTAGCAGCAATGATAGATAATCATATATATTGGGGAAACGAATTAGGTTTTGATAGAATTATATGGAAAAGATGTGTAGACTTAAATGATAGACAACTAAGAAAAGTGGAATGTGGTCTATCTGGAGAAAAAAGGGTTGTTCCAAGACAAGATGGATTTGATATTACAGTAGCTTCTGAAATAATGGCGATATTATGCTTATCAAAAGATATCGAAGATTTAAAAGAAAGAATTGGAAATATAATAGTAGGTTACAATAAGGATGATGAGCCTATTAGAGCAAAACAATTAAAAGCAGAAGGAAGCTTAGCAGTTTTATTAAAAGATGCTATAAATCCTAATTTAGTACAAACTATTGAAAATACACCAGCATTAATTCATGGTGGACCATTTGCCAATATTGCACATGGATGTAATAGTATAATTGCTACAAAATTAGCTTTAAAATTAGGAGAATATGTTGTAACAGAGGCAGGTTTCGGTGCTGATCTAGGAGCAGAAAAATTCTTAGATATAAAATGTAGAACTGCAGGATTAAAACCAGATGCAGTTGTATGTGTTGCTACAATGAAAGCTTTAAAATATCATGGTGGAGTTCCTAAAGATGATATTAAAAAAGAAAATATGGAAGCATTAGAAAAAGGAGTACATAATTTATTAAGACATGTTGATAATATAAAAAATAAATTCGGACTAAACGTTATTGTAGCAATTAATAGATTCTTAGAAGATACAGATAAAGAGATAGAATTTTTACAAAGTAAGTTACAAGAAAAAGGAATCAATATGAGTTTAGTAGAAGCATGGGGAAAAGGTGGAAAAGGTGCAGCAGATTTAGCAACTAAAGTAGTGGAACTTTGTGAAAATAAAACAGAATTAAACTATACATATGCTTTAGAAGATTCAATAAAAGAAAAAATAGAAAAGATTGCAACAAAAATTTATGGAGCAGAGGGAGTAGAATATACTGAAGAATCACTAAAAATAATTGAACAAATAGAAAAATTAGGATATTCTAATTTACCAGTATGTATTGCTAAAACACAATATTCATTCTCTGATGATCCAAAGAACTTAGAATGTAAAGATCCATTCAAGATACATGTAAAAGATGTAATATTAAAAACAGGAGCTGGATTTATTGTTGTTATAACAGGTTCAATAATGACAATGCCAGGCTTACCAAAAGTTCCTGCAGCTGAAGCTATAGATATACAAGAAAATGGAGAAATAGTAGGAATATTCTAACTTGAGCTATAAAATGAATAAAAATTACCTTATATGTTAAAAATATTATTATATATTTTAAGCAAATAAGGTGATTTTTTTATGTCAAGAAAAAGTGTGAGAGTTCTATGTCTAATAATATTTATGATATTTTTAATAGTTATTTATAATTCAATATGTCAAAAGAATGAAGTAGAAGCTTTATCCAAATACGGTTCAAGGGGTCAAGAAGTTATAACAATACAAACAAAATTAAAGAGATGGGGATATTATAAAGGTAGCGTAGATGGAATTTATGGTTCAAAAACAGTTGAAGCTGTTAAATATTTTCAAAAAAAGAACGGACTAACAGCAGATGGGATAGCAGGAGAAAAAACTTTAAAAGCAATGGGAATATATAATAATAGTACTTCGAACAGTTCAGGAGGTTCTAGTAGTTCATCAGATGTAAATTTGCTAAGCAGATTAGTGTATGCTGAAGCAAGAGGAGAAACATATAGTGGACAAGTAGCTGTTGCAGCAGTTGTTTTGAATAGAGTAAGAAGTTCCTCTTTTCCAAATACAGTTGCAGGTGTAATATATCAATCAGGGGCTTTTGATGGAGTAAGTGATGGACAAATAAATTTAACACCAGATAGTACGGCTAAAAAAGCAGCACAAGATGCTTTAAACGGATGGGATCCATCATATGGAGCAATATATTATTTTAATCCTAATACTGCAACCAATAAATGGATATGGTCTAGACCAATGACAGTAGTAATAGGAAAGCATAGATTTTGTAAATAAAACAAATTGTCATAAAAAGTTTGCAAATAATATAGATTTTTTCATAAATTTATAGTAAAATATACACGTATTAAAATATTGGAGGCTATAAATGGAAAAGAAAATGATCTTGTCTGGAAAAATAAAACCAGGAATTTCTAAAAGTGCAAATATCAATGAAATAATAAATAAAATAAATAGACTAAAAATAGATAAGATAGAAAAAGAAATTCTATTATTAGCATCAATGATATTACTATCTCCAATAAAGAAAAATGATGAATTAATATATCAATTAAAAAAATTCCAAAAGCAAGGAGAAATTTATCCAGATTTCAGTTCTAGCAAATATATAAGTAAGATAATTTCAGAAGTAAAAAAAATAGAAAAACAAGATTTACAAATTAAGCTAGATGAGTTAATTGTATATATAAAAGATAATAATGTTAATTTGTAATTTTTATATATAGAAAGTAAAAAATAGAGAGTAAAAACAAAAGCCCCCTGCTTTTGTTTTTTTTTATAAAAATATGCAATTACAGTTGCTTTATTATGTAAATTATGATAAAATAACAGGCATAGTTTGCTTGTTTTTAGCAAAACAAGGGAGGATATAGATGGAAAGTAATGGTATGAAAATCGAATCAGAATTACTAAAGAATGTATTTGGAGAAGAAATAGAAAAGAAAATAGCAGAATTAGAAGAGAAAATAAAAACTTTAGAAAGTTTAAAAAAAGCAAAAATAAGACATGAAAAAAATATTGCGCAATATAAAGATAATCCATCATTAGTTAGCCATGCAAAATTAGGTGTAAAAAAAGCTCAAGCAGATATAGAAAAAATAGAAAAAGAAATAGAAGAGATAAAATCAAATTTAGCAAAACAAATTAAAGAAAAACTGGAAAAATATAAAAAAGAAGCAGAAAAGAAAAAAACAGCAAAAGCAGAAGAAATGAGAGCAAATAGACAAAGCTGGAATAGTTTAGAAGAAGAAGAAAAAAATTTGCAATATGATATAGATAGAGCAAAAGAACATAAAGAAAAATATGAAGCAGAAGGAAAAGCATTAGATGAGCAAATAAAAAGAGCAGAAGCAGGAGGAGAAAAAGCAGAAGAATTAAGAAAAAGAAAAAAGAGAATACTTGATAAAGTAACAGCATTTAGTGGCATATATACAATATATAGTGAAGAGCAAAAAGAAAAAATGGAAGCGAAGAAAGCTCTAGCAAGAAAAAATAATACGTTATATGCAGAAATAGATAAAATAGATATTAATTTAGAAGAATTAGAAGAAGCAATGCCAGAATTATCTAAATATTTGAATGATTCAGAGGCAGAAGAAGAACCAAAAGCAGAGGCGAAAGCAGAAGCGAAAGCAGAAGCAGAAGCGAAAGCAGAAGCGAAAGCAGAAGCAGAAGCGAAAGCAAAAGCAGAAGCAGA
>CANPVP010000003.1 GCA_947581825.1 uncultured Clostridia bacterium | reverse complement strand
AACATACGAGAAGAAGAGTACAAATCAGTCATATTGACAGAAGTGCTGGATATTTATATAATAGAGCTACCAAAGTTTTTGAAATATGGGAAAAATAAGCAGAAAAAGAATTTGAATCTTTGGGTAGAATTTATAAAAAATTCCGAGGTGAAATTTATGAATGAGGAGAATGAAGATAAGAGTATAGAAGAAACCAAAAGAGCAATAGAAAAAGCACAAAAGAACCTAGAAAAACTAAGTCAAGATGAACATGAAAGATATCTAGCAGAATTGAGAGAAAAACATGTAAGAGATCAAAAATCAATAGAAAGATATGGGTATGAAAGAGGATTAAAGGAAGGTGAAAAAAAAGGAAGAACAGATGGTAGAAAAGAAGAAAAGTTAGAAATTGCTAAAAAATTATCAGAAAAGGGATATAGTGTAGAGCAAATTGCAGAGATTACAGGATTAACGGAGAGCGAGATAAAAGAAAAAGCATAGAAAATTTTTGAATTTTCTATGCTTTTTCTTTTATTTCAACAATATTACACTATTTTTTCTACCAGATGACATTTTATGAAATCGAGTTATAAATATTGAAAATGATATACGGAACTATTATAATGAAGTAAGTATAATAGTTTTATTATATACAAACGATTTTAATTTTTTTTATATAAAAATTATAAGGAGGAAAACAAATGAAAAAAGTCACAATTACAGCGATAATGCTTGTTTTGACAATGTTCATGTTAACAACAAATGTACAAGCATACTCAATGAGTTTTTCAGGAACAAAAACAACAGTAGAACCAGGAGAAACATTTAACGTAACAGTTTCCGTAGATGAAGCAACAACAAGAGCAAATGGACATATTAAATATGATAGTTCATTATTTACTTTTGTAAGTAGTACAGGAAGCAACATGACAGCAAATGCAACATCAGGAACAGTTCAATGGTTATATTCAGAGCCAGTAGGACAAGAAACAGGAACAAAAAGTTTTACTTTTACATTTAAAGCAGCAGACGTAACAGAAACAAAAAAAGGAACTTTTTCAATGGAAGACTTCATAGCAATAACAAAAGATAATGAAGAAGGATACGGACAAGATAAAAACACAATAGGTGGAACATCAAGTGTAGAAGTAACAATAAATAAAAAAGCAGATGAGCCAAGTGAACCAACATGGAAAATCGAACCATCAGGAGATTTCACATTAGAAAAAGGAGAAAGCAAACAATTAACAGCTGATGAAGATGTAACATGGTCAACATCAGATAGCAGTGTAGCAACAGTAGATGAAAATGGAAAAGTAACAGGTGTAGGAGAAGGAAGTGCAACAATAACAGCAACAGATAAAGATGGAAATAAACAAACAGTAACAGTTACAGTAACAGATAATAGCCAAACACCAGGAGATGATGATGACGATGATAAACACGATAATTGGTCAATAGAGCCATCAGAAGATTTTTCATTAAAAGTAGGAGACAAAAAGAAATTAACAGCAGATGGAGAAGGAGTAGAATGGAAATCATCAAATGAGAAAGTAGTAAAAGTAGATCAAAATGGAAATGTAACAGCAGTAGGAGCAGGAACAGCAACAATAACAGCAACAGATAAATATGGAAATACAAAAACAATAAAAGTAACAGTAACAAAGAAAACATCAACAGTAGGAAAGAAAGATAATACACAATCACCAGACAGCAAATTACCACAAACAGGAGAAAACGCAGAAAAGTTTGTAGTATTAGGAATAGCAGGAATAGTATTAGCAGCAGGAATAGTATTTAAGAAAAAAGCAAAAGAATTAGATAAATTATTTGTATTACTACCAATCGTAGCAGTATTAAGTTTATCTGGAACAGTACATGCAGTAAAATTAGTAGATACAGATACACTACAAGCAGGAGCTTTCACAAATCTTGTAAGTGGCAAAAATGTATTAGCAATAGATCCTAAAAAAGGATTTGAAACTAAAAATGTATTAGACGCAACTGTTTTAAAAAATATATTTGGAGAAAATAGTGAAGTAAAAGCACTTAAAGATAAAGATGGAAAAAATTTAGAACTAACAACAAAGCCAATTCCAACAGGAGCTGTAGCAACAATTGCCCAAAATAGTGAATCAAAAGACTATGTTGTCTTATTATATGGAGATGCAAATGGAGATGGAAAAATCTGTGATGTATCAGATATAGATGTTATTAGACAAGATTATGTATTCAATAAAAAAGCTGATGGAGTTTATAAATTAGCAGCAGACTTATATGTAGATAGTAAACTAGATGTTAGAGATATTCAAAGAATGGTTAGCAAATATTTAGGTAAATTAGATGGTGGACTAGTAAGCAAATTCCCTGAAGATGAAGGCACAACTCCAACAGATCCTTCAGATACTGGTGAAACAGATGACCTAAGTATAGCAGTAGCAAAAGTAGAATCTACAGGCAAAATGTATAAAACTCTTCAATATGCAGTAAATGCAGTAGGTTCATCAAATGATAAAATTACTTTATTAAAAAATTCAACAGAAAATGTTACAATAGTTGATAAAGGTGACTTAACAATAGATTTTAATGGAAACGACTTCACAACTAAACAAGGCGGATATGGAATAACAATAGCAGGAAATGTAAGCTTCGTAAATAGTAAAGATAAAGAAAGTAAATTTACAGGAAAAGAAAAAGCAATTGTAAACATAACTAAAGATAATGCAAAAGTAACATTTGGAAAAGGTATAAAGATAGATTCAGCATCACTTGGAGCAGCAGTTGAAATTGCAGAAGGAAAATCAGGTGTAGAAGTATCAATGAATGATGCTTCATGGTCAAATGTAGCTACAGGATGTTTCGTACAAGATAATGGAAAAGGCACAAAAGTAAATATCTTAACAGGAAAAATAAATGCATATGATTTTATAGTTAAACAAGGAAAAGATGCAAATACAACAATAACTATAGGAGATAATTCTAAAGAAATAAGTGAAACAGATCCATATATTCAAACACGTGATGCATGGTGGTCTAAATTAAATGAAAATACTACAATTAATATGTACAATGGAAAATTATCAACAAAAAGTGGATTACAACAATTTAAAAATGAAGTTGTAGATGGTATAAGAGATGATGCATTCTTATATGTAAATCAAGGAGGATCAGAAGCTTATTATAAAAAACTTGAAGATGGTCAAACATTAAAGAAAGAAGAAGCAGTAGCAACAGTAATGCCTCAAAATGCATTATTTAAATCAGCTCAAAAAGCAGTAGATTATACAAGTATTGGCGAAAGAGTAGTTTTATTAAAAGATGTAGAAGAAACATTAGAGGTTTCTGAAGATAAGAATATAATATTAGATTTAAATGGATTTAATTTAAAAGGAACGGCAGAAACATATTATACAATTGCAACTGCAGGTACATTAAGTATTGTAAACAATGGGGAAAAAGAAGCTACAATAGACAGACCATCAACTACAGATTATAATGATGAAGAGAGAGGTAAAGTAACAGGAGCAGATATTTGGGTTAAGGAATCTGGTAATGTATCAGTAGGAGACAATATAGAATTAGTAATACAAATTTCAGGTGGAGCAAATATTGTAAATACAGGTTCTGGAGATGTTACAGTTGATGGCGCAGATTTTAATGCAGAAAACGTAGGCGGAGGAGTACATGCAATTCGTGACAATGGAGAAAATAGTGATTTGTTTATTTTTAAAGGAGATTTAGAAACTCAATCTGGTCAAGGAAAAACTGCTGTTAGAAAGAGTTCAAGTGGTAATTTATACATAGGAAAAAATTCAAAAGCTACAGATGAAGTTCCTGGAATCCAAGAAGAAATTCTATTAAAAAATAAAACTGAAGATGAAAATAAAGATGAATTATTTATAAATGGTAATGTTGATGCTAAGAATGCTCAGATTTATTACTTCAATGGAGAAATTAAAGATGGAAAATTGATATATAAAGAGGAGAAAGAGCAAGAAGAAAATATTAAGGAACCAGTTCTAAGAGATGGAGCAAGACTTGTTAAGCAAGGTAATGGTGTAGGATTACACTATGAGAAACTAGCAGAAGGAGAATTACCAATAAGTTATTCACTATACTTTAGTCAAGACCAAGTAGCAGAAGGTGTTCCAGAAGCAGTTTGCTACGTTGATGATTATACCGAATTTGGATATCAACAATACTTCTATAGATATTTCAGAACAGTTCAAGATGCTGTAAATGTTGAAACAAATGGATATGAAGGAACATTTAATGGAGTTTCAGCAAATGAAGGTGGAAAATTAAATATAATAAGCTTGATGAAAAAAGTCGAAGATGAAAAAAAAGAGGCAACTGTAACAGAATCAATTGATATACCAAAAGGTAAAAAAGTATTTCTATTTGGAGATAGATTAGATAAAGAAACTTTAATAGGTGAAGAAGACAAAGATTATACAATTAAAGTTGAAGGAGATTTAGTTGTTAAAAATGTAACAATTCAAAGAGATGGCATACCTTCTGGTAGTGAGAATGCTAATAGTGATGATGAGTATATGGTTAATGTTTTAATGAAAGACTCTGGTAGCTTAGAGTTACAAGATAATACTATTTTAAAACTGAGAGATGCTACTAATTCTGAAAATATTAGAAACGAAGGTAGCGGAGATATAATAATAGATGGAGCCGAAATAAGTTCAGTAATTACACATAGCAGACCTAATTTAGAATTAACTAACACAATAGGAATATATGATACTTCATCAGAAAGTGATATATATATAAAAAAAGGAAAAATTAAGGCAACAACGGCTATATGTAAGAAAAATAGTGGAAAATTAACAATAGGAGAGAAAGATTCAGAGAAACCTGTTGATGAAAGTTCATTATGTGTATATGGAACATCATACTGCTTAGATGTTTGTAGTTCTACAGACGTGTATTTCTATAATGGAAAATTAAAAACTGATCTTTCTGATAAATTGGTATGTTGTGAAAGCACTAATAATGGTGCAGGTGAAGGAACAGAACATAAAATTAAAGAGGGAAATAGTAAGCTTGATATAATTGTTGAAAATAGAGCAGGTACTTCAGTTTATTATGTTGAAGACGGTGAAGCAGATACCAACCCAATGGCATGGGATGTTGAAACCAAAAAGCAAAGTACATTAGCAACTGCTACAGCAGTTAATGCAAACCAAGTTAAAGTAGCAGACATAGCAACAATGTTAGCATTAGACATTTTAAATAAATAATAAACAAATTATAATATAATAAAGGGACTAAATAAGAACGAAATGTTCTTATTTAGTCTTTTCTTATTTATATCTTAAAAAATGTATATTGAAATTGTTAAAAAATTTATAAGGAATAGATAGATAAAAACGATTTATTACAAAAATATTACAAAAACATTTCTTTAATTTTACATTTCATAACTATTGCATATAATTATTGAAAATAAAAAATCGAAATATTATAATTAGATAAGGATAATAGGTTTTATTATACAAACGATTTTAATTTTTTTTAATATATAAATTATAAGGAGGAAAACAAATGAAAAAAGTCACAATAACAGCGATAATGCTTGTAATAGCAATGTTCATGTTAACAACAAAGGTACAAGCATACTCAATGAGTTTTTCAGGAACAAAAACAACAGTAGAACCAGGAGAAACATTTAACGTAACAGTTTCCGTAGATGAAGCAACAACAAGAGCAAATGGACATATTAAATATGATAGTTCATTATTTACTTTTGTAAGTAGTACAGGAAGCAACATGACAGCAAATGCAACATCAGGAACAGTTCAATGGTTATATTCAGAGCCAGTAGGACAAGAAACAGGAACAAAAAGTTTTACTTTTACATTTAAAGCAGCAGACGTAACAGAAACAAAAAAAGGAACTTTTTCAATGGAAGACTTCATAGCAATAACAAAAGATAATGAAGAAGGATACGGACAAGATAAAAACACAATAGGTGGAACATCAAGTGTAGAAGTAACAATAAATAAAAAAGCAGATGAGCCAAGTGAACCAACATGGAAAATCGAACCATCAGGAGATTTCACATTAGAAAAAGGAGAAAGCAAACAATTAACAGCTGATGAAGATGTAACATGGTCAACATCAGATAGCAGTGTAGCAACAGTAGATGAAAATGGAAAAGTAACAGGTGTAGGAGAAGGAAGTGCAACAATAACAGCAACAGATAAAGATGGAAATAAACAAACAGTAACAGTTACAGTAACAGATAATAGCCAAACACCAGGAGATGATGATGACGATGATAAACACGATAATTGGTCAATAGAGCCATCAGAAGATTTTTCATTAAAAGTAGGAGACAAAAAGAAATTAACAGCAGATGGAGAAGGAGTAGAATGGAAATCATCAAATGAGAAAGTAGTAAAAGTAGATCAAAATGGAAATGTAACAGCAGTAGGAGCAGGAACAGCAACAATAACAGCAACAGATAAATATGGAAATACAAAAACAATAAAAGTAACAGTAACAAAGAAAACATCAACAGTAGGAAAGAAAGATAATACACAATCACCAGACAGCAAATTACCACAAACAGGAGAAAACGCAGAAAAGTTTGTAGTATTAGGAATAGCAGGAATAGTATTAGCAGCAGGAATAGTATTTAAGAAAAAAGCAAAAGAATTAGATAAATTATTTGTATTATTACCAATCGTAGCAGTATTAAGCTTATCAGGAACAGTACATGCAGTAAAACTAGTAAATAATACAAAATTAAAAACAGGTATCTTCTATAATCTTGTAGAAGGAAAAAATGTTTTAGCAATAAGCCCAAACAAAGAATTTGAAACAACAGATAAAGTAAAAGTTTCAGATGTTAAAAATTTATTAGAATCAGTTGAAGTAAAGAAAGTAACAAGTGTTGATAAAAAAGAATTAGTAGGTGACGATGCAGTTGCAACTGGTACTGTTGTAACAGTTGGATTAAAAGCAGAAGATGCAAAAAAGGTAAATACAGAGGAAAAAGATGAAACAAAGAAATCTGATTTAACTCAAATCTCTTGGAATTACACAGTTTTATTATATGGAGATGCAAATGGAGATGGAAAAATCTGTGATGCATCAGATATTGATATAATTAGACAAGATTATGTTTTCAATAAAAAAGCTGAGGGAGAATATAAAGTAGCAGCTGATTTGGCAGCAGATGGAAAACTAAATGTTAGAGATATTCAAAGAATGATTAATAAATATTTAGGAAAATTAAACGATACAGTTGTAAATCCATTCCCAGAAGAAGAAAAAGCTAATAAAGGAGAAACAGAAGATGTATCAAAAGCAGTAGCAATGTCAAAAGATACAGGAAAAATGTATGAAACAGTTCAAGATGCAGCTAATGCAGTATCAAGAGAAAATGAAACAATTATATTATTAAAGAATACAACAGAATCTTTTATAGTTCCAGAAGATAAAACAATGATTTTAGACTTATATGGAAATAAACTTACAGGTAAAAAAGAAGAGTATGCTATTTTATCAAATGGAAATTTAACAGTAATGAGCAGTGTTGCAGTAGTAACTAATAAAGCACATTATGGACAAGTAAATGCTGCTGATAATGGATTAACAGCAATTACTACAAAAGGTAGCTTAACAATTACTACAAATGATGACAAAACAGGATCAACTCAAATAATGTTAACAGCAAAAAAAGATGAAAAAGATAAAGCAGCAAATATAAAAAATATTGGTGAAAATAATACTATATTGATTAAAGGTGGAGCATCTTTGAGTGGCGGAATAAATGACCACGAATTCTCATTTGGTATCCTAGATGAAGGTACTGAAACAACTATAAATGTTGAAGAAGGTAGCGTAGCTGGTTCTGCAGGGGCAATTAAGAAAACTGGTACAGGAACAATAAATATAGGTAGAAATGACCAAAAAATGGATGATTTATTCGGACCAGGTAAAACAGCAACAGTATATGTGGGCGGAAGAGACGCAGGTTTAATAGTAGATAGCAATGTAAAGGTTAATTTCTATAATGGAAGTTTAGGTAATACCCATGGAACAACTACATGTGTTAACACAGATGGTACAATTCATAGATTTGATGAACATCGAAAAGGTTATGGAGATTCAATTGGATTACATGGTGGAGAATATGGACAATATGCATATTATATTGAAAAAGATAAATTAATAGCAAAAGTCAAATCAACAGACCAAACATATGCATCATTAGGAACAGCATTTAGTGCTTTGACAGTAACAAGTAAAGATAAAAAAGACGAAGTAGTAACATTGCTAAAAGATATAACAGAATCAAGTACTTTCCCAGAAGATGTAACAGCTACTTTAGATTTACAAAAACATACAATAACAGGAAGAGAAAATGGAGGAGTTACACTTTATGTTGAAGGAGATTTAACTATAAAAAATGGAACAATTCAAACAAATAATAAGGCAAAAGATAATGAAAACATAATTAATATCTTAATGAAAGATAAAGGTGCTCTTACATTAGAAAAAGATGTAGAATTAATATTAAATTCAAAAGTAGGTTCAAATATAAAAAATGTTGGAACTGGAAATATAACAATAAACGGAGCAAGTATATTAAACCCAGAAAATTTTGATCGTACAATGCATACATGGAATGATGATAAAAATAGTACTGAAGAGGTAGCAACTGTAGCTGAAACTAAAGAAGAACCTAAATCTTATGGAATAAATGATGAAGGACTAGAAATAAAAGGTGAAGTTGATGAAAGTAATAGTGATATAACTATAACTAGTGGATACATTGAAGGAGATTGTGCTATATACAAAAAAGATGAAGGAACTATAACAATAGGAAATAAGGATGGCAATATTGAGATGGGGAATCCACAAATAGTAGGACATGAGAGTGGAATTGATGGAAATTCAGGTTCTGATTTAGAAGTACATTTCTATGATGGTATTATTAAAGCTTTAAAAAAGGATGCCGTAGCATGTGGACCAATGATAGATGAATTTGAAAAAGAAATAACAGTTGAAGAAGATGAGTTTGATGAGGAAAATGAAGATAGTAAAAAATATGTTCTAGTTGGTAGTGATGATGGGGAAGATAGTGAAATATACTATGAAACAGTAGAAGAGTATAAAAAAGAGTTAGAAGCTGAGAAAAAAGAAGATGGAACAAACGGAGGAACTGATGAAGAATCTGGAGATGACAATGGAGCAGAAACAGAAAAAGAAGCAGAAGCACAAACAGAAACAGAATCAGAACAAAAAACGACACCAACAGCACAAACAGCAAATAGTGCAGCAGCTATGGCATTAGAATTGATTAGTAATCTTTAAATATAATTAGAGAGCAAAGATTTTAAAATCTTTGCTCTTTTTTGTTTTTTATATTGTAGGAAATTTTTCTTTTTTTATAAAAAAAGTGGAAATATTACTATAATGTGTGTTAGAATAATAACGATAAAAAGCAAATGTATAAAACAAAGAATGGAGATGTATATAATTGGAAACAATAAAATATAAACGTGTCTTATTAAAACTAAGTGGAGAAGCTTTAGCAGGAGATAAAAAAACAGGAGTATATTCTGATGTCGTTGGAAAAATATGTGATCAAGTAAAAAATCTTGTAGACTTAGGTGTGCAAGTTGCTATAGTTGTTGGTGGAGGAAATTTCTGGCGTGGTAGATATGGACTACAAATGGAAAGAACTACATCAGATTATATGGGAATGCTAGCTACAACAATGAATGGTTTAGCTTTGCAAGATGCACTAGAAGCAAGAGGTTTGCATACTAGACTTCAAACTGCAATAGAAATGAGACAAATTGCAGAGCCATATATAAAAAGAAAAGCTTTAAAACACCTAGAAAGAGGAAGAGTTGTAATATTTGCAGCTGGAACAGGTAACCCATATTTCACAACAGATACAACAGCAGCATTAAGAGCAGCAGAAATAGATGCAGAGGTAATACTTTTTGCAAAAACAATAGATGGAGTATATTCAGCAGATCCAAAAGAAGATCCTAATGCAGTAAAATATGATGAAATTACTTATTTAGATATACTAAATAAAGACTTAAAGGTTATGGACTCAACAGCAACATCACTTTGTAGAGATAACCATATTCCACTAGTAGTTTTTGATTTAGGAGAACCAGAAAACATGGTAAAAGTAGTAAAAGGAGAAAAAATCGGAACAGTTGTAAAAGAGTAAAATAATTGGCTGAAAAATTGATTTACTGAACCAATATACTCCTAGAAATATTATTTTTTAAATTAACTCCTGCTCATTGCATTCGGTAAGAAATTGTAACATTCAAAAATGAGCCTCTTTCAAATGTTTTTGAACATCCCTCATTTTTGCTTTGAACAATTTCTAACCTCATTCCATTGCGAGACGTCGCTAATTGTAAAAAATAATATTTCTAGGGTGTTAATAATTAACCAAAGATATTAAAACCAAATTTATATAAAATTAAAAAAAGGAGAAATTAAAATGAATTTTGATGAAATTGAAGAAAAAATGAACAAAACAATAAGTGTCTACAAAGAAAACTTATCAGAAATAAGAGCTGGAAGAGCAAACCCAGCTATACTAAACAAAGTAAAAGTTGATTACTATGGTGTTCCAACACCAATAAATCAAGTAGCAGGAATATCAGTTCCAGAAGCAAGACTTATAGTAATTCAACCATGGGATTTAGGTTTATTAAAAGAAATAGAAAAAGCAATATTAGCATCAGATATAGGTATAAATCCTAATAATGATGGTAAATTAATTCGTTTATCTTTCCCAGAATTAAACGAAGAGAGAAGAAAAGAAATAGTAAAAGATATTAAGAAAATGGCAGAAGAAGCTAAAGTAGCAATTAGAGCTATAAGAAGAGAAGGTATAGATCAAGCAAAAAGTATGCAAAAAGATAGTGTATTAACGGAGGATGATTTGAAAAATGCCGAAGACAAAATACAAAAAATCACAGATAAAAAAATAGCTGAGATAGATGAAGTTACATCAGCTAAAGAAAAAGAAGTAACAACATTATAAAAACTTAATACAACCCATTTAGGAGTAGATAATGGATTTTAAAGAAGAACTAAAAAATTATCAAATATTGATAGATAAAGAATTAAATAAATATGTAAATAAAGAAGAATGTCCTGAAAAGATTCTAAATGAGTCTATAGAATATAGTTTATTAGCTGGTGGAAAAAGATTAAGACCTATCCTTATGCTAGCAACATATAAAATGTTTAAAGAAAATATTGAAGAAGTATTTATGTTAGCAGTTGCAATGGAAATGGTTCATAATTTCTCTTTAATTCATGATGATTTGCCAGGAATTGATAATGATAATTTAAGACATGGTAAACCTACAAATCATATTAAATTCAATGAAGCAACAGCTATTTTAGCAGGAGATGCCTTGCTTAATAAAGCTTATACTTTAATGTCTGAATATTTGAAGAAAGAAACAGATGCAAACATATTCAAAAAAATAGAAGCATTAGGATTATTTTCTGAAAGTATTAATAAAATGATTATAGGAGAATATATAGATACTGAGTATGAAGGTAAAATGATTACAGGAGAATACTTAGAATATATGTATAAACACAAGACTGGAGCTCTTATAAAAGCATCAGTTCAAATAGGAGCAATTTTGGCAGATGCATCTGAACAGGAAATAGAAAACTTAGGCGAATTTGCAGAAAAAATAGGTTTAGCATTCCAAATAAAAGATGATATACTTTCTGAAACTGGAAAAGTAGAAGTTACTGGAAAACCAGTGGGAAATGATAAAGCAAGAGGTAAATCAACTTTTATAGCAGCCTATGGTTTAAAAGAGTCACAAGAAATACTAGATATTGTAATAAAAGACGCTCTAGAAGCATTAGAAGGATTTGGAAAAAAGGCAGAATTTTTAAAAGAACTTACTTTATTTATAGAAAACAGAGAAAAGTAATATGGAGGCTTTATGTTAGAAAAAGAAGAAATTGCAAACTTACCAGAGCATATAGCAATTATAATGGATGGAAATAGAAGATGGGCAAGAGAACATGATTTGGAAACAAAGCAAGGTCATAAACAAGGTGCGAAAACATTAGAAAATATAGTTAGATATGCTAACAAAATAGGAATAAAATATCTTACTGTATATGCTTTTTCAACAGAAAACTGGAAAAGAACTAAAGAAGAAGTAGGTGCATTAATGCTTTTACTTCAAAATTATTTAGATGATTTTTCAAAAAGAGCTGATACAGAAAACATAAAAATTAAAGTATTAGGAGATATAACAGCTTTATCAAAAGGAGTACAAAATAGTATAAACAAAGCAATAGAAAGAACAAAAGAAAATACAGGAATAGTTATGAATGTAGCTTTTAATTATGGCGGTAGAGCAGAGATTGTATATGCCTTGAAAAAAATTGCTAATAGTTTGATAAATAATGAAATTACATTGGATGATATAGATGAAAATCTTATATCAAATAATTTATATACTGCAGGTCAGCCAGATCCTGATTTGCTGATTAGAACAAGTGGCGAACTTAGAACAAGTAATTTTTTACCTTGGCAATTAGCTTTTTCAGAATTTTATTTTGTTACAAAACATTGGCCAGATTTTTCAGAAGACGATTTAGATGAAGCAATTCGCGAATATCAAAAAAGAAATAGAAGGTTCGGTGGAAAATAGAAAATTTTTTGAAAGAAGGAATATAGTATGGCTAAAAGAATTATAACTGCATTATTAGGCTTACCTATAATTGTAGCTGTTTTAATTTTTGCTGATAAATACATTTTTAGCGTTTTTATAACAGCAGTAGCTATAATAACATTAAAAGAATATTTTAATGCATTTAAAGGTAAAGCAAAACCAATCGAATGGATAGGATTTTTAGCTTGTTTACTGATTATAGCTGTTCAGTTTATTCCAAAGGAATATTTAATTTATGTAGCTACATTTAGTTTGCCAATAATTTGTGCAATTTTATTTATTCAAATAATAGTTACCAATATGAAAACAACTGTAAATGATGCAATTATTACTTTTTTTGGAATAGCTTATGTTGTTGGATTTTTAATATTTTTGCCAATGATTTTTGCTTTAAATAGTGGAAGATTATTAATATGGTATGTTCTAGTAGCTTCGTGGATAAATGATATGTGTGCTTACTTTGTAGGAGTTAAGTTCGGTAAACATAAATTTACAGATATTAGTCCTAAAAAAACGATTGAGGGATGTATCGGAGGAATTATAGGAGCAATATTATTTTCACAAGCATTTACATATATTTTTAATACATTCTTTAATGCTGAATTTGCTTATCTAAAAATGGGAATAATGATAGCAATATTAGCAATAATTAGTCAATTTGGAGATTTGGCAGCATCAACAATTAAAAGATATACAGGAATAAAAGATTCAGGAAATCTATTTCCTGGACATGGTGGAATGCTAGACAGAATAGATAGTATTTTATTTATAGCTCCATTTACATATTTGTTCTTTATTATATAATTAGGAGGCTTATTGTTAATGATAGTTTTTATTATTAATGCATTGAAAATAATATTTTTATTAGGCTTTTTAATCTTTATACATGAAGGAGGGCATTTTCTAGCTGCAAAGCTTTCAAAAGTTACAGTTAATGAATTTGCCATTGGTTTTGGACCAACAATTTGGCATAGTAAAAATACTAAAACTAAATATTGCTTAAGACTTATCCCTTTAGGGGGATTTGTTAGTATGGAGGGAGAAGTAGAAAAATCTGAAAAAGAAGGTTCTTTCTCAAAAGCTAGTATTCTAAAGAGAATTTTTATAGTAGCTGCTGGTGGTACAGTAAATATTATTTTTGCATTAATGGTATATTTCATATTTACATCAGCTCAAGGTGATTTTTTAGGAACAAGTATAGATTATAAAATGGAAGGATATGCAGCAGAACAATCTAACATACTTCCAGGAGATAGAATAATAAAGGTAAATAATAAAAATGTAGTATTTAAAAAAGATATAAGTGACATAGTTAAAGAATCAAATGGAGATGAAGTAACTTTAACTGTGAAAAGGGGCGAAGAAGTATTTGATGAAAAAATAGTCCCAACTAAAGAACTTACAAATTATACAGGAATTTACTTATCAGAATCTACGCAAACACAAATTAAAGGTATAGATAGTGGTAGTCCTGCTGAGAAATATGGACTGGAGAACAAAGATGTAATTTTAAAGGTAAATGGGAAAGATACTGAAAATGATCCATATAAAGTATTAAAGTTAATATCTGAGATTAAAGATGAAAAAGCAACATTTTCAATATTAAGAGATAATGAAGAACTAGAAATTGAAGTTACTTTAGATAAAGTTCCAACATATACTTTAGGATTAGCCTTTAAGGTAGAAGAAAATACATTTTATAATCGAATAAAATATGGATTATTTGACACACAAAAATTTGTATTCGCAATATTTGATAATCTAAAACAATTATTTACAGGCAAAGCATCTATGGATCAATTAACAGGTCCAGTTGGAATATCTTCAATAATAGCAGATACAAAAGGAATAGCAGAATATGTATATTATTTGGCTCTTATTTCATTATCATTAGGAGTAACAAATTTGCTACCATTCCCACCATTAGATGGAGGAAAAATAGTCTTATTATTAATAGAAGCAATAACCCGAAAACCAATCGAAGAAAATGTAGAAATAGGGCTTCAGCTTACAGGATTTGCACTACTATTCATATTAGCAATATTTGTAACATATAATGACATATTAAGAATATTCTAAATTTAATGTAACGTATAAAAAATTCAATATAAATATATCGTAGGGGCGACCATCGGTCGCCCGGAAAAAAGAGCACATAAAAAATTAGGAAAAACATAAATATAATCGTAGGGGCGACCAGTGGTCGCCCGTAATTATTATAATAAAAATATTGTATTACAAATGAATTTATAATATAATACTCAAGGGGGCAAAGAAAGGATTATTTAATGGAAAATAACAAGCCCCAAAGAAAAAACATAAGATTAAAGTATTATGATTATACTACTGAAGGAATGTATTTTATCACAATATGTATAAAAGACAGAAAAAATATTCTAGGAAATATAAAAGATGAAAAAATAAAGCTGACAGAAACGGGAGAAACAGTAAAAAAATATATACAGACAGTCGAGAAAATATACAAAAATATAAAAGTAGATGAATATATTGTTATGCCAAACCACATTCACATAATAATGCAGGTATTTAATAAAAATGATATATCTATTTCTAGAATAGTAAAGCAATATAAAGGTTATATCACAAAAGAAATAGGACAATCTATTTGGCAGAAATCTTTTTATGAACATATTATAAGAAGTGAAGAGGAATATTATGTTATAAAAGAGTATGTAAAAAACAATATTATAAATTGGCAGAAAGATAAATATTTTTAAAAAATGGCGGGCGACCATTGGTCGCCCCTACAAAAAAGAATACATAGAAAATTAAGAAGAATATAAAAATATACCGTATGGCGACCAATGGTCGCCCGCATAAAATAACCATAAAAATCAGAAGGTGAATACACAAATGAATGAAGAATTAAAAACAGTAGGGGAAGTATTTAGAGACTATAATCACGAAAATAATATAAGAAAAGCTCATATTGTCAATGTTAATATGTATAAAAAAATTAACAAATTAGAAATGAATTTAAAATCAAATATTTTGCTATCAGCTAATGAACTTTCTAATTTTGAGAATTATTTACAAAAAAGATTTAATATTGAAAATACTGAGCTTATTATTGATTATTCTGAATTGAATAATCAACCTGTACAAGAAAATGAGAATTCATTTCATGAACATTGGGATGAAGTTTTAAAATATATAGAAAAGAAATATCCAATGGCTAGAGCCATAATGAAAAATAGTAATATATCAAAAACAGAAGGAAATACATTAACAATCGAGTTAGCTACAAAAGGTGCAGATTTTTTATATGCAAGAAAATATGATAAGGTAATCGAAGAGACAATACAAAATTTATACAACAAAAATTATAAAGTTAAGTTTACTGAAAACATTTCAGAAGAAGCAATGGAACAATATCAAGAACATCTTAGATTAATGGAGAAAATGGCAATCGAAAAGCATACAGTAACATATGTAGAAGATAAATCAGAAGATGAAGTGAAGAAAGCTCCTAAAGCAAAAAAAGAAGAGAAAGCACAACAGAAAGAAAATTCAGAAAAACATGAGGAGAGTCCTGTTGAAGAGGAAGAACAAACACCATTAATTGTTGGTGCAAAAAGAGCTTTAAATGGTTTAAAAGATGCAGTTGTTAAAGTTGCTGATATTACTCCAGATATAGGTAGAATTGCTTTAGAGGGAGAAGTTATAAGAACTGATGCTAGAGTTTTGAAAAGCGAGAAATGGCTAATAATGTTTGATTTGTTCGATGGAACTAGTACTATTACATGTAAATGCTTTGTAGATCCTGAGAAAGCAGAAAAAACTTTTGCAAGAATTAAAGGTGCAAAAGGATTAAAAGTAGTTGGAAATGCACAGTTTGATCCATATGCAAAAGAACTTGGCGTTATGGCAAATATAGTTTTGGAAACAGAAGGTAGAAAAAAATTGATTAGAATGGATACAGCAGAAGAAAAAAGAGTAGAGCTTCATATGCATACTCAAATGAGTCAAATGGATGCTGTAACTCCAGCAACAGATTTAATTAATAGAGCTATAAAATGGGGAATGAAATCAATTGCGATAACTGACCATGGAGTAGTACAAGCTTTTCCAGAAGCACATAAATTATTACAAAAAAATAAAAGTGATATAAAGATTATATATGGAGTAGAAGCATATTTAGTGCCAGATAAAATGCCAAATGTAGCAAAAGATAAAGGACAAGATATAGATACAGAATATTGCGTATTTGATTTGGAAACAACAGGTATATCACCTTATTATGAAAAAATAACAGAAATTGGAGCTATGAAAATAAAAAATGGCGAAGTAATAGATACTTTTGAATGTTTTGTAAATCCAGAAAAGCCAATACCAGAAAGAGTAGTTGAAATTACACATATTACAAATGATATGGTTAAAGATGCTGAAACAATAGAAACAGTATTGCCAAAATTTTTAGAGTTTATTGGTGATAGTGTTTTAGTTGCTCATAATGCTGAATTTGATGTAGGTTTTATAAGATATAATGCTTCTATTCAACAATTGAAATTCGATAATACATATATTGATACTTTGAAATTAGCAAAAGATTTATTTCCAGATTATAAAAAGTACAAATTAGGAATAATTGCAGATAAATTAGGAATAAGAGTTGATGTAGCTCATAGAGCATTAGATGATGTGAAAACATTAGTTCAAGTATTTGAAGTAATGTTAAAAATGTTAAAAGAAAAAGGTGTAAAAACACTAAAAGATATAGATGAATTATTTAAGGATGAAGAAAATAGTGAAGCATATAAAAAGTTAGAATCTTATCATGCTATTATTTTAGCAAAAGATTATGTTGGTTTAAAGAACTTGTATAAATTAGTATCATATTCTCATTTAAACTATTTTTATAAAAAGCCAAGAATATTGAAGAGATTATATAGAAAATATTCTGAAGGATTAATTCTAGGAAGTGCTTGTGAAGCAGGAGAATTATATAGAGCAATTCTGAATGGAAAATCTGATGAAGAAATAGAAAAAATAGCAAAAGACTATGATTATTTGGAAATACAACCAATAGGAAATAATATGTATTTAGTAAGACAAGAAATTTTACCAGACGAAGAAGCTGTAAAAGATATTAATAGAAAGATTGTTGCTCTTGGTGAAAAGTTAAATAAACCAGTAGTTGCAACATGTGATGTTCATTTCATGGATCCGCAAGATGAAATTTATAGAAGAATTTTACAAGCAGGTCAAGGATATGATGATGCTGATGAGCAAGCTCCATTGTATTTAAGAACAACAAATGAAATGTTGGCAGAATTTGATTATTTGGGACCTGAGAAAGCATACGAAGTTGTTGTTACTAATACTAATAAAATTTCTGATATGTGTGAAAAGATTAGTCCTATTTCACCAGAAAAATGTCCTCCTCATATTCCTGGATGTGAAAAGATGATAGAGGAAATAGCAATGAAAAGAGCTAAAGAGTTATATGGTGATCCTCTTCCAGAAATAGTTCAAACAAGGCTTCAGAAAGAATTAGATTCTATAATTAAAAACGGATTCTCAGTTATGTATATTATAGCTCAAAAACTAGTTTGGAAATCAAATGAAGATGGATATTTAGTGGGTTCAAGAGGATCAGTTGGATCATCTTTTGTTGCAAATATGACAGGTATAACAGAAGTTAATTCACTACAACCACATTATAGATGCCCAAACTGTAAGTATTCGGATTTTACAGATTATGGAGTAAAAAATGGATTCGATTTACCAGATAAAGTGTGTCCAAAGTGTGGAACAAAATTAGATAAAGATGGAATGGATATACCTTTTGAAACTTTCCTCGGATTTAATGGAGATAAAGAGCCTGATATTGACTTAAACTTTTCAGGAGATTATCAAGGAAAAGCACATAGATATACAGAAGTTATTTTTGGTAAAGGAACAACTTTTAAAGCTGGAACAGTAGGTACTGTAGCAGAAAAAACAGCCTTAGGGTTTGTAAAAAAATATTATGAAGAAAGAAATCTTCCTGTTACAAATGCAGAAGCTATGAGATTAAGTACAGGATGTACAGGAATTAAAAGAACAACAGGTCAGCATCCGGGAGGAATTATTGTTGTGCCAAAGGGAAGAGAAATATTTGAATTTACACCAATACAACATCCAGCAGATGACCCAAATTCTGATATTATAACAACGCATTTTGATTATCACTCAATAGATCAGAACCTATTGAAGCTTGATATTCTTGGCCATGATGATCCTACAGTTATACGTATGCTTCAAGATATAACAGGAATTGATCCAACAAAAATACCATTAGATGATAAAGCAACTATGTCAATTTTTAGTTCTACAGAGGCAATAGGTGTTACACCAGAGCAAATAAAGTCAGAAGTAGGAACTTTTGGAATTCCAGAGTTTGGTACTAAATTTGTTCGTGGAATGCTTGTTGATACAAAACCAACAACTTTTGAGGAATTAATTAGAATTTCTGGATTATCACATGGTACTGATGTATGGTTAAATAATGCTCAAACTTTAATACAGGAAGGAACAGTTACCTTAAGTGAAGCTATTTGTACTCGTGATGATATCATGATATATTTGATAAAGCAGGGACTTCCATCACAATCTTCTTTTAAGATTATGGAGATGGTTCGTAAAGGAAAAGGCTTAACACCAGAATATGAAGCAGAAATGAGAGAACATGGCGTTCCAGATTGGTATATAGATTCTTGTAAAAAGATTAAATACATGTTCCCAAAGGCACATGCTGCCGCATATGTTACAATGGCATTTAGAATTGCATGGTTTAAAGTACATATACCAAAGGCTTATTATACAGCATTCTTTTCAATAAGAGCAAAGCAATTTGATAGTGAAGTTATGTGCCACGGAAAAGAAAAAGTAAAAGCAAAAATGAAAGAAATAGATATGCAGGGAAATGCAGCTGCAAATAAAGATAAAGACATGTATCCTGTTTTAGAGTTAGTATTAGAAATGTATGAAAGAGGAATAAAATTCTTACCAATTGATTTATATATATCAAAAGCAGAATATTTTATAATGGAGGAAGATGGAATAAGACCTCCTCTAACAAGTATTCCAGGCTTAGGTCCAATAGATGCGGAAAATATTGTAAAAGCAAGAGAAAATGGAGAATTTATGTCAATAGATGAATTACAAATAAGAGCAAAAATAGGAAAGGTAGCAGTAGAAACACTAAAAAATGCAGGAGTACTAGATGGTATGAGTCAATCAAATCAGATTAGCTTATTTGGATAAAGGAGAAAATAATGTTAGAACAGATTGTAGAAATGTTTCCGTTTTTAACTTTAAAAAATGTTTTAATTTATGCTTTAATAATTAATATTATAGGTTTTTTATCTATGTATATAGATAAGAAAAAAGCTCAAAAAGGAGCATGGAGAATACCAGAAAAAGAACTTATTTTAATAACAATGCTAGGAGGATGGATAGGAACTTTTTCAGGAATGAAATTATTTAGACACAAAACTCAAAAGCCAAAATTTTCTATAGGAATACCAGTAATAATGATTTTGGAAATTATAGGAATAGTATATATACTAATAAAATGATTGAAAATTCAATACTAATGTTATATAATTCATTTAAAGTTAGAATGAATTATAAGGGAATAAGAAATGATTGCTGAGGTTTTAATTAATAGTAATGTTAAGAATTTAAATAAATATTTTGATTATAATGTGCCAGTAGAGCTTACTGGCACTATTAAAATTGGAGATAGAGTATTAGTCCCTTTTGGAAGAAAAAAAGATTTAGAAGAAGGTTATGTTATAAATTTTAAGGAAAAAACAGATTTTGAAGTAAAATATATTGCAAGTATTGAAAATGAACATGGATTAACTAAAAATAATATTGAATTAGCTAAAATAATGTCTAGAAGATATTTTTGTAATATAGCAGATTGTATAAAATTAATGTTACAACCTGGAACTTCTGCAAAAACTTTTACAAATAGAGTTAAAGAGAAAAATTCTAGATTTGTAAAATTGAAAAAAAACATTGAAGAGATAGAGTTTGATATAGAAACTAAAAAATTAAAGTCAGAAAAACAAATTAAAGCATTAAAATTTTTAAATGACAATCCAGATATTTTAAAGACAGATTTGGAAACTTTAACAGAAACTTCTAAGGCTATATTAAAAACTTTAGAGAAAAATGGATATATAGAAATATTTGAAAAGCAAGTTAATAGAAATCCATTTATTAATAAAAATGTAGAAAAAACTATAGATTTAGAATTAACAGGAGAGCAAAAAGAAGCTCTAGAAAGAGTAGTTAAATCGATTGAAAATAACGAATATAAAGAATTCTTACTATATGGGGTAACAGGTTCAGGAAAAACAGAAGTATATCTTCAAATAATAAAAGAAGTTTTAAAAAAAGATAAGGGAGTTATAGTACTAGTTCCAGAAATTTCATTAACTCCTCAAATGGTAGATAGATTTATTGCAAGATTCGGACAAGAACAAATTGCAGTGTTACATAGTAAATTATCTGTTGGCGAGAGGTATGACGAATGGCAAAGAATAAAAAATAATGAAGCTAAAATAGTAATAGGAGCACGTTCTGCAATTTTTGCTCCTATGGAAAATATAGGAGCAATCATAATAGATGAAGAACATGATCAATCTTATAAATCTGAAACAGCTCCAAGATACAATGCAAAAGAAATCTCAAAATACATAGCAAAAACAAATAATATACCTCTTATACTAGGAAGTGCGACACCAGATATTTCAACATACTATAATGCAAAAGAGGGGAAAATAGAATTATTAAAATTATCAAAAAGGGCAAATAATTCTGAAATGCCCAAAGTAGAAATTGTAGATTTAAGATATGAATTAGCAATCCGGAAATAAATCAATGTTAAGTACAAGTCTTTATGAAAAAATTGAAAAGAATCTTGCTAATAAAAAGCAAACGATATTATTCTTAAATAGAAGAGGTTTTTCAACTTTTGTAATGTGTAGAGATTGTGGGTATACTGTTAAATGCAAAAATTGTAATATTACATTAACTTATCATTTGAAAGAAAATAAATTAAAATGTCATTATTGTGGCTATGAAACAAATAATGTTGTTATTTGCCCAGAGTGCAATAGTAAAAACATACGATATTTTGGTACTGGAACTCAAAAATTAGAACATGAAATAAATAAGCAATTTCCGGAAGCTAAAACTATTAGAATGGATATAGATACAGTTACAAAGAAAAATTCTCATGAAGATATTTTAAATAAATTTAAGAATGATAATATAGATATTTTAATAGGAACACAGATGGTTGTAAAAGGACATCATTTTCCAAATGTAACTTTAGTAGGTGTAATTGCTGCTGATAGTAGCTTATATATAGAAGATTATAGAGCAAATGAAAGAACTTTTCAGATATTAACTCAAGTGGCCGGAAGAGCAGGAAGAGAAGGCAATAAAGGAGAAGTAGTTATACAAACATATAATCCTCAGAATTTCAGTATTGAGTGTGCACAAAAACAAGATTATGATATTTTTTATGATACTGAAATTGAATTAAGAAAACAATTGAAATATCCGCCATTTTGCGATATAATAATGATTGGTATTAGTGGTTCGAATGAAAATCATGTTGCAAACACATCAAATAAAATATTTAAATTGCTAAATAAGTATAAGAATTCTACGTTTAATGTTTTTAAACCTATGCCAGCACCAATAGATAAGATAAAAAATAAATATAGATGGAGAATAATAGTTAAATGCAATTTGAGCAATAATATTTTAGATATAATAAGTAGTTCTATAAATTTGAAATTAGGAAATTCGGATACGAGGGTTATTGTTGATGTTAATCCTAGTAACATGATGTAATATTTTATTATATAATTTGATAATTGAAAAATTTGCGTTTATCGCTCGGGGCGAGCTTTCCACGTAGAAATTCTAATGTAAATTTATGGCACCCTTCCACTTGGTCGTGAACTCTTTCCATAAATTTACTAAGAATTTCTAACTCGAAAACTCTACATTCGCGATGCACTTAAATTTTTAATTATCAAACGTATATAATTGATTAGAAAGGATTGAAAAAAATGGCTATTCGTAATATAAGATTAGAAGGAGACGAAATATTAAA
The DNA here is from genome assembly GCA_947581825.1 of uncultured Clostridia bacterium. GTDB lineage: Bacteria > Bacillota > Clostridia > TANB77 > CAG-508 > CANPVP01. Next base: position 196,464 of record CANPVP010000003.1, on the reverse strand, counting down.
AAAAGTATCAAAGCCAGTTGATGAAATTAATGAGAAGATTTTAACTTTAATTGAAGATATGTTTGAAACAATGTATGCACAAAATGGTGTAGGACTAGCAGCAGTTCAAGTTGGTGTTTTAAAAAGAGTAATTGTTATAGATTTAGGTGAAGAAGATGGAGAAAGATATGTTTTAATTAATCCTAAAATAGTTAAAACTAAAGGTTCTCAGGAAGTGGAAGAAGGTTGCTTAAGTTTTCCAAATAAATTCGCAAAAGTTATCAGACCTAAAGAGGTTGTGGTAGAAGCTTTAAATGAAAAAGGTGAAAAAATAACTATAAAGGGAAAAGACATGTTAGCTCAGGCTATTATGCATGAAGTGGATCATTTAGAAGGAGAAGTTTTTATTGATAAAATTATTGAGGGAACTTTAGAAGTTATTACTCCAAACAATAACAACAAAGATTAAGGAGGATTTTTTTATGTTAAATATCTTGTTTATGGGAACTCCAGATTTTGCAAAAGAGTCCTTGGAAGCTATATATAATAAAGGTCATAATATATTAGGGGTTGTAACTAATCCAGATAGACCAAAGGGAAGAGGAATGAAAATGATTGCATCTCCTGTTAAAGAGTTTGCAATAGAAAAAAATATTCTGGTATATCAACCTGAAAAAGTAAAAAATAATCAAGAGTTTCTTAATATAATAAAAAACTTGAATCCAGATATGATTTGCGTTGTGGCATATGGAAAAATACTTCCTGTAGAAATATTAAATATTCCCAAATTTGGTTCTATAAATGTACATGGTTCTTTGTTACCTAAGTATAGAGGTTCAGCACCTATACAATGGGCAGTAATAAATGGAGAACAGAAAACTGGTGTTACTACAATGTATATGTCAGAAGGTTTAGATTCAGGAGATATTATTCTAAAAAAAGAAGTCGAAATAGGTCAAGATGAAACTACAGGAGAATTGTGGAATAGATTATCAAAAATGGGGGCACAATTATTAGTAGAAACTATTGAGCAAATAGAAAAAGGAGATGCTCCTAGAATACCTCAAGAAAATGATTTTACATTAGCACCAATGCTTAATAAAGAAATGTCTAAAATAGATTGGAATACAAAGAAAGGTTTAGACATAAAAAATCTTATAAGAGGCTTAAATCCTATAATGGGAACATATACATTTTATGATAATAAAAAAATAAAAATATGGAAAGCTGATAATTTATCATTTGAGAATTTTGAAACACAAAATAACATTCAGAATTGTTGTGAAAAAAGAAATGGAGAAATTGTTTTAGCAGATGATAAGAAAGGCTTGTATATAAAATGTTTAGATGGTATAATAAAAGTCATAGAAATACAAGGAGAAAATTCTAAAAGAATGAATATATCAGATTTCTTGCGAGGAAATAAATTAGAAGTAGGAAAGGTATTCGAATAATTTTACCAAAGAAAAGAGGAAGAATATGGATAATGCTTTAAATAATAATAAAAATGAAAAAGAAGAAGAAAATACAGAAATATTAGAAGATACAAGCAATGAAGGAACTGAAGTAGAACAGATTCAAGATAATACTGAAATTGTTCAAGAAAAATCAGAACCTAATAGTGGGGAATGTTGGGCATTGGTTTGCTATACCGAAAAAACATTCTTTCAGAAAATAGTTTATAATTTCAAAAAATTATTTAATTATACAAAGATGAGAATTTTAGGTAAAACCTAAAATTCTCATCTCCTTTTATTTTATTTCTACTATTGTTACTCCAGTTTCACCTTCACCAAATGTACCTAATCTAAATGATTTTACATGTGGATGTGTTTTTAAGAAAGTATGAATTCCTTGTCTTAAAGCACCAGTTCCTTTTCCATGAACAATTTCAACTTTTTGTAATTTTGAAAGATAAGCATCATCTAAAAATTTATCAATTATAAAAGTAGCTTCATCAACATTTAATCCTATTACATTAATCTTAGTAGTTGCATTTTTAGATTTGATATTTGAGATAGAAGAGGTATTAACTTTATTTCCGCTTCCAGAATTCTTTATTTTCTGCTTAGATAAATAACTTAAATTATTAGTTTCAACAAAAATCTTTGTACTACCAATTTGAACTTGTACTTTATTATTTTTAGGATGAGACAAGATAATTCCTTCTTGATTAAAACTATTTACCAAAAAAGTAGCACCAATTTTTATATCTTCATCTTTTATTGCTTGTTTATTCGAATTATTTTCCAATATAGTAGAAGTAGATAAGTCTTTTATTGAAGAATTCAATTTATTTCTTAAGTTGTTCAAATCTTTTATAGCAGAGCTACTGTTACTATTATAGATATCATTCATTTCTTTAATTATAGAAGCCGCTTCATCTTTAGCATCAGATAGTATTTGCCTAGCCTGAATTTTAGCTTTATCTATTAATTCTTTTTCTTTTCTTATTACATCTGAATTATCTTTTTCTAAAGATTTTCTTAAACTTTCTACTTGTTTTAAATTTTTATTTATTTCATTCTTTTCATGTTCAATAGCAATTCTATCATCATAAATATTTTTTAATAATTCTTCAATCTTAATATTATCATTATCCATGAAATCATTAGCACGTTTTAATATCTTTTCATCTAAACCTAATTTTTTACTTATAGCAAAAGCATTACTTCTTCCTGGAATTCCTATGAGTAATTTGTAAGTAGGTTTTAAGTTTTCTACATCAAATTCAGAACTTGCATTTTTGAAGCCAGGTGTAACTAGTGCATAATTTTTTATTTCAGGATAATGTGTTGTAGCAATACATAAAGAGCTTTTATTAAAGAATGATTCTAATATGCTAATTGCTAAACTAGCTCCTTCAACAGGATCAGTACCAGAACCTAATTCATCTAATAATATTAAACTATTTTCTGTTGCATTTTCTAAAATCTCAATTGTATTTATCATATGAGAGGAGAAAGTACTTAAGGATTCTTGGATACTTTGTTCATCTCCAATATCTGCAAATATATTATCAAAAATATAAATACTACTTCCTTCAGAAGCTGGTATATGAAGTCCACTTGAAGCCATTGCACATAATAAACCAACAGTTTTTAAAGTTACAGTTTTTCCACCTGTATTAGGTCCTGTAATAATCAAAACATTAAAATCTGTTCCTAAATTTACATCTATTGGAACAACAGAGTTTTTATCAATCAAAGGATGTCTAGCTTTTATAAGATTTATTTTTTTATCTGCATTTAAAGTAGGGCATATTGCTTTTAAATCTTTAGCATAACTAGCTTTAGCAAAAATAAAATCTAGTTTTCCTATTATATCTCTATTAATTATTAATTCTTTTGTATATGGAGCTATTAATAATGATAGATTTTTTAATATTTTTTCAATTTCTATATTTTCTTCAATTTTTAAATTGCTAATTTCACTATTAATTTCAAATACTGAAATAGGTTCTATGAAAACAGTTGCACCGCTACTAGACATATCATGTATAAAACCTTTTATTTGACCTCTAAATTCTTCTTTTACAGGTATTACATATCTACCATTTCGAATTGTTATTACTGCTTCTTGAATATATTTTGAATAAGTAGATGAATGAATAATACCATTTAATTTATCTTTTATAGTAGCTTCTAAATTTCTTTGATTTCTTCGTATAATAGAAAGTTCTTTTGAAGCATTATCAGCTATCGTATTTTCAGATAATATTGAATCAAATATTTTCTTTTCGATTGAAATATTAGTATATAAACTATTAAAATATTCATTTAAAATAGGAAATTTTTCGGAATCAATATTATCACAGAAGAAATATTCCTTAAGTTCTCTAGACATTTTTAAAATGATAGCTAAATCTAATAAGCCTTTAGTATTCAAAATCCAATCTGATTCTAATTGCTTTATCCATATATCTATTTCAGAAATGAAATCAATAGGGGATGTAGCTAAAATGGATAATAAATTTAATCCTTCTGTAGTTTCGTCTAAAAGTTTCTTAACAGTTTCTTGACTAGTACTAGGTTTTAAAGATAAGGCTAACTCTTTTCCTATATATGTTTTACAATGTTTTTGCAAATTATCTAATATTTTATTATATTCAATTTTATTTAGGTACTTTTCCATTATAACCTCCAAAATATTATGTAATTAAATTTTAATAACGTAGGGGAGACCAGCGATGGCCTCCCGAGAATTTACTTATTTAAATTTTCATTTGTTTCTCTTTCTTCATTGTAGCAATCTATAAAGTATAATGGTCTGTCTTTAGTTTCATAAAAGGCTCGTCCTAAATACTCACCAATAATTCCTAAGAAAATAAGTTGAATTCCACCTAAAAATAAGATTACAACCATAGTAGATGAATAGCCAGGTACATCAATTCCATAAATTAAAGTTTTTATAATAATTACCATCATATATAGAAAACCTACTAATGAAATAATTATTCCTAAAATAGCAGACATTCTTAATGGAGCTGTTGTAAATGATGTTAATCCATCTATAGATAAGCCAACCAATTTTCTAAAATTCCATTTCGTTTTTCCAGCAGCTCTAGGATCTCTATCAAATAAAATTTCTTTCTTTTTATATCCAATCCAACTAAATAGTCCTTTTGTATATCTTTGAGATTCCCTTAATTGTTTAAGGGCTTCTATACAACGTCTATCTAATAATCTAAAATCACCAGTGTCTTTTTGAATTTCAATGTTAGTTACACTTTGAAGAGTTTTATAATATATTTTTGAAGTGAATTTTTTTAAGAAAGATTCACCTTTTCTAGAACGTCTTTTAGCATATACATCATCATAACCTTCTTCCCAGTATTTTAACATTTCCGGAATTAATTCTGGTGGGTCTTGAAGATCAGCATCTAAAATGATTACACAATCCCCTTTACAATAATCAAATCCAGCCATCATAGCAGTTTCCTTGCCATAATTTCTTGATAAATTAACATAGCACACTCTTTTATCTTTTTCTCTTAAATTCCTAATTATATCTAAAGTGTTATCTTTGCTACCGTCATTAATAAATAGTATTTCGAAATTATATTTAGAATTAGAATTTATTGTATTTAATAATCTTTCGTATAACATATTTAATACATCTTTCTCATTATATGTTGGTACTAATATAGTTACTAATTTTGGAATTTCCATTTTTAATATCCTTTCTACTTTTGTTTATTATTATATATTATATTTAATTTATGCATTGATATTTTTATGGTGCTATTATATAATACAAAAGAATTAATTACAAGTTAGAGCTAAGGAGAAAACTATGATTTTTCAGAATAAAATTAAGGTTTATGCTTTTGTTGGACCATCTGGAACAGGAAAGAGTTACAGAGCTCAAATGATAGCAAATGAAAATGGAATTAATTATATTATTGATGATGGCTTGTTTATAAAGGATAATCAAGTAATAGCTGGATCATCTGCTAAGAAAGCACCTACTAAAATAGAAACAGTTAAGCATGCTTTGTTTATGACAGATGAAGAAAAAGAAGATATAAAAAAGGCAATTAAAAAGTATAAGCCTAATGGTATACTAATACTTGGAACTTCTGATAGTATGGTTAAAAAGATTGCTGAAAACCTAGGTTTACCAGAAATATCTAAGATTATATATATAGAAGATATTGCAACAAAGCAGGAAATGGAAACAGCTAGACGTATTCGAACAACAGAGGGAAAACACGTAATTCCTGTGCCTACATTTGAAATAAAAAAAGATTTTTCAGGATATTTATTAGATCCTTTACAGATTTTCAAAACAAAGGGAAAAGGAAAAGATCCTTATATTTCGGAAAAATCAATTATAAGACCAACTTTTAGCTATTTAGGAAATTTTACAATATCAGATAATGTTTTTAAGCAGATAATAGAAAATATAGCTAGCAAAAATCAAGCTATATATAAATTGAACAAAATCAGAATAAATTCTGTCGATAACGTTCCTACAATTTACATAGAAGTTATTTTAATGTATGGATATAATATTGTAGAAACTATAAATGCCTTTAATGAAAAAATAAGAAAAGAAATAGATAAATTAGCAGCAATGGGAGTTAATAAAATAAATATTGTTGCAAAAGGAATAAAAATTCCAGAAAAATAAAGGAGGAATAAAAATGTCATTTATAATTGCAATAGATGGACCTGCCGGTTCAGGAAAAGGAACAATAGCTAGTTTTATAGCTGAAAAATTAGGATTTTTAAATGTTGATACAGGAGCTATGTATAGAAGTGTAACATTAGCTGTTTTGAGAAATAATATTGATATGAATGATAAAGAAAAAATTATAGAATTAGCAAAAACTTTACAAATAGATTTAAAGAATATTGATGGTAGTATACATGCTTTCTTAAATGGAGAAGATGTATCTAATGAAATTAGAACTCCAAAAGTAAATGCTTCAGTTTCAATTGTAGCAGCTATTAAGGAAGTTAGAGAGATAATGGTAGAACATCAAAGAGCGCTTGCAAAAGATCATGATATTGTTATGGAAGGTAGAGATATCGGAACAGTAGTTTTTCCAAATGCTAACATAAAATTATATTTAGAAGCTAGTGCAGAAGAAAGAGCTCAAAGAAGATATAAGCAAAATTTAGAAAAAGGATTAGAAGTACCTTATGAAGAAGTTTTAGAAAGTATTAAGAATAGAGATAAAATAGATTCAACTAGAGCAGATAGTCCTTTAAGAGTGCCAGAAGATGCAGTAATTGTTGATACAAATGGTTGGCTTCCAGAAGATGCACGTAAAAATATTTATAAGCTTATTGATGATTTAATGGGGGAAAATTAATGAAAGTTGTTTATGCAATTTTAAAAACTATAATAAATACTGTTTTGCGACTTGTTATTATTCTTCTATTTAGAATAAAAATAGTTGGAAAAGAGAATGTTCCGAAAGAGGGTGGATATATTCTTTGCTCTAATCATGTGAGTAATTGGGATCCACTAGCACTAATTATGTTCACACCTAGGAAAGTATGCTTTATGACCAAAAAAGAAATTTTTAAATTTAAAATAGTTTACTTCTTTGCTAATATTTATGGATATTTTCCAGTTGATAGAGGAACACGAGATATAGAAGCTATAAAAACATCCATGAAGATTATAAAAAATGGAGATGTTTTGGGAATTTTTCCAGAAGGTACAAGAAATGGTTTAGCCAAAAAGGTTAAAGTTCATAATGGTGCTACAAGAATTGCTTTAAAAACAGGTGCAAAGGTTATACCTGTTGGAATAAAAGGAAATTTTAAGTTGTTCAGAAAAGTTACAATTACATACGGTGAGCCTATAGATTTGAGAGAATTTGCAACAGACGATAAAGCACAAGAAAAACAAAATTTAGATAAAGCAACTAATTATATAATGGATAATATAATAAAATTAGCATCAAAGTAAAAAAGTAAGCAAAAGCTTATATATTAGCTGTTGACAAAACAATCAAACTAATATATAATAATTTGCGGTTTATTAATAAGGACATGATTTTCGTGTCCTTATTAGGTTAATACGATAAGAATAAAAATAAGGTGGTAATAATATGGAAAAAGCAGATAATGAATCATTTGAAGAATTATACAACAATTCAGTAAAAGAAGTGGTTTTAGACAAAACAGTTACAGGAAAAATAATAGAAATAACATCTAAAGGAGAAATTTTTGTAGACTTAGGTTACAAAGCTGATGGATTAATTCCTAGAAAAGAATATTCTTTTAATGAAGAGGATGACCCAAGAAATGATTTCAAAGTTGGAGATGAAATAACTGCAGATATAGTGAAAATGAATGATGGAACAGGAAATGTCCTTTTATCATATAAAAGAACTAGAGTAAAAAAGGCTCAAGAAGATTTTTCTAAAAAAGTAGATGCAGGAGAAATTTTTGAGGAAAAAATAAATCAAATAAATGAAAAAGGTGTTGTTGTTTTAGTAAATGGTATTAGAGTATTTATTCCATTATCATTATCTGGTATTAGAAAAGCTGAAAATTTAGAACAATACAAAGGTCAAAAAATAAAATTTAAAGTTATTGAATATGATCCACAAAACAGAAAAGTAATTGGTTCTAATAGAATAATAGAAGATGAGCAAAAGCAAAAACAAGAAACAGAATTTTGGAGTTCTGCAGAAGTTGGAAAACAATATAAAGGAAAAGTAGTTACAATAAGTGCATATGGAGCATTTGTTGATTTAGGCGGAGTACAAGGTTTATTGCATATATCAGAAATAACATGGAAAAGAAATGCTAAAACCGAAGATTTCTTTAAAGTAGGACAAGAAATAAATGTAACTATAAAAAGTATAGATTCAGAAACTAAGAAAATACAATTAGCATATCCTGAAAAAGAAGCTAATCCATGGGATTCTATTACAGAAAAATATAATTTAAATGATGTTGTAAATGTTACTGTAAAAAAATTCGTACCATTTGGAGCTTTTGTAGAATTAGAAGAAGGAATAGACGGTTTAGTTCATATTTCTCAAATTTCTGAAAAGAGAATAGCAAAACCAGAGGATGCTTTAGAAATTGGTGAAAAAGTTGATGCTAAGATAATTGAAATAGATCAAGAGAAAAGAAAAATGGAACTTTCAATAAGAGAAATTGAAGGTGTTGGAAATACAGAAAACATTGAAGTAAATGCTGAAGAACAAAATGTAGATAATGAATAATTTATGTAGGGCGAGCATTTGCTCGCCTATTAGATTTTAGAATGTATTAATATCAAAAAGGAGATATAAAAATGAATAATCCAAACATTAGAAATATAGCAATAATTGCCCATGTTGATCATGGTAAAACTACATTAGTAGATGCTTTATTAAAACAAAGTCACGTTTTTAGAGATAATGAACAGGTACAAGAAAGAGTAATGGATTCTAATGATCTAGAAAAAGAAAGAGGTATTACTATTCTGGCAAAGAACACATCAGTTATGTATGGAGATATTAAAATCAATATTGTAGATACTCCTGGACATGCTGATTTTGGTGGAGAAGTTGAAAGAGTTCTAAAAACTGTTGATGGAGTTCTTTTATTAGTTGATGCTTTTGAAGGTGCAATGCCTCAAACTAGAGAAGTTTTGAAAAAATCATTAGCATTAAACTTAAAACCAATTGTTGTTATTAATAAAATAGATAGACCAGGTGCAGATCCATTAAAAGTTGTTGATGAAGTTTTAGAATTATTTATAGAATTAGATGCAAATGATGAACAACTTGATTTTCCAGTTGTTTATACTTCAGCAAAATTAGGTGTTGGAAAACTAAATTTAGAAGATGATGCAAAGGATTTATGCTGTTTATTTGAGACAATAATAAAAAATATAAATCCACCAGAATGTGATGAAGAAGGTCCTATGCAAATGCTAGTATCTAATATTGATTATGATGATTATGTTGGAAGAATAGCTGTAGGAAGATTAGAAAGAGGTATTGCAAAGGTTGGAATGCCAATAGCAATTTGTAAAAATGACGATAAAATAGAAAATGGAAGAATAGCAAAACTATATACACATATAGGTCTAAAGAAAGTAGAAGTAGAAGAAGCAAAGGCAGGAGATATTATAGCACTTTCTGGAATAAATAATATCAATATAGGAGAAACAATTTGTGATCAAGCAAATCCTGAAAAAATTGATTTCGTAGATATAGATGAACCTACTGTTTCTATGACTTTTAGTGTTAATAATGGTCCTTTTGCTGGAAAAGAAGGAGAATTTATTACTTCAAGACATATTAGAGATAGATTATTTAAAGAGTTAGACAGAAATGTAAGTTTACGTGTTAAAGAAACAGAAACACCAGATTCTTTTGAAGTTTCTGGACGTGGAGAATTACACTTATCAGTTCTTATAGAAACAATGAGAAGAGAAGGATTTGAATTATTAGTTTCTCGTCCAAAAGTTATTTTTAAAGATATTGATGGTGTAAGATGCGAGCCAATTGAAAGATTAGTAGTTAATGTTCCTGACGAATTTGTTGGTAATGTTATCGAAAAATTAGGAAAAAGAAAAGCTGAAATGGTAAATATGGAACCTGCAGAAGAAGGACATACAAAAATAGAATTCAAAATTCCTGCAAGAGGTTTAATAGGATATCGTTCAGAATTTATGACTGATACAAAAGGTAATGGAGTTATGAATCATATATTTGATTGCTATGAACCTTATAAAGGCGAAATTGCATCAAGAACTAGAGGAACAATTATAGCTTTTGAAAAAGGTACATCAGTAACATATGGTTTGTATAATGCTCAGGATAAAGGAGATTTATTTATTGGTCCAGGTGTAGATGTTTATGAAGGAATGATAGTAGGTTTAAATTCACGTGCTGAAGACTTAGCAATAAATGTATGTAAGGAAAAACATTTAACAAACACTAGAGCTTCTGGTTCAGATGAAGCTTTAAGATTAGTTCCACCAATTCAATTCTCATTAGAAAAAGCTATTGAATTTATAGCAGATGATGAATTAGTTGAAGTTACACCAAAAAGTATACGTTTAAGAAAGAAAATATTAGATTCTAAAGAACGTGAAAGAGCAAATAGAAATAAAATGCATAAATAAATTTATCGGGCGAGCAATACTCGTTCCTACAAATAGAATTAAACTATGTAGGGGCGACCATTGGTCGCCCGTAATTAATAAAAACAGTTATAAAATAAGAAAGGTATTGATGGATTTACCATGAATGAAGTAGAATTATTAAAAATAAAAGAAAAAGCATTAGAAGAGCATATTCCGATTATAATGGACGATACTCTTGAAGTTATAGATAACATTTTAAAAGAATTAAAGCCAAAGAGAATTTTAGAAATAGGAACAGCTGTGGGATATTCAGCTATATGTTTTACTAAATTTTTGGCAGAAGATGGTATTATTGATACTATAGAAAGAGAACATGAACGTGTTATAGAAGCAAAAGAAAACATAAAAAAAGCTGAAGTAGAAGATAAGATACATATATTTGAAGGAGATGCAGTTGAAATATTACCTACATTCCAAGATAAATATGATGTAGTATTTATAGATGCTGCTAAGGGCAAATACCCTTTTTTCTTAAGCCAGGCTTTACGAATGCTAGAAAAAAATGGTATAATATTGGCAGATAATATTTTATATAAAGGTTATGTAATGAGCGATTATAATAAACATAAACAAAGAACAGCAGTTACAAATTTACGAAAGTATATTAAAGAAACAACGGAAAATCCGCTTCTAGAAACAAAAATACTAGAAGTAGGAGATGGATTAGCGATAAGTAAATTAAAATAAAGGAGTTATTATATGGACAGTACTAAACAAAGAGAATCTTTTATGGAAAGAATGAAAGTAGAACCTTCTGAAGGAAGATATTTAGAAGATGAAGCACATCAAGAAGCAATTAGAAGTAACGTATATGTTCCAAATGATGTGGAAAGTAGAGACTTGTATACTACATTTGTTAAAGAGCAAACCGATTTCTTCGAAGATTATATAAATTATTTAAATGAATTGTTATGTATTCTAAAAGATTATAGAATTGTATCTGACTTTACCCAATTTACAGCACGTATCAAATCAGTTGCTAGTGCTTTGAGGAACGATGGAAAAAAAGCTTTGAATGATATTTTTGGAATTGAAGTCGATTTTGCAACTCCTGAAGAGCAAGAATTTGTACAAGAAATTGTAAAAGCAACATTAAATAAAACTAGAGAAGTTAATCATGATAAGAAAAATGGGTACAAGGCATATCACTATTCTGGATATCCAGAAATAGAAAATTGGCCACTTAGAAAATCAGATGACAGCTTAGTTGTACAAAAATTATTAGAATTATTGTCTAGAAACAATTGTTTATTTTCAATTCCTAAAGCTCATCTTAAAATATTAAAAGAAAAAATATTTCAATTAGAAAAATCATATAAAAAGGATACTAAATTAAAAATTAAATTAATTAAACCTTCTTCTAAAGAATATTTACCTATAATAGAAGGACAATTTAAAACTATTCAAGTAGCAATTAGTGCTAATATAGGAGATGCAAGTCATGTTTTGTATAAAGGTGAAAATTCAACTGATTTGCAAAAATTATATGATGAAGGCAGAATTACTTTAGATGAAATTCCAACAATGTGGGAATCTTATTTAAAAAGAGATGAAAACTGTAATATAATTCCTCCTACAAAACTGTCTTCTAAAAAAACTTTAAAAAGATTATATCCTAGTCTAATTACTATTGATGAACCCAAAAGCAAAGAAGTTGGAATTAAATAAAATATAAATAAGGAGAGTAATAATGGTAAATCTAAAAAAAGAAGAAAATGATAAAAATATTGAGGAAAAAACAAAATATGATGATATAAGAAGAAAAATATTGAATGCTGCAAAAGAATTATTTTTGAACCCAATTGAAGAAGGTGTTGAACCAAAACAAAAATCACCTTCTAAGAAAGAACTTAGAGCATATTTATTACAAAGTGGAATTTTAACTCCAGAAGAATTAAAACTTTATGAGAAAAATCCAGAAAAAGTCTTCCCAGAGCATATTAGTGAAAGACAATTTTTTGATGCATACCAATCACCAAAAATGGATAAGCGTAGAGAAGTTTTATTAAGAATGGTAGCTGAAGATAATTTATTAAAAAAACAAATAGAACTAGTTCAACAAGGCAAGAATTCTTCAACTATAAAAGATGCTATTTCTTTGTTACCAGAAGATGAGCAAAATATTTTAAGAAGTTCAACAAGAGCAATTTATTCAACTACAGCAGCTATTATGGAACTTTCTTCTGAAGATAAAGTATATTATTTTTTACATGGTTCTCTACCAACAAAAGCGATTAGTGATTCTGAGATAGAAAAAACTTACACGGAATTTGTAGCACAACAAAGAGAATATTTTGAAATATACATTAATTTTATTAGTAAATTACTATGTGAATTGAAAAAATATAGACAAGTAAATGATAGTACTAAATTATCTGCTAGAATTAAAGCTCTTGATAGTGCTTCTAAAAATGATTCTGAAAAAGCTCTTGATGATATTTTTGGAATGGAAATAGATTTTTGTACAGAATCAGAAAAGGCTGTTATAGAGAGAATTATTGCTTCAACATTAAATATAACAAAGGTGAAGAATCATAAAAAAGATAATGGTTATAAAGCATATCACTGTACTGGTAGCCCTGCTGATATTAAAGTGAATTTTGAAGATACTAAACTTTTCAAACACATACAAGAAAGATATGGTAATAAGCAATTTTTTAATAACTTAAAAAATAATATGTCTAAGATTTGGAATGAGTATAAAGCTTCTATAATTGCTGAATTACAAAAAGATTCTTTACCTTTAAATGAACAGAGCAATATTGAAGAACTAACGAGTCAATTCTTACCTTTTGTAGAGTTTCAATCAAAAACTATAGCAGTAGCACTTGAAGCAATTAATGGTACTGCAGCTCATTTTGATTATAAAGGGAAAGATGCCCAAGTTGAGGAAGAAACTCCAGAAGAAAGAGAAAAGAGGATAGAGGAGTATAAGGAGAGCATTCAGGAAAAATTTAGTGCACTTATAGCTTTGTCAGGTGGGAAGATTCCTTTTTCTCAAGTAGGTGTTATGTGGGAAGATACTCTTGATGGAAATGGACTAAGAGCTCTAAGCAATATGGAAATCTTAAAACATATATATCCATTTTTTATAGATCCTAAGGATTTAGAAGAAGAGCAACCTGAAAATCCTGGTGCAGAAGCAAGATATTAATATAAAAAATTTTTACTGAAGAAAGGAATAATAATACAATGAATAAACCAGAATTATTAGCACCAGCAGGCTCTTTTGAAAAAGCAAAAATTGCTTTTCTATATGGAGCTGATGCTGTATATGGAGGAACATCATCACTTTCTTTAAGAACTAGAGCAGATATGGAAGATGATGATTTATATAAAACAATTAAATATGCACATGAAATTGGTAAAAAAGTATATGCTGCCATAAATATATATGCATGGGATACTTCCTATGATGAAATTCGAAATCAAGCTAGAATTTTAAATGATTTAAAAGTTGATGGAATTATAGTTTCTGATGGCGGAATATTAGATATTTTGAAAGAAGAAGCTCCAGATGTGGATTTACATATAAGTACCCAGGCAAATGTTGTAAGTTATCATTCAAGCATGTTCTGGTACAAGAATGGGGCATCTAGAGTTATTTTAGCAAGAGAACTTTCAAAAGATCAATTACGCGAAATAACCAAAAATGTACCTATGGGACTAGAAACTGAAATGTTTGTTCATGGAGCTTTATGTTTTGGATATTCAGGCAGATGTTATTTAAGTGATTTCTTATCTTCTAGATGTGCAAATTTAGGCGATTGCGCTCAAAGTTGTAGATGGGCATATAATGTTTATGTAGAAGAAAAAAATAATCCAGGTAATTTAATGCCTGTTGAAACTGATGATAAAGGAACTTATATATTTTCTTCAAAAGATTTATGCTTAATAAATGAAATACCAGAAATTATAAATTTAGGAATCAATAGCTTAAAAATAGAGGGAAGACTAAAAACAGAATATTACTTAGCAACTGTTATAAATGCATATAGAAATGCTATTGATGATTACCTAGAAAATCCAGAAAGATTTAATTCATCTAAGTATTTAAATGAATTAGAAAAAGTAAAAACAAGAGGCTTAACAACTTTTTATTTTAATGATAGAAATAATAAAGATTTCCAAGAATATGATGGAAAACAATATAACCCTGATTATGAGTTTGGTGGAAAAATAGTAAAATATACTACTGATAAGTGTATTATAGAAATAAAAAATAGACTTCAAGTAGGAGATACGATGGAAATTATTATTCCTGGTCAAATAGAAAGTTATAGATTTATACTTGATGAATTATGGGATTATGAGACAGATGAAAAAATTGATTTTGTTAATCCTGGAAAACTAGGACAAAAAGTAAAAATGAAATTGCCTATAAAATGTGATGAGAATTGGATATTAAGAAGAAAAAAATAAAAAATAAATAATGGAAAGAGAAAATTCCTACAATATAAAAAAACACACGGCTCCTTTTAGAGAACCGCGTGCTTTTTTTTTAATCCGATTCAATACGGAAAATAGTGAGTTCGCTCGGCGTTGTCATAAGATAATACTCATTTTTTGTGTCTTTGAATAAATCTCTTGACAGGCTCTGCCAAATGCCCTTTGCAATAGTCCACCAGTCACAGTACAAAATAAATTCTGGCTTTTCGATGAGGAATGTATCCCTTGTTGTTACAGAGAAGACTAGCGGTAAATATTTCCGATAATCTTGCGCAGGATACACCTCTGATGGAATTGGTCCTCTTTCTAATGGGACAGGGGGCTGAAGAGAAATGGGGGGTAAGAGCAAAAAGTTTGAAATTGTACTCTGATCCGCTTGTTGTTTTAACCATCCTACAAGTCTCTCTTCAAAGGCTTGCAGTGGCGTAGCATGTGATTTTATGCTACTCACTCCTTTCAACATAAGATCAGTACAGTCCTTTTACAGACACATACTGTCGTAAGTATCCACTTGGAATACTTAGAAAGCTTTTCGATTATAGCATAATTTTTGAACAAAAGCAATACTATTTATAGATAAACTTTTCTTCAAAAATCTACAAAAATATCTTGACAAAGAACCGATGTTCGGTTATACTTAATTCATAACAAATAAATGTTCGTTATGGAGGTACAATTATGAAAATAAAAATAATTAATCATAGAAAATTTAGAAGAAGAGTTATTTTAATAGTATTTATTCTTTGCTGTATAGTTTTTAATATTAAAAATTCCGCTTCATCAGAAGCTAAAATAGAATACAAAACGATTACTGTTAGCAGTGGTGATACTCTATGGACAATTGCTCAAAGAGAACAAGAAAGAAATAAATATTATGAAGAAAAAGATGTAAGAGAAATAATATCTGATATAAAAGATATTAATAATTTACAATCAAGTAATTTATCTGTAGAACAAAACCTTAATATTCCAACTATTAAATAATATTAAATCCGAATTTAATAAATAATCTTTCTTTTAAATTCTAAAAAAAGGCGAATATATTCGTCTTTTTAATTTGACTAAAAAAGAAAATTATGGTAAACTATAATGTAGTGCTTTTAGAGATTTTATGTTAATTTTATACAAAAAAGGAGTTTTTTATGGGGAGAATTATAGATAGTTATGATCCGTCAAGACATTTTGCTGATTTCTTTAGACAGATATTCGAAGAGATAAGAAATACACTTCTTGATAATATTGATTCAGACAATATAATTAAAAAAAATTATATCGACCGTTTATTAAATAATACTAATAATAGGTTATATATAGAAGAACTTGCTATTTCAACACTTATACGAGATTTTTTACCACAAAAATTAAAAGAATTGAAATTACCTTCAATGCCTTTGAGTGGTCTTCCAAAAAGAGAATTAACAGCTTTTGATGGTCAAAAAAGTGTAAAATTATTATCAGATATTGATGATAATAATTATGGTTATGATTATGAAGCAGATGTGTATAATTCACTTCTTGATATAATAGATGCTACATATATATTATTTATAGCGAAACTTACTGATACAATGAGAGAAAGAGGAGAGATAGAAGAGCCTGATTCTGAATTTATTAGTTTTTTAGATCAAAAAGATATGCCGGAATCTTTTTCAATAGAAGATATTGATCATTTAAAAACTTTAATATTGGATAAGCTTAAAGAAAAGAAATTTCAAACTCAATTTATTAAAGATGAACTTGGAATTTATATTATACAATATTATGCATATGGTGCAAAAGAAATGGAACTCGTTAAAGAAATGAGTAAAGAATTAGGAATATTAGATAATAATCACTTAATTAGATTAATTCAATCTATATCACAAGAAAAAATAAATATGTATCCTCAAATAAGAGAAGCATTTCAAGATATTTTAGATAAGAATGAATCATTTGATAGACTAGAACAGGGAACAATTTCAAATACCGAAAAGAAATTGCTAAGACCAGAGGATTATGTTGTGAGATTCATACAAAATGTTATGAATGGAAAAAGTAATAATCCTAAACTATTAGAAAGAATTAAGCCAACTTTACCTATAGAAATGTTTAAACAAGGTTTCTTATCTTTTGATGATATATACATATTATTAACTAATCCAGAATCTAAATTTTCAAAATGCTCTTCTAGAGACTTACAAAAAATAAAACAAGCTATAAGGTATACTTTTCTATTTAAAACTAAAGAAGAAGCGGAAGAATACAAAAATAATTATCAAAACTTTACAGGACTAGAGTGTTTAAAATTAACTAGCCTTGGTTTTATAGATCATATTGATATGATGAGAATATATTTAAAATTAAAAGAGGAAAATAACCCCAAACAAGAACAATCAAAAGAATTGTATCATGAAAAAACAGAATTTGAAATATTTCAAGATGATGTAAAAGAATTTTACACAGCACAAAAAGCTTTGGAATTGTATCTACAAGGTGTAATTGATAAAACTCTATTTAAGGGACTTATACATGAATTTATAGAATTAGAAGACATGCGTCAAGAAGTTTTAAATTTGCAAAGTGTTTCTAATGAAGAATTTATATATTTTCATTCAATAGGTATTCTAATGAATGATGATATTTTTCAAAGAATACATAAATCTGAAGGAAACGATAAATATGATGAAAACTTTAAACAAGAATTTTTTAATCATATTAGTCAAATTAATGATGTAAAAAGTATTATATCTTATTTCAATACTGGTATTTTATCAGAGGATGATTTAATAGAAATATTTGATGATAAATACGAAAATATTATTAGAGAAGCATTTAGAAAAAGATATATAGCAATTGATAGATTAAAATATATAAGTTTTATTGATTCTGATATCATAATGGAAGAATATCAAAAATCTTTAGAAATGCATTTAGAATATCCAGAGAAAAAAGATGAAGAATTAGATTTTGAATCAATGCTAGATTTTTATCTTTTAACAGATAACACAGTAACTTTTGATAATATCTATCAAATAGTAAGAGAGAAAAAAGACCCAATATTTCAAGATGAAAACTTTAACTTAAGTGAATATATATGCACAATGATTTCAGAAGATTCAAAAGCAATTGAAAATATCAAAACTCTTGATAAAAAAATAATAATTTCAAGAATTAAAGAATTATATATGAATAGCTTCATAAGTTATGAAGAACTTAACAAATTGGTAGAAAATGAAGTTATAACTCCTGCTAAGGCTAAAGAAATAAATGATGAATTTTGCCAATCACAACAAATTTCTAAATTAAAACATTTAAAATTAGGAGATAGTGACTCTCTAATGTCATCTCAAAACAACACTCATACTAATGTTAGAAATTCTCAGAGAACAAGAAATATTCAAACTCAACCATCAGAAAAGCAAATATTACAAGCAGAAACAATGGTAGAATATATGAGTAAATTAGGTTTTTCACCAATAACAACTACAAATGCTTTCGGATTAACAAAAATGGAAACATTCTCTTCAGGAGATTTTATGAATTATAGAGTCTTCTTATCAGATGAAAATCCAGATGTAGTAGTTTTAATACATTTAAAACAAATACCTAATTCTGATGCATATTACCATGTAGGAAATAATGCTACATATATAATGAGTACCTCAAGTTTTGTAGAGTACTTACATAACAATGGTCAACTTGAAAGTGCTCTTACATCATTTGATGCTACCAAATCAAGAGTAAAGGATAGTAAATATACTAGAAGAGCTAATGTTGGAAAAACATGGGGAATGACATTAGCTAGAAAGATTTCTGAAATACAACATCAATTTGATAAAACTGAATTGCAAGAATTTAAAACCAAAGATTTTGAAATAGCTTCAATATTACCAGCTGATGTAACAAAGGATAGATTAGAAGCTTTAAGAAACTGTTTAAACGAATTAGATGAAATTAAGACCATAGATGATGATTAAGAATTATATTTTGGGAGGATGTAAAATATATGAGAGAAATAGATGAAAAATACAAAATGAATCCTACTTTTAAAATGATATTAGATTATTGTGATGATATTTTCCATAAATTAGAAGAACAAGCAAAACAACAGCCAGATTTATTAGAAGAATTGCAAAGTAATAAAGATTATATATATAACTTATTAATAGAAAAATATTTTAAAGCACTAGGAATTTCTAAAATTAATAGATTAACTTTTGAAGATGCCGAAAAAGCCTTAATTTCTTCAGATAAAGATAGTTTGCAGATAATTGAGTATATGAAACCTATAGAAGCAATTGCAATTTTACTTTCTAAAGAATTTAGGGATTTTGAAAATAATCCAAAAAGATTAAGCGAAGAATTAAATAAGCTTTTAATATCTTTTAACATTCCTGTGGAACATAATCCAAGTCTTGTTTCAGATATAACCAGAGTTGTAAAAAGAAAGCTTACAGAATTTGCAAATCAATCTAAATCAGGAAATAACGCTAATAGTGTAAATCTATTACATGGAGAACTCTATAATCGTATAGAAAGAACTATAGCATTAATTCTAGCAAGTTATACAATAGCAGATTCTGTAGATATACCTTTTTCTCCTGATAAAGAAAAAATTAAAGAATTTGGAAAAGAAACCGGCTGTTTGACAAATAAAAAAATTATAGAAGAAACTTCGTTATCACCAGTAGATGTTAATAATATACTAGATATGGATGAACTTTTTGAAGCTTTTGAAAATGGAACAATTTCTGTAAGATATAAAAAGTTTATATTACCTCATAACTTTGCAAAAAAATTTATTGAGTATTCACAAGATAAAAACAATAAAAAAAAGGCAGACAAATATTTAAAAGAAATCACCATAAAAAGCTTAATACAGTCTTTTGAAATTGGATTTATTGATTTTAAAGAATTCATTACTATTGTTAAAAATCCTAATTTTTACAAAAATAAAAGGTCAAGGATAAAAGAAGAAATTAGAAAACTATTTGTGAAAAAGGCTTCTGATAAAAATGATGTTCAGGAGAACATACCCAAAAGACAATTTACACACAAAGAACTTCTAGAATTAGCCAAAATACATCTTGTTTCAGATATAGATATAATGAGAATTTATCTGACACAAGAAGAAATAAAAGAAAAATTTCCAAGTGTTACTTTATTTGAGGATGAGGGGTTATTTATTTCTGAGGAAGAAATGAAAGACTTTTTTGATGCAGATAGGCTTTTAAAAAATTATTTTAAACCTAATAATGATGAATTTTATATGGTTATATCATTTTACAAAGAATATATTTTACCACATTCAGCAGAAGATCAGGAAAAAGGCAATGCTTTTAGTGAGCAATTAAAAAATGATCCAAGAGTTACTGCAAATGATCTTGTAAAATTATTTTCTGATGGACTTATAACCTTAAAAAAGATGAAAGAATTTAGTTGTAATGATGAAGAGGTAAAGAAAAAATATTATGCTTTTCTAAAAGAATCTCCTATTGATACAGTTTTTACTATAGTAAATAATGGTGGCTTAAACGAAGATGATTTAATAGAAATTTATGATGATGACTATGAGAAAAAATTAAGAGAAGCAATAAGAAAAGGCTTATTATACAGTGGACATTATAGTAAATTTTCATATTTAGAAAATAGTAATATAATTTTTGAAGAATATCAAAATGCTTTGAATGATTTAGAGAATAATGATGAGGAAAATTCTGAGAAAGTAAAGAGAACAAACTTTTATGATGTACTAGCAGTTTATATATATGGTGATAATTTGTTAAATATCGAAGAACTTGCCAGAATTTTACAAGAACATAGAGATCCTATTTTTAAACAAGAAGATTTTAATTTGAGTGCATCTATAATGAAAATTATGGAAGCTATTTCTAAAGACCTTCCTGATTGTAATCTATTGCCTAAAATTAAAGAATTATTTAACAAAAGTTATATTACTCTTGAAGATTTAGAAAAGTTAGCAGAAAAAGGAATTATTACTTATGAAGAAGCAGAGCAATTAAATGCTGAATCTATAAATTCAAAATTAATTGATGATATATCTTCATCTCAATTAGGGGATAGTAGTGAAAACCTTCCTGCAGAAATACCTTCTGGTAAACCTAGAACAAAAACACCTATATCACATAGAGAATCAGAATATCAGCCTTCTAAGAAAGAGATTGCTCAGGCTGAAGCTATAATTCAATATATGGAATCTCTTGGTTTCTCTCCAAAAATTACAACTAATGTTCACGGAATAGATTCAATGGATACTTTTGGTTCTGGTGATTTTAAAAATTATAGAGTATTTTTGCCACAAAAAACCGAATGTGCTAAAATTGGTGCAGTAGTGCTAGTACATTTAAAAAAAGTTCCAAATACTAATATTTACTATCATGTTGGAAATAATGCTACTTATATAATGAGTATTTCAAAATTTGCACAATATTTAAAAACTACCGGTCTAGTATCAAGTGAACTATTAAATTTTGAAACAACTAAGGCAGATGCTATGCATGATCCAAATATTAGAAGAGCAAATGTTGGAAAAACATGGACAACAACTGTTCCAAGAAAAATTGGTGAAATTATGAATATGTTAAAAAAGCCTAAATTGCAAGAATTAAAGGATTCAGAATTTGAAATAGCATCATTGTTTCCAAGTACTTTATCACAAAGTGATATTTCAGAGAGATTAGAGTTTATTAAAGCATGTGCAGAAGAATTTTTAAAAGCTAAAAATATGTCTGATGATGAATAAAATTATATTATACGGAGGAAAAGAAATTGGTTGAAAATAATGAAATAGTTATAAAAAGAAATTATACTTTTGATGAGAATAAGGTTAAATCTATTATAAATGAATTTTGTAAGGTTTTTATTTCTAAAAAGTCTACTATTCAAAAGGCTATAGAAGCGGATTTTAAGGTAGATAGAATAAAATTAGATTATAATAATTTTTTTAAGCAACTAGAGAATATTAAAAAGATTTCTGTTTCCATTTTTAATAGAAATTTAACTAATACAGTTACAACAGGAATAGGGGATATAGCTGTAATGTTTGATGGATGCTCATATGTAACCTTGGATTTTGTTTTGAAAGCATTACTTACTCATAATAATCTTTATCTTTTTTCGTCTGATTATATGCTTGCTACTAATACAGTTATTATTACTTTGATAAATGATATTTTAAAGAAGTATAATTACGGGGCTTCTATTAAGCATTTACAGGCGAAAACAGATTTGTTTAGGGAAGCGGTTTTAAATCAAGATAAATTTGATTTATTAGTATATGTAGGAGATAAGTATGAATTTAAAAAAATAAAAAATGATTTTAATAAACCAGTTATTTTAAAAGAATATGGTCATGTATTTGTTTATGCAGAACCCACAGAAGAAATAAAGCAAACATTATTAAAAATGGATCATTATGCATATGACAATAACATTAATTTAGAATATCTCACAGGAGATAATTTAGAAGAAATAATAAATAAAATAAATGAAATATCAACTAATGATACTGTTGCATTATTCACAAAAAATTCAGATAAAGCTTTTGAATTAATTTCTAGAATAAATACTGAGAAAATATTTATAAATAAAAGTCCTTTTGAAGATTATATATTTAATTTTGATGCAAGATTATTAACGATTGAGAAAAAATTAATATATTAAAAACATATGCTGAATGTAAAACTGGCGACCAATGGTCGCCCCTACATAATGAATAATATAACATACTTAGGTGAGAGCATTACTTGACCGAATTATATGAATTTTATAGCATTTCAGAATAAAAACATTATAATTTTAAAATTATTAGTGTTTTTATTTTTTTGTCAAAATTCACCATAACATTTCTTTTATTGACAAATATAGATAAATACTATATATTATGCTTAACTTAGAACAAATGAAAAGGAGAGATAAATATGAAAAAAATATCACAAAAAACATTATTTATATTGTTGTTTTTAATTGCAACAATAGTTATACTTCCAACATATGTACATGCTGAAACATCAACATCAACAATAAATGGAAAAGAAATAACATGGGAATATGAAAGAGATAAATCAAATAATTTTATAAATTTTATATGTCAAAATCCTGAGGACTTAGAGGGAGAAATAACAATCCCAGATTCTGTTTCTAGCATTGGACATACTGCTTTTTATGGCTGTAAAGGCTTAACCCAAATAACAATTCCAGATTCTGTTACTAGCATTGGAGATGGTGCTTTTGCTGGTTGCGAAGGCTTAACACAAATAACAATTCCAAATTCTGTTACTAGCATTGGAGAGATGGCTTTTGGTTTATGTAAAGGCTTAACCCAAATAACAATCCCAGATTCTGTTACTAGCATTGAAAAAGGTGCTTTTAGTTTATGCTCAGGCTTAACCCAAATAACAATTCCAAATTCTGTTACTAGCATTGGAGAGCAGGCTTTTAGTTTATGCGAAGGCTTAACCCAAATAACAATTCCAAATTCTGTTACTAGCATTGAAGATGAAGCTTTTTCTTGTTGTAGAGGCTTAACCCAAATAACAATTCCAGATTCTGTTACTAGCATTAGAGAGCGTACTTTTGCTGCTTGTACAGGCTTAACCCAAATAACAATCCCAGATTCTGTTACTAGCATTGGAGATGGTGCTTTTTCTGCTTGTACAGGCTTAACCCAAATAACAATCCCAGATTCTGTTACTAGCATTGGGCAGAGTGCTTTTCATGGTTGTGAAGGCTTAACCCAAATAACAATTCCAGATTCTGTTACTAGTATTGGAGATAAGGCTTTTGATGAGTGTAATAATTTAAAGATTTATTGTTTGAAAGATTCATATGCAGATAAGTTTGGAGAAAGTAAGAATATAGAAAGAGTATATATTGATGGAAGTGGAGCGGTGTCTGAATCAAATGGAAATGGAACTATGACTGAATCAAAAAATAATAATTCTAATGAGAAAGGAAAAGCTTCTTCAAATAATCTTTTATTAATAGGTTTAGTAGGTATTGGTGCAATAGTAGTTGTTGTAATTATAGTAGTTATATTGAAGAAAAAGAATAAAAAATAAGTTTAAGAATACAATACTTTAAAGATACAAAAAAGCATTATAATTTTTTCAAATTATAATGCTTTAATTTTTTTATATTGTAGGAAATTTTTCTTTCAATAAAATTACAAATCTGCTAAAGGATTACTTTCTACTGCATTTCTTACTTGTGTATTTTCAACATGAGTATATATTTCTGTTGTTGATATACTTTCATGTCCTAAAAGCTCTTGCAAAGCTCTAATATCTACATTTCCATATTGGTACATTAATGTAGCAG
The DNA here is from genome assembly GCA_947581825.1 of uncultured Clostridia bacterium. Lineage (GTDB taxonomy): Bacteria > Bacillota > Clostridia > TANB77 > CAG-508 > CANPVP01. Next base: position 172,104 of record CANPVP010000003.1, on the reverse strand, counting down.
CAGTATGTCTTAGTTTATGAGTAGAATATTTTGAGGTATCAAGACCTGCTTGTCTTAATTCTTTTTCTACAATGTGTTGAACTGTTCTATTGCTAATTCTTTCGCGTCTTTCACTTAAGAATAAAGCATCTTTTGATTTGAAATCTATTCTTTCTTTTGGTCTAGTTTCTAAATATTCATTAATAGCTTTTATACAAGCTTTATTTAAGTAAATAGTACGTTCTTTATTACCTTTTCCTATAACAGTCATCTTACAATCATCAAATTTTATATCTTTAATATTTATATTAACTAATTCTGATAAACGCATTCCACAATTTAAGAATAGGGTAATTATTGCATAATCTCTTTTAGCATTACGATTACTTTCTTCATCACATGTAACTTCTAAAAGCTTTCTACTATCATCTAAGGTTAAGTATTTAGGTACACGTCTTTCTAATTTTGGTGTTTCCAAATTTTGAGCAGGGTTAATCTCAATTAATTTTGCTTTTACAGCTAGATAGTTGAAAAATACTCTAATGCTTGAAACTTTTCTTGCTCTAGTAGTTGCTTTGCTTCTTAATTCTGTTGCCATATAAGATATGTAGGAATGAATATCTTCTAAGGTTATACGTTTAATATCCTCTAAAGAAAAATCTTTAATTTCAATTTTAGTATAATCAGTTTCATCAGTCATTTTAAAATATATCTTCATATACTTTAAAAAGTTTGCTATATCATAATTACATTCTTTAATAGTATTAGGAGATTTATTTAAGATAGTAATACTATAATCTAAAAAAGCATTTAAATAATCAGGATTATCTTCTCTAGGTATCATATTTTTTCCTTCTTTCTCTTTATATATATGTATTTTATCATTACAAAAAATAAAGTCAATAATTTGATGGAGAATACGTTTTAATATGATTAAAATTAAATTTGTATACACAATTGTAATTATATATTTTTTTTATTAAAATAATTGTAAAAAATTTATAATTATTTCGACTATTTTTAAATTTGAATTGTCTAATATTTGAAAGAGGAAAGGTAGGAAAAAATATGATATCAAATGAGGTGAATTTATTAGTAAGTAAAGCCAAAAGTAGAGATGCAGATGCTTTTACCACTTTAATATTAAGCATTAAAGAACAATTATATAAAACAATATATGTGATAGTTCAAAATCAGTCTTCTGCATTAGAAGTACTAGATGAAGTAATATACAAATCATATATAAATTTGAATAAACTATCACATAATGAATTCTTTAAAACATGGATCATAAGAATTGCAATAAATGAATCTAAAAATTATATAAAAAAGAATTCTAAAATATTGTACATGGACGAATATGAAGAAAAAGCAAACATTAATATGTCTACAACAAATGAATCACATGAAGAAAAAATGGACATTGAACAAGCTATGAAGAAATTAGACCAAAATACAAGAACAATACTAGTAATGAAATTATACTTAGAAAATACTTTTGAAGAAATAGCCCAAAATTTAGAAAAGCCTGTAAGTACAGTAAAAAGTGCCTACTATACAGGACTTGAGAAGTTAAAGCAACTTTTGAGAATTGAGGAGGTGAATGAATAATGCTAGATAAAGAGCAAGAAAAGATTATAAAAAAAGAATTAAATAAATATATGAATAATATTAAAATACCAGAAAATTTGGAGGAGATAATAATGGAAGATATGAATAAAATAAAAATTGATAAATATAATGCAAATGAATTTAATGAGAAAAAATTTAATGTGAAAAAAGTTGTTGGAATAGCTGCTGCTGTAGTTATTGTAGCTGGAATAGTTGGAAGTGTAGGATTCAAAAATGGGATGTTTGATACTAAAAATCGAACACAAATAGTTGCTGAAAAAAGCTCAGGACAGGATTCTCAAAATGCAGGTGGAGAAGATCCAGCATCTTTACAGGATACTAGCAAAATCGGTGGATTATATAGTTACACAGAAGATGTTAATATTGATAATGAAAAGCATACAATTAATTATTCTTTATACTTATATCCTGATGGAACATTTAAATATGAGCGTTCTTGTTTTGCGCCAATAGGAGAGATTGGAAAATATGCTATTGATGGCAATAATTTGATTTTAAATGTACAATACAAAACTAATTCTAGTACTGAATTAATTCAATCAAATGAGGTAATAAAGTTAACAATTAATATAGATGGAACAATTACTGATAAGAACAAGCTAACTGTTCCAGGTTTAGATTCAGACAAAGACTATAAAGACCTTGATTTAGAAAATATAGAGATGATACAAGCCCAAGATTCAGAAGCTCAAGAATATTTAAAAACATATCCAAACATCCAAACAATAATTGATTCTGCAGATATAAAAGATAATAATAACAATGATAATACCGTTGGAGGTTTATATACCTATCAAGAAGATACAAATATTGATAATATAGAAGGATTATATACATACCAAGGAAATACTAAAATTGATACTGAAAATTATGAATTTTCTTATTCTTTATGCTTATATGCTGATGGAACCTTTAAATATGAACGTTCTTGTTTTGCACCAGTAGGAGAGCTTGGTAAATATACTATTGAAGACAATAATTTAATTTTAAAAGTAGATTATGAAACTAGTTCAGATACTTTAACAGATCCTACAATAGATGTAATAAAGCTAAAGATAAATGATGATGGAACAATTACTGATAAGAATAAATTAACTGTTCCTGGTTTAGATTCAGATAAAGATTTAGAAAATATAAAAATGATAAAAGCATCAGAATCAGAAACTAAAGAATATTTGAAAGCATATCCAAACATCCAAACAATAATTGATTCTTCAGATATAGATTATGATAATCCTTAAATATTTTCTAATAAAGCAAAAGTAATCTTTGAGAATTTTGGCTAATACCAAATATAGTACACAATAGATTTTGACATAAAGTAAGCAAGATTTAATAGTAAAAATATATAAAAAACTTTTCATAACAAAATAAGTTATGGAAAGTTTTTTTGCATTATATCAATTTATATGATAAAATACTGCACATATTAGAAAAATAATATAATAATCTGGTACAAAAGGGGAGTTTCAGGATGAAAATAAATTTAAAAAAAATGATTGTAGTATTAATTGTTCTTGCATTATTTGGAGCAATTTTAGCTTTTAGTGTTTTAAAAAATAATAATATACAATATGTTAGCTACAAAGATTTTGACAGCAAAATAAAAAACAATAATATAAAATCTGTTTGGATAGAAGATGACAAATTAAAATTTTCTGAAAATAATGATGAAAAATTATATTATACAACTAATCCTAATTATGATGGATTAGAAAGAGATTTATTATTACAAGGAATTAATGTTGAAGTTAATTCTGACAAAGAAAATATTAGCTTTGTTTTCGATATGCTGTTTTACTTATTTTTCTTTGGAATAATATTATTTGTTTTATATAAATTTTACGAAATGAATCATAAAACTTTTAAAGTAATTAAGCATACAAAAGTAACCTTTGATGATATAGCTGGAATGGATGTACTAAAAAAAGATATGAGACAAAATGTTGATGTTCTAAAGAATCCAGAAGAGTATAAAGCTAAAGGAATAAGACAAACAAAAGGAATTATATTTGAAGGATCTCCTGGTAATGGAAAAACGTTATTTGCAAGAGCATTAGCAGAAGAAATGAAAGTTAATTTTATTGCTACTAAGGGAGCTGACTTTCAAAGTGCAATGATGTCAGTAGGAGCTAGAAAAATCAAACAGTTATTTAAAAAAGCAAAAAAGCATAAACCATGTATAATTTTTATAGATGAATTTGATAGCATAGGTGAAAGAAGAAATTATACTGGTACTGGAGTAGATAAAGAAAACAATAGAATCGTAACTGCAATGCTTAATGAAATGGATGGTTTTGAAGCACAGGATGGAATATTAGTTATTGCTGCAACTAATTCATATAATTCTTTAGATTCTGCTTTAATAAGACCTGGTAGATTTGATCTAAGATATAATATTACTAACCCTGATTTGGAAACAAGAATAAAATTAATTGATTTATATACTAAGAAGAAAACATTAGCTGAAGATATTAATAAAGAAAAATTAGCTGGAAGCTTTGAATCATTAAGCTGTTCAGGCATTGAAACAATACTAAACGAAGCTGCTATGGAAGCTATATCAGAGAAAAGAAATACAATTTCTATGGATAATATAATCAATGCAAGTAAGAAAACCAATTGCAATATAAACTTAAAGAAATTAAGATGATAATTGAAAGAAGGTTATTTTTTATGAGTGAAATAGATCTAACAAAGTTTGCACATGAATTATTTGATACAACAGAAGATTCAATTTATGATGTATTAGGAAGATTGAAAGAATTACAAAATATAGATCAATCATTTACATATATATTCATAAAAGCATACTATCTTTATTATACAAAAGTATACTTAAAGCAACAAAATTCAGATTTAGATTTTAATAGTATTTATTCTAATTATAGAAATTATTTAAGCATATATTACAAGAGTAACAATTCGCTTATATCTCAAGAATTATTAGATGATTTACTTGGAACATTTGATACATCATTTCAATTAATCGAATCCTTTGAATTTGAAAATATAAATGATGGTTATGAATATAGACATTTCACTATTGATGCTTTTGAAATATTAAGAAAAATACTAGAAAAGAAATCAAAATCAGATATAAGAACAGATATATTTGAATCTGAAATAACTACATTTGTAAACGAAACTGAAAAATTAAAGATTTTTATAAATAGCAAATAAAATTATAAAAAAAACCTAATATATCAACTATTAATTGACTTTTTCAAATATTCTGGTATAATCATTATGTAAAATTAAGAGAAGGGAGCTTTTTTATGAAAAGAGCAATAATGACAATTACTTTTAGTATTATATTTTTCTTATTATTAATAATAATTCCAAACACAGTACATGCTGAAGAATATTTTGATTCAAATAATAAATATATGGAATTACATACGATAGAGCGTTGGGGAACTGATTCATATAATCAACTAAAATATACTTTTAAAGTATATGAAGGTGATAGGTATAGAATAACTATACAAGACTATAAAGATTTAAAAAATCCTGAAGTTACTATAAGGTATCTAGAAAAACTGACACCTAATAATGGGACAATATATGATTATGAATTAACAAAAAAATCTATAGAATTAACGGAAACAGATAGTTATGGGAATAATTATTATGATTTTACCGCTGTAGCTGATGATGTTTTATTCGAATTATACATAAATTTTCAAGATGATAGTAACGATAATAAAGATATTTTGTATGATAAAGTACATGTATATCATGAAGCCACATATCCAGTACCAACAATTACTGACTTAAAAATAGAAACAACACCATCAACAGCAAAATTAACTTGGTTAAGAACAGATGAACAAGATGATGAATACGAAATATTTAAAGTTAAAGCAAAAGGATTGTCTATGGATGTTGGTCGCTATAGGGTAGAAGAAAAAATGTGGGAGAAAATAGGAAAAACAAAAGATAATACATATACAGTAAAAGATTTAGATGAAGATACTAGATATGTTTTTTCAATAGTAACATGTAGAAAGAGGAATGGAAAAGAATATCAATCAGTTAAAACACTTCCTGTATCAGCAACTACCAAGGTATCACCTCTGCCTACGGTAAAAAATCTTAGAGTTGTGGAAAATACTCAAGCATCAATTAAAATAGAATGGGATCCAATATGGGATACAATAGAACCCTATCACTATTATCAAATTGAACTCTATGATTATGAGAAAAAAGAATGGAAAGTATATGATTATAAAGATGCTTCTTATAGTTTCCATCCAACTGAAGGAAAAAAATATAAATACAGAGTGTGTGCACGTATAGATTCAGGATGGAATCAAGATGACACTCATTCAACAAAATATTTTGGAGATTATTCAAATGAAATAGAATTTGTTGCAGATGCAACAACACCCAAAAAAGTTACAGGCTTGTATTTTTCTTCACAGAACGAATCTACAATAACCTTAAGATGGGATTCTACGGAATTTGCAACAAAATATGAAATCGATATATTCGATGAAAAAACGTCAGAATGGAAAGTCTTAGGAAATACATCAAGGTTTTCTAGATATTATCAAGTTAATAATTTACAAAAAGATAAGGAATATAAATTTAGAGTAAGAGGTATTAGAGAAACAATATTAGAGGGGAATTTAGAAGGGGTTTATTCAGATGAACTTACAGTAACATTGAATACAACAGTAGAAAATGTAATTCTAGAATCAACAACATTAAAACTTGAAAAAGGCAGTTCAAAAAAATTAACAGCAACAATATCTCCACAAAATGCAACTAATAAAGAAGTAGAATGGAAATCAGAAGATGAGGATATTGCAACAGTATCAGATGATGGTACAATAAAAGCTTTAAAAGTAGGAGATACTACTATAACAGTTACTACAAAAGATGGTGGAAAAAAAGCAACATGTAAGGTAACTGTTGTGGAATGTTTACATAGCAAAACAACAGTACATAATGAAGAAACTTCAACATGTATAAAACAAGGACATGGCAAATATACTACTTGCAATAAATGTGGAAAAGTAATAAGTGGAAATAACTCACTATTACCTTTAGCAAACCATAATTATGGAGATTTAATAGCAAAAAAAAATCCAGTTCATAAAGAAAATAGACTTGAAGCTGGAATGAAAGCACACTATGTTTGTTCAGTATGCGGAAAATACTTTAATGAAAATCATAAAGAAGTAAAAAAAGAAGACCTAACAATTGATGCTCCAACTCACCAATATGGAGATTGGACTACAAATACTACTAGTCATTGGAAAGAATGTAAATGTGGAAAAATTATAAATGAAGCTAAACACAGTGGAGGAATTGCAACGTGTGCAAAAAGAGCTAAATGTAAAGTATGTGGAGTAGAATATGGAAAGTTAGATTCTACAAACCATGTAAATAAAGAAACAAGAAATGCAAAAAAAGCAACATGTACAGAAAAAGGATATACAGGAGATATTTATTGCAAAGATTGTAATAAAAAGATATCAAGTGGAACAAAAATTCCAGCAACAGGACATAAAGGAGGAAAAGCAACTTCCACAAAAGGTGCTATATGTGAAATATGTGGTGTAGAATATACAAAAAAACTAGAGGAAGAAAAACACAATTATCCAAGCAACATTACTTTTCAAGATAATTATTTAAAAGCAGGAAAAACAATTACAATTAGGCAAAATGCAAATGGAAAATCAGTATCATTTATAAGTTTACTTGCAGATATAGTTAAATCAGCCATTGAAAATAAATTTTCTGGAATTAAAGTAGCATCTAAACTAACAGGTAATATTGGAACAGGAAAAGTTATAGAATTATCAAATGGTGATAACATCACAGTAATATACAAAGGTGATGTAAACGGAGATGGAAGAGTATCTATAACAGATGCAGCTATAATGGTAAGAGCTTCTAATGGCAAGCTAAAATTAACTCCAGCACAAGAAAAAGCAGGTGATATTGGTGGAGTAGCTAATAAAGTTAATGCATCAGATGCTGCTGTAGTAGTAAGATTACTTAATGGTGGAAAAAATGCTGAAAAAGCTTATAATAAAATTGCAGAATACATGCCAGAAGATATGTAATGCTTATTATAAAACCATAAAAAACAAGTAAATATAATAAAAAAGAATAAAAGAATAAAAACTGAAATGAATATGAAGAAATAATTGAAGAAGCAAAAAAATTACATTTGATCTAATAAATAAGAGGCTTCATTAGAAAAAATGAAAATAGAATATATACATAGTTAAATAATTACTCTGGGATAAAACTCGAGTAATTATTTAATATGTATAAATAAAAAATAATTTTTTTAAGAAGCAATGAATTTATAGAAGAATATTTACAGTAAAGGAGATATAAAATGGATGGAAAAGAAAAACAAAATCAGTATGCAATCCAAATGAATAAATTGAAAAAGGCTACTTATAACGAATTTTATTATGAAGCAATTTTTATAGAATATGCAATTTTTGAAGATAGATTAGAATCTCTTTTAAAACATGCCAAAATAGCAATTACAGATAAAGAAGGGCGACCTTTTAAAATATCAGTAAAATTAAATAAAGTTAAATCTAGAAAAGAATTTCAAGATGCATACATAAAAAAACATATTACTATTGAAATGCTTGATAAGATTAAAGCTTGGAAAGAACAAAGAGATAAATTAATACATAGTTTGATGAAAAATACTTTAAATGAGGAAGATTTAAAAAATATAGCATTACAAGGTGAATGCTTAGTTAAAAAGTTTTGTAATAAATCTAAATTAGTAAATAATTATTTAGATAACAAACAGTAGAATATATATGTTTATTATGTACTAACAAACATATATATAATTAAAAATCTATAAAAAATAAAGGAGAAGAACTTTTATGGCAAGTTGGAATTATACAAGATTAGGTGCTTCAAGTAAAAATAATGAAGAAGGTATTGAACAATTATTAGAATGTTTAGGAGTCGATATTGATAATGAATATATGACAGAAACAGGTTATATTTCAAATAATTATAGACCAAAGTTTGAAGGAAATATAGATGAAGAACCAGATGATTTATTAGAAATATATAATCTTGCTAATGAATTATTTGATGAGGTATATATATATTATTCATGGGAAACGGGAAATAATACAAGTGATTATTATAAAAGACATGAGGAAATTTATAATCCAATTACAAAAAAAATAAATATAGGAGATGCTGAATATGATTATGGTTCACAAGAAATATTTGGCGAGAATGTTTATGAAGTATTAAAGGAAAAAATTGAAGAAGAAGCAAAGAAACAAAATATTCCAATAAAATGGAATTCTGAATTAATTCCTTCAACAGAGGAATTTGCAGATTTTTGCGATTCATTTATTGCAAATTTAGGTGATTTATCAACATTGGGAAAAAGACAAGAAGAAGAAAATATACCAACTGACGAAGAAATCTCTCAAACTCTAATTGAAGAAATAGCAGATAAAGCTGAAGAGAATGGATATATTGAATTATTAAATGCTATAAAGGAAAAATTTAATATCGTTACTGAAATTATAAACGAAGAAAATAAAATAGATAAAGATAAAATAATAGGAAAAATATACCAAGGGTTAATACAACCAGATACTTTAAATGATAGCCTAAAAAAAGATAAAGACTTTATTTTAGAATTGGCAAAAGTTAACAGTGATGCATTGAACTATGCAAGTGAAGAATTAAAAGCAGATAAAGAAGTTGTTCTAGAAGCTGTAAAACAAAATGGAGATGCATTGGAATATGCAAGTGAAGAATTAAGAGCAGATAAAGAAATAGTGTTAGAAGCTGTAAAACAAAATGGAGATGCATTGGAATATGCAAGTGAAGAATTAAGAGCAGATAAAGGAATAGTATTAGAAGCTGTAAAACAAAACGGAGATGCATTGGAATATGCAAGTGAAGAATTAAGAGCAGATAAAGAAATAGTGCTAGAAGCTGTAAAACAAAACGGAGATGCATTGGAATATGCAAGCGAAGAATTAAGAGCAGATAAAGAATTTGTACTTGAAGCTGTAAAAAAAGACGGAAGTATATTGGAATATGCAAGCGAAGAATTACAAGCAAATAAAGAAGTTGTACTAGAAGCTGTAAAACAAAATGGAGAGGCATTGGAATATGCAAGCGAAGAATTAAGAGCGGATAAAGAAGCTGTACTTGAAGCTGTAAAGCAAAGTGGATATGCATTGAAATATGCCAGCGAAGAATTACAAGAAGATAAAGAAGTAGTACTTGAAGCTGTAAAACAAAGACGGAGATGCATTTGAATATGCAAGCGAAGAATTAAGAGCAGATAAAGATGTTGTACTAGAAGCTGTAAAAAAAGATTACCATATATTGAAAAATGTAAGCAAAAAATTTAGAGCGGATAAAGAAGTTGTACTAGAAGCTATAAAACAACATATAGATGCATTTGAATATGCCAGCGAAGAATTACAAGCAGATAAAGAAGTAGTACTTGAAGCTGTAAAGCAAGATTACCATATATTGAAAAATGCCAGTGAAGAATTAAAAGCAGATAAAGAAGTTGTTCTTGAAGCATTAAAGAAAGATAGGTATGGAGAAGTATTGACATATGCAAGTGAAGAATTAAGAGCAGATAAAGAAGTAGTACTAAAAGCTATAAAACAAAATGGAGATGCATTGAAATATGCAAGCGAAGAATTAAAAGCAGATAAAGAAGTTGTTCTTGAAGTTGTAAAGAAAGATGGATATGCATTAGAATATGCAAGCGAAGAATTAAAAGCAGATAAAGAAGTTGTTCTGGAAGCTGTAAAGAACAAAGGATATGCATTGAAATATGCCAGCGAAGAGTTAAGAGCAGATAAAGAAGTTGTACTTGAAGCTGTAAAACAAGCTGGATGGTGGGCATTGCAATATGCAAGTAAAGAATTAAAATCAGATGAAGAAGTAAGAAAGGTAGCAAATTTCAAAAAGTAAAAGAACAAATAAAAACTGAAATAAAGTAGATGATATGACAGATGAAGAAATAATTGAAGAAGCAAAAAAATTACATTTGATTTAATAAATAAGATGATTCATTTGTAATAAATCTAAATTAGTAAATAATTATTTAGATAACAAACAGTAAAATATATATGTTTATTATGATATTATGTAAGGGAGAGAAAAATGAAAATATTACATTTAGCAGATCTTCACATTGGAAAAATTGTGCTAGAACAGTCTTTATTAGAAGATCAAGTATATATGTTAGAGCAAATTGTAAAAAAAGTTGAAGAGGAAAAAATCGAATTAGTTTTAATTTCTGGTGATATTTATGATAGAAGTGTTCCACCAGCAGATAGTGTAACTGTTCTAAATAATTTCTTAAAAGTTTTAGTAAAAGACTTAAAAGTAAAAGTTTGCATGATTGCAGGTAATCATGATTCAAAGGAAAGATTGAATTTTGGTAAAGAACTTTTTGCAGATGATGGATTACATATTTGTGCTATATATGACGGAAAATTAGAAAAACAAGAATTTGAAGATGAATATGGAAAATTAAATATTTATATGCTTCCATATATTAAACCGGTTGAAATAAAGCAATATTTTGACGAAGATGAGGGAATTACATCTTATCATGATGCTGTAAAAAAAGTGATTGAAAAAGAAAATATAAAGGAAGATGAAAGAAATATTATATTATCACATCAATTTGTAACAGCAGGAAATGTTGAGCCAGAAAAAAGTGATTCAGAAACTTTAATTTTAGGTGGAACCGAAAATGTTGATGTATCTGTTTATGATAAATTTGACTATGTTGCATTAGGACATATACATGGTCCACAAAGAATAGGCAGAGATACTGCAAGATATAGCGGTACAATGCTTAAATATTCCTTTTCAGAAGTTAATCAAAATAAATGTTTAACCATACTTGATTTTAAAGAAAAAGGTAATTTAGAAATTAATACTTCGATTACCATTAAACCTTTACGAGATATGCGTGTAATAAAAGGCCCAATTGAAGAATTAACCAGTAAAGAGATTTATAGCAAAACTAATCGTGAAGACTATATTAGAGCTATCATTACAAACGAGGAACAAGTATATGATGCAATAGGACAAATCAAAAAAATTTATCCAAATACTTTAAGATTAGATATTGAAAATTCAAAATCAGAAATACAGCAAACTTTACAAATATCTGATTTAGATGACATTAAGAAAAAAGATGAAGTGGATTTATTTAATGAATTTTATCAATATCAGAACAATCAAGAATTAAATGAATCACAAATGGATATTATGAAACAAGTTGTTAAAGAAGTGAAAAAGGAGGATTACTAATATGAAACCGTTGAATCTTGAAATATCAGCTTTTGGACCCTATAAAAATTGCGTAAATATAGATTTTACTAAAATTGGAGACAATAGAATATTTTTAATAACAGGAGATACGGGAGCAGGAAAAACTACTATATTTGATGCAATCGTATTTGCTTTGTATGGTGAAGCTAGTGGTAGTAATCGAAAGGGAATACCTGTAAGAAGTGACTTTGCAGAGCCAGATACGAAGACATATGTGGTTTTAAAATTTTCTCATAAAGAAAAAATATATCAAGTTACAAGAAATCCACAATATGAAAGACCCAAAAAAAATGGAGATGGTTTTACAACACAAGTTGCTGATGCATCATTAGAGTTGGATAATGAAGTAATTGCTTCTGGAACGAACAATGTAGATAAAAAAATTCAAGAAATACTAGGCATCGATGTAAAACAATTTAAGCAAATATCGATGCTTGCACAAGGTGAATTTTTAAAAATCCTTTTTGCAGATAGTAAGGATAGAACAGATATTTTTAGGAAAATTTTTGATACATATATTTACCAAAATATAAAATTCAAATTAAAATCTAAAACTTCTGATGCTGAAAAAGGGTTAAATAGTTATAAAACACAATTTTTAACACATACAGATCATATAAAATGGAAAGAAGAGCCTGATTTTATTCCAGGACTATCAGATAAAAATATTCATAATTATGTGAAAGATATTTTAGATTTATTAGAAACAGAAGTGAAAAATGATAAAGAAGATACTGAAAAAATAAATAATGAAGTTAAAAAGGGAGAAAAAGAATTAAAAGAAAAAGAATTAAAAATTCAAAGGGCTGAAGAAATCAATGGCAATTTTATAAGATTAGATGAATTGATAGAAAAAGAAAAAGAGCAAAAATCAAAAAAAGATTTTTATATAGAAAAGCAAAAGCAAGTTGATACTAACCAAAAAATATTAGCAACAGTTGTACCTAAAGAACAAATGTATATAAAGGTTCAAGATGAAATCAAAGATTTAAATAATAATTTAAAAACAAACACAGATATATTAGAAAAATTAAAAAAAGAGGAAAAAGAATTTAAAGAAAAAGATATCAAAGTTAACGAATTAAAATTAAAATCTTCAGATTTAAAAAGTCAAAATGATAAAATGACGAGGTTAAAGGAAGAAATTGATAATATAGAGGATGTTTTAAAGAAAATAGAAGAAAGAGATAGATGTGAGATTAATTTTGACTTAATAAAGAAAAAAGAAGAAAGAATATTAAAATTAAAAAATGTTCTTATTGAATATGAAAAATTAAATGAAGAAATAGATAAAACAAAACAAGAAAAAGAAAAAGCAGAGGAAATAAAGAATATTATTAAAAAAAGAGAAGATTTTGCTAAAAAGTTTGACTTAATCAATAAAGAATTTCGTGACTTAGAAGATAAATATAAAATAGAGGAAGATAAATTCTATCAAGGACAAGCAGGTATACTTGCAGAAAATCTTGAAGAAGGAACGAAATGTCCAGTGTGTCGGAAGTGTTCATCACCCAGAACTAGCTCAAAAAAGTGAAGCAATCACGAAAGAAGAGTTAGATGAATTGAAAAAAGAAAAAAGCCATAAAGAACAAGATAAAAATAAAGTTAATGAAAATATCGCAAGTATCAATGCGCAAATTAATACTTTATTAAAGGATTTAAAAATTGATATATCTAAGGAAAATATAACTGATTATCTTGCTAAAGTGAATGAACAATATGAAGTGCAAGAAAAAAGTATCAGTAGTAAATTAGACGAAGCAAATAAACTATATATCAATATTACAGAAGAAAGATTGCACATTAATGAATTTGATTATGATAGTTTCAAATCAAAATTTGATAGTAAGAAAAAAACAGTTGAAGATGTCATAACAAGTGATAATGCTATTATTGATGGCTTTACTAAAAAAATGAAAAAAGATTTATCCGATAAAACAGATATAAAAGAATATGCTGAAGATATTAAGAAACAATATACTGATTTAAGTAAAAGTTTTAAAGAATTATGTCAAACTATTAAAAATTTATATTATGAAATAACAGAAGAATTGCTGGATATAGATGAATTTGATTTCAATGAATTCAAAGAAAAATATGATGACACAAAGAAAGAGCATACTAAGAAAATTACAGAATGTAATACAAAAAAGGACGAATTTAGCAAAAATATCGATTTAAAAAAGAAAGAACAAGAAAAAATAAAATCAGAATATGAAAATGCATATAAAACGTTAGGATTTGAGAATGAACAAAGCTATAAAGACAATATAATGGATGAAACGGTAATCGAATCTACTAAAAAGATGATTGAAGATTATAAACAACAGTGTACAGAAACGATAGCTCAAATAAAGGAATTAAGAGAACAGCTAAAAGATAAGGAAAAAATTAATATAGAAAAAGACAAAGAGGAATTTGAAACATTAAGAAATAATATGACCAAATTAAAACAACTCCAAATTGAAAATACTTCAAAATACAGTAATAATATGGATATTTTTAGTTCCTTAAAGAAAAATTCTGACGAAATAATAAAACAAACTGAATTATATACTACCCTTGATGACTTATATAAGACTGCTTCTGGAAATCTAGCAGGAAAAAACAAAATTGAATTTGAGCAATATGTTCAATCTGTTTATTTTGATATGATATTAGTTGAAGCGAATAAAAGATTAGTAAAAATGACAAATGATAGATTTAGATTAATTAGAAAAAAGAAAGCTACTAATTTAAGTCAAAATATGGGATTAGATTTAGAGGTATTTGATAATTATACTGGAAAACAGAGAGATGTAAAATCCTTATCAGGTGGAGAATCATTTAAAGCAGCACTTTCACTATCTCTTGGAGTATCTGATGTTATACAAAGTTATTCAGGTGGTGTTATGGTAGATACCTTATTTATCGATGAAGGTTTTGGGTCTTTAGATACAGAATCCCGCGAACAAGCAATCAATACATTAAACTTGCTTACAAATAATAACAAACTGATAGGAATTATTAGTCATGTTACGGAGCTAAAAGAAAGAATTGATAAAAAAATTATTATTAAGAAAACATCAAATGGTAGTGAAATAGGATTTGAAGGAAGTACTATTTCTGAATAGGATTAAGTATAAATAATAATTTGAAATCAGATATTGATATGACTTTACTAGATAAATATATTAATTCAAAAATATTAAAGAATATAATATATAATAAAAGTTTATAAAGAGGGGATTTTATGATAAAATTTAATAAGAAATTAAAAATGAAAAGATGTGGGTGGCTTATGAAAGCAAGTATTAGTACAAAAATAATAGGTATTTGTTTAGTAATATGCATACTATTTTCCTTTTTTCCTTCTAAAGTTTTAGCAGTAACATCTGGAGATTATAGCTATAGCGAATATGTAGATGGAAGAGTAAGCATTCAAAACTATACAGGAAATGAATCAATTATAACATTACCTACAGAATTAGATGGGAATACAATTACAATAGTATCGAACTTAATTAAAGATAATTCAACAGTAAAAAAAGTAATAATACCAGAAGGAATAAAAGAAATTTACACATATGCTTTTAAAGATTGTCCAAATTTAACTGAAATTGTAATCCCTTCAACTATTACAAATATTCAAAAAAATTTTGTATATAATTGCCCACAAGCAAAATACATTATGCCAGATACTATTAAACAACTAGATGATGGCTCTTATAGAAAAGTCGTTAATGTAACTATTAACGGAGAATATGATTATGATACAGCCTTAGAAATTGTAAATCTTACAAATAAATATAGAGTTGAAAAAGGCTTAGAAAAATTAGAAGTAGATAATGAATTAATGGAATATGCTATGCAAAGATCAGCAGAACTTGCTACATTTTGTGAACACAAAAGACCATACGGAGGTGAAGTTTTTTCAGAAAATTTAGGAGTAGCAGGTGCTCAAATGGCAACAGCTTCTTTTGCAGTAAATGCATGGATAAACTCGCCTGGTCATGAAAAACAAATGGTAGACCCTGAACATAAATCAATAGGAGTTGGATTCTTTACTTCAAATGGTATATCTTACTATATTCAATGTTTTAAAGGCAAAGAATCTTCAAATTCTAATACCAAACATGGAACAGAAATTGTAATTGATAAGATTATTCCTATGAATCCATCAACCGACCACATAAAGCTTATATTCACAGGATTAAACGATACTAATACATTATCTATTGGTGATACATTAAGCCCCAAAACTGTATTATTAGAAAATCAAGGCAATAAGGGAATACGGCTCAATTCCTATTAAAACAACAGATGTTACTTGGACTTCATCAAATAATCAAGTGTTTACAGTAGATAAGGAAGGTAATATAAAAGCAGTAGGAAATGGAACGGAAATACTTACAGCAACGCTAGGTGATTTTTCGAAAAAAATTACAATAGTAGTTTCAGATATAAAAGTATCAGGAATAAACCTTAATAAAACAGAAACAACAATTAAAATAAATGGAGAAGATACTTTAATTGGAACAGTTTTTCCAGATAATGCATCTAATAAAACTGTAATATGGAAATCAGATAATGATTCTATTGCAACTGTAAAAGATGGAGTTGTAAAAGGAATATCAAAAGGTATAGCAAATATAACAGCTACAACACAAGATGGTAATTATTCTGCAAGCTGTAAAGTAAATGTTATATGTAACCATATTGAAAAAGAGCATGAAGCTGAAGAATCTACTTGTAAAGAACAGGGACATTTAAAATATGTAGAATGTGAAATATGTGGTGAATTATTAAGTGGAAATAAAGATTTTCTACCTTTAGCAGAGCATAGATTAAGTAATTTAATACCAAGAGTAGAGCATAGTATGACAGATGAAGGTGATTTAGTTGATGGTGTAGAAGAACATTATAAATGTTTAGTTTGTGGTAAACTAATTGCTAAAGACAAGAAAACAACTGTTAATGAGGATGATTTACGAATAAAAGCTAGCCATACATATGGAGATTATGAAGCAGATGCAAATAAACATTGGAAAGAATGTGGATGTGGAAATAAAATTTTAGAAGAAGAACACAAAGGTGGAGAAGCAAGCTGTGCACAAGGCACAATATGTGAAGTATGTGGTGTAGAATATGGAGAAGTAAATTCTACAAATCATGTAAATAAAGAAACAAGAAATGCAAAACAAGCAACATGTACTGAAAAAGGATATACAGGAGATACTTATTGCAAAGATTGTGGTATAAAATTATCAGATGGAAAAGAAATACCTGCAACAGGACATAAAGGTGGAAAAGCAACTTCCACAAAAGGTGCAATATGTGAAATATGTGGTGTAGAATATACAAAAAAACTAGATGAAGAAACACATACAGCACAAGACAATATTACATTTCAAGATAATTATTTAAAAGCTGAAAAAACAATTACAATTAGGCAAAATGCAAATGGAAAATCAGTATCGTATATAAGTTTACTTGCAGATATAATTAACTCAGCCTTTCAAAATAAATTTCCTGAAGTTAAAATAACATCTAAGTTGATAGATAATATTGGAACTGGAAAAGTTGTAAAATTATCAAATGGTGAAAACATCACAGTAATATACAAAGGTGATGTAAATGGCGATGGAAGAGTATCTATAACAGATGCAGCTATAATGGTAAGAGTTTCGAATGGCAAGATAAAATTAACTCCAGCACAAGAAAAAGCAGGTGATATTGGTGGAGTAGCTAATAAGGTTAATGCATCAGATGCTGCTGTAGTAGTAAGATTACTTAATGGTGGAAAAAATGCTGAAAAAGCTTATAATAAAATTGCAGAATATATGCCAGAAGATATGTAATATAAAATAAAAATTTAGTTAAGAAATACATGATTTTTTATACCAGAGAGGAAGATTTAACTATGCCTTTATTTATTGGACTTTTTATCATAATACCAGTAATTCTTATTATTAGAAAAGCTAATTTAATTACAACAAAAAAATCACATAAAATTTTATTAAATATTTCACTTGTTTTAATTGATTTAATATACATTATAGCGTGCTTAGTATTCCCATCAGAACCTTTTGATTTTGAAATTTACTACTCATTTGATTATATGTTTTATGATGGCGATTTCTTATTAAATGCTGGAATTATTACTATGTTTACTCCATTTATTTGGATTACTATAGTACACTTTGCTAGAAGAATCTTCAGAGCTATTAGAGTAAGAAAAAATGCAATTATTAAAAGAGAAGAGGATTATATATGCTATAGGGGAGACCTAGATAAAGTATCTCCAAGTTTAATAATGTTTGTATCAACTTTTGAATTAGATATGAAAAAAAGCATTTCAGCAACTATATTAAAGTTAAAGCTTAATGATTACATAAAAGAAAAAAATGGTAAATATTATTATACTAATAAAGATGAATCTTGTTTACTTGAAAGTGAAAAAATGGTATTAAGCTTAATTAGAGACAATACATTTGATAAAAATAGATATCAAAAGGTTGTTGAGCAAGAAGCAATAGAAAACAAATATCTGGTAAAACATCATGGTGGAATACCAGGTAGATTAGCTAAAATAGCAATTGCTATTTTTATACCTATTTTAATAGAAACATATTCAACAAAATTAGATAATTATGTTATGGATAATTATCATGTTTGGCCAGAGGATGATGGTCATGCGTATATACAATTAGGAAATTATAAGGACATTATAAAATTAGAAAAAGAAGTTACGGATGAAAATGACTATTATAGCTACCCATTCTATGAAAGGGGAGAATTAACTACTTCGTATAATCACAGTGAAATAAGAGCTGATAAATTGCAATATAGTGTTGTAAGAAAAGCATTCTTTTTAAACATTTTAGTAGCTACAAATATTGGTTTTGTTGCTGTTTTTGTACTAATTTCAGGATATGCCGTAATAGAACAATTAATTTACTTGAAAAAGAATTATAGAAGAACTATTAAAGGAAAAAGTTTGCTTAATAAAGCTTATTCTCTAAAAAATTATCTAAACCAATATTCATTAATACATGAAAGGAAAGAAAAAGAATTAGTACTATGGGAATATTATTTAGTATATGCTGTTGCTTTGGGAGTTAATGTAGATCTTCAAGATGAGTTAATAGAAAAGTATGTAAAAGAAATAATATAAAAATTTGACAAGAAAAAAAATATATGTTAGTATAATAAATATAATAAAATTTGAAAAGAGGAAAAATTATGAAGTCACAAATATTTTTAAACCAATTGCATCATCATCGTAGGAGCTTGTAACTATATGCTGGTAAGCACGTAGGTACAGGCTAAAAATGCTGTGCCTACGATAGAGTTTAAAAATATTTTATAATAAAGATATAATTTAAAAACTATTTGTAGGAAATATAAATTTGTACAAATAGTTTTTTTATTATATCTTTTTTTGTTTAAAAATATTTGACTTCATAAAAAGAGAAGGGAAAAGGTGATTAAAATGAAAAATTTAGTAAAGATTTTAGTATTTATAATTATTATTACAATTATTTTAGGATTTATATTTATAACTATTAATAAAAAAGATAATAAAAAAGATAATGTTTTAGTAATAGGTCTTGATGATAGTTTTCCACCAATGGGATTTAGAAATGACAATAATGAAATAGTTGGATTTGATATTGACTTAGCTAAGAAAATAGGTAATGAAATTGGAATGGAAGTTCGATTTCAGCCTATATCTTGGGCAGAAAAAGAGCAAGAACTAGATTCAGGAAAAATAGATTGTATTTGGAATGGTTTTGCTTATACAGATGAAAGAGCTGAGAAAATGACACTATCAGATGTTTATGTAAAAGGAGAAATGTACTTTATTTTAAAAAATGGAAGTACAGCTAAATCTCAAAATGATTTAAAAGGAATGAAAATAGGAGTTCAAAATGGTTCTGTTCAACAAGCTGATTTAGAAAAATCAGAATTTGGAAAAGAAGTTGAAATTATAGGTTATGGAGATTTCTTAACAGCTTTTATTGATTTAGATTCTGGAGGAATTGATGCAGTATTTTGTTCTAACATAACTGGAAATTATTTAATTAAATCGTTAAAAAAAGATTACACTACAATTTTATCTGATGGCATTTCTACAGCAAGTGGAAGTGTAATAGCATTTAAAAAAGGAAATATAGAACTAAAAAACAAAATTCAAAATGCATTCAATAAACTGCTTGCTGAAGGAGAATTAGATTATATATCTAGTGAATGGTTTGGAACAGATATGTTTTATAGGGGTGGTGATGAATAATGGATATAGAAAAAGTCTTTAATATCATAAAAATACTTTTTTCAGGACTTAGTACATCTATAGAAATATTTATAATTACACTTATATTATCTATTCCACTTGGAATTTTAGTAGCAATCATGAAAAATTCCAAAATTAAAATTATTTCAGGATTTATAAAATTTTATATTTTAATAATTAGAGGAACTCCAATGATGCTACAAATAATATTTGTATATTTTGCACCATATTATTTGTTCAAGGTAAACTTTGATAGATTCTTTGCAGTAATAATAGCTTTTGTAATAAATTATGCAGCATATTTTTCCGAAATATTTAGAAGTGGTATAAATAGTATTCCTATAGGACAATTTGAAGCTAGTTATACTCTAGGATTTAATAAAATACAAACATTCTTATTAATAATACTTCCACAAGTAATAAAAAAGATTTTGCCAGCCAGTTCAAATGAGGTTATATCTTTAATAAAAACGACATCACTTGCTCAAATAATAGGAATTTCCGAAATGTTTAGTTTAGCACAAAAACAGGCTAGCTATAATTTTTCTATAGTTCCACTTATAGTTTCAGCAGGATATTATTTAATTTTAGTATTTATTATATCAGTTATATTTAATATATGTGAGAAGAAATTAGAGTATTATAGTATGTAAGACTTAGCAAGGGGGAATATAGATGAATATTGTAGAAGTAAAAAATATTAAAAAGAAATTTGGAGAAACTGAAGTTATAGATGACATTTCTTTTAATGTTAAAGAAGGTGAAACCTTAGTAATATTAGGACCATCCGGTTCTGGTAAATCAACAATTTTAAGATGCATAAATAATTTAGAAAAAATTGATTGTGGAAATATTATAATAAATAATAATGCAATGATAAAAGAATATAAAAAAAATAATCCAATTTATAATGATAAAAAAATTTTAAAAGAAATCAATTTAGATACTGGCATGGTATTTCAAGATTTTAATTTGTTTCCTCATTTAACAGTAAAAGAAAATATTTCAGAAGCATTAAAATATGTTTTGAAAAAAAGTAAAAAAGAAATAGAGGATATAGTAGATAATGTTCTAAAAAAGATGGATTTAAGCACAAAAGCAAATTCTTATCCATGTGATTTATCAGGTGGACAAAAACAGAGAGTAGGAATTGCTAGATGCTTAGCTTTAGACCCTAAACTAATTTGTATGGATGAACCTACTAGTAGTTTGGATTCAGAACTTGTTGGAGAAGTGTTAAACGTTATAAAAAATTTAACTAAAGAAAAGAAAACAATGATTATTGTAACACATGAAATAAAATTTGCTGAAGAGATAGCAGATAGAATCATATTTATGGCAGATGGAAAAATAGTTGAAGAAGGTTCTTCTTCAGAAGTTATAAAAAATCCAAAACAGTTAAGGACAAAACAGTTTCTTAAAAGATATATAGATATAAAGGAGAAAAGTATGGAAAAATTAGATATAAAAAACGAAGAACCTTATGATGTTCTGAAGTATTTTAAAGAAATAAGCGATATTCCAAGAAAATCCGGAAATGAAAAAGAAATTCGCAATTATTTAGTAAACTTTGCATTAGAAAGAAATTTAGAAGTTTTAACAGATAAGTATTATAATGTTATTATTAGAAAAGAGGCAAGTAGTAAAACTAGAGAAAATGACTATCTAGCTTTTCAAGCACACACAGACATGATTTGTGAAAAAGAAGAATGGAGTAATCATAATTTTGAAAAAGACCCTATAGAGCTTATTAAAGATGGTGATTTTATTAAAGCTAATGGAACTACTTTAGGTGCAGATAATGGAATTGGAGTGGCCTTCATGCTAGCACTTTTAAATTCAAAGAAAATTAATATTCCAAATTTAGAGTGTATTTTTACTGTTCAAGAAGAAACAACGATGGATGGTGCTAGATATATCGACACAAGCCTTATAAAATCGAAAAAAATTATATCTTTAGACAATAGTAAAGAAGGTAAAATGGTTATTAGTTCAGCAAATTGCATGGAATGGTTTGGCAAAATAGAAAAAGAATATATAGAACTTGCTGGCTTAAATACATATGAGCTTAAATACAGTAATTTCCCAGGAGGACATTCAGGAGGAAATATAGCAGATAAAAAAAGAGGTAATCCGATAAAACTTGGTGTTCAAATTTTATCAAAAATTGATGGTATTTACATTAATAATATTAGTGGTGGAAGTGCAGTAAATATTATTCCTAGAAATTTTAAAATAGAATTTTCTTGCAAAAATGATAATGAAGAATTTATAAGAAGTGAAATTAATAAACAATTGGCATTTTATGGAAGTAACGTAGAGATTAAATTAGAAAAAATTAAAAATAACATGAAAGTTTTGAATCTTGATATTTCTAAAAAAATATTGAATTTTATTAATTCTTATGAAAATGGTGCATTAAAATTCGATCAAAAAGGTAATCAAATTTTATCTGCAAATTTGGGAACAATAAAAGAGTTTGATGATTTCATTCAATTTGAGTATTCTTTAAGAAGTAATAATACAGTACTAAAAAACTCATACATAAAAAATTTAAATCAAAACATAGAGGATAATGATGTAAGTATAATCTGGAGTCAAGAATTATACGGATTTGAACCGGATTATGATAGTAATCTAGAAAAAGAGATTAATCAGTTGTATAAGGAATTATTTGGAAAAGATATGGAATTACTTATAACACAAGGTGTTTTAGAAGGAGGATTTTTCAAAAACAAAATAAATGACTTAGAATACATTTGTATCGGTGCTGAAATTTTTGATGCACATAGTCCATCAGAAAGAGTATCTATAAAATCCTTGCAAAGGACATGGAAATTCATAAAAGAAATATGTAGGAAAATTTAAAAAAGACCGAAAATGAATTGTTTTTCAATCCGAATGTTAATATTTATATATATTGTTGCCAATATATAATTTCTATAGTATAATATAACTGTAGTAATTCAATTCAGTCATTCGCGTTTTACTACCAGATAAACAAATTGTTTAAAGGAATAATGAAGAGCCTTAAGAATCTCCTCATGAATGACAAAAATATATACACAAAATTTTTTGTGATTGTTTTTGTTGTATATTCATGAAAGGAGGTTCTTTTTGTATACAATCATAATATTTATAAAAAGGAGAATTATAGAAATGAAAATAAACGAATATGATTATTATAATAACTTAGCAACTTGGTCTTTTAATGATATACATTTTACAGAAGAGCTATTTACAAATTGGATTTATGAGGAAAAAATAAAGGAACATACAAATGAATTTTCGAAAATTTTAGATCTAGGTACAGCAGATGGAGAAAAAGTCTTAAAAAATTTTCCGGATTGTGCTGAAATACTAGGAACTGATTTTTCAGTTGAAATGATTAAAACAGCAAATCAAAACTTAATTAATAGTGGAAGAAAAAATATTACTTTTAGAGTTATGGACAATTTAAAAATTAATACTCCGGATAACTATTTTGATTTAGTAACAGCACGCCACACAAAAATTGATCCTACTCAAATATATAAAACTTTAAAACCTGGAGGATGTTTAATATTAAGAGGAGTTGATAAATTAGATTGTTGGGAATTAAAATATATGTTTAGAAAAGGACAAGGATATAAGGATTTAAAACCAATTAGTTTAATCGATTACGAAAATATATTAGATGCTGGATTTGAAAATGTAGAGTTAGTCCCAATTCATATAAGAGAGTATTATAGAACAAAAGAAGATTTATTAGCATTATTATTAAAAATGCCAATTTTAATGGATTTTTCCGAAGAAAATGAAAATGATAATTTAAAATTAGATATTGATATGACTTTACTAGATAAATATATTAATTCGCATAAAACTAAAAAAGGAATTTTGCTAATAAGAAGATATTATGGAATTATTGCGACAAAAAGTAAATAATCAACCTTTTTTATATAGTATTATCCAAATAAATGTAATACATGAGGTACAGTAATTAATTCAAAGTTTATTGTATCACTTCATATATAAAAATTTGAACAGTATTTGTAATACAAGACAAAAAATTATACATATTTGTTGGAAAAATATATAATTTATGGCATTTTTTACATAATGGATGTTGAAAAATGAAATTAAAACTATTACAATATTTATCAGATTAATAAATTTATTATCAGATAAATATTGAGTTCGTAAGGAGGAAAATATGATAGAATCAAAAGGCTGGAATTGGAAAATTATTAAAGATGAAAAAGAAAAAAAATGGAAAAATCCAAGTATAGAATCATATTATTTATTAAATAGATGGAAATCACAAAATAAGAATGATTTTCTTGATTTAGGCTGTGGTCTAGGTAGACATTCAATTTTATTTGGAAAAAACGAATTTAATGTTAGTTGTTTTGATATCAGTCAAGATGCAATAGACAGAACTAGAGAATTGGCTGAGAATGAAAATTTAAAGTTTGATTATAAAATTGGGGATATGCTAAAATTACCTTATAACGATGAACAATTTGATTGTATTTATTGTCGAAATGTAATTTCTCATACTGATACAGAAGGAATAAAGCAGATAATAAATGAATTAGATAGAGTACTGAAACATGATGGTGAATGTTATTTAACATTAGGTTCAAAAGATTCATGGGGATTTAATCAAGAAAATTGGCCTTTAATTGATGATAATACAAGATTAAGAATGGAAGAAGGCCCAGAATATAAAGTACCTCATTTCTATGTTGATTACAATTTAGCAAAACAACTATTCAGTAATTTTAAAATAATTAATATACGTCAAGAGGTTAATTATTATGAAAAACCAAATGGTACAACAGAATCATATCATTATCATATTTTAATTCAAAAATATTAAAGAATATAGTATAACATAAATAGTAAGAATTTCAAAAATAGGACCATATACATGGTTCTTTTTTGATTCCGACCTCCGATTGTGCCAAAATTTGATAATACAAACTTTTTTTATTATATAATTAAATTACTATCAACTATTGACAATTCTTTTTTGATATAATATTATACAAACAACAGTTCCTATTTAAGCCGTTTTTAAAAAAGGTAATATAAAAATAAGGAGAAATATTTATGGAAGAAAACAAAATAATGAATGATAAGATAATCTATCAAACTGAAAATTTTATAGTATATGTACCCTATAAAACACACATTTCAAGAGAAGACGGAGGTCATATATGGATAGGAGCTAAAGAAAAATATTTTGCAAGTAGATTAGACCTAAGTCCTACAGAAGCTATTGAGGTAATGCGTTTATCAATGTTAATAAGCGAAGCAATGATAGAAGGTATGAAAAATAGAGGAATTAATATTGAAAGGATAAACTATCAAGATAATGGAAACTGGGCATATCTAAAAGGTACTAAGCCAATGTTTCATATACATTTATATGGAAGAACAAAAGAATCAAAAGTTCAAATCTGGGGAGAAGCATTGAAATTTCCAAATCCTGATGATCCTTTTTATGATAATTTTACACCATTCAATGACGAAGACATTAAAGAAATAAAGAAACAAATAACTCTTTTAGAAAATACAGAAAAATACAAATTAGAAAATTGGAAATAAAACAAAGAGTTTTTAAGGAGTTTTTATAAATGATAAAAAATATTGTCTTTGATTTAGGAAATGTAATATTAAAAGAGAATAATATAAACCAATATATAGGTTAAATTTAATCTTTAAAATAAATAAAAATTATATATGTTTTTAAAATATGTATAATTTTTTTATTTTTTTATACATATTTATTGAAGATGTATAAAATTTATGATATTTTATATATATGGAGGAAAAAAATGAAATTAGAAATGTTACCATATAAAAATGTTGATTTAAAAACTAAAAGAATTTTAGAGCAATTAACAATTTCTTCAAGAGCTTTAGCAGAATTAAAAGGGTATGCAAATACTATTCCAAATATGCATATTTTAATAAATGCTGTAACAATAAATGAAGCTAAAGATAGTAGTGCTATTGAAAATATAGTTACAACACATGATGATATTTATAAAGTTCTTACAGAAAGTGGTTATAAAGAACAAAATGCCAAAGAAGTTGTTGATTATAGAAACGCAATTTGGACAGGCTTTGAACAAATAAAAAAGGATGGTTTTATTAACACAAATACAATTATAAAAATACAAGGCATTATTGAACACAATAATGCGGGAATTAGAAAATTACCAGGAACTGAACTTAAAAATTCTATTACTGGAGAAACTATTTATACTCCTCCTCAAAATGAACAAGAAATAAGAGCTTATTTAGAGAATTTAGAAGATTTTATCAATGATAATCAAGACGATATAGATTCATTAATAAAAGTATGTTTAATACATTATCAATTTGAAAGCATACATCCATTTTATGACGGAAATGGAAGAACAGGGAGAATATTAAATATTCTATATCTTGTTTTAAATAAATTAATAGATAGCCCAATTTTATATTTAAGTAAATATATAAATAAATCAAAACAAGAGTATTATAGATTATTTAGTGAAGTTAGAATCAATAATAATTTTGAAGATTGGATTTTATATATTTTAAAAGGAATTGAAGTTACATCTATAGAAACAATTAAATTAATAGAAAATATTCAAAATGAAATAAAAAATTATAAAGAAGAATTTAAAACAAAACTACCTAAAATATATTCAAAAGAACTATTAGAAAGTTTATTTTATGAAGTTTATACCAAAATTGCTTATATTGAAAAAGCTTGTGGAGTTACAAGATTGACTGCCTCATCTTACTTAAATCAATTAGAAGAATTTGGACTTTTAGAATCTGAAAAAATTGGAAGAGAAAAAATATATAAAAATATTAGATTAATAAATTTGTTATCAGATAAAAAATTATAGTAATTAGATAAACTAATTTGTAGGAGTAAAATTATAAAAAAATAATTGCGGAGATAGAAAACATATTATTTGATAATACAAACTCAAAACTTGACATCTAGAAATCAATTTGATTAAATGTTTTTGATGATTAATAGAAAGAAGGAAATATATATGCCTAGTGATTTAATTATATCAGAAGATATTAAATCAATTGTTGAAGAAACACAAAATGCTATAATAGAATATTTTCAAGATACTTTAGGAGAAAGTTTTGATGAATCCAAAAGAAATCGTCTTCAACAAGTATTTAATACATTTAGTGTAATAAGTGAAGATGCCGGTACAATACATTATTATGGAGGTAGATGCAGTTGCATTAATAAAAAAATTGAAATAAATAGAGATATAAATGTGTATCTTAACGAGATGAAAAATGGAATGAATAAAAAATCCAAAATAATGCTTGAATTAATTCATGAATATGGGCATGCTTTTTCTAATATAAATCGTTTAATAATTGACTTTGAAGATCTCTCATCAATTAGCCATTTTGAAGAAGGTATGCAAAATATATTTTCAGAATTAGTCTTAAACCATTATTTTAAAAAAAATAATATTCAAGCAAATGCTATTTCTACAGGATATGGAAAAGAAGAAAATTCATTGCCAAGGACAATTCTATATTCTATGTCAAAAAATGATGAATACAATAATGCTATGGCAGAATATTTACTAGGAAATAAGCAAAAATTTTTATCAATGTTTCTTCCCCAAAAAATAGTTAGAGCTCAAAAATTATATGGAAATATGATTTCACTAAATTTTTCATTAAAAGATGTATTTGACATGAGACCAGATGCTTTCAAACAAATTAATGAAGATTCGATTTTTTGTTATCAAAACAATATGATTTATGCATTTTGGTTACAAAATTTCGTACCTGAAAATATATTATGTAATGAATTTTTAGATTGTAGTAGTAAAGAGGAGATATTATTAAAATATGAAAAGAAATATCAAAAGAAAATTCTTTTTGAAGATGAAAAAACAACATGTATAACGCCAAATCTACCAGAACCCAAAATAACTCCAGCAGATGCTACTAGAAGTGCATTAAAAATGACAACAGCAAATAACACTAAGGAAGCTAATAATATAGAACACCAAGAATCAACATCAACATTAGAATGCACTAAAGATGTGAATCAACAAGATGATCAATAACAAATATGAAAAAGCTTATACAGAGGTAATAGAAATAATAAAATATTTTCCAAAAGAAGATTATGCTAAAATACCTAGAGAAAAAAATCGAATTTTATAAAAATAACATAGAATAGATATAAGGATTATAATTTTATAATAGATCCAAGAATAGAATTAGCTCTTTTATAAATATTTAAAATAAAAGATTTATAAAGTCAGTAGGGAGTGGGGGAATAGGCAATTTTATAATTATTAAAATTTTCATAAAAATTTTAAATATGAAATTTTAGTTTTTATAATTTCTGTAGAAAATTTATTAAAATAAAATGATGTAAGAAAAAATAAATTTTAGATTTAAGATTTTAAACACAAAAATATATTTTTAAATTTACATTATATAATTCTGATTTTACGATTTCCATTTTGTGCAATGTTTGATTTTGAATTTTAAAAAGCGAACATTTGTGTAATATGTTTGTATCGATTAATTTCTTATTAATATACTATAATATTTTGTATGTATATAATTGTTTATAGAAAAAATATTTTATATTATGACGCATCAGAATCAATTTTAAGCCATTTTATATTTTTACTTGTATAATTTGCTTATCTAAATTAAAATTCAATTCTGAAGGTTTGTATAATTACATACTTTTTAGTAATCAATCAAAAATATATAAAAATCTATGTAATGCACTAATATCAATGATTTTATAAAAAAGCGTCAAAAAAACGACGTACGAGAATCGATTTTAAGCCGTTTTATTTTTTTAGCCATATAGTTTGTTGACTAATTTGAAAGGCAATTCTCGCAAGTTCAGTATTTTAACGTTTTTTTGATATCTGTTAGGCAAATGTATAAAATGTTAATAGATAAACTATATAAGTATAAAAATAAAAAGCCTCAGAATCGATTTTAAGAGGTTTTAATTTGTATGAACGATTAAGATCATGTATGTGATAAATATAACATATAGATATATTAACGTATCATATAGAAATAATAGTAAATATCTAATGAAGAAGTGGTTAAAAGAGGCTAATATAGCGGTAGAGGAGGTCTATATGCCTATTCTGCATTTTTCGCTCCACCCCCATTGCACAAAACTTTGATTTTGTGCAATGTCATGTATTCCTTTTTTTATCACTTTCAACCTATGTAGCCCTCTACTCTTCTACCTTTTAGGTTAATTGTGATACTTACTTTTTATTTTAAATTTTGTAAATTTTTATCATTTTTTTGCTTCATATTAAACTGCGACATTTTTTTATTTTTAATTTATATTATATATTTCTATTTTTTATTTTATAATTTTAAGTTATATATTTTCAAATTAAAAAAATATATAAATTTGAAAATTTCTTTTTTTCTTCTCTATTCCCTACTTCTTAAATTTGATTATTTTTACAAATGATAAGTTATATGTCTTTTTTATAAAAATGCCTTAAAATCCATTTTGATGCGTCTGAATTTAATAAAATTTTTATCTTACATTAGATTGCATATCTTTAGGAATTATATTAATAATATTTGCATCATTTATCATAGTTCTACCATATTCAGTAAGATTATCTTGATTATTCTCTTTTCCATTTACTTGTTGAGCTTGACTTGATAAAAGTTGTTCATAAGTATATTTTATTTTGGCTATTTTTTCTTGTCTTTCATCATCATTTGAGTTTTCAGTATCAAGCATATACTCTAAATTATATGAATATAATTCTAATGATCTTAATAATAAATCTACTTGTCCATTTAAAAGTCTTAATTCAACAGGCTGAATACTTTTTGAATCAAATTTTGCCTTTGCTTTATTCATAATTAAATTCTCCTTTACGCAAACTGTTCGTGTTATTTATTATTTGTTAAAAACGAATAATATTTATCAAGCTGACAAAAGTGGCTTAATATCAATAATTACATAGTTTTTAAAAGCATTTTTCGAAATTCTTATTTGTCATGCAATAATTTATCTAAAAACTTTTTTTCAATAAAAAGTATTGACATTCGTATAGTTAGTCTAATTCGTTTAACAAAAAAAGCTAATTTCATCCACTCCGTAAAATACCTTCCATTCAGATATAATATAGAAAAAATTATATCTTATTGCTTTTAGTAGTTTATTCAAATCATGTTCTGGAATTCTACTATTATTATTGGCCAATATACAATCGCCACTTTTGGTTAACCAAACTTTGGTTGCATTTGATCCGTGGATTTCCTTTGCAAATATGTACATGTACTGGCTCACCATTTTCATTTGCCCAGAAAAAGACTGTATAACCAAGGTAACTAAATAAATTAGTCACTTTGAATACCTCCTTTTTTAGCTACTTCAAAAAAATAACTTGCTCCTCTTTCAACAACACTTCTAAAAACATCTATTTCTTTTTTACTATAATTTCCATCTTGTTTCACAATATTATATGATGGTAGTTCAAATATTATAGTATCAAATCCATGCTCTGTTGGTCTTTCAAAGCAAACAATAAGATATTCTTCTCCATTTTCTTTTTTTCTCATATCTGAAGAAACAACTAGTGTTCCATCTGAATATGTTACAAATTCATGCATCATTAATATCATCTCCATTTCTGTACAATATAGTATATCACAAACCTCGAAAGATTACTCTTTAATAATTATAATAAAAGAACAAATGAATTTCAACACTCATTTGTTCTTTTACATTATTGTAAGTTTCTTAATTGTTTTACTAAGTTAGAGTCACTTACTGTGATTTTGTTTCAAATTTCATCACAAAGACCCAACTGCGCAGAGTATGTATTCAACATTTTTCTACATATTTTTTTAATATTGCCACTTTTTCGCTAGACAAAAACTCCGTCCCGAGTCTATATATATCATTTTTTTCTAAATAACCCTTTAAAAAACAAAAATATTTTTTCAAACCATTTTTCTTTTTTTATTTCTATCAGAGATTTCTCTTTTTTTACTTCATTTATAACATTATTTTTATTATACTTAAAATGATTATCCGAATTATATTTTTCTCTTTTTATCTCTTCAAGTTTTTTCTGATTTTGATTTAATAAATTATTTAATACTTTCCTTTGATTTTCAGTCGCAAAGTAATCTCTAAATAAAGAAATTAGTATTGCATTTGCCTCTTTAGAAATATATTGTTTGGATAAATCTATTTCTGGATTAATTTTGTATATATAGTCTTTATCCATATTATTTTTATAAAAATCAATTTTTTCTTTAGGGATTTTAGAATATTCTTCCTCTGAAAAGTATCCTAATATTTCTAAAACCTCTGTATATGCCTTAGCATAAGTATTAGTCATCCTTTGTTACTCCTTTTAATGTGTATATTTGAATTTCTTTATGTTCTACATTATCACTTTGCGTTACATCTTCTGTCGCTATGCCTTGAGTAATAGCATTTGATACAACTGCTTTCATTGGTATTGTTTTCTTTTCCTGACTTTTTTCTGACTTTGAAGCCTGTGTAGCTTGTTCTGTAATTTTATCGTTTTTATACCATTCTTGAAAAATTTCATTGCGTAGCTGCTCAACTCTCTGTAAAATATCTTTTTTTCTTTCTAAAATACTACTTAACAATGTTTCAGCTTCTTCAGGTGTTTTAGCTTTACCATAGGCATATTCTTTAAAAATTTTTCTATATTGTTCATCTGGATATTGAGCTAACCTACTCGCCCTATACTTTAAAATCTCTAAATACTCATAGGATATCAATCCCTGTTTCATTTGCTCAAATAAAATATTATATATTGTTGGCTCTTCGCCATATCTTTCATTATAGTTTACAGAAAAAGTCATATCATTTTCTGCATCATCTTTAATATATCTAAATGATTGTTCTTTATCAATTCCTCTTAATTTACCATTTTCATCTATAATAAAATTATTTGCATGAGCATCATAATTGCATAAACAAAAATCTACTAAATATTCATTCAGTATTTGCTTAATCATTTCAGGTGATAAAGTACCCTTTCCTCTATTAAAATATTCAATAAATGTTTTAGTTGCTTGACTATCTACTGGTATCTTTTGTTGTATAGCACCATACATTCCATTTATTGTTGTTACATTACATTTTACAGCATTTTCTGGATTAATAATTCTCTGAATTAAATAACCTGCTTCTTGTATGTTTGCTCTATATTGGCGTTCAGCTCCACTTTTTGAAATTGCAGGTTTAAAATAATATTCCTCATTATTTACCTTATCTTGAACTAGATACATATCCCCTGTATTACCTATGGAAACTTCTTTCATATCATGATCTTCTGAAACCTGTATATCATTATTCTCTATATTTATTTGATTATCTATACTTTGATTGATTTCATAAAATTTTTGATGTAACCATGTACAGCAATTTTTTTTGAATTGTAAGATTTGTTGATATGCTTTTTCATATTCTTCAGAATTTTGTTCTGTATTCCTAATTGTCTCAAGATTTTTTTGATATTCTGAAAACATCATACATAAATCTTCTTCTGATAAAGTACTTTTTTCTTTTGAATAATCTAACTCACTTAACTCAACTTGTCTACATTTTAATGAGCCAAATTTTCTTATATATGCTTCAGCTCCTAATATGCGTTCACCCTGTTTTTTAGCAATTTCAAAGCAATCGAAAAAACTTATTTCTTGAGGATTCTTTGATTCACATGGTAAAAAAAGAATTTCTGGTTCACCATCATTATTAGTAACATAATCATCATAAATATATTTACCTATATTTATATATGGCACATTTCCAGATTCCATTACAAGTAATAATCCTTCATTAACTTTTGCATGCCCTTTTGCAAAATCAAATGCTGTCATTAGGCTATCACTAGTAGATAAAAAAGAGCTATCCACTTTTCCGTCTCTTCCACCTCTAAAGATTTTTTTGCTATATGGTTTGCTTCCATTTAGAACATAAACTTTTCTTATTGCACTATATACATAAATTGTAGTTCTTAAAATTTTTTCGAATTCTTCTTTTGTTTTAGGTAGAATTTTCATTTTTCCATCTTTTTCTCTCATGGTAACATTATCACTTAATAATACATTAATTGCACTATAAGAATTTCCCTTATAATCAACTACTGATTGGTATTCATCTATATTCCATAATAAATTATCATTAGTTATCATTTATATACTCCTAAATTTTATTTATATTATTAGCATAAAAAAATATAAAGTGTTTTTAACTTATACTATTTACTTTGCTTATTAAAAATTTTATTAAATTACTATATTCTTTTATAATTATAATAAAAGAACAAAGGAATTTCAACACTCATTTCTATCTTTTAGGTTAATTGTGATACTTACTTTTTATTTTAAATTTTGTAAATTTTTATCATTTTTTTGCTTCATATTAAACTGCGACATTTTTTTTATTTTTAATTTATATTATATATTTTTATATTTTTTTATAATTTTAATTTTATATTTTCAAATAAAAAAAATATATAAATTTGAAAATTTCTTTTCTCTTCTATTTCCTACTTCTTAAATTTGCATTTCCATGTTGTGTGTAATAAACATATCTATGTATGGACTTTTCATCTGTCCCACTCCTTTCATGATTTATATTTTAAGCCATCAAACTTTAAATATTATATCATGTTTGAGTGGGTATTTTTGTTACTCTGTGCAAAACTATAAGTTTTCTGACGCCCCTGCTATGCTGTTTTTTTTCCCTAAAGTTAATTCATGGTTCCACACTGTGGAACCACTTCTATAAGTCAAATAAAACTTTTTCATTTTCTTTAAATTTGGAACACTAAAACCTTGTCCAAATTCTCTAGTTAATTTTTCAGAAAATAATTTTAATATTTCATTTTGAGATGTTTCTAAATTGTAATTTATATTAAACCTTCATTCTTTAATATATCTCTAGCTTTTTTTATTATTTCTTTTCTCAACCAAACCTGCTCCAATTCTAAAACATCATCAGTAAAAGATTTATTAAATAATTCTTCTAAATTTTTCTTAACTGTAGTATTATTTGCAATTATATAACTTTTTCCATCTTCTAACGAAATTACATTTAACATCCATTCATTACTCATATTATTTAGTGTTTCATATACTATATCTTTATTTGATAAAATATAATTTTTATTCCATAATGTTAACTGACCAAAGCAAAATGGTAAAATATCACATATTTTTTCAGTTTTTGTATCATTTTCTATTGATGCTCTTAAATTTTTTTCAATATTTTGCTGGCATTCTAAAAAATATTTTTCATTATACTTTGTTATATTACCTACTAATTTTTCCAAATTTTTATATGCTTTTTTATCTCTTTCATTTGTTACTTTTGCTTTGAAATTCAACGTATTATCAAGTATTGCAGACATAAGCAATATTGCAATTTCTTTTGACATTCTTGAAAGCAAGTTTTCTTTTTCATACTCTTCAACAATTAATGTTGCAACAGAACCTATAAACTCTATTTTAGCATTTTTTCCTAATTTATTTTTCCAATATTCTTCAAATCCAGTATGATGATCTATTACTTCTACTATCTTTTCTTCATTTACTATTTTGTCAAAATAATCTTTATTAGATACATCTATTATAATAAACTCATCATTTTTAGCTTTTTTATATTTATCTAATGTTATTCCTAAATTTAATAATGTTTGTGTTATACTTTCATTTAATTTTGCAGTCCTAACAGCTTTTGCCGGCATTCCTTTTAATCTAAGCAAATTAGCATATGCTATTATTCCTGCATATGCATCTATATCAATATATTTACTTCCAGATGTCACTATTATTGAATTTTTTTTATTTTCAAATATATCAGCCTTCATAACTATCACTCCTATAATTTTTTTACTTTTTCTATGATTTTTTCTTTATTCATTATCTCACCTACTATATTATTTGATTGATTATATTATCATAAATAAAATTCAATTTTATTTCATATTCTTTAATAATTATAATAAAAGAACAAATGAATTTCAACACTCATTTGTTCTTTTACATTATTGTAATTAATCTGAATTTTTCATCCATTAATTTTTTTATTAATAAAACTTATAAATTCATCTTCTTTACCGTTTGGTAATTCCATTTTTTCTCCTATTACAATAATTATTACTATTAAATCAACATTTTTTACATATTTTTAATTATTATTGCCACTTTTTTTCTCTAGCCAAACTCGCCATTTCTTTGTCTACTCAATTTGAATTGTACTTTTTAATGCATCATTTATTGATAATATTTTATCACTATACTTAAAATTAGTATAATGTTTATCACCATTTGTATTCTTATCTTTTTCCACAAACTCAAAACCTGTATATTTCATAATTGACAATAGATATTTATATGCAATAATACATTGTTCATATTCATGTTCTTGATTCTTTAACATATCTCTTATTTTTTCTCGATAGAATTTTTGAACTTGAGCATCTCTTACTCCAAAAGATCTTTCTTTTACATAGTTCTTTGATATTATACTTTGTATTCCATGACAACATGCATATGTATCAAAGCCAGTGCTTCCTAAGGCTTGATATGCTATCTTGTTATTAATATTATAAAATTCATTATTATAAAATCTCTCTTTTTTATATGTTGTTGTTTCATAAAGCCATGTTTCAAAAATTTGTAAAGTCATGTCTTCATATATTCTTTCTATTTTTTCACAAGCACCAAAGTGAGAAACTTTTGAATTAATATATAAATCTTTATATGTTTTTAAATTTAAATCTCTTGCAATACACATAAGTAAAAATACTCTATATTCTTTATATCCCTCTTCATAAATTTTTTTTACTTTTTCTAAATCTTGCTCATTCAAGTCTAATAATTGAATTTTTATCTCTTTATTTTTTAGATAAGATTCACAAATTGAATAATCATCATCTATTTCTATTTTAGAAAAAATACCCTTTATTGAAAATAACATATCTAACAATTTTTCTAGAGTAGATTCTTCTATCGTTTCATCATAATTTACTCTACACTCCCCACTAAATTTATTAGTATTTACATCTAAAATAAACTCATCACTAACAGCATCATTAAAATTTATTGATATACAATTTTCTTCTTTTTGACATGTCCATGTTTTATTAATTTTATTTTTCTTTATGTAATTCTGTATTTTAGCATACATATCATCTACAGTGAACTTAGCTTTTATTTTTCCATTATAACTTATATCTATATAATTAGCTTCCATAATTTAATTTTTACCTACCTTTAAACTAAATAATAATACAAATAATTTTTAATATATTACATTATTTCTTTTCATTATCATTTCGTCCACAATTAAGAAAATTACTATATTCTTTTATAATTATAATACATTAAATTGAAACCATGCATAATTCTCAAACTTATAATTTCTAACTTGCTCTATAAGTTCTTTTGATTTAGCAGATAAATCAGTTAATCTGGTATCCTTAACTAAAGGATTTATATATCTTTTTTTGACATCAAATCCAATATAATAGTTATTTTGTGGAGGAATTACTCCTTCGTTAATATCTACGCTCTCCATAAAACATTTAAAATTATTGCTAAGCTTCTTTTCATTGCAATTTACGATTTTATTTATTATTTCAATTTCAGAATATTTGTATAAATCAGCTTCTTCAAATACTTTTTTGTTAATTGCAGTTTTCATTGAATCAGCTATAAACTGCATAACTAATTTATCTTTATTACCTTGAAATATCATCCACATTTTACTGGCACCATTTACAAATTTCTCCGCTATTTCTTTATCTTTAAATCCTAGTTCAATAATATTGTCTTCATTAGAAAAAACTACTAAATTTGAATATATTTCTTTTATATCAGATACTTCCCACTCTTTCGTAAAACTTATTCCACTAGATAGTGTATATTCTAATCTATCTGCTGATAATTTTGGTGTATTATTATCTGCTATTGGATATATTTTGTAATCACAAACTTCATCTGTTTGTATATCATCTTTTTTTAACAAGCTCATTATCTCTTGAGATTCTTCTATAATTTTTCTTGTATCTGCTTCTGTTACTTCCTGATTTATATAATCTTTATGTAAGAAGTCAATGCAATGGCTAAAACATGGTATAGCAATATCGTGAAATAAACCTGCTAACGTTTGTTTTTTGTCCTTTGTGAAATTCCATATAATTAATGCAACACCTATACTATGATCTAATCTTGAATAAAAAAATTTGTTATTAAATATTTTTGTGTAATCAGTTCCACAATTCATTCCAATTTTTCCAATTCTTTGTAATTCAGGAGTATTAATATACTCATATAGAAAATTTGGTATCTCATCTACTAATACTTCAAAATAGTTTTTTATAGTTGTATTTAAATTATCAAAATAATCTTGATTACCCATTTTCTTTCTCCTTTCCATCCATGTATATCACTCCTCTATAATTTCCATTAACCTGTTCAGCTTAATCTGATAATACTTGTTCATAATTATATTTAAGCATCACTAATTTCTTTTGTCTTTCATCTTTGTTTTATTTTTTTAACAACTTTTATAATAACATATACAATTTGATAGGTGAAGAGGACATCAAACCGCTGTTATACCCAAATATCGAATATATCACCATTTGTATTTTTATCTTTTCCCACAAACTCAAAACCTGTATTAATGTAATATTACTACCCAAGTTGCACCATATATATTGTTTAATAATTAATCATCTATATCATCACTCAATAAAAAATCAATTAAGTTGATATGTTTTATTCCTTCATACTCATAAGTTAATTTATCCAATGTAATTACATATTTAGGATAATTATCTTTTATAATTTCAAAAGCACCAAATTCTCTATTTTTTGTATCCTCATTTGGAATGCTAAATGCAACTTGTATATATATTTTTTTATTTGGTTTTGTCGCAACAAAATCAATTTCACCTTTTTTAGTTTTTCCTGTATATACATCATATCCCTTTATTATTAAATCATTGTAAACAATATTTTCAATTGCATAACACTTATCAAATTCTGTTTTATTACTTTTTATTTGTGCAATTCCCAAATCTGTAACATAGTATTTATTTAATGTCTTTAATACAGCCTTTCCATGAATATCATATCTATACACTTTACGTATTAATAAAGCTTTGCAAAGTGCATCTAAATATGAATATATTGTTAAACTTGAAACATCTCTTCCTTCATTTTTTAAAAAATTCATTATATTTTCTGCAGAGAATTCTCTTCCCATTGTATCTATTACGTATTGTAAAATTAAATTAAATAATGCTGTATCTCTAATTTTTAATCTTTCCACAACATCTCTCAAAATAATTGAATCAAAAACTCCATACAAATAATTTTTTATTGATTCTTCTTTTTTAAATTCAAATCTATTAGGTAAACTTCCCCATTTCATATAATCTTCAAAAATTTCGTCCGTAGATTTTTCTTTTCCTAATAACTCTAATACCTCCTTGTATGATAGTGGATTAATTCTGAATGTTACATATCTTCCAGAAAGTACTGTTGAAAGCTCATCTGATAGTAATCTACTATTTGATCCTGTTAGAAAAATACTTACTTTTTTTGATGCTCTTAATGAGTTAATTACTTTTTCAAAGTTTTCTACATTTTGAATTTCATCAAAAAATAAATAATACAACTTATTATCAACTATTTTATCTTTTATATATTTATTTAATTTTTTGTAATCTGTTAAATCTTCATATTCAATAAATTCAAAATTAACATATATTATGTGAGCTTCATCTATCTTTTTATCTCTAAGCTCTTCCATTATTTGCTCTAATATTACAGATTTCCCAGACCTACGAATACCTACTAAAATTTTTATCAAATCACTATCATAGAATTCTCTTATTTTATTTAAATAATTTTCTCTCTTTAACATATATATCACCTAATATAATTATAATACACACGCATTATTTTTTCAAGTTATTTTTGTATACAAAAATAACTCCGTTTTTTAAAGTTTTATTTTTTTGTACAACAAATAGTCATTGCATCTAGTTTGTATTCTATTTCAATTTCTATACCCACAAACAATCTTTCTTTCAGCTTATCGTAAGTTCTCTAAGTAATTTTTTAAATAAGTAGAGTAGCGCGATGTGATTTTGAATTCAATTTTCGAGCAAGTTATAATTTACTAATTTTATATTAGCTCAAAACTTATGCTACCTTCACCATTATATGCCTCAATATTAGCAATAGCTCCATTAATAATTGTCAAACATGGGCCTTTATGTGATATATCAGTATCATAAATTATAGGTACATTTAATTGGTTAATAACACTATCTTTAAGACATTCTTCCATTGTATATCCAAGAAATGATGTCTCTATTCCATTTCTTCCAAATACAATTCCCTTAGTATATTTGAAATACTCAAATTCATTAAATTT
Organism: uncultured Clostridia bacterium; assembly: GCA_947581825.1. Taxonomy (GTDB): domain Bacteria; phylum Bacillota; class Clostridia; order TANB77; family CAG-508; genus CANPVP01. The sequence continues at coordinate 132,388 of CANPVP010000003.1, read as the reverse complement.
CCATAAAGTACGAATAAGTTCTTCTTTTGATAATTCACAATTATCAAAATACCAAATAATTCCATCATCTTTATATTTTTCTATAAATTGCTTTGTTCCATCATATTTGGTTCCAGCCAACTCTGCTATTACATCTATACATCCACCTATAATTCTTCCTTTGATAGTAACATCTTTATTATTTAATACTTTCCATTCTACTTTTGTTGTAAAATTATAACCTTCTAATCCTGTTATTTTTTCTCCTCTTTCATCTTCAAACATTTCATAATTATTTTGTGTTATTAGATTTCCTTTTAAAATTTCTAGATTATCAGTAATACTTCTACCATATTCACTAGTTCCATAATCACCAAAATTATTACCATAAATAGTAGCTATGTCATATTTGGTGGTTAGCGGAAATAATAATCCTGTTGGGTCAGAAAATCCTTGAACAAATTTAGGATTTGATAGTATTTTTTCAAACTTTACATATGGAAGAATTTCCACCAAAAATTCTCCACCTGCTGCACACATTATAAATCCTATATTTTCGTCTTCAAACATTTTATTTACTTCTTTAGCTCTTTCTATAGCAGAAGCACTTCTGCATTTTTCTGATGTATTAATATTCTTTGACAAAATTAATTTATATCCCAATTTTTCTAGATTAGATTTCGCATTCTCATATTTTTTTATATGTAAATCATCATATGCACCACTTGATGGTGCTGGCACACCTATACACATACCTTTTTCTATAAATTTTGAATAAATCATATTTACTCCTTTTATTTTCATTATCATATCTACGTATACACTGTGAATTAGTGCAAACTTCTTTAATAATTATAATAAAAGAACAAAAGAATTTCAACATTACTTTATAACCATTTTTTTATTAAACAACTCGTACGTCACACAAAAACAGCAGAGCCGGGATATCATCCCAGCTCTGCTGTGCCTTCTCTTTCTGTTTGTGCTAACTTCCGCTTAATCCTTTGAAATGATCACAACGCCTGTTTTGTTAACTTCGTCACATACGTAATGGAATGACAAAATGTCAATCACATTCTCCAGTGTGGGACAAAATTCATGAATCTCAGAGAAAAGCGGATCAATTGCTGAACCGTTTGCTGCATAACACAGCCTGATTTTGGAAACTACCTCGGAATCGTCCGTCATCACCAGCAGATCAGCCCCTGAAGCGGGGGAATACAGCTCTGTTAACCGAGCAATAGCTCTCTGATAGTTACCAGTGATTTCGATGGTCTTTTCTTCTCCGTAGTCGAGGTACTCTTGAAATACTTTCATGTGTCGTTACCGACCTTTCCTATTTATTTAGAAGGCTTGTTTCCATATTTATAAGTGGAATCCACCTATAAAATGAAACATAGCAAGGTTACAAACCTTCCATAATATTAATTATACTATATTATGTAAATTTTGTCAATTTACTATAATCTCTCACAGCTGTAAACAAGTTGATTGGTTCGTATATATTATACTAGATTACTTATAGAATTTCTTAAACAAATCGACATAATAACATTTTAATTTACCAACCATATTCACTATATTTAATATTATTTTTATAATTTTGTATTGCTATAACTCTATCATCAACAATATTAGATGGTAAATCATTTATATTAAACCATTTTAATTCTTCATTTTTTTGAGGCTCATTAATAATTGGTTCACCACTCCATTTGTTTGCTTTAAAATAGCCATTGTAATAAATATTTCCGTTTGAGTTTTTATGTATCATGCAAACAAATTCTAAATTTTCTTCTTTTATATCTATATTAAGTTCTTCTTTTGCTTCTCTACACATTGCATGTTTCATTGATTCATTTGCATCAACATGTCCTGAGGCAGATAAATCATAAAATCCATCACAATATCCTGTATTTTTTCTTTTTTGAAATAGGATTTCTTCATTATTTCCATTTTCTCTTGTTAATAATAGCATTACTGCTGAGAAGCTTTTAAATCTTTCACTCATTATTGATTCTCCTTTTTATTATTAATCTTTTATGAATTAGTTTATTGTTAATAAATTTCTCCACACTTTGCTTTTCTTGCACTTTTAAAATTTTCTTTGTCTTTTTTTGTTACAACAATTTCTTGAATTCCATCAACAGTACATAATTTTAATTCTATTTTTCCACTTTCGATATGTGGATGTCTTAATACTCTTCTGATATTTTTGCTTTCAAATTTATCTTTGCAAATAGCTATATAAGAAAACTTCTCATCCTCATATGGTACATCTCCATCTTTTAAAAGTTTATGAATTTTACTTCTTGAAACTCTAACAGTCGAATGACACCAATCATCTTCTTTAATAGGACATTTATCAATATTAGGACATGGTGCAACTATCTTCCCTCCTATTCCTATTAAAAGTTCTCTTAATTCTCTAATTTCATTAAATCCTACTGGTGTTCCAGGTTCTATTATAACTAATATTTTTTTAGTTGCATTCCATAATTTCTCTATGATTTTCATTCTGTTATTTGAATCCATTTCATTTAATACATATGAACATATTACTAAGTCAGCTTTTTCATTTAATTCTTCTGATACTAAATCTGTTTTTTTCCATTCAGCCGTTTGCAAACATGTATCTTCTGATGCTTTCATAAATGATTTTCCTAAATTAATCATTGCATCCTCTCGTTCTAAACATGTTATTTGTTTTAATTCTAGTAAACTATTGGCAGCCCAACTTCCTGCTCCTGTTCCTGCACCTATGTCTAGCATAGTCTTTATGTCTTCATTATATAATTCAAAGGTATTTTTCAAAGCACTATAAATAGCAGCATAAGTTGATGGCATTCTTACAATGGAATATGATATTGCTTCTGAGTTTTCAGTTAGCAATCTATTTCCTTTTCCACTTTTATTTCTATACCTAAAGCTAATGTTTTCTGAATCTTGTTTTAATTGCTTAATATTGGTATTATCCATAACTTTTTCTATTGCTATTTTTAATTCATTTGGTAGTTCCATAAAATTTCCTCTCGTTTTTTCTTATATATTTTCTAGTTTACACATTTATGTATCTAAGCTATAGAACTGTTAACACTATTCCACCAATAATAAGAATTGAACATAATAATTTCTTTGCTATGTCTTTTTCTTTAAACAAATATTTACCTAAAATAATAGTATATACTGCTGACATTTGTTTAACAATTGTTATTATTGACATTTTACTTTCTGGTATTTCAGTTCCCATAAATAAAAATCTATCTCCTATTATTAACGAAATTGATGCCAAAGGAATCCAAAAGTTTTTCTTTGCTGCTTTAAAATTAATTTTTTTTCTTCTTCCTAATAAAATTACCCAATATATAATTGTCATAAAAAATAAAAACCAAAACTGCAATTGTCCACTTTTAATATGCATTAATAATTTTTTATCTATTATGCTAGAAATTGCACTAAAAAGACATGATCCTAACAAAATAACAATTGATTTTATTTTAGTTTTTCTTTTTTCCTCATAATTAATGGATACTGTATTTACTAATATTAAGCCCGTTAAAACAATAATAATTCCAATAGCCATTAAACTTGTAATTTTTTCTCCTAAAAATAGAACACTTAATAATATTGTAAATATAATTCCCGATAATCTAATTACACTATATAAACTTAGCGACATTTTCTTCATTGCTTTCAAACTAAGAGTCCATGAGCACATTATTACTAGTGATTTTATAAAAATTATAAATAAATATATTCTATCAACCTTAAATACATCTTTACATGTAAATGCCACTAAGGCAAATCCTATAGTTGAAAAGAAAGCTAATACTTCATATACAGAATTCTTTTCAATAGCTTTTTTATTTGAACAATAATATATGCTTAAAAATATTGCATATAAACATATGTACAACAACCATATCTGCATTTTTTCCATCCTTTGTAAATCTTTATTTTTCCACAAAATTTATGAATTAATTTTAACATAGTATAAATTTATATGCAAGATAATAAAAAAATAGAAGTGATTATTATAATTAACTTCTATTTTTACTATTATTTTATAATTATAAATTTTTCAAAAAATATTCCATTCTTTTCAAGAATTCTTCATTTGATTTTGTTGTAACTATTTGATCAATTAATTGTTCTGTTATTTCTGCTACCGTCATACTAGACATCGCTTTTCTTATTGCAAATACTGTTTCTAACTCTTTCTTATCAAGTAATAAATCTTCTCTTCTGGTTCCAGATTTGTTTATATCAATTGCTGGGAAAATACGTTTTTCTGATAGTTTTCTATCCAAATGCACTTCCATATTACCAGTACCTTTAAATTCTTCAAAAATTACTTCATCCATTTTGCTTCCTGTTTCTATTAAAGCTGTAGCAAGTATTGTTAAGCTTCCTCCATTCTCTATATTTCTTGCAGCTCCAAAGAAACGTTTTGGCTTATGTAAAGCACTTGGATCAAAACCTCCAGATAAAGTTCTACCTGATGATGGTATTACTAGGTTATAGGCTCTAGCTAATCTAGTAATACTATCTAATAATATTACAACATCTTTATTTTGTTCAGTTAATCTTTTGGCTCTTTCCAACACCATTTCTGCTACTTTTACATGATGTTCTGGAATTTCATCAAATGTTGAATATATAACATCTCCATTAATAGAACGCTTCATATCTGTAACTTCTTCTGGTCTTTCATCTATAAGAAGCACTATAAGATTTACTTCTGGATTATTTTCTGTTATACTATTTGCAATTTTCTTTAGCAAAGTAGTTTTTCCTACCTTTGGGGGTGCTACAATCATACCCCTTTGACCTTTTCCAATTGGTGATAACAAATCAATTAATCTCATTGCATATTCTGTTGGTTTTGTTTCTAACCTTAATCTTTCTGTAGGATATATTGGTATTAAATCATCAAAATTTTTTCTCTTAAATGCTTTTTCTGGTGATTCTCCATTAACTTCTCCAACATATATTAATGCAGGGAACTTTTCTCCCTCTTTTGGTAATCTAGATATACCTTTTATTTTATCTCCAGTATTTAATTTGAATCTCTTTATTTGTATAGGTGATATATATACGTCTTTAGGACTAGGTAAATAATTTTCTCCTCTTAAAAAACCATAACCATCAGGTAATACTTCAAGTATTCCTTCTATTATTTCATCATCCTCATTTGTTACTTTATATCCTGAATTACTGTTATCTATCTTTGTCGTTTCCTCTTTCTTTTCTTCTTTAATGCTTGAATTCTCTGAAGCATCACTACTTTTAAGTTCTTGTAGAGCAGATATCAATTCATTTTTTTTCATTTTAGAAATATTCTTTATTTCTTCTTTTTTAGCTAATTCTCTCAATTCTGCTAATGTTATTTTTTCAAAATCCATTTTTTCCCCCTTAGCTATAAGCTTATTTTTGGCATTCACAGTATATCATATAAAATAAAAAAAAGAAAGACATAACTGTCTTTCTCAATAATTTTTATTTTATATCCTTATAATATTCATATTTTTTATACATAATAATAGCTATTGCACTTCCTACTATCAAACTCATAAATACTATCATACTCAATCCTGTTTTTGGCAATTCAGTTTTTGCTGTAGTTGGATCATTATTATTGTTTACAACATCATTAGAAGAATTAGAATTGTTATTGTTATTGTTATTCCCATTACCATTATTGTTACCTCCTGACTTTCCAACATTACTTACTGTTACCACAACATCTAAAGCCATATCATCTACGTCTACTATATGTATTGTTTCAGATTTGTTCTCTGTATATACCTTTGTTAAAGTCTTTTGATCTTCTGACAATGTCCAACCATCAACTTCTTGTAATTGTTTATTTGCTTTTATACTAACTGTAACTTTCTCAGCCATTTTATCTGATGGATTAGCATCGACAATTGCTTCTAATTGTTTTTTTACTTCTGTTAATTTAATTGTTGGACTTGTTGTTAAATTAACAGTATGTGATTCATTCTTATCATCATTATAGGTTAATATTAACTTTTCATTTGTTGCTATTTCTTTATTTAACAAATCTTTGTTATTCATATTTTTAAGCTTTAATTTATATCTTAAAGAAGCGATTTGTTCACCTTTTAATGTTCCAATATCCCATGTTATAGTTCTTGTTTTACTATCTATACTATCACTTACAGTTCCTATGCTTGGTCTTTGACTATATGAAAATTCAAAGTTATTTACTATTTCTTCTGGGAAATAATCTACTACTTTAACATTACTAATATCTGTTGCAATAAGATCTTTTACACCCTTTGATATATTCTCAGTTATAACTTTATCTATGCTTTCTTCTGTAAATTCATACATTTTTCCATATGTTGGGTTATCCATTGTTCCATATAATTTCTTAACATATGGGCTACCATCGAAGTCTAACAATTTATTTCCTGTTCCAGCTTCAAACCACTGCTCATCAAAACTTGTATCATCAGGTCTTAACAATATAAACGATATTTTAGAATCTCTTAAAGTTAATATTTCATCTCTAGTATATGTAGCCAAATTTTCATGTTTTGTTTTTATAGATGATTCTGGATTATCTCCAAGTACAACACTATATTCTCCAATAGCTATATTAGGAACTCCATCATATAAAGAAATTAAAATTTTATTTGCATTATCTGAAAAGCTTTTATTAGCTAATCTTATTCCTGCTTGTAAATTTATTCTATATACTGTTTTTGATGAATTCATATTTTTTAATCCATTTTTAATAGTAGCTAAATCACTTGTTGGCTTTACTAGAATTTCAGCATTTTTTTCCGTCCCTTCAACATAAGATTCATCTTTATCCCCTATAACTAATTTTCCATTTTGATCAAGATGTTCATCTACTATTGTTCCTGTAATACCAATAATTCCAATTTTAGTTTTATTATTAGCTTCTAAAATTTGATTAACTAAATTATCGATATCATTTTCATATTTTTCTAATTTTGAACTATCCACAGCAAGATTTTCAGAAACCATTATATAAACTTCTGTATTCTCATATGTTTTATTTTCAGTTGACTGCTCTTTTTTGGTATTAAGTACATTTAATTCGATAGTTACTTCTCCTGCACTTGCATTTGAATCCACGATAGTTTTTGAAATATATCCATGATTTTTTTCTAAATACTTTGTTTCACTTGCTTTTTTTATTACATTTAATTTTGTTTTTGTAGTTGCTGCATTTACATTCAAGCATATACTAAAAACCAGAAATATTATTATTAAAATCCCCAAAAATTTTTTTAACATTTGTATCTCTCTCCTTTAACTCTTTAGTCCAAAAGTCCTCTAAAATAATCTTATAATATATAAAAATACTTGTCAACAAATCTGAAAAAATGTCAAAAAAAAGACATAAAAGAAAGTGATTTAATTTCTTTCTTTTATGCTATTACTGTGCTACATCTACATATACTTTTTCATTAGGATAGTACATGTCCAATTTTTCTCTAGCAATCTTTTCAATGTATTCATCAGAATTTAAATTTTCTTTTGTTTTTACTAATTTTTCTTTATACTCTTTTTGTTCTTCAATTTTACTAGTATAGTATTTATTTGTATTTGCATATGAATTTAATTTTTTTTGCTGAGCTGTTAGAGTAATTATTGCATAAGAAATAATTACTAATACAAAAATCATTTTTATTAAATTATTATTACTAAATAACTTTTTCATATGCACCTTTCACTCTCTCTAATTAAAATAATCCCTATTTATATATTCTACTTTTTTACAATAATTCCTTTATTTTTTATCTTTTTTTAATTTTTTTTGTATTTTTATAGAATATTGTTTTATTTTTTTAACAATTAATATAATAGGTATCGAAATGAGTTTGATAGGACCTTTTATTATTTTTAATATAGTTACTAAAATTTTTACGCTAAGGTATACAACATATTTACTAATTGTAAGACAATATATAATATTCCCTAATATAATTCCTACAAATATGAACAAACGTAATTCCCCATTGTTAAAAATAATTATAGAAAATATAAGAATTGTTCCTGTTATAATTCCAAATATTATATCTTCTATATATGTAATAATATCTGGAGTTCTAAAACTTTTTCTTAATATTCTAAAAAAATCAAATAGTAAACCTACTAGAGCACCAACTAATAAGAATATAGTAAATAAAGTAGTTTCTGATATTACCGTCATTGTATTGCTTTCTACCTTCCTTAATTATTATTTAAATAATTTTCCTATAAATGATGTTTCTTTTTTAGAATACTCTTTTTCGCTATAACCTAAATTATATATTTCACCTTCTACAATAACCTCTGAAGTATCTATGCTTAATTTATTAATTCTTAGATTTTCCCCTTTTACAGTTAGAAGTCCAAGTTCAGTCTCCACAATAACAATTTGATCATCAAAACTCAAAACATCTATTACTCCTGAAATGTTTAGCTTTTCTCTATTTTCTAAAAAAATGTTTTGCACTATACTTGATTGCAAACTCTTTTTATCTTCTACGTTACTCATACAAACTCCTCCCTATCTCATATAAATTATATATATTCATTTTTTTATCTTTTAGAACATATAATAGCTCTATAATAAAAAAATCCGAAGCAACATTAAAATTACTTCGGATAATTCTTATATTCATAATATTATTGGTTGTATCTGTTCTCTATCCAGAGCTAATTCTAATGTTTTTATTATATACTCAGGATCAAAAACAATAGAACGAGGTTTTGTTATTGGATTATCTTGTTTGAATGGGACAAAATAATAATTTTTCCTATTTAAAATTTTTCCTATATTTTCAGCTGAGCCAGATAATGCATCATTTGTTGATATTGCTATTACTAATGGATTATTATTTCTAAGGTGAGATTTAGCTGCCATTACAGCAACTGTATCTGTTATTCCATGAGCAAGTTTCGCAATTGTGTTTCCTGAGCACGGAGCAATAATCATTATATCTGTTAATTTTTTTGGACCTATTGGTTCTGCATCTATTATACTGTGAATAATTTTTTGCTTAGTTATATCTTCGATTTCAGTAATAAAGTCTTTTGCATTTCCAAATTTAGTATCAAAATTATAAGCATTATTTGACATAATAGGAAGAACTTTTCCACCTTTTTTGGTAATTTCTAATATTTTAGGAATTGTTTTTTTAAATGTACAAAAAGATCCTGTCATTACAAACCCAATTTTTTTTCCTTCAAGATTCATCTCATCCCTCCTTTATTCTTTCTCTATATATTTTATGATTTTATGTAAATAAAGGAGATTAAATTATAAATAATAATCCTCAAATACTTAGACTTTATCTAAATATTTGAGGATATTAATTTTATTTATCTATTTTTCCAGCTAAATTTAGTGGCCAAAATCTAACTAACACTTTACTCTCTATCTTATTTAATGGAATACAACCAAAATGTCTGCTATCTGTTGAATTTCCTCTGTTATCTCCCATAATAAATACAGTTCCTTGTGGTACTACAATATTGGTAAATGCTCCTTGAGCTGATTCTGTTATTACGCTATCGTTTAAATAAGGCTCATCTAATTCCTTGTCATTTATATAAACTTTTCCATCCTTTATTTCTACATGTTCTCCTGGAAGACCTATTACTCTTTTTATAAAACTTGTTTTTCCTATTTCTAAGACATTATATACAAAGCCTTCAAAGCCACTATTTGGACTATTATATATTGCAATAGGATTTGCTAAATTAGCCTTTTCTTCTTCAATAAGTAAATAATTTTCATCTGGTTCTTCTACTGTAATTATATCACCTCTTTCAGGCATTTTTGAAGTTGTTCTTACCCATCTATTTAAAATTAAACGTTGTCCTTCAAGCAATGTTGGCTGCATTGAAACATTTTTTACAACAGTTGGAACTCCAACATAATATCTAAATAGCAAAGCTAATATAACTGCAATAATAATGCATATAATCCATTCAATGATTTCTTTAACTTTATTTACCGTCTCTTTTTGATTTTCATTATTTTCTTCTACTACCTCTGGTGAATCATTAACTATTTCTTCACTCTCTAATGGTTTATTCTCTTCTTCCACTTTTTTGCACCTCTATTTTACTTTAGTATATTATTTTTTAAAACTGAAAATTATTATATCATATGAATTTTTTCATTTCAATATTACAAAATTAAAAAATAGAATTATTGTTGAACCTAAAGTTCTTAGATAATATTAACTAATTAATTCTTTCTTCTTTTCTTTATACTAACAATAACTATTAATAATATAATTACTACTACAATAGGTATAATTATAACAAATACATTAAAGTTTCCTTTTTCTGATACTATAACTTTAAACTCTTTATTGCCATCTATCGTATCATTTTGAAAAGATGCATCTTTAGTTATTAGAGCTAAATCTGATAATTTAAAAGTAGCTTCTGTTTTTTTGGAAACATCATCTTTTGCTTTAAATTTAAATTCTAATTCATTAACACCTTGTTTATTTTGATCAAGCTCTGTATACATCCATGCTATATCTCCAGCTGATAGTTCATTTGAAGATAAGTTTTCTTGAGTTGTTCCTTTAAATTCAAATAAATTTGAATCAAATGCTATATGAGAATTTGCTAATACAATATTTTCATCTATTTTTATTTTTACAGTAAATTCTTCACCTGGCTTTACTTTTTTATCTTCTAAACTTATTGATATAGCTGATACACATGTTGATGCTAATAATATTATGCACAATATAATTAATGCTGTTAATAATCTTATTTTTCTCATTTTTTCCTCCTAAATGTTATTGAAATAAGCTTGATTATTATAATCAAAAGTAATTATATATGTTTTCCGAATTATATGCAATCTATAAATTAAAATTTAAAGTTTTGTAATATTTTTGTAACAATTGATTTTAGTATTATTTTATTATATAATTTACATTATGAAAAAATTAATTGTTGAAGAAAAATATAATAATAAAAAATTAAATACTTATTTACTAAGTAAATATAAGAATTTATCTACCAACACCTTATACAAAGCTTTAAGGAAAAAGGATATTAGAATTAATGGAAAACGAGTTTCTGAAAATGTAATTATTCATACTGGAGATGAAATAACTGTTTTCATAAGTGATGACCTATTATCTCCTAATATAGATAACCACAAATATAAAACATTACATGATTTTGTTTTTTCAAATATAGTATATGAAGATGAAAATATTTTATTAGTAAACAAACCAATTGATATAGAAACTGTATCTCCAAATACTTCTGAGTATACCTTAACTAATTTATTGTTGGAAAAATATCCTAACATTGCTCCCTGTCATAGATTAGATAGAAACACTTCTGGTATTGTTGTATTTGCTAAGAATGAAGTAGCTTTGAACATTTTACTAGATAAATTTAAAAACCAGGAGATAACAAAAATATATTCTTGCATTGTCTATGGAATATTATCACCAAAGCATGGTACTTTAACCGGATATCTTTTTAAAGATAAAAAACTTTCTAAAGTCTACATTTCTGATACTCCAAAAGATAAATATAAGAAGATTATAACTTCATATTCCGTCTTAAAAGAAGATATTTCAAATAATTATTCTTACTTAGAAGTTATTCTTCATACTGGAAAGACTCATCAAATTAGAGCTCATTTATCTCATATTGGTCATCCAATTTTAGGAGATGGAAAATACGGAAGAAATGAAATAAATTCAAAATTTAAATTAAAAAACCAACTTCTTTGTTCACGAAAAATAATTTTCAATTTTGAAACTCCTTCAGATATTTTAGAATATTTGAAAGGCAAAAGCTTTGAAATTAAAGATAATTTATTAAAACAAATAAAATGAACGACAAATATGCCGTTCATTTTATTTTGTTTTATTTTATTTAAAAAACTCTTCAAATTCTTCTGCTGATATAACTTCTTTTTGTAATAATACATTTGCAACTTCATGCAAAATCTGAATGTTCTCTACTAATATTTTTTGTGCTATTATATATGCTTCATCAATTAATTTCTTTATTTCATTTCCTATTGAATCTTCAATATCTTTTCCAAATAATTGCAATTCCATTGGATCATCTGTTCTTAATGATATCGGTCCAATCTCATCACTCATTCCGTAGACAGTAACCATATCTCTAGCTACTTGAGTTGCCACTTCTATATCATTGCTTGCTCCAGTAGAAATTTCATCCAATGCAATTTTTTCTGCAGCTCTTCCTCCCAATAATGCAACTAATTTTTCTTTCATTTCTGTTTTTGATACATAAAACTTATCTTCATTAGTTTTATACATTGTATAGCCCCCTGCTACACCTCTTGGAATTATTGAAACCTCTTTTACATCCATGCTTGTTGCTAAAAACTTACTTACAATTGCATGTCCTGCCTCGTGATAAGCAGTTAATCTTTTATCCTTATCTGAAATTACTCTACTTGTTTTTTCAAGTCCTACTGTTACTTTCTTTATTGCTTCTTCTAAATCTATATTTGATATTTTGCTATGTTTTTTTATTGTTGCAATAATTGCTGCTTCATTTAATACATTAGAAAGCTCTGCACCTGTAAATCCTGCAGTATCTTCTGCTATACTCTTTAAATCTATATCATCTTCAAACTTTTTATCCTTTGCATGAATTTTTAATATTGCTTCTCTTCCTTTTAAATCTGGAGCAGAAATTACTATTTGCCTATCAAATCTTCCTGGTCTTAATAAAGCTTTATCCAACATTTCTGGTCTATTAGTAGCTGCTAATACTATTATTGTTTCATTTGATTCAAATCCATCCATTTCAACTAGCAATTGATTTAATGTTTGATTATTTTCAGATTCAGCACCTGAATTACTTGTTCTTCTAGAACCAATTGCATCAATTTCGTCTATAAAAATTATACAAGGAGCTATTTTTTTAGCTTTTTCAAATAATTTTCTAACTCTAGAAGCTCCAAGTCCAGCAAACATTTCAATAAATTCAGATCCACTCATTGGAATGAAAGGAACTCCTGCCTCACCTGCTATTGCTTTAGCTATTAAAGTTTTTCCTGTTCCTGGCTTTCCACATAGTAAAATTCCTCTAGGAATCTTTGCTCCCATTTCTTCGAATTTTTTTGGTTCCTTTAAGAAATTTACTACTTCGATTAATTCATGTTTTTCTTCTTCTAAGCCTGCTACATCATCAAATTTTACATTTGTATCATTTTCGGCACCATCATATACTTTTCCTTTTTCACCTAAACCTTGCATTTGATATATCATTATTATTAATACAACCATAAGAATAGTTGGTAATAATGATATGAAATTTTTTGAAAAAGATGTAATAACAGAAGGTTCTTTTTGTTTTAAATCTATATTCTCAATTGAAGATGTATCTACTTTTCCTTGAACTAATTCTACAAAGGCTTGTACACTTGGAACTAATACTTTCTTTTCTTCATCCTTATTTTTATACTTAACTTTTACAGATTGACTTCCTGATGTCATTTCTAATTTTTCAACTTTTCCTGCATTAATATCTTTTATTAATTCAGTATATGCTAATTGTTGTTCTTCTTGTTTATTTTTATTATATACAATTACTCCTATTAAAGCCACAAATAATATAATAGCTATAAATACTCCTAAAACTATAAATTTACCTCTTTTTTGTTTTTTTTGATTGTTATCCATCATAATCTCCTTTAATAATTTGCTTTTTTAATTATTTTCTTCTTTAATTTCACTAACATTTTCTTCTGGGCTTTGCACCTCATTTTCATTTTTATCTTCAGGTGGTTCTTCTACTCTATTGTCTTTTTCTTTTGATTCCTCTTCAGTATCATTATTCTCTTGCTCATCCATTTCTTTTCGTATATTTTGTTGTTCTTTTATTACTTTTGCTAGTTCAATTTGCTTTTCTATAAAATCCGCTTTGATTATCAATACTGAAATCCAAGCATATATAGACGCTACTAATATATACATTACTCTAAAGTTACTTATTTCAAATCCTGTTAAAATATTTACAATATTATAAAGCATATATAATATTATTGGCAAGGATAATGAATGTATAGCTATATTTATCATTGCAGTAAGTTTTAGCTTTATTCTTGCAAATTTAGAAGTAATATAGCTTACTAGAAAAGTTATCGTTACATCTAATGCCATTGCAAATAAATTCCATAAGAATAAATATGCTGTAATTTCTAAGAAAAATGCTATACTTAAACTAATGATATTTATATTATCTACTAATTTTTTTACATCTTCTTTATTAAAAGAAGTTATATTAGTCGCTTCAAATAAATCTTTATAACTAAAATCCAATTTATTGTCTTTTATTGCTATAGAAAATTTATCTTTATTTAAAGTTAAACAACTATTATATGTTTTAGCCCTTGAAATATATTCATCTGTTTTTTCTTTATTAGTATCTGGTATTATTAATATACAATTGACTATATTAGATACATCTTCAAACAATATTGGATCAGATTTCTCTTTAAAAGCTAATGTTCCATCTTTATATTCAAAATCTGGAATATCATTAATTTTTTCTTTAGCAGTAGAGAATAACTGATAAGCTTGTATTGTATACATTACCGATAGAATAATTGAAATAAGCAGTATTAATTTAACAAAATAACTTATTCCCTTTCTAAGAGGTTGAATTGCTATTTGATCATACTTATCTAAATCTTTTATCGATAAAATTAACTTTTTGAAGAAGTTCATTTTAACGTTTTCTGTCATTTGTGTGCCCCTTTCATTGTAACAATTTTATTATAACAAATTAACTATATTTTTTCTACGACCATTCCATCCTTGGTATCTTTAACATTATACCCTAATTTTATTATTTCATTTCTTATTTCATCGGATAAATCCCATTTTTTTTCCGCTCTAGCTTTTGTTCTATCTGCAACTAATTTTTTCACTTCTTCGGGAATAACTTCCATTTGTTTCATTGGTTTATCAATATCTAAAGCTAAAACCTCGTCAAATTTACGCAATAAATCTGCAAAATCTTTAGACTTTTTAGGATATCTAATTACTTCCCAAACTATACTCATAGCATTAGTTAAATTTAAATCATCATTTATTTCTTTATGAAATTTTTCTTCAAATTCATCTATAACAGTTCTATCAATATTTTCTTTACCTACTAAATGTTTTGCATATCCTTCTTTTAATCTTTTCAATGCAATTTTGGCAGAATTTAAAGCTTCCCATGTAAAATTTATTTGAGTTCTATAATGAGAACCATAATTAAACATTTTTAGCACTAATGGTTCATATCCCTTTTGGGCTAAATCATCTAATGTGTATAGATTTCCTAGACTCTTTGACATTTTTCCGCCATTTATTTGTAAAAATTCGCAATGCATCCAATAATGAGCTGGTATCTTTCCAGTTGCTCCTTTTGATTGAGCGATTTCATTTTCATGATGAATTGGAATATGATCTACTCCTCCAGTATGTATATCAAATACATCTCCTAAATAATGTTGACTCATTGCAGAACATTCTAAATGCCATCCTGGATAGCATTTTCCCCAGAAAGAATCCCATTTCATAATATGATTTTCATCTGCTTTAATCCATATTGCAAAATCCACATTATTTTTCTTTTGTTGATCAAACTCAACTCTAGCACCAGCTTTTTGTTCATCAATTTTTATTTTTGATAAAACACCATATTTATCTAATTTTGATGTATCAAAATATATAGTTTTATCTGTTTCATACGCATATCCATTTTCGATTATTTTCTTTACGTAATCTTCCATTATTTTAATATGTTCAGTTGCTCGACAAATTATCTCTGGTTTAGATATATTCAACTTTTCTAAACCTTCTAGAAAAATATTCATATAAAATTCTGCAATTTCATATGGATCTTTTTTTTCTATTCTAGCTGCTTTCATCATTTTGTCTTCGCCTTCGTCAGCATCTGAAACTAAGTGTCCTACATCTGTTATATTCATCGCATGAAGTAAGTCATATCCATTATATTTAAGTACTCTTCGTAATGAATCCATAAATAAATATGCTCTGTAATTACCTATATGTGGATATGAATATACCGTAGGTCCACAAGAATATATTTTAACTCTATTATCTTCAATTGGTTTAAAATCTTCTTTTTCTCTTGTAAGTGTATTATATAATTTTATATGCATCTAGTCTTCTCTCCTGATTTATATTAATTTATTTTTTTGAAGAAGTAGTTGTTTTGTTAGCTGGTTTGGTTGTTTTTTCTGGTGTAGTTGTAGGTTTTATTTGAGTTGGAGTTGTATTTTGAGCTGGTTCTTCAGGTTTTGTTGGTTTTTTATTTGGTTCTTCCGGTTCAGATGGCTCTGTTGGTTCTTCTGGATCTTGTTGATTATTCTCTTCTTCCTCTTTCCTTCTCTCCTCTTCTTCTCTTTTTCTTGCTTCCTCTTCTTCTTTCTTTTTCTCATCTTCTTTTGCTTTAGTACAATCTTTACATTCTTCTGTAGGCAACATATATTTAGCATCTTTTGCCTTTTTCCAAGCTTTTTCTTTATCTGCATTTTCTCTTGTTATAAATATTTTAGATTCTGTTTCTTCACAATCATCACTAGGTAATTTTCCTGTTTTTTTACAAACTTCTGCTGATACATGGCATTCACAGTATTCAGTTGGCACTGTTCCTCTTTTGAAATATTCGGTATATACTCTTGTACCTCTTGGATCTTTTGAACATTCATCAGTTGCCAATAAACCTGAATCTTTACATATTTTTGCAGTTGTAACTCCTTTAGGTTGTTCAAATGATTTATTTTTTAAATCTTTATGCAAATCTTTCATAATTGAAGCCCAAATTGTTGTAGATGTACTTGATGAAACCCAAGCATTATAATCATATCCAAACCATGTTGCTCCAGTATAATATGGAGTAAAGCCACAGAACCATCCATCGAAACTATCATTTGTTGTACCTGTCTTACCACAAGTTTGCATTCCTGGTATTTTTGCAGCAACACCAGTACCATTTTCAGGATTATTAACTTTTTCTCCACCAGTAGACATTGATTCAGTTAATAGACTTTGTAATATAAAAGCATTTTCTTCAGATATAACTCTTCTTTTTTCTTGATTAGGCTCTAAAATTATATTATTTTGGGAATCTACAATCTTACTATAAAAAGTTGGTTCTATATATTCCCCATCATTAGCAATAGTAGCATATGCTGCCGCCATTTCTAATGGGGAAACTCCATATGTTACACCTCCTAATGCTAGAGATAAATTCTCATCATTTGCTTTTTTATTTTCATCACTAGTTACTAAAGAGGTAATTCCTAATTCTCTTAAAAATTCAATTGATTTTATAGGTGTTAATTTTTCAAGTAGTTGAGCTTCTGTTGTATTTTGTGAAATTCTAAGCATGTATCTTATATTTGATAACCCCTTGTTAGGAGAATACCAATTTTTTAGTTTTCCTTTATATCTGTCAATAGGAACATCATCTACAACAGAACCTGCTGTAATTAATCCCTTTTCTAAAGAAGGTGCAATAACTGCAATTGGTTTCATTGATGAACCTGTTTGTTTTGGAACATTTATTCTGTTTGTTCCAAAAGCAGTCTCCTTTTTTCCTAATCCTCCAACTGCTCCTAAAACATATCCAGTTTTTTGATCTATTATAACTGTAGCTGCTTGTGTTTGTTGTTTTTCTAGCTTACCTTTATCATTCTTTTTTGTTTTTGTTGTTATCATATATTTTTCTTTATTATGTTCTTCTTCTATTCTATCTTGTACTTTAGAATCCTCTGTAGAATATATTGTAAATCCTCCACCATAAAGATATTTCTTTGCATACTCTCTATCCATACCCTTTTCTTCTACTAGTTGATCTAATATTTGTGTAATTAGAGCTTCTGTATGATAAGAATATGAAGATTGTTTTTCTATTTTTCCTTCTTTAAATTTTAAACCTTTATCTACTTCTTTTATGGCTTTATTATATTCGTCTTCACTTATAAATTCTATATCTGTCATTTTTTCATCCAATTCTCGCATTTTTCCAAGAACTGTTTTTGTTCTCTTTTTAATTTGCTCCATATCAGCATCTTTAGCAAAAGGATTATAATTATTTGGTGAATGAGTCATTCCTGCTAAGAAAGCACTTTCTGCAATACTTAAGTCTGATGCACTCTTATTAAAATATGTATGTGAAGCTACTTCGACACCATATGAAGTACCTCCTAAGAATATAATATTAAGGTATAATTCTAATATTTCGTCTTTAGAAATCAATTTTTCAACCTGGTATGCTTTGCTAATCTCTTTAGCTTTTCTAAGCATTCCTGCTACGCCTTCATCTTCTTTGTCTTTCGTTATATTCTTAACTAATTGTTGAGTTATTGTACTACCACCAAAAGAGGATTCTCCTCCTCCTATAGCAAAACTCATAGTAGCTGCTGCTGTTCTTTTCCAATCCACTCCACTATGTAAGAAAAATCTCTCATCTTCTATTGCTACAAAGGCTAGTGGTAAATATTTTGGCATATCATCTTTACTTATTATTTCTCTATTTTCTTCACCATTTAAGGTTGCTATTATTTTTCCTTTTTCATCTACAATAACAGAATTTGAGTATGAAATTAATAAATCTGCTTCTGTTAGTTTAAATTCATCTCCGAACAATCCCATTATAGTTCCTGCAAAAACTCCAGCTCCCACAACTATAACAAGAATCATAATTATAAGCATTATCTTTACTGCTAACCAAAATCTTGGATGCTTTTTCTTCTTTTTATTTTTTTTTGTTCTTTTAGCTTTTTTTGTATTTTTTCTACTAGCTGCTTTTTCTATTTCATCAGTTGATATAACTTTTGTCTTTTCAAAGTCATTATCATCTTTAAATCTATTCTTTCGTTTTTCTTCCATTATATTAGCCCCCTCGCATATATAATATTAATCTGTTATATTATATTACAAGAAACTAAAAAGATAAAGAGGAAAATATAAATTATTTTTTTCTTTTTGAAGAATACTTTTTTTGTTTTTTATTTTCAGTTTTTTTAAATCTAATTTTTCCTGTATCCTTACTAGCTTCTATTACTTCAACATATATTTTATTGCCTAGTGAAAATGTTTCTTTTGTCCTTTCACCAGTTAAAGTTTTCCTATTATCATCATAAACATAATAATCATTTCCTAAATCATCAAATCTAATTAAACCTTCTACAGTATTTTTTAATTCTACAAACACACCAAATGATGTAACACCACTTATTATTCCGTAATACTTTTCTCCTATTTTACTTTGCATATATTCAGCTTTTTTTATATCTACTATTTCTCTTTCTGCCTTTTGAGCATTCTTTTCAGCAACTGATGAAGTATATGAATATCTTTCAGCTAATTCTTTTTGTTTAGAAATATATTCTTCTTTTACATTATAATCTCTTTTTATATATTCTGATATTATTCTATGAATATATAAATCTGGATATCTTCTTATTGGAGAAGTAAAGTGACAATAATATTTGCTTGCCAATCCAAAATGTCCTCTATTCTCACTTTCATATCTTGCTACTTTTAATGTTCTTAAAATTAGATTTGATACAACTTGCTCTTCTTCTGTTCCCTTAGCTTTTTCCAAAACATCACTAAAAGATTTTGTATATATATCATCTTTATTACCTTTAATTTTATATCCTATATTAAATAAAAATTTATTTAATTCAGCTATTTTTTCTGCATCAGGCTTTTCATGAACTCTATATATAAAAGGTGCTTCTAGCCAAAAGAATTTTTCTGCTATTGTTTCATTTGCAGTAAGCATAAATTCTTCAATTATTTTATTAGCAAATGTATATTCATACTTTTCAATATCTTTTACTTTCCCTTTGTTATCAAATATTACTTTTGTTTCTGGAACATCTAAATCTAATGCTCCAGCATAATTTCTTCTTTTCTCTAAAATTTTAGCCAATTCTTCCATTAATCTAAAATCTTCTATATACTTATTATATTTTTTCAAAAGATATTTTGATGGTTCTATTTCTTCATATTTTCCATATCTCAATAATCTTGCTATATCTGTATATGACATTCTCTCTATTACACGTATTACAGCTTTATAGATTTCTGAAGAAATTACATTCCCCTTATTATCAATTTCCATAGTAATTGACAAAGTAAATCTATCTTCTCCTGCATTTAAACTACAAATTCCATTTGATAATTTTTCTGGTAGCATTGGTATAACTGTATTTAACATATATACACTTGTGCCTCTTAATATTGCTTCTTGGTCTAAATTTGTATTTTCTTTTACATAGTTGCTAACATCTGCAATATGAACACTTAAAATATAATTTCCTTTAGAATTTTTCTTTACACATACTGCATCATCTAAATCCTTTGCATCTTCTCCATCAATAGTAAAAATTCTCTCGTTTCTCAAATCAACTCTATTTGCAATTTCATTTTCATTAATTTTATCAGGTATTCTGTCTGCTTCTTTTAAAACAAATTCAGGAAATTCGAATGGTAAATCATATTCTTTAACCATACACATTAAATCTACTCCAAATTTATTTATATTACCTAAAACTTCTACTATTTCTCCTTCAGCTTTTTTTCCTTCAGAAGGCTGCTTTGTAATTTTTACAACAACCTTTTGATTATTCTTGGCTTTATTAATGTATTTTTTAGGTATAAAAATATCTTCTTTTATTCCCTTATCATTTGGAATAACAAATCCAAAACTCTTATGATTAATAAATGTCCCAACCAATTTTTCTTTTATTTGATTAGTTTCAATAAAATCATTTTGATTATTCATTATATTAAAATTTCCTTTCTTTTTTATGTCTTTTTATTCATAATACCACAAAATCTATATTCTAAACAAAATGAGGCAGAAGTATGTTGCCTTCTGCCTCATAGTTATAAAAATTTATTATAATGCATATATTATAGATAAAGCTATTGTTAATACTAGAAATACTATTGCTATTATAATTGTCCATTTTTTTAGTTTACCTTCTTTAGTTCTTCCTTTATTTTTCTCATAGAAATTACTTGTTGAAGAACCTGAGATTGTTCCAGACATTCCGGCATCCTCTTTATTTTGAATCATACTTATTATTATCAAAGCCAAACAAACTAATACATAAACTACTATAAAAATATTTTTAACAATTCCCATTTGTATCCTCCTTAAGGTTCTATAAACAAAATATATTTGCTAAGTCCGTTTTTAACACAAGATATTCTAACATAAAAACATTTTAAATGCAAATAAAAATAAGAAAAAAAATAAAAATATTAAATATTACTTTTATTTTTGTTACACATTTATTATAATTCTAATATATTATAAATAATGAAATATAAAAATTGTTATGAAAAATCTTATTTAAATTTTTTCTTAATTTAGAAAAATTCTACAAACTTATAGAAAAGAGTTGATAGTTATGAATAATAATTACAAATTAGCAATAGTAGGGGCTACCGGTTTAGTTGGTCAAACTGTT
Source organism: uncultured Clostridia bacterium (assembly GCA_947581825.1). GTDB lineage: Bacteria > Bacillota > Clostridia > TANB77 > CAG-508 > CANPVP01. Next base: position 110,880 of record CANPVP010000003.1, on the reverse strand, counting down.
TTAAAAGTTTTGGAAGAAAGAAATTTGCCTATTTCAGAATATGTTTTATTTGCTTCGGAAAAATCTGCTGATAAAAATATAACATTTATGAATAAAACATATACAATAAGGAAACTAACTGAATCATCTTTCGATGAAGGATTCGATTTTGCAATATTTGTTGCAGGTGGTGAAATCTCCATTAAGTATGCTCCTATTGCAGTAAGCAAAGGTTGTGTTGTAATTGATAATAGTAGTGCCTTTAGAATGGATAAAAATGTTCCATTAGTAGTTCCTGAAATTAATCCAGATGACATAGAATGGAATCAAGGAATTATAGCTAACCCAAATTGTTCTACAATTCAAGCAGTAGTTCCTTTAAATGTTTTAGACCAAAAATATAAAATAAAAAGAATTGTCTATTCTACTTATCAAGCTGTTTCTGGGGCAGGTCAAAATGGAGTTGAAGATTTAAAAAATGGAATCAAAGGAACTCCTACAACAAAAAAATTTCCTCATCCTATTTTCAACAACTGTTTACCTCATATAGATGTATTTTTAGAAAATGGTTATTCAAAAGAAGAAATGAAAATGATAAATGAAACAAGAAAAATCTTACATAACGATAAATTACTTATTACTGCCACTACTGTAAGAGTTCCTGTTATGAATTGTCATAGTGAATCTATTAACGTTGAATTTGAAAATGATTTTGATATAAATGAATTAAAACAGACTTTAGCTAATAGTAGCGGTATCGTTCTACAGGATGACCCAACGAATAATGTTTATCCACTTGCCACTTTAGCCAATGACCACAATGAGATTTTTGTTGGTAGAATAAGGCGAGATTATAGCGTAAAACACGGAATTAATATGTGGGTTGTTGCAGATAACATTAGAAAGGGAGCTGCAACAAATGCTATCCAGATACTTGAAAAGCTAATTAAATAGTATATATTAATATAGTTGGGAGTTTTTATTTCTTCCAACTATTTCTAATATATCCGATAAATATGTTCCTATTAGTGGAATATTTAATCTTACTACTTTCTGTAAACAATATATAACAATTGCTGTTATTATTGTTACACCTATTCCTATGCCTATTCCCCTTGAGATACCTCCTATAAAATTTCTAAAAAACATAGCTTTTGAATTTCCTAATAAATTATTCAACTCAATGATATTTTTTTTAGCTAAAGTATAATTTATATAATTAATAGTAGAGTCTTTTTTGTTTTTTAATTTTCTTCTCATAATAAAACCACCCTTTTATTTAGGGTGGCTATTATCATAACTTATATTCACTTTATTCAAAAATTTTTTGGAAGATTCCCTCTGCTTTATTTGATTTTTGTTTTTGCTCTTTTTGAAATTTTTCCAATTGATCTATTTGCTTCTGTAGCTTTTCTAGATCTTTTCCTATCATTTCCCAGTCTTTTGCCTCTGTTGATTTCTTAAGATTATTATTTGCTTCTATTATTTCTTTGATAAGGTCATCAATAGAATCTGAATTTGGTACCTTTATACTTCCTGCTGAATTTGATACTAGGTTTTCTAGAGCTTCGCTTAGTGTGTTTCCAATTGCTACTTTATTTCCAGAAGCCACTACTACTTTCTTTAATATTGGTGCACTTGTACTATCATTTAAAGCTTGTTGATAAATAGGTTCAACATATAATAATTTTTCACCTACTGGTATTACAATCATGCTCTTGGTTAATTTTGTTCCAGTAATAGAAATCTTTTCAATTTCTTTAGATATTTCTGCATCTTCTATCAGTTGTGTATCCAACTGAATAGTTCCTAAAACATTACTATTTTCTGCATATTTGTACAAAGTTAATTTTTGATAATCATCTCCATCTGTTGTTCCTATCAAATATGCTCTTATATTTTGTTTATTTGATTGAGTATATGGCACAATTAATCCTAATTTTACTTCTTCAGAATTTTCCAATTTTACTAAAGAATAATATGGTTCAAATTCGGCTCCTTTATTAGTTACATTAATAGTAGTAGAATATGTTGCTTTTGACCATACATCATTTCCTCTATATAATACATCAGAACTTACATTATGATATTCATTTAATATATTTGATTGTATTTTGTATAAAAGTTTTGGATACACAAAATGTTTAGATATATCTTGTGGTATCTCACTTTTTTCTTCAAATAGACCTTTGAATATGTTGTTATAAGCCATTGCTATAGGATCAGTTTCATCTGTTATATAAAAATTTATTGTTCCATCAAAAGCATCTACTAAAACTTTTACAGAATTTCTTATATAATTAATCTTTTTAGTATATCCTTCATATTCAAAAGACGTTGTTTGAGAAAAAGGATACTCATTAGATGTTGTATATGCATCTATAACCCATACTAATCTTCCATCATCTGATATTACTAAATATGGATTTTCATCATATAAAAGATATGGCATAAGTTTTTTTGCTCTTTCTCTTATATTTCTATTAGTTATAATTTTACTATCATTATTTACATTACTTGAAAATGCCAAATTTGGATTTTTTTCATGCAATCCTAAAATTATTCTATCAATCAAATTCAACTTTAAGCCAGCTTTACCATTATACTGATACTCTGCATCTTGCACTGAATCTTTAGGATAGTCAAATTCTATTTTATTATTCGTATTAGTTACTATTGTACTATTGGTTTTTAATCCAAAATATATTCTTGGTTCTTTTATCTGTATTTTATCATTTGCTAAATCGAAATCATTTTCTATATATTCAATTACTCCTAGTTTATCTACCTTTGTTGCCGATGTAATAACTGCACCATACCCATGAGTATATTCATATGTTTTATTATTATATGCTACGCTATCATTATTTAAAATTTCTCTTGGTGCTAAATATACTAAATTTGTTTTTCCATCTATTTCATATTGTGCAAGATTAATATCTTCATATGAATAATATCCAACACTTGTTTGAGAAATATTTAAATTTTTTAATGTAGTTTCTTGATCTATAACAGGAATATTATTTATAATCCCATCATTAGAAACAATATCCTCTAAGTTAACACTTCCTGTATCCTCTATTTCTTTAACATCTAAATCAATATTATATGCTTTTTGAGTATTCTCTATATTAGCACTTATATATTTTTCTTGTTTTTCTAGCTCGTTAGAATTAATAAAAGCTAATTTATATCCTACCATTGTTACAAACATAATAAGTAAATATGCTGGAACAACACATAATGATATAATCACTTTTTTCGTTTCATGCTTTTTAAATTTTTTAGTTGCAATAAATACACTTATTACAATTATTGGTGCAAGTATTATATATCCCCACTTTTTTATTGTTATATCTATAGCTCCTGCTCCTATTATTCGAGTTGAAGCATCATCATTTATTGTTAAAAATTCATCCGTCAACATTCCTTGAGTTTTTAAAATAAAATATATTGCAACTGCAAAAGCAATAAGAATCAGATTAAAACTTATATGCTTTATTAATAAACTTTTTTTAACAGACTCAGAACTTATACCATTAAAGAATACATTAAGAGCAATGATATAATATATAGCTATATAAACAGTAAGTCCTGCCATGAGTTCAATAAAATAAACTACAAGACTTTGTAAAAGTGGTAACTTAAACATGTAAAAACCAATGTCTCTTGAAAAAACTGGATCATTATATCCAAACCAAGCACTATTAACGAAAAACATCGTTTTTTCTATGAAACCATTAGATAGAATCATACAAAATATAATCGCTGCTATTAATGCTATTGTTTTATTTGGAAGTTTAGGCATTTCAACTTTTTCATCTTTAAAAAAACTATTTAATCCTTTTTCTATTGCTTTATTAGTAATATAAACACTTAAATATACAACAAAAAAGATTATTGCCATTATTCCATATTTATAAGTTTGTTTTTTAGCTAATACATTCGAATATTTTTCCCCTATTCCTAATATTTCAAGGTAACTTCCTCTAAATGATATATATGCCAATACTGCAAAAAATATTATGCTCACTATAACTAACCATACTCTAGTTTGTATTTTTTTTATCAGCTTTTTTTTCTGCTTATTTTTCAAACCTTCTTTACTCCCCATTTTTCCTCCATTAATTTATATAATTTAAATAATAGCTTTTACAAAATCATCTGAATTAAATATTTCCATATCATCAATTTGTTCACCAACACCAATAAATTTTACAGGTATTTTATTTTCATTTACTATTCCTAAAGTTACTCCTCCTTTTGCAGTTCCATCTAACTTAGTTAATACAATTCCTGTTAAATTTGTTGTTTCCTTAAAAGCTTTTACCTGTGAGATAGCATTTTGACCAGTTGTTGCATCTAATACCAGTAAAACTTCTTTAGAACTATCTGGCAATTCTTTATCTATAACTTTCTGAATTTTTGACAATTCATCCATTAGATATTGTTTATTATGAAGTCTTCCTGCTGTATCGCATATTAATATATCTGCACCTGTTTCTTTTGTTCTTTTAATTGCATCAAAAACTACAGAAGCAGGATCTATTCCCTCTTCTTTTTTTACAATATCACAATTTGCACGATTAGCCCAAATTTCTAACTGTTCTACAGCTGCTGCTCTGAAAGTATCTGCTGCTGCAATTACAATTTTCTTTCCATCCTTTTTTAATCTATTTGCAATTTTTCCTATAGAAGTAGTTTTTCCAACACCATTTACACCAACTATTAAAATTACAGATGGTGTTGTTTCTAATTTTAATGATTTATCTACACTATCAAAAATATTTTTCATTTCTTCTCTAAGAGCTGATTTTACTTGTTCTGCATCCTCTAATTTTTCTCTTTTAATTCTTGTTTTTAAATTTTCTATAATTTCAGTTGCTGTTTCTATTCCTATATCAGACATAATTAAAGCTTCTTCTAATTCTTCTAATAATTCTTCATCTACTTTTCTGAAAACACTAAATATATTATTAATTTTTTCATCAATTGAATTCTTTGTTTTTGTTAAGCCTGATTTTAATTTATCAAAAAATCCCATATTACACCTCTTTATATATTATGTTATAGTTAGTATTTTGACATACTTCTCTTTCTTGTATAGTATAATATCAAATCGTATTATTAAAATCAAGAAATATATAAAAAAAGCTAGTAATCTCATTAACCTAGCAGATATTATATCATATTATGTTAACATTGTAAATTAAAAATACTTCCCTAAAATAATAATAATTTGTTTATTTAGCCATACAATATATTAACTGGAGGGATTATTATTAAGAAATTTATTTTTGACATATTTATTATTCTTTTCACAATTTCAATCCTTTATCTACTTATTGCCAAATTTTTTAATCGACTATTTCTAAAAAATAAAAGTAATACTGAAGCTCTCTATTCATCCCATTCTTCAAAACAAAAAAGCAATGAAATTTCTACATCAACTTCATTAACTAAATCAGATTCTACTATTTTTACTAGTAGTAAAATTCCTAGCAACATCTTGGAGAAAATGCGTGGTAACTCTATTCCTTCAAAATTTGATTCGATTAATATAAATAATTTAGCTTATTTAAAAATAACATATTGGGGATTCGATAATAAATCTCATGTAGGTGAAATGATTGTAAATAAAAATTTATCCGAAGAAGTTTTAGATATATTTAAAGAAGTTTATGAAGAAAAATACCCTATTGAAAAAATAAAACTTATCGATGAATATAATGCTAATGATGAAGATTCCATGTCTGACAATAACACATCAGCTTTTTGTTATCGAGTAGTTGCAAATACAAATAAACTTTCTCAACATTCATATGGAAACTGTATAGATATTAATCCTCTCTATAATCCTTATATTGTAGGTAACTACATCTCCCCAACTAAAGGTACTAAATATACAAATCGTAAACTCAATGAAAAAGGTATGATAAAAAAATGGGATGCTCTATACAATGCCTTTATAAAACGAGGTTGGTCTTGGGGTGGTGAATGGAATGGAAAAAAAGATTATCAGCATTTTGAAAAAGTAGAATGAGAGTCGAAATATGTTTTCTTTAACATTAAACGTTGCCTTGACAGCAGTTCTGTATAAGAACTGGGTTGATAAGCAACTACATAAATAAAAAAATAAACCATTCTGCTGTGCTGAGCTTAATGGTTTATTAAATCCTTAACTTGGCAAAACCACGTTTGTGGAATTGTCATTTCCTATATTTATTATACATAGATTATTTGGAAAATTCAATAAAACTCTAATAAAAAACAAAGGAGCCAGCCAAAGCTGACCCCAATGCTCCAAGACTTGCAATGCTTGTCAATGGAAAACTAACCTACTTGGTGATGGACTCCCAACATACTCTCAGGGCATAGTCCTGAATTTCTTCACCGTTCGAAAACGGTACGAAGAGACCAGACTCAGTATACCCAGCAGCACGCAGCTCGCTCAGAATCTTGTACCCTTTAGCAACGTAGGTCTTTCCGTTACGGTAAACAAATACCACGCGACCATTGTTGCAGCAAAAGTGTCCAAGGTTAACACAGCTGCAGTCCAGACAGCTCTGATTCATGATGGGGTAGTATGTATCCTCAAAATAGAGGTGTTTTACCTTGACACCATTTTCAGGCATTTCAAAGCAGTTTGCGAGAGTTTCCTCGCTGATAGACCCGATGTGACGTTCATCACAGTAGGCTTCACAGTCAGAAACAAAATCTGCTTTGTAGGACTGATGAGCGTTTTCACGAAGAGCGTTCCACTTGAACTGCTCAGACTTGGGATAATCCCAATTGCTAAACGGTACATAGAAGTATGCCTTCTTAAAACCGTTAGCAGTCAGAACAGTCATCGCACTCCTAGTGTACGGCGTGACAAAGAAGTTTCCGTTGTGTACGAAAGCGACCGTTGAGTTATTTGTCGCATAGCGACCAGGGAACTTCGGAACGATTTCCGACACATTGATAACTTCTTCCTGAGAATACTGCGGGTAAACCGCAATCATTCCAGGAATGACCCGGATAGAGTCGTTGATGAGTTCTTCGATTGTCTTGTAAGCCATAGTTTACCTCCTTGGGCAGACGCCCATTTCAAAATGTGGATAGTTCTTGATGCAACGGAGTAATGCAAAGTGTTACATCACTTATAATCATATCATATTTACATAAAACTGTCAAATTCTAAATAAAAAAATCAACCATTTAACTGATTGATTTATCAATATCTATCTGTTATATAAAAGTTCTAACAGAAACGTTACTGGAGCTACTGGGCGGAATCGAACCGCCGACCTACAGGTTACGAATCTGTTGCTCTACCAACTGAGCTACAGTAGCGTGTTTAATTTATTCTAATGTTCTTATCCTCATATCATTTTATGCTGGCGAGCACTGCTCGCCCCTACGTTATTTATTATGTATTTTGTATGTAGGGGGGCGACCATTGGTCGCCCGTTTATTATATCTCTACTTTACTTTTAGTCTCCTAAGCATATTCCTATTCTTCTTGCTGTTTTTACTAGGTCATGATCCATTGTTACTTTTCTGATATTACTTTCTTTCGTGTTTCCTGATACTGCACCAATTTCTTTATTCTCTCCTACTACATCTTCTAATGATACTGAATCTAATTTGCCATCTTTTAATACTGTTAATATTCCAAATTTTCCTTCTATTGCAAATTGCATTGCTTGTGCACCATATTTTGTAGATAAAACTCTATCAAATGCTGTTGGAGTTCCTCCTCTTTGCATATATCCTAGTGTTGTATTTCTTGCTTCTAATCCTGTTAATTCTTCTAATTCTTTTGCTACTCTTGAGCCTATTCCACCAAGTTTTGTATTGTCTACACCTTTTCCATTGTCTCTTGTGTTTTCTATTGTAAGTGTTCCACCTTTTGGTGTTGCTCCTTCTGCAACAACTACTACGCTAAATCTTTTTCCTCTTTTTATTCTTTTGTTTATCTTTTCTACTGCTTTGTTTATATCATATGGAATTTCTGGTATAAGTGCAACATCAGCACCTCCAGCAATAGCTGATTCTAATGCTATCCATCCAGCATATCTTCCCATTACTTCTAATACCATTATTCTGTGATGTGTTTCACCTGTTGTATGCAATCTGTCTAATGCTTCTGCAGCAACTGAAACTGCTGTATTATATCCAAAAGTTATATCTGTACATGCTACATCATTGTCTATAGTTTTTGGAATTCCTATTACATTTAGACCTCTTACAGAAAAATCTCTTGCAGATTTTTGTGTTCCGTCTCCTCCTAATGTGAAAATGCAATCAAATTCATTTCTTTTTACATTTTCTATACATTGTTCTGATAAATCTTTATATACTACTTCTCCATTTTCTTCTACTTTATAATTAAATACATTGGCATTCGTTGATGATCCTATTATTGAACCTCCTGTATGAAGAATTCCAGATGAAATTTTTTGACCATCTAATCTTATAAAATTATTATTTAATAGTCCTCTGTATCCATCTATAAATCCATAACATTCAATACCATTTTCCTCAGCAGTTTTTACTATTCCTCTTATAACTGCATTAAAACCTGAAACATCGCCACCGTTAGCTAATATTGCTACCTTTCTTACCATTATATTCATCCTTTCTTCTTTTGAATATCACTACTAGTATTATAACAATTTTTCTAATAATTACAATATTTTTTTATTATTTTTATCACTATTATTTATAATTTAACACAGTTATATTTTATTTTCAATATAAATAAAAAAAAGTGAATCTTAGATTTAGTTTAAAAATCTAAGATTCTATATTATTAATAATTATCTAGTCCGCCATATAAATTGTATAAATTAACATATCCTTTTTTTAATAAAACTTCTATTGCTTTCATACTTCTTATTCCTGATTTACAATATACTATAATTTTTTTCTTTTTATCTGGAATTATATTTGTAACTGTTTTTTCTAATTCATATAAAGGAATCAAAATAGCTCCATTTAAATGTTCTTCTTTATATTCTTGAATACTTCTTACATCTAATAATATGACATCTTTATCTTCTTTAATCATTTTTATTAAATTATTATAATCTATATTATTATATCCATCTATCGTTCTATTATATAAGCCAAAAAGTTTTCCACAATTTACATTTCTTCTAGATTTTTTCCACATTGTTTTTCGCAACTTTACACCTTCTTTTTTTCTTTTATATGTTACAAAAATATTACATTGATGTGATAATGAGCTTTTCCCTCATATAATATTATACTGTTTATATTGCAAAAAATTGAGTATTTTTTCTGTTTTTTGGCTTTTTGTTACAGCATTGTTACAAAGTAGTTACGTAAAAATTTCGTTTTTGTTTCATAAGCAATAATGTTATGTCATCTTTCTTGCATAATTAGTTAACAATATTTTATTCACTTTTTATGTGGATATTGTGGATAACTTTGTTAATAACCTTTTTAAAAGACTTTTTTGATTAAAGTTATCCACAAAAAATAATTATACTTGTTTACGTTAATTTATTTTAAAAAAAGTAAAAAAATTATGTGCATCGAACTTCTGTTTTTTCACATAATTTTTTAATAAATTTTTATTTAATATTTATTTGATATATGTATATTTTCTATTTTTTCTGCCAGTTCTCTTGCAGCTATATTCTGGATTTTAGCTATATCTTCATTAGAAAGCTCTTTCTTTTTTATAACAATACTCACACTATCTGAATTAACAAAAACAATACAATCTTCAAACCCTTTCGTTTTTATTAAATTCTCAGCTATCATTATAGAATTTTTTGTTTTATTTATTTCATTTATCTTATCACTTGCTTCGTTTCTTTGTTCCACAGAACAATTACTATTCTCTAAAATTTTCTGGTAAGTCTCTATTGTTTGTGAATACATATTTTCTCTTTCTAGTCTAGAAGATATAAAATATTCGTCCGTTTCAGGTTTTGCATTAGTTTCAATATTTTCCGCTTCTTTTTCACTTTTCTCATTCTCTACTTTATCTTTATTAGCTACCGCTTCTTCCTTTTTCCTTAACTCATCCTCTTCAACAGAACTATCATTCTTCGAAATATCTTTACTATCAACCAAAGTAGCATCTCCAATATCTGCAACCTTATCAGCTTCACTACTAGCTTCATTTGTTTTTTGATATTTTGATAAATAACTAACATATCCAACTACCACTAAAACTAAACTTATCGTTAGAATTGAATACTCTTTAACACCCTTTATTAAATTTTCCTTAGAGAAATTATTTTTTCCATGTTTACCTCTATATCCTCTTTTAGGTATTAATTTATTGTTCTCCCTATAAATCATATGCTTAACCTCCTATAATAAAAATTTTTAATCAGCATTTAACTCAAAAACTTGAACCTTATGACTAGACAATCCTGTTACAGCACAAACAGCCTGTATAATATTATTTTTTACTTCTACATCTTTTGCACCTTTTGCCATTACGATAGCTCCTTCGATTTTGGGAAGTACCACAGATTCAGTAATAATATCATTATTACTATCTAGAACTACTTCTCTTGTAGTATCACTTTCAGATATATTTCTTGACCCTCCTTCCGAATCATCTTCTTTAGTAGAACTACTTTTATTACTTTCGTTATATATAGGTACTATTTGACTTGTCTGAGAATAAGTAACAAGTACTTTCACTTCTCCTACACCTTCCATTTTTGTTAAGATTTCTTCCAATTCTTGTTCTAAATCATTTTGTATATCTAAATTGCTAACTTCTACTGAATCCGTTTTTACTTTACTATCGACAAAAGTTTTATAATTACTAGATGATTTACTATCTTTACCACTTTGAGAATCATTCTTTAAAATTTTATTAATCATTATTACTGTTACTACTAATAAAACTATAAAAGTTGCTATATTCTCTATTTTTCTCTTATTACTTACCCCTTTTGATTTTTTACTATCTTTATTTATCAAAGACAAATTTTCCGCTTCTAATTCATCATTTTCCTTACTCTTAGAATTCTTAAAAAAGATCTTTTTATATTTTGAGAACATATTTTTAATTATAATCACCCCTTTTGTATATTACTTACCATTAATAAGAATATCAGCCGTCTTTACTCCATACTCATCAGAAAGATATTCTTTTAACTTATCAGCATTAGGTATATCTACCTTTGTTGATTTTTCTGTACTTTTATTAGAATTGATACTGATTTCCACCTTTTTTATCTTATTACTTGTTTTCTTTTCATCATTTTTGTTATTAACATTTAGCTCAATATCTATTTTAGTTATACTTCCATAATCTTCATCATTTGTAGATATTAATAATTCAACATTATTCACTTTATATCCTTTTTGTGATAATTTCACTTTTATATCTTCAATTAGTTTTTGCTGATATATTTCTTCTATCTTATATTCATTAGTTTCTTCAAAATTTTTATTTAATTCTTCATATGTATTATTCTTTTTATAATAATCTTCATAATCATCTAATAAAAAAGTAACTTCTTTACTCGTAATTTTTGTTATAACAGGAGAAATTATACAAAACATAATATATACTCCTATAACAATTTTTATATACTTCTTATTATTACCTTCTGGTACTATCATTTCTATTATTGTTCCAATTATCACTGCTATTATTATTCCCTCAGCCCAGTTTTTTAACCAACTAATCACATGTTTCTCCTTAAAATATTATCTATACATCAGCCCAGTATTTGATATTTTTATAACAAGAGTTACTCCTACTATGTACATTACAACAACAGAAAACATTACAGCTAATAAAATTTTAAAAGAATCACCTATCTGTGATAAGACATTTAGAATTTTCTCATCTGCAATAGGTTGGCAAACAGCTGCCACTAAATTATATGTTATAGTAAGAACTATTAATTTTATAAGAGGATTTATGCATATTGCCAGAATAACTATAACCCCTACAATACCAGTTGCATTTTTTAAAATACTTCCACATCCCAATACTGTATCAGTTGCATCTCCTAAAATTTTTCCAACAACAGGTACAAGTGTTGAAACTGCACTCTTAGCTGTCTTAGCTGTTACACCATCTACATTGCTAGTTAAACTTCCTTCTAATGATAAAACACTTACAAATAGAGTTAATACAACACCTAATCCCCATATAACACTTGATTTTAAAAATTTAGATAATTTATCTATTTTTAACCTACTTGATATATTGGATACTATACTTATTGCCAAGCTTATTAAAACTATTGGAATTACTAAACTTGTAATTATATTTCCTATAAAAACAATCATTAACAACAGTATTGGCTGTACCATTGTTGCAGATATTGCACTGCCAGTTATCGCCATTAAAGCAATTAATATTGGTAATAGCATATACGAAAATTCAACAAGTTTTGTTATGCTATCTTTCATCAATACTACAATATCTGTGAAATTTGACACTACCATTGTTATGATTAATATATATTGAACATAATAAACAATTTCTCCTATATTCTTATTTTCTAATCCATCTGTTATAGTCTTTAATATGCTATGTATTAATATTATCGCTAAAATTCCACCAAAACTTGTAATTACACTTCGTATTTCTTTTGCGAACAAATTTACTATTCTCTTATAAATAGTACTATTATCTATTTTTCCTTGAATTGCATTTGTCATAATTTCACTTATATTTATGTCATCAAAAACTTCAGAAGAATACTTGTCTGATTGTTCTATAAAATCATGTATTTCCAAAGATTCTATTTGGGATTTTATTATTTCTTCATCTTCTGTAGCATATACGTTTTCAAAAATGCTTATACAAATTATAAAAACAAATAATATCTTTAATAATCTTCTTATGTTTTCCATTCTTATATCCGCCTTCTTAAGTTTTTAGCTAAGACTATGTATTATGGAAGAAGCATCAAAATAGTTTCCAATAATTTTGATAAGATTGGTATAGATATAGCCATTATTAATACACTACCTCCAAGTTCAATTTTTTTTGCTATTGCTACTTCTCCTGCATCTTTACAAATACTGCCTGCAAATTCAGTAAGTATTGCAATCCCAGTTATTTTCAAAAGGATTAATAAAAAACTATTACTTATATTAGATTTTTCAGCTAAATTTTTTAATAAATCTATTATTCCTGTTAGTTTGTCCAAGGTTAAATATAAAATCAATATTCCTGCTATTAAAGATATATAAATTGAAAATTCTGGTTTATATTGTTTTAAAATAATAGTTATTATTAAAGAAATTAGACCTATTCCTATAATTTTAATAATATCCATTTATAATTACATTCCTTCCTTTTTTAATAAATCTAATTCAACCAAATATCTGTAATCATTTTTCACCATAAAACCTTTATAAATCGAATAAAGTTCTAACAGTATTAAACAATACGCTTATTTCTTTTATTACCATTGTTAAAACTATTACCAAACCTGCAAGAGTTGTCATCATTGCTTGATCTTCTCTTCCTGCTCTTACTAAAACTTGATGTAATACTGCTACTAATATTCCTATAGCAGCTATCTTAAATAATAAATCAATATCCATATACTCTCCTCTTGAACCTATAAATTTATAATAGTAATATAACTATTCCAAATGCTGTTACTATTCCTACTTTCTTAAACAATTCCTCATTTTTTACACATTCTTCTCCGTGCTTTTGCAATTTGCGTATCTAAGAAATTTGTTGTTAAATCTATTTGACTAAGTTGTCCTTCGATATCTGTTTTTCCCAGCAATTTATTTAAAATCTTTAATACTCGTATATCTTCTTCTAACATATATGTATCTGCATCTTCCAATGCCTTTGTCCATGAAATATCTGCTGGGTTGTTTTTTAGATATTCACTTGCTAAAGTAAAAACTTCTTTTACATTTGTTTCTAAATTTTTAGATACTTCTAAGAACACTTCTTGTATTGGTTGTCTTTCATATTTGATTTTTGTTTTAAATGCATTTAATGCATTTTTCATTTCTTTTAATTCTATGTATCTATTTTTATATTGTTTTGAAACTTGTACTCCTAAATTTATTGTTAAGCCAAACACAATTGTTAGTATTATCCATTTTATTAATATCAATTACATTACCTTCCTTATTCAAATTCAGTTACATGTTCTACAGTTTCATCATTTATAAAATATATTTCTTTTATTTTTCCTTTTTCTCTCTCATCTAAGAAGATTATTCTTTCTATATATTTTCTATCTAATAATATTCTTATATTCTCATTGTTTTTTATATCTTTTATATTATTACCATGCATTGAAAAAATTCCTTTTACACCACTTTTTACCATATACTCTATAGCTTCATAATCTTCTTTTTTTCCTATTTCATCTGCTACTATTACTTTAGGAGACATCGTTCTTATCATTATTCTCATTCCTATACTTTTTGGAATATTAACAAGTACATCTGTTCTCATTCCTATATTATTTTGATTTTCTCCTCTATATGTTGCTGATATTTCGCCTCTTTCATCTATTACTCCTACAGTTAATCCTTTAAATCCAACACTTTCTATTCCATTACTTATCTGTCTAACTATATCTTTTATTAAAGTTGTTTTTCCTGCTCCTGGAGGCGAAACTATTACTGTGTTATATATAGAATTATTATTTAAGTTAACTATATATTTTAATGCATTTATAGCTACTCCTTTTATTTGCTTAGCTATTCTAAAATTTAAACTTGATATTTCTTTTATGTTTTTTACTTTTTCATTTTCAAAGATACATGTTCCTACTAAACCTACTCTATGTCCTCCTGGTATAGTTATGTATCCTTCACAAATTTCATCTTGAAAAGAATAAATTGAATTACTACAAATTTTTTCCAATATAGCATTTATTTCATTCTTCGTTGTTATATATTCTAATATTTCTTCTTTCACCCCAAAGTTTAAAACTATTGGTTTGTTTACACGAATTCTAATTTCTTCTAAATTTTTTAGATTGAATATATGTTCTTCTATTTTTCTTCTCATTTCTGTTGGAAAATATTTTAAATAATCAAATTTATATTTTACTTCTGTATTATTGCATTTCTCATATTCAATTTTACTATTCATCATTTTTATCACCTTTTCTTTCGTTTTCAATCTTGTCCCTATAAAGAAGCGGATTAGAAACTTCCATTAAAAACTTCTAATAAAAAGTAAAAGGAACATATATTAATATATATGCTCCTTTTATTTTTTTATGATAGAATTTTTATAATTTATTCTTCCCAGTTATGATAAACTTCTGAAACATCATCTAAATCTTCTAGTCTATCAATCATTCTTTGCATTTTTTCAGCTCCAGCTTCATCCAATGAAACATAAGTAGTTGGAACCATTTGAACTGATGCTTCTAAGAATTCTAAACCGTTTTTTTCTAATTCTTCTCTAACCTTTGAAAAATCTTCTGGTGCTGTAACTACTTCATAAACTTCTTCTTCAACATTAAAGTCTTCTGCTCCTGCATCTATTGCAAGTAACATTAATTCTTCTTCATCCATTTTTGAATTTTCTTTTTCTATAACAATTACACCTTTTTTGTTAAACATATAAGATACGCAACCAGATGTTCCTAAATTTCCTCCTGATTTATCAAATACATGTCTTACATCAGCTGCTGTTCTATTTTTGTTATCTGTAGTTGCATTAACAATAACAGCAACACCACATGGTCCATATCCTTCATATACCATTTCTTCATAGTTTTCTGCATTACCTGCACCTGAAGCTTTTTTAATTGCATTATTTATTGTATCATTAGGCATATTAGCTGCCTTACATTTTGCTATAATATCTTTTAATTTTGAGTTTCCGGAAGGGTCTGGACCACCTTGTTTAACTGCTACCATTAGTTCTCTTCCTAATTTAGTAAAAACTTTTCCTCTTGCAGCATCTGCTTTTCCTTTTTTGGCTGCAATATTGTGCCATTTGCTATGTCCTGACATATCTTCTCCTCCTCTTCAAATTTCTCTTTAAAATTTAATTTTAATAAAAACATTTATATTATAACACAAGTTAACTTTTTTGTGTAGTGTTTATAGAGATTTAATGAATTTTTCAGTATTTCATTAAATATAATTATAATATTTTTCATGAAAGTAACTTAGTATCTTTTTCAATATCTTCTTTTTTTAATCCAGTAAATAATCTACTAAAAAATGATTTTCTAAAAATACTCATATACTTTTTAGCTAAATTTTGAGATTCATACAACTGTTTTTTTAACTCATCTAATTCTACATTTTTCTCTTCTAATTGCTTTTCATTTTCTTGCTGTATTTGTATATTCTCTTCTTTTAATTTTGAATTTTCATTCTGTATTTCTTCTATTATTTCATTATCTTTATTTTTTTCAAGAATAGCTCTTTCTGTTGGAAATTCAAATTTATTTTTCCCTGTTTCTTTTGTTAATGGATTAGGATAAAACATATTTTTTTCCATCAAAAGATGATTAATGTCTACATCAACAATATTTTGAATTAAAGGACTACTATTAACAGATATATTTTCTGTTTTTACTTCTCTTAAAAATTCAGATGCATTTTTACTGTTATCTGTAAATATACTACTACTATATCCAGAAGTATTAAAGTTTATTTGTGCTATTGCCTCTTCTATATCTGCTACTTCAATATAATCTTCAAATGGTACTTCTATTCCACTCTTTACATATATTTCAATGTTTTTCTCCGTTTCAACTATCTTTTTTATAAAAGATAGATTCGTTACATCTTCAATATATATATCAAAATAACTATATCCTTTACAAATAACTTCAACTTTTGATACTTTTTTTATTTTTTCTTGAAAATTTTTATTTCCAACTGCAATTACTTTGTTTATACTTATACTATTTGAAAGTAATTCTTCTAGTCTAGTAGTATACAATATTTGTACTAAATTCTTGTCTATTCCATATGCTTTTAGTATTCTTTGAATTAATATTACTATAAGTTCATTTGTTGCTTTCATATAATTAGATTCACTTGTTATAATTATACTATTATGTGTTAGTATAGATTTTAAAACCATTTCTAATAGGCAATATGTATTTCCATCATACATTAAACAAACCGTTCCTAAGTTATCTGTTTGCTTTCCTTCTAAGTAATTATTTTCATTCTTACTCATAGATACAACTTTTCTATATGAATCTCCTATGCTTTCTATCTTACTTTTTATTTTATCAATCATCTGAAAATCTATTTCAAAACCATTGTTATTCTTTACATCTATTGTGTTAGCCTCTTTAATGTTCGTCTTATCTTCTTGTATTAATGAAAGGATATTTTGAACTATTTTGTTTCCATCAACATTAATATCCATATTAGTGTATGCCATTGTTGCATTACATAATATTTCTCTTATATTATCCATGCTACCTTTCTCCTTTTTCATTATTTTCTTTTTCTATTTCCTCAATGATAGGTTGTAACATTTGCTTCTGAGTATCATCTAGTTCTGATATATCAACTTCTCCACCCGTTACGCCTATTTGCTTTAATGCCTTTTTAAATTGATTCATAATATGTTTAGTAGCTTTTTCTTTTTGCTCTTCTGTTAGTGATTCTTTTAATGGTGCTGTGAATATATCTTCTATAGCTATTTTGTCCTCTTCTTTACTATATATAAGAGCCATTCTTGCTGAAGCTAATACTCTTGTGCTCTCTGGTTTAGTACCATATAAACGTGCAATATTATTGATTATTTTTTGTGATTTTGGAAGACTTACTTCATCACTTCTTTCACTTAAATATGATAGATTTTCTCTGCCCGCTTCTTGTTCCATTCTCCTCATTGTTAAAAGAACTGTACTAGACATATTCGTTCCATCATATACAGGTATACTATCTTGATGCACATACAAATTTTCATAATCAGATTTTTTTATCCCATCTCTTTCTGCTATACTATATTGTACTTCTGCATCTGTATATGGACGATCTAATCTTTCCCTTACTTTTACCATTACTCTATCACTTTCTTTTACTTTATGTATTGTTTTATCAGTTACTATTGCATCTGCAATATCATTATATCCTAGTCCTATTGTTATTTTTCCTAATAATAGTGCATCATATTGTTCTTGAGTAATAGTTCCACTTTCTAATAATTCCTGATATACTCTTTCATCTTCTTTCATTAAATCTTGAGCTGCTTTTTTATAAACTTCTAAAACATCGCTAGTTAATCCCTTTCTTTTTTCCTTTGGATGTTCTTTTTCATATAATTTAAATATTCTATCTGGTATTTCTATATTATCAAAACAACCTGTATATTGATTTCTCCAAAACCAACTTTGTGCAACTATTCTTCCTTCGCTATCTCTCACACAAAATACTCTTCCATCAGGAGATAACACACTATGTTCCATACTAGTTTGCCCAGCTCCATTTATTTCTTGACAACAATCTGTAAGTGTTCCAATTGTTAAAGCTAATGGATCATCACATCTAAGCATTTCATATGTATATCCATTCCATTCTCCTTGTATTCTTGGAATACTTGAAAACTCTCTTGTTTCACCTTCATTATATAATTCTTGTATTTTTTCAAAATCTTCTTGTGAATATCCTACTATTTTAGCTTGTTCTGCAACCTCTTCGTTTCCAACTTCAATGTTTTTATATGTGATAGTCTTTACATAATCTTGTGCTACTTCTAGGGTTAAAAACCTAGCAGCATTTACTCTTGCTATTTCTTTAAAATTTCTCTGTATTGCTGCAATACTCTTTATAGATTCTGAATCTAATAATATTTGCTCTATGTTATCAAAAAAGAATTTAACAAAATCAGGATTATATTCCATTAAAAATGAATCAAGCATTTGATGAGCTTTTTCTGGAGTAAGTATTCTTGAAATTCCTGACTTTTCTAGCAATTCCCTGATTTTTTTCGTCTTCTTTTTATCTTGCTGTTTGTTAATTTTTAAACCGTATTTCCCATCTTCTCTTACTTTATATACTTCTTCAAACAACTCTTTTTTTTCTTTACTATATCCGATTTTCTTAATAACTTGCTCATATTCTTCAGCAGACAAATCTTCAGGTATTCCAGTAAATAATTCCATTGTCTTAGTAAAACCTTCATCATTTTCATGGAATACACCCATATTATATGCTACTTTTAACATTGATGTTTTTCCTTCATCATTAAGATTATATCTATCTATTTTCATTAATTGCGTCCATAATTTAGTACTAGCCAAAAATTTATCAATTTCTTCTATTGGAAAATTTAGCATAACAACATGATGTGGCACAAACTTTCCACCTGTTGCTTTATACCAAGTTAGCAAATCCTCTTCTTTATGGCTTTGTACCATCTTTTCAATTGTTTCTGGATTTCTATTGCCTAATCTCATAAGAGTTTTGCTATCAAATCTTTTAAATAGTTCCTCATATTCTGCTGAAAAAGCTCTCCTTAAATCTTTTTCTTGTAAAAACTCTCTCCATTCTGGATGTTCTTTTATTAGTCCAAAACTAATATCTCTTTCGTCTCCGCTTCTGTCCGCTCCTCTACTTGCTCTATTATCATAAAAAGCTCTCTTTAATTCTTCTGGTGCTTGTTCATCTAAAAACATTTCTGGATGCTTCAACTTAAAAAATTCCGGTACTGTCTCATCAAAAGCTGATTTTCTACTTAGAATATTAGCTTCTATGTTTTCTTGTATGACTTTCTCTTTTTCTTCATAACTTTGTCCTTCTTCAAAAACATCAGCACTAATATCTTGAAAAAACTTTCCATATTTTTCAGCAAAATCCATTATTTCTTGATCAGGTAAAATTTCCCACACTGTTTTTGTTGACTTTTGATACTCCATTCTTCTAAAACCTAACTTAAAATCTTTGGTAAGTAATATCTCTTTAATTTGTGGATTTTGTCTGATATCTTCAAAGGTAAGTTTCCCTCTATAGAATTTTCTTCTTAAGGTCTCATCAATATCCTTTGGAAGAAATAAGTCAGGATATTTTTCTTGAAAGCTCAAAGGTAAATACTCAAAATATTCTATTCCTATTTCTTTTATCCCTCTATAAATTGATTTTTCTATTGCATCTCTAATACTTTCTGGTGTCATTTCACCATCAAAATATACATAAACTTCATCTAAGCACTTGCCATATTCCGCACATATTTTTAAGAACTCTTCTTGCCCTATTTTTTTTGAAATATGTTCAGCCATATTTACTTTATAAGGAAGTCCACCTATCACTTTTCCATCACTAGTTATTTCTTCGAATATTCCTGCTGTCATCTCTTTTTCAAAAGCTCTGCTCAAATCTTTTCCTTGTAATAATTGAATAAGATCTGGATTTTTTCTTACATCTTCTGCTGTCATATGTCTAGTATAAAAATCTCTTTTTACTTCCTCTGGAAGATTCCCATCAATAAAAATTTCTGGGTGTTCTTCTCTAAATTTACCTTGCACAAAATCATAATCCTGGTAATCTCTAGAAGTTAATCTTCCTCTTCTATCTCTAGAATGTAATAGCACTTCATACATTCTATCTCTAAATTCTTCATAAGTTAATTGCTTATCAGATTCTAATTTTGGAGCAGAGCTCTCCGCTAGTACCATTGTTAAAAGATATATATCTGTCCCCCATAATTCATGAGAAAAAATTCCATTCGTCTCCTCATCAAATTTAATTATATTATCAATCCCATATTTTTTAATAAAATCAATTTTCCTTATCGTTTCACGCCCTAAATTAATCAAGTCTACTGGTCTTTTCTCAAGAAGCTCTTTAATTGTATGTAAATCTGTGGTAGCACTTGTAATTTCACTTAAGTCTTGTATTCCATATTCCATAAGAGTATCAATTCCATACTTTTCTATTATTTTCAAATTTCTATTATTAAATAATAAAGCTATATCTTCTGGTTCTAAAATCTCATATAATTTTTTTATTTGTTCTAAATTAGTAAGAGATTCTCTTTTATGAAAAATTTTAAATTCAACACCTGCACTTATTAAATCATCCATATCGTATTTACTTAAAATTGTTGCTATTTTTCCTTCATAGAATGGTAAGCTTTCTAATGGCACAAAATCTGTTACCATTTTTAGCATTTCCCAGTCTTCTATATTATCTGCACTTGAAAATACGCTTAAAATTAAAGGACGCATCATTTCATTTCTCTGTTCCTCAGTTGTAATTTCATCTAATCCGATCGATTGAGTAATAAAATTCATCGAATGGATCGAATAAGTTAGGATGTTCCAAAATTTTATCCATCATAGGTTTGTAATCTCTAAATAAATTGTATATATTATCGCCATATAGTTTTATAAGACATTTTGTCGCATATGAATTAGGTTCATATCCATTAAAAGCATATGATACTTTTTTTCCTTCAAAATATTGTAAATTTCTACTAAAAAATTCAATAGTTAATCCTTTTGCATAATAAAGATCTCTTACATTTTTAGGTGTATCTTCACTTAAAAATAACTCTGGTTTTTGTTGTTGAATTTCTTTTATAAATTCTTCGTCAAACATTTCAATGGCATAACTATTTTTTTCAAAATCGAAATTTGTTATTTTACATCCTTTAAAAGAACAAATCGCATCTTCCGAATAATCATCAAAGAGAAATGTAATAAGTGAAAAATCTAGATTTGCGTTTGTCTTTGAAAAATCAAGTGGAAAATTACCACCTACCACCAAAAACATTCCTCTCCATTCTTCAAAATCTATATTGCTCAAATCATGTTCTGCTAGTATTCTAATTATTTCTTTATATCTGTTCTCAAATTCAGCTTTAGTCTCATTGTCAATTTTATCAATTTCATTTTCAATTCTAGCAAGCATATCTACTATTTCTTGTTTTAATTCTCTAAAAATTTGTAAATCTAATTTTTCCATAAAATACTCCTAGTATAAAACTTTTTATTATTTATTATTTATTATATCAAATTAAAGTAATAACATATATTATTTTTATGTGACAAAATAATTGCAATTATTTTTTTAACTAATGAAAGGCTACCTTTTTCTTGCCTTTTCTGCATTTTTTTGATATATTTATTCTATTATAAAAAAGGAGTTTGTTATGGGACAAGATTTTTTTGTTGGTACATATTCTAGAAGCGGAGTTTATAAGCTTAATTTTGATAATGGTATTTTTAGCCCAGTTTGCCACAATGATAGTTTTGATAACTGTTCTTGGTTATATAAAAATAATGATATAATTTATAGCATTGTTGAATACTCTGATAATCCTATGTATAAAGATGGTTACTTAGTAGCAAGAAATTTAAACTTGTTGCCTATTAGTTCTTCTTTTCTTCATGGAAAAGGTCCTTGTCACGTTGTAGTAGATAATACTAGGAATCTGCTTTTCGTTGCAAATTACGGTAATGGATCTATTGATGTATTTAGCTTAAATTCTGATGGAACTATTAATAACTCTGTTTATTACAAAGAATTTAGTAAACAATCTCGTATTCATTTTCTTAAGTTTTCTTCTGATAACCGTTTCTTATTTGCTATTGACTTAGGAACAGATACTATATTTGCTTTTGAGATTATATTTGATGGAAGCAATTTAGAACTAAAATATTTTTCTAAATATTCTTTTCCAGCTAATTCTGGTCCAAGACATTTAGAATTACTAGATAATTCTCTTTTTGTTATTACTGAAAAATCTTGTGAATTGTATCAGTTGTCTTTCTCTGATAAACTTGGCTTTAAATTTATTAATTGTGTTTCTCTTTTACCAGATAATATTACAAGAGAACAAAATTATTCTGGATGTTCTATAAAGATTAGTATTGATAAAAAATTCATTTATACTACAATAAGAGTTCATAATAGTATTAGTGTTTTTGATGTTTCTGATTTGAAATTAATACAGAATATATCTTGTAATGGAAAAATTCCTAGAGATATCAATTTTGATAATTCTGAAGACTACTTATTTTGTGCTAATCAAGATTCTTCAAATATTAGTATCTTTGAAAGAAATAAAAAAACAGGATGCTTAACCTATTACAGTTCATATCCTATTAATTCTCCTGCTTGTATTACAAAAGCTGATATGTAAAGCAAAACATATCAGCTTCTTAATTTCTATTACTATTTATTTATCTCTACTCCATTAACATATAGCTTATATCCATTTAAATCAATATTACTATATGTTGTATCACTATCTTCTAACTTTGATATATAGCAATCACCTGTTAATTTTACTTTTGATGTATTATCTAATTTTAAAGTTATACTTTTAGCTGAATTATCTCCATTGATTGTTCCTTCATAAAAAGAATTATCTTTCATTGTCATGTCCAATGTTGATATTTCGTCTACAACTATATTACCTTTTGTTTCCTGTTGTTCCATTACTAATACAACATCTCCACCATTATTACCAGTTTCTCCCCAAGAATCTTTTTGTATTCTTAAGAAATTACCTGTTGCATCATTATTTGTAATTGTATTGTTTTTTAAATTTATAGTTGATGCTGTATTTGTTACATAAAAAGAATCACCTTTATTAGTTATAATTTTACTATTATTAGCAGTAAATTCTGATTTTCCCTCTGCTGCATCTCCACTCATAGATTGATATAAAAATATATTTTTATAAGTAGTTGATTGTCCATTTAACTTTGTATTACTATCTGTTAAATTACAATTATTTATTGTTACACTATTTTTTCCTTCTATAACAATTCCTTCTGATGTTTCTGCAATTAAATTAGCGTCATTTACTGTTACATTTGCTGTTGAGTAAATCGTTGGAGAACCTTGACCTCTAGTTGTATAGTTTCCTCCATCTACAGTAACATTCCCGCCACCTCTGTCTGTTCTAATTGCTGCACTTGAAATTCCTTCTGTAATAACAGTTAAATTAGATGCCTTCATTGTTCCTCCACCTGTTGTCATTATTCCACCTGAATTATCTTTTTTTGTAGTAATATTTGAATCACTAATTGTAACTATTGTTCCATCACCAGATGTATTATTTGTTGTAGCTTGTCCTCCATAGCTAAATATTCCATTTGCTCCAGTTGCATCTGTATTTACTGTTACATTTTTAATAGTTAAATTTGCTCCACTTTTTGCTAATATTGCTGAGTTTATTCCATAAAAGCTAGTATTATCGCCTCCATCAGAATCTCCTGTTTTGTTAACTGATGAATTTTCAAGTGATACTTGTATATTTCCTGTTGCTAATATTGCATTTTCATTTGCAGTTTCTGAAGAAAATGTTTCGTTTTCTATATTGCTAGTTTCTGTAATTTCTTTAGAAGCGGAATATTCAACAGAATTGTTATCCATCTGTGGTTGCATATCTCCATCTGGCTTTGCAGGTGGCTCTCCCATATTTTCTCCTGGAGGTGGTTGCATTTCGCCATTTGGATTTGTTTCTGAAGGCTTTGAATCCTTAGTAATAGATTTATTATAAATAAAAAATCCTGCTGTTGTAATAATTGCTCCTATTAAAATTCCAATAAACAAAAACTTTATCTTATCTTTCATTTCAATCTCCTTTCATTTGTATTTTTATAGATAATACTAATATACTATTAAATTTAACTTAAATTTTATACATATGCAATAACTCTTGCAATTTTTAATTCTATATTATTGCTTTTATTTCATTCTCTGTTAATTCTGTTATCTCTGTAATTTGTTTTACACTATATCCCTTCTCTAATAATTTTTTAGCAATTTCTAGCCTACCATCTTTTTTTCCTTTTTCTTCTCCTTCTTTTAGTCCTCTTTCATACCCATATCTTTCTATTGATTTTTGATCTCTTACATGTTTTTCTCTTAATTCTGCTAAATACCTTTCATGTTCATCTTGGCTTAGTTTTTCTAGATTCTCTTGGGCTTTTTCTATTGCTCTTTTGGTTTCTTCTATACTCTTATCTTCATTCTCCTCATTCATAAATTTCACCTCTGAATTTTTTATAAATTCTACCCAAAGATTCAAATTCTTTCTCTTCTTATTTTTCCCATATTTCAAGAACTTTGGTAGCTCTATTATATAAATATCCAGCACTTCTGTCAATATGACTGATTTGTACTCTTCTTCTCGTATGTTCCATCTTGTTATGTATTTTTCTATACTTTTTAAGCTGTCTAATTCAAAATCAGCTATTAAAACACATACTGCTTTTTGCAAGTTATTATAATCTTCTCCTTTTTTTATTGATTGCGTATACATCTTTCCCCAATAAAATAAAATTCTTCTTTCTATATCATTTTGATTAACTACTTGCATTTCTATGTTACAATGAATATTTCCGTTCAAAACTGCCTTTATATCCATTATTCCAACCTTTTCATCCATTAATTCTTTTTCTGTTATTGGATTACTATTTAAATATATCTTAGTTATTTCTTTTTCCATGATATCCCTCAGAAATATTTGCGTCACCTCCTCTGTTCCTGAGTAGCCGAATGTTCTTTTAAATATGTAGTCATTTGTTAATTTTAATAAATTCTTTTTCATTTTTGTCCTCCTTGAAAATTGGCAGATGCACCAGAAATAAATTTTTTTGAAATAAAAATTTGATAGAAAAAAGGGAACAATATACGTTTTGTATAATTGCTCCCATGATTTTAATATATTATTTAATAAATAAATTGTCAATAAAAATTCATCTGCAAAATTCGACATTATAAGAATTTTCTATGTTTTTTCGTAACGAGTTTGTGTGGGGACCGACGAGTTAGAAAACATAAAAAGCGGGAGACCACTGGTCTCCCCTACATATGTGCAATGTTTTCACATTGCAATTAATATTTATTTAATAATGTATAATCTCTCTATTTTATATCTTTTAAATAATTATATTTGCGATATGCGTATATTCCATATACTGTTGCAATTATAACTATTACCATTATTCCTCTTCCTAATCCTGTTTGTGGTAATATTGTTGGTGATACTGTATTGTCTTTCTTTCCTGTTGTTTTATTCTTTGATGAACTAGATGAACTACTTGTACTTGGCTTTTTATTGCTTGTATTATTCTTATCTTTGCTTACACCTTGTACTGATCCATTTGTATTTGAGTTGTTGTTATTGCCACTAGTAGTTCCTCCGTTATTGCTAGAACCACTTGTTGTTCCTCCATTGCTAGAGCTTCCATTATTTGCTCCTCCACTTGATGTACTACTATTATTTCCATTATTACTTGGATTTGTAGCAGTTCCATTAGCATATACAAAATCTCCACTACTATATTGAATGTTTAAAGCAGGGCAACTTAATATTACAGCATTACCTGCAGCATCTTTTATATTTCCACCTTTATAATCAACTGCTGTCATAACCCCTTTATCTGTGCTTTTTACAGTATAAATATATGTAATTTTAGAACCACCTATTGTTCCTTCTGTTACTTGTATATTTTTTCCAGTTCCAAATTTAATAGTTAAAGTTGGTACAGTACTTCCTTCTACAACTTCACTAAATGTTACATTTATTACTAATTTAGCTTGTGCTGGAACCATATACATATTTTTATTTGCATCTTTGTCATAGTTCTTTACACTATCATAAGTAACTTGCATATTGGTAACTGTAGGTGCTGTAACATCACTTCCTGAACTTGCTTTATCCCAATTTGCAATATATTCAAAAGGTATTTTATGTTCTTCAGCATATTCTTTAGAAGCCATACCGTCATTACCATAAATAGTAAGTTTTTCACAGTTTCGAAAAGCACCATTTCCTATACTTACAACAGAATCTGGGATTAAAATTTTTTGTAAACTTTTACAATTTCCAAATGCTCCGTCAATATAAGTATACGCTCCCTCTAAAGTAGTAACACTATCTGGAAGTATTACACTTGTTAGTCCAGTACAATTTTCAAATGTACCGTCTGCTATTTTTGATAAATTTTTTGAAAGTGTTATTTCTTTAATACCACTACAATTATAAAAAGCATATGTTTCTATTTTAGTAACACTATCTGGAATTGTAATACTTTTTAAACCAGTACAATTATAAAAAACACTATGTCCTATTGAAGTAAGATTCTCAGAAAATGTTATCGTGTTCAAACCAGAGCAATTATAAAAAGCATAATCTTCAATTTTAGTTACACTATTAGGGATTACTATACTTTTCAATCCAGTACACTCAGCAAAAGCATGGTCGCCTATTATTGTTACTGTGTTTGGTATAATTACTTCTGTTATACCAGCACAATCTTTAAAAGTTCCATTCTTTCCATCTAGTGAGACAACTGGTTTTTCGTCTATTTTTTCTGGAATTTCAACTTTTCCTATTTTGCTAGTAGTTTTACATTTTAATTTTATAACATTATTGCCATCATCTACTTGATAAGACCACTCTATACCTTGTTTCTCATCCTTGTATGTCTGTTCTGCTGTTGCTGCATTTGAAATATTAGGAATTAATAATATTAGAATTAATCCTAAAAAAATAAAAACAAATATTGATTTTCTTGACATCTTTTGCATTTTTTCTCCCCTTTTCATCAGTAATTTTACTAAAAACATTATAATAAAAGAGGAAATTCTTGTCAATGTTTTTTTAGATTTGTAATATAAATGTAATCAAATAACATCTCTACAAAAAATGGGCGATCAATGATCGCCCCTACATATGTACAATACATTCATATTGTGATTAATATTAATAATAATAAAAACGTTCTCCCTACACTGTTTGTCCTGAGTCTACTACTATGTTTTGCCCTGTTACTGCTTTCATAATATGAGTTATGGAAAATAAAACGTCTGCAATGTCTTCTGGCTTTGTAAAATCATGTAATGCTAACATACTTTTATAACGATAATTATAGAAGTCTCCGTCTTTTTCCAAATCTTCATCAGTTGGTACAGTTCCTGGAGAAACAACATTTATTCTGATATGCTTTTTTCCAAGCTCTTTTGTAAGTGAATACATAAAACCATACATTCCTGATTTTGCTGCACTATATATTGGTAAATTGAATGATTTTAATGCGTTTATTGAAGATATTAGTGTTATAGTTTTATTTTTACTATTTTCTTTTTCTAATAATGGTAAAAGGATTTTTGTTATATATATATGCCCAATCAAGTTTAACTGCATACATTGATTAATATCTTCTATTGTTACTCCTTCAATTCCTCCTTCTATTTCTGTTTTTGATGGTCTTCCTGCAGCACTAATAATATGAGTTAATTTCCCATATTTTTTTTCTATTAATTTATATAATTCTTGAATCTGTTCTATTTTGGTAACATCTACTTTATAATATTGATAATTTTCATTTTGTTCAAATTCTTTAAAAGATGGTGCTTCATGAATGTCAACTACTATTACCATACATTCAGCATCTAAATATCTTTTTACAATTCTTTTTGCAATATTACCATTTCCTCCTGTTATCAAAACAACTGGTTTTTCCATTACTCTCTCCTATCTTTCATAAATTACTAGAGTTCTCTCTTTTCCTTCATTTTTCAATTGTTCCGGTTCTATTATTATCTTTTTAGCTATTTCCTTTGTTTCAAAGAAAGGTTCACATCCATCAGAATAAGCACATATATATTTTATTTGGCTTAGCTCTACTTTGTATACATCTATATAATGTTCTGCCTCTTTTTCTCCAGATAATACTCCAAAAGATATTTCTTTATTATTATATAGTTTTCCTGGCTTATTTCTAAAATCTCTCCTAACCATTACTCTATCTTTTGGATTATTCCAATCGTATTCATTCTCTTTACTATATATTTCTAAATAATCTTCAAATTGTTTATGATTATTAATCGTATTAAATTTTATATTAAAATTTTCATCAAAAGCTGTAATATGACAATCTCCAATTGAAAAGCAATATAAAGTGTTTTCTATTATGCATCCTCCAACTGCCACACAGCAGAACAAGTCATTTGCCAAATAATCAATTTTTCTATTTTCATTTATTTTAGCTATTTTATTATTAGCAATTCTAATTGCATCTAATATTACATTTTCATCAATTTTTTTATCATATTCACAAAGCTTTTCTACAAATGATTCTGCACATATTTTTGCTGCCTCATAAGCTCCACTTGGATTTGGATATACCTTTATCCACGCTTCTACTTCTTGCTTATTTTTTGGATATGGAATTGATTCACCATATATAGAATCTCTAGTAACTCCATCTGCTACGCAAAAAATATTATCTTCAACTTTAAAATAATCTTCTGCAATTGGATTTATATTATATTTTTTAAATATTGAATTATCATACATTTTTGCAAATTTTAATTTAAACATGTCTACTCCTATTATTTATCTTTGAATTCATCATCATATTTTGATATTTCACTATACATTTTTGCATCTGGTCTAGACATAGTTTCTCTTACTTCTTTTGGAAGAGTTTCTCTAATATCAGATACAATATTACAATAGTTTATTGCTTCTTCATAATCTTCTTTTAATATTTTATCTATAATCATTCTTTGACATTTCTGAGCTGCTGGTACTTTTAAGCTTTCACTTAATTCGTAAAACCATCTCATCTCTTTTAATACGTCTGTTCTTTGTTTATTAGTTAGAGCATGTGAATCTATAAATTTATATAACATGTATGACATATTCTTCGCATACGTATATCTATAAAAAGATAAATGCTTATTATTTTTAAAATTCTCATATATTTGTTTATATGCTTTATTTATTCTAGAAAAATAATCTCTAGAACAATTAAATGAAACTGACTTTCTCTTTTTGTTTCCTTGATTTCTTTGTCTATAGCAATATACTGCTTTGTTTACATAATATACTTTATTTGATTTCATGAAACAAGAAGTTGTAAAAAAAGCATCTTCTGCTGGGACTCTTTCTAAAAACTTTATTCCATGTTCATCTACGAAAGATTTTCTAAATATTTTGTTACAAGCTGATGAATTTAATACAAAAAAAGATTTAGTATAATCTGTAATATCTAATTTAAAGTCTTTGTATTTTTTAGTATCAAATATTGGATTATCCCATACTGTTCCATCATAATCTGCATTTATATAGTTTGCAGTTATAAAATCAGCCTCTTTTTCTTCTATAGAGTTATATAATATTTCAAAGGCATTTTCTGGATAAAAGTCATCTGCATCAGCAAACATTAAATATTTACCTTCTGCCACTTTCATTCCTTCGTTTCTTGCAATTCCAGCCACTTTATTATTTTCTGGCAAAAATATACTTGTAAAATTGCTATATTTATCAGAATATTCTTTCATTATCTCTCTTGAATTATCTTGTGATAAATCATCTACCATTATAACTTGTATTTGCTTAAAGTCAAAAGTTTGATTAATAATTGTTTCTAACAACTGTCTTAAATATTGTTCTGAATTATATACGGGTATAATTACTGATACTTTATACATGACTTTCCCCCCATTATCTAATAACTTCATAATTATACTCCTTATCTAAATAATAGTCAAACAAATTTTTTATCAACTTTTTCACTTTTTTATTTTTTCCTTTTAATTAGATTTTTAATAAAAGAAAAAATTTTTGAATACAAAGTTTCTTTTTGGGTTTCAATTAAACTTACTGGTTCCATTTTATTTTTTTCATTATGATTAAAAATAATATCAGAGCTGTATTTTTCTTTTTTAGCTTTTTCAGATACTTCTTTATCATTTTTTATCTTGCTTTGTATTCTCTCTTTTTCTTGTTCACTAGCCCAATAATTTTTATAAAAAACTGCTAAAATGTTTCTCGTTTCTTTTAGCATAATTTGCTCTTCAAAAGGTTTTGTTTTATCTAAATCATATTTATAATTTTTGTCCATATTAACTTCTAACATATTTATCATTTCACTTGGTATTTTATCAAAATCTTGTTTAGGTAAATATTTAATTATTTCATATGCTTCTCTATAAGCCCTAGGATAATAATCTTCCATTCAAAAACTCCTCTCTTTTAAATGTATTATCTTAAGAATTCTCTCTATCGTTATTTTGTTTTTGATTGTGTCTTGTCCAAATCGCTATTCAATCTCGATTCTGCTGTCTCTATTCCTTCTCCACTTACTGGTTCATTAAAAGGATTTTTACTTGTATAACAATATTTACCAATTTTATAAGTTGTAGGTCTCCACAAGTCTAACCTTAATGGTGTTTGTGCCACTCCATTCTCTAAAGCTTCATACAATCTTTTATTTTCTTCTATAAATATTTTCTCGTTAATAAAATACCTTTTCATATATATTTCTCTATCTTCTTCATTTATTGCTAACTCTAAAAGGTATTGCAATTTTGTTTTGTCATCTACTCCTTCTGTTTTTACCATTTCAAATAATTTTAATTTATCCTTATCTGCTTCAGTTAATTCTTCTGTTTTCTTACTTTGAATCTCTGATAATTCTTGTGATGCTTTAAGTATCCCTCCAAATAGATTAATGTTTTCAATCCATATATCTGGCTTAATTGTTCCATTTGGCATTCTAAATTCAATAGTATTAATTTGTTTTGTTCCAGAATCATCCTCCAAATTATCAAGATTAATTCCAGCTCCTCTATCTCCTTGTTGTATATTTTTTAATTCTTTTATAAATGTTTTATCATCTAAACTCCTTAATTTTTCTATCTCTTCTCTTGATAAATTCTGCGTATTTTTATATTGTTTCTGTATATGTTTTGATAATGGAACTGCATGATCCATTATTCCTAATCTTGGAATCTGATTTTCATCATTACTAATTAAGTACAGCAATTTTTCTGTATTTCCATATAACTCTAATAAGTTAATATATGCATTTCTATCTTTTAAATATTTAGCACTAAAATGAATATGACCTCCATCTTCTTCTGTTGTATTTTGTCCCATTTCTGCCAAAAAATTACATGTTCGATATATTTCATTTACACTTATTTCATTATTAGTTAAAATTGGTGAACTTAGTTCTGTTCCACTTCCATCTGGTACTGATTCCCAATTATTTATACGATTATTTACTCTTGGAGATATTATTGCAAAAAGATCATTACCTCCACTTTCAATTTCTATTCCAAAATCTAAGCCTTTGGGAATAGTTAATCTCTTTTTCTTTCCTTTTTCTTCAAAATACTTAGTATCTCCTGTAGCAAATTTCAATACTTGAACTAAATTTAAATTTTCAAACTCTTCTTGTTCTAAACTTTCTCTTATATAATCTATATCATTACTACTTAGTATCACACTTAGCCTTGTTATTTCTTCTAAAGATTTATTATTTTTTAGAAACTTTCTAGTTTTTTCATTATCATTAAATTGCTTTAATAATATAAATTGAGAATGTTCAGATAATTTAATTTCTGGATTTTCAATACATTCTAAAGTATAATCAATGTCTCCTATAAAAGAAATCAGCTCGGATTTCTTAAAACTATCAAGGCTATTTCCATGTTCAATTATATACTGTTTTATATATTCAATATCATTTATTTCTTCTAATATACTAACAATTGCATATGAATCTAAAATAAGATTTTCGTTTTCTAAACATTTTTTCATAAACTGTTTGTCTTTTATTTGTATAAGTATTGTAGCAGTTTCTTTTGAGCCTAAAAAATGTTCTATTGTTGAAATTGCTTCTTGCGTAATCTCTATATTATGTATAAAAAAATCTCGTTTTTGTTCTATACTAATATATCTATTCCATAAAATTATATCTGCTTTTAATTTATTATCAATATTAACATTATTAATTATATTTAATAAGTCTGGATCATCCTTTAAATTATCTATTCTTTCTCTAATTATAAGTTGAGCATAACTAGTTTTTCTAAATTTTTTCATATAGTTATCTAGTTCTTTTATCAAATCACTTTCTAAAGCCTCATTCAGTTCATCTATTCGTTTGGAATATAATAAATCTACAAGTGCTCTAATTAATTCATTTTTTAGAATAACGCTTCTTGATAAACCTATTTTTTCTTCTATCTTAACAATCTCATCATTTTTTTCTTTTAAAAATTCTTCTATTTCATAAAAACTCTTATCACTTACTAATTCTACTAAACTATATTGATCCATCTTTTTCTCCTTAGTATGTACTTCGGTTAATTCATACTATTTTACTTCTACTATCCAATTAAATTTATCTTCAACTTTCCCTGTTTGGATTCCTGTTATTGTATCATATAATTTTTGACTTACTTCTCCTATTTGATTATTGTTTATTTCAAAAACTTCATCTTCAAATTTAAGAGTTCCGACAGGTGAAATTACAGCTGCTGTGCCTGAGCCAAAAACTTCTTCAAGACTTCCATCTTTAGCAGCCTTATATATTTCTTCAGCAGAAACTCTTCTTTCTTCTACTGTATATCCCCAACTTTTACATACTTCAATTACTGAATTTCTAGTAACACCAGGCAATATACTTCCATTAAGCATTGGAGTTACTACTTTTCCATTTATTTTAAAGAATATGTTCATTGCTCCAACTTCTTCTATATATTTATGCTCTATACCATCAAGCCATAACACTTGTGAATATCCTGCTTCATGAGCCTTTTCTTGTGAATACAAAGATGCAGCATAGTTACCTCCAGTTTTAGCTTCACCAATTCCGCCTCTTACAGCTCTTACGTATTCATCCTCTACCCATATTTTTACTGGATTTAATCCTTCTTTATAATAAGCTCCTACAGGAGAAAGTATTATTATAAATTTATATTGAGAAGAAGGATTTACATGTAGAGCTGGTTCTGTTGCTATTATATAAGGTCTTATATATAATGCTGATCCTTTTTTTCTTGGAATCCAATCTTCATCTACTTTAACTATTTCTTTAACAGCTTGTAGGAAATCCTCGTTTGGTATTGTTGGAATGCACAATCTTCTATTTGAATTATTGGCTCTTTCTATGTTTTTATCTGGTCTAAATAAAACTGTTTTTCCTTCATCAGTTTTATATGCTTTCATCCCTTCAAACATTGTCTGTCCATAATGAAATACCATTGCTGCTGGTGATATTACTAAATCTTTATATTCTTCAATTCTAGGATTTATCCATCCCTTTCCTTTTTCATAATCCATAATAAACATATGATCTGTAAATATAGTTCCAAATTCTATTTCTTCATTTTCCCCTGGCTTTTTCTTTGGATTTTTTGTTTTTTCTATTTTTATATCTAACATACTTTATCCTTGTAAGAATTTTTAATTCTCACAAACCTCCTTTCATATTTCATTATTAATAACTTTGTTTTCACTATAATATCATAAAAGCAAATGATTATCAATAATCATTTGCCTCTACCAATCATATAAAATTTTCTTTATTGCAACTGAAGTTCTTCAAATAATTCAGCATGTACAATTATTCTTTTTTTGCCCGTTTTGTCACAAGTAGAAAGTGTTAAAACTCTTTCTACTTCATCTGCATCACCTTTAAATTCTTTTTCACTTTTTTGTTTTATTGTTCTTTTAAATTCTTCCATTTCATACTTTCCAATATCTGTATTTACTGCATATGTATCATCTGATTTTATTGCATAACTAGAAAGTACCTTAAAAGTCATTTTTTTATCAGGTGTGTATATCTCAATATTAACATCTTGACCTAATTCACCATTATATATTTTTATTAAATCTGCAAACATAGTACCTCTTTTTATATTATGTCCATAGATTACTGTATTATTTTCACTAAAATCCTTTTTATTTTTTGACTCTAAAAACAAAGTTCCTGCACTATCTTTTTCTCTATAAAAGTTCTTGTCTAAATAATATTTATTGTCAAAACTTTGTACTATAGGATAATTAATTACTGTTCCATCTATTTTTATCCACGCTACTATATCTGAATTTATTTCCTTTAATTTACTAAAATCTATAATATTCTCTTCTATATTTTCTGTTTTCTGTACTACCTCTTTTGCTAATTCCTCATATTTTTCTTGTGATTTTCCCGTTCTTATATACCAACTTAGTAATTTAATTCCTGAAAATATAAATATAATTATAAAAATTATTAATAAGATATTTTGTATTCTCGAAATATTTTTTGTTGATATATTTTTTTCAGATTTTTTTATTCTCTTTCCTTCTCTATTGCTTTTTTTCATAAACTCTTTCCTTTCAAGGTAATTTGCAAAATTATTGCATATATTAACATCAATGATTTTGCAAATTATCTTAATTATAAAAATACATCATAGGCTTTTATATAAGTTATATAAAAGCCTATGTTTTATGTTTAATTATTTTTTATTTTTCTTTTTACTTATTATAATAAATACTATTCCTAAGCCTGAAACTATCATTAGCACTACAAATAATTCTACTGCAATATCTCCAGTTTTTGGTATTCCTCCATCATCTTCATCAGAAGTAGAGTTTTCTGTATTATCATCTTTATTTACTTTTTCTTCTGATTGTTGCTCATTATCACCTGATAATTCTTCATCACTATCATAAGATGACTCATCATCTGATGAATCTGTATCTGCTTTAGATGCTTTCTTAACTGTTACTGTGCAAGTATCTGTAAATTCACCTGCTGTTACAGTTATTGTTGCTGTGCCTTCTTTTATTGCCTTAATTTCTCCATCATCATTAACTGTTACAATTGATTTATCAGAAGAAGAAAATTCGATTTCAGTATTTTCTGCATTTGAAGGTACTAGTGTTGCAGTTAATTTATCTGTTTCACCTTCTTGTAATTCTATTTCATGTTTATCTAAAGTTACACCTTCTAATTTTGCAACTTTTCCCACTACAGTTACTTTGCATTCTGCAACTTTTTCTCCTAAAGTCATTGCTGTAATAGTTATTTCTTCACCTTCTGGTGTTGGCTTTATACCTTTTATCTCACCATCATCTGTAACTGTTACATAATCAAAATTACTAGATTCCCATATTATATCTTTACTATCTGTTGTATTGTCTGGATCAAAAGAAACTGTTAATTTTTCTGTTTCACCAACATTTATAGTAGTTTTGGTTTTATTAAGAGATATAGATTTCAAAGGTATAGCTTCTTCTATTTTAGATTCAGCTTTTATATTAGCTGGTCCAAAGCTATCATCTGGTAATTTAACATCTATTTTTGTTGCATTATGCCCTATTGAAGATACTTTTGAAAATTCATTTACTGGTGTTATTGTTACTGAAGTTTCTTTTATGTCTTCAGGAACTGTAAATTCTAAAGTTCCTAATTCTATATTATCTACTTCATTTATATTTAATTCTTCTGTTCCTACATAGTAAATATTAACTCTATCAGTATCTGGTCCATTACTTTCATCAGTATATTTTACATCTGTAAATACATCACTATTATCGAATTTTTTATTCCAATTAAATTTATAATTTACTTCACTATCTACATTTATATCTAAACCAATTTGAAAAGATGCTACACTATCAACATCTGCCATACCTAAATTTACATGAACAATATCTGGATTTTCAGTATCTTGAGTTAATATTACATTTGTTCTATCTCTTTGTATAACCTCTGTTGCATTAGACTCTACATTATTTGCAATAGAAATTTTATATGCAATACTTGCCAACAAAGCAATAGTTAGAAGAATAACTGCTATTTGAATGATTCTTTTTCTATTAAAATTCATTTTGTCCTCCTTATTAAATTTACTAGATTTAAATTCAGTCTTCTGTAAAGTAATCTATAAAGATTACTTTACAGAATTAATTCTTATTTTTCTTGTATCTTTCCATCTGTATTTAATTGTATTTTTGGCATTTCTTTTGGTACTTCAACTCTATAAGAATCACTTGTTAATCTTTCTCCCTCTAATGTCATAGCATCATCTACACGATATAATTCAGCTCTAACAGAATATTTACCTGTTCCACTTAGTATTTCTTTATATGCTGGATTATCAACTTTCTTTCCATCTTCGTCTTCCATAGTAGGTTCAACCCAATAGAACCATAAGCCTTCGCTTACTTCTCCAAGTTCTCCGCCTTCTTTTACAGGATCTGCAAAGAATGTTTGACTTCCTGAAATCAACTCATTATTTTGATTCCATAATTTTACAACATTGTATGCTGGATTTCCTTTGTACTGTCCTGTGAATACTATAGCATCTTTTGGAATTACTACTTTTGCACCTGTAGCATCACTTGTTCCTAAAGTAACTTCTTTATCTAATTTACCAATTCCATTTAATACAAGATCAACATTATCTCCTGTTTGACCAATAAATTCAATTTCAGAAAGTGTTAATTTTGTATCTTTAAAAGTAAATCTTATAAATGATGTATCATACATGTATAATTTATCATCATTTTCTTTATTAAAGTAAACTTCATTAGATTTTTCTGCTTTTTCAACTGTTTTAACAGTTTCCCATTTTTCTCCATCCATACTTATTTCAACTGTGTAGTTTTCTAGTTTTACATCATTTTTAGCTGTATATTTAAATCCTACTATTCTCTTTACTGTATCTAAAGATATTGTAAATGTTGCTGGTTGTCCATCATAGGTTTCTTTTGCAATATATTCATTATCATGATTATTATCAATTATGTCTACAATTTTCTTATCAATTCCTTCTGCATCTGGTGAATCACTATCTGGTGTTTTAACCACATCACCTTCAGACTTTAAGTTGGTTTCTATTGTCCAATTTTTATTTCCAGATATAATTCCTTTATGTGAAACTTTTATTGGATCTAATACACATACTTCTGTTTTTTCTAAATACTTATCATAAGCTACAACTTTATAAGTAAATACTCTATTGTTTAATAACTCTATTGTGTCAGTATATACTATATCTTTTGTAGTACCATCTGCTGTTACAAATGCTACTATATCAGATTTTTCTACATCATTTTGCATATAAGTTCTTATTATTTCATAACCTAACATTGCATCTTTGTTTGCTTCTTTATTGTTATTGTTTACTTTTATTTCTACTTGATTTTCTTGACTTCCAATCTTTGCTGATGCTTCGACTTTTGTATCTTTTTGCATTTTTGACTTTTTCTCTAACTGATAGGTTCTAGCATCATCATTTATATAATAAATTGCTCTAGTTTCTTTTTGCCATTGTTTTGCATATGCTTTTGTTTCAGCATTTGGAACTAATCCCCATTTTTCAAAGAATTCTAATAGGTTCTTCTCTGTAGCTGCACAAGCTAATCTCATTAGATTATTATCTGTATCTGATTTTTCTAGTTTTAAATCTACTCCATTTTCCTTTGCTTTAGGTGCTTTTGATGTATCCCTTGCATATGTATCCATTCTTCCGAAAATTGAATTATCAAACCAATCTTGGTAATTATCATAAGTAACAAAGTTATATCCACCTTTATCATAAGCCAAATGTAATTGCCAATATAAACCTAATTGTGTGAATACATCTTGACATTTTCCAATCTTTCCAGAAGTTACTTTTTCATATACATCTGCATACTTAAATCTGATTGATTCATTTGTATCTTTAGCCTGTGACAATAAAGCGAAATAATTATTTGTAACTTCTCCATATACATAAGCTTGTTGATTGATTACATGTCCTATTTCATGTGCAATACCCCATCCAAAATAGTTACCAGATTCATATGCACCTTTAACATTATTTTTAGTTGTTGTCTTTATTTTTTCACCTTGAGCTAATATTTGTAACTCTGGCCATTCTATACCTATATGTTCTCCTCCAGCATACATAAATGCTCTTCCAGACATTCTCATATAACGTATATTTAATCTACTCTTTGGATATTGATTTTTAGCACCTGCTACTGAATCCTTGCTAAGTCCTTTGTATGAATAGAACAAATCTACCATATCTTCCATTGCACACATTGAACTATATAATTTATCTGCTCTTGTATCTGTTGAACCTTCTCCTAAACCTGCAAGAATTTGCTCAGAAGATGCTGACAACATAATTTGATCTAATACGATTTCTGTTGCTCCAATTAAGCAATTTCTCTTTGTGCTATTTATTCCGTTATCATCATTATAATTTTTATTTATTCTATCTTTTGATACACACTCTGAATTATGTGTTGATTCAATATTCTTAACAACATCTTCTAGTTCTTTTACATATTTCTTAACTGCTTCTTTTCTATCTTTTTCACTAGATACTTTTGTTAAATCCAATACTGGAATTTCATATGCTCCTTCAACTCTTACACCATAACTGTTTTCATATGGTTTAAGAGGATGATCATCCTTTAATCCTGTATAATTTATGTATAATGAACCACCTTTTTCAACATCATAAGTAGTAAATTGTGGGACAGTTATTACATTTTTACCTACAGATAATTTATATGTTTGTTTCCATCCATTACCTGCTTGAGCATGATATTGTGTAATAATTAATTCTAAGTTTGTTCTTTCACCAATAGTTTTATACTCATTTCCTACATAAACAGTTATTTCATCTCCTGAATATGCAACAGCTCCTAATGGTTGCCATGCATTTAATCCTCCAGTAAATTCAATATGTCCATCATAGAATTTAGTAACATTTGTATCAATTTTAGTTGTTTTAGTTAATTTTGCTCCATTAGCTAAAATTTCTTTTGCTGTATCAATTTCATCTTGTAATTTTTCTCTTTCTGGATGATATTCTCCTGTTTTCTCGTCCTTTGTATTTAATTCTTTTTCTAACTTTTCAATTGTTGCTTCTGTTACACTATCTTTTAATTGAATATGCATTTGATCACTATATAAATCATTGATTCTTTCTTCTAAATCATCATATTCATAGAAGCACATTTCTGCGATAGTGATTTTTCTTAAACCTTGATTTGTTCTACCAATTCCTATGCTAATCTTATCAGTTGTTATTGGTTTTGGTAATTTAACTACTGTATAATTATTTCCATCTTCATCTTGTGCTGTATACACTTGTGATGCAGCAACAGTAGTTGCTTTTCCATTGTTATAATAAGTTACTCTTGCATATCCTATTGTACCTAGCCACTCAGCTTGTGCAATAGTAAAATAATTCATTTTATATTTTTTATCGAATGTTATTGTTGGTGTTTTTTCACCAGCATACCATCCTCCAACATCCCAGTCATCTACTTGGAAATAAGATTCATAACTGTTATCAACTACACCTTTTGCTGTTTTTGCAGTTTCATCTAATGAACTTCCTACCATATAACCATTATTTAATTTTACATCTTTAATATGATTTGTAAGAGTTCCTGCTTTATTTGCTGTATTGATTAGATTACGTTTTGGCATTTTAACTGGTTGTGTTGTTGTTGTTTCTGCAGTATTTATTACAGAAGGTGCACTCTTACCATGCTTATTTACACTAACTACATATACTTGATATTTTGTCTTTTCTATCAAATTCTTAATTGTATATTTTGAATCTGTTATTGTTTTTTCTGGTTCTAATTGTATAAAATCTCCACTTTCATAAGGTCTATACCAAACTTCATAAGAATCAGCTTTACTATCTGCATCCCAAGTAACTTGAATTTCTTTATATGCTCCAGTTAAATTTACTCCTGTTGGTGGATTTGGTATTCCATCTGATGTTGGAGTTGCATATACAATTGGAGTACTATATCCACTTACCCATTCACCATTTACAGAACGTACTTGTATAGCAAACTTTTGCTTTAACATATTTTTTATAAAATCATTATCAAATCTTTCTATTTTTAAAACATGACCATCTACATGGAAAGTTTCTGATTTATTAGTTTTTGTATTTGTTACGAAAACTTCATAACCTGTAACATTAGGCACATAATCCCAACTTACAGTTATATCATATTCAGTTGCTTTTGCTGATACATTTTCAGGTATACTTAATACTGGTTCTGGAATTTTATCTGACATTCCATTTAAAAATTCTACCTTTGATATATCTGCTAATTTATTACTTTTTGTTTTAGTTACTGTTATTGTTATTTTCTTAACAGCAATTTTTCCACCCAAATCAACTACTATTGTTCCATCATCATTAAAAGAAACAGCTGAATTTTTTACTTGAGTATCATTAACTGCTATTTTAACTGGATTTGTAGAGGCTAAAGTTGCTATTGGTTTTATTTCGTTTAATCCATGAGTTACAGGTTGTCCCTCAGTATCTTTATCGAAATCACATTCTATAGTAACTTCTTTTCCATTCTCATCAATTCCAACAACAGATACACTACCAGCTTCAATATTATTTTCCGGATTTGGAGATGGCGCTATAGTAATCTCTTGTGCTGGTATTTCACTTTTTTCTTTTTTCAATTCCAATTCTATTGATACTGGATGATTTTTATCTATCTCTTCGCCATTTGCTGGTTTTAAAGATACATAATCTCCATCATTCTTAAATATCTCTTCAATCTTTACTCCATTAGCAATTTCCGTTTTATCTGTAGTAATTTTTGCATCTTCTGGAACTTGAGATATAAAAGAAACTAATCCAGTTATTATCTGATTTTTCTCTTTTCTGTTAATAAAAGCATAAGATAAATCTACAATATCTATTTGGTTATCTCCATTTAAATCGCCACTAACATTTTGATTTTTTGAAGACTTTTTAGAATTCTCTTCTATTCTATTAACTATTGCATTAGTATCTTTCTCATCAATTTGTTTATCCGAATTAAAATCTCCAATAGGTACAACGCCATATCCTTTTTTTCCTATAATATTATGATTTTCATCATCATGTAGTTCAGAACTATCATACCCATTAGTAAAACTAATTTCTGAAGTTGTTTTAGATTTTATCTCTAGTGTTTGTGAAAAAGGTATATATCCTTTTCCTGAAATTGTTAATTTATAATCATCACCTGGTTCTAAACCATCGAAGGTATAATAAACCATTGTGCCATCATCATTTTTATTAATTGTTGGCTTATCGCTTACAGCTTTATCACCTTTTTTCAAAGTAACATCAAATTTAGGTGATGCTTGTGGTAATCTTAAATCAATATTAATGAATAGTTTACCAGACTTATCTTCTTTATCTTCAGCCTCTTCTTCATTATTTTCTTTACCACTTTCTTCTGAATTTGATATAGTAGATATTTCTTGCTCAGAAGCTTCTTTTTCTTTATTATAGGTTGATACTTCTTGTTGTTCTTTAGCTTCATTTGATTGCTCTACTTCATCTGCTTGCTTGTTTTCATCATTAGGCTTTTCATATTCATTTTGCTTTGCCAATTCACCGTTTTCGTCATCACCCTTTTTTTCTGCATCATCGTTGTCTACCTTAACAGTTGTGTTGGCATTTTCATTATTCTCTTCTGGTGTTTTTTCTGTTACACCACTGCTATTATTTACTTGCTCATTATTTTGCTCTTCCACTGTAGCAGTATTTGCTTCATTGTTTGTTAAATCTGCAGCTATAACAGCAAAATTTGGACAGATTAAAGTAAATAATAAAGTAATTACAATTGTGATTTTCAGTGTTCTTTTCATGTTTTATCCTTTCCTTTATTTTAAAATATTAATTATTTTTAAAATAAATTTTCTAATAATTTTTGCTTTACATCCTCTAGTTTATTCATCTAAACCTATTCCCTTCTTAATGAATTTTGAAATAAATGGCACACATGCTAACTGAATTACTATTCCAGGTAATCCTGCTTTAATACTTTCAATAACAGATATTCCATAAGTAGGTAATCCTAATCCATTAACTGCTGTAAACAATACTCCTGCATATAAGATTCTTCCTAAAATAATTGTTGCTTGTTCCTACAATATATTTAGCTTTTGTAGTTCTTAAACTTTCAACTATTTTATTTTGCTTTTTTATACTTTCTACTTTTTCTACCATTTTAAATTTCTCTTAGTTTACAAAATTTTTTAATCTATATTAATTAAATCGTATTCTTTACTTCCTATTCCTATTTCTTCTGCCACATCAATTGTATGTGTTCCATGTCTTGAATTTACTCTTTCAAAGAAATGTTCTGTTCCTGGATCTCCTGAATTTTTAACTAAGTCTATACAAGCTTGATCTATTGCAACAGGATCTGTAGAAGCTAAGATTCCAATATCTTTTACACAAGGTGCTTCAGCATTACTTGCACAATCACAATCAACAGAGATGTTTTTCATAATATTAATAAATACGATTTTATCCTTAAAATAATCTACAACTGATGATGCAGCATCTGCCATTGCTTCTAAGAATTTATCTTGTTCAG
Organism: uncultured Clostridia bacterium; assembly: GCA_947581825.1. Classification (GTDB taxonomy): domain Bacteria; phylum Bacillota; class Clostridia; order TANB77; family CAG-508; genus CANPVP01. Next base: position 67,802 of record CANPVP010000003.1, on the reverse strand, counting down.
GTAAATTATCCCATAATTCTTCTTGATGTTTAGCTTTTCCTGCTGTGTGTATCCATGTTTTTCCATCAGATGAACTACATCCAATAGATAGTTGTTTTAAAGCTCCACCATAGCCTCCCATTGCATGACCTTTAAAATGAGACAATACTAACATTGAATCATAATTAGCTAAATTTTTTCCAACATAATTTTCTTTGATTATTCTTCCATTTGGGATTGGAAGTACCATATCTGGACCTTCTGCATCTAATAGATCTACATTAAAATATTTATTCCAACCATGCTCTTCTAATAATTTTTTATGCTTTTCTGTAGAATTTCTAGCTCCTTCATAAGCAGTATTACATTCTACAACAGTTCCATTTACATGTTCTACCATATTTTTAACCATTTCTGGTCTTATAAAATTCTGATTACCTTTTTCTCCTGAATGTAATTTAACTGCTACTTTGCCTTCTAATTTTGTTTCTAATTTCTCATATATTTTTACAATATTTTCTGGAGTTATTTCTTTAATAAAATAAACTTTTGATTTTTCCATATCTATACTTTGCTCCTTTCTAAATTAGAATAATACTTGATGCTATAAAAATTTATGCCAAATTCATATTTGAATTATATTATAAAAGCAAGAAACTATCAACTAATTTCTTGCGTAAAATTTTATATATCTTGTACTATACTAATCAGTAACAATCTTTGCACCCTTTTCAGGATCCATAAACATTTTTACAAAATCACCTTGTTTTAATCCTTTTGAATCAAATTCAGTCTTTTTCATACTTATATCTGCATATTGGAATTGATTTAAGGTAGCATTTTGAATAATTGTATTATACCATAAAACTTTTAAAGCAACTTTATTTTCTCCTTTAACTGTTACTTCTGCAATCATAGCTTTTTGAATCCATGTATGTTTTTTGCTATCAAAGTTTTCTATTTGATTATCCTCTAGCTCCTTTTTTTGTTCTTCAGTTAAATTAGAAACTAAATTCTTGCATATCTCATGTTCTTTTTTTATCCATATTGCTATAACCCCTATAAAAACTGCTACAACTAAAAAACTAATTATATATTCCATAGTTTATTCCTCCTTAATACAATATTTTCATTTGCATTATATTATACAATTCATTCTAAATTTAGGACTATTCTTGCAAACTCAAGTAATTCGGCCAAATGATTCTCAATTACATCTTTTAAAATACTATTATCTAACTCCTTATAATCATGAATAGCAATATTTCTAAAACCTATCATTTCTTTCATTTGAATACACATTTGACTATTTATTATTTTATTTTTTTCCAGTAATTCAAAAGCTTGCCTTCTATTTTGTGGTAATCCTAACTTTCTAGTAGTAACTATATACATTGCTAAGTCCAAAACTGCCTCACAAGCTCTTTGTAAATTTAAAACTATCATATCCATTTTTCTATAATCTTCTAGATTTTCTGCATTATTTTCATACTCTTCATTAATTCTATTTATACATTTTTCTATTGTTTCATACTTATTAATAATAACTGCTTTATTCTCCATATATTGTTCCTCCTTCCTTTATTCGATTTATTATATCTTCTCTCAGCTCATTGAACTCTAAATAATCCCTAAAAATATCTAACTTATATATTTCGAATTTATATGAATCTGCACAATACAAAACAATTCCATTAGCAAGAATTTCATATTTTAATCCATCTGAAATATCCTCCTGTGCTAAATTTACTAAATCCATATCTCTATTTAAAAACTCTTCTATTTTTTGTTTTTCTTTGAAAACTTCTATTTTGCTTATCTCTTCAGAAAAAAAAGCTATATCGATATCACTGTCAGCATTTTGTGCATTTCGTGAATAACTTCCAAACAGTATTATAACTAAAGGTTTAAAGTCTTCAATTAAAATTTCCTGAATTTTTTTTAATTCTTCTTTTATTTCTTCCATAAATTTCTCCCAATCAAATTATCTTTCTAGCATAATATCAAATAATAGAATTAAATTCAATATCAAATTCTATATATTCATCATTATTCTTAACATTAATTTTTCCATCATGCAACTCTATTATTTCTTTTGTTATTGCTAAACCTAAGCCTGTTCCTCCTGTATTGCTTGCTCTTGATTCATCTACTCTATAAAACTTATCAAATATTTTATCTAATTTATATTCTGGGATTTTTTCTCCATTATTTTTAAAACTTATGCATATTTTATCTTGTTTTTTTGATACATTAATCTCTATATTTGTGTTATCATAACTATAATTTATTGCATTTTTTATTAAGTTTCCAAATGCTCGTGCTAATTTATCTCCATCTCCGTGAAAATAAACATGTTCATCTGTATTTATAATAAATTTCAAATGCTTTTCTTGAGTCATTGGAAAAAACTCATCCGTTAATTGCCCTATTAAAACTGATAAATCTATTTTCTTCTTGTTAATTGGCATTTCTTGTAAATTATATCTAGTTATTTCAAAAAATTGATTTGTAAGCTCCTCTAACCTAATTGATTTATCCAATGCTATTTTTAAAAATTTTTCTCTCATAACATTATTTATTTCTTTTTCTTCAGTAAGTAATGTTAAATATCCTATTACAGAAGTTAATGGTGTTTTCAAATCATGAGCCATATACATTATCAAATCATTTTTCTTTTGTAATTCTTCCTCTGCTTTATGCTTATTTTTTACTAAATCCACTCTTATACTATTTAATCTATTTTCTAATATAATTAAGTCATTCGATAGTTTTACTTCTTGCTCTGCATTTTTCATTATTTTATCCATTGCCGATATTATTTCTATCATATTGTCATTTGACTTTCTAATAACTAAAAAGGAAATTATAATAAGAATCATTGAATATGATACTCTTATTAGTATATCTTTATTAGCTACACACCAATAATAAATATTTTCATCAAATCCTGCTACATCTCTTGCTAATGTATCATTATAAATACCATCAATAAATAATTCCAATATTAATATTGTTATTATACTATATAGTATTATTTTAGTAATACATTTAATTGCTAAACTATTTTTCAATTTTATAAATTCTTTATTGTTCAATTTTATATCCTACTCCCCAAACTGTTTTTATAAATTTATGTGTTTTACTATCATCTTTTAGCTTTTCTCTTATTCTTCTTATATGAACCATTACTGTATTATTGTTTTCTAAATATTTTTCTTTCCACACTTTTTCAAATAATTCTTCCGAACTTACTACATTGCCTCTTTTTTGTGCTAAATATAATAGTATATCAAATTCTATAGGTGTTAAATCTATCTTTTCATCATATAATTTGCAGATATGTTTATTTTCATTCAATTCTAATCCGTTAATATAAATAATATTATCCTCACTTTTTTCATTATACTTTGTATATCTTCTATATGCTGATTTCACTCTTGCAACAAGTTCTAAAGGATTAAAAGGTTTTACTATATAATCATCTGCTCCGAACTGTAAGTCCTTCTATTTTATCTTTATCTTCAATCTTAGCAGTTAGCATTATTATTGGAAAATTTAGACCCTTTTCTCGTATTTTCCTGCATACCTCAAGCCCATTAATATCTTTAATCATTACATCTAGAATAGCCAAATCTATTTTTTGCTTATTTATACAATCAATTGCAGATTTTGAATCATAGAATTTGAAAACATTATAATTTTCGTTTTTCATATATAATTCCACTAAATCAGCTATTTCTTTTTCATCATCTAAAACTAAAATATTCATTGTCCTCTCCTTTTTCTAATTAATTGCATTCTACCATAAAGCTTTATCTATTTCTATTTTTTCTCGAAATTGTAAGAAAAATTTAAGATTTTATTAAGTTTTTATTAAAACACTAAAAGATTATTTCCTTTATACTGAAAATAGTTTGGAGGTGCTTTATGAGGAAAAAATTTAACAAAAGATTTAATATCAAAAAATTTATAGTACTATTAATTATTTTTATAATTTTAATACTAATAATAAGAAAAATATTATTTCGTAGTGAAATATTAGATTTAATTGGTAATATTGATGATACAGTGCAAAATAGAGAATACGAAGTTATAAAACAAGATAATAATGATAAATATTCAGGAATAGGACAAAAACAAGTATCTAATAAAGACGGTTATTACACTACCTTTACTACTATAGAACAAAATCAAAAAACTTATATTGAATATAAACAAAATGGAAATGCTTCTTGGAGTAAAAATATATACTGGAACAATTATATGAAAGAAACTGGATGTGGAATTACCTCTATGGCTATAATTTTAAGTGGATATAATATTAAAGCTACTCCAGAAGATTTGAGAAATAAATATTATCCGGTTCTTAATTATGATTCTTTAAAAAAAGAATTTTCTGAATCATATGGTATAAATTCTACTGATTTCTACTATGATTCTATTCATTTATCAAAAGACTATATCAATAATCATTTGTTGTCTAATAGACCTGTTTTAATTTGCGTATGGAATAAACCTAAAGAAAACCGTTGGACAACCGATTCTCACTATATGGTATTGCTTGCTTCTGATGGAAATGATATGGTTTATGTTTCTAATCCTAATGGTGGAAAAAATAATAGTAAAAGCTCTGGATGGTATAATTTTGATGAGGTCATTCCTTATATTGCTAAAGCATTATTCATAGAAAGCTATTAAGCAATAAATACTAATTTTAATTTCTCCCTTTTTACAAAAAGCAAATCAAAAAAACACAAACGGACGATTAATAATCATCCGTTTGTGTTTTTTTAATTATAATCAATTTTATTGCTTTAATTGCATTCCATCTTTAAAAGCATTTCCTACTCTTTCAGTAACTTTATAATATCCATGAGTATATGGATCAAAAGCTATTGCTGAAACCTTTTCAATATCAACATTTTCTCCATTCATCACATTTTCATCAACTGATGTATTTACAACTTTGCCTATAACTCCACATTCTCCATATTCTATAAATTCGCATTCCATACATATTGGAAATTCATTGATAATTGGTGCATTAACTTTTTCTGATTTAGTTGCTGTAAGTTTGCTGTTTTCAAATTTATTTGGTGTAGTATTTCCTGATGCTATTCCAAAATAATCTGCTTCTACAACATGTTTGCTATCTGCAATACTAACTGTAAAAGCTTTTCTTTCTTTAATATTTTTAACAGTTTTATGTGTTTCTGTTAAATTAAGTATTACATTGTCTCTTTCTAGCATAGTTCCCCATGCTGCATTCATTACATCAACACTTCCATCTTCATTATATGTTGCCACCATTAATACTGGCATTGGGAATATTGCTTCTGTAGTTTTAATATTTTTTCTCATATTCTTTTCATTCCTTTCTTTACTTTATATCTGATAAAAAAATAATTAAATTGGTAACAGCCAAAATTATAATTATTTCAACAGCCACACTATTTTTATTTATTATTTCATAAAAATGATTTGTTATACAAAGCTTTTTATATATTAACTTTATATTACTTATTATATTTTTTTATAACAATTGTTGCATTATGTCCGCCGAACCCCATAGAATTGCTTATTGCAACATTAACAGGCATTTCTATTCCTTGTCCTTTACAATAATCTAAATCACATTCTGGATCATCTACCTCTAATCCAACTGTTTGATGTACATATGAATCTTCTATTGATTTTATACAGGTAATTGCTTCTACTGCACCTGAGGCTGCAAATAAGTGACCTGTCATTGATTTTGTTGAATTTATTTTTACTTTTTTTGCATATTCTCCTAATGCTAGTTTTATTGCTCTTGTTTCAGTTAAATCATTATAGTATGTACTTGTTCCATGTGCATTTATATAATCTATTTCTTCACTTTTTACATTAGCTTCTTCCATCGCTAATTCTATTGCCTTTGCTACTGCTATACCATCTTCTCTAGGAGTTGTTACATGATAAGCATCACAAGTTGCTCCATATCCTACAATTTCTCCATAAATTTTAGCCCCTCTTTTTATTGCATGTTCTAATTCTTCTAATACAAGTACTCCTGCTCCTTCACCTGTTATGAAGCCATTTCTTTCTTTATCAAATGGAATACTAGCTCTATCAGGATTATCACTTGTTGTTAATGCTGTTAGCCCTTGAAAACTAGCAACACCTATTCTACAAATAGAACTATCTACACCACCAGCTAATATTACATCCATTTCACCATGTTTTATACTTCTAAAAGCTTCTCCAATAGAATTTGTTCCACTAGCACATGCTGTACAAATATCTAGACATTTTCCCATGCATCCTACTTCTTTTGCAATATTGGCTGCTACCATATTACCTAATACTAAAGGTGCTGTTAAAGGATGAATTTTTCCTGGACCTTTTTCGTTCATTTTTTCAGTTTCTTTTTCTATAATGTCTAAACCTCCTATGCCACAGCCTACACTAACACCTATTTTATATTTATCTTCTTTTTCTATATCTAATTTTGAATCTAAAATTGCTTGCTTTGCAGCAACTACCCCAAATTGGCTAAATCTATCCATTCTTTTGGCTGATTTAGGATCTATATAACCAGTATAATCAAAATCCTTTATCTCTGCTGCCAATTTTACTTTAAAATCTGATGTATCAAAATTTTCTATTTTACTTATTCCATTCTTTCCTAATTTTACATTTTTCCAAAACTCTTCTATTGTATTACCTATTGGAGTAACTAGCCCCATTCCAGTTACAACTACTCTCATATCAAATTCACCTAACCCTTAATTTCTAAGTCTCTACAAGCTGTTGAAATTATATTATACTATTCAAATTTTATCAACTAATTTTTTCCAAAAATCGATTGAATACCATTTACTATTTCAGTTATTAAATTGCTATTTTTACTTTCTGCTACAAGCTTCTTTCCTAAAGTTATATCATCAGTAATAATATTGTCAACATTTAGGTTAATCATCTTATTGATTCCTTCTTCAGTATTAACTGTCCATCCATAAATTTGTTTTCCTTCTTTATGAATTTTACTTACCATATCACTTGTAATACTTGTTGCCTCAACACTAAAATAGTCTGCTTTATCAAGAGATGTAATATCACCAAAGGCTAAACTCATTACATATACAGTAACAATATTTTGATCAGCTTTCTTTGCATTTTCTAACACTTCATATACTTGTGATGTTATAACACAATCATTCTCAAAATCATTTTCCTTAATAATATCTATAACCTGCTTTTCAAAGCCTTCTTCTCTTCCAGTTGGTTTAAGCTCAATATTCAATTTTATGTTGTTTTCTTTTGCCCATTTAATAACATCATCTAATAATGGAACTCTCTCATCTTTATATTTTTCATCTTTAAAACTTCCAACATCTAATTCTTTTATTTCTTCATATGTTGCTTCCCAAGAATTCATATCAACACCAGATACTCTTTTGAAATTTGTATCATGTGATACAATTATTTTCATATCTTTAGTTTGTTGAACATCTAATTCAATCCAATCTGCTCCTAATTCTTTTGCCCCTCTAAAAGCAGCCATTGTATTTTCTGGATATAGTACACTTGCTCCTCTATGTGCTGTTATTTCCATATTTCTTATATATTCAATATTTAAATTATATTTTCCTTTTACTACTCCATAAGTAAGTATAGTAGTTCCTATCACACTTAGTAGTATAAAAGTATACTTAATATATCTCCATTTAGTTTTAGTAAATTTCTCATCTATTTCATTTACATCTATATGCTGTACTTTTTCTCCTTTTTGCTCTTTATGCTTGTAGAATAATGCACTTGTACATACACTTCCAAATACTGTACTTACAATTGAGAATATTACCAATGATATCATCATAAGTATAACAATAATTGAAATTAGTACAGAATCTAATAAAGCTAAGCTATGCAATACATTGTTTATTACAACAATTACTAAAATTTCTATAACCACTAATAATATATAAGCTACATAAAGTAATATTTGTGGCCAAGTTAAATCCCACAAGTCTCTTAAATTACTTTTTTTAGATAACACTGTACTACTTTTATGTGCTTCCTTAAAAGTTTTATTTTCTAAGAAATAATAGTGTAAAGAATACATCCATCTCAACAATAACGAAATTAATAAAACTATTCCCACTGTATATATTGCACATAAAACTTTATTAGCATTTATATAATCCATTATAAATTCAGGTATTTTTATTGATGTAATTACTCCAGAGCCAACACCTATATTAAAAAATGGTATTAAGAATAACACTAATAATAACAATCCTAAATTGCTAGGTTTATATATTCTAATAGATTTTTTAAATGATAATCTAACAGCATCTTTTAAGTTCATTTCTTTATTTTGCTTAGAAGCATCTAAAAGTATAATAATTGTACCCATATCAAAAATCGAATAAAAAGCTATTATTATAAGCAATATTAATAATAGTACTAATGTAATTGGATTTAGTACAAAACTAAATATATTTTCTAGAGTTAAATATTTATATCCTGTAAATTTCATAATTAGTTTAAACATATTTAGGAAAACTGGCATTGCTATTAATAAAGTTAATATTTTAAATATAAATTCGAAAAGAATTATTTTCTTTCCATTTTTCTTCATAATACTTTTAGTTTCTTTTATCAATCAAATCACTCCTAGTATTTCGATTTATTTTAGTAAAAATTACTCAATTTTATAAAATAATCAGGAGAGTATAACTCTCCCCCAAAAAACGATACTAATTATAAATTTCTCCACTTATTATTTTATCATTTTAATAATTGTCTCTGATTTTAATTCAATTTCTATTTCTTCTCCATTTTCCATATTCTTTAATTTTGCTTTTTTTGTTTCTACTTCATCTTCTCCTATTATCAAAGAATACTTAGCTTTTGTTTTATTTGCATATTTTAATTGGGCATTTAAGCTTCTTTCAGATATGTCTTTTTCTACATATATATCGTTATCACGTAATTCTTTTGATAATATAGTTACAAATTTTTCTGCTTTTTCTCCAACATTAGCAATATATACATCTGGTGTATTTTCTTGTACTAAACTTTCTTTGTTATATTTTTCATAAACCTCTATTAATCTATCTTCTCCCATAGCGAAACCTATTGCTGGTGTATGTACTCCACCTAATTCTTCAACTAATCCATCATATCGTCCACCTGCAAGAATTGTATAGTTTTCTTTATCTGATACAAATTCAAATACTGTTTTTGAATAATAATCTAATCCTCTTACTATACTAGAATCTACTTTATATTTTATGCCAGCATCTGTTAAAGCTTTTTTTACATTTTCAAAGTGTTCTTTACATTCATCGCATAAATAATCCAATATTTTAGGTGCATTAACATTTGCTTCTTTACATTTTTTCTCTTTACAATCTAATATTCTCATAGGATTCTTTTCTAGTCTACTTTTACAAGTTTCACAGTAGCAATCTATTTTTGAATTTATATAATCTTTTAATGCTTTTTGATAACTTTTTCTACATTCTTTACATCCTATACTATTTATATTTAGAGTAACATCACTTATGTTATATTTTTTTATAAGTGCATCTGCCATTAGAATTATTTCTACATCAGCTAAATATGATGAAACTCCAAATAATTCTGCTCCTATTTGTCTAAATTCTCTGTAACGTCCCTTTTGTACATTTTCATATCTATACATTGGCATTGCATAACACAATTTTACTGGTGATGGTAATGAGCCCATTCCATTTTCTAGATATGCTCTAACCACTCCTGCTGTTCCTTCTGGTCTTAATGTTATACTTCTTCCACCTTTATCATCAAATGTATACATTTCTTTTTGCACAACATCAGTTGTTTCTCCTACACCTCTTGCAAACAATTCTGTACTTTCAAAAACTGGCACTCTTATTTCTTTATAACCATAATTTTTAAATATATTATTTGCTATATTTTCTACATATGCCCATTTATATGATTCGTTTGGCAATATGTCTCTCGTTCCTTTTGGTTTGTTTATCATAATTATCTCTCCTTATACCTTGTTAATCAAAATAAAGTCCTCTTGGCTTTAATTCAAAATATATTGGTTTTTCTTCTTTTATCATGGTAGCTTTACCATGTCCAGGATATACTATAGTATCTTCGGGAAGTATTAATAATTTTTTCATTATAGAATCCATTATTTGCTTTACATCCCCTGTTGGCAAATCAGTTCTTCCCCATGTTCCTCTAAAAAGTGTATCTCCTGTAAATACCATTTTATGTTCTTCACAATATAATGATGACCCGCCACTTGTATGACCTGGCGTATGAATTACTTTAAATTCTATATCTCCAACATGAATCAAATCATTTTCATCTACTCTAGAATCTATTTCAATCATAGAATCTTCCATTCCTATATAATAATTAAGAGTTATGGCTGGATTTTTTATGTTTTCACTTTCTATTCTATGTGCTAAAATTTTTCCTCCAACTTTAGCTTTTAACTCTTCTACTCCTCCTATGTGATCTCCATGGCAATGTGTTAAGTATATATATTTAACTTTAGCATGTAATATATCCAACATTTCAGTTATTTTATCAACTTCACCTGCTGGATCAATAATCATTGTCTCTTTAGTATTTTCATCAGTAATTATATAGCAATTTGTAGGTGAACCTAAGTTAGTATTTATCTTTAATATTTTAAGAATCATTTTATGTTCCTTTCTTTTTTCTACAATTACTTCTTTCTCTTAACCTCGTATACGCTATCTATTTTTCTTGTTACTTTTAATACATTATTAAGTGAATCTAAGCTTGAAACTTCAACAGTAAACTCAATTACTACAACTCTATCTTTATTGGTTTTTGCATTAATTGCTAATACTTTATTTTTAGTATTCTGTACTTCTCTTAGTATATCTGCTAGAAGACCTAATCTATCATTAGCAAAAACTTCTATATCTACTGTATATGATGCTTTTTCTTCATTTGCCCATTGAACGCCTATCATTCTTCCCTCTTCTGAAAGCAAATTACTAATGTTTATACAATCAGCTCTATGTACAGATACACCTCTTCCTTTTGTTATATATCCAATTATTTCATCTCCTGGTACTGGATTACAACATTTTGAAAGTTTTACTAAACAATTATCAATTCCTTCAACAATTATTCCTGTTTTTGATGGCTTAGATTTTATTCTTTTTTCTTGTGTTAATTCAACAATCTTTTCTTCTATGTCTGCTTCTTTATGTTCTTTTCTGTATTCTTCTAGCATTCTAGCTATAATTTTCATTGGTGAAATTGCTCCAAATCCAACAGAAGCATACATATCATCTAAGCTATTATATTTGTATCTTGCTAACGCTACCTCTATATAGTTAGGTTTATATATTTCCTGAGTTGTCATTCCTATTCTTTTTATTTCTTTTTCTAATATTTCTTTTCCTTTAATAATATTTTCTTCTCTTTGTTCTTTTTTAAACCATTGTTGTATTTTGGTTTTAGCAGATGAACTCTTAATGAATTTAAGCCAATCTCTACTTGGACCTTTTGGAGTTTCAGATGTCATAATATCTACAATATCTCCATTTTCCAGTGGAGTTGCAATAGGCATCATTTTACTATTTATCTTGCATCCAATCATTCTATGTCCAACTTCAGCATGAATTGCATATGCAAAATCTATTGGGGTTGCACCTTTTGGCAAAACCTTTATATCTCCTCTTGGAGTGAAAACATAAACTTCATCTTCAAACAATTCAGTTTTTAATGTTTTCAAAAATTCTTCTGGGTCTCTTACATCTTTTTGCCATTCTAGTGTTTCTCTTATCCATGATAACTTATCTTCTTCTACTATAACATTTGATTTTTTATTCTTATTAGCTTCTTTATATGCCCAATGAGCAGCTATACCAAATTCTGCAATTTGATGCATGCTCCATGTACGAATTTGCACTTCAAATGGTGTTCCTTTTTCACCTATTAAAGTGGTATGTAATGATTGGTACATGTTTTTCTTTGGAACGGATATATAATCTTTAAATCTTCCTGGCATTGGATTGTATAATTCATGTACTACACCAAGTGCAGCATAACAATCTTTAACAGAATTAACCAATATTCTTAAAGCAAATAAATCGTATATCTGGTCTAAAGTTTTATTATCTCTTTTCATTTTTCTATATATACTATATAAATGTTTTGCTCTACCTGTTATTTCTGCATCAATATGTTGTTGTTTCAATTCAATTCTTATTTGTTCCATTATTCTTTCTATGAATTGTAGTCTTTCTTCTCTTTTTCTGTCTAGTCCTTCTACTAATTCTCTATACTCTTCTGGATACAAATATTTAAATGCTAAGTCTTCTAGCTCCCATTTTAAAGAATACATACCCAATCTATTAGCTAATGGTGCATATAAATCAAGAGTTTCCTCAGATATAGCAATCTGTCTATCTCTTTTTAAAGCTTTTAAAGTTCTCATATTATGAAGTCTATCTGCAAGTTTTATTAATATAACTCGTATATCTTTTCCCATTGCCAAAAACATTTTTCTATAATCTTCAACTTGCATTTCTTTTGCAGATGTATATTGTATAGTGCTAAGTTTTGTAACTCCATCTACCATTGCAGAAATTTCTTCACCAAATTCTTTTTTCATCTGTTCGTATGTTACATCTGTATCTTCTACAACATCATGCAATAGAGCTGCACATATAGTTGCATCATCTAATCCTATTTTTGCTAAAATATACGCAACACTCAATGGATGAATTATATACGGTTCTCCTGACTTTCTACATTGTCCTCTATGATTTTCTTCTGCACATTTATATGCTTTCATTATAAGTTTTGTATCTGATCTTCTGTTATTCTTTTTCATTTGAGCAGTAATATTCTGAATAGTTATGTCTTCTTGTGTTTCCATAAATATGACTCCTTATCTACTATAATTATTATAAAGATTTCATTATGTCTTTCAAATTAAATTGTATGCTATCTTCTCCATTATAGGTATTTATTTCTAATGCTCCTACAATATCAACTTTATCTCCTATTGTATAATCATCTGCTATGTGCCCCATATTAAATCCTATGGCATTTATTACAATGTTTTCATCTCTTAGTGATAATTTTAAATGCTTTCCTTCTGTCAATGTCCTTATAGAATCTATTTTTAAATTCTTACAAGCAAATAGTGGAGTTTTATTTCCTTCACCGAATGGTTCTAACATTTTTAAATCTTTTATCATTTTTATATTAATATTTTTTAATGATACTAATTTATCTATTACTATTACAGGAATTATTTCTTCTATATTAGCTTCTTTTGCTACCTTCTGCATTTCTTCTTTAAATTTATCAAAATTGCTTCTTTTTAAACTCAATCCTACTGCCATTTCATGTCCGCCATATTTTTCTAGATACTCACTTGATTTGCAAAGTGCATTATGAAGATCAAAGCCTGGAATACTTCTTCCTGAACCTCTTCCTTCTTCACCATCATAGCAAACTAAAATACTTGGTTTAAAATACATATCAGTTATTTTAGAAGCTACTATTCCAATTACTCCATGATGCCATCTTTCATCTCCTAATACGATTACTGCTGAATCTTTTAGTTCTTCTTTTTCAATTTTTTCTAAAGCCTGTTTTACTATTTCTTTTTCTGTTTCTTGTCTGTCTTTATTATACTGATTTAATTTTTCTGTTAAATCTTCCGCTTCTTTCACATCATCTGTTAAAAATAACCTTAAAGCTTCAGTTTCATACCCCATTCTTCCACATGCATTAACTCTTGGAGCTATTCCAAATGATATAGTATTAGAATCAATACTTTTATATCCTACTGATTTAAGCAAAGTTTTTAATCCTATATTTTTAGTTACTTCTACTAGTTTTAAACCTAATTTTGCTATAATTCTATTTTCATCTACTAATGGAACTATATCTGATATTGTTCCAACACAAACTATATCTAAATATTTTAAATATTCTTTTTCATCTAAACCTAATTTTATAGAAAGTGCTTGTATTAATTTAAATACAACACCTACTCCTGCTAATTGATTAAATGGATATTTATTTGTTTTTATTTTAGGATCTATTACCGCTAATGCATCTGGCAACTCGTCCAAAGGTTCATGATGGTCGGTTACAATTGTTTCTAAGCCTAATGAATTTCCTAGTTTTACTTCTTCTAAACCTGATATCCCACAATCCACTGTAATCATTAGAGTATATTTCTCTTCAACAATTTTTTGTATTCTTTCTTTATTTAAACCATATCCTTCTTCTAATCTGTTGGGAATATAATATCCTACATTCATGCCTCTTGCATCAAGAAATTTTTTTAATACTGTTATACTAGTTATTCCATCTACATCATAATCGCCATATATAATTATTTTTTCTTTATTATTTATCGCTTTTATAATTCTTTCAACAGCGATTTCCATATCTGGTAAAGAATACGGATTATAAAAATCATTTCTAGTTGGATTTAAAAATATCTTTATTTCATCATCATTTATAATATTTCTGTTTACTAATATTGTTGCTAATAATTCGTTTATTTTAAATTTTTCTGAAATTTCTTTTATTTTTTCATCATTTGCATTAGCATATTCCCATTTTTTATTCATACAACCTCTCCTCAAAATTAACAATTTGTATTATTGTATAACATATTAAGCCAAAATAAAAGAGGCAAGGAACAACTTTTTCAAGTTTTTAACCTTGTACCTCATAAGCAATATTTATATATTAAAAAATGCTGTTGCTTCTAAATCTGCTTCAAACATAAGAAGAGCTAAAGGATATTTTCTATAAGCTAGTCCAATTGTTGTATATAATTCTTTTGGCTCTGTATATCCCATATGCCAACGTATACTATATTTTTCTTCACTTGTCAATTTTATATATTCAGATATCATCATTACAGATTTTTCACCATGCCCATATGGTATAGTATCATCTACCGTATAATATGGAACTTTTTCCCATTCTCCTCTTTCATTCTTTGCATTTCTATAATCAACTTTATAAAAATTCACTTTACATATATCATGTAACAAAGCTACTATTTTTATTGTATCTTCTGATACAGGAACATCAATACAACAGCTCTTTACTTTCTCTTTTAAAATCTCATACACTTTCATGCTATGTTCTAGTAATCCACCTTCATAATTCCCATGAAATCTTGTACTTGCTGGAGCCTTAAAAAAATCTGTTTTGTTTTCAATAAAATCTATTAAATTATCCATTCCTTCTCTATCTATACTCTTTAATAGTGCTAAGAATTCTTCTTTCATTTTTTACTATCATTCCTTTCGTCTTTTAAATATCTTCATGAATTTATTTTTTATTTTTTGCCATATAGATTCTTTTTCATATGGTATAAGTTCTGTATGTTCTTTTTTTGAATTACGAGCCGAAAAAATATTATCTACATTATATTTTTCCTTCTTTTCTAATTCTTCTGTTTCTATCGCTGTTGCATAATATTCTTTATAAATCAATCTTTGCTCTTCCGTACACAAGTAATCCCTATATATCATAGCTATTATTCCTTTGGTTGCTTTTGTTATATCTTGATCTTTTAATTTTTTGTTCTTATCATATATAAACTCTTTTGTTGGACTTGCTTTTTCTTTTATGGTCTTTAAAACTTTTTTAGGAATTCTTTGTACTAGTCTATTATCTGTATTATCTAGTATTACACTTACTTCATACATAGATTGACCTGCTACAATATCAATCATCTATGCTTGGCCCTCCTTCTTGTTCTTTTGTATTATCTTCTTCAAAAATACCAACAACTTGTTCTGTTGTTCCTACAGTTTCCTTATCATATGCCAATCCTGCATAATCATCTATTCCTAGTTGTCTATCTATTCTATCGAACATTTCATCTAAATCTTGTAAGGTTTTAACCCCAGTATCTTTAACTTCTCTTTCGGTAACTTTTGAAATGTTTTCTATTGTCCTTTTTATATATGAATCTGATAATATAAACTTTCCATTTTCTCCCATTGAAACATCATCTACATTTAATGGAACAAACATCTTTGCTCTTATTCCATTAACTGTTATATCCATTTTGGTAGCAACATTCACTCTTTCGTTTACACCTCTTATAGTTTCTTCTAATGCAAATTGTTGATCAGCATATTCTGCTTTATTATCATCCTCTGACTCATATTCAATTTTAAGATTTCTAATAACACCAGATGTGAAATTTTGCTTATATTTTTCTCCACCCATTTGCTTCTGCTCTTGCATTGGTTTTGTATAATACTGGTCCAAATATTGTTTTATTAAATTTATATCCAAATTATATCTCTGTGCTAATAATTCGCAATCATACCCTTCTTCTCTTGGAGTTGATTCTCTTTTTAAAAATTTATCTAAAAATAATATTTCAAGCTGTGGAACTAAAACTTCATATCCATCTATCACAACCGTTTCATAAGTTTTATCCATATAGCCCTCTGGTATTTTTTTCAAGCCTTTTGTTTCAGTAGTAGGATACCTCTCTTGGCTTCCATATATTTCTTGAAAACCTCTTTTATATGGTTCGTCTTCTTTTACATCATAAAGGTCAAAATCAGAGTGACTTCTATATGGTACTTCTATATTATCACTTTCTCTGTCCACAATTGTTCCCCTAAGTGCAACTTCAACTCCAATTCCTTTTCCAAATAAATACACTATTTTACCATTTTCATCCTTTTGTGGTTGTAAAGATATTGCTAATAATATTGACCTATAAAAGTCTTCTTCATCTGGCATCATGATGCCATTTATCATTGTATTATCTCTCCATTTTTTTAATATCTCGATTTGTTCGTCTGTTAAATTAGAATCTATATAACCATCTTTTATTGGAATTCCCATAGTCTGAAAATATTGTAGAGCTTTTTCCATATTATTTTCCATCCAATTTCTCCTTTGTATTGAAATAAATACCACTTCTTTAGAATTATATCATAAGAAATGGTTTTATTTCAATTAACAAAATATTACATATATGTTACATAAAATATTTAATTGTAAATATAGTACCCTTGCCATATTCAGACTCAACATCTATATTTCCATTATCCGCTTCTATTATTACTTTTGATAAAGCTAGTCCTATTCCAATACTATCCTTATTTGCATTTTTACCTTTATAAAACCTCTCAAATATATGAGGCAAATCTTCTTTACATATTCCATCACCAAAATCTCTAATAGATATTAGAGTATATACATTATTTTGCTCATACTTAACAATTATCTTACTATTTTCTTCTGAATGATCTATACAATTTTTTATTATATTTGTTATAGCCTCTACCTGCCATCTATAATCACAATTTATTTTTATTTTTTCATCTCCTGAAATTTCTATTTTTATATTTCTTAAATCACATAAAGTAGATACATTTCTAATAGATTCATCCATTATCTTTTTTATAAAATTGTTTTCTTTTACAAATTCTATAGTATTTGCATCAAAATTTGATAATTTTAAAATTGCCTGTACAAGAAAATTTATATTTACAACTTCTCTTTTTATATCTCTTATAAAATCTTCTCTAGTTCTTTTATCCATATCCGAATCATCAATTAAATTATCTAGCATAACTAGAATCGAAGTTAGTGGTGTTTTTAATTGATGTGATATATCTTCTAGAGATTTTTTTAGTTCTTTTTTATCATTTAGAGAATTATCTGCACTTTCTTTTAACATTACTGTTGTTTTATATATTTCATTTCTCAAAATAGACAATTCATCCTCTGTATTTTCATCAATATGTAAGGAATAATTTCTTCTATTTATTTCTTCTATATACTTAGTAATATTCTTTATTTCTTTATCTTTATTACTATTATAAATCATAAACGCAACTATAAAACTGCCAAATGCTAATAGTATAAATATTACTTCTATTTTTAAAAATTTTTGAAAAATCTCATCATTATTCATAACAATAGATTTTCCATTTATATAAATACCATACTTATCTAATATAGGGGCATTTTCATTTGTACTATTTAATATTTTTATAATATCATTTTCTGATACATTAGGATATTCTTTTCTTACTTCTGCTACTAATTCTGCAATTTTTTGATTAAAATTTTTGGTGTAAGTTTTATATTCATACCAATTAATTAGTAGTCCTATAGTTAGAAAAAATATTAATATTACTAAAGAGATACATAAATATTTTTTCAACTTAACTTTATTTATCAACATCTATTCTATACCCCATTCCTTTAACAGTTACAATAATGTCCGTTCCTAATTTTTCTCTAATTCGTTTTAAATATACAGTAATTGTATGGTCATCGACAAAATTTCCAGTCCATTCCCATACTTTATCTAATATTGTATTTCTAGTAACTACCTTATTTTTATTTAGAAATAATAAATGAAGAAGTTTAAGTTCTAAAGAAGTTAGTTCTAAATCCTTCCCACTTTTTGTAACTACCATCTTATCCATATCAAAACTAATATCTTTAATTACAATAATACTTTTCTTTTGTGAGCGCAATAATATTTTATTAATTCTAGCTAGTAATTCTTTTGTACTAAAAGGTTTAGTTATATAATCTTCTGCACCAATATTAAGACCTTTAACAATATCATTTTCATCATCTTTTGCAGTTAAGAATATAGTTGGAATATTAAGCGGTTTTATTTCATTTTCAAAAAAATCAAATCCATTTCCATCTGGCAAAGTAATATCTAATATAATTAAATCAATATGAATCTCCGTATCAAAGAAATCCTTTGCGTCTTTTATAGAAGTTTTTGATATGAGTTCATAATTATTTTTATCAAATGAATATTTTAAGCCTTTTACAATGTTTATGTTATCTTCTATTAGTAAAATTTTCATGTTTAATATCTTCCTTTCTAAGTCGCATAGTAAGTTATTGCATGTAATATAATATAACATAAAATAATATAATTTTGAAAATAAGCGTATTGAAATTGAATTTTATTAGAAGTTCTTAGCCTAATTTTATGGAAATAGTTCGCGCTTGTTCGTGAAAGGGTGCCATAAAATGGGCTTAGAACTTCTATAAAATTTGATTGAACGAGCTTATTTGAGAAAATATATTATTTTATGTCATTAAAATTCATATTACATTAATTATATATTTTCATTTCGTATAGTTTCAATAGTATTTTGCTTATTGATTTTACTAATTGAATATCTCATTATTATGCTTATTAACAAGAACACTACCACAATTGAAATTATAACCGCACCAATAGGTAACATCTGTATCCAACTATCTTCAATTTCTAAGAAATGGAAGATTACCAATGATAAGATAATACCAATAGGAATTCCAAATACTAAAGCTTTTACTCCCATGAAAAGGCTCTCTAATCTTATCATTCGCTTAAATTCATTTTCTGTCATTCCTATAGATTTAAGCATTGCAAACTCTTGTTTACGTAATTCCATATTTGTTGTAATTGTATTAAATATATTCGTTATTCCTATTAAAGAAATTACAATTATAAATCCATATAAGAAAATTCCTATAAGAATAAATAAATTTTTCATCATTGTTGCTTGTTCTTCAATATTATAAAGATTATAATTATAACTTTTTAAAACTTCATCTATATCATCCTGCAATTTTGAGGCATCCTCAGCATCAAAATATACATTACACATCCTATAATCTATAGAATGTTCATCAAAAAATTTATCAGAAACAATTAACATACTATTGTACGTATTTTCTTTTAATCCAAAAGGTAATTCATCTGCTATGCAACCAATTTCCCAACTAACGCTTTTTTCGTTTCTTAAAATTCCATTAATTACATCACCTTTATTATACTTAAACTCTCTCATTTTATGTTCAACACTTTTATTCTTTTCTTCATCCCACACATTATTTTTTATATTATCAAACAATATCACTTTATCTTTAATCTCATCATACTTTTCTCCTAAATCTTTAACATATTTTTTATATTGTTCATTATCAATTGAGTAAATTAAAATACTCTCTTCATTCTCAGTATTTATATTCATTACTTTTTTATATTCTTCATTGTAATTAAAATTCTTAATTTCTAAATCATAATTGCTCATTCTACTTATTGTACAATTTGATATTCCTTCTAATTTTGTTGTTTCTTTTACTTTTTTATATAGTTCTTTGTTTTTTTCTGAACCGTAAAAATAAAGTTTTAAGTTATAATCACACAAGTTAAGCTCTTTGTCTACTTCATAAAATGCTGTTTTCATAAATGCTGATAATGCAATAAATACCAATACGGATACAGATATGGACATTACAGTTGTTCTATACTTTTTCTTATTTCTTTTAAGATTTTTATATGATATGTCTCCACCTATTCCAAACAATTTATTTATTATTTTAGATTTTTTAAGTTTTTTGGCTTTTATTTTAATATCTGCACTATTTCTTATAGAATCTATAGGAGATATCTTTGAAGCTTTTCTTGCACTTCTAAGTGCTGATAAGTATATAGTTACTATTCCTAATACAACTGCCAACCCTATAGCTAGCCATGAAAAAGCAAATTTTAGTTTTACATTAGTTTCCTCCATTAAGGCTCCTGTAAGGAAATAATTGCTTACAATTATTAAAACCCATGCAGCAAATAATCCTGCTAATATTCCTAGTGGAATTCCTATTATTCCAAGTATTGTTGCCTCATAAAATACATTTTTCTTTATTTGTTTTTTAGTTGCTCCAACACTTCTTAGCATACCATATTGTTTTATCTTTTCTGTTATAGATATATCAAAACTATTCTTTATGCAGAAAACTGATGAAAATACTATAATACCACATACTATTCCAACAACAATTCCTAAACCTCCAATACCTGAATCTTTAATTGGATTAGTTTCTAGCATTATTAAATAATCATTCTGATCTATATTATACTTTTCTTTTTCTAATTCTTTTCTTATTTTTTCAACTTCTTCTTCTGAAATACTTGAAGATTTCATTTTTTTAATAGTTTCTTCACTCACACCTAAAATTCCAGCTG
This sequence comes from uncultured Clostridia bacterium, assembly GCA_947581825.1. Lineage (GTDB taxonomy): Bacteria > Bacillota > Clostridia > TANB77 > CAG-508 > CANPVP01. Next base: position 46,780 of record CANPVP010000003.1, on the reverse strand, counting down.
TAATTTTTTCATTGTGTTTAGTACCATACTTAGTATATTTTGCATAAACATCAACTTTGCCTTTCATATCATTTTCATCTTCACAAGTTATAAATGTATATCCTGGAGCAGAATAACTTTCAATATTTGATGCTGGTCTTTCAATAATACCAACTATTTTATACGTTATCTCTTTGGTATCTACAATTTTTTCTGCTTGTTTATTTTGATAAGGATTATCTTGATCTAATTCATAGTTTATATCTGTTGCAATCCTTCTACCTACCTTTAAAGTTATATTCTCACCAACTTTCATCTCAACTCTACCATTTGTTTTTAAATGTGTTGGTATAACAATTTCATTTTTATTTTCAGGTAACCTTCCTTCTACCAATTTAACAGATAAATTTTCAAGAGAACCTTTCGTAAATGCTTTTACATATGCATAAGGTTTCTCTTCATTTCTAGATTCATATGATGCTTTCTCATCATCACTTTTAGCATCTTTTAAATTAGAATATCCTACATTTTGAGTTAAATATAGTCCTTCTATTTCACGGTTATTTTTAAATGTTTCCAAATCACTCACAGGAACATCATAAAAGACAACATGAAAATTTCCTTTTTCTCGTATTTCAAAATTTATTAGAGATGGAATTAAGCTAGTATATAAAGCTGCAACAGCTGTTACAAGTGATACTGATAGTATTATTCCTATAATTGTTACAATTGTTCTCTTTTTATTAAGTTTCAAATTTTTTATGGTTAATTTGTTAAGCAAGCTCATATCTACACCTCCTTAAACAATCTTTCCATCTTCGATTTTTATAATTCTATCAGCACATTTTGCAATTTCCATATTATGAGTAATCATTATAATTGTTTGTTTAAAATCTTTATTTGATTTTTTTAATAAAGCCATTATTTCATCGCTAGATTTTGAATCCAAATTTCCTGTTGGTTCATCTGCTAGTATGATAGTTGGATCTGTAATTAAAGCTCTTCCTATACTAGTTCTTTGTTGTTGACCTCCAGATAATTCGTTAGGCAAATGGTTTCTTCTATTTTGCAAACCTAGCAAATTTATCATCTCAGTTAATTTAAAACTATCTACAGTTCTATTATCTAACTCTAATGGTAATGTAATATTTTCCTCTACATTCAAAATAGGTATTAAATTATAGAATTGATAAATTAATCCTATTTGTCTTCTTCTAAATATTGCTAATTTATCGTCATTAAAGCTAAATATATCTTTTCCATCTATAAATACTTTGCCTGATGTTGGTCTATCTACACCTCCTATTAAATGTAATAAAGTTGACTTTCCGCTTCCGGAAGCTCCAACAATCGCAACGAACTCCCCTTTTTCTACTGAAAAAGAAACATGATCTAAAGCAACAACTTCAGTTGAATCTTTTCCATAAATCTTAGTTAAATTATCTACTTTTAAAATCTCCATTTTAACTTCAATCCTTTCTTAGATTTTATAAATAGATTATATAGGTTCAAAGTTACTACCAAGTTACTAAATAAAATTTTTATACGATTGTTTTTCCATTTTTAGTATTTACTATATTTTCTGCATTTAAATTTCCTGCCCTAGTTATTGTTCCATATCCAAATTTTTCTTTTAAACTGTCGATTGTTTTGTCCAATTTTTCTTGTTTTTCAGAATTGGTATTATTAAATATAGATAATTGCATTTCATCTCTACTAATTAAATTATCTACTCTAAGCCCTACTAATCTTACAAAAGTTCCTTTCTTATACATCTCCTCTAATAATTTTTTTGCTTTATTATATATATCTTTTGTATTAGCTGTAGCAGTATCCAACTTTCCTTGATGTGAATAATCCTCAAAATCTCTTGTTCTTAATTGAATGCACACTGTATTCGCTAATAAATTATATTTTCTTAATCTAAATGTTACTTGTTCTGCTAATGCAAGAATAACTTCTTGTATCTTTTCTTTATCACAAAGATCTATAGGTAAAGTTACTGAATTTCCTACACCTTTAGGTAATTCTTCTTTATAATTTACTTCCGAATTATCTATGCCATTTGCATATTCCCACATTAATTTTCCATGTTTTCCAAATTTCTTTATTATATATTTTTCATCTGAATTAGCTAAATCTCCAATTGTTTTTATTCCCATATTGTAAAGTTTTGGCACAGTTTTTCTACCTAACATAAATAATTCTGATACCGGTAAAATCCACATTTTAGTTGGTATTTCTTCTTCAAATAAAGTATGTACTCTATCTGGCTTAGTAAAATCAGATGCCATTTTGGCCAATAATTTATTATGAGCTACTCCTACATTAACAGTAAAACCTAATTCTTCTCTTACTCTTTTATTTATTTCAATAGCTTTGTTATAAAGTGTATCATTCATTAAATATTCTGTTAAATCTATAAAACATTCATCTATACTATATCTTTCTATTTTATCTGTATATTCTAGTAATAAATTATATAATTCATTTGAATATTTTTTATATGACTTGTAATCCCCTTTAAAGACTTGTAAATCAGGGCATTTTCTTCTCGCCATGTATATTGACTCTCCAGTAGTAACGCCACAAGCTTTTGCTTTCATACTTTTGGCTAAAACAATACCTGATCTTCTTTCTTCATCTCCACCTATAATTGCTGGTATTTTTCTTATATCTAATGTTTCTCCTTTTTTTAACCTTTCTAAAGCAGTCCAACTAAGAAAGGCATTATTAACATCTATATGCAATATCTGTCTACTCATAAATATCACCAATGCAATTTTAAAACATATGTTTGTATATGTCAATATAAATTATATTTTTTTATTTGCTAATCATCAAGCGACTTCCAATTTTATGTAAATTATGGTATAATTAATTGATAACCTTTTTACTTAGCTTCCACTTTTGCACATACCCTTAGGCAGCTCTGTAAAAAAATTTTTAGGAAAGGAGCCTGATCAGCTTGAAAAAAGATCTTGGTTATCTCGGATATTTCCGGGAACACAAATGGAAGATTTTCCTCATTGCAATCTTCACAACAATTGCAACTGTAGGAAGTTTTGTCACAACTTTGGTTCTTAGCCAGATTGTAGATAAACTCAAGTCTTCAACCTTAACTGACATTTCGTCCTATGCGATTAAATTGTTAGTTATTGAGCTGCTTTTAGTTGCTTTTGCCAACTTTCTTGCAGATAAGTTTCTCCTTAGAGTAAAAAGTGATGTAATTCGCAAACTCCACTTGAAACTAGCGAAAGCTCTTGCAAAAGCCAGCAGCGAATCTGTAAGTAATCTTGAGACGGCAAGTGTTGTGAAACGTCTCAGAGAAGGAAACACTTTTGTAGACACCGTGCATAACATCTACATGCAATGCTTCGGTATTCTTCAGGGAGTCGCCGCATTAGTTTATACTGCTATATACTCTTGGCAAATATTCCTGCTTTTCTCAGTTTTCTTTATAATAATTTTCTTCATTCAAGTTTTCAGAGTTAAACTTATAAGGAAGAAAAGAGAAGCAGCAGCTAATGCCTCTGATAGCAGTGAACAACTCCTGTATGAAATAGTTGAGGCGTTCCAAGACGTTAAAGCTCAGGGATTGACCTCTGGCTTAAAGCCTCACTTTTTGTCAACTTCATCTAATGAAGTACAATTGCAGGAAGAAGCAGAATTGTTAGATACTACTGGTAGATTATTCTCCCATTTGATTTTAGCAATCTACAACTTCTCTTTCATTGCTCTTGGTATATGGCTAGTTCAGCATGGTAATCTTGCATTTCAGCCTTTTGTAGCTCTCTTTATGTACAAAGGTCGTGTTGAATCATTGGTTGGATGTATCCTGGAAATATCCAGGCAAATCCCAAAATATCAAACTTGTACTAAACGAATGGATGAAATTCTCAAATATCAAGGGGTGACGAAAGAAATTTTCGGAAAACAGAAACTAGCCAATCCCTCTGGGTCAATCTCCATCAAAGATCTCTATGTAACAATTGAAAACACAAACATAATAAACGGTCTTTCAGTTGAGATACCAGCTGGGAAATTCATTGGAGTAGTTGGAGACTCTGGGTGTGGAAAGAGCACATTATTCAGAGTTTTATCTAGACAACTCACTCCTAGCTCTGGTGAAATTATTCTTGATGGCTCTTCTCTTTATGATTTAGATGAATGGTCATTTCATAGATGCATCAATATTGCATCTCAGCAGCCGTTTTTGTTTTCACTGAGCATTAGAGAGAATCTTCTGCTTGCCAATCCTGAAGCTTCTGATGGAGCAATGTGGGAATGTTTAAAGGAATGTTCAGCTGATAAATTTGTTCATGAAAAGGGTGGTCTTGATACTCTTATTGATCCCAGAAAGCTCAGTGGTGGTCAAAAGCAGCGTCTCGCTCTTGCTAGAATTCCTTTACATGGAGGGAAAATCATTCTTTTAGATGAATCCACCTCGGCTCTTGATGGCGAATCTCAGGAAGTCGTAATCAACTCTATCCAGAACGCAGCAAAATGTGGACACACGATGCTTCTCATTGCACATAGAATTAGCAGTTTAAAAAATGCTGATCTCATTCTTGTAATGGATGATGGTAAGATTGTGGCTAGTGGATCCTACTCAGAACTTTATCAGAATTGTGAAAAGTTCAGGAGACTTGCTAACTTAGGATAATCTTCAAAGGCACATGCATTGCATGTGCCTTTTTCTTATATATTTATTTACTTTCATATTTTTGTTTAGTATAATTTATCTATAAATATTTAATTGGGAGGTTTTTATGTCAGAGGACAACTATACACCTAAAAAAAAGCATACAAAAGTTTCTCTTCTGCCATTTTTTGTGATATTGGTAGCATTAATTGCATTTTTTTGGTCTTCTCATAATATAATAACTTGGTTTCTTGAAAATAAAAAATCAAATGAGCTTATGAATGATATTCGATCTAGTATTTCATTTGAGGAAACTTTAAAAATAGATGAAAATACGAAAAAAGAAGTAAAGTCTATTGATTTTTCAAAATTGTTAGAAAAAAATTCTGATACTGTTGGTTGGATAAAAGTTAATAATTCTAAAATAAATTACCCTGTTGTTCAATCTGATGATAATTCTTTTTATCTTACCCACTCTTTTGATAAATCTTATAACTCTGCTGGTTGGATATTTGCAGATTGTAATAATAAACTCGATGGATCCGATAAGAATATAGTTTTATATGGTCATCATAGAAAAGATGGTAGCATGTTTGGTACTGTTAAAAATGCATTAGATACTTCTTGGTGTCAAAATAAAGATAATCAAATAATTACTTTTTATACACCAACTGGTACACTTCACTATAAGATTTTTTCTTCTTATAAAATTTCTGCCGAAACATATTATACTCAAATTAATTTTTCTAATGATTCTGATTATATGAAATTTTTAAAAAAATTAGAAAGTAGAAGTATTTATGATTATCAAGTTGACTTAAAAGAGAATTTACCTATTATTACATTTTCGACTTGTGGAGCTACTAGTAAACATAGATTTGTAATACATGCACAATTAATAGAGGAATCTTAATATCTTCAAAAGAGATGATAAAAAAATGGCATTATAAAATGCCATTTTTATCATCTTTTTTTTATATTGTATGAAATTTTTTTATTTTATGTAATCATATTTTTTCAAATCAATTCCTAACTTAATAGCAATTCCTAATACTACTAATAAAGCTACTATAGCAACTGAAGATTCTCCTGTTTTTGGTAAAGATTTATCTTTAGATGTGGAATTATCTGATGAATTATTGTATGTAGTTTTGTTACTACCTTGATTTGAAGTTAGTCCTGAACTTGAACTATCTGATTTTGTTACTACAATTTCATTTGTCCATCCTTCACTATCTGTATTTATTTTTACATTATATCTTGATGCATTTTCAACTTCACTTTCTGTCATATTTATTGTTACCTTATGTGTATCTTCTTTACTATTGCTTTCATTAACACTTGAAATTAATGTCTTAACAGAAGTACCTGATTGCATTCCTGCATACATCTCAAATTTTTTATTAAAAACTTGTTTTTCTTGATTTGATAAGTCTGAATTTGTTGCATTATCGCCACCATTTTGTGCATTACTAATAAGATCTGTTGCAAATGTATAATTACAAAATAACATTGAACAAAAAACCATTACCATTACTAATCCTACTATTTGAAATAACTTTTCTCTCATTTTATCCTCCTTGTTTTTCTAAAAACTTCTTTTGTAACATTAAATTTATAATAACATTGTAAAACTTTAATGTCAAGAGTTACATTTTTGTTTGCTTAATGAAAGTCTTATCCTATATACATTACAAGTATTAAGACTTTTTTATTACAAAAAGATTATAATTTGTATAAAAACGGGCGAGTACTGCTCGCCCCTACATATACAAAAACCTATCCAAGATTTTCCGGCAGTATAAAAAAATAAAAAAAGATGCTTCATGCATCTTCCTTTATTTATTAAGCTAATCCAAATTTCTTTTTAAATTTATCTGCTCTACCACCAGTTGTGTTTAATTTTAAACTACCTGTCCAGTATGGATGACATTTTGAACAAACATCAACTTTTAAATCTTTTTTTGTTGAGCTAGTTTTTAATACATTTCCACATGCACATGTTATTGTTGTTTCTTCAAAGTTTGGATGTATTCCTTGTTTCATTGTGCTATTCACCTCTTTTTCTCTTCTTTTAAAATTTTTCTATAATATATTAACATATTATTATTATCTTTTCAATACTTATATTAAATATTATTCTGTTTTATTCTCTGTTTCGTTTTTAGGTTGATTCTTTAAAGTATATATAACAGATAATTCTATTTCTTTTAAGAATGGCAATTTTACTACTAATTTTGATACTATATTAAATAAACATGCTACTAGTAGTATGATTAGTAGCACCTTTTTCCAGACTTTTGCTAACATACTAACCTCCTAAAAGTATTGTATTAATTACAATAACTACATATTATATTATAACATATTTATCCCTTTTGTCAATATTTATGTTCCTTTCATTTTCTTTTATTAATAAGCCTGTGTTATTCATTGACTTTTAATTATTACTAAAATATAATTACTATAAATTAGCATATAATTATATGTTTTTTTATAAAATAGCTTTTAAAAGGAGCTGGTAATTATGAAAAAAATTTTATTCAAAGGTTGTTGTACGGCTATGGCTACTCCATTTACTGAAGATGGAATTAACTATACTGAATTTGAAAAATTAATAAACGACCAAATTAACGCTGGTATTGATGCTATTCTAGTTTGTGGAACTACTGGAGAATCTTCTACAATGAGTACTGAAGAGAAAAAATCTGCAATTAAGTTTGCTGTAGAAGTTGCCCAAAAAAGAGTTCCTGTTATTGCAGGCACTGGTGGTAATAATACAAAATCTGTTATTGAAATGTCTAAGTATGCAGAAAGTGTTGGAGTTGATGGAATATTAGTTGTTACTCCCTACTACAACAAAACAACTCAAGCAGGACTTGTCGCACATTATTCAGCTATTGCTTCTTCTACTTCATTACCTATAATTCTTTATAGCGTACCCAGTAGAACAGGTGTTAACATTTTACCTGAGACTTGTTTAGAGCTTTCTAAAATAGATAACATAGTTGCAATAAAAGAAGCTAGTGGAAATTTATCTCAAATTGCAAGAATTGCATCTCTTTGTGGTAATAATTTGCATATATACTCTGGTAATGATGATCAAGTACTACCTACTTTATCATTAGGTGGTCTTGGAGTTATTTCAGTAATTTCTAACTTGGCTCCTGCTAAATTTACAAAAATGACTCACAATTTCCTTGAAGGTAATTTTGAAGAAGCAAAAAAAGTTCAACTAGAATCTCTTGAACTTATTGATGCTTTGTTTTGTGAGGTAAACCCTATCCCTGTAAAAGCTGGTTTAAATATAATGAATTATAACTTTGGAACTCCTAGGTTGCCTTTAATTGAAATGTCTGATAAAGGAAAAGATAAACTGAAAACTGCTTTAAAAAATTATGATTTAATATAAAAATTAGCACCCCCTAGATTTAATTCTAGGAGGTGCACTTTTAATTAACCAATACATAACTTTTAATTTCATCATTTGTTGTAGTATTATTGTTTATCTCATTTGTATCATCATTTTCAATATTCTCTATTTCTTCATTAGATATTGTATTTTTATTATCTTTTATTACATTATTGTTTATTTTATTATTATTGGTTGTATTGTTTTTTATTGTATTATTATTTTGATTTGTGTTGTTATTTATTGTGTTATTTTTTGGAGTTGTGTTGTTATCTTTTGTGTTATTTTTTGGATTTGTGTTATTATTTTTTGTGTTATTTTTTGGAGTTGTGTTATTATTTTTTGTTGTGTTATTGTTCTTCTCTTTTTCTTCTTTTTTATAATCCTTCCAAGGATTTCTACTATCTGGATCGGTTGGATCCCAGTTTCTAACTTCTTTTTCGTCTGATATTTTCTTTGCAGTAGGCTTTCCAAGTGGTCCTGGATTTGAATCAGCATAAAAATCCACTTGTGTTCCTGCTGGGCAATTATTGTATATCCATTTTGCATCCTGTACTGTTAAACGAACACACCCTGCTGATGCTGTTGTTCCTAATTTATCATATTCCCAATATTCTAATGAAGATTTATTTTGCTTTGTATATGGAACTGAATGAAATAAAATACTTCCTACAATTCTAGTATAATATTGAGCATATACTCCACCAACCATTAATCCCCACGTTCCCTTTGAACGATATCCACTAGGCATTATATAAGTTCCACCATGAGGTGTAGCACTACCTGTTGAACATATCATTGCTTTATATGGAACCGTATATTTTCCATCACTGTCTTTTGTGTAAATTGTTACAACATTTGCTTGATAATTTACTTTAATATAATATGGTGAATTATTGCTATCTGGTTGCTTTTGAATATTATCTTCAGCTTGATCTGTTTTCTCTTCATTTTTTACTTCATCTACTGTTTTTTCTTTCTTGTCTGCTTTTATATTATTCTCTTTTTTTTCTTCATTATCCATAATTGCTACTATAATATTGTTTTCTTCTTCACTTTTCTCATCAGATGCTGGCTTTTCTGTAACTGATGATATCATTACTGCAGATTTTGTTTCTTTTTTTATATGTATATTATCTTTAATTAATAAAGCAATTATTATTATAAAAATTATTACCATACAAATTGCTATGAGTTTTTTAATATTTTTAATCATTATTTTCTCCTTTAAATATTAATAAACTTGTCCACTATTATTTTATTACAGTATATCAATTTTTTCAAGTAATACCTGCAATAAATTACCCCTATAAGGAAATTCCTTATAGGGGTTGATGTAAACTTTGTTTTAATTTATGTTAATTTCCGCAACCGCAACCTCTGCATCCACATCCACAATTTGTAAATAATAGCAAGAATATTATTATAAAAAATAATATTTCACTATCTCCACATCCTCCTAAAAAACCTCCATTATTATTACAACAACATCTTTCTTCTTGCATTTTTAAATATACCTCCTTGTTTTGTTTTTATAATATATAGTATGAAAAAGCGAAAAAATATGTTACAATAATAGCATTAAAACAATTTTTATCATATTTGATGATATCTTAATTAAGGAGTTTTTATGAAAAATATAGAGTTATTAAGTCCAGTAGGTGATTTTGATTGTTTGCGTGCAGCTGTCCAAAATGGTGCTAATGCAGTTTATTTAGGTGTTTCCGATTTTAATGCAAGATATTCTGCTACAAATTTTAATTTAACTGATTTAAATAAAGCTATTGATTATGCAAAAGTAAGAAATGTAAAAGTTTACCTTACTTTAAACACTTTAGTAAAAGAATTTGAATTAGAACAAGTTCTAAAAATTGCTCATCAAGCTTATTTAGCTGGAACAGATGGAGTTATTGTTCAAGATTTTGGTCTTGCAAATCTTATACATAAAAATATACCTAACTTACCTATTCATGGCAGTACTCAAATGACCATTCATAGCTTAGAAGGTGCTATATATTTAAAAAATTTAGGTTTCAAAAGAATTGTTTTATCTCGAGAGCTTTCGCTTGAAGAAATTGATTACATCTCTAAAAATTCAAATATAGAAACTGAAGTTTTTGCTCATGGAGCTCTTTGCATTTCTTATTCTGGTCAATGTCTATTTTCTAGCATGATTGGTGGACGTTCTGGTAATAGAGGCAAATGTGCTCAGGGTTGCAGACTACCTTATGAATTATTAGAAAATACTAAAACAATAGATAAAGGATATTTATTAAGTCCAAAAGATCTTTGTTCTCTAGCTGTTTTGCCACAATTAATTTCTACAGGAATAACTAGTTTAAAACTTGAAGGAAGAATGAAAACTCCTGAATACGTTGCAACCGTTACAAGACTTTATCGAAAATATATTGATAAAATAACACATGAAGAACCTTATTCTATTGATGAACAGGATATATTAGATTTAAAACAAGTATTTAACAGAGGTGGTTTTTCTTCTGGTCATTTAAAATCTGTTCCAAATAGAAGTTTAATATATAAAGAAAAACCTAATAACATAGGAATTTATTTAGGTTCTGTTCTTAATTATACTCCAAATAAAAAATATGTTGATTTAAAGCTTGAAACACCTCTTAACATTGGCGACTCTATTACCTTTGAAAAAGAATCCTCTAAATACAATGTTTCAGAACTTATGATTAATAACCAAAACACACCTTCTGCAAATATTGGAAATATTGTAACTATTGGTAGAATGATTGGAAACATATCAAAAGGTGATAAAATATATAAACTCTCTTCAAAAGAACTTTCTGCTAAAGCTGAGTCAACTTACTCTGGTGCTGAATTAAAAAAGATAAAATTAGATTGTATAATTACCATAAAAGCCAATACTCCTATCTCAATAAAAATAACCTCTAAAACTAACATATTCTTTAACCCTTGTATTGAACTAGCATCAGATATAACTCCTGTACCTTCAATAAATCAACCTATAACAAAAGAAAGAATCATTTCACAACTAAAAAAGACTTCTTCTACTCCTTTTGAATTTGAAAATATAACAGTTGATTTAGACGATAATTTATTTATATCTCCAATTAGTGCAATCAACGAGTTAAGAAGAAAAGGGTTAGAAAAAATTGAGCAAGAAATAATAAAAAGTTTTAAACATTCAGATTCTTTATTACCAAATTCAGAAGAATCAAATTTGCATACCTTATATGCTACTTCTCCTAAAATTTCTTTGCTTTTAAATATTCTAAAAGCTGATATAGATTATTCGAATATTTCTAAAATAGATAGATTATATATTCCTCTTAAGTATTTCTTTGAAAACACATATAAAAATATGCTTTTAACACTAACAAACAAATTCAAAACTTACATTTACATGCCAAGCATACTTAGAAAAGATTTATCAAAAAAATTTATGGAAAATATTAATCACATACTACAGTATTATCAAATTAATGGTTTTGTAGTATCTAACTTAGGTCAATTAGAATTGTTAAAGGATTTTAAAGATAATTATGAGCTTATTGGTAATTACACTTTAAACATTTTTAATAGTCTAACTGCAACTAATTTAGATTTGAGCTCTGTTACACTTTCTCCTGAAATAAATAGAACTGAACTTCAGGAACTAACTAATATTCTTAGAGCAAAAAATATAAATTCAGAATTAATCGTATATGGAAATTTACCTCTTATGACATCTAACTATTGTTTACTTGGTAAATCTAACAAATGCTACAAAGAATGTTCTATGAAATGCCAAAACCTAAAAAATAATTCATACTATTTAAAAGATAGAATGGGCTTTCTATTTAGAATCATTCCAGATAATATTCAAACTATTAGCACACTATATAATAGTAAAATCACATCTATTGATTTTAATGATATTGGAAATGATTATGCTAGAATCGATATACTTGATGAAAATATGGAAGAAATAAATAATATAATTAGTACAATTCGTTCTGGAAAAAGACTAGAAGGAGAAAATTATACTAATGGAAACATAAATCGAAACGTTTAAAACGTTTCGATTTATATTATTATATTTTATTAATGTTTACTACTTAATTTTATTATTAAATCCATATTATCATCTTCAGCAGCTTTATTCTTTCTTATTTTCCCACACTTTTTACATTTGAAAATTATTACATACCCTTTTTTACTATCTATCTCCAAACCTATAGGTTCTAGTATTCCATGGCACTCTTCTGCCCTATCTCCGGGATTCACATCAACATGTTTAGAGTGCAAACAATATGGGCAATGGTTTCTACATGTATATCCTAATTTTTCTACTTTTCTCCCACAATTTTCACATATAAATTCTTCATCTATTTTTGTAAATTTACTAAGCAATTATTCTATTTCACCTCTTTTATTCCTCAAATATACTTCCCCCAATAAATTCTCTTAGTATTGAATTGGGAGGAATATTATCTGTTGGAATTTCTTCAAAATACTGTAATAATATTAATAATCTTTGTGCTACCGTATGTTCTGGATAAGATTCATCAATCTCTTCCAATAGAGGAACTGCATATTTCTTTAAAGCTGCTAATTCGTATACCAAGGCTGAATTAAAAGTGCTATTTGCCTCTTCTTGGAATGGATAGATATTTTTCTTTTCTCCTCTTGATACTGAATCCCACATTCTTATTGTATGAAGTGCAGAATATCCTCTAAATTGATAATCTCTTACTATTCTACGAATTAATCTTGTATCTGTTGTTGATATTCTATTATAATAATCGATATTTAAAACTGTAAGCCCACTTATATATACTTTATATTTCTTATCCTTATCAATTGAAGCAGTTAATTTATCATTTAAGCAGTGAATTCCTTCAATAACTAAAATCTCATCATCTTCTAATTTCATTTTGTTTCCATTATATCGTTTAGTACCTACTTTAAAATCGAAGTCTGGCATTTCTATTTCTTCACCATTCAATAATCTAGTTAAATGATTATTAAATAACTCTAAATCAATTGCTTCAATACATTCAAAATCATACTCTCCATTTTCATCTACAGGATTTTGATCTCTCTCAACAAAATAATTATCAACTGAAATTGTTTTTGGTTTTAACCCATTTAATTGTAATTGTATTCCTAATCTTTTAGCAAAAGTAGTTTTTCCAGATGAAGATGGACCTGCTATTAACACCATCTTAATATTTCTATTTTTAGTTATAGAATCAGCAATCTTCGCAATTTTCTTCTCGTGTAAAGCTTCAGCAAGAAGTATACTTCTTTTAGCATTGTCTAATTCTACTTGTTTATTTAATCTATGAATTGTATATATACCTAATAATTTATATATATCGTCATATTCATTAAGCATTGTTGTTAAATGTTTTTCATTAGTAAATTCTCCTATTTCATTTGGATTGCTTATACTTGGATATCTAACAATAAATCCATCAGCATATTTTTCTAACTTAAATAATTTCATAAAACCAGTTGATATTGGCATTACTCCGAAAAAATAGTTGTAGTAATCTTCACAATAATACAATGAAACATATTTTTTATGTTTCAAATCAATTTGAAGTCTTCCTTTTATAGTTTTCTCTTTTTCATAAAAAGACTCAGCTTCTTCATTGCTCATTATAACTTTTCTTATTGGTATATTCTGTTTTACAATCTCTCTCATTCTTTCAGAAACTTTTTTCATCATTTCTGCAGTTGTTATTTGTTTTTCTAATTCACAAAACATAGCATTTGATAATTGATAGTTTACAGCTAATTGAATTTCTGGATACAAATCATTAAAAGCTTTAGCCATTACATATAGTAATCCTCTTATATATATTCTTTGTCCTTCTGGATTTGAATAATCTATTAATTCTATTTTAGAATCTTCATTTACTTCATAATCTAAACTTCTTACATTATTATTACAAATACATGCTATTATCTCAGTAGTTGATCCATCTATTTGTTTTTTTAATGCATCTATTACTTTAGTTCCTTTTTCTACTTCTATAATGTTATTCTCATATGTAATTTGCATTTTGTACCTCCATTTAAATAGTTAAAATTTTGTTTCTTTTAAATTTTACATTTATTTTATTATAAAGTCAAATACTATGAAAAATATAGTAAAGGAAATTATTTGAATTTTAGAAAATTGTTATTTATCGAACTTATCAATATTATTTGTTTGCAAGTTTATATATAATATTTTACTGCGCCGCCCCAACATCGTACAGTCTGTTATAAAATTTTTACAAAATTTTAAACATCCTGTAAACTCGTCGGTCCCCACCCGTAACTGCTCGTAAAATATTATATACAGACTTGCCCGTTTTTATTTGGGGTAATATAACAAAAAGAACTTGGCATTATTATTTTACAGTTAGTGACGCGCAAAGTGGAATGAGGTATAAAAATTGTTTACACCGCAAAATTTATTCCCCTTGCTATTACATCTTTCATCTTTTCAATTAAATCATCTATTTCCTTTGGAGTTACTATCATATTATAATTATTAGGAGTTAAAGCTTCTTTTATTTCTTCATAATTATCTTTCTCTTTTAATTTATTTAGATACTCATTAGACTCTGCCTTTTCCTGTAATTTTGTAATAAACAAATCTAATCCCTCATCTATTATTGTTCCAAGATCTACTACTGTTGGAATACCTAGTGCTATTACAGGAATTCCTAAGTTTTCCTGATTTAATGACTTTCGCGCATTTTCTACTCCTGAACCAGGTACTATACCAGTATCTGCTATTTGAATTGTACTACTTATTCTTTCAATACTTCTAGATGCTAAGGCATCTATTACAATTAAAAGCTTTGGCTTTATATTATCTACTATTCCCTTTATAATTTCAAAAGTTTCTATTCCTGTTGTTCCTAGAACTCCTGGAGACACAGCACTTACTGGTCTTGTTCCAGGTTCTAGATATTGTGGAGCATATTTAAGTAGATGCCTTGTAATTTCTATATCTGTTATTACTTTTGGTCCAAGTGAATCTGGCGTTACAAATCTATTTCCTAATCCCACAACTAATATATCATCTGTTTTTGCAGAATGAACATCAATCAATTTTTTTAATTCTTCAGTTACCACCTCTGATGCTCTCTGAATCTTATCATCATCTGCTATTTTAAAATTTTTAATATCTACCGTTATATACGTCCCCACTGGCTTACCAATTGCTCTTGCTCCAGATTCATTGGTAACTTTTACTGTGTTTATTCTTATATCATCACCTTTTTGCTCTGTTTCTATTCCATCAATTTCATCTAAACCATTAGCCTTTTGATAAAGTTCTCTTCTCTCACATGCCAAATCAGTTCTAAAATTATACACTATAAAAACCTCTCTTTCATAATTATTCTTTGAAAAAGAGGTTTTTTTATACACTTTATTTTATAATTTTAATATTTATAACATATCTTTCGGCATATATTCTGCAATCTTATTATATGCTTTCTTTGCATATTCTCCACCATTAAGTAATCTTACTACTACAGCAGCATCTGATGCATTAACTTTATTAGCTACTCCGCCAATATCACCTGCTTTTTCTTGCTCTGGAGTTAATTTTACCTTGCCATTAGAAACTCTTACCATTATAGCTGCATCTGTTATAGATACTCTTCCATCTCCGTTTACATCACCTTTGTAGATGACTGTAATTTTTCCCCCACTTACTAATTTTACAACTGTTCCTGTTCCAATATTCCCTTTTAATTTGTCTAAAACTTTTTGACCTACAAATTTATTTTCAATTTTTGTTTTAACTATATTAGCAGTTAAACCAATATATGATACTGATTTTCCACCTGCATTTTTCATTATTGTAATTGTCTTGTCGATTTTTACATTATTGTTTGGAAGATTTGGTGTTGGATTAGGGTTTGGAGTTGGATTAGTAATAGGAGGATTATTAGGGGTATCATTAGTATTAGATAATTTAGTCTGTGCTTGTAATTCTGATGAATAATCTCCATCATGCTGTTCATTATTTAATATCTTACAAGCTCTCACTTTAAATTTGTATGTTGTTCCATCTTCCAATCCATTTACAGTATATGTTGTTGCAACCGAACTTCCTACATTCTCCCAACTTTTACTTGAATTATTATATTGATATATTTCATATATAGTAGCTCCTGGTACTGCTGACCAGTTCAAAGTTATTGATGATGTTGTTTCTGATTTTTTCTTTAAGCCTACTACCTTACTTGGCTTTTCAACCTTCGTAGCCTCTGAAATTTCATTAGAAAATTCTCCATCCTCATCCAATATATTCATAGCTCTTATTTTAAATCTATAAGAATTTCCTTCTTTTAGATTTTTTATTTCATATGATGTTTGCTCTGTATTTCCTATGCACTCCCATTCATCTTTTATTTCATTATAATACCACACTTCATATTCTTTTGCCTCTGGCTGTTCATTCCATTTTAGTTTTATTGAAGATGTAGTTTTAGATTCGGCTTCAAGTCCTGTTACCTTACCAACACTTTCTATTTTTTCTCCGTATAAAGATAATTTATATAAATTATCTTTTCTATTAGCATTCTTAAAATTAATTCTTAAATAATATTTTCCTATTTCCTCTGTCTTATTATTATCAAAATCAGTAGCATTAAAGTCATAATAATATTTATTACTATTTTCATCTAACTTTTCTAGGGGTATTGATACTACCTTACCTGAATGCCTTTGCCAATAACCATCTTCCATTGTTATATTATCAGGATAATATAACAATACGTTTTTTGATTCTAATTTATCATAATTTTCTATAACAATTCTATACTTTCTCCCCTCATTCAATATACCTAATTCCCAAAAGTTTGTCTCTGTATCTCCACTTCCAATAGAAAAGTCATTATCAGAAAAACACATTATTTCTATTTGTTCCATATTATTTTCCCAATCTGCATTGTTTTCAGCCTTTACCTTATTAGTTATTAAAATTAGCATTATACATAATAGTGCTATTAAAAATATTATTTTTGTTCTCTTTATCATTCAACATCCTCCTAGTTCTCAATTCTAGCCCATTTATTATATCATTTTTTTGCTAAAAGTCAACAAAAAGCAAGCAATTCTAGGTAATTGCTTGCACTGTTATCTAACTAATATGTAAACTCAAATTTAATATGCACATTTTTTACATGGTGTTAATCCTGATGATTGTGCTGAACTTAAAGTTGTTTTATATGAATTTTTTCCTCCGCAATCAGGATCATAATGGTATCTTTTTCCAGAAGGAGTTCTATAAACTGATTTTCCATTAGAAACTACTTTTGAAGATGAAGTAGTCGTAGTTTTTCGTGTTGTTGTTACTGATAACTCAGATGAATATGAGCCATAATATTTTTTCTTATTTACTGTTTTATATGCCTTTACTTTAAATTTATATTTTGTTCCTGCTTTTAATTTCTTTGCTTCATATGATGTTTTTGTTGTGCTTCCTACTTTTTCCCATTTTTTCTTTGAAGTATTATATTTATATATTTCGTATCCTGTTGCTCCTGTTGCTTTTGACCAGTTTAATGTTACTGATGTTGTTGTTTGTTTCTTTGCTTTTAATCCTTTAACTTTGCTTGGATTTGATACTTTTGTTGTTGATTGTATTCCTTCTGAATATGATCCATAGTATTTCTTTCCACTTACTGTTTTATATGCTCTTACCTTAAATTTATAACTTGTTCCTTCTTTTAATTTCTTTGCTTCATATGATGTTTTTGTTGTGCTTCCTACTTTTTCCCATTTTTTCTTTGAAGAATTGTATTTATATACTTCGTATCCTGTTGCTCCTGTTGCTTTTGACCAGTTTAATGTTACTGATGTTGTTGTTTGTTTCTTTGCTTTTAATCCTTTAACTTTGCTTGGATTTGATACTTTTGTTGTTGATTGTATTCCTTCTGAATATAATCCATAGTATTTCTTCCCACTTACTGTTTTATATGCTCTTACTTTAAATTTATATTTTGTTCCTTCTTTTAATTTCTTTACTTCATATGATGTTTTTGTTGTGCTTCCTACTTTTTCCCATTTTTTCTTTGAAGTATTATATTTATATATTTCGTATCCTGTTGCTCCTGTTGCTTTTGACCAGTTTAATGTTACTGATGTTGTTGTTTGTTTCTTTGCTTTTAATCCTTTAACTTTGCTTGGATTTGATACTTTTGTTGTTGATTGTATTCCTTCTGAATATGAACCATAATATGCTTTTCCACTTATGGTTTTATATGCTCTTACTTTAAATTTATATTTTGTTCCTTCTTTTAATTTCTTTACTTCATATGATGTTTGTGCTGTGCTTCCTACTTTTTCCCATTTTTTACTTGAATCATTATATTTATATATTTCATAATTTGTTGATTCTGGTGTCTTTGCCCAGTTTAATGTTACTGATGAAGTTGTTTGATTTGTAGACTTTAATCCTGTAGTTTTTGGAGGTACTATATTAAAATATGCTGTTGTTTCCCCTCCATATTCTCCACCAGCACTTGTTATTTCTACTATTGCTGTTCCTACTTTTATATTATTCTGATATGATACATTATAATCTCTTCCTTCTTTTAGAATTGTATTTTTGTATCTTACTATTACTTTTGGTTTTATTTCTTTTCCTGTATATACCTGATTATTTACTGAATCAACCTGGCAATTTACTAAATTTGCTATGTATCTATATATTACTTTTTCTGGTTCTACTATTCTAAAGTAACATTGCCTTGTTCCTCTATAATTTCCTTTAAGAGTTATTATCATAGTTGCCGTTCCTCGTTCTATATTGTTCTCATATGAAATTTCATAGTCTTTTTGATAAACTAGTTTTTCCCCATTAAAGCTAAACAATACATCTATATACTCTGGACCTGGCTTTATTTCCTTTCCAGTATATTCATAAGATTTTGGAGAATAAGTATAACATTCAATGGCTGAACTATCAATCAAATAATCATAACCATTTTCAACTGCAAAATCATACCCCTTCTTATTTAATACGAGCATTTTATTGATTAATTCTTCTCCTCCTATATTTATACTTCTATCTTCAAGTTGTATCTGCTTTAATTCTCTACAATTAGAAAAAGCATTCATTCCTATTATTAAATCCTTAGAGTTACCTTTTATTGTGACTTTATTTAACTTATCACAATCTGAAAATGCTGATTCTCCGATTTCAGTTTCTTTCCATAAAATTATCTCTTCCAAGCTATCACAATTCGAGAATGCTGATTTTCCGATTTTAGTTCCGTTCCTTAAACCTATACCTTCCAAGCTATCACAATCTAAAAATGCTGATTCTCCAATTTCAGTTACGTCATCTAAACGTATCCTTTCCAAGCTATCACAATTTGAAAATGCTGCATTCCCTATTCTTTTACATCCAGTAGAAACATATAATAAATCAAAATCATTTTTATATTCTTCCCATGGTGGATTATTTTCTTTTGATTCTTTTTCTGGCTCTAAAGACGAATATGATGGTAAATCAAAATCATACATTTCTCCATCTCCATCTATTCTAAGAGTTCTCCTTTCTTTATCAAGTGTCCAGGTTAGACTTTCTCCACATTCACCACTAATTGTTTCTGCATTAACTTCTGCTGGTATAAAAACTAGCATTAAAGATAATAATGCAATAAAAAACATTCCTTTTATTTTTTTTACCATTATTAGTCCCCCTAAATTTAATAATTTTACTCACCTATTATAACAACTTTCTAATAAAATGGCAATTTTTTTCTTCTTTTTTTCGCATAAATTCCACTAACAAATTTTTTTCTATACTATTAAATCAAACTCCAAAATTTTTCCAACAAAAAAGGACGAAAAAAAATTATTTTGTCCTTTTTTACTTACTACAATACCTGCAAAGTATTGCTTCTAAGCCAACATTCAAATCTATTAATCCTTGTTTATAATTTGTATCTAAATCTATTAATTCATTTATTAATTTTTTTAAATCTTTTTCATTAAACAAGGATGCCTGTGCTTTATATTTGTTTACTAAAAACATTTGATTTGGTTTTAATGACATTGCTTCCGCTAAATTTCTGTTGTATTTTTCTGCTAATTTTACAATATATAATTTTTTAAAATGATTATATAAGGTTATTAATATTTTTTGTATTGGTTCTTTTGAGTCCAACAAATTTTTTAATACTACTAGTGCTTCTTTTGTTTGCTTTTTTCCTAAATTATCTGTTAAGTCAAATATTACACTTTCAATTTGCTTTATCGCAAGTAAATCTATAGTTTCTTTTGTTATTGTTCCGTTTTCGCCTTCGTATTCAATTAACTTTCTTACTTCATTTATTAAATCTTGCATATTAGTTCCACAACATTCAATAAAATATCTAAGAGTTGCATCATCTACATTTACTTTATATGCTTTACAAATACTTTTTAATCTTTTTTGAATATCAGCAGGCTTTTGTCTTTCAAAACTACATATTACACCATTTTTCTCAATAGCCGTTGCAAGTTTTCCTTTTTCCATGTTTTCTTCTATAAAAACAATTACGTCTGAATCGTTTATTATACTTACATTATCTTCTATATATTTAGCTATTTTTTCTTTTAATTCATTTAATTTAGCATTCTTCTTTTTTCCTTCTTTTTTTAGAAGTCCTGTATCTCTTACTATGATTAATTTTTTTTCATAACCAAATGCTGGTGTTTCTATATCTGATATAAGTTCATTAACATTTTTCTCATCTATTTGAATATAGTTAATTCCTTGTATTAGTTCGCCAAAATTATTCTTTATTCTTTTTAAAACTGATTCTAATAAGAATAATTCTTCTCCATATAATAAATATATTGCTCTTAATGTTTTTGCATGTAATTCTTTTTCTAATTGTTCTATTGTAAGTGTTGCCATATTTACTATTATTCCTTTCTTTTAAACGTTACTTTTATAAAATATTAGGTGAGCAAAGCTCACCCAACATATTTATTTTATTATTTATTATGATTTTCTACTATAATTCTAAACACCTCTGCTACACTCCATGCTTGTGCTACACAACCTTTTTGCTCATATGGTGTTCTTGAATCGTACAATTCAGATATACTTCCTAAACAACCATCATTATATACTGCTTTTGTAAATGTTTTCTCTATATTTTGTACAAACTTATTATATTCTTCTTGAAGCTTTTCTTTTGCTTCAGACTTTTTCATACTTTTCAACATATTTTTCATCGTATCATAGTATAAACCTAATAACCATGGCCATGTAATTCCTTGATGATAACTCATATCTCTTTTGAAAGGATCTCCTTCGTAAACTTCTACATAATTTTCTTCACCTTTAGCAAGTGTTTTCAAACCATGTTTATTTAAAAGTTTTTTAGTAGCTACAGTATAAATATTCATTGCAATTTCTGAAGCAGGATTTATTACTGGATGTGATAGTGATAAAGCCATTAATTGATTTGGTCTTATTTTTTCGTCTCCTAAAACATCATATAAACATTTCTTTTTTGGATTATAGAAATTTTCTTCAAAAGATTTTTTACATTTAGTTGCAAGATCTTTATAGTATTCTGCTTTTTCTTTTCCATCAAATTCTTCTGTTAGTTCTTCCATTACTTTTAACGCATTATACCATAAAGCATTTATCTCTACTGCTTTTCCATTTCTTGGTGTAACTGCATAATCTCCATACTTTGCATCCATCCATGTGTTTTGAGTTTGTGGTGTTCCTGAAACTAGAAGATTATCCTCTCCATCCATATAAATGTTGTTATCGTCTAAATAAATTCCATTTTGATATGCTCTAATAACACCTTGCATAGTTTTATATAATTCTTTTTTTATGAATTTTTTATCTCCTGTATATTCTATATACTTATGAACTTGTTCAAACATAAGTAAAGAAGCATCTGCACTATTGTATAGTGGTCTATTATCAAATCCTGAATAACCATTTGGAACTAATCCAAATTTTATATTTTTTGTGAAAGTTAATAATACTTCTTGTGCTAGCTTAAATTTCTTTGTTTTTAGCAAAATTCCTTCATATGATATTAATGCATCTCTTCCCCAGTCCAAAAACCATGGATATCCTGCAATCATTGTGTGCAAACTAAAACTTGGTCTATAAACAATAAAGTTATCGACTGCCATAATATAATATTTCATTAAATCTTTATAGTCCTGCTCTTCTTTTGATAATTTAATTTTTCTAGTTGTTACTAATTTAGATTCTGATACTTGTTTATCTATTCTTTTTATTTCATCATTTATTAATTTTTGTACATTTATTTCCTCTATATTTTCTTCTAGAGAACATACTAATGAAATTTCTTTTTCTTCATTTGGTTCAATTTCTACTTCAAAAACTCCTGGCACAGCATGGTTTTCCTCTGGATATAAGCCTCTTTTCTCTTCTTCAATATAATACATATTTCTAAAAGTATCATTATAATGTTGTGTATAAAAAGCTTCATTACAATTCATATATATTGGCATATCAATATAGTCATCAACTACCAATTTTACTTTTGTATTGTCTTTTACTTCTTGTTTTATATTAAAATCATGCGCTGTATTCATTCTATGAAAATCCCTGAAGTTAATAATTGGAGCCATAGAGAATTTTGCTCTTGTTAATCCATTTTTTATATTATATAAAATACCTACTGTATTCTCTCCATATTTCATACATATAGATTTTTTTATTTCAACTGTTCCAATCTTATAAGTAAAAACTGGAATGTATTCTTTTTCGAAACTTTCTAAATATTTATATCCATCAGATATATAATTATTTGACATATTCGTATACAAATTATAGTTCATATTACCTATTTGTATACTCTCATCTACTTTAGAAATTATTAAATGTCTTCTTGCTGGTGGTGTCATTGGAGCAATTAAAAGTCCATGATACTTTCTAGTATTACAATTTATTATTGTAGATGAACTATATCCACCTAATCCATTTGTTATAAGCCATTCTTCTTTTAAACCATCTTCTAAAGATATTTTCTTTTTTTGAATTTTCATTCGTACTCCTCCAAAATCAATTTTATCTATAGTAAAAACTCATTAGTTTTCTTTTTTTACAGCATTATCATCATTTTCTGCTTTTGACTTTATATTACTTTCCACTTCTTTTAGGAATTTTTCTTTCTCTTCTTTTTCCTGTTCCAATCTCTTATTTCTTGCTATATTTTCTTCAGTATTTTGTATTGCCTCAATTCTATCTTTGTATTTTGTTGAAAACTTACTCTTTCTTTGTCTATTTTTATCTGGCTTAATTTTAGGAACTTCCTTAGCTTCAGCCTTTTCTTTTCTTTTTAATATTTTTATTCTACTTTGTCTTTTCTTTTTAGAATTTTTTAATTTTCCACTTAATAATAAGTAGTCCTTAGTATTTTGATTATCTTTAAATTTCAAATCATTACAAATTAATTCCATTATTGCTTCTGCTACACCATTTGGGCTATGTCTAACACTATCATCTATCATACATGATAGTTCTCTTCCTATTAGCTTTACTCCTAACTCTTTTGCTTTTTGTGAATCTATTTCTACTAAATCTGCCCCTTCACGATGATATCTTTTCATGATTTCTGGAATTATATCTCCAGTATCATAAATACAATAATCTATAATACCTTTTCCTGCATGTTCTATTATTGCGTTTAAATGTTCTGACATAGAATATCCATCCGTTTGACCTGGTTCTGTCATTATGTTACTTATATATACTTTCATAGCTTTACTTTCACGTATAGTTTTTGCTACATTTTTTACTAATAAATTTGGTATAACATTTGTATATAAACTTCCTGGTCCTATTATAATTGCATCAGCACTTTGAATGGCTTCTATAACTCCTGGTGCCACCTTGCAATTTGAAGGATTTATAAATATTCTGTTTATTTTTGAGGCTTTATCATAAACTATTTCTGGTATTTTATCTCTATCTTCTATTACTGTACCATCCTTTAGTTCTGCACAAATTTTTATTTCATCTAAAGTTACTGGTAATACTTTTCCATTAATATTTAATATATTTTTACATTTTTCAATAGAATCGTAAAAATCTCCATATAGTTCTTCCATTGCTAGTAAATATATATCTCCAAAAGATAAATCCTTTAAGCTACTATTTGAGAAGTGTAAATTTAATAGACCTTCCATAGGAGCTTCATTGTTTGATAATGCTACTAGACTTTCTTTTATGTCATCAAGTGGTAATATGTTTAATTTTTTTCTCGAATATCCTGCTACTCTACCATAATCTGATACTGTAACTATAGCAGTAATATTGCTAGTGTAATTTTTTAATCCTTTTAATACTGTATTTAAACCTGTTCCACCACCAATTACAACAATGTTAGGACCATCATCATATACTTTTCTGTTAAATATTAAGGATTTTACATCCACACCATTTTTATCTTTCTTTCCTTTACTATTAACATCTTCTATTAATAATTCTAAAACTCTTTTTTGGCAAAATATTATTCCTAAAATTACACAAGTAAATCCACAAACAAATAATACTACTGATTTACCCACTTCTTGAAATGAAATTTCTTCTGATATAATTACTTTTGAGACTCCAGCTGATGCTAATACGATTCCTAACAAAATTAGGAAAATCCATCTTTTCATTTTTGTACTGGACTTAAACCATTTAAAAAAACCTTTCATCCTAAATAACTCCCTTCTGCTCTCAAGTATATTATTTCTATTTATTCTCCTATTATTTCTATTTCTAAATCGATATCTTTATTGAATTTTTTTGATACTTCTTCTTTTACATTATTTATTAATTCTATTACATCTTCAGCTTTAGCATTTCCTCTGTTTATTACAAAGCCTGCATGCTTTTGTGATACTTCTGCATCTCCTATTTTGTATCCTTTTAATCCACATTCATCTATTAATTTCGCTGTAATAAAATCTGTTCCTCTTTTAAAGGTACTTCCCGCATTTGGAAATTCTATTGGTTGTTTTTCTTTTCTTGCTTGCTCATTTTGGTCCATTTTTTCTTTTATATTTTCATAAGTACTTCTTTTAAATTTAAATTTTCCTGATAATATTATTGCATTTATATCTTTAAACATACTATATCTGTAGTTAAAATTGCACTCTTCATTTGATACTGTATGAATATTTCCATCATAATCCAAATATGTGGTTTCTATTAGAACGTCTTTTATTTCGCCTCCATAAGCTCCTGCATTCATTTTTATTGCTCCACCTATTGTTCCTGGAATTCCTGATGCAAATTCAAAACCAGTTAGATTTTCTCTGAGAAGTTTTTGAGCCAATACACTGTTTTTCACACCTGAGCCAACTAATACTTCTATGTAATCATCTTCATCTATTGACTTTACTTCTTCTATGTAATCTATTCTATTTCTTAAAACTATTCCTCGTATTCCTTTATCTTTTACTAATATGTTTGTTCCGTTTCCTAATACAAATATAGAGCAATTATTTTTCTTACTTATTTCTAAAACATATTTTGCTTCTTGTTCATTTTTGATAGTTACTAATATATCTGCATTGCCTCCAATTTTAAATGACGTATATTCTTTCATATTAGCATTTAATAGTATCTGATTTTCTGAAATTTTTTCTTTTAAATCAGTATATATTTTCTCTATATCTGGCATATTATCTCCCTTTTTATTTTACTTGGTATATAATTACAATATACCTATTAGATATTATCATTTTTTTTTATTTTTTACAAGGTAATTAGAAAATTATTTAACGCTTTTCTCTATTATTGTCAAACATTACATATTATGCTATAATATTCTTATGCATTGCGGACCGTGTCCGTTTTGTAAATTTAATAGGAGGTGTTTCACCTTATGACAATCCACACCATTATTCAGCAACTTCGGTATTGCAGCGATGCATTAATCGAAGTCGATAGTTGGGAGAGTTTCTTTCCTGCTGTCGAAGCCACAACCGGTCTTCTTGAAGAAATCAGACCGATGCCCTATGTAGGCTCTCCTCTTCGTTGTGTACCACCAGCACAAATTTTCATGCTGATTGATTTAGTACATGACCTGAGATCCTGCAAAATAGACCTGTTAGCCTTTGTTGAGCAGCTCGACTGTCTGCTTCAGACTGTAGATGAAGAAGTCGAGATGGAGAAGTCAAGAATTGCCATCAGAGATTTTATCAAAGAGACACTGTCTGAGCTTTATGCCAAAGACAGTCCATCTGATGCCGAACTCCGTCTTATTGGCAACTTTGAGAGAGTCTGCCCATCCATCGCAGAAGCAGCAAAAGAAGTAAGCAAACCTCCTCCTAGAGACTGATAGTCACCAGAAAAAACGTGCCATCCATCTTCGGAAGGCACGTTTTTCTTTATTCTTATTTTACCTTAATGTTTATTGATACTATATGAAAAAATATCTCTAACTATTGACAAATGGCAAAAATACTAGTATACTTTTATGGTGACAAACTTTGTTAAATAAATTATAGATATATAGATATCTTTTCTATGCAAGGGGGGAATTAAAATGGCACAACCAAAAAGAAGATGGTCAAAAGCAAGAACTCATTCAAAAAGATCAACTTGGAAATTAGATAAACCAACAATAGCTAAATGTCCACATTGTCATGAACCAGTATTACCACATAGAGTTTGTTCAAACTGTGGATATTATGATGGTAAACAAGTTGTTGATGTTAGCGAAAATAATGATTAATAAAAAAGAAATTTGATAAATTCTATCAAATTTCTTTTTTATTCTCTTTATACAAAGAGCTTATTTAGATATATAATTTTTTATCTTTTATATATTCATAAATTTCTTCTGGAATCATCTCACAAACTTTTTTCTCATCATTTTGCTTTATATATTCTCTTACTTTAGTTGAACTTACTTTCTCTTGTTTATTTTTCTCTAAAATCTTAAAATTACTCTTATATTTATTTAATAATTCATTTTCCTTAAAAATTTCTTCTATATCATTTTCTTCTCTATCTAAAATAATATATTTATATTTTGAAATTAGTTTTTCTGCATCTTTCCATTTTTTCATTTTTACTAAATTATCTGAACCCATTATGAAAAAAATTTCTAAATTTTCTTTTTCTATTTTTTCTTTATAAGTTTTTATTATAATCTCAAAAACATCTATAGCTTTAAGGTTATTTTTTAAATTCATTTCCAAATTAGAAACTTCTAAGAATTCGTATTTAGAGCATAATTTTTCTAACATTTCATATCTGTACTTTTCATCTATTAGATTTTCTTTTTGGTATAAGTTTCCTACTGGCACAAAAAATATTTTATCTATACTTAATTCTTTTATTACTTGTTTTGCTAATTCTAAATGAGCACATGTTGGTGGATTAAAAGCTCCTCCGAAAAAACCATATTTCATCTTTATTCCTCATTACTACATTAAAATTTTAAAATACTTTTCTACATTTTGTGCTGATTTTTCTTCTGTTGAGTTTTCAAATCTTAAAACTTTAATATTCTTGCATTGTTTTTCTATCTCATCTGCCATTTTTAAATATTCACGTTGTTGATCTATACTACTTTGTACTTCAAATTTTTGATATTCATGCTTATCCCTTTTTATTCTTTGCTCATATAAGCTTTCATTTTCTAAATACAAAACCACAAAATATATATCATATTTATCTAGATTAGATAAATTATCCAATTTATTTAATAACATTTCATATGTTTTAGAAAAATCATAATTATGGTAACCCAATCTTGCATATACTTCATTTGTAAAAAAAGTTCTGTCGAAAAGTAAATTTACGTCTGAGCAGTTCTCCATATATTCCATTAATTTTTCGTATTTTACCTTTATTTTTTGTTGTCCCGCTTCTGTCCTGTCTTTAATTCCTGATAATCTGTATAAATCTGTTGCTTTTAGCTTTTCTCTTAAATTATTAGTAAACGTTGTTTTTCCAACACCTTGTGGACCTTCTACAATGATTATTGCATCTTTCATTTTTTTCTCCTATTATTGATTATTTATTTTCTATTAAAAAATTTATATTAGAATCTCTATTGTTTTGTATTTTTGGGCGATTAATAATCGCCCCTACGTATCTGTGCAATTCATTTAATATTCATTATTTTTTCATTAACTCTAGTATTTCTTCTATTTCTTTTTCCACTTCTAGTCTTTCAAATAAAGGTTGTCCTTTTTCAATTACTTTTAATTCTTGATTATACTCAGGATATTCTTTTAAGCTTTCCCAACTTTGTAATTTTTCGTCCTTTATATTTAATTGTTCAAATATACTGTTTGATGTATCCTCCATTGCAGGTTTTATCATTATTCCTACTTTTCTTAATGCCTCTACCAAATGATACATTACATCATCTAATTCTTCCATTTTTTCTTCTTTATATAATACCCAAGGCATTGTTTCATCTATATATTTATTAGCTTTTGATATAATCTCCCAAATTTCTGATAATGCATCACAAATATGTGAATTATCCATATTTTTCTCAATGCTATCTATTTTCTCATTGATTATTTTTTGGAATTCTTTATCTATTTCAGTATATTCTTTTGCTTTTTGTGGCATTTTTCCTTTAAAGTATTTATTAATCATACCTATAGTTCTATTTAATAAGTTTCCTAAGTCATTGCATAAATCAGAATTATACATTTCTACAAAGCCTTCTGGAGTAAATACTCCATCTTGACCATTATTTAAAACTTTTAATAAGAAATATTTTGTACTATCTAATCCATATCTATCAATTAATACTTCTGGATATATTACATTTCCTTTTGACTTAGACATTTTTCCATCTTTCATCATAACCCAACCATGTACTAATAGTTTTTTAGGAGTAGGCAATCCTAAAGCCATCAAGAAAATTGGCCAATATATTCCATGAAATCTTATAATATCTTTTCCAACTATTTGTAAATCTGCTGGCCAATATTTGTTAAATTTTGTTTCATCTTTTGACATATATCCTAAAGCTGTTATATAGTTTGTAAGTGCATCTAGCCAAACATATATAACATGTTTTTCATCATTTTTTATTTTTATACCCCAATCAAAACTTGTACGTGTTACACATAAATCTTCTAATCCTGGTTTTATAAAATTATTAAAAATTTCATTTTTTCTATATACAGGATCTATGAAATCTGGATTTTCCTCATAGAATTCTATAAGTCTTTTTTCATATTTTTTCATATTGAAGAAATATGCTTCTTCTTTCATCTTTTTTACTTCTCTTCCACAATCTGGACATTTTCCATCTACTAGTTGTGTAGGAGTAAAATATGTTTCGCAAGGAGTACAATACCACCCTTCATATTCTCCTTTATATATATCTCCATTTTGTACAAATCTTTCGAATATTTGTGCTACTACCTCTTCATGTCTTTTTTCAGTTGTTCTAATAAAATCATTATATTCAATTTTCATTTTTTTCCATAGTTCTTTTGCCACTTCAGCCATCTCGTCTACATGCTCTTGTGGTGTTTTTCCTCTTGACATTGCAACTTCTTGGATTTTTTGCCCATGCTCATCTGTTCCTGTTAGCATGTATGCATCATACCCTCTCATTTGTCTATATTTCTTTACTGTATTTGCTAATACTGTCGTATATGCTGTTCCTATATGAAATTTTCCACTTGGATAATAAATAGGTGTTGTAATATAATACTTCTTATTTTCACTCATTTTATTTCCCCCTTTTATTATAATTTTAAAGACAACTGAAAAGTCTATTTTTACTAAAATAACTATTCTTAACTTAATCTATTTTCTATTAAGTCTGCTATTGCTTTTGCCTTTTCTGTTATATATTCTTTATTTTCTCCCTCTATCATAACTCTAACTAATGGTTCTGTTCCAGAAGCTCTAATTAAAACTCTTCCATTTCCAGCAAATTCTTTTTGAACTTTTTCAATTTCTTGCTTTAT
The DNA here is from genome assembly GCA_947581825.1 of uncultured Clostridia bacterium. Lineage (GTDB taxonomy): Bacteria > Bacillota > Clostridia > TANB77 > CAG-508 > CANPVP01. Next base: position 16,805 of record CANPVP010000003.1, on the reverse strand, counting down.
AATTTCATCCTTATCAAAATCATATTTTTTGTCTGATGAAACCTTTGCATTTATTAAAACTTGAGGATATATACTAACAATTTTAGCCATTTCTGAAGCAGAAACATTTTTTTCTAATAAAATTTTTATTAGCATTAAGGATGTTAATATTCCATCTCCTGTAGGATTATAGTCTAAGAATATTACATGTCCTGATTGTTCTCCTCCAAGATTATAGCCATTTTTCTTCATTTCTTCTAAAACATATCTATCTCCTACTTTGGTTTGTTTTAGTTCTAGATTACTATTTTGTGCATATTTATTTAAGCCCAAATTACTCATTACTGTTGCTACTACAGTATCTTTTTTTAATGAACCTTTTTCTTTCATATATTGTGATGCTATAGCAAGAATTACATCACCATCTATAGTATTTCCATTTTCATCTACAGCTAAGCATCTATCTCCGTCCCCATCATATGCAATTCCTAAGCTTAATCCTTCATCTACAACTTTCTTTTTTATTTCTTCTAAATGAGTTGAACCACAATTATGGTTTATATTAATACCATTTGGTTTGTCATTTATTATTTTATATTTGATGCCAAGTTCTGAAAAAACTCTTTTAGCAATTTCATATGTAGCTCCGTTTGCAGTATCTATTCCTACTACAAAATCATCTCTATTGTATTTAGCAATATCCTTTGCAAAATTATTTTTAAAAAATTCAAGATAGTCATCTATATATTCTGTTTTTATTTCTGATACTCCTATTTTTTCATTTATAGCACTAAGCTCATATATTTTTCCAGAATCCATAACTTCTTCGATTTCTTCTTCAATCTCATCAGGTATTTTTGTTCCTTCAGCGCAAAAATATTTTATACCATTAAATTCAAATGTATTATGTGATGCTGATATTACAACACTAGCATCTGCATTCATTTTTTTAGTTATATATGCTACTCCTGGTGTTGGAATAACTCCTAATAACTTTACATTAGCTCCATAGCTCAAAAAACCTGCTGTCATTGCACTTTCAATTAAAGTTCCTGAAATTCTAGTATCTCTTCCTATTAGTATTGTTGGAATATGATCTGAATGTTTAGCTAACACATATGCTCCTGCTTTAGCAACTCTATAAACAAGTTCTGGTGTTAATTCACTATTTGCAATTCTTCTTATTCCATCAGTTCCAAAATATTTTTTCATAAAATCCTCCGTCATTTTTTATTAGTTTAATACAGTATATTATTCTTTTTGTTTTTAATGTCTTATTAATACTTCTCTACTTGCTACTTTCTTTTTAGCTCTTTCATCCTCAACTATTTTTGAAAACATTTCTTTTACCTTTCTAGCATTTTTTATACTAACTATTTCAAATTCAGAACTTGAATTATCTATTGAATAAAAATGAATAGTTCCTACATTGAATATTCTTTGAAAAAGTGAAATTTTTAAAGTCATATCTATTATTCTATATAGCCTTACTTCTTCTTCCTTTATGTTAAAGAATCCAGTTTTAATATACAACTTTTCTTGAGTTAATGTATATTTTGTGAATGATATTGGTAATCCAAATATTGGTCTTTTTCTATCTGACCATAACACTTTCTCTTCTTCCATTTTTTCCTCCTTAAATGGTATAAATCAATAAATATATATTACACTTTTTCATAGTTTTTTTCAAGCATTTTTAAACTTTTTTATTAGTCTATTTTACATAATTTTTCTTGTTAACATATCTTTTAATTAATGTATATCACATAAAAAAAAACGCAAACTAGATTTTATATACAAAATTAGCCATATCAATAAAAATGATATGACTAATAAGCTAATGCAAAATTATAAATCTAATTTTCGTCATAGTACTATTTTCTTTCATATGTAACATATGTATATTTAAATTCATTTTTTTCATCGTATGGACCTTCCTCTTTTTCAGTAATTGTCCATTCTTCCATATTTACTTCTGGGAAAGAAGTATCTCCTTCAAATTCTTTTTCAATTTCTGTTATATACATTTTTTGAACATATGGCATTAATAATTTATATATTGACGCTCCACCTATTACGAAATGTTCTTCATTATCTTTTATATATTCATCCAAAAATGATATATCTGGTATTATTTTTACATTTTCATTTTCTATACTAAAATCTTTATTTCTTGATAATACAATATGATATCTATTAGGCAAAACTCTTCCTAATGATTCAAAAGTTTTTCTTCCCATTATTATTGTATGTCCTGTTGTTAATTTTTTAAATCTTTTTAAATCATCTGCTATATGCCAAATTAGTTTGTTATCTTTTCCTATTATATTATTACTTGCTTTTGCTACAATTATACTTAACATATTTTCCCTCTCTATATCGCAACTGGAATTTTTCCAATTTTTATTTCTTTGTTATAATCATATCCTTGAATTTCAAAATCTTCTACTTTGAATTGGTAAAAATCTTTTGTTGGATTTTTTATTATAAGCTTTGGTGATACATCCATTGGTTCTGCTTCTATCAATTTTTTTACAAGAGGAATATGCCTATCATATATATGGCAATCTCCTATATTATGAGTTAAAGTTCCTGGCTCTAAATCTGATACTTGTGCAAACATATATAACAAAGCTGCATATTGCATTGTATTCCATCCATTAGCTGCCAACATATCTTGTGATCTCTGATTTAAAATAAGATGTAATTTTCCCTCTTTCACTATCCATTGAGTTCCATATGCACATGGTTCTAAGTTCATGTCTTTTAATTCTTCATGATTGAATATATTGGTCATTATTCTACGGCTTGATGGATCATTTTTTAATAGATAAAGTATATAATCAACTTGATCCATATTTTTTATTCCATCTTTTGTTTTAAAATCATATTTTTTTCCTAATTGATATCCATAAGCCTTTCCAATTGTTCCTTTTTCATCTGCCCATTGATCCCATATATGTGAATTTAAGTCATTTATGTTATTAGATTTTTTTTGGAATATCCATAAAATTTCATCTATTGCTCTTTTTACTGTATTTGTATTATTTCTTAGTGTTATCATTGGGAATTCTTTTCCTACATCATATTTATTAGAAACCCCAACTATAGATATATAATTTGCTTCTGTTCCATCTTCCCATCTTGTTCTTACATTTGTTCCTTCTGATGAGTAGCCATTGTTTATTATTTCTTTACAAGTATCAATAAAATTTTTATCTGCCTGAGTCATTCTTATTCCTCCTTTAGCAATATATTTTTATATTACTTATTCAATTTTTATTAATATATCATAGACTATTTAAAATTTCTACTAAATTTATAAAATACTTTTTTAATTATTAAATCAACAATTATTATGGAAACTTTTTGTGTGAAATTGTTGAAATTTATCGAATTATATTGTAGAATATTCATGATTATAAAATAACTGGAGGTTTTACAATATGAATCCAATCGTTATAGGTATTGCTGGTGGTACAGCTTCTGGAAAAACCACTTTAGCAGATAATATAGAAAAAGAATTTGGTGAAAAAATTGCCAAGCTTTCACATGATTACTATTACAAAAGTCATGATGAATTAAGTTTTGAAGATAGAAAAAAATTAAATTATGATCATCCTGACGCATTTGATACAGATATGCTAATACAACATATTATTGATTTGAAAAATAATAAACCTGTTGAAGCACCAATATACTCTTTTACTAATCACAATAGAGAAGATAAAACTTTAACCATTAAGCCTAATAAAGTTATTCTAGTTGAAGGTATTTTAATTTTTGAAAATCCTACACTTAGAGATTTAATGGATATAAAAATTTTTGTTGATGCTGATGCTGATATTAGATTTATTAGAAGATTAGAAAGAGATATATTAGAAAGAAATAGAGATTTAAATTCAGTTATAGAGCAATACTGTAGTACTGTAAAACCTATGCATGAACAATTTGTTGAGCCTAGCAAAAAACATGCAGATATAATTGTTCCTAAAGGTGGCAATAACTTAATTGCTTTAAATATGATTATTGAAAAAATTAAAAGTATATTATAATATAAACGGTTTTAAGGTAATTTTAAAATATACCTTAAAACCGTTTTCTATTCATCATATATAATTTTTTCTAATAAAGTAAATATTATAAATAAAACTAAATTTGCAATAACTATCATCGCTCCTGTGCTTATGTTGTATATGTATGAAAAATATATTCCAAATAAAAATGCCACAACACTAATAATTGCTGAACTGATAACTACATTTTTAAAAGATTTAAATATTCTCATAGATGTTAATGCTGGGAAAATTATTATACTACTAATAAGCATAGTTCCCATCATTCTCATTCCTATAACTATTACTATTGCAGTTAATATTGCAATTAAATTAGTATACCACTTTACATTCAAACCTGATGCTTCTGCAAATTGTTCATCAAATGTAACAATAAATATTTTTCTATAATAAATTAAGAATAAAATTGCTACAATAACACTTACTAATATACTTAAGTATACATCACTTTCGCTCATTGCTAATATGCTTCCAAACATAAAATTGCATGTATCAATATTTAATCCTGTAGTAACTGATGTGACTGCAACACCTATTGCTAAAGCACTACTTGAGATCAGAGCTATTGCACTATCACTCTTTATTTTTGCATTTTCACCTATTTTTAAAAGTATGATTGCTGTAATCATTACTCCCGGTATCGCTACTGGCAATGGTGTGATTCCAAAGGCTACAGCTACAGTTAGAATTCCAAATCCTACATGAGATAATCCATCCCCAATCATAGCATACCTTTTTAAAACTAATATAACTCCTAAAAGTGCTGCACATACACTTACTAAAATTCCTACTATTATGGCTCTTTGTATAAATGTATATTGAAGCATTTCATGTATTACTGATATCATTCTAAATCCCTCCCTCTAAGGAGTAGTTGGCTGGAATGTCATCAAAAACTACTTCTCCATTTTTTATTTCTATTAACCTAGTACAATATTTTACTGCTCTATCTATATCATGAGATACCATTATAATAGTTACTTTTTTCTTTTTATTCATTTTACTTAATATAGAATATATTTGTTTTGCTATATTAGGATCTAATCCATTTGTTGGCTCATCTAAAATTATTAATGAGTTGTTTGAACATAAAGCTCTTGCAATTAAAACTCTCTGCTGTTGCCCTCCAGATAAGTCTCTAAAGCATTTTTTTCTTATATCATATATGTTTAAATCTTTCATAATTTTATTGGCTTTTTCTTTATCTTCTTTAGTATACCAGATTTTTTTTATGCTATTTACAATCGTTCCGCTTAATACTATTTCTTCTATTGATGCTGGGAAATTAGTTTGAATATCTGTTTTTTGTGGCAAATATCCTGCCTTTTCTTTTATTTCTGTTTTTCCTTTTTCAATGCTATTTAATCCTAATATACACTTTATTAATGTACTTTTTCCAGAGCCATTTTCTCCAACTATGCAAAGAAAATCGCCCTCATTAACTTCTAAATTTATTTTTTTCAAAACATTTTGATTTCCACTATATTTAAATGATAAATTTTTTATGGTAATAATATTATTCATATTTACCATCAATCCTTTCAATTTCTACTTCTATTGTAATGCCTTTTTTAAAACATCTAAATTTCTTGTCATCAAACTTACATATGTTTCTCCATTATCGAAATCATTTTTTGTTACATTGTGAAGTGATTCTATCCTTAACATTTCACAACCAGTTTCTTCTGATATTGTTTTAGCAATATTTCCTGTACTTAACTCTATATATAAAACTACTGGTATTTTTTCTTCTTTTATTTTATCTATCAAATATGCTATTGTTCCACTGCTAGGCTCTGTTTCTGTGCTACATCCTGAAAATGCAGCACTCACTTCTAAACCAAACTCATTAACAAAATATTGCATTGGCATTTTATCTGCAAAAATTAATCTATTTCTAACTTTGTTATCTACAATTTCTTGTATCTTACCTTGTACTTGTTTTATTTCAGAAATATATTTATTTGCATTTTCGTGATATACTTGTTCATTTTTTCCATCTAATTTTGATATTACTTGTTCAATACCTTGCATCATCTTTATAGCATTTGCTGGTGAAGTCCATATGTGCTCATCAAAGCTTTTTTGTTCTTCGTGATGCTCTTCTTTCTCTGCTCCATCAACATCTGATTCCTCTACCAATTCTACAGTATCCAATAAGCATAGCAATTTTGTTTGGGATAAATCTGTTGTTTCTATTATTCTAGTTGCCCAACTTTCAACTTCGCCACCTATATATATGAATAAATCCGAATTTTCTATTAAAGCTAAATCATGGGCTGTTGGATCATAATTATGTGATTCTACTCCTGGGCTTACAATTAGTACTACATTTACTTTATCGCCAGTAATGTGTTTTACAAAATCATATGCAACAAAGTTCGTTACCACAATATTCATCTTATTTGTTTCAATTTTTTTACTAATTTTTCCACTATAAAATGTGAGAAATATAACACTTAAAATAATTACAACTAGAAGAAAAATTAATATTATTTTTTTAAACTTCATTATTTCCCCCAAATACTTTTAACTTCCCCATTACCTTATATTTTATCAATATTTTCAAATACTTATATAGGTTAACGTTTCCTCAATAACCCGCGCATTAATAACATCTCTATATGTTTATATAAAACGGGCGACCAATGGTCGCCCCTACAGATGTGCAATACATTTATATTTTGCTTAATAATTAACAATTATAGCTTTAATTATTATTTCTCTTTTTTATTTTAATTGGTTCATAACTTCTTCTGCAAAATTTTCTTCTTTTTTCTCTATTCCTTCACCTTTTTCAAATCTTGCAAATCCTAAAGCTTTTGCACCTTTTTCATCTAATACTTGTTTAACTTTTAAGTCCGGATTCTTAACAAATGGTTGCTCTACTAAACAAATTTCTCCATAGAATTTTCCAATTCTTCCTTGTACCATTTTTTCAGCTATATCTGCTGGTTTTCCTTCATTCATAGCTTGTGCTTTTAATATTTCCATTTCTTTATCAACACGTTCTGCTGGAACTGATTCTCTGTTTAAGAATTCTGGTCTTGCTGCAGCTATTTGCATACAAATATCTTTTGCAAGTTCATCGTTAGCATTTTCTAATTCAACTAAAACTCCTATTTTTCCATCTCCGTGAATATATTTTTCAACTACTCCTGTTGTTTCAAATCTTGCAAATCTTCTTATTGTTAAGTTTTCTCCTATTGTAGCTATTTTATCTGTTAAAACTTCTTTAACTGTTTTTCCTGGTACATTTATTGATTCTTGTCCTAATAAAGTTTCAACGTCTGCTGGATTTGTTTTTACTATTTGTTCTGCAACATTTGCAACAAAAGTTTTAAATTCATCATTTTTAGCAACGAAATCTGTTTCAGAGTTAACTTCTACTAAAGCTCCTACTTTTTTATCATTTGATACATAAGCTTCAACTATTCCTTCAGCTGCTATTCTATCTGATTTTTTAGCTGCTTTTGCTATTCCTCTTTCACGTAATAATTCTATTGCCTTTTCTATATCTCCGTCTGTTTCTGTTAATACTTTCTTGCAGTCCATCATTCCTGCACCTGTTTTTTCTCTTAATTCTTTAACAACACTTGCTGTTACTGCCATTTTTTAATCCCCCTTTAAAAATTAGTAAAAAATTTTATTAAAATTAAAGAGCACAGTTTTAACTATGCCCCTTATATCTCTTATTCTTCAACTGTCTCTTCAGTTTCTGCAACAACTTCTTCAATACTTGTTGGAGCAACCTCTTCATTTACTTGTTCTTCTTGAGCCACTTCAAATGTTTCTCCTTGTCTTCCTTCAATAACTGCATTTGCCATAACTTCAGCTATTAATTTAACAGCTCTTATAGCATCATCATTTCCTGGAATTGGATAATCAACATCTTCTGGATTACAGTTTGTATCAATTAAACCTACTACAGGTATATTTAATTTTCTAGCTTCTAATATAGCTATTCTTTCTTTTTTAGGATCTACTATAAATAATGCTCCTGGTAATTCTTCCATGTCTTTAATTCCACCAAGGTTCTTTTCTAGTTTTTCCATTTCTTTCTTTAATTGAATAACTTCTTTTTTAGGTAATACATCAAAAGTTCCATCTTCTTGCATTTTTTCTAAATCTTTTAATCTTTGAATTCTAGTTCTAATTGTTCCAAAGTTTGTAAGCATTCCACCTAACCATCTTTGATCAACATAGTACATTCCGCACATTTGAGCAGCTTCTTTCATGCACTCTTGTGCTTGTTTCTTTGTTCCTACAAATAGAACTGTTTTTCCTTCTTCTGAAAGCTCTTTCATAAATTTGTAAGCTTCATCGATTTTCTTTGATGTTTTTTGTAAATCGATAATATGGATACCATTTCTAGCTTGGAATATATATTCAGCCATTTTAGGATCCCATCTTCTTGTTTGGTGTCCAAAGTGTACACCTGCTTCTAGTAATTGTTTCATTGCAACTACTGCCATCTTAAATTCCTCCTTTTTGTTTTTACCTCCATAAGTCTTCAAACACCTATAATCACTTAAATTTTAAGCACTAGATTAAAAGCTAAACTTATGTGTGTATTTTTCAACAGGTTATATTATAGCAAAAAAGTATTGCAATTGCAATACTTTTTCAAAAATTTTATGCTGTTTCTGTTTCTTCTGTTGTTTGGACTTTTTGCTTTTTTATTTGATTTTTATTTTTTCTTTCTTCATTTATAACAATCTTAGGTTCTTTTCCATCCAAAACTGTTTCTTTGGTTATTATACATTTTTCTATTGTAGGGTTTGAAGGAATATCAAACATTATATCTCTCATTATTTCTTCTATAATAGCTCTCAATCCTCTTGCTCCCGTATTTCTTTCTATTGCTTTTTCTACAATAGCTTCTAGGGCTTCTTGTTCAAACTCCAACTCTACATCATCATATTCAAACAATTTTTTATATTGTTTTACCAAAGCATTCTTTGGTTCTGTTACAATTTTTATTAAGCTTTCCTTGTCTAATTCTTTAAGAGTAGTAACTATTGGAAGTCTTCCTACAAATTCTGGTATAAGTCCAAATTTTAATAAATCTTGAGGTAATAATTGTTCATATATTTTATATTTATCTACCTCTTTTTTACTTTCAATTTTTGCACCAAATCCAATAGTCTTTTTCCCTATTCTATCATTTATTATCTTATCTAGTCCTTCAAAAGCCCCTCCACATATAAATAATATATTTTCTGTATTTATTTGTAAAAATTCTTGATGTGGATGTTTTCTTCCTCCTTGTGGTGGAACTGAAGCTGTTGTTCCTTCGATGATTTTTAATAATGATTGTTGAACGCCTTCTCCACTTACGTCTCTAGTAATAGATGGATTTTCTGATTTTCTTGTAATCTTATCTATTTCATCTATATATATAATTCCTTTTTCTGCCATTTCTATATTATAATCTGCTGCTTGTATTAATTTTAATAGTATATTTTCAACATCTTCTCCAACATATCCTGCCTCTGTTAGTGTTGTAGCATCTGCTATAGCAAAAGGTACTTTTAAGATTTTAGCTAGAGTTTGAGCTAGTAATGTTTTTCCACATCCAGTAGGACCTAACAATAGAACATTACTTTTTTGTATCTCCACATCATTTTTGTTTTCATCTTCATTATTTATTCTTTTATAATGGTTATAAACAGCAACTGCTAATGTTTTCTTTGCATTATCTTGACCTATAACATATTGGTCTAAAATTTCTTTTATTTCTGATGGATTTGGAAGTTGTTCATTTTTTTCAGGTTCATATTGCTCATCTTCATAAAATTCATTTTCTACAATATTTTTGCATAAATCTATACATTCATCACATATATATACATTGGGTCCTGCTACGATTCTTTTTGCACTTTCTTGAGATTTTCCACAAAAAGAACACCTAACACCTCTAGTAATATTTTCATTTTTCTTTGGCATATCGTTTTGCCTCCTATCTAGTATTCAAATTTAATTATATATATTTATATCAATATATATTATATTAGTCAAGGGGCAGATGTATATCTGTCCCTTTTATTTATTTTATATATTTTTACTAATTTCTTTTCTCCATTATTCCATCTATTAAGCCATATTCCAAAGCTTGTTGTGCTGTCATCCAATTATCTCTTTCTGTATCTCTCTCTATTTCTTCTATTGGTTTTCCGGTTTTTTCACTTAAGATTCTGTTTAATTTTTCTCTTGTTCTTATCAAATGATCTGAATGAATTTTTATCTCTGTAGCTTGACCAGATATTCCACCAGAAACAAGAGGTTGATGTATTAATATTTCTGCATTAGGAGTAGCATATCTTCTTCCTTTTTCTCCTGCTGTTAAAAGAAATGATCCCATACTTGCAGCCAATCCAATTGCTATAGTAACAACAGGACATTTTATATAATTCATTGTATCGTATATTGCCATACCATCAGTAATAGATCCACCTGGGCTATTTATATAAAAATATATTTCCTTATCAGGATCTTCTGACTCTAAGAATAACATTTGTGCAACAATTACACTAGCTGTTGCATGATTTACATCTTCGCTTAACACTATTATTCTATCTTTTAGAAGTCTAGAATATATATCGTATGACCTTTCTCCTTTATTAGTTTGTTCTATAACGTATGGTACTAATGTATTTTCAAACATAATCCTTCCTCCTTTGATTATAATTTTAATAATTAAAATTATTTTATTTTAGCATTATCTACTAAAAAGTTAACTACAGCTTCTCTTTGTAAAGATTCTTCAATATATTTAACAAATTGTGTATTTGCTTTTAATTCATCTTCATTCTTTCCATAAGCTTTTGCCATTTCTGCAATTTTGCTATTAACATCGTCTTTTTTAGGTTCGATTTTTTCTGCATCTATAATTGCATTTAAAACCAAACCAGTTTTTACAGATATTTTAGCTTGTTCTTCGCATTCTTTTCTAAAATCAGCCATATCTTTATTTATCATTTTTAAATATTGATCTAATTTTAGTCCTTGATATTGTAATCTAGCTTCCATATCTTTTACCATATTGTCTATTTCTATTTCAATCATTCCTGATGGTATATCAACTTCTACCTTATCTGTAACAGCTTTTACTACAGCATCTTCTGTTTCATATTTAGCTTTTCTTGTATTTTCTTCTTCTAATTTTTCTTTGATACTTTCCTTTAATTCTTTTAAAGTATCAAATTCGCTTACATCACTTGCAAACTCATCATTTATTTCAGGTAATTCTTTTTTCTTTATTTCATGCAACTTAATTTTGAACACTGCATCTTTTCCCTTTAACTCTTCTGAGAAATATTCTTCAGGGAATTTTACATTTATATCTCTTTCTTCATCTACTTTCATACCAATAATTTGATCTTCAAAACCTGGTATAAAAGTTCCACTACCGATAGTTAATTCGTGATTTTCAGCTTTTCCACCTTCAAAAGGTACACCATCAACAAAACCTTCAAAGTCTATAACAGCTATATCATCTTTTTTAACTGGTCTATCTTCAACAACTACTAGTCTTGAATTTCTTTCAGCCATGTGACCTAATTCATGGTTAATATCTTCATCAGATACATTATACTCTACTTTTTTTATTTCTATACCTTTATATTTTCCAAGTTTTACCTCTGGTCTTGTTTGTACAATTGCTGTAAAAATTAAGTCTTTTCCTTTTTCTATTTGTTTTACTTCTATTGAAGGTTTACTTACTATATCTAATTTGCTTTCTTCTATTTCTTTTGGATATTCTTCTTCTAAAACTTCATTAAAAGCATCCTCATAGAAGATTTCTGATCCGTATTGTTTTTCTATCATAGCCATTGGAGCTTTACCTTTTCTAAATCCTGGGATAGAAAAGTATTTAGCTGTTTTTCCATATACTTTTTTCATTGCTTCATCAAATTTTTTCGCTTCTATTGTAAATTCTAATTTTAATTCATTTGCATTTTCTGTTTTTTCAAACTTCATACTCATATTTATTCAATCCTTTCACGCTTAATAAATTAACTACTATATTATAACATGTTCTTCCATTTTTGCAAGGTATTTCGGAATTTTTTTATAAAATCTGAATAAAAGCATTGACAAAGTGGTATAAAAATATTATACTATTAATTGCACTGCCATAGTGTGCTAGTGCATATGGTGGATGTAGCGCAGTTGGTTAGAGCGCTAGTTTGTGGCACTAGAGGCCGTGGGTTCGAATCCCACCTTCCACCCCATTTAATATATATTGGGCTGTAGCCAAGCGGTAAGGCACATGACTTTGACTCATGCATGCGCTAGTTCGAATCTAGCCAGCCCAGCCAAAAATAAAAAACGATAACATAAGTTATCGTTTTTTATTTTTGAAAGAGCTCCCTAGTAAGCAGAGCTAGTGGCCGAAGGTTCGCGGCGCCCTGAGCGGAGCGAAGAAGTGCCCTTGGGGCATTCGAATCTTTTTTTCATTTTAAGTTATTTTATATTTTTGCTGTACTCCCTAGTAAGCAAAACTAGCGGCCGAAGGCTCGCGGCGCCCTGAGCGAAGCGAAGAAGTGCCCTTGGGGCATTCGAATCTTTTTTTCCAAATAACTCTGCTATTTTAAAACTTTTCTTAACAATCAGAACCTTTTTTACCTATTGCATTATCTATTGCATTAATTATTGCATTAATTTTTACGTATCTTTTCACACATATTTTTAATCTGTCAGCTATTTATTTTCATCAACTTAATTATAACTACCAGGCAAATTTTTTCATATATGGATATTAAAATACATAATAAGAATAGACAAAAAAAAAATAGAAGTCGCTCCAGCGAAAAGCGACCCCCAAACTTACGATATTGAGAATTGAGCTTTACGCTCTTTTCTCTTTTTTATTATATGCAATATTATTTCTCTTATTGCTAAATTTATTATACTATAGAACAATAAATTTTGTCAACAAATTTCCTAATGAGTATGCCATAGTCATCAAATTGATACTATTATTTTGGCATAAATTCTAACATTTTGTTGAAAGCTTTAGTTGCATTTTTTCCACCATTAAGTAATCTTACAACTACAGCAGCATCTGATGCATTAACCTTATTAGGTACACCTCCAATATCACCTGCTTTTTCTTTTGCTGAATCTAATTTTACCTTGCCATTAGAAGCTCTTACCATTATAGCTGCATCTGTTATTGATACTTTTCCATCTCCATTTACATCACCTTTATATATAACTGTTATTTTTTGTCCATTTGCTAAACTTACAACTGTTCCTGTCCCTACATTATCTTTTAGTCTAGATGAAACTTTAGTTCCTGTAAATTTCTTTTCAATAGCATTTTTAACTGTATTTGCAACTAAATTTATAGATGCAACTGATTTTCCACCAGCATCTTGCATTATTGTAATTGACTTACCTGCTTTTATATAATTATCACTAAATACTATCTTATCTGTTGATTTATTGTTAGTAGGTTCTTTTACACTGCTAGTTGGAGCTTTTGCACTACTATCATATACACCTATTTTATACTCCATTTGTAAGCCATGATAATTCCATAATTTGATATAATAATCTCCTGTATTTTCTGCAGTAAATTCATAAACATTCATTCCATTATTATTTTCTTTAAATCTAAAAGTAATACTATTATCCTTTCCTTTTGCATCATATAACTCGATTAATACTGTTGTATCAAATATATTTTTATTATCCATAAATATTCTGTACTTTTTATTTTTAGTTAATTTTACCTTATAAAAATCATATTCTCCAACAGTTCCATACTCATATCCGAAAAATCCTCTATACATTTTATTTAAAGATATTCCTGTAGCATTTTCTTTTTTCTCATTTGGTTCTACTTCGATATTATTTTCAGCAGTAAATGTGAATTTATATTTTGTTGTTGCATCAGCATCTCCGACAGAATGAGCTGGATTAAATTTTACATAATATGTACCTGCATTTAATCCAACATAATACACAAACTCTTTAGAATTTTTATCATCTGCTTGTTTCAATGATGATGTATCCCAAATAACTTTGTCATTTTTATCACTTACTACAATATTCAAAGGTACATATTCATAAACACTATTTTTTTTAGTAAATTTTGAAAAAGTCATTTTTAATATTCCTTTTTTTGTAACATTAATTTTATTATAGTAAGGCTTTTGAGTATAATAACTACTGTCCCATGTTTTTGAGTATTCTTTATTAAAAGATACACTAACTGGATTTTTTGTGCTACTTCCTACTTCTGATGTAGCATTAACTTTTGCTGGTATGAAAACTAGCATTAAAGATACTAATGTTGCAAAAATAGCTATTCTTATTTTTTTTACCATTTAAAATTCCCCCTAATTATTTTTAATCGCAATATATTATATAAAAATTATTACAAAAAATCAATAGTTTTAATAATATTATGTAACATAAAAGACGAGCTTTGCTCGTCCTTTCTATTTTTTATTTATTTGCATCAAGTTCATTTTTATGTTTTATATATTTCACTCCAAAAACAACTACTAAAGCTATCATTACAACTCCTAAAACAATCTTTTGACTAAATTCATCTCCTGTTTGTGGTAATTTTCCATCTGCAGTTGTTTTATCTTTTTTATTTTTTGATGTGTTGTTTTTCTCCCATTCTGCACCTAATACCATTCCATCTTCACCTTTTGATGTGTTAGTTTTATTGGTTTTGTTTTTACTTGCAACTGCTACATTATTCTTTGTTGTATTATTTTGGGTTGTGTTGTTCTTTGAAGCTGTTATACTGTTTCCTGTTGTATTGTTCTTTGGTTTAGTTGTATTGCTTTTTGAAGCTGTTGCACTATTTCCTGTTGTATTGTTCTTTGGCTTTGTTGTATTGTTTTTTGATGCTGTTGTACTATTTCCTGTTGTATTGTTCTTTGGCTTTGTTGTATTGTTTTTTGATGCTGTTGTACTATTTCCTGTTGTATTATTCTTTGAACTTGTTGTATTATTTGCTGTAGTATTATCTTTTGGTTTTTCCTGTGGCTTTGGTTTCTCTTGTGGTACTTTTTTTATAGGTAATGCTGTACCATTATAAGCCCAGGAATGTCCTTCTATGTGTCCTGTTAAACTATTAGCTATCATGCATCCAGCATAATTAGTATCTCCTGTAGATACATTTGCACTAGGTGCAACTATATGTCCTATAGATGGACTACTTGCCATTTGAACTGATGTTGCATTAGGTATATTCCAAACAATCGCATTTCCTGTAGCATCTGAGTCTTGTGTACTTACTTGATTACCATTAATTGTGACTGTTGGCATATTGACTTTTCCAGATTTTTTTACATTTATTAAAGTCAAGTTATTACTGCTTTTATCTCCCTTAATATTTATCTCTTTTACTTTATCAAATTCATCTATTATTACTTTATCACCTATACTTATTTCAACTTTTCCATCTTTTGGCTTTACTGTTTTCCCAGAAGAAGATAAGTTTTTAGACTGACTTTTTATATTACTAAATAAGACATCAAAATCAAGATAATTGTCTGTAAGTACTGTTGGGCTTCCAGTATACCACTGATTTCCAACATTCACGCCACCATATTCCAAAATTTCCGCTCCACTTTTAGTTCCTAAATATAGTGTTGGTTTAGGATCATTTTTATTTTCAACATTTCCTCCTGGTTCTATTTTTCCTTTAATATATGAACTTATATTTCCAGTTACTTGTGAATGATATAGTTTATCTTTTACATCTCCACCTATTAGAACTGGACCAACAATATGTTCTGCTTGAGAAACATCTTTAAGAGTAACTAAATTGAAATGCCTTATTAAATATTCTATTGTATAATCTCCATCATATTTTGCATTTTTTGCATCTTCCTTATCTTCTGTTGCTTTTATTATCATCATAAATGCTGTTGAAAACATTAATGCTATCATCAAAATCAACATAATAGATAATTTTACTGTTTTTCCACTACCATTCATAATTTTATATTCCCTTCTTTGGTATATTTCATATTTTATTCTACCAATAGCGATTTTTTTTGTCAACATTTTATCCTATTTAAATAATGACTTTTTTGTTACATTTTTCTTACTATAAAATTAGGACGAGTTATGCTCGTCCTTTCTATTTTTTATTTATTTGCATCTAGTTCATTTTTATGCTTAATATATTTTACTCCAAAGGCAACTACTAAAGTTATCATTACAACTGCTAAAACAATCTTTTGGCTAAATTCATCTCCTGTTTGTGGTAATTTTCCATTTGCAGTTGTTTTATCTGTTTTGTTTTTTAATGTATTATTTTTTGATTTACTATTTTGGGTTGTATTGTTTTTTGATGTATTGTTTTTCTCCCTTGAGGCTCCTAATACCATTCCATATTCATCTTCTGATGTATTATCTTTATTGGTTTTGTTTTTATTTGAATCTGTTGCACTATTTCCAGTTGTGTTATTCTTTGGTTTAGTTGTATTATTTTTGTATGCTATTGCATTGTCTCCTATTGTGTTATTTTTTGTTTTAGTTATATTATTTTTTGATAAAGTTGTACTTTTTCCTGTTGTATTGTTCTTTGGTTTTGTTGTCTTATTTTTATCTTTTATTTCTTCTTTTGATTCTTCTTTTGGCTCTTCTTTTTGTTCTTCTTTTACTTCTTCTTTTGTTTCTTCCTTTGGCTCTTCTTTTACTTCTTCTTTTGACTCTTCTTTTACTTCTTCTTTTGACTCTTCTTTTACTTCTTCTTTTGACTCTTCTTTT
>CANPVP010000002.1 GCA_947581825.1 uncultured Clostridia bacterium | reverse complement strand
CTTTTACTTCTTCTTTTGACTCTTCTTTTACTTCTTCTTTTGACTCTTCTTTTACTTCTTCTTTTGACTCTTCTTTTACTTCTTCTTTTGACTCTTCTTTTTGTTCCTCTTTTACTTCTTCCTTTTGCTCTTCTTTTATTTCTTCATTTAAATCTTCTTTTTGAATTACTTTTAAAGGTATTTTAGTTCCACTATATGTATAAAAATGTCCCTCAATTGGTCCATCTAAACTCTTTCCTATTAAACAACCTGCATAATTAGTTCTTTGTGCCTTAATATCTGCATTAGGAGCAACTATATGTCCAACTGATGCACTGTCTGACATTTTTATTGTTGTTGCATTTGGAAAATTCCAAATAATTGCATTTCCATTTGCATCTGATTCTGTTGATGTAGCTTGATTTCCATTTATCCAAAGCTGTGGTAAGGATACTGTTCCTGTAGCAGTTATATTAATTAAAGTAATTTTATCAGTATTATTATCTCCCGTCATTCTTATATTTGATACACCATCTAAACTTTCAATGATTACAGTATCTCCTATATTTATTTCTATTTCGTTATTGTCACTTCTTTTTGTTACTTTTTTACCAGATACTATACTTTTTGATTGACTTTTAATTTCATTAAATAATGTATCAAAATTAATATAATTATCTGTAATTACTGTTGGATTACTTGCATACCATGTTCCATTATTTATAGTAGTTCCTCCACCATTTTCTGATACCTTTGCTCCACTTTTCGTTCCCAAATATAAAGTTGGTTTTTTATCATCATTACAGCTAACATTTCCTCCATCTATTTTACCTTTTATATATGAACTCGTTCCTCCTGTTTTTTGCGAATGGCAAAGATTATTACACTTTACATTTCCTCCAATCAAAACTGGTCCAACTATGTGTTCTACTTGTGAAACGTCATTTAATGTAACTAAATTAAAATGTTTTATTAAATATTCTATTGTATACTCTCCATCAAATTTTGCTTCTTTTCCATCTTCCGTATCTTCTGTCGCTTTTATTATCATCATAAAGGCTGTTGAAAACATTAATACTATCATTAAAATTAACATAACAGATAATTTTGCTTTTTTACTTTTACCTATCATAATTTTTATTCCCTTCTTTAGTATAATTCAAATTTATTCTACCAATATCGCATTTTTTTGTCAACCTTTTTTCATTTTTAATTTATGCCACTTTTACCTCATATTTCTTGATTTTCTAGCATTTTTCAATTTTACTAATAAGTTAATATTTATTTTTAGTTTTCATTGAGTAATAACTTTAGAAAAAAATTTATATACGCATATATAAAATTAAGACGAGCTATGCTCGTCCTTTCTACTTTTATTTATTTGCATCTAATTTGTTTTTATGCTTAATATATTTTACTCCAAATCCAACTACCAACGTTACCATTACAACTGCTAAAATAATCTTTTGACTAAATTCATCTCCTGTTTGTGGTAACTTTCCATTTGCAGTTGTTTTATCTGTTTTGTTTTTTGATGCATTGTTTTTCTCCCATTCTGCTCCTAATACCATTCCATCTTCACCTTTTGATGTGTTAGTTTTATTGGTTTTGTTTTTACTTGCAACTGCTACATTATTTTTTGTTGTGTTATTCTTTGAAGCTGTTATACTGTTTCCTGTTGTATTGTTCTTTGGTTTTGTTGTATTGTTTTTTGATGCTGTTGCACTATTTCCTGTTGTATTGTTCTTTGGTTTTGTTGTATTGTTTTTTGATGCTGTTGTACTATTTCCTGTTGTATTGTTCTTTGGCTTTGTTGTATTATTCTTTGACTCTGTTGTACTGTTTCCTGCTGTATTGTTACTTGGTTTTGTTGTGTTATTCTTTGATGCTGTTGTATTATTTTTTGGCTTTTCCTGTGGTACTCCTTTTATAGGTAACGCTATACCATTATAAGCATAAAAATGTCCTTCAATATGTCCATCCAAACTTTTTGCTATTAAACAACCATTATAGTTTGTACTTCCTGTTTTCACCTCTGCATTAGGCGCTACTGTATGCCCAAATGATGGACTACTAGCAAAATTTATTTTAGTTGCATTTGGGAAATTCCAAACAATTGCATTTCCTATTGTATCCCTTTCAGTTACTTCTGCTTGTTTTTCATTTATCCAAAGCTGTGGCATAGTTACTTCTCCTGAAGCAGTTATATTTATTAAAGTAAGCTGTTTACTACTTTTATCTCCAGTCATTTTTATATTTGATACACCATCTAAACTTTGAATAGTTACAGTTTCTCCAATTTTGATTTCAATTTCATTGTCTTTGTTTTTAGTTCTTTTTTCACCTGAAACTATACTTTTTGACTGACTTCTAATTCTATCAAATAATGTATTAAAATTAAGATAATCATCTGTAATTACTGTTGGATTATTTGTATACCATTGACCATTAACATTAGCTCCATCTTGACCATTATCATTTACTTTTGCATTGGCTTTTTTTCCTAAATACAACGTTGGTCTTGGATTTTCATTGCAACTAACATTTCCAGCTTTTATAGTTCCTTTTACATATGAGCTTGTACCAGCTGTTTGTTGTGAATGATTAAGAGCACTATTAATATTTCCCCCAATTAACACTGGTCCAACAATATGTTCAGCTTGTGAAACATCTCCAAAAGTAACTAAATTAAAGTGTTGTATTAAATACTCTATTGTATATGCTCCTTTATATTTGTCATTTTTTCCTTTATCTGTATCTTCTGTTGCTTTTATTATCATCATAAATGCTGTTGAAAACATTAATGCTATCATCAAAATTAACATAACAGACAATTTTACTGTTTTACTTTTACCATCCATAATTTTTATCCCCTTCTTTAGTATAATTCAATTTTATTCTACCAATATTGATTTTTTTTGTCAACCTTTTTTTCTTTAAATTTCAAGGATTTTCAACACATTTTAGCTTATAAGTAGAATATATCCAGTTTTACCAATAGGTTAAAATTAATTATTAATTAATTCTGATATATTTTTTTTATCTCCCAACATTAATATAACATCGCCTTCATATAATTTTGTTTCTTTCCACGCAGTTATAATCTCTCTATTTCTTTTAATATATAATAGATTTATGCCATTTTTTTCTAGTAAATTTAGTTGCTCTAACGTTTTACCTTTTAATCCTTTAGGCACTTTATTTAGTCTAACTTCTGTTAGAGCTTTTTTACCATAATACTCATATATTATCATTTCATTTTGCTTATTATATAAAATTCTCCCCACTGTATATAACATAACTCTATCTATAAATTTTCGTATTTTACTTATTCTTCTAGAGAAAAAAAGTAAAATAATAATTACTATTGATATTAGTAAACCTACTACTAAATCAGTTAGTCTTAAAGTTTTAGTTGATGTTAATAGAGTTACTAACGTAGATATTATTGATATATTAAAAATGTAACTTACTATCATTATATTTCTAGTGGTCCTTTTTCTTTTTGGAGATTCAAGCATTTTTTCACTTTCTGTAGTAGTAAAACCTGTACCTGTTAATAATGAGGTAATCTGGAATCTTGCTTGTTCTTTTGTGAGTCCACTTAATTCATATATTGCAGAACATACTTCTATTATTAGTTCGTATACAATTATTAAAATATCAAAAACAATAAATGCCGATAATATATTCATTTTATTTTTCTCCTAATTTATATTTTCTTATTACGTGAAAAGCAAGTAATTAAACTTGCTTTTTATATTATTAATTATTAAAATTTTATAACTATTCTTTAAATTCATTATTTTTTTAATGCTTTTAATAGCCATTTTCCTTCCTCTGACAACTCATTTTCTGTCCAACCTGTTACTTTATTAGTACTGTCTTTTAAAAGTGATGATGTTTCATTTTTATTAGATAAATTCCAACACATCCAACTTATATTATTTTTGTTTAAGAATTCTATCCATTTATCTCCTTCTGTTTTATCTATGTTACCATTACCTGAAGCATCTGAAATTCCGAATTCAGATACAAATATTGGTAAGCCTGATTTTAAAGCTGTTTCCGCCTTTTTTCTTAAATCTTCTTTATGAGTTGATGAATAAAAATGTAATGCATACATTATGTTATCATATCCTTTTATAGGATTTTTTGCTACTACATCTACATCTTGTGACCATGTTGGTGTTCCAACTATAATAATAGCATCATCATCATTTTTTCTTATTTCTGCAATTACTTTTTCTGCATATGGTTTAACATCTCTTTTCCATTGAACATCACCATTTGGCTCATTGCAAATTTCATAAATTACATTATCATAATCTTTATATTTTTTAGACATTTCTTTGAAAAATGAAATTGCTGATTGTTTATTAGTATTTGGATTTCCATCACTTAAAATATGCCAATCTATTATAACGTATAATCCTGCATTTTTTGCATATTCTACACCATTTTCAACAACTTTATGCAACTCTTTTGTATATCCAACATTAGGATCTGTATACATAGCAAGCCTTACTGCATTAATTCCCCATGTATCTCTCATATAATTAAAAGCATCTTGATTTACATATTGTGGAAACCATTGTAGTCCATGAGTACTTACACCTTTTAATTGAAACTTTTTACCATCTTCATCTACAATATTTGTTCCCTTAACTTCTAATTCTCCATGTAAAGCCACTGGAGTATTTTCTATTTTATCATTATCATCATCATCTTCTTTTTTCTCTTCGTCATCTTTATCATCATCTTTAAATGTATTAGTTATTTCATTATTTTTAAATATACTATTGTACAAAGAATTATTGCCTTCAAATGTTGAATTATTTGTTGTTGTATTATCTTGTGTTATATTATTTTGTTCTGCACTATTTTGACTAGAATTATTAGCTGTATTTTCAGAACTCTTTGTTTTTTGCTCTTTATACTGATTATTTACATATAATAATCCTCCGCATATTAATGCAATTAAAATTATAGCTAATATTACTTTCTTCATTTGTTTCCTCCTTAATCTTTTATATTTTGACTTATATCACAAATTTTCTTGTTTTTCAACTGCTTATTTTTAACTATTAGCTGTATTTCTAGCATTATTCTCTTCTAGCAATATTTCATATTTATGAATGAGTTCATTGAATCTTGATTTTAATCTACCACTATCATCTGCATATAAGCTATTAAGATATTCATGCTTCGTAATATATCTTTCATCCATTGCATAATTAGCAATTTCTACTGATACATTTAAGCAGTGATCAATAATCTTTTCATATACTGTTAATATTTCTATAAAAGCTATTCCAGTATCAACTGAACACCTTGCTTCTCTCAATCTTTCTATATGCTGTTTTTTAAATTTTTCTCTATACATTTCTGCGATTTCCTTTAAGGCTTGTATTTCAATTACGATAGTCTTATCTTTTTTAGGTAAAGCTTCTATTGTTTTTCTAAGTACATCTTCCACCAACTTATATACTAGATTTAACTCTTTTACTGCATTTTCTGAAAATTCAAGTTTCTTATTTTTCATGTTTTCTACTATTTTAGATAATTTATATGCATAATCACCAATTTTTTCAAATTCTGATTCAATTTTTAATAAGCTTGTTACTGATTTATTTTCTTGTTCTGTAAGTTCAAGATTTCCTATTTTCACTAAGAATTCTGCAGTTTTTGCATCTAATTCATCAATTGCATCTTCTCTATTTTGAATATGTTCTAATTTTTCTTCATCAATTTTTTCTAGTAAATTCATAGATTTTTTTACATTCTTCTCTGCAATTTCAGCTGTTTTAGTTATTACTTTTAAACTATTAGATATTGCTACACTTGGGATTTTAGCAATTCTTTCATCCAATACATTTAATACTGTTAGATACTCGCTTGCATCTTCTTCATCTTCATTTTCTTCTTTATTATCTCTAATGGCTAGCATCGCTAATTTTTCAAGTAAACCAGCACATGGAAGTAAAATTAGCGTACATACGACATTGAAAATCAAATGAAAATTTGCTATGCCTCCCATGTCGATTGGATTATTCCAAAAACTAAATCCAACTAAAGTTTGATATGTATATATTGCTATCATAAAAATAATAGATCCTATAAAGTTAAATAGTAAATGGACTGTGGCTACTCTTTTTGCATTTTTTGATGCTCCTATACTAGATAAAACGGATGTAAAACATGTTCCAATATTTTGACCTAATACTACTGGTATTGTACTAGCATATGTAATAATACCCGTTTGAGATATTGCTTGTAAAATACCTATTGTTGCTGCTGAACTTTGTACTATTGCAGTTATAATAGTTCCTGCAAGTAAACCTACTATAGGATTTGAAAAAGTACTTAAAATTTCCTTCATTATAGGAAGTTCACTAAATCCACTTGCCATATCAACCATTGTCATAAGCCCTGTGAAAAGTAAGCCTACACTTATTAATAGTTGTCCAAAATCCTTAACATTTTTCTTTTTCTTAACTTCTAATAAAGCAAAACCAATTATAATAAATACTGGTGCCAAAAATTCTGGACTTAACAGCGTAAATATAGTACTTCCTTCTACACTTGCTAGTCTCAATATCTGAGCTGTTATAGTAGTTCCAATATTAGCCCCCATAATTATAGGTATTGCATTTTTTAATTTTAGTATTTCTGCATTTACAAAGCCTATTACCATTACTGTTACAACCGAAGAGCTTTGAACAGCAACTGTAATTATAATTCCTGTAATTACTCCTTTAAAAACGTTATCTGTAGCTTTTTTTAAAATTGATTTTAATTTTTCTCCAGCAATTTTCTTTAAATTTATACTCAGCATATCCATTCCATATATTAATAATACTAGTCCGCCAACCATTTTGATGATTTTAACTGCTATATCCATATTGCTCCCCCTTGCTACAAATAAATTTCTCATTCCACTATATAGTTTTTAAAAATATTAGTCAAGCTCTGAGCAAAAAAAAATAACAACACATTCCACTATGCCAATATTGCGAATGTGTTGTTATACTCTTATGTAGTGGTAACCGCATTCACTGCGGTTATTCATTTCCTATATTTATTATGCATAGATTATTTATTTTTGTCAAATACTAATTTTCCAGAAAAACAGCCCGGCTGTTTTCAATGACATAGTTATCTATAACTTTTATTGAAATTTTGTTCTGTTCGCTTGTTTTTTATTTAAAAATATTATATATTGGAAAACATAGGAAATGATGATAAGCAGATGTGGTTTTGCCACCATTTTTACATTATATTGTAAGGAAGGTGGTGATGTTTATGGTTAAAGTGATACTATTTTTTATAATATCCTTTATGTTATCTTTAACATTAAACGTTGCCTTAGCAACAGTTCTGTATAAGAACTGGGTTGATAAGCAACTACATAAATAATAAAAACTCACATCTGTATTTTGCAAGGTAGATGTGAGTTTTCTCAATATATCCGGCAAAACCACATTTGTGGAATTGTCATTTTCTATATTTATTATACACAGATTATTTATTTTTGTCAAATACTATTTTTCCAGAAAAACAGCTCACTGGACTGTTTTTGCCTGCGTTAATTTACAGTATGCAAAAGGACCAGAAGTTCAATACTTTTTTTTTAACTTCTGGTCCTTTGCTAATCATCACTTTTTGATTTCACCTGTAATGATATTTTATGTTTTTACAATTAAACAAATTATTTTTAATATTATTTAACAATTTTTAGCATAATCTATTTTTTTAGAAATTTCTGCAGATAATTGTTTTAATTCATTAATTTCATCGTTATTAGATACAAATAAAACATAACTATCACTATCAATATCTATACATCCAATACATTTTGGCTCATATTTACTATCTATTATTTGGCACCATTCAATAATAGATTCATCTTTATTAAAAATATCATAGTTTATATCTATATCAAAGTTTTTTAAATTAGATAGAAAATAAATAAAATCTTCAAATTCATCTTTCCAATCTCGTTCACAGATATAGTTATATTTTTCTAATGTATCAACCATTATAAGCCAAAATAATGTATTAGCACTGCAATTTTCATCTATTTCTCTTTCACTTTTTTTTATATAAATGTCTTTGTTGTTCATAAGGTTACTGATTTCGTTGATTACCGTGCTGTCATTATGCGATATTATTTTACTAATATGTAGTATACTATTTTGCAAATCTGTTTCATTATTACTTTCTTTAATTATTTTATTGTTTAACTCTTCCGTTAAATTTAATTCATTCTCTTTAACATTAGACTCTATATTTGCTAAATTTTTCATAAGAATTTCTTTATATATCGTATACTCATCTTCTCTGCACGTTTGCACCACATAAACAATATAATTTGGCATACTATAAAATCTAATTGTTGACATAGATATTACATTATCTACATATTCCTTTCTCTTAGAAAGATATACTACAGTATTCGTTATTTTGTTCTGATATTTTTTTATTTGATTGTTTAAAATAATTTTCATCTTTCTACTCTTTGACATAATAGAAAATTGTTCATTTAATATTTGATTTTCTGTATAGCCTTTATATTCATCTAAGTTATATACATACATTCCCAAATATAATTTATCCTCATACCCTGCATAAAAATCATAATCTGCAACATCATCTTTTTTATATTCTTCAGGTAATCTTATTTTTATATTATTATCATTGCTTACATAATTTACATAGTTTTCAAATTTTTGACTTATTTTTGAATTTTCATCTTTACTTGCTGATGAAAACAATGATTTAAAAAAACTCATATATTTGCCTCCAGTCTTTTTTTAATAATATTACTATTTTTCTAAATAATTTCAAAAAAGAATAGCTTTGCTATTCTTTTCTCTGGTGCCGGTGGTGGGAGCTCCCCTTCGGGCCGCGTCAGAAAAACAGTCCACTGGACTGTTTTTGCCTGCGTTTCGGCTGGCTCCTGCCCAGCTCGAAACTTGGTTCCTTCCTTTTCGAATCCCAACGTTTATGAACTCAAAAAAGAATAGCTTTGCTATTCTTTTCTCTGGTGCCGGTGGTGGGACTCGAACCCACACGCTATTTCTAGCAACAGATTTTGAGTCTGCCTCGTCTACCAATTCCAACACACCGGCATATAAAATTAACTTGCTTTTAAATGATAACAAATTTATTAGTTAAAAGCAAGTATTTTATTATTTTTTTTATTATTTCTGAATAATCTATTCTTCACTTTGATTGTTATTTAAATTTTGTTGTTCATTTTCCGTAGTTTTATCTTCAGTTTTATTTGTTATACCTCTAAACTCACAATAACTATATTCTTCATTTCCAAACATCACTACATATTCTTCACAGTCTATTGGAATTTGACAAACAAATCTTCCTGTTACTTGATTTTCATTGGTATATTCTCTATCTGATATATCTTGAGTTTTTATTTCATATGATTTATTACCCACTACTATATTTTTACTATCTCCAAATCCTTTTATAGCAGTTTGGATATCACTATTAGCCCCATTTGTTCCTTTCACATAATTACCAAGATTTATTTGATATTCGACTACTAAGCATTCCATCCCTTCTTGCGGGTTAGTATACTCAAAATACTTGTTGTTTTCAGTATATTCTTTTACTATTCTCTCAGCTTCTTCTCCTCTAATCATTTGCTTAATTGTTACATTAACATCTTCATATTCTTCTTTTTTTGAACTGTATTTAGAAGCTATTCCCCATTCTCCCATTCTTAAGTATCCATATTCTATAACATCTTGCTGTTCGTGTTTTATAGGTTGCTCATCTTGAGCTTTATTATTTTCTTTATTTGAATTGTTCCATATTATATATCCACTTAAAGCAATTGCAACTATAATTGCAATTATTAAAATTATTATTAGTACCTTCCTCATTAAATTCTCCTTTGTATATATTCATTTTACTCTATTGTTTTTTTACTAAGTCATAGTCATGTAAACAAACAACTTCAGGTTTTACATTAAACTCATCTATCTCTTGATTTATTCTAAATAATTTTTGTTTCTTAGGTATTAGGTTAAAATCTTGCATATCCACTAATACTTTATCAGATATATTCAATCCTAATGGCAATGTTTTATTCGCATTGTCATAATATATAATATTTGAAAAATATATTGCTGGAACCCCATGCTTTAAATTAACTCTATACATATTTATTTTATCTTTTTTTCCTAAATTATTTATAGCATTCTTAGGATTTATATTAAAAACTGAAAAACCTTGTCTATTAATTTCTGTATCAGAAGCCAAATACAAAGACATATTATTGCTAATAGCAGTTTTTTCTAAAGCTTTTTTTATTCTTGATAAAATACTTAAAAGACTACTCTTATAATTTTCAACTGTTGTATTTTTATTAATATCTAGAATTTGTATTTTACTTTTTCTAGATTCCCTATGCTTTTTATTACCAAGCATTTTTATTTTTGTTTTGTCTTCTGACATAGTTCCAAATATATCAAAATCTTCTGCGTTAAACAAAGTTTTCTCTTTTTCTGCTTCAGCTTTTAATTTATTTAAACTTTCATCTAAATTTTGATAATTTTCATCTTGCTTCAAAGAGTTTAAATCATTTAAAACTTCTGTTGAAGCAATATAAATAGAATCGCAATCATTTTTTTCTAAAATTTTTCTTTGTAATCTATCTACAGATTCACCCAAATCTTCTAAATCTTCTTCATAATCAAATACTTTTTCAAGTTTTGGATTAGACACAACCTCTTCTTTCTCTGTTCCTGGTGCTAAAGCTAAAGCCTTATCTTTATTTGCAAATTTCCAAAATTCGAATATGCTTTTTTTATGACTATCTATTTCTTCTATATATTGTGTAGCATTTTTTATTTTTATTTCTACAGTTTCTATTTTTTTAGTAATTGCTTCTATGTCTAATTTTAAATTTTTTACTTCTGTACTTAATTTATCATTTTCTTTTGCTACTAATAATAAATCATCTATTGTAAAAAACTCTTTGTTTGGAATATTATTTTCTACTCTTATTTCTTCTATCTCTACTTCTTCATTATTAATTTCCTTTTTTTCTTCTTTTTCTGCTTTTAGGCTTGCTTTCATCTTTTTTATAGCAAAATAATATTTTACTTTTCCAAAGAAAGTTTTCTTGTATGCTAGAAATGTAGCAATTTGTCTTTCTTTGTTTACATATTCTTTTTCTTTTTCATCTGCTTTCTTATTAAGTTCTGCAAGTTTCTTTTCATTGCACTTTTGCTCTATTTTTAATTTTTGAATTTCTGTACTATTTTTTATTACTTCATCTCTTATAAATTCAGCTAGATTTGAATAATTTATTTCTTTTGTATTGAAGAAGAACTCTAATCCTCCAATTTTATTTATGGACACCTCAAAAGAATATTCATGTGGCAATTCTGTTTGCATTATAAATAGCACTTTTATTAATTTATAAAATTTGACTGCCTCTTCCTTTGTTGATAATTGTATTTTATAATAACTTTTTATTTTCTCATATACAACTGTTTCTCCCACTATTTGTATACTTAAATTTTCTGATTGATCATATACTTCATAAATCATTGGCCAGTCTTTTGTAAAAAACCATACATATTTTTCTAAATCTGATATTTCTGATTTATTTAAGTATTCTCTAGAATATTCCATATTACAAACTGGAACATATATTTTTTGTTCTTTTCCTTGTGTATAGTACTCAATTTGTTTTTTTATTAAGTAAAATAAGCTTTCATAGTCTGAATCTTCTGTTGGAACAAGCATAAAATATTTATCTGCAGTTTCTGAGTAATAAATTTGCCATAGATAATTCAAATTATATTTTACTTTGAATGGAATTTCTTTATTTAAATTATTTTGTAATTCATCTAATTTTTCTATTTCTTCTATTGTTACTGTTTTTAACATTTTTAGAAAAGTTACATGTTTTAATATATCATCTTCTGTTTTTGGTTCTATGTAGGAATATATATGACTTGCTGAATGATATTTTTCTTGTAAAGTATTCAGTCTGTTTTTAGGAGTTAATAAAATTTCTATATCTTGTACTGAAATATATTTATATACTTTATGTGCTCCTTCTACATATGTTCTTGCTGGTCTAAAATCCAAACCTTCAAACTCTTTTAAAAAGCTTGGAATATTATTTAAATCCAAACCTATATATTCTAATTTTTCTTTAACTTCTTCTAATTCCTCATCTGTAATTTCAGACATATCTGCCTCCAAAAAAGTATTTGTTTGTAGTATATCATAAATGATTTTTTTGTACAATAAAATTTAAAATAAAAGGAAAAATTTTCTTACACTAAAAATGAGTGCAAGAAATTTTAGTACTATAAATAGAAACAAACCCGCAGACGTACGTCTTTGGGCTCGTTTCTACTACAGAGACTAACTTTTAATAAATCTGATTGAAGATCTCACCGGTTCCACCCCAGTAATTGGATGAAACGGCGATGTCAAACATTCGATCTCCATGAGACCACTCTGCAAAACCTCCGGTATCACAGACGATACCATAGCCTACAGAAGTTCTCACGAGACTTCCCCTTGGGAAAGAGTTCAGATTAGCTGCCACACAGACCAGCCAATCCCTTTCATCTTCCCCTATGGCGACACACCAGACACCATCGGAGCGCTCTCTGACAGAATCATAAGAGTATCCAATTTCTTCAGAAAAGAGGCTGAAGACGCCATCCAAGGAGCACCCATAATAGGTCTCCTTGATTTCACCGGCATCCGAAGATTGCCAGTAATGCACACCGCTTTGAGCAGTGAGCCAGGAACCTGCCAGTGCAAATTCCCGATTCAGATCCTCCTCCGTAATGTAGACATTGGAGTCTGTATTCAGAGGTGGTTCTGTGGTGGTCGTCGTTGTCTCTTCCATAGTTGTCGTAGTGGTCACTGTAGTGGTTGTGGTTACTACTGTTGTCGTGGTGGTAGTAGAGGTAGTTGTCTTTGCCGTGGTCGTAGCTTCAACTGTAGTGCTTCCTTCCGAGGCTATTGTCTCGGTTTCAGCTAAATCACTTGTGGTCACAGTTGTTACATTCTCGATACTTGCCTCTTCACCACCAGCAGGAGTAGCAAATGACTTGCCTGTTATAAGGCTGACCAGACCTATAAACAGGCCTATTATTATGGCTACCGCTATGTACGGCACCACTTTTGAGAAGTTTTCCCGCTTCCCATCGGGATTACTATGTGGCATACATGCCTCCGATCCTTTCCGCCGAATGACATTTCATGGCGGAAAAATTTTTTACGGCCGAATATTTAATTCAAGCCAATAATATTATACCATATTTACATAAAAAAGTCCAATTTAACAGATGCTTAATGTCATTTTTTTCAATTCTCTTGCATGGTTTAGAGCTATTTCTGTGATATTTCCACTTGAGATTCTAGCTATTTCTTTTATTGATTCTTCTTCATCTAACATTTTTATATTTGTTTCTGTTTTATCATCTATTACTTGTTTAGA
This sequence comes from uncultured Clostridia bacterium, assembly GCA_947581825.1. Taxonomy (GTDB): domain Bacteria; phylum Bacillota; class Clostridia; order TANB77; family CAG-508; genus CANPVP01. The sequence continues at coordinate 247,344 of CANPVP010000002.1, read as the reverse complement.
AATATAATAATGATAATCTGCATTTGCCGCAATATTAGCTAAATGTGTTACACATATCACTTGATGTTTTTTAGATATTGCTTTTAATTTTTCACTCACACTATTAGCTGCTATACCACTTATTCCTGTATCTATTTCATCAAAAATCATTATAGGAACCTTATCTGTATCTGCTAATACTCTTTTTATAGCTAACATTATTCTTGACATTTCTCCTCCTGATGCTATTTTGATAAGTGGCTTTTCATCTGAACCAACATTGGTAGTTATGAATATTTCAACTTTGTCTAAACCATTCTGGCTAAACTCTTTGTTTTGGTTAAAATCTATTTTTATTCTTATTTTTGCATTTTTCATTTCTAAATCTTTTAACTCATTATTTATTTTATTTTCTAAGTTAACACTTTCCTCTGATCTAATTTTGTTCATGCTCTTAGAAATATCAAACATTTCATTTTCTATATTGGCTAATTTATTTTTTAAATCTTTTATATAATCTTCAAGATTTTCTATTGTTTCTATCTCTTTAGAAATTTTTTCATTATAATCTAATATTTCAGTAATACTATTTCCATATTTTCTTTTAAGTGAAAAAATTAAATCTAATCTCTCCTCTATTTCATTTTTCCTTTGTTCATCAAAACTCGTATCTTCTTTTAAATCCACTATAGATCTTGAAACTTCTTGTATATCATAGTATACACTTCTTAATGTATTCAAACATTCTTCATATTCTTTACTATATCCCTCTATTTTCCCTAAAGCTCTTATTGCAACAGATATACTATCTATTGCACCATTATTAATCTGAACATCAGCTTCCTCTAAATTTGCTGATATTTTTTCAGAATTAGATATCAAAGCTCTTTCTTGTTCTAATTCTTCATCTTCTCCAATAATTAATTTTGCAGTTTCTATTTCATTCTTTTGATAGTTCAACAAATCTAATTTTCTTTGTTTTTCAATATCATCTCCGTAGTTTTTCTTTAATTCATTTTTTAAAGATTTATATTCATCATATAGTTTTAAAAATCTCTCTTTCTTTGATTGTATTTTTTCTCCTATATAACAATCCAAATATCCTATATGAGTTTCTGGATTTAATATTAATTGATTATCATGTTGTCCATGTATATCGATTACATTTGCCATAAATTCTTTTAGCTCACTAACAGTAGCTAATCTTCCGTTAATCTTACAAATATTTCTACCATTTAAATAAATTTCTCTAGATACTACAATATTTTCTTCCACAAGTCCCTTATATTCAGGTAAATATATACCTGCTTCTACAAAACAAAATTCCTCTCCTTTCCTAATTATGTCTTTTGAAAATCTTCCTCCCATTAGAAGATTAAAAGAATTCATAATTAAACTTTTTCCAGCTCCTGTTTCTCCTGTTAGTACATTTAATCCTTGATTTAAATTAAAACTTATATCACTTATTATTCCTATATTTTTTATATGTAAGTTAGTTATCATATTACCCCTTCTTTAATGCAAATTTTTGTTCGTTTTCATTATTATATAACAAAACAAATTTTTGTCAATAGAAATAAAATAAAAACACAGAATTTTTATTCTGTGCTTTTAACCTTTTAATTTTTATCGTTTTTCTTATTACTTTTTTTATCGGTTTTCTTATCATTTTTTTTGTCTGCTTTTTTATCTGCTTTGCTTTTTGATTTCTTATCCAACTTTTTATCTTTATTCTTCTCTATCTTTTCTTTACCTTTGTTTACTTTTTTTATAACCAAATATACTATTACAATTATTATTACTACTATTATAATTATTGGTAATAAATTTAAAGTATAAACTGTATATTCAATCTTTTTTGACTCTTTATTTCCTAAATTCCAGGTAACCTGAGAACTAAAGATTCCATTTTTTTTATCTGCACTTGATTTTACAAAACCTTTTGGGAATTTATAAGAAATTTTTACTGTATTAATTACCTCTCCACCTTTAGCTGTATCTACTGTAACGCTTTGAGAAAATTTTGTTACAAAAAAGTTTTTTTCTACCTTAATTCCTGAATCGTCCGTTATAGTTATATAGTCATCTCCAACTGAATCTTGTATTTTTAAATCTTGTATATTATCATAATTTCTTGATGCTTTATATCCTATCCTTGTTCCTTCTTCTTCAATGTATTCTACATCATATCCATTATTTTTTGCTGTTTCGATTATTTTTTCAAAAGGTGTTAAAGTTGCCATAAGATTCCATGCCGAATCTTTTTCCAATCCGTTTTCTTTCATCTTTTCTTCTAATCCATTTTTATCAAATTGTATATTATATTCTACTTTTCCGCTTCCATTTCTATTTATTTTTACATTATATTCTGTATTTGTACACCCTGCTAATACTATTAGCATAAACATTAATACTATTGTTGTTTTTATTATTCTCTTCATTTTTTCTCTCCTTTGTATAAAAACTATTATTACTATACCATTAGATTTTTCATTTTTCAACAAAAAAACATTTTTTATTTAACTTTTTTTAGAATATATTAAAATCAAATTATTTATCCGAATTAATATCATTAGCATTTACTTTTTTTCAACAAAATACTATAAAAAACAAAAATCCCCGCTTTAGCCGTAACTTTGAAGAAATTTTATGGACCTGTACTCACACAGGTGGGTGCTCACCTAAATACTTATGGGTTTCTTACATAAATGCAAGCATACACGCCATATCCAGAGTAAAAGCTCCCCTTTCCAAAACTTGTAGGTTCTAAAATTTCTGTCTGCACGTACTATGCAGGGTAGATTAATAACTTATTTATATTTTGTATCTTTATATTAACATATTCCTAGTATTAGTTCAACTCTATTTTTATTGTTCTTTTCTTTTTTATAAGATTCTCTATCATTTTCTCTTAATTTTACTATGTTTTTCTCATTATTTTATAATTTGCTTTGTTTTTAATAATATGATACAATAATAACTGTGTGAGTAGTAAAACTACTCTCTTTTTTTAGTTTTGATTTTATCTTATTAAGAAATATCCTAAAACTAATATTCCCAAAATAATTCTATAATATCCAAATACCGTAAAATCTTTTTTCTTTATATATCCCATTAGGAATTTTATTGCAAATATTGATACTAAATATGCAACTACCATACCTATTATTAGTGTTATCAATTCTGCACTTGTAAATACTAAACCAAATTTTAATATTTTTAGTAAACTTGCTCCAAACATAACTGGTATAGCTAGGAAAAAGCTAAATTCTGCTGCAATGAATCTAGAAGTTCCAAGTAGCATAGCACCTAAAATTGTAGCTCCTGATCTTGATGTTCCTGGAATTAGTGCTAACACTTGAAATACTCCTATAATTAAAGCTGTCTTATAACTTAAACTTTTAAAATCTTTTATTTTTCCATCTTTACCTTTTTTTATCTTCTCTATTATGATAAACAAAATTCCATATAATATTAATGTAATTGCAATTGTTGTTGCATTATAAAAAATTCTATCTATTGTATCCTCGAATAAAATTCCTATAATTCCTGCTGGAATAACTGCAACAAGTACTTTAAACCATAATTGCATAGTGTCTTTTTTTATAAAACCTTTTTCTTTCGTTGTAAATGGCCACAATTTTTTAAAATATATAGTTACAACTGCTAATATAGCACCTAGTTGAATTACAACAAAAAACATTTCTTTAAAAGCTTCTGATGCAGATAATTTTATAAATTCATCTACTAATATCATATGTCCTGTACTACTTATTGGTAACCATTCAGTTATTCCCTCAACTATTCCTAAAATAATTACTTTAAGTATTTCTATAAAATTCATTTTCTTTCTCCTTTGTTAAAAATTTATATTAACTCATATATAGTATTTCTTATATATTCAGCCACTGTAAGTGGTGCTACTTTTCCTGGTAAAGCCAGTGCTTCTACAACATTTATTTTTAATTTTTCTGCAACTTTTCTATTGATTCCTCCCGGCTTTGATGCAAGTTCTATAATTACAGCATCTTCTTTTACTTCTGATAATAAATCTTTTCCTAAAATCTCTGTTGGTATTGTATTAAATATAATATCAAATTTTCCTATTTTAGGTTTTAATTCTTTAAGATTTATTGGATTATATCCATATGCTTCTATCCATGCTAAATCAGTGTCTTTTCTTGCCTCGCATGAAACATTTACTCCAAGTCCTACTAAACTTTTAGAAAGTAACTTTCCTATTCTTCCAAACCCTAAAATTAATACATTAGACCCGTGAAGCGTTCTTTTAGTTTCTTGCATAGCTACTTGTATTGCACCTTCTACTGTTGGAATAATATTTAAAACTGTAAATTTTTCTATATCTAATATGTCTATTATATCAGCATTCTTTCTAGTTAGTACATTCCTTGTACTTTCATTTACATTTCCTACAATGAAAGTATGATTATCAAGATTATTTACTAAATCCTCTATTGTTATTTTCTCTTCGCAAAATGGCATTTTAATTATGTCTTTTTCTATAGATATCGGAATTGGACCTATTACTTTATCTGATTTTTCCAAAGTTTCTTTTAATGTTTTGCATTTTACTATTTTTTCATTTTCTTTTATATCTGATTTTTCTAATCCATATGTAAATACCATATAATCATCTGCAGCCAATAATTTTACTAAACTTACTATTCTTTGATCTCCACCAATAACTGATATTGTTTTTTCCAATAATAACACTCTCCCTTTTATTTTGAAGTTTTAGTATTAATATTGTATTTGTTTAATTTTTCTTTTATGATTCTTTCTCGAAATCATTATCTGATTTTTCATTATTTTCAAGTTCTTTATCTATCTCTCTATTGGTCTCTAATTCTTCCTTAGAAACTCTTGCTAAATTTATATCACTTTTACTAATAGCTCCAGATATTCTATATGTTTTTTCTAGATGTTCTTTAACTTTCTTTTCATTTATTGTTAGACTACTTGTTTTCTCTCTCTTGCTATCCTCTGAAGAGAATCTTATAGAAGCTTTTATTGCTATAAATACAGGTTCTTCTTCTGCTATTTTTGAATATTTACTGTCTGTTTCTATTGCAATATTTACATACTGCAAAGCTTTTTCTTTTTGTCCTTTTAGCATGGCTATTTTAGCCAAATTATAATATGCTCCAGCTTCCGCTTCTTTATCTTGTAAACTCTTTTGAAAGTATAATTCTGCCTCATCCAAATCTCCATATATAAGATTTATTTGTGCCAAACTATAGTAAGCATGATATGATAGAGAATTTATATCTGCAGCTTTTTCATAGCAAAGTTTTGCATTAGCAAAATCGCTTAATAGAGTATAAGCCATTCCCATATTATAATATGCTTCATAACTATTTGGATAATATCCTAACATATCAGAATATACATTTAAAGCTTCTTTATAACTTCCAGTTGAACATAATACATCTCCTAATAATTGCATTGCTTCAAAATGATCTGGTTTTACTTTTAATAAGTTCTTAAGCATAATTATTGATTCATCTTTTTTATCCAACTCATTTAAAAGAAATGATATTCTATAATAGCTTTTACAATCTTTATTGTCTAATTCAATTACCTGTACATACTCATCAATAGCTTTTCTCATTCCGCCTTCTTTTTCATATATTTGAGCTAATAGCTTATGTCCCATACAACTTTCAGGATATTTGTTAACAAGATTTAGTAATGCTTCTTTTTGCTTTTTATCATTTCCTATAATTTTATAAAACTTTGCTTTAAATAGAGAAAAAACTTCTGAACAATTTATTCCTTTTGCTTCTATAAATAAAACTGCTATTGGAATTACTATTGCCATAGTATACATTATAATTTTATATGTCCAAATAAGAGATAAACTTAATATTATTTCTATAAAATTAAGTAAAATTCCTATTGCTTCAATTATTAATATTGTTACATACGCTGTATCGTTTTTTCTTATTAATTTGAAAAAAATAAATACAAATAAGGAAAAAGCTACAACATTAAACAATAATTTTTCAATTAACATTTCTCTTTTCTCCTTTTTTATTTTTCTATATTTTACGTCAAAATCTGAAAAAAGTCCATACTTTTACCTATTTAAATATTGATAAAACTTCCTTTTTTAAATTTCAAGAAAAACATCAATCAAAAATTACTTATCTGCATCTTTCATATTTTAAAGCTTTCAATTCCTTAGAATATTTTTCTTTTTCTGGGAAATACTCTTCTTAAAGGTGGTTTTAAATATGAGTCTTTTTAATAATTTTTTTAACAAAATACTTCATTCTAATAATACACAAGATAATTATAACTTTGTATTACCTAAAAGTAATGATATACAAAATCAAAGCAATACTTTAAAACCTTTGGAAAATTTAGATCAAACTGTTTATTCTGATATAAAACATAATTTAGAATATATAAAAGTTAAATATAATGCCTTAATAAATAGCGATATTAAAATTAGAAATTTTTCTATAAACTTCAAAAATCAGAAATATTCTGCTTTTCTTATTTTTATTGATGGTATGGTTAATTCCGAAGTAATTAATAGATTTGTTTTAACACCTCTAATGCTAGATACATCAACTTATTCTAAAGAAATAATATCTACAATAAAAAGTAATGATGTTACAATACGAAAAGTAAAATCTTTCAATTTAGAAGATACTTTATACAATATGCTTCTTCCTCAAAATGATATTTCTAGACTCACAAAATTTTCAGAAATAATTTCAAATATTAATAAAGGTAATTGTGCCTTATTCGTAGATACTTTAAATTGTGCTTTTACTTTTGATGTAAAGGATTTAAAACAAAGAAGCATTGAACCTCCTACTAGCGAAGTAGTTATTAGTGGGTCTCAAGAAGGCTTTGTTGAAGTTATAAGGACTAATACTTCCTTGCTTAGAAGGCTTGTTAATAACGAAAATTTAATTATAGAAAATGTTAATGTTGGTGTTGTAACTAAAACTGATTGTGCTATTTGCTATATAAAAGGGATTGCTAATGATGAACTTGTAGCTGAAGTAAAATATAGAATTAGCAATTTAGATATAGATTATTTAATTTCTTCTGGGCAACTGAATCATTTAATTGAAGATAATCCTCGCTCTAGTTTACCACAGATTATAGCTACAGAAAGACCTGATACAGCTACTTCTTACCTATTAGAAGGGAGAGTTGTTGTTATTGTTAATGGAACTCCATTTGTTTTAGCAATGCCTGCAACCTTTATAGATTTTTTAGCTTCTGCTGAAGATACAAATTTAAAATATCAATTTGCAAATTTATTAAAAATTATTAGAATTATAGCACTAGTCTTTACAGTTCTTCTACCAGGATTATACATTGCTGTTACTACATTCCATCAAGAATTAATCCCATCAGAGCTTTTGTTTGCAATAGTCGCTTCCAGAAATTCTGTACCTTTTCCTATATTGTTTGAATTGATTATTATGGAATTATCTTTTGAATTAATTAGAGAAGCTGGTATTAGAGTTCCCTCTCCTTTAGGTGCTACCATAAGTTTAGTTGGAGGATTAATTTTAGGAGAAGCTGCTGTATCTGCTGGAATTGTTAGTCCTATAACAATTATTATTGTTGCAATAACTGGTATATCCTCTTTTGCACTACCAGATTTTATTATATCTTTTCATTTTAGAATTGCTAGATTCTCTTATATATTTTTGGGATGCATAGCAGGATTTTTAGGAATTGCTTTTGGAATCTTTGTCCATATGGCTATTCTAGCAAATTTAGAATCTTTTGGTGTTCCATACCTAAATCCTTATGCACCACTTACAGAAATTAATCATAATGGTTATTTCTTAGCTCCATTTTGGAAAAAAGAAAAAAGACCTGATGCTTTTAATACAAAGAGAATACGTTCTCAATCAAATATTAGTATGACTTGGAAAAAAGGGAGTGAAAAATAAATGAAGTCTTCTGATCTTGGCTCACTAGAAGCTATTGGCATAGTAATGACTATAATCATAACTCACATTATTATATATTTGCCCTCATCTATAATTACTGAGGTTGGCTCTGCATCTATTTTAAACACTGTTTATATCACAGCTATTATTTTTATACTTACTCTTCTATTAGTAAAACTATTTAAAAATTTTGGTAATTTTGATCTTTTAGATATAGCAGAATATTTAGGTGGTTCTGCCTTAAAAAAATTTTTAGCTTTATTTTTCACTGGTTACCTTATTTTCTTTGCTGGACTTTTTATAAGAGATTTTGCAGAAAGTTTAATCATTGTGTACTTTCATGATTTTAGAGTATCTGCAATTATTCTGCTATTTTTATTAGCATCAATAATTATAAATAAATTTGGTTTTCGTCAGGTAGTTCGTTGCAATTTTATCATTCTTCCAACAATACTTATTAGCATCTTTGTTGTTATGATAACAAGTATTCCCAACTTTACCTTTCAAAGAATATTTCCTGTTTTAGGGTACGGAGTTAACGAAACCTTTTTTAAAGGCTTAACTAATATATCTGCTTTTTCTAACTTTATAATATTATTTTATTTAATACCTCTTTTAAAAGATAAAAAAAGTTTTAATACAATATCTTTTACTTCCATGGCTTTAAGTGGTGTATTATTGATTGGTTTTGTTGCTACTTTACTTCTTGTAGCAAATTTTGATGCGACTCAAACTATATTGTCTGTTTATCTAGCAACTAGAAGAATTTCTTTTGGTCTTTTCTTACAAAGACCTGACTCTATATTCATAATATTTTGGATTTTATCAATGTTTGCCTATTTATCACTTGTAACTGCTTTATCAAACTATGTATTTACTAGATCAAGAAATAAAACATCAAAGCCTATTCCGTCTTTAATTATTATTAGTATTTTAATATTTGTTGTTAGTGTATTACCACAAAATATTGCTCAACTTCGTTTCTTAGAAACAAAAGTTTTGAAGTACTTGTGCATATTTTTTGTTTTTGGTGTGAACTTTATCATTCTAATTTTAGGGAATATAAAACTAAAATTAAAATCATCATCAAAAAAAGTTCTTCAAAATACCTAATGAAAAGATTTCTTATGAAAGGATATTAATATGAAAAAATTTATTATATATCTATTTGCTACATTTATTGCTATATCTCCTCTATTTGTACTAACTGGTTGCTCTGAGAAAAATATTGATAAATTAGCTTATGTTATTTCAATTGGTATGGAGCCAGGAGAAAAAGATAAATTAAAAATTTTCTTTGAAATTTCTACTCCTACATCTTCTGGTAGTGATAGTGCATCAAGTAGCCAAGGAAGCGAAAAAAGTTCTAGTTCTACAGTAGTTTCTGTTGAATGTTCATCTATTGATAGTGGTTTAAATCTTTTAAATAGTTACTTAAGCAAACCAGTTGATTTATCTCATTGCAGTATAATAGTATTTTCTTCTGATTTAGCAAAAAAAGGACTTCACGAATATATTTACACCTTTGTAAACAATGTAGAAATACGCCCATCTTGTAATGTTTTAGTTTGTACATGTTCAATAAAAGATTTTTTCGATAATTCTTCAAATTCTTTAGAAAGTTATTCGTCTAATTACGATTCTTTAAATGAAAACTTAACTGGTTATACCGAGATTGTAACCATTAGTGACTTTTTTCTAAAAACTAACGATACTTTTGGAGAACCTTTTGCAATTTTATGTGGTTTGAGTTCAAATGATATCTCTTCATTAGATACATCAACATCATCTGGAAGTGGTGGTGATACGGAAAAAAAAGAAGGTAAACCTACTTTAAAAACTTTAGGTTTAGCAGTTTTTAAACAGGATAAATTAGTAGGATTTTTATCTCCGCATGAAACATTAGCACATCTTATTCTTACAAACAAGTTAGAAAATACTACTATTGGTATTCCTAGTCCATTTGATGAAAACTCTAGTATTGATATTTTTCTAACTCAGAAAAGAAGAACTAAAATAAAAATTAATATAATAGATGGGAAACCAGTTATAGACGTTGACGCATTTTTAACAGCAAAAATTTCTTCAATTTCAAATAACAATAAATATTTAGATGAAAAAAATATTGAACTTCTTCAAAAGGCTACTAATGATTATCTTGAAAAGATTTTTATGGATTATTTTTCAACTACTGCTACTAAATATAAATCTGATGTTGCAGGTCTTGGTCAATATGCTGTTGATAAATTTTTGACTTGGAACGATTGGAATGATTTTAATTGGAAAGAATCGTATACTCAATCCTCTTTTAACATTAAAATAGACACAAATATAACTTCAAGCTACTTTTTGCTTGAAACTTAAGGAACATAAAAACAAGGTTTGAAATTCAAACCTTGTTTTTATTAATTCGCTTTTATAAAATAATTTCTCTTTTCAATAAATTTTTTTCAACTATTCCTATTCCAATAAAATTATTATTTATATCATAAATTCTATATAAATCTTCCTTTATATTTCTAGTTAGTCTTACTCCGTTTAAGAATAGATTTAGTCCCTTTTCATTTAGCTGTAATTTTTCTTTTTCTTTGAAAAAATCTTCTATAGAGATAAAATATTTATCCCAAAACTCTTTACTATTTATGTTTTGTTCTAGTTCTTCTACTGTAATTGAATCTTTAATATTGAACTTTCCAACTTCTTGACGTTGTAAATCTTCCATATATCCTACAGTATCTAGCTTTTCAGCTATATCTTTGCAAAGAGTTCTTATATACGTTCCCTTTGAACATTTAACAGTATAAGTTATTCTGTTTTCATCTATACTATCTAATTTTATGTCATAAACTTCTATTGTTCTTGGTTTAATCTCTACTTCTTGACCATTTCTTGCATAATCATATAATTTCTTTCCATTTACTTTTATTGCAGAATACATAGGAGGAATTTGTTCCTGTTTTCCTAAAAAACTATTTAATACTTCATTTACATTTTCAAAGGTTAATTTTTGAAAATCAACTTTTTTCTCTTTTATTACCTCTCCCTCAACATCCAAAGTTGTTGTTTCTTTTCCAAGAAAAATTGTTGCTGTATAGATTTTATCATGCTCTATCAAATATTTTGATAGTTTTGTTCCTTCTCCAATTAACAAGGGTAAAACTCCTGTTGCATTTGGATCTAGAGTTCCTGTATGTCCGACTTTTTCTTTTAATATTTTTTTTACTTTATATACAATATCATGCGAAGTACAACCTTTAGTTTTGTTGATTACTATAATTCCATCCATACTTATCCTCTATAAAAAATTAATTAAAGATTTGCTTTTACTTGTGCAATAATTTTTTGTTTTGATTCTTCTAGGGAATATGATAGAGTACAACCTGCTGCTCTTGGATGTCCTCCACCTCCAAATATCATACATACATCAGAAACATTTACCTTACCGTTTGATCTTAATGATGCTTTGAATCCCTCATCGGTTTCTCTTAGTAAAATAGCTACTTCTACGCCTTCAATATCTCTTGCAATTTCAACAATTCCTTCATGATCTCCTGGTTCAGCTTCTACCTTTCTTTCATCTTCCTTTGTGATATATGTAAAAGTTATTTTTTCATCTTCCAAGAATTCCAATCTAGCTGTTGCTATTTGTGATAATTTGAAGTGAGATCTAGTTTTTATTTGAAGTACTTTTTTGTATATATCAGAAACATCTACACCTTTTGATAAGATATGTGCTGTAAATTCAAAAGTTTCAGGTGATATTGTGGAATATTTAAACCCACCTGTATCTGTTATTATACCTGTTAATATACATGCTCCTATATCCGTTGTTATTTCTATTCCTATATATTCAAAAATTCCAATAAGAATTTGTGCACATGCTGGTGCAGCAGGATTCACAAAATTATAATCAGCAAACATTTTATTACTTTCATGGTGATCTATTGAAATTGTTACTTTTGCATTTTCAAAAATTTCTTCTTGTCCTTCAATTCTCTGTTCTGTTGCACAGTCTAAAGCTATTGCTAAATCATATTGAGGCTTTGCCTCTTCTATTTTTCTTGCTTCATTTGCACAAGGCAAAAATTTATAAACTCTTGGCATTTCTTCTATTATTAAATCAGCTGTTTTCCCAAATTGCTTTAATGCAATATAAAAAGCTAATGAACTACCTATGGCATCTCCATCTGGACTTTTATGAGTTAATAAAACTATCGAATTTGCTTTTTTTATTTCTTCTAATATATTATCTAAAGTCATAATTCTATTCTCCTTCTTCAGTTTCTTTTGGCTTATTGGGCATTATTTCTTTTAAAATTGAATCTATTTTGGCACCATATTCTATAGAATCATCAAGTTCAAATATAATTTCTGGTGTAATTCTTAAATTTATTCTTTTAGCTATCTCTGATCTAACAAAAGGCGCTGATTTCTTTAATCCAGCTAATGTTTGTTTTAAATTCTTAGAATTCATTATGCTAACATATACTTTTGCAAATTTTAAATCTGGTGTAACTTTTGCTCTTGTAACACTTATCATTCCTGTTACATTAGGATCTTTAATATCATACATTATTATATTACTTATTTCTTTTTTTAATTCCTCATCGATCCTATTAAATCTATTATTGTTTTTATTCATTTTTCCTCCTTTGTTTGCTTTTATTTGAATAAGTTTTCTTTTCGGGCGACCACTGGTCGCCCCTACATATTACTATCTTTTTATTTCTTCCATTACAAATACTTCTAATGTGTCTTCTTCGATTAAGTCATTGAAGTTTTCTATTTGGATTCCGCATTCGTAACCTTCTGCAACTTCTTTTACATCATCTTTGAAACGTTTTAATGATGCAAGTTTTCCTTCATGTATAACAACATTATCTCTAATTACTCTTACTCCTGCATTTCTTGAAACCTTTCCACTTGTTACATAACATCCTGCGATTGTTCCAACTCCTGAAACTTTAAATGTTTGTCTTATTTGTGCTGTTCCTACTATTTTTTCTTCATATTTTGGATCAAGCATTCCTTTCATTGCAGATTCAACATCTTCAATAGCTTGATAAATAATTGAATATTGTTTTATCTCAACTTCATCTTTAATAGCCATCTCTTTAGCTAGTGGTTCTGGTCTAACATTAAATGCGATAATAATAGCATTAGAAACTTTTGCAAGTGTAACATCTGTTTCTGTAACTCCACCTACGTTTGCATGTATTACTTTTACGCTAACCTCTTCATTTGATAGTTTTTCAAGCGATTGTTTTACAGCTTCTACAGAACCTTGAACATCTGCTTTTACAATTAGATTTAATTGTTTTAAATTTCCTTTTTCTATTTGTGAGAATAAATCATTTAAAGTTACTTTACTTGTTGCATTTATTGATTTTTCTCTTGCCTGTCTCTTTCTTCTTTCTATCAAGTGCTTAGCTGTTTTTTCGTCTTTAACTTCATAGAAAGTATCTCCTGCTTCTGGAACTTCTGTTAAACCAATGATTTCAACTGGAGTTGATGGTCCTGCTTTCTTAACTTTCTTTCCTTTGTCATTTTTCATAGCTCTTATTCTACCAATAACTGAACCAACTACTATTGTGTCTCCTTCGTCTAAAGTACCACGTTGTACTAACATTGTTGCAACTGGTCCTCTTTGTTTATCAAGTCTTGCTTCGATTACTACACCTTTTGATTGTTTGTTTGGATTAGCTTTTAATTCTTTCATATCTGCTACTAAAAGAACCATTTCAAGTAAAGTATCTATATTTGTTTTTTGTTTAGCAGAAATATTAACAAATATAGTATCTCCACCCCATTCTTCTGGAACTAAATCATATTTAGTAAGTTCTTGTTTTACTTTTTCTGGGTTAGCACCTTCTACATCTATTTTATTTATTGCAACAATAATAGGAACATCTGCAGCTTTAGCATGGTTTATAGCTTCGATTGTTTGAGGCATAACACCATCATTTGCAGCTACTACTAATATTGCTATATCTGTTACTTGAGCTCCTCTTGCTCTCATGCTTGTGAACGCTTCATGTCCTGGAGTATCTAAGAAAGTAATCTCTCTACCATTAATTTCTACTTTGTATGCACCAATATGTTGTGTGATACCTCCAGCTTCTCCTTCTATTACATTAGTTGATCTAACAGCATCTAGAAGTGAAGTTTTTCCATGGTCAACGTGTCCCATAACAACAACTACTGGTGGTCTTGGAATTAAGTCTTCTGGCTTATCCTCAGTATCATCAAATAAGATATCTTCCTCTGTTACAACTTCTTTCTTAATAGCTGTAATACCAAATTCTTGTGCAATTAAAAATGCTGTATCAAAATCTATTTCGTTATTTATTGTAGCTAATATTCCATATCCTAATAATTTCTTTATAACTTCACTACTTGTTATTTTCATTTCTGTAGCTAAGTCTTTAACTGTTATAGTTTCTGGAATTGTTACTTCTGTTAATTTAAATATTTTTTGTTTTGTACGTTCTGCTTCATTACGTACATTCTTTTTCTTATTTTTTCTACCTCTTACTGTTGTTAAATCATAATAATCTAACATTCCACCTTCTTGGTCATCAAACATATTAGAAAGTTTATCAACTTGTTTCAAGCTCTTTAACTTATCTTCATTTATATCAAAATGACCCTTTTTAGGTTTTGAAGATTTTTTATTTTTTGTATTATTTTCTTCAAATTTAGCATTACTTTTTTGTTTATCATAAGCTGCTTTATTGTTGTATTCTCTAACAATCTCTTTCTCCACTACATCGGATGCCATTATATTTTTAATGTTTTTCTCAATTCCCTTTTCATCAAGAGGTCGATTTCCTCCTCTTCTAAAATCTCCATTATCATTGAAGTTTTTATTTTTATAATTGTTATCTCTATTATTGAATTTGTTTTCACTATTTCCAAAGTTCTTATAATTATTATTTTTTTGACCGTTTTGATTGTTAAACCTATTATTTTCTCCATGATTATTGTAATTAGGTCTGTTATTATTATATCCTTTATTATTTCTATTAAAATTATTAGAATTTGGGTTGTTTTTATACTGGTTATTATTTCTAGAATCAGTATTTCCACTGTTAAAATTATGCTTTGTTTCTTCTTTTAAATTATTTTTTAGATTATTTACATTTTGTTGTTTTGTCATGATTTCCATAATAGGTTTTTCTTCAGCCACCTTTTCAATTATTTTTTCTTTTTCAACTTTAACAGTTTCTTTTGTCTCTGGTTTTGTATTTGTTTCTTCGATTTTTTCTTCAGTTTTCTTTTCCTCTATCTTAGTTTCAACTTTTTTCTCTTCTTTCTTTTCTTCCTGCTTTTTCTCTGGTTTTGAAAGTCCAAATAATTCACTAACAGTCATTGGTTTTGTAGGTTTATTTCTATACACTATATTAAAATCTTTATTTCTATCTCTTTCTACAAAACCTACATCTTTTTTGCTTTTCTCCATCTTCTTTGCTTTTTCTTCTGCTTCTTTTTTCTCCAACTCTTCATCAGCTATTATTACTTCTCTTCTAATAATTACTGGTGTTTCACTTTTTTTATTATTTTTTGAATCCACTTCATTCTTTTTATCTTTTGACTCTTTTTTATTATTTGGACTAAATTTATCGGTTATCTTCTTAGCTTCATCTTCAGTTATAGAACTAAGATGGGTTTTAATTTCGATTCCTAGTTCTTTAGCTTTTGATATAATCTCTTTACTTGTTGTCCCTAATTTTTTTGCTAATTCATGCACTTTTATTTTATCCAATAATGTCACCCCCATTTATAATTTTGCTTATCTCATTAGCTAAGCTTTCATTTTTTATTCCTATTATAGCTTTATTGTTTTTACCTATAGCTTTACTTATTCTTTCAATAGTTCCAAATACTTTTATAGGCACACTATTTTTTTCACATATAAACTTCATCTTCTTTTTTGTCTTTTCAGACGCATCACTGGCAACTACTATTAGCTTAACTTGTTTTTTTTCAATTTTTTCTATACAAGCATCTGTTCCAAAAACAATATTTCCAGACTTAGCAGTTAAACCTAAAAGTCCATATACTTTTTCTTCATTATTTATCACTAATCGCACCTCTTAAGCTTTCATAGATTTCCTCATCTATAGATGTTTCAAAAACTCTCTCTAGTTTTTTTGCTTTTATTGCTTTTTCCAAGCAGTTTATATCATCGCAGATATACGCTCCTCTACCATTCATCTTGCCAGTTTTATCTACTTTTATCTCATTTTCTTTGTTTTTAACTATACGTATAAGTTCATTTTTATTTTTTACTGTATTGCATCCAATACAAGTTCTCTGTGGTATATGTTTCAAGGAAATCACTCCCTTACTTTTTATTATAAAATTTTGCAAATATTATTCTTCTACTGTATCACTTTCTTCAGAATTTTCTTCATCAGAAGTTTCTTCTTGCATTTTTTGAAGCATTTCTCTAAATTGAGATTCTGATTTTATATCTATTTTCCAGTTTGTAAGTTTTGCTGCTAATCTAGCATTTTGTCCTGATTTTCCTATTGCTAAAGATAATTGATCATCTGGTACTATTACTTGTGCAAATTTTTCTTCTTCTTTTATATCAACTGCCATTACTTGTGCTGGAAGTAAAGCTGCTGATATAAATATTGCTGGATCTTCATTCCATTCTATAACATCTATTTTTTCTCCATTTAGTTCATTGATAATGTTTTGAATTCTTACTCCTTTTTGTCCTACACAAGAACCAACTGGATCTATATTTTCATTTCCTGAATATACAGCTACTTTTGATCTATAACCTGGATCACGAGATACGCTTTTTACTTCTATTAACCCTTCATATATTTCTGGTATTTCAAATTCAAATAGCTTTCTTACAAAGTCTCCTGCTGTTCTTGATACAATAACTTGTGGATTTCCTTTAAGACCTCTAACAACGTCTAGAACATATCCTTTTATTTTTTGATTAACCTTATATTTTTCTGTTGGGATTTGCTCTTTAGCTGGCATAACGCCTTCTAATTTTCCTAAATCCATAATTACTACTCCAGAGTCAGCTTTTTGGATAATTCCTGAAACGATTTCACCTTTTCTATCGTTAAATTCAGTAAAAACAATATTTCTTTCTGCTTCTCTTAATTTTTGTATAATAACTTGTTTTGCAGTTTGCGCTGCAATTCTTCCGAAATCTTTTGGCACAACTTCAATATCTACAGTGTCACCAAGTTCAATCTTTTTGCTTATTTTTCTTGCATCATCTAAGCTAATTTCTTGATCTGTATCTCTTGCAACATCAACAACTTCTTTTATTGCATAAACATGTGCTTCTCCAGTTTTTTTATCCATTACAACTTTTACATTTTCAATAGCATCAAAATTTCTTTTATAAGCTGTAACTAATGCTGTTTCTATTGCATCTATTAAGTATGCTTTTTCGATTCCTTTCTCTTTTTCTAGTTCATCTAAAGCTGCTATTAATTCTGCATTGTCTATCGCCTTCATTTTCATTTTCCTCCTTATATTTATATATTATATTTTTGCTCTACTCCCAATGATATATCGTTTTTATTAAAGATATATCTTTTCTTTGTATAACTTCAGTAACATTCTCATTTGTTTTTATTGTTATTTCACTTTCATTAAAATTTTCTAGTATTCCTGAAACAACCTTCTTTTTATTAATTGGTTTAAAAAGTTTTACTTCTACTTCTACTCCAATATTTTCTTTGAGATGTTTATCTTTTCTTAAAACTTTTTCAATTCCTGTAGATGATACTTCTAAAAAGTATTGTTCTTTTAAGTAGTCTTGCGTGTCTAATAAATCTGTAATTTCATTATTTACTTTTTCACAATCCTCTAAAGATATTCCATCTGCTTTATTTATGAATACTCTTAAAAAATAATCCTTACCTTCTTTCACATATTCAACATCATAAAGTTCATAACCAAGATTATTTATAGGATTTTCTATTAATTTCTCTACTCTTTCTTCTATCTTTGCCAAAATCTTCCTCCTAAAATCCAAAGATAAAGAGTGGAATTTGCTTCCACTCTTCTAATTAATTATTATGCTAAAAATATTATATACTAAAGCCTTAGATATTGCAACGTTTTTTTAGTATTTTTTAATATTTTTTCATACCAAATTTAGCCTTTTTTCGCATTTAAAACGATTTCTAATCTTATTTCTTCTAATTTATCATCTATAAATTGTATTACTTCCCTATTATTTACTGGTAACAGTTCAAACTTTTCTCCAAATTTTACATATCTGTTTCTATAAACATTAATGTCTCCATCATCATTTAATGAATAATCTGTATAAACTACATAGTCTTCACTTTTTTCTTCTTCTTTAAACATAAATAAGATGTTATATTCTTTTTCTTTTCCTGCTTCATTTTTTACATTTAATATTCCATTTTCCATATTACAATATCCTTTCTTATGTATTAACTATCTTCCATCATTATCATTCTTAGAAGTTTTCTTAGAAGTTTTATCTGGATAATAAACAGCAGCTGTTGTATTATCTTTTCCACCCTTTATAATAGGATTATACCAACGTTCTCTTCTTAGTGCTTTTGGTAATTCAGAGTTTGTATGCAATGCCTCTCCAACTAGTCTTTCCGCTAAATATTTTCTATCTGTACTTCTTGTTACAGCCAATATTTTCTCATCTGATAAACAATCTGTAACTCCATCAGAAAATAATAATAAAGCATCATAATCATCATTTTTTAAGATTGTAAAAGTTGGCATAGCTGGTTCTTCATTTCCTCCTATGCATCTAGTAATTCCTGAATTTTGCTTATGAAATCTCGCATATTGTCTAGGTATTTGATTACTTTCAACCAAATTTCCAATAAGTGTATGATCTTTTGATATTTGATACAATTCATTGTCCTTATATATATATGCTCTAGAGTCTCCAACATTCACAACTAAAGTTTGTTTTTTTAAAACAATAGCACATACAATTGTTGAACCTGGTCTAGCAAGCTCTTCAAGGTCACTGTATTTCTCATTAATATCTTCATTAACTTCATTTAAAACCTGTTCTATTGACTCCATTAGCTCATTTGTATTCATATTTTTTTTCATTTTTAAATTTTCAAACCATTCTTTCATTGCTGTAATAACCAAATAACTGGCTTCTTCTCCTGCTTCATTTCCACCAACACCATCTGCAACAACCATCATTTTTATATCAGAATCTTTTGGGTGAGTACATAATAAAACACTGTCTTCTTGATTTTGTCTGCTTTTTCCTATACTTGAACTAGCATATAAACCTCCTGGAAGTTCAATATCCCCTTGAGGTTGCTGTACTAGTTTATGACCACTTAAGATTGCTTCTCTTGCTTTCTTTATATTTCTTTCAAATAATCTAAAATTTCCAATTTTCATAAATTACTCCATTTAATTAAAATTCACTTATTTCCATCAAAGCTATTTCTATTACAATTATAGCAAAACCTTTTTATCTATACAAGAAAAAGTTATACATTTCTATATAACTTTTTCCATTATATAAATTTTTATTATTATCTTCCATCAGAGCCTGGATTTTCATCTCCATTTGGATTTTCTCCCAAATTTAAATATTGCAACTGCTCTAATCTTGTTTCAATAGCTGGTTTGAAAACCCCACATTTCGAATATATGCTAGATAATAAGACAACTGCTCTACCATCCTTCATATTTAAAATTCTATTTTCTAAATATGTTTTTAGATATTTAGAAATCTCTTTTAATATCATAGCCTTTTTAGTTTCCTCCAGATTTTCCCCTTCTGCTTTTATCGCTTCTACAATGGCTTGGCTTGACTCTGGAAGGATACGCAAAATATCAATATCGCTTGCTGTTTCTAATTCAAGAACATAGTTAATAAGCTTTTCTTTAGAACTTATTTCTAAATCATCTAATCTACATGCTTCTGCCATTTTTTCTTTCACTTCATCTTCTCCTAGTAGAACATCATTTTCTTGAATTGTCTGTGGCATATCTATAGGGTTTCTTCCACAAGAAGGGACTGGTAAATTAGAAATAATGCTTTCTTTTTTTCTATAAATATATATTTTTTCTTGCATTTCATCGCTAAATATATCTTTTTCTGTATAGAATTTATCTCCCTTTTGTATTAATGCACCTTTTTGTATAGCCACTTGCACGATTCTGTCTTTAACTTCTTGTTTAGGGCTATGCATATATGCTGATAAAAGTAGCTCTATCTGTGCTTTTGATAATTCTCCTAATCTTTTTAATACAGTTTCTTCTATAACATTATTAAAAGCTATTATATTTGATCTATTAATAAGAAAAGTAAGTATTCTATCTGTTGATAATTTTTGTGCTAGTTCTTCAACTTTTTTGCTTACTTCGATACCTCTTGATACTGTCTCTAGTTTTATCATAATTTCTAATGTATCATATCCGCTTTTTTCTGCTCTTTCAACTAGATCTAATGCCTCTTCAGAATTTTTGCAATAATAGATATATAAAGGTGCTAATTTTTCATTTCCACTTCTTATTCTATTTAATGTTGCTAATTTACTATTTGGATATAAAATTCCCAGCCCGTCGTTTGAAAGGCTTAAACATCTAAAAAATTCAGGTTCAGTCATACCAGGAATTTTTTCTGCCATAATATCATTATATAATTCATTTTCTGAAAAACTTCTCCTACTTGTTAATTCAAAAGTTGTTAAAAAATCTCTTGTTGTCATTTCCTTTAAAACATCTGCTATAGATTCTTGCACTGGTCTCCATTCAGAATTCTTATCATTTTCTGTTGCCAATTTACTTCTTAATAAGCTTGCTAAACAATATATTGCTTCAGCTCTTTTTTCTTCTGATTCTTCATCATAATCAATATAATAAATTTTGTCGCTTAAAGCTTCAATTACATCTTCATCACTTTTTAATAATTCATAGAATCTACTTGCTGCCTTATAATCCATCTCCATCATTTTTTCTTCTTTTTCACTTTTTTGTGGTCCAGCTAACATATTTGCTATTTCTTTTGCTAGTTCATTTTCTTCCTCATCAATACTTTGTAATGCCTTCTTATTTTGCTTATAGCTTTTCCATCTATCAATTGTCTTTTCAAAATTAGTTAAAAATGGAACTAATTTTGCTAAATCCATATTTTCAATATAATTCATTAAAATTTCTTTTTCATCCATATACTTATCTTCCCTTTCTCTACGACAATATTTTATCCAAATATTGCTAACACCGTATCTTTAATTATACACTATTGTCAGTTTTATGTCAATTTCTTTCCTATTATATATAAAAGGTATATTAAATAAGTTTATTTACCTATATAATATACCTTTTGATAGTAAAATATTTTTATTATTTTGTTTTAATTAATTCTTCTAATAAATTAATCTCGTTATTTAATGTATCATCTTTAATTTCTTTATTTTCGTTTGTTATGTACTCTTTCATTTCTTCAAAAATCTTTTTATATCCAGTGCTTACAGATAGTTTTTCAGATTGTCTTTCATGAATACCTAATTTTATTAATCGAGCTCCCCAACCATCTTCTGGCTCTGCTACTATTCCACATTTCTCATCACATATATAATTTATGTTTCCTGTTCTTTCATACATAATCCAATCTTTTAATACATTTACATATCTTGTTAAAACAATTGCTTTTCTTATTCCATCATTATCATAAAAATCATTTTCTTGATTTTTAAACTCTACTTCTTTATCATTATTATATTGTTTTCCATTTCTATCTTTATATGAAACTTCTAGTTTTATTTTTCCATTTTCGCCATCTGTTTTTTTCTTTAATTTTAATAATATTATTCCACCTTTAACCTCTCCATCTGAATTAGTTTTTGATGGGAATAAAGTATTTACATTCATAATATTTCCTGTTGCTATATTAACAGTATCTGAACCATAAACAGCTTCGATTTCATAATCATCTGAATCAAAGTTAAAATCCAAATCAAATACAAGTGGTGTTACCATATATTCAAATTGTTCTCCCATTCTTGATTTAAAATCTTTTGCGCTATTTACAGAATAATAATTTGCACCTTTTACATTACTTATTGTTTCTATTAACTGAGAATTAAAGTCAACACCAACACCTACAAAACTTGTATATATACCTTTGTCAGCATTTTTCTTAACCATTGACATTAAGCTTTCATCAGATGTTTCTCCTGTATTTGGCATAGCATCTGTAATTACAATTATTCTATTTTCATATTCATCAGTATCAACATTTTCATACTCTGCTAATAATTCATTTGCAGATTTATATCCTGCTTCAAAATTTGTACCTCCTGTAGCAGATATCTCCAATACATGTTCTTTTATTTTATCAATATCTGTTTCACCTACAAGATTTAATGGTTTAGCAATATGAGAATCACTTTCGAATAAAACTAGTCCAAATCTATCATCCTTATTTAATTGATCAATTAATATATTTAGTGATTCATTTGCAATTTGCATTTTGGTTTTATTTTTATCTTCTAAATTATCTTCATTTTGTGTAGGTTTATCATAGTAATATGAATTAAAACTTGAAGACATAGAACCTGAAATATCTAATGCAACAACTAAATTTAATTTTTTTCTCTGAAAATCACTTTCTTTAATATTTGAATTCAATCCCACAGCCATGTAATATTCTTTTTGTTTAGACATTGGATCACTTGATACAGCTTGTAAATATGATGGTGAAAATAATTCTTCAGATTCTTCTTTATTTCCTGTGTTAAAAGAATATTCATAGAATAATCCATTATATGTTATATCAGAAAGTAATGGAAAATATCCATTTTTTATATTCTCTCTAAAATTCACTGTATCCTTTGCACCACCAACGGAAAATCCTATGTTTTTAGATTCTGCACTGAAACTATTGGTTGCTGAATCCGAAGTAACTCCCATAGAAATTCCACTGTTAAAGTTTCCCATAAAAGAATCAGATTCTTCAAAATTCATGTTTAGTTTCCAATCATCTATTTTACCTACTTGCGTATTGTTTTGAATAATGTTTCCATCTTTAAAAACGCATACATATGCAATTCCTGCAATTATTGCTACAATTGCTACAATAATTAAAATACTTATTATTTTTTTCATAAAATCTACTCCTTAAAAATTTATTTAGGAACGTTACCTAATTTTTAGATGCTCTTACCTTTCGTTTTAGTTGGTATTTTTTGAAAAAAATTACAAAAATTATAAAAAATATTAATGATATGCCACAAAATCCTAGGCTTATATAGTTTATATGATATACATCTTCTGTTTTTGTACCTACAGTTTGTATAGTACTTTGTTTATCACTTGTTGAATCTGACAAGCTACTATTTTCTCCTTTATTAGTAGAATCTATAGTTGTTTGAGAATCAAATTCTGTTTTGGCTTCTTCACTATAATCTTCATTTTGACTAATATTTTCGTTATCACTTTTATTTACTTCTTTGTTTTCACTAAAATTAACCTGTTCTTTTCTAAACATAGTAGAAATGCCTAAAACAAATGTAATTATAAAACCTGCTAAACTTGATAAAGAAATTTTTAAAGAACTCACTGCTTTATAATAATTCCATTTAACAGTTCCTGTTGGCATTTTTAGCATTTGGCCTATTCTTTTAAAAGTAAACTGAGATAGAATCTTTAAGGAAATTATTTCTTTTTCTGTTTCACTTAATCCTTGTATCATTTTTTTATATGTTTCTACATCTATTATTTCATCTATATTATTCTTCTGCTCTGATATATCATATATTTCATCTATATTTAATTCATTTTTAGCTTTTCTTAAATATTGCAGAGTTTCATTTTTAGACACCTTATATAACCAGCTAGCCTCATAACTTTCTGGTAATTTTTCTTTTGGTAACTGGTATATTTTTGAAAATACTATTTGTGTAACATCTTCGCTATTTTCTTTATTTTTTAGTATTGAGAATACGATTCTGTATACTAAATTATAGTAATTTTCATATAAAGATGTAAAACTGTTTTCATCACCTGATTTTATTCCATTAAATATTACGTGTAATTCTTTTTCATCAATTTTACTCATACTTCTTCTCCTATTATTATTTAAGTAAAATTATACAATAAATATTTTTATTTAACAAGTTTTTAGCTTTTTAAATTAATGTACTGTTTATTCTTATTTTGAAATAACAATATTATATTTTTGAAAAAAGCGCATTGAAAGTGAGTTTTATTAGAAATTCTTAACTAAATTTTATGGAAATAGTTCACGCTTGTTCGTGAAAGGGTGCCATAAAATTAGTTTAGAATTTCTTTAAAAATTACTTGAACGAGCATTTTTGAAAAAATATAATATTGTTATTTTTATTAATATATTATTTGAATGAACATTTATCTTGTATATTGTTTAATTTTATGATATACTAAATTTCATATTATAAGTAAGGGAGGTGTAGTGAGATGGCTCGGTTAACTAATTCACAGATGATGAGTGCGTATAACAAAAGGAATGGCTGTAAAGCTAAGACATCAGACAAACGGTTCAAAACATTCATCAAAAATTTTAATAAGCAAAACCAAAAAGCAAATTCCATGCCATCATCGCAACCGCGAAACAAAACCTAGACATATTTTTAGTGACATCATCGCGCAAATTTCCCCAGAGCCCGTTTGGGCTCTTTTTTTATGTTTCTTGCTTTAACATCTCTATGTTTTTATATTCGGGCGATTACTAATCGCCCCTACGTGTGCAATGTTTCACATTGCAATGAATAATATATAATTTTAGATACAAAAAAACATCTCTATATTGAGATGTTTTTTTGTATTGTTTATAGAAAATTATTTTGCTAATTCTTCTAATGAATCGAAAGCTATTTCATAAACTTGTGTAGCTCCTTCTTTTGCATTGCTTAATAATGATTTTGCTGCATCTAATTCAACTGTTACTGTTAATTTGTCTCCCATTAATGATGCTAATGTTTTTTCTCCAAGTAATGCATTAATACTTGTTTTTACTTGTTCAACCGTTGCTAATACATTTTCAGAATCTGATAAATCGATTTCTAAATCAATTCCTGCAGCTGTACCGTTATCATAATGAAGTTTAACTGATTTAGCAGCTTCAATTAATTCTGCATTATCTGTAGCTAAAGCTAAAACTGTTTCTTTTAATTGAGATTTTACATCAGATAATTTTGTATCTTTTTGATCTGCTTTTATTTTTACTTCTGCTTTTGCACCATTTTCAGTAGGTGTAACTGTTATATCTTCACAAACTTCTTTTACAGCTGGTACTTCTTTTACTGCTTCAGCTTTTTCTGCTACAACTTTGTTATCTACAACTACAACATCTTCTGGCATGAATTCTTCCATTTTGTTGTAAGCTTTCTTTGCATATTCTCCACCATTAAGTAGTCTTACTACTACAGCAGCATCTGATGCATTAACTTTATCAACTACTCCACCAATATCACCTGCTTTTGTTTGCTCTGGAGTTAATTTTACACCGTTATTAGAAGATCTTACCATTATAGCTGCATCTGTTATAGATACTCTTCCATCGCTATTTACATCACCTTTATATACAACTTTAATTTTTACTCCATCTACTAATTCTACAACAGTTCCTGTTCCTACTACTTTTACATTTTTTCCATCTACTTTTGCATCTTTAGATGGTAAAGTTTTTACTTTAGTTCCAGTGAATTTTTTTTCAATAGCTGTTTTAACTGCATCTTCAGTTAAATTTATAGATGGTACTGATTTTTCATCAGCATTTTGCATTATTGTAACTGATTCTCCATCTGTTAAATATTTTTTTTGGAATGTTATTTTATTTGCTGCGAAAACACTTGGCATTGCAACTCCAACTAACATTCCTGTTGCAATTGCACCAGATATTAATAATTTTTTTGTATTCAAAATTGTTTCCCCCTTATACATTAATTATTATTATTTATTGTTATTGTATCTACTATTTATCTTCTTTTTTACCAACAACTGCAACTCCTGCTACTGCTAAAGCAACTACTCCTGCTACTGCTACATATTCTGCAACATTCATACCAGTTTGTGGTGCTGGTCTATTTGCTACTGTATTGTCTTTTTTCTTTGAAGTATTATTCTTCTTTGTTGAAGTATTATTTTTCTTTTTAGTTTCTTCCTTTGCTATAGTTACTGTTGTACCATTTACTGTTACTTCTTCAACATTTAAATCTGTGTTTGTAAATTCGTTTGCTACGAATCCTATTTTAGCTGTTGTTCCTGCTTTTAAAGCTTTGAAAGTTGCTGTAACTGATTGTGTATCATTAGTATATGTTTGTAATTTTATTCCATTGCTTTCTTCAGTTTTTGCTTCTGCTGTACTACTAACAAATTCAAGAACATCTTTATCATATGTTAATACAAAGTCAGATGCAGACATCATTTTACCAAAATTAATTGTTACTGTAACTTCGTCTCCTTTTTTTACCTTTGATGATGATGCAGTCATACTTCCTGCAGCGTTTACTACTGATGCTATTGATAGCACCATTGCTATGATTAATGTCATTATAAGTGTTTTTTTCATTTTTAAATTCCTCCTTAAATTTTTTCCTCGGCTTTTACATAAACTCTTTTAAGCCCGCTTAAAGTACAAGTAATTAGTGTAACTTTTCTTTTGTTATCAGTATGTTGACTTGTGTGTTGCATATCTGTTGGGTCCACGGCTGGAATTATTTCTGTAACTGAATATGTTACTTTTCTTCCGATCCTTTCCAACTAAATAAAATGTATCACCTATATTTAGGCTGTGTATTTTTCCAAATACATTTGCATAGTTATGCCCTGTGATGCAATAATTACCAATTTCATTAATTTCAGGACCCCAAAATTCAGTTGCTCCATATTTTAATGCCTCATTTATATCCTTATCTTTTAATGATGGTGGTTTTAAAATATAGGTACTTATATTTATTTTTTTTATTACAATCTTACCTACTACTGGAAATCCATGTATTTTTTTAGGCATATCACTAACATCTACAATTTGATCAGCAATCTTTGTCTCAACACTTTTTTGTTTTGAAGTATCTACAATAACTTTTTCTGGTTGTTGAGGTGGACTTACTACTTGAGTCTGTTGTATCAAATACCCTACCAATATTATAATACCTAACACAGATATTACAAATATTACACTAATTCCTACCACATACATCTTTCGATGTGGTTTTTTTTCATTAAAATGTTTTGCTACCTCATTTGGTTGCGAATCCTTCATTAGTTCCCCTTCATTCACCTCCTTAGTGTTGTGTGTTTTAGTAATTAATAAAGAGATTATACAAAATCTAGTAAAACTATATTAATGAATTAGTAAGTTTTTCTTTACTAACTGGTTAAATTGTGTTGTGGAATATACCTG
The DNA here is from genome assembly GCA_947581825.1 of uncultured Clostridia bacterium. Lineage (GTDB taxonomy): Bacteria > Bacillota > Clostridia > TANB77 > CAG-508 > CANPVP01. Next base: position 220,017 of record CANPVP010000002.1, on the reverse strand, counting down.
CTAGCATATTCCATATTCTTATTAATGTTTTTATTTTTATAACCTCTTAGTACTTGTTAATGATTATAGTATTAATTACTTTTAATGTCAATATTTTTACAAATAAATTTCAAAAATTTTACGAAGTTTTTTTTTGTGATTTTTCTTTTTCTTTGCTTGTAAGCTTTTGCTGTTTTTTATTATTTAGGAGTATTTTAAAAGTAGTAGAAAATATATTTCTACTACTCTTTTATTATATATGGTTTTGTTATTTTGAATTTTGTTCTTTATTTTTTCCATATATAGTTATATCTGCATATATTGGATTTTTGAAGTTAAATTGTGTTTTAAGTGCTTTATCCTTATACCAACCATCAAATTTCTCATTACCAACTACACTTACATTAGGTACAAGTGATCCTTTTGGAACATTTAGAGTTAAAACGTCTTTAGTTCCATTGATAAACTTAACTTTCACATCTTTTGTTTTCTCTTCTTTGAAAAACAAATATGTATCTCCATTAATCTCTACCACACTTGCCACATAATGAGGTGTTTCTTTATTTCCATCTTTGCTAACTCCAAATCCTTTAGCAATTCCTAGTTTAATTCCTCCTAGAAGAGTTTTGAATGTACTTACACTTACAGATAATTCACTATCTGAAGAATCTGCTTCCCATGTTTTTCCATCTTTACTTTTTATGCTCATTGCATTTATTCCCATTACAGACACTTTACCCTTTAATCCGTTATTTTCACTCTTGCTTGTCTTTATATCTATATAGCCACTAGCCTGCTTAGCTTTATCATTTAATTTGATTGGTACATTTGTTTTTAGTTTTAGTGAAGTTACTATTACTCTACCATTCTTAGGAAATCTAGCATAAAAAGCTCCATCTCCAACACCAACTTCAGCATCATGTGTCTTACCATCTTCTATTACTTTAAATGATATAGTTTCAATTCTAGGTGTATTATCATTCCACATAGCGGTTAGTGTTATATTCTTTGTAACTTTATAGGTCTCTTCGAAAATTATTCCTGATTTATCCTTATTTATACTCCATCCTACAAACGAATAATTACTTCTTGTTGGATTCTTTTTTAAATTTATAGTTTTATCTTCCCACTTAGCATATAAGTTTAAAGTACTACCATTGCTTTTTAAATTACTTACCTTTTCTTTATCCTTATATTCAACTTTTCCATTTGCTGATGTTGCCCAACCTAAAAATTTAGAATTTGCTTTTTCCGTTTCTTTATTTTTACTATTGTAGTTATAATCATATGTTACTGTATATGTTTTTGCAAATGTATTTGCTTTTAAAGTAGCATTTTTATCTTTGAGTTCTACTGTTTGTTCTACTTTTTTGCTTTCTCCATTATTAGAGTTAAATATTACTTTCACCTTTGTGCTCTTTTCCCATGTTGCCTTAATCTCTAAATTTCCTGTTGTTCCTTTCTTTATTGTTGCATCTTTTAGAACTGTTTTGTCTTTTAAAATCCATTCTTTAAATACATATCCATCTTTTGTTGGTGGATTTAGTTTAAAGCTATCTTCTATTGTATATTCCGTTTTATTTTTGCTAGTTTCTTTACCACCATCTAAATCATATGTGATTTTATATTTTACTGGAGTCCATATTGCATATAGATTTTTCTTTCCATTTTCTGCTACATTCTTTACTTCTTGTTTATCTTTATATTGAACTTTTCCTTTTGCTGTTTCACTCCAACCTGCAAATGTGTAATGTTCCTTTGTGAATTTGTTTTGGTTTAATTTAGCTTCTTTGTCGTAAGTGAATTCTTGATTGTCCATTTTTCCTTTTCCGCCATTTGAATTAAACACAATTGTATACTCATTTGCTTTCCATTTTGCATATAAAGTAAAGTCTTTTTTAGGCATAGTTGTATCAAAGTTAAAGGTTGTTTCATCTTTTAAATCAGCATACCATCCTAAGAAAGTATATCCTTTTCTAGTTGGATTCTTTGGTTTTGCCAATTTAGTTCCATATGATAATTCTTGTTTTGGCTCTTTAGTTGTTCCGCCATTTGCATCATATGTTATTGTATATTCTCTAATTTTAGCATTAGCAGTTATTGTTTTATCCTTTGCTCCCATTTTTATTTTTGCTTCTGCTGTTAAATATTTTTCGTTTTCTCCTGCTTTCCAATAATCAAATTTATATCCTTCTTGTGCTATAGCTTTTATTGTAACTTCTTCTTCGTAATAATATGTTCCGCTTCCCTTTACTTCTTCTATTCCTTTATTCTTCTTTAATTCTAACTTATATCGATTTCTTGTATAGTAATATTCTATTACTGTTTTTCCATTACCATCTATTTTTACTGTTTGAGTTTTTGGTGATGTGAAACCTTCATATTTCTTTACAGCAGGTGTTACTTCCTTCTTAATATTTCCTTTTTTCTTTTCTATTTCTGGTTCTGCATATGTTTTACCATCTACGTTCATTTTATAGTGTTTTACTTGATATTGAACATTCTTATCAAGTTTAGCGTTTGCAGTTATAGTGCTATCACCTGCACCTATTTTTACTGTAACTTCTGTTTTATTACTATGATTTCCAAATTCATCTTCCCAATAGTCAAATATATATCCTGATTTAACTTCTGCTTTTAAAGTTACTTGTTGTCCATAATAATATGTTCCTGCTCCAGTTACTTTTTCAATTCCTTCATTAGCTTCTAAAGCTAATTCATATTTATTTCTAGTATAATAATATTCTACTACTGTATTTCCTTTAGCACTTATTTTAACAGTTTGTTTATCTGGTGCCGTGAATCCTTCATATTTCTTTACAGCTGGTGTTACTTCTTCATCCATTGTTCCTTTTTTAGTCTCTATATCTGGAATTCCATAAGTTTTACCATCCACATTCATTTTATAGTGTTTTACTGTGTATGGTATGTTTTCATCTAATTTTCCATTTGCTGTTATAATACTATTCTTTGCACCAATTCTTACTGTACTCTCATTCTTTTTACTATGGTTTCCAAATTCATCTTCCCAATAATTAAATACGTATCCTAAATCTGCTTTAGCTTTTATTTTTACTTCTTGACCATAATAATATGTTCCTGAGCCTATTACTTCTGATATTCCATTATTAGCTTTTAAATCTAGTTTATACTGATTTCTCTTGTAGTAATATTTTACTACTGTTTTTCCATTTTTATCTATCTTTACTGTTTTTGTGTTTGGTGATGTAAATCCTTCATATACTTTTACATCTGGAGTTACAGATCTACCAACTTTTCCATTCTTTGTTTCTGTTTCTGGTTTTCCGTATGTTTTTCCATCTACATTCATTTTATAGTGTTTTACTATATATGTAGTATCTTTATTAGCATCTGATGTTACAGTTACAGCTTGTCCACTACTACTATTACTGTTTGTTGTATTTTGTTGTGGTTTACTTGTTATTTTATTAGATGAATTGCTATTATTGTTTTGATTACTATTACTATTACTATTGCTATTACTATTGTTATTGCTACTATTATTTTGGTTTTGTTCATTATAGTTTGATGTTGTTTGGTCTGATGATGTGCTGTTATATTGTGTTTCATTCGAATTTGTTTCAGATGCAATATTACTTACTGGTTTTGCCATTGCGATTATATTTATATCACTTGTTCCTATTTTTAAACTTAGTTCACTATTTTGGTTCTTATTTTGATTATCATCAACCCAATAATTAAATGTATATCCATTTGAAACTTTAGCACTAATTGGAACTTCTTGCTCGTAATAATATGTTCCTGCACCATTAATTTCTGAAATTCCTTCACCCATAACTAGATTAACCGTATATTTATTCCTTGTATAGTAATAATCTACAACAGTACTTCCATTATTATTTACAAAAACAGTTTGAGTATTTGGTGCTGTAAATCCTGCATATTGTTTTACTTCTGGTGTTACTTTATCATTGATTTTTCCTGTTTTTGTTTCTACTTCAGGTTCTGCATATGTAGTTCCATCTAAGTTCATTTTATAATGTTTCACTGTATATGTTGAATTGCCTACTATGTCTAGAAGATTTGAATCTAAACTTTGATTATTGTTTTCATTTTGTTGTGTTTGACTAGTTGAACTATTTGTAAAAAAGCCGTTATTATCCTTTTGGTATATTTCAGACCATTTAGCAACTAAGGTTTCATCATCCTTTATTTCGGTATTAAAATCAAATGCTTTTTCGTCATTTAAATCTTTATACCATCCTTCAAATTCATATCCACTTTTTTGTGGGTCTTCTGGTTTTTCTACTTTTTCTCCTTTTTTTAATGCCTGACTACTTACACTCGTCCCACCATTACTATCAAAAGTAATACTTACAGTTGAATTTTTTTTAACCACAAAGCATAGAGCTCCAAATGTTGAACAAATAATTAATAATCCAATAACAGCTATAGAGATTAACTTTTTGTTCATTTTTATCCTCCTTTAAATTATATATTATTGATTAAATAATCCAATCATTTTAACTCCAGCATATGCTACAGCACTCGCTTTTTTACTATTATTATATTTAGCATATAAAACTGTATCCTCAGTTATTGGTTTTTCAAAATCAAATTTTTTAGTATACTTATCATCAGAATACCATTCGTCAAATCCTGTTTCTTCCACACCTATACGTTTTGGAAGTTTTCCTCCTTTAGGTATTGTATTTTCAATTTTCTCCCCATTATTTACCCATGTTACTTTTACAGTTTCTGTTCCGGTTTTATAGAAATATAAATATACATTTCCTGCATGGTCTGTTTTAATTGCACTATCATAACGAGGTGTGTTCTTTCCATTATCTGTTATTCCAAATCCTTCTACTATTCCTATAGAAGCACCTGGTTTCATTGATAACGCCAATTTTAACAATGATAAGTCAAAATATGATTCTTCACTGTCAGAAGAAACCCAAAGCATACCATCTTCACTTTGTATTGTCATAACATCCATATCCATTACTGATAAACTTCCTGTTCTTCCATCTTCACTACAATTTTTTAATGCAATATCTGTTCTTTTAGTTGTTTTTGCATTTGCATTTAATTGAATTGGTGTATTTGTTTTTAAATTGATTGAAGCTACATTTACAGAACATCCTTCTGGCAAACATACATAGAATACATCATCTGCACAAACTACAGCATTTTGTCTTTTAACTGTTCCATTTTTATCTTTTATCTCAAATGATATGTCTACTATTCTAGGTTCAACAGGTGTTGGTGGATTATCTGGTTGTTTTATTTCTTCCCACATAGCTGTTAAAGTTACATTTCCTACTACTGTATAATCAGTATTTTCTGATATTAAATCATTTTTATTAGCTGTTTTGCTCCAACCAAGGAATTTGTATTGTTCTGTATCGCTAAGTTTTTCAATTTTTATTGTTGGTTTCTGCCATTTAGCATATAAAGTTATTGAATTATCATTATTCATATCAACAGCTTTTACTTTTGCTTGATCTTTATATTTAACATCTCCATCTTTTACTATTGACCAACCTAAGAATGTACTGCTAATTTTTTCTGTTTTATTGTTTTGTTGATTATCCTTATCATTTTTATATGTAACAGTAAATTCTTCTTTAAATGTATTTTTATTTAAAATTACTTCTTTATCATAATCGATTACTTGTTGAGTTGTGGTATTTGTTCCGTTATTAGCATTAAATATTATTGTATATTTTCTATTTTGTGTCCATACCGCATATAATGTTTTGCTTCCACTCTCTGCTAGATTTTTTACTTTTGCTTTATTTTCATATTTTACTGTTCCACTTGCTGTATCACTCCAACCTGCAAATGTATAGCCTTCTCTTGTAAAGCTATTATTATTTAAGTTTCCTTCTTGGTCGTAAGTAAATTGTTGGTCATTCATTGTTCCTGTTCCGCCATTTGAATCAAACTTAATTGCGTATTTATTTGCTTCCCATTTTGCATAAAGAGTAAGGTTTTGTGTTACTGGTGTATCAAATTTAAACTCTTCTTTATAATTATTATCTTTATACCATCCTTTAAATGTATATCCTTTACGTGTTGGTGCTGTTGGAGTTGTTGCTTTTGCTCCAGATGCTACTTTTTGTTCAGTAACTGATGTTCCACCTTTTGAATCAAATTTTACTGTATAATTTTGATTTTGTGTCCATACTGCATATAATGTTTTGTTTCCACTTTCAGCTAAATTTTTTACTTTTTCTCCATTTGCGTATTTGGCTGTTTGAGCTTCTTTTGTTTCTCCCCAACCTGCAAATGTATATCCTGTTCTTGTAAATGTATTATTATTTAAATTACCTTCTTGGTCATATGCAAATTGTTGATCTTCCATTTTTCCTTGACCACCATTTGCATCAAATTTAACTGTGTATTTATTTGCTTCCCATTTTGCATAAAGTGTTATATTTTTTGTTATTGCTGTATTAAAGTTAAATGTTGTCTTATATTCTGCATCACTATACCAGCCATTAAATGTGTATCCTTTACGTGTTGGTGCTGTTGGTGCTGTTGTTTTTTCTCCAGATGTTATTTTTTGTTCAGCAACTGCTGTTCCACCTTTTGAATCATATGTTACTGTATAAATTTCTTTTTCTGGTTCTTTGTATTTAGCATATAAAATTGTATCATTATTTACTGGTTTGCTAAAATCAAATTTCTTAGTGTAATTTGCATCTGTATACCAGCCTTCGAAGTCTTTTTCTACTTTACCTATATTTTCTGGAAGTACTCCTCCTTGAGGAATTGTTGTTGTATAGCTATTATTTTCTCCGTTTTTTAATTCAATTTTTACTTTTTTTGCATCTTCTTTATAGAAATATAAATATGTATCTCCTGTTTGGAATTGTTCCATATTACTAATATAATGAGGAGTTTCTTGTCCATCATCTGTTTTTGCAAATCCTTTTGCAACTCCTAAATTTTGATTATCTAATAAAGTGTTTAGCATATCTAATGTTATATATAACTCGCTATCTGTAGATTCCCATGTGATACCATCTTTACTATTTACTAATAATGCACTAAATCCCATTAATTTTAGGCAACCTGATCTTCCTTCTTTATCATATACTTCTGATGTAATATCAACATAACCTTTAGATGATACAGCTTTATCATTTAATCTAACAGGTGTATTTGTTTTTATCATAATTGATGCTAAATCTATTTCATATTCTTCTGGGAATTTTACGAAAAATACTTCATCTCCCACTATAGCTTCTTCTCTATGTGTCTGTCCTTGTTCATCTTTAACGACAAATGATATTGATTCAATCTTAGGAGCCTCTTGAGGAACGATTTTTTCCCAAATAGCTGTTAATGTTATATTACCTACTACTGTATAAGTAGTATTTTCTGAAATTATATTTTCTTTTTTATCAGAAGTGCTCCATCCAAGGAACTTAGTATTAGTAGTATTATCAACTTTTCTAAGTGTTATTGTTGGTTTTTCCCATTTAGCATATAAATTTATTGAATCTTCTTTGCTATTATCAACCGCTTTTATATTAGCTTCATCTTTATATTTAACTTCTCCATCTTTTTCTGTTGACCAACCAAGGAATTTGCTATTAACTTTTTCTGTTTCAATTTTTTTATCAGTATTATTATAGTTATATGTAATAGTAAATTCTTCTTTAAAAGTATTTTTATTTAATTTTACTTCCTTATTAAAATCAATTACTTGTTCTGCTTTAGCATCTGTTCCATTATTAGCATTAAATGTTATTGTATATTTTCTATTTTGTTTCCATACTGCATATAATGCTTTATTTCCACCTTCTGCTAGGTTCTTTACCTTTGCTCCATTTACATATTTTACTGTTTCATTTGCTGTTTCGCTCCAACCTGCAAATGTATAACCTTCTCTTGTAAAGCTATTTGCATTTAATGTTGCTTCTTGGTCATATGTAAATTGTTGATCTGCCATTGTTCCTTGACCACCATTTGCATTAAATTTTACTGTATATTTATTTGCTTCCCATTTTGCATAAAGTGTTATATTTTTTGTTATTGCTGTATTAAAATCAAATGCTGTTTTATATTCTGCATCAATATACCAAGCTTTAAATGTGTATCCTTTACGTGTTGGTGCTGTTGGCATTGTTGCTTTTGCTCCAGATATAACTTCTTTCTTATCTACTGCTGTTCCACCTTTTGAATCATATGTTATTGTATATTTTTGTATTGGTGTCCATACTGCATATAATATTTTATTTCCACTTTCTGCTAAGTTCTTTACCTTTGCTCCATTTACATATTTTACTGTTCCATCTGCTGTTTCGCTCCAACCTGCAAATGTATAACCTTCTCTTACATAACTATTGGCATTTAATGTTCCTTCTTGGTCATATGTAAATTGTTGATCTGCCATTGTTCCTTGACCACCATTTGCATTAAATTTTACTGTATATTTATTTGCTTCCCATTTTGCATGTAATGTAATATTTTGTGTTGCTGTTGCTTTATCAAAGTCAAAAGCTTCTTTATCTGTTAAGTTAACATACCAACCTACAAATTTATAACCATTACGAGTTGGATCTTTTGGTTTAATAATCTTATCACCAAATGATACTGTTTGTTCAGCAACTGCTGTTCCACCATTTGCATCATAAGTTATTTTATATGTGATGCTTTTATCTATTACTGCATTAGCTTCTATAACTGCATCTTTAGCTCCTATTTTTACTTTAGCATTAATATTTTTACTGTTTCCACCATTTGCATCTTTCCAGCAGTCAAAAATATAACCTTCTTTTACTTTAGCACTTATTTCTACTTCTGTTTCGTAATAATATTCTCCTGCCCCTTTTACTTCTGATATTCCTTCGTTTGCTTTTAATTCTAATTTATATTTATTTCTTGTATAATAATATTCTACAACTGTATTTCCATTTGGACTTATTGTTACTGTTTTTAATTCTGGTGATGTAAATCCTTCGTATTGTTTTACTTCTGGTGTTACTTCTTTATTTGCTGTTCCTTTTTTTGTCTCTACTTCAGGAGTTTCAAAAGTTTTACCATCTAAATTCATTTTGTAATGTTTTACTGTATATGATACTTCTTCTTTTGCTTTAGCATTTGCTACCATCATTACATTTCTTGTTCCAATTTTTACTTTAACTGTTGCATCTTCACAAGTTCTACCAATATCATATACCCATTTATCAAAATCAAAACCTTCTGCTGGTTTAGCACTTATTTCTACTTCTTGTTCATAATAATATTCTCCTGTGCCTTTTACTTCTTCTATTCCCGTATTAGCTAATAATTCTAATTTATATTTATTTCTTGTATAGTAATACTCTATCACTGTACTTCCGTCTAAATTAACTTTTGCAGTTTTAGTTTCTGGTGAAGTAAATCCTTTGTATATTTTTACTTCTGGTGTTACCATTTCATCTGTCTTTCCTGTTTTATATTCTATGAATGGGTCTGAATATGTTTTTCCATCTACATTCATTTTATAGTGTTTAACTATATATGGTATACCTTTATTTGGTTTTGCATTTGCTGTAAAACTCATGTCTCTATCAGATATTTTTATTTTAATTTCTGAATCTGTACAAGCTTTATTATTGCTATCTATCCAATTTCTAAATGAATATCCTTCTGCTACCTCAGCACTTATTGGAACTATTTGTCCATAATAGAATTCTCCTGTGCCTATTACATCTGTTATTCCTGTGCTTGCTATTAATTCTAATTTGTATTTATTTCTTTCATAACGATATTCTACTACTGTACTACCATCTGCTTCAACTTTTACTGTTTGAACTTTTGGGCTAGTAAATCCTTTGTATTCTTTTGTTTCTGGAGATACTAATGTACCCGCTAATCCTTCTTTTGTTTCTACTTCTGGATCTGCATATGTTTCTCCATCTGTTTTCATCTTATAGTGTTTCACTGTATATGTTGCAGTTTCATTAGCTTTTATTATATTGTTAAAGTTAAATCTAAAAGCTTCTGAATTATTTAAGTTTGACGCTCTTTCTTCGATTTTTTCAAGTGTTTCATTTTTTATATTTGTTCCTTGCATATTGTTAAATGATAAGGTTTCTATTCCAAAGCTCAAACATACTGCGCTAGAACAAATAATTAGTAATACTACACCTATCATTGATATTAATTTCTTGTTCATATAAAACTCCCTTCAATAATTTTCATAAAATATTCTTATACTAATATATTTTCATTATTTTTTGACTAAAATTGCATAGTAAATTTCCATTTTTATGCAATCCACCCATTATGTATCCAACATAATATCACATATTTCTTATTTTTTCAATAAAAAACTGTTTTTTTTTACTTTTTTATGTTAATTAATTTTATCTTTTATATTTATTTATCTTTAACTCCATATTAAATTTTTACTTTTTATATTTATGTAAATTGAGCTTTTCTCTTTCTTTGAAAGAGAAAATTCCTACTATATAAAAAACTAAGATTTTTAAGAAAATCTTAGTTTTTATTTAAATTATTCGGTTTAGATATTACTTAAATATTTTTAAAGTAGGATATTGTCCTTCTACTATGTTCCAAATATTAGTATCCCATCCAGAATATGTTTCAGCCTTTTTTAGCTCTTCTGTTGTCTTTTTTGTACCTTCATTAGCTTTTTCATTTTTAGTACTATCAAATAGCCATGTTTCTTTATTTGTATTACCAATTCCAGTACACCATCCATGTATTCCTGAATGTTTGATTGCAGATTCATCATCATCGCCTATGAGAGTTATTTTTCCTGTATACAATAAATTTTTCATAGTTGTTTTTTCTTTACCATATTTTGATGACCAGTCATAATCTCCTATTATTCCTGCAACATCGCATACAAATGAACTACAATTTGCAGTTATATCCAAATTTGAGTATATATTTGTAAGTGATGTTGTATTATTACCTTTTCCTAATATACCACTAGTTCCCACGTTCTTTTGGTTTGTTATTTTACCATCTATTGTTTCACATTCTGAAATAGTACCATTGTAATCTACTCCCACAATTCCTCCTGTTTCAGTTTTACTAGCTATTGAAATATTTTTAACAAGAATTTTTTCTAGAGTTGAAGCTCTACTCTCTCCACAAACAGTTCCAACTCCCATACAATTTCCTTCTGTCGCATCTATATTTACTGTGTCAAATCTTAGATTACTTATCTTTGCCTCATTTACATATGAAAAGAAACCAATATTTCCTTTTTGAGCATTTTCTTTAATTTTAAGATTGCGAATTGTGTGTCCATTTCCATTAAAGGTTCCCGAAAATCCTACAATAGGTGACCAATTTTCATTTTTCAAATCTATATCATTTGCTAAATTTATTGTTTTGTCTTTAAAAGTAACCTTCTTATTAGTTGCTAATTCTGATACCCCTCTTAATTGTTCTAAGGTAGATATATTGTATGAATTTTCATTTTCATGGCCATCGTACCAAGATGTATCTATTTTATAATCTGTATATTTTGCATATAAAACAGTATCCTCATATACTGGTTTGTTAAAGTCTGCTACATTTTTAAGTTCTTTGTCAGAACACCAGTTAACAAATTCTTTATTTACTACAACATTTGGACCTATATTAGGTATAGTAGATCCTTTTGGAATAGTTATATTTTTTATTTCTTGCTCTCCATTTAAAAATTTTATATTAATATCTGGAAGTCCTTCTTCTTTAAATAACATGTATGAATCATCACCTACGTATATTACATTTGAAACATAGCATGGTGTTTCTAATCCATCTTCACTAATTCCAAAACCTTGAGCAATAGCTAATTGTTTACCTACACTCGTAAACATTGTTTTGAATAGTGAAGTATTAACTGTAAAATCTTTTTCTCCAGCATTTGTCCAATTTATTCCATCATCACTTTTTATTTTCGTTGATATTCCCATGCTATATGAAAAGAAAACCTCTCCAGATTTACCATCTTCTGAAATATTATCTGGTGTTAAGTATTTGCAATTAGGTGTAGCACCTGGCTTTGCTTTACTATTTAAAGTTATTGGAATATCTGTTGCGATTTTTAAGGTATTAATATTAATTTTACCACTACCTGGAATTTTAATGTAAAAGGCTCTATCTCCAACACTAACTATATCATCACGTAATTTTCCATTATCATCAGTAACATCAAAAGATAAATATTTTATTTGTGGTGCCTTAGGTATGTATTTTTCATATGTAGCTTTAAGTTTTATATTATCTGTTGTTCCTTTTTTTATTGTTCCATTCTCTAAAACTTTTCCGTTTTCGAAAACCCATTCTTTAAAAGTATACCCTTTTTTAGTTGGTTCATTTAGTTTAAAGCTTTCTGTTTCTATTGTATAAGCTGTTTTATTTGGAGTAGCTACTGTTCCTCCATCTAAGTCATATTCAATTTTATAACTAATTGCTTTCGCATTTGCTGTTATTGTTGCATCACCAGCACCAATTCTAACTCTTCCATTTATATTATTTTCTGTGTTTCCTTTATCATCTTTCCAACAATCAAACCTGTATCCTTTTGATACTTGTGCACTTATTGGAATTTCTGTTTCATAGTAGTATTCTCCTGTTCCATATACTTTTTCTATTCCTTTATTTGCTACCAAATTTACTGCATATTTATTTCTTGTATAGTAGTATTTTACTACTGTTTTTCCATCTGCACCAATTGTTATTTCTTGAGTTTTTGGTGATGTAAATCCTTCATATTTTTTAGTTTCTGGTTTTACTATTGATCCAATTATTCCAGTTTTTACTTCTGTTTCACAAACAAAATATTGGTTTCCACCTGGAATATTTTTATAATGTTCAATAGTATATTGTCCAGGTCCATTTTGTTTTGCATTTGCTGTTAAAGTCATATCTTTGGCTACAATTTTTATTTTTGCATTTTTTTCCTTTACTGTTTTTCCATCATCATATTTCCAGCAATCAAAGGTATATCCGTTTGTAGGAATAGCATTTATTGATGCCTCAGCTTCATAATAATATTCGCCCGTTCCTGTTACTTCTGATATTCCTTCTCCTTTTTTCAAGGTTAATTTATATTTATTTCTTTTATAATAATATTTTACTTCTGTACTTCCATCTGCATTTATTGTAACTTTTTGTGTTTCTGGAGCTGTAAATCCTTCATAGTTTTTAACTGGTGCCGTTACGGTTGATAATGTTTTTCCTGTTTTATTTTCTGTTTCTGGCTTTGCATATGTTCCATCTATATTCATTTTATAATGTAGAATAGTATATTTAGTGTTATCGCTTGGTTTTGAATATGCTGTTACTGTTGCATTTTTTGCACCAATTTTTATTTTTGTATTCTTTTCTTTTATTGTTTTTCCACTATCATCTTTCCAGTAATCAAATTCATATCCTTTATCTGCTTTTGCATCTATCATTACTTCTGCTTCATAATAGTATTCGCCTGTTCCTGTTGTTGCTGATATTCCTGTATTTGCTTTTACTTCTAATTTATATTTGTTTCTTTTATAATAATATTTTACTTCTGCTTTTCCATCTGCAGTTATTGTAACTTTTTGTGCTTCTGGAGCTGTAAATCCATCATATTTTTTAACTGGTGCCGTTACGGTTGATAATGTTTTTCCTGTTTTATTTTCTGTTTCTGGATCTGCATATGTTGTTCCGTCTAATTTCATCTTATAATATTTAATTGTATATGGTGTGTTTTCAGATAATTTTGAATATGCTGTTACTGTTGTATCTTTTGCACTAATTTTTATTTTGGCATTCTTTTCTTTTATCGTTTTTCCGCTATCATCTTTCCAGTAATCAAATTCATAACCTTTTTCTGCTTTTGCATCTATTGGTACTTCTGCCTCGTAATAGTATTCTCCTGTTCCTGTTGTTCCTGCTATTCCTTTATTAGTTTTTACTTCTAATTTATATTTGTTTCTTTTATAATAATATTTTACTTCTGCTTTTCCATCTGGAGTTATAGTAACTCCTTGAGCTTCTGGGGCTGTAAATCCTTCATAATTTTTAACTGGTGCAGTTACCGTTGAGAAAGTTTTTCCCGTTTTTGTTTCTATTTCTGGATCTGCATATGTTATTCCATCTAATTTCATTTTATAATGTTTAATAGTATATGGCATATTCGGATTTATTTCTGCATTTGCTACCATCATTACATTTCTAGTTCCAATTTTTATTTTTGTAGTAGCATCTTCACAAGTTTTTCCAGTGTCATATACCCATTTATCAAATTTATAGCCATATGCTGGTTTTGCACTTATCTCTATTTCTTGTTCATAATAATATTCTCCTGTGCCATATACGTCTTCTATTCCTGCACCTGCTATTAATTCTAATTTGTATTTATTTCTTGTATAGTAATATTTTACTACTGTGCTTCCATCTTCATTAACTTTTACAGTTTGAGTCTGTGGTGAAGTAAATCCTTTATATATCTTTACTTCTGGTGTTACCAATTCGTCTGTCTTTCCTGTTTTATCTTCTGTAGCAAATGGTTTTGAATCTGTTGTTCCGTCTACATTCATTTTATAATGTTCTACCTTATATGGTACATTTTTATCTGGCTTTGCATTTGCTGTAAAGCTCATATCTCTATCTGCTATTTTTATTTTTACTTCAATATCTTGACATTTATTATTATTATTGTCTATCCAATACCTAAATGAATATCCTTCTACCACTTTAGCACTTATTGGAACTATTTGTCCATAATAGTATTCTCCCGCACCTGTTACTTCTGATATTCCTGTATTTGCACTCAACTCTAATTTATGCTTATTTCTTGTATAATAATATTCTACTACTGTACTTCCATCGGCTTCTATTTTTACTGATTGAGTTTTTGGTGCACTAAATCCTACATATTCTTTTACTTGTGGTATTACATATGTATTAGCAGTTCCTGTTTCTATTTCTACTTCAGGGGCAGCATATGTTTTACCGTCTGTCTTCATTTTATAATGTTTTACTGTATATGCTGTTGCTCCATTCATAATTGCTTTTGCATTATTTATGTTGGAAATTAGCTCTGTATTTTTATTGTTTGCAATTTGATTCATACTTTCATTATTTAAATAAGAATTCTTATCTTCTAATTTATATTTTTCTTTTGTATTATTTTCTGTTCTATCTATATTTTTAATTTTTTCAAATTTTGTATTTGCTACATTAGTAGCACTTATACTGTTTATATTTGCAAAAAATGTTCTATTCTCATTTGCAAAATAAAAATATACTATCCCAGAACTAATAATTAATAGCATTACTACTATTATTGAGATTATTTTTTTTCTCATATTATATTCACCTCAACTATTTTCACTGTGTCTTTCAGTAAGAAATAAAGTATTTTCACTCTTTTTATAAGTTTTATTTTTATGTCTTAGCTAAACTCTTCCAATATGTATGCTTTATAATATCATAAAATATCGGTATTTTCAACAAAAATCGATGTGTTTTTATATTTTCATCTATTTATTATGTAAATTTATGTATTTACGTATAATTAAATCTTTACTTTTCTTATATTTTTGACTTTCTTTACATAATGTGGTAGAATATTAATATTGAGATTTACATCTCAAAAAAAAATGTTTTGGAGGAATGTGTCATGAAATTGGAAGATGTTCTGATTCATGGAAAACCCTATGCAATCATGAGGCATTTATGTAATCTTGGGGAAGCTCTGTCTGGTGAAGATTTCCAAAAAATTTCTGATCCTATAATCAAGAGCCGAATTGAGCGCACTCAAGACCTGATCATCAAATGCATCTCCATTGTATTTTCAGAGCATGACAAATCCACAAAGTCCGAAGAACTCCGTTCCATTCTCACTAGTGAGGATTCGGAGATTATCGCCTGCCTTCAGGCCTTTCTCGCCTGAGGCCACTCAAAAAGCAGAGGAGACATTGTCTCCTCTGCTTTCGTTTTGGCTGGGGTACTAGGATTCGAACCTAGGAATGTCGGAATCAGAATCCGATGCCTTACCGCTTGGCGATACCCCAATATAAATTTAATGATAAAGCTTGGCGATACCCCAATATATATCGCATTACCTTTTTATTTTATCACATTGTTTTTGTAAAATCTAGAGTTTTTTAGCAATTTGTCAGAATAACATCTTTGTCGTTTTTGTATTTTTATTTATCCTTGTTTTGGGCGACCATTGGTCGCCCATTTGTACTTAACTCTACTCCTTGCATTTAATAATATATCTATTTAATATTGGTTGTTGAGGATATTCTTTTACCAAGAACCTCCTCCACCTCCACCAGAGCCACCTCCTGATGAACCGCCTCCACTAAATCCTCCTGATGAACTACTACTGCCACCACTACTTGTTGATGGACTTGATATCATTGCATTTTGTGCTGATTTCATTGTATTATTCATAAAGTTATTAAATGTTCCTACACTAAATCCTGCACTACTATCATACCAATCAGGTGCTCTCATGGCAATTGTTTCAAATTGATTCATCCATATTTCTGATACTCCTAGAGCATAGGTATATGGCAATATGTTGTAAAAATATTCGGGATTCTGTTCGACTAAACTTTCAAGTTGTTCTTTCTCTGCGGTTTCCAAAAATCTTTTAAAACCTCTTATTCTTCCAAGCATTTCATTTCCGTATTTGGTTCTCTTAGGCATTATTTTTATAAATAACATTAATAAAGCTATACATATAATTCCTATTATGTATGTTAATAAATATATCGGATAATATGTTAGTGATGGTAATACTATAAAAGCCCATGGGACTCCACCAAATCCTAAGCCCCATATCAGAGCAAAAATCTTCGCAAATATTTCTCTATTCATCAAAAAGATAAACAATGATATTGAAAAGCCCAATCCAGGAAATATTATTGCAAATGGTAGAAATGCTCCCCCAGCAAAGTCCATTACTGGCTTAACCGTTATTAAGATAAATATTGCAATAATCATAAAAATAAGATATTTGTATTTTCCTGAAGCCATTGATTCAAAAATCTTATTTTTATTTTCTTTAGTATTTAGTATTGAGCTAATCTTTCCTATTGTTTTATAGAATTTATCATATAAATCACTAATTATTACACTCTCTTTACCTTCTGCACTTTCTGCTTCTTTTTCTTCTTCTTTTTCTGCTCTTTTTTTTGCTTCTTCCCAAGAAATTGTATTTCCTCTTCTTTTTTCAGCTCTTTGAATATCACTTGCTCTGATTAAAGTTCCTTTTGAATTTGAATGTTCAAATAATCCATTAAAGAATATTCTTTCGCATTCATTATCTCCATCATACTCTTTAAGCTTAATTATTCTAGATACTTTTGCTGTTGAAAATAAAACTTTTTGTTCTGTTTCTTCTATTTTTAAATATCCCTTATCTGCTAAATATACTAGTAAAGAAATTATACTTTCTTCACTTGCTTCTCCCTCATATAAAAAGCCTATTTCTGCTGAATTAAAACCTTCTGGCGGATAAAATTCAACTGTTTCTATTACTTCATCATCTTTTCCATGTTTCTGCCATATTAGAAAAGCAATTGAAGCACATCCTATAGAAAATACTATTACAAATATTGAATATATATCAAAATTCGAACTCGCTCCAACAAAATATCCATCTGGTAATGTAAGTCTGACTGTAAAACCTTCTCCTGCTTTTAAAGTGCTTCCTAAAGTTCCTGTGATTTTATTTCCTTCTACTTCATATTCTAAAGCACTTGGATAATCATTACTTCCCTTAGAACCTGTTGTAAATCCTAATGTTGATTTATCAAATTCTTTTGGCATTTTTATATTAAATGTTAGTCCACTAATCGTTGTATCCCATTCGTTTCCTATAAGATTAAAATACAATTCATCTGCATTTTTTACTGGATCTTTTCCTATATTGTATGTATATTTTATTGTATATGTATGGCTTCCAGTAATAGTTGAATTAGCATTTCCAATTTTTATTACTTCATATCCATTTTCCTTTGACGTTGTATATTCATTATTTACAGCAATATTAGTTATTTTGACTCTATTAGAAGATTTTGAACCATCTTCTCTTGTTATTTCATTTTTCAATGGTATTTTTCTATATATTCCGTGTTTTGGAACATTAAAATACGCTGTTATTGTTTCTGTTATATCAAAAGTATTATTTTCGTTTACTACCATATCAATATTATAACTTTGAATTTCATATTCATTATCATAATTTGATATTGCTAATGAAGCATTCGGCACTATTGCTATTAGTGCTAAAAATATTAAAATTAAAAATAATTTTAGGTATACCTTTCTCATTCTATAAATCCACCTTTACATTTACTTTTTCTTCTTCATTTGCTTGAAACATATTATAAATTTTAAATCCAAATAATTTTGCAACTATGTTGCTTGGAAACATTTGATTTTTATTATTAAAATTTCTTACAGTTCCATTATAATATTTTCTGCTATTTGCAATATCATCTTCTACTTGTATTAGATTTTTACTTAAATTTAAAAAGTTTTCACTTGCTTTTAGATCTGGATAGTTTTCTGAAATCGCCATTATTTTTGATAAACCTTGAGTAATTTGTTCGTTTACATTTATTTTCTTGTTCATAGTCATACCATCATAACTATTAGCTCTAATTGATGCTAATTGTTCAAAAACATCTTCTTCATGCTTAGCATAGCCTTTTACAACTTCTACTAAATTGGGAATCAAATCCCATCTTTTTTTTAAATAAACATCCATGGTTGAAAAAGCTTCTTTTACTAAATTTCTTGACTTTGTTAGACTATTATATGTGATAAAAACATATAATACTAATAAAACAATTACTCCTATTAATACATAAACGCCCATTAGACCTCTCCTCTTTTTGTATTTTCAAATTGCTTTTAGTATATATTAAAAGCAAAAAAATGTAAATAAAAAAACTCCTATAAAATATTATTTTTATAAGAGTTTTTTTATAAATTATCTTCCGTAATTTTTTATTTCTTCTAGGATTTTTTCTGTAAATTCTTTTACATTAACTGCTCCTATATCTCCATCTTTTCTTGAACGAACTCCAACTGTATTTGATTCTTTTTCTTTATCTCCTACTACTAACATATATGGTACTTTTTGTAATTGTGCTTCACGGATTTTGTAACCTATCTTTTCATTTCTATTATCTACTTCCACTCTTATTCCATATTTTAGCAATTCTGCTTTTACTGAATCTGCATATTCAATATGTGCATCTGCTATTGGTAGTATTTTTACTTGTACTGGGCAAAGCCATGTTGGCAATATTCCTTTTGTTTCTTCTATTAGGAATGACATAAATCTATCTGATGAACCTAATATTGCTCTGTGTATAACAACTGGTCTATGCTCTTTTCCGTCTTCTCCTACATATGTTAAATCAAATCTTTCTGGTAATGCAAAGTCTAATTGACATGTTGGAATTGTTACATCATGATTTAATGCTGTTTTTATTTGTATATCAATCTTTGGTCCATAAAAAGCTGCTTCTCCCTCTGCTTCATAGAATTCAATTTTTAATTCGTTCAATATTTCTCTTAGCTGACTTTCTGCAGTTTCCCACATTTCATCATTATCTATATATTTTTCTTTGTTATTTTTATCTCTTAAAGATAATCTAAATTTGAAAGCTTCACTTGGAAAGCCAAAGTCTTTTTGATAAACTTCAAATATTAGATTTAATACTTTTCCAACTTCTTCTTTTATTTGATCTGGTCTTACAAATAAATGTGCATCATTTTGACACATTTGACGAACACGCTCTAGTCCGCAAACTGCTCCACTATTTTCGTATCTAAAATCATGTGCAAGTTCTCCAATTTTTATTGGTAAATCTTTATATGAACGTAATTCACTCTTGTATATTAACATATGATGTGGGCAATTCATTGGTCTTAAAACCATTTCTTCTGTATCCATTTTCATTACTGGAAACATATCATCTTTATAGTGATCCCAGTGACCACTTGTTTTGTATAATTCTACATTTGCAAGTGATGGTGTATATACATGTTGATATCCTAATGCTAATTCTTTATCTTGTATATATCTTTCTAGTATTCTCCTTATTGTTGCTCCATTTGGTAAGTACATTGGTAAACCTGCACCTACTAGTTTGTGTGTCATAAATAATTTTAATTCTTTTCCTATTTTTCTATGATCACGTTCTTTTGCTTCTTCTTGTAATCTTATAAATTCTTCTAGTTCACTATTCTTAGGGAAAGCTATTGCGTAAATTCTTTGAAGCATTTTATTTTTTTCGTTTCCTCTCCAATATGCCCCTGAATTATTTAATAATTTTACTGCTTTTACTTTACCTGTACTCATTAAATGAGGACCTGCACAAAGATCAGTAAAATCTCCTTGTTTATAGAATGATATCTCTTCACCCTCAGGTAAATCATTTATTAATTCTACTTTATATGGTTGATCTGCCATTAGTTTTAGTGCCTCATCTTTTGGTAGTGAAAATCTTTCTATTGGTAAATCTTCTTTTATTATCTTTTTCATTTCTGTTTCGATTTTTTCTTTATCTTCATCGTTAAAATTTTCTGTTACATCAAAATCATAATAAAATCCTTCATCTATTGCTGGACCTATTGCAAATTTTGCATTTGGGAATAATCTTTGAACAGCTTGTGCCATTATGTGTGATGTTGTATGCCAATATGCCTTTTTACCTTCTAGACTGCTTTCAAATGTTTCAATAGTTAATTCACAGTCCTCATCTATTTTAAATCTTAAATCCTCTGTTTTTCCATTAACCTTGCCACAAGTTGCTACTCTTGCTAAACCTTCGCTTATTTTTTTTGCTACTTCTATTATTGAACTACCTTTCTCAACTTCAATAATAGAACCATCCTTTAATGTTACTTTTACCATAAAAACCTCCATTCTTACCTATTAGGAGTTTATTATATTATAGAGTTTTTCTAAAATATAAAAACTCCTATAGATAAATTAAATTATCCATAGGAGTGCTTTATTGCACGGTTCCATCCCATTTTTTTCTTAATTATAGATTATAACGTATCTTAAACGTCTAGCTTATTCACTAGCATCTTAAAGAGTTAGTTTTCAAATACAGTTATTAAAATTAGCTTTCAGCCAGTGACTAATTCTCTCTTGTAACACTTTGCATTTTACTCTTCTCTTACTGATTTTATTGTATACTATTATACAACTATTCTTAAGATAAAGTCAAGCCCAAAATTTTACATAAATAATAGCATTTTTGCTTGAAAAAGCCTTATACTTGTGTTACAATGTCAAGTGCAGTAAATTTTGCTTATAAAAAGCGGAACTAAAATTTTACATTATAAATTATTTTTAAGGAGGTCTTAAATAATGAAAAATTATTTGGAAATTGAAAGTGTTAAAGCTTTAGAGGTTTTAGACTCTAGAGGAAATCCTACTGTACAAGTTGAAGTTGTTACTATCGATGGATCTAACGGTGTTGCTTTAGTACCATCTGGAGCTTCTACAGGAAGTTTTGAAGCTGTTGAATTAAGAGACGGTGATAAATCTAGATATATGGGTAAAGGTGTTTTAAAAGCTGTTGAAAATGTAAATGAAATAGTTGCACCTGCTCTAGAAGGTATGAATGTTTATGATCAAGCTAAAATCGATAAAACTCTTATCGAACTTGATGGAACAGAAAACAAAGGAAAATTAGGAGCAAACGCTACTTTAGGTGTTTCTTTAGCTGTTGCTAAAGCTGCTGCTAATTCTTTAGGATTAGAATTATATAACTACATTGGTGGACCAAATGCTAAAACATTGCCAGTTCCAATGATGAATATATTAAATGGTGGAAAACATGCTGATAATACAGTTAGCACTCAAGAATTCATGATTATGCCTGTTGGAGCTAAATCTTTTACAGAATGTTTAAGAATGTGTACAGAAATTTATCACACATTAAAGAAAGTTTTAAAAGAAAAAGGATTAGCTTCTGGCGTTGGTGATGAAGGTGGTTTTGCTCCAAATCTTTCTAGTGATGAAGAAGCTTTAAAATTAATAGTTGAAGCTATTGAAAAAGCTGGTTATAAACCTGGTGAAGAAGTTAAACTTGCTCTAGATGTTGCTTCTACAGAAATGTATGATGAAGCTAAAAAAATCGGTAAAGAAGGATGCTATTATTTCTGGAAAACTGATGAATTAAAAACTGCTGATGAAATGATTGATTTCTTAGCTAATTTAGTAGAGAAATATCCTATTATTTCTATCGAAGACGGTTTAGCTGAAGAAGATTGGGAAAACTGGAAAAAATTAACTGACAGACTTGGAGATAAGATTCAACTTGTTGGTGATGATTTATTTGTTACAAATATGAAGAGATTGCAAAAAGGTTTAGATAATAAAACTGCAAACTCTATATTAATTAAATTAAACCAAATCGGAACATTAACAGAAACTTTAGATGCTATAGAATTAGCTAAGAAAAATGGTTATACTGCTGTTGTTTCTCATAGAAGTGGTGAAACAGAAGATACTACTCTAGCTGATGTTGCAGTTGCTACAAATGCTGGTCAAATCAAAACTGGTGCTCCTTGTAGAACTGATAGAGTTGCAAAATATAACAGATTATTAAATATTGAAAACCAATTAGAAGATATTGCTATATTCCCAGGATTAAAAGGTTTAAATAGATAATTTTGTAGGATAGAATTCCTACAATAAAACACACACACATATAGATTTCTATATGTGTGTGTTTTTATTGTCCTAAAAGTTGATTTCTAATTTTTGGTTTTTCTTCATCTTGTTCTTTATTGTCTTTTTCAATTTTTTTATCTTTAACTTTTATCTTCTCTTTCTTTTTGTTTTCATCATGATGTTTTATTTTACTTTTATTGTTTTCTTGTAGCTTTACTTTTTCCGTTTTAATTTTTGTTGGAGTTTTTATATTCTTGTCATCTTTGCTTTTTTTCTTTTCTAATAATTCTTTCTTTTTACGTTTTTTCTCTTCTCTTAGCTTTGCTTTTTTATCTTCTTCTTCAGCTAAAATTTTTAGTTTTTCTCTATATTCTGTATTAAAGTCTACTATATTAACTTCTGGTTTAAAATAAAATGGTTGTGAATATGTTTTTGTTTTTCTTTTATTTTTTCTTTCAAGTTCTAGATATCTCTCTAAGATTTTTCTCTCTTTCCTTCGATATGAACCAAGTTCATTTCTTAAGTATTTAAATTGCCATATTAAATTTCTTTCAATATCTGTAAATTCTGATTTTCTTAAGTCTTCATAATCAAATTCGACTTTGAACTGAAAGTTTTCTATAGAAATAGTTAAATTAGACCAAGGCTCTTCTCCCAATTTTATCATTGCATCTCTCAATCTTTGAATTTCATGATATAAACTATCTGCTAATTTTAAATACATTTCATCTTCCAAGTTGAATTTGCTTGGGACTTCATATACATTAATTGGATTTTTCTTTATTACACTTTTAGGATAATAATAGAAAAACATTTCTCCTGTTTCAATTTTATTAATTCCATCAACAATTGATACATATAAATATACTTTGTCCCACTTTTCAGGAATCATATTACATATTTTCTTTTCTATTTCTTCATATATTTTACCAATTTTTTTTTCGGTTATCAAATAACTTCCTCCTAAAAAACTGAATTCTTAATTTTTTAATTATTTAAATATAGAAACTTTTCCATTAAGAAAAGTTTCTATATTATTATATACCGTTTGTTATTTTCTGATTAGTAAACTTTCTCCAGTCATTTCTTCTGGTTTTTCAAGATTCATAATATCCAACATTGTAGGTGCTAAATCTGCAAGTTTACCGTTTTTTAATTTAACTCCCTCCATACCAACTAAGATTAGTGGTACTGGATTTGTAGTATGTGCAGTATGAGGCTCTCCTGTTTTATAATCTATCATTTGTTCTGCATTACCATGATCTGCTGTAATTAATAGTCTTCCTTCTTTTTTATTTACAATGTCTACAACTTTTCCTACACATTCATCTACTGCTTCTATAGCTTTAACTGCTGCTTCTAGGTTTCCTGTATGTCCTACCATATCTGGATTAGCATAATTTAAAATTATACAATCATACTTATCTGAATCTATTGCTTCTACTACTTTTTCAGTAACTTCATATGCACTCATTTCAGGTTTTAAATCATATGTTTCTACTTTTGGAGATGGAACTAATATTCTATCTTCATTTTCATATTGTTGTTCTTTTCCTCCATTAAAGAAGAAAGTAACATGTGCATATTTTTCAGTTTCTGCAATTCTTAATTGTGTGTATCCCAAATTGCTTATATATTCTCCAAATGTATTTTTTAATACTGTTGGTTTAAATGCTACATTAACATTTGGCATTGTTTCGTCATATTGAGTCATGCAAACAAAATTCAAATTCATTTTTTTAGTTTCAAATTCATTGAAATCTTTGTCTACTAATGTTCTTGTTATTTCTCTAGCTCTATCAGGTCTGAAGTTAAAGAAAATTACAGAATCATTCTCAGATATTGTTGCAACAGGCTTTTCTCCATTATATATAACTGTTGGTTCAACAAATTCATCAAATATTTCTTGTTGATATGAATTTTCTATAGCTGTTAATGCTGAATTTGCTTTCACACCTACACCATTTACTAATGCATCATATGCTTTTTTTATTCTTTCCCATCTCTTATCTCTATCCATTGCGTAGAATCTACCTGTGATAGTTGCTATTTTTCCTGTTCCTTTTTCTTTCATTTTTTCTACTAGTTGTGAAATATACATTTCTGCTGATGCTGGAGGAGTATCTCTACCATCTAAGAAGCAATGAACAAATACATCTTCGAATCCTTTTCTTTTTGCTAATTCTAATAGTGCATATAAATGTCTATTATGACTATGAACTCCACCATCTGATAATAATCCCATTATGTGTAATTTTGAATTATTTTTTTGACAGTTTTCTATTGCTTTTACAAATTCAGGAACGCTGAAGAAATCTCCATCTTCTATTGATTTTGTAATTCTTGTTAATTCTTGATATACTATTCTTCCTGCTCCTATATTTGTATGTCCTACTTCTGAATTTCCCATTTGTCCTTCTGGAAGTCCAACATCTAATTCACTTGCATGTAATTCTGACATTGGATATGTTGTCATTAACTTATCTATGTTTGGTGTTTTTGCCACTGCAACTGCATTTCCATCTTTTTTTTCATTTTTTCCAAATCCATCTAATATCATTAGCATTGTTAATTTATCTTTCATACTGTTTTTACCCCTCTTTTTTCATCATTCTAACAATCTACATAAGTGAATACTTATCGTCTCTACATCTGTAATTTAACCTAAAAATTATTTATTATAATTTACTATTTTACTAAATTCTTCTGCTTTTAAGCTTGCTCCACCAACTAGTCCTCCATCTATGTCTGATGTTGTGAATAATTCTTTTGCGCTAGTTGATTTTACACTTCCTCCATACTGTATTATAACACTTTCTGAAACATCCTGTCCATATATAGATTTAATTTCTTCTCTTATTGCTTTTATACTATTATTTGCATCTGTTGAAGTTGCTACTTTTCCAGTTCCTATAGCCCAAATTGGTTCATATGCTATTATTGTATTTTTTACTTGTTCTCCAGTTAAACCATCTAATGCAAGTTTAACTTGGTTTGTTATTATTTTATCTGTTATTCCTGCTTCTCTTTGTTCTAAAGATTCTCCAACACAAACTATTGGTTTCAAACCACTTTCAAAAGCTTTTTTTATCTTTTTATTTACTGTTTCATCAGTTTCATTGAAATATTGTCTTCTTTCTGAATGTCCTATTATTACATATTCAACTCCAATTGATTTTAACATTTTTCCTGATATTTCTCCTGTATAAGCTCCTTCATCTTCCCAATGTATATTTTGTGCACCTATCTTTATGTTTGTTCCTTGAACATTTAATAAAGCATAAAATAAATCTGTATATGGAACACAAAGTATTACCTCATTTTCTGTATCTTTTACTAATGGAGCAAATTCCTCTATAAAAGATATTGTATCATTTGGAAGCATATTCATTTTCCAATTCCCTGCAATTACTTTTTTTCTCATATTTTTATCCCCTTTCAACTAATTTTCTATTTTCCATTTTACTTTTTATATATTCTATCAGTTCTGCTCTCGATTTATTTGTATAATCATTTAAGAATATATAATCATATTTTGCTTGCAATTCTTTATCATTTTCAAATGTTTCTATCTGTCTTTCCATTTCTTTTATTCTGTCTTCTATAACTTCTTCTGACAATTTTCTCTTTCTTAGTTTTTCTTTTGAAATTTCTATATCTGTAGGTTTTATATATATTGCTATAAGATTTTTGCATTTTCTTTTAAAATTGTCAACTTCTGTAAAATATATTTCTGTTATTCCGTCTTTATTCCCCATTATTTCTTTAGTATAATATCCATATTTGTTTTTTAAAAATTCTATAGTTAATGTTATTTCATTATTTTTTTTCATTTTTTCAAAATGTTTTTCAGATACAAACCATTTGTCTTTTCCATTCTTATCAAAGAATCTCTTTTTTCTTGTTGTAACCATTAATATATTATTTATTCCTAATTCTTCTGCTATGCATCGTTTTAAGTATGATTTTCCTACTCCAGTTATTCCAGATACTGCTATTATCATTTACTACATTCCTTTATTATTTATTTTTTTCTATACAAATTTTATTCTTTCCTAAGCAAACTTCCATTACTTTTCGAAATATTGGTTCATAATCAAAATCCTTTGGAAACTTTGTTTCTCCTTGTTGCATCATTCTAAAAGCTTCTTCCATGTCTACCCACTCTATACTATCTACTTCTGATTCCTGTAATGTTAAATCAGTAGAATTTCTTGGTAGGCAAAAAAATTCAACAAAGAATTTCTTTAATTTTCCTTTGCTTTCGAAAGACATTGGTATACTTTCTGATATTTTTATTATATTTGCTGATGATTCTTCTACTTGTATTCCAACCTCTTCTTGCAATTCTCTTATCATTGCTTGTATGCCAACTTCTGTTCCATTGACATGTCCTGAAACTAAATCATATTGGTCTGGATTCATTCCTTTTGATGTTCTTTTTTCTAATAGAATTTTATTTGTATTTTTATCTATAACAAAACATGTTACTGCTTTTAAATAAACATTTGAATTTAGTTTTTCTTCATTTCTAGGTTCTAAAAATCCTAATGGACTTCCATTTGCTTTATAAGCTTTATACAACTGCATGTTCTCAAAACCTTTCTATTCAATTACATTATTCTTTTTCTACTTTTTCTTTTCTGTAATTTTTTTGTCCTCTCTTTTTCATTTGTTTATTTTTTAACTTGTTTTCCTTTTTTTCTTTTTTTCTTCTTAGAATTTCATCATATTCTCCTGTTTCCTTCATATGTTCTATCTTTTTTTCTCTTGCAAAAGGATCAGCAAAAATATAAATAAGAATTATCATCGCTATTTGTATAACCGCAAAAATTCCAACTTCAATATAATAGCTCGTATTGTTAACTGGTATTTTCAACTTATCTAACATAAATAATCCAAAGAAAGTTCCGGCTGAAGCTAGACTATAAATAATTATAAATATCAAGCTTATCAACATACTTTTTAAGTTTCTGTTCTTGACATTTATAATTACTGACGTCAAAAATATTGATATAAAGAAAAACATTATAAATCCATCTAAAATTCTTATTATAATTTGAATTTTATTTAAACTTAAATTTCCTAAGATTTCTAATATCATTATTTTACCTCTATTACTACATATTTATCATACTTGGGCGAGATTTTTCTCGCCCCTTTTGCTACTTATTTTACTTTATCTATTAGAGTTTTATATTTCTATACTTATTTATCTAATAAACATTCTATTCCTGGTAATTTTTTTCCTTCTAAGAATTCTAGAGAAGCTCCTCCTCCTGTTGATATATGAGTCATTTTATCTGCTAACCCAAATTTTTCTACTGCTGCTGCTGAATCTCCTCCACCAATTATAGTTACAGCATCTGATTCTGCTAATTCTGTTGCAATTTCTTTTGTTCCAATTGCAAATTGATCAAATTCAAATAAACCAACTGGTCCATTCCATATTATTGTTTTAGCATTTTTTAATTCCTTTTTGTATATTTCAATTGTTTCTTCTCCAATATCAAAGCCTTCCCAACCATCTGGTATTTCTGTATATTTAACAGTTTTTGACTCTGTATCTTTTGAAAATTCTTTACCTACTTTTGTATCTACAGGTAATAAAAGTTTTACACCTTTTGCTTTAGCTTTTTCCATTTCTTCTCTTGCTAAATCTAATTTATCTAATTCGCATATTGAATCACCTACATTGTATCCCATAGATTTAAAGAATGTGTAAGCCATTCCTCCACCAATTATTAATGTGTCTACTTTTTCTAATAAGCTATCGATTACTCCTATCTTATCAGATACTTTTTTACCACCTAATATTGCTACAAATGGTCTTTCTGGATTTTCTAGAGCTTTTCCCATAAAGTTTAATTCTTTTTCAATTAAGAATCCTGAAACTGCTGGTAAATAATCTGCTATTCCTGCTGTTGAAGCATGTGCTCTATGTGCTGTTCCAAAAGCATCATTTACAAAAACTTCTGCTAATGAAGCTAATTGTTTTGCAAATTCTGGATCATTATCTGTTTCTTCTCTATGAAATCTTACATTTTCTAGAAGTACAACTTCTCCATTTTGCATTTCACTTGTTAATTTTCTTGCACTTTCTCCAATTACATCAGAAGCTAATTTTACTTCTTTACCTAATAGTTTTGATAATTCTTTTGCAACTGGCTCTAAAGAAAATTCTTTTTTTACTTCTCCCTTTGGTCTTCCTAAATGTGAAGCTAATATTACTTTTGCATTATTTTCTATTAAATAGTTTATTGTAGGTAATGCTCCTACTATTCTTCTATTATCTGTGATATTGCCATTTTCATCTTGTGGAACGTTAAAATCACATCTAACTAGTACTTTTTTTCCATTTACATCAATGTCTCTAACTGTTTTTTTATTCATGGTCTTGTTTCCTTTCTATTTTTGTTGTTATTTAAAATAACTTTTTTTATTACGGGCGAGCACTGCTCGCCCCTACATAATTCAATTATTAATTATTCATTATTCACTATTCATTTTTCATTAATATATAGAAAAAGGTCCAGTCCTTTTTAGACCGGACCTCATAGGTCTTTTTTTATATTGTTGGAAATATTAGTTCCGATTTTTTATCCTAATTCTGCAAAATATTTAATAGTTCTAACCATTTGGCTTGTATATGAATTTTCATTGTCATACCAAGCAACAACTTGTACTTGATATAAATCTTCATCTATTTTTGTAACCATTGTTTGAGTACTATCAAATAATGATCCATATGTTATTCCTATTATATCTGATGAAACTAATGGTTCATCTGTATATCCAAAAGATGCACTTGTTTGAGCTTTCATTGCTGCGTTTATAGAATCTACTGTTACATCTTTTCCTCTTACTACTGCTGTTAATATTGTAGTTGATCCTGTTGGAACTGGAACTCTTTGTGCTGAACCAATTAATTTTCCATTTAATTCTGGAATAACTAGTCCAATAGCTTTAGCTGCTCCTGTTGAGTTTGGAACTATATTTACTGCTGCTGCACGAGCTCTTCTTAAATCACCTTTTCTGTGTGGTCCATCTAGTACCATTTGATCTCCTGTATAAGCATGTATTGTTGACATTATACCTGCTTGAATTGGTGCATAGTCATTTAATGCTTTTGCCATTGGTGCTAAACAGTTTGTTGTACATGATGCTGCTGATATTATTTGATCATCAGCTTTTAATATATTTTCATTTACTCCAAATACAACTGTTGGTAAGTCATTACCAGCTGGTGCTGATATAACAACCTTTTTAGCTCCTGCATCAATATGAGCTTTGGCTTTTTCTTTTGATGTATAGAAGCCTGTACATTCTAATACTACGTCAACACCAATTTCTCCCCATGGAAGTTCAGCTGCATTTGCCATAGCATATATTTTTATTTCTTTTCCATCAACTGTTATAGAATCTTCTCCAGCAGAAACTGTATCTGCCTTTGCATATCTACCTTGTGCTGAATCATATTTTAATAAATGAGCTAACATTTTAGGACTTGTTAAATCGTTGATTGCAACTATTTCATATCCTTCCGCTCCAAACATTTGTCTAAATGCAAGACGTCCTATACGTCCAAAACCATTAATCGCAACTTTAACTGCCATATCATAATCCTCCAATTCCGATACTTTTTTGGTATCTGTAAAATTTGGTTTTATCAAAAACCGATATAATTCTATAACAAAACAGAACACTTTTCAAGTGTTCTGAATATTTTTTTAGTACATTTTATATTTAATTATTCCTCATTATATTCTATTCCTAAATGTTGATAAGCAGGTTTCAAAACAACTCTTCCTCTTAGAGTTCTTGATAAGAATCCTATTTGTATTAAATATGGTTCATAGACATCTTCTATTGTATCTGGTTCTTCACCTATAGTTGTTGCTATTGTTTCTATTCCTACTGGTCCACCTTTAAAATTGAAAATCATTGTTTCTAACATTTTTCTGTCTATTTCATCTAAACCTAGTTCATCTATTTCTAGTCTATTTAGTGCAGTCTTTGCAATTTTTAAAGTTATATCTCCATCTCCTAAAACTTGTGCATAATCTATAACTCTTTTTAAAATTCTATTAGCTATTCTAGGCGTTCCTCTTGATCTCCTTGCAATTTCTGTTGCTGCCTTATCTTCTATTTTGCATCCTAATATAATGCTAGAACGTTTTACTATTATTTCTAATTGTTCAACTGTATATAATTCCAATCTATTAACAATTCCAAATCTATCTCTTAATGGGGTGGTAAGCATTCCGGCTTTAGTTGTTGCTCCTATAAGAGTAAATTTAGGTAAATCTAATCTTATGGATTTTGCTGTTGGTCCTTTTCCTATCATTATATCTAACGAAAAATCTTCTAGAGCTGGATATAATATTTCTTCTACATTTCTATTTAATCTATGAATTTCATCAATAAACAAAACATCATTTTCTGATAAATTGGTAAGTATTGATGCTAAATCTCCTGGCTTTTCTATTGCAGGTCCTGATGTAATTTTTATATTTGATTCCATCTCGTTTGCAATTATGTTTGATAAAGTTGTTTTTCCCAGTCCTGGAGGTCCATATAGCAAAACATGATCTAGTGCCTCTCCTCTTTTTTTGGCAGCTTCTATATATATTTTCATATTTTCTTTTACTTTATCTTGACCTATGTATTCATCTAGTTTTTGTGGTCTTAGTGATTTTTCTATGTTTTCTTCCTCAAAATCTTCAAGATTAGGATTTATTATTTTATTCTCTTCCATAAATACCTCATTTCTTATATGGAATTATATATAAAAAAATTTGTTTGTGCAACTGTTATTATAATTAATTTAATATATATTCAAAAAACGACCATTATTGGCCGTCTTTTTACTTTTTTTATTCTAATATTGCTTTTATTCTTCTAACTCCTGCAGAACTTGCTTCTTCTTTCTTTATTTTGAATTTTCCAAGTTCACTTGTGTTAGATACATGAGGTCCTCCACAAATTTCCAAAGATACATCTCCAATTTTATATACAGATACTATATCTCCATATTTTTCAATGAACATTGCCTCTGCTCCCATTGCGATAGCTTCTTCTTTTTTCATTTCTAGCTTTTCTACAGGAATTGCCATTTCTATATATTTATTAACTAATTCCTCTACTTGTTTTTTCTCTTCGTCTGTCATTTTTGCATCATGTGAAAAATCGAATCTCATTCTTTCTGCAGTAATATTGCTTCCTTTTTGATGTACATGTGGTCCTAATACTTTTTTTAATGCTGCATTCATTAGATGTGTTGCTGTATGATATTTAGTTTCCATTTCTCCTGTTGAAGCTAATCCACCTTTAAATTTTTGTGCTGAACCTGCTCTTGATTTTTCTTGATGTTCTTCGAACTTCTTCTTAAAGCCTTCCATATCAACTTTTAGGTTTGCTTCTTTTGCCAACTCTTCAGTTAACTCTATTGGGAATCCATATGTATCATATAATTTAAATGCTATATCTCTGTTTATAGTATCTTCTCCGTTTAGACTTTTAACAGCTTTTTCAAATTCTCTTAAACCTTTTTCTAGAGTTCTATTAAATTTAACTTTTTCGTTTTTTAAGACTTCTAATATTGTTGTTTTATTTGCTTCTAGTTCTTCATAAAAGCTTGAATATTGTTTGATTATTATTTCTGCAATTTCTTGTTCCCAATTACTATTTATATCTATATTTAAATCTCTAGCATATCTAATTGTTCTTCTTATTAATCTTCTTAGAACATACCCTTGATCTGTATTTGATGGTTTTATTCCAGCATTATCTCCACTTATTATTACTATAGCTCTCATATGATCTGCTATTATTCTCATACTTTTTGTGTATTTTTCATCATCATAAGAAAGTTTAGAAACTTCTTCTATTTTCTTTATAACATCTTTCCATATTGATGCTTTATAATTATCTGTAACTCCTTCTAGAACAGCTGTAACTCTTTCCACTCCCATTCCTGTATCTACATTTTTATTTTTTAGTGGTTCGAAAGTTCCATCTTCTTTATGATTATATTGCATAAATACATTGTTCCATATTTCAACCCAATTATCATTTTCTGGATCAAACACCTTTGGAATAGCCTCTTCACTTCTCCAGTAGAAGATTTCTGTATCTGGTCCACATGGTCCTGTAAGTTCCATATTAGGCCACCAGTTATCTTCTTCTGTATATGCAATTCTTTCTTGTGGTATTCCTAAAGATTTCCAAATTTCTGCAGCTTCGTTATCAGCATCTACAATATTATTTCCTTTAAATACTGTTACTGCTAATCTTTCTACTGGTATATTTAAATATTTTGTTAATAATTCAAAGCTCCAAGTAATAGATTCTTTTTTAAAGTAATCTCCTAAAGACCAATTTCCCAACATTTCAAAAAA
The DNA here is from genome assembly GCA_947581825.1 of uncultured Clostridia bacterium. GTDB lineage: Bacteria > Bacillota > Clostridia > TANB77 > CAG-508 > CANPVP01. The sequence goes on along the minus strand of CANPVP010000002.1, from coordinate 186,984 downwards.
TGTATGATGAGTTTTATCTCCTATTTCATCTAAATCGTTTGTTCTGAAGCACTTTTGAACATCTGTAAGACGTGTTCCTTCTGGATGTTTTTGACCTTTTAAATATGGTACTAATGGTTGCATTCCAGCTGTATTAAATAAACATGTTGGATCATTTTCTGGAATTACTGGTGCGCTTGGAATTATTTTATGTCCTTTACTCTCAAAGAATTTTAAATATGTATTTTTTAAATCTATACTACTCATAAAAAACTGCTCCTTTTGTTTCTTCTTTAATGTGCATAATTATATTACAAAATACTGTAAAAATCAAGCACTTAGCTTTTTAATAAGTTAATGTTATTTAGCATTCTGCATATATATTTGTTGACCTTTTATTAAATCATAGCTTACTAATTCTGTTCCATCTAAATTTTCATTATGCATATCAACACCTGTAACTTGTCCATTTTCATAAGTTGTATAATAATATATACCTTTATCCATATTACAGCAAGAACTATAAATAGTTATTTCATATTGATTATTTCCCATATGAACACATCCTCTTTGTTGATCAACAGAACCTAGTATATGGAAAAATTGACTAATGCTTTCTGATTCAGAATCTCCAGAAATAGAATTCATTTTTACAAATGCTGCTTTTACAAATCTTGAAGCAGATGATAAATCCCCTGGCAAGCCTAAACCTCCCATTCCACGACTATATGTGTCTAAATTTAATTTCTTTGAGAAATTATTTTCTGGTTGTTCTGTAGATAATCCCATATAGTTATTTAAATTAAACATATGTATATCAAATGTAGGATTATTAGTAAGAACTCCTAATGGATTGTCATATATTTTCAAACCATCTTTTACACTTTCTACAGTTATGGATGCTTCTTTATCTGAAATTATCCAATGCAATGGAGATGCTGGTAATTCATCACTAAAGTTTATTTTTGCAATATTTATTTTGCTTAATAAATTTTTTGCCTCATCTAAATTTGCACATTGAGATAAAACCCAAGGAATAAATTCAAATGGTGCAACATTATCTGCACCTTCTTTTTCTTCTTTGTAATCTGCATTAGTTGGGAAATTCAAACCTGCCATTCCCAAACCTTTTTCATTTATTGCATCATAGTAAAGTGGATATTCGTTTGCTACATATGCCATACCAATTATCGCATAATGATTTTCTATATTATTCAATTTTCTAAATTTAAAATTATAATTACGAGGAGTAATTGTTACTGTCTCCTTATATGAATATTCCAAATCTAAATTTCTTCCAAAATAATGGTCCTTTGTGCTGTATGTTACTGCTGTACACATGTTTATCCCTTCCCTTCATAATAATCAATTTTATATGTATAGCATATTATCACAGTATAATAAAAAAAGAAAGACCTTGTTCTAAAAAAAGAAACGATACATTTAAGTATCGTTTCTTTTTGGTGGCTTCACCTGGAATCGAACCAGGGACACAGGGATTTTCAGTCCCTTGCTCTACCGACTGAGCTATAAAGCCAAATTATTATAAATAAAAAAAATGGCGACCTGGAACGGGCTCGAACCGTCGACCTCTAGCGTGACAGGCTAGCGTTCTAACCAACTGAACTACCAGGCCGTAAAAAAAATGGTGGGCGCAATAGGGCTCGAACCTATGACCTCCTGCTTGTAAGGCAGATGCTCTCCCAGCTGAGCTATGCGCCCATTTCCTTTCGGCAAGAATTAGTATACTAGAATTTTTATAATCTGTCAATAGTAAATTGATTTTTTTTAATAAATTTATATTATTTTTTCTAATATATTATTTATAAGCTTTTTCATACATAATATTTTGGTGACCCCTACGGGAATCGAACCCATGATTCCACCTTGAGAGGGTGGCGTCTTAACCGCTTGACCAAGGGGCCTTTTATTCTGTATGCTTGTCTATAATACCATATCTTCAACCTCTGTGTCAAATATTTTCAATACATTTTTTTAAAATTTCATATAACCTATCATTTTGTTTAGTTAAATACAAATAACCTATTAATCCTTCAAAAGCTGTTGAATACATATATTCTTGTACATCTGCATTTTTAGGCAAATGATGATTTTGAGCATTTCTTCCTCTTCTAACTATTTCTTTTTCCTCATCTGTTAAACAAGGTTCTAATTCTTTTAAAATATTTGCTTGTGCTCTTGCTTTTACATATTTTATTGATTCTATATGTAGTTTATGTGGTTTGTAATCTGTTTTTTCTACTAAATTCGCTCTAACATATAATTCATATACAGCATCACCTATATAAGCCCATACTAATGGTGACATTTGGTTTACTTCATCTGCTTCTTTTTTTAATATTTCTTCCACTATGCTTCCTCCTATATTTTTGCCTTTTCTATACTTATTCTTCCAATTTTTCCGCTTCTAAAATCTTCTAATATTATATTAGACACTTTCTCGTCATCTATATTACCACCAGATACAATGGTGCCTCTTTTCTTTCCAATCATTTTCATAATATCATATATATTTTCATTTTCTGCCTGATTTTTATTGTTTAAAATTTCTTGCACTTCTTCTGCATTTAATTTATATCTTTCTATAAGCTTTTCATTATAATTTTCTAATAAGATTTTTAATAATGCAAATGCTATCTCTGTTTTAGGTAATATCTCATCTTTAATAGTTCCTGTAAATGATAAATTTAGGGAAACTTCTTCACTTTCAAATTTAGGCCATAAAATTCCTGGGGTATCTAAAAGCTCTATATTATTATCAACCCTTATCCATTGTTTTTGCTTTGTTACTCCTGGTTTATTACCTACATTTGCCGATGTTTTCTTTGCTAATCGATTTATAAATGATGATTTTCCTACGTTTGGAATTCCTAACACTAGTATTCTAATCTTTTTTCCGGTTCTACCCTTATCAGCATATTGTTGCATCTCATCTTTTACTGTTCTTTCTATCTCTCTTAATATATTGTTTATTCCGCTTCCAGAATTTGAATCTGTAAGCACAGCAGTAATTCCATTTTTCTTAAAAAACTCTACCCATTTTGCATTTTCTTTTTCATCTGATAAATCACATTTATTTAGTGCAATTACTTTTTTCTTACTTCCTATAATTTCTTTTATATCAGGATTTTGACTTGATAGCGGAATCCTTGCATCTAGTAATTCTACTACAACGTCTATTAACTTTAAATCCTCTTTTATTTGTTTTTTGGTTTTTACCATATGACCAGGGTACCAGTTGATGTTTGTCTGATTTTGTCTATTTTCCATTTAAATCACTTCCTTAGTTATTTCATATCTACTATTTTTGTTAGATAAAGTTTTATATTTCCTCTACTATTTCTTTAATTATATCTAAAATAAGCTTAAAACTAGTTAAATCAACATTATTATTTAATTTTATAATTTTTTCAAAAAAATCATCTTTGCTAAGAGCATAGTTAGTAGAATTGTTATCCTCATTATCTAAATCAAATACTTTTTCTTGTCCAGAACCAGATAAAACTCGTATTTTATCATTTCCACATACTTCTTTTTTATTACACCTTTTATTTAATGCTTTATTTAGTCCTGTAGATTGAAAATCATTTCCACAATATATTCTCCTAGTAATACTATCTGGACATATTATTTCTTTTTTTAATATTTCATCTGTATAATAATGTTCTATTGATATTTTCTCTTCATTTTTCCTTATTCCAGGTTTTGGTATAATAAACGAATATACATTATTTCCCCAATTTTTGTATTTTTTTCCATTATCAGCAATATTTTCATTGACTATTGTATTATTATCATTATCAAATATAAAAATTCTTTTATTGGAATTACAAATTTTTGCTTGCTCTTTTAACATATTTAGTACTGCTATATCCCCCATATCATCAAATGATTCAAAAAATTCATATTGAATAGTATCATTTAATTGTTCTTTTGCATTTTTTATATGTTTCCAGTCAGTTTTTCCTTCCGTTATAATAAGTGGCATTACTAAATTATTTATTTTCTCTTTAAGTTTTCGATTTTCTCCTTCAAGCTCTTTCATTCTTAATGACGGATTTCTAATTTTATCATAAAAATTTCTATTTGAAATTTTCAACTCACTATATTGATATTTATCAACAGCTATAATTTTAGGAGAATCATTCTCCTGTTTAAACATTTCATAATAGCTAGCATATTCTGGAGCCATAGAGATTGTTACTGGAGAATGTGTTGTCATTATTACTACAACGCCTTTACTTATAAAATAATCTTCTATAACTTTAAATAATGCTTCTATTAATGATGGATTTAGTGTATTATCAAATTCATCCAATAGTATTAATTTTTCTATTGGTCTCCTCTTTTCATTTAATAATGCGAATGTTAATGAAATTATTGACTTTTCGCCATCAGATAAATCACATAATTCTCTAGGAGATTTTAAATCTATTTCTTCTTTTCTATTTTCAGTACCTATTACTGGATAAATCATTATATCTTCTTTAAAATTTGGAGCTTCAAATATATAATCATTTTTAAATCTATAATTAAAATTTAATTTTTTAAATAATTCATTTAGAATAGTCCATGGTGCATCTTTTATATATTTATCATTATTAAATATTTCTGCCCTCGTTGAATACTTGATTTGTTCTAAATTACGTTTAACAGCAAATTCATAAAATAATTCATCAATTCTATTAGAAAATATATCATCTTTTTCCCAAATAAAATTATCTGGCAATAATTTTATAAAATCTTCTTTTGAAATAAATGTATCGGTATTATTGCTTTTAGATGAATTCCATTCTGGTTTGATTTTAAAACCATTTTCTCTTAAAATTTTTTCAATTATAGCTTTAGATTTAGAATATTCATTTGTATATTCATTCCAAGAATTATAATTTGAAAAATTTTTCCAAGCTTCGTTCTTATGCCATTGTGAATTTTTAGGAGCTGGTGTTTTTATATTATTAATATTTACATTTTCCCTAAATGAACGTCTTGATATTGATACCATGTCTATTGGGTTATCATCAATACTTATTTCTGAATTAATATATTTTTTATCTAAATCAATATTAGATATTCCTTCTTCTATAAATTGAGATTTATTTAAAATATCAACCAATTGACTTTTTCCACTACCATTTACACCAGAAATTATTATTAAATCTCCATTTAATTCATAATTAAATCCTTTTTTAAATTGCTTATAATCTTGATTTAATTTTATACTAATTTTTTTCATCTATTCTCTCCATAAAACTATTGTAATTTATATTATTACTATTTAACTTTATCCTTATGAATTTCTTTCTATAATTATATCTGCAACAGTAAGATTTTTTTCACTCATTACATTTGATAATATAATACATGCAACATCTTTTGGATTCATAAAAGAATTTTGTTTTTCTTCAGAAACATAATCTCTACTATTTTTATAAAAATTAGTGTTTATTCCTCCAGGATAGACTCCTATTACTTTTACACTTGTTCCTTTATATGCTGCTTTTAAACTTTCAGTGTACCCTTTTTCTCCCCATTTTGTTGCACAATATACCGCCTCTTGTTTATTTCCTCTAAGAGCAGCTGACGACATAATATTAACAATCTTTAAATTCTTCTCCTCTTTTACTTTTAATACTTCTGTCGAAAACAGTATCATTCCTTCTAATCCTTTAAAACATTTATCTATATCAATTTTACTATAATCCTTTGGCATTTTAAAAGAAGGCTCTCCTGCATTATTTATAAGTATACCTATTTCTCCTATATTGGAAATTTGTTCTACTGTTTCCTTTACAAATTCTTCATCGGATATATCTCCTATGAATCCCATATAATTTTCTTTAAACTTTTCAGATAATAAAGTCATTTTTTGACTATCTCTATCTATATTGCATACAAACAAATTATTTTTTATTGCTTCTTCAACTAGTTCATATCCTAATCCATTTGCACCACCAGTTATAATTATTATTTTCTTTTTCATATAATTTTTCCCCTTTTTTATTTATAAAAATTTTATATTTCAAAAATTCATTATTTTTTGTGATTTAAAATTTTATATCCCAATTTTTTCGTTTTTTTTGGGATATATATTTTTTTGTTTCAATTTTTTTTAAATTTTTGGGATAAACTTAAAATAATTTTATATATCTTTCAAACAAATATATTTGATTTCTTTTAAAACCTGTCGTTTCAACTAGAATTCCATTATTAACGAATGCTTTTATTATATTATCAACTGTTGTCATCTTTATCCCAGTTTTTTCTGAAATAATATTTCTGTTTACTCTAGGTTCATTATAAAGTAGCTCTATAACTTTTTTTGAATTCTCAGGTTTTATTGGTAATTCCATAATTTTATTGTTCATCTCATTGGTTAATTTAATTATGTTTTCAAATTTTACTCTCGCTGTTTTAGCCGTTTCTATCGTTGCTTCTAGGAAAAATTTTACCCAAGAAATCATATCATTATTAGTCCTTACTCTACTTAAGAAATCGTAATAAGCCTCTTTATTTTTTTCAATATAATCTGATATATAAAAACAAGGCTTATTTATTATTCCCTTACTTAATAAATAAATTGGAATTAAAATTCTTCCAGTTCTTCCATTTCCATCTAAAAATGGATGTATTGATTCGAACTGATAATGAATCATTGCAATCTTTATTAATTCAGGCACATTTATATTATCATTATTTATAAATTTTTCTAAATCATTAAGACAATTTCCTATTTCACTTGGTATTGGTGGTACATATACTGCATTATCTGGTCTTGTCCCACCAATCCAATTTTGAGAAATTCTATATTCTCCTGGATTTTTATGATTTCCTCTAACATCTTTTAATAAAATCGCATGTATTTCTTTTATCAATCTTGTGCATACAGGTAATTCTTTTATTCTTTCAATTCCGTAATTCATAGCTTCTACATAATTTTGAACTTCTTGCCAATCATCTCTTTTTTCAGGATCAACATCCAACTTTTCTAGTAAATCTTCATCAATTGTAGTTCTAGTTCCTTCAATTCTGCTAGATTTATTGGCTTCAACTTTTACATGCATTTTAATATAAATATCTATATTGGGAATCTGTTCAGCAAAACCATTTAATGCCCCAAGTTGCAAGCTAGCTTCAGATAATAATTTATTAAGTTCACTATCATTCCATATCCATTCGTCATTTATTTTGCTTGGCATAAATGCTTTATAATCATTTACTTTTAGATAACTTCCCGATTGATATTCTTCTAACTTTTGCATCAATTATCCCTCCTCTTTTTTTCAAATATATTATTAAATCCCCTCTTTTCTTAAAAATACGTAAAAATCTTATTTGGAAGAATGTTGATTTTTCAATAGTTTTGGCTAGTGTTTAGATAATTCGTACTATCCCAGTTGATATTCATTTTATTTTCGTCATTCATTTTCTTCACCTTCTTCTTTGGCTAATTCATATAATTCTTTCTCGTCTTTAATTATTTTTTTTAGTTCTTGAAAATGAGCCCAACTTAATTCGGTCAGCACTGTCGACCATATTGGATACATCTCATAAAATCTTCTCATTCTTCTAATACTTACAGAAGAAAATCCACTTCCAAATTCCTTTGTAAGTTTATTCGATAATGATTCTACTATTTTTTATCCATTCTTATTTCTCCTTTATTTGTGTAATAATATTCCACTAATATAAATTTCTTTTTACAAAATTATTATATATCCATTCAGGACCATAATCAAAAACTTGAATTAATTCTCCAATTAATTCTTGCTTTGACATTTTACTCAAGCATTTAATTACTTCATCATATTCATTCTCTTTTTCATATTCTTCTTGTAATCTTGTTTGTTCATCTTCAAAATTAATAGCTTCTTCTGGAATAGCACTAAAATATGTTGCAACTATATGTTTACAAATTATTCTTTTTCCATTAGCCAAAGGACACTCACATGTACTTTTTCTTGGATGTTCAATGTCTAAATGAACATTGTAATTTTTAGTTCCTTTTACTACACTTAAATATTCATTTTCATTTATTTTATTCAATTCAGTTACCTTTTTACTTTTGTAATAATCTAAACCTCTCCAACATGAATTGCCACTAGCTAATGATATTATTCCCATAATTCTACTCCTTGTTATCTCCTTAATTACATTATTTCTTCCTCTATTTTATTGTTAATATAATTAATCTTATAAGCATTTTTATCATAATTACTTTTTAATACTTTTATACTGTTATCTATAAATTCTAAAGCAACACAATTGTCAAGTGCGTATCCTACAAGATTATTATCTTTTATCACACTATAAAATTTATCTTTGGCTACTTTATCTTTTTGATCATAATGAACACAATTAACAGCGTTAATAACATTCATGCCTTCTATTAAATCATAATTATATTTAAACCAACAGTAACTGCCTGCACTAAGACCAGCACAAACAATTCCATTATTATATGCTTTTATTAATAATTTATCAATATTTGTAGTTTTTAATTGTTCTACTAAATATTTAGTAGAACCTCCTCCAATGTAAATAATATCAGAATTTAATACATCTTCTTGAATTTCTTTATATGTCTTATTTATATCTAGATGCGAAACAATACATCCAAGATTTTCATATATTTTTTTAATCCCATTAAAATATTCTATTGGATTAGATGAAGCAATGCTTATAAATAAAAATTTAGGATGCTCTTTATTAGATAATTTAACAATTTCTTCATCTATTTCTTTGGTTTCATACGGAAGTAAAACATCATTTTTATATCTTGGAATATCCCCTCCACCAATACATACTAATTTTTTCATATTTTATCTCTCCTTTTATTATTTTCTAAATTGTTCAGATTCGAACACTTTAAAATTAAAATTATTAAATATATTTTAATTTTCTCAAATATTCTATTGATTCTTCTAAATATTCTACTTTACTTTCAATATTCCATATTGCATTTGGTGTATATTCTTCTGCTATTTTTAATACTTTTTCTATATCAATCGTTCCATTATTAATGCCTAAATGTTCATCATCTTTATTATATCCTACTATAGTTTGTTTTCCGTGATTATTATGCAAATGATAATATATAATTCTATCTTTTAATGTTTTAATCCATTCTTCTACTTGCATATTGGAATTTGCATTAGCATGTCCAATATCTAAACAAATCTTAACCCTATTATCATTTACTTCATCTATTAATTTAAGTAATAATTCGCTATCTGATTCAAATTGATTCTCAATACATATTGTAATAGAATCGTCCTTATCACTTAAAAATTTATCTAAAAAGTCTTTTGCTCTTTTTATCCATCCATCATACCAGTCTGTTCCAGGTCTATAATTACTATGAATTACCATTTCCGTGCAACCTAATTCTTTTGCAATATTATATGCATCATTATGTATTTTTAACATTGCTTCCTGTAATTCAACAATCTTTGTACCTAGATTTAAATCCCAATATGGTGCATGATAAGATCTACCTTTATTAATTCTTATTAAATTTTCTAAATATTTTGCTTTCAATTCATTTTTATTATCTATATAAGGATTTGAAAAACCTTGTATTTCTATTCCTAAGTCATTTTTTTCACATAATTTAAAAGTTTGTTCTATATTTCCGTTATCACATAATCTTATTTCTTTCAATTTTATTCTCCTCTATTTTTAATATTGAAATAATTAGTCCTTAATAATACTACTCATTATAATATATTTTTTTCAGATTAATATTAAAATAACTTTCATTAATTCTTTCTTTATGGATTAATTCATTATTTTTATATACTAAAATATAATTATCATTATCTAAAACAATATTATATCATAATCATCTCTTTTTATAAAATTAATGCATTTTTCTTATTTAATTATTCAAATTCTTTTCCAAAACCTTATAAATCTTCAAATTATCAAACGTTTCTATCTCTTTAAACTCTACTTCTTTATCATAATTTTCTTTTATAAATAATGCTATATTGTCTTTATAATTTTCATATCTTTTACCAGACCAGTATACATCTCCATCTATTAAATACACATTATCTTTTAAAAGATCTAACATATTTCCTGATAAATTATATCTATCTTTAAAGTCATAATAATTTTCTGTATACATATCCCATCCACCAATAACTCTTAAATTGGAAAAAGATTCTTTAGGTGGCATCTCATATACAGAATAAGCTAAGTATCTAAACTGTAGAGATGGTACTGTATATAAATATACATTCTTTTTATTTTGGTTAGTATAATTAATTAGATCTTGATAATTACTATAATCTTCTAGTTTATATCCATATTGATATTCATTTCCAACAAATACAATGACTAAAATCATTACAAAGTATATAATAAACATATTGTCTAAATTTATTTTAATTTTTTGTTGGCTTGTTATAGTAGAATTATAAATCAGCAATGCTGTTCCTAAAATATATTCTGGAATAACCACTCTCAACATATTTCTATTAATGATAATAAATAATAAATGCATCAATATAGTTACTATAAATATCAAAATACTTTTTTCCGTATTAGATTTATTCCATAAATTATAAATAAAAATACTAATAAAAAAGATAAATAAATATGTATTTACTTCGAAAATATCTGATTCAAAGTCTTGACTTATTTCACTAAATTTTTTGTTAAAATTATACTTACCATCTTTCTGTATTTTATACTCATAAATCTTTTGCAAGTTTTCTTTTGAATACTTATTCTCATCTCCGAAGTTAAATGTATAGAATAAATAATGATCATTGGCTGTCCATCCAATTTCATCAAAAATTTCTTTATTCTCATCATAATCTACAAATGCAATATCTTGTAGATAACCTCTCATTTTGTTAAATTCTGTATAATTTTTATATACTGGATTCATATTATAATACAAATTATGTGACACAAAAACTGCAACAGTAATTAACATATAACTTAAACAATATTTCGTTATTCTTAGTATATTATCTTTTGTTCTCTTTTTCTTTACAAATTCAATTATATATATTAAATAATATATTCCCATAAAAGGTAATATAATTAATAATGATTCGATTCGCATCATTACACCTAATGTAAATAAACAAAATATAGCAAATTTATATTTTTTAGATTTATTTTCTTCTTGCTCAAACAAATCTACTGTAAGAATAAATGATGTTAATATCAGTAGAGCTGCCACTGATGTATACTGTATTAACATCAATAAAATTGTATGAAAAATACTTGCAAAAATAGTATATAATAACACTGATATGGTAGTATTATGTTTTTTTATTATTGTATATCCAATTAAAGTAAAACAAATAAATTGCATGCTTAATAAAAATATAGTGTGCCAATTTATAAAAGAAATTATCCTATATAAAAATCCAATAAATAAACATATAATAGGATGACAATAAACTCCGTGCAAATTATACGTTCCATCTAGTCCAGAATATAAATTGTACATTATAAAATCATCCACTTGCTCATATTTCACATCAAATATGATATTGCATAGACAAAAAATTAAAATATTAATAAGTACTATAATAGTAAGCTTATTGTTTCTTTTTTTGTGTTTCATATCTTGCTTATTCTCCCTTTTAATAATTTTATTTCTCATACTTTTCACTAAGAAAACAAAAATGCCAATTAATATATTCTAGATTAAGATATTAAATTGGCATCTATTTTTTACTATCTCTTTCTATAATTTATTATAAAGTCCTGTAATTATTCTTATCTGCTCTTTCATCAATCTCTCTATCATACTCTTCATTTTTATAAAACCAGTCAGTTTTTTTATCTTTTGGATGATTCTTACTGTTTTTATCAAGCAATAATTCTAATAATACAAATAATGGCAAAGCCATTCCTATTGCTGAGAAGAATAATGAAGTTACTTGATCTAATCCAAGAGTAGCTGTTCCTTGTACTATTGGCATTAAGATATTATATAAATCTACACCAAAATACAAACCATATGAAAATACATATAATAATCCACCTACTATTTGACGTTTAACAACTAATACTATACATAGCAACGTTACAAATAATAGTGCTATCTCCATTGTAAAATCCATTGGTTTAACTGCAAAATCTGAATCCAAAGATGCATTTACTGCAACTAGTATTCTGAATCCCCAAAAAAGTATCATAAACATAACTAATAAATAACTCGTTAAATTTTTCATATGTATTCCTCCTATTCATTTAAAAAAGGAAGGACCTTTTTAATTCCTTCCTTTTTTATTTTTATTATCTTTTATAAATTTCCGTAATCTGATATTTTTTTAAATGTAATTACTACAAATACTAAAGCAATTGCTGTTAAGATAAATAATCCTGTATTATTTAAACCTGTTTGTGGTAAAGAACTATTATCGTTGTTATATACGTAGCTATTTCCTGAACTATTATTAGTATCGTTTAAAGTATTGTTATCTGTTGTGTTATTTCCTAATAATGTGTTGTTATCTGTTGTGTTATTTCCTAATAGTGTGTTGTTATCTGTTGTGTTATTTCCTAATAGTGTGTTATTATCTGTTGTGTTATTTCCTAATAATGTGTTGTTATCTGTTGTGTTATTTCCTAATAGTGTATTGCTATCAGTTGTACTATTTTCTAATGAAGTATTACCATCTGTTGTATTATTATCTCCTAAATCAATTAAACTAGTTGCTAATGATGACTGAGCCATTAGAACTCCTACTAATAATAAAATCATAATTCCTAAAACTATTTTTTTCATATTACTATCTCCTTAATATTATATTTTTAGTATAAACATCTATATATAGTTATACTATATTTTATGGCAAAAATCAAGTGTTTTTTGCATTTATTTTAAAAATGTTTGCCTTTTCGTGCTTTTTTAGCATCTTTTTCCATCTCTTCATCTTCATTTTCATAATTGCTCTTATCATTTTCTTTCTGCCTTAATTCATTCAAATATTGATTTGAAGCATATGCCTCTTCGGGAACTTCTGTATCTAAAATGTCCTTTGCATCTTCATCTTCTTCTAATTGTTTTTCAAAATCATCTTCTTTTTTCCCTGATCTTATTATTAGTACTAGACAAGTTATAGCTATTGCTAATAGTATACAAATTAAAATTACAGGTACTTTATTATCTGCTATAATGCTTCTTTTTTGCAGTGGTGTTTCTGTATTTCCATTTACACTTTCTGTTGATCCTACTTCGCCTTTTTGTAATTTGTTAACTATTATTTGATATGTTTTATCTCCTGATCCATCTTTTGATTTTACCATTATTGTTACTATATTTTCACCATATTCAAAATCTTCATTATCAATTATTTCAACTTCTGCTTCTTTATCATTAGTTGTTGCTTCTATATCTAATGAAGTTGTATCGTCATCTGCTGGAATTTCTACTGTATATGAATATGTATCTTTATCAAATTCTGGAGAAAGTTCGAAGCCTTCAACTTCTAGACTCTTTAAGAATAAATCTTCATCGCTATTTTCATCATCCTTTATATTTCCCTCTGAATCTTCTTCTATTGATTTTCTTACATATATTGTATATGTATTTGTTTCTCCATCCTTAGATACTTGAACATTTATTGTATTTAATCCTTCGTTTATAGGTACTACTCCATTTGAAACAGTAGTTCCTTTGCATGTTACTTTTGCAGTTGCTCCTGAAGCTCCTGTTGCTTTAACTGTTACTTTTTCTACATCAGATTCAACAGACACGTTATATGTTGTTGTTCCTTTTGCGAAAGCTGGTGATAAACTTCCTGGGCTTACTGTTAATGCATTTAGAGCAGGTTTATCTGCTGGTTTTTTAGTTGTTACTAAACTTGTTGCAACATACCCAGTTGTGCCATCTACAGAAACTTTATACCAAGAATATCCATCTATCTTCCCATTAGACTTTTCCATAATAGTCATTTTTGTTCCTTTGTCTAATGATTTTAATATATTTTTTTCTTTTGTTGTTGCAGACCCTCTTAGATTAATATCATCAGATGCGTATACTGTTCCAGATGATTTTGAAAAAGTTACTTTCTTATCATCTGTAGTATTACTTGGCTTAGTTGTGTTTTTATCTGAGTTTGTATTTGTATTTGTGTTTTTATTATCGTTTTTAGTTGTATTAGTGTTAGTATTTGTATCCAATTTTTTTTCATTAACTTTTACAGAAATAGTCTTTGTGCCAGTTATGTCTTTTTCTCCATCAGTAGAACCTACATTTTCAGCTTTAATACTTACTGTTGCATCTCCCTTTGAAACACCTTTTATTGTAAATGTTGCACTACTACTTTCTATCCATTGTTCATTACTAGATACCGTAGCTACATTTGAATCTGAAGTGGAAATTGCAAATTTACCTCCACAATCTGTAGCTGTTATAGTTACTGTTTTACTTTCGCCTACATTTAATGTTACCGAGCTAATGCTTGATGAAAAACCCGCTGCATTAGATTTAATAGAAATTGCTATTATCAAAAATGACATTAATATCAAAGTAAAAATAATATATTTTTTTAAATTATTATTCAATTATATCCTCTCCATTCTTTTAATTAAAGTGTGATTGGACTTTGCTCCATTATATAATTTTTTATACGCATATAATCTGTTGCTTTTACTTTTCCATCTCCATTTACATCTGCTGCTGCTTTTTCACACTCTTTAAACTTCTTTGTATTCATTATATAGTTCTTTATACACATGTAATCTGTTGCTTTTACTTTTCCATCTCCATTTGTGTCGCCTTTTTTTACAATAACATATTCTTTGCTAGTTGATTTATCTTTTACTTTATATCCTGTTCCTATTAAATCATTTGCTTTTACTGATTTTCCCTTTGCATCTGTTATTACTAAATTTGAATTATTTTCATTTATATCTTTTGCTAGCATATCTGGTGTAACTATTATTTGCTTATTTTCTTCATCTATTTTAATATCTTCTAGTATTGTTAAATACTCTTTTGCAACATATCCAACAACTCCATTTGTTGTTTGAATTTTACTCCATATATAGTTATCATGTTTTCCTGCATTTTCTTCTAGTACTTTTACATATTCGTTCTCATATACTTTTGCAATTGATGCTGCACTTGTACTTGGAGTTTTTCTTACGTTTAAAACATCTGCATTTATTACTGCATTTTGATATTCTTCTTCTTCAACATTTACTACTGTCACTTTACATGTAGCTGTTTTTCCATTTTTTGTTTTTACAGTAATTGTTGCTGAACCTTCGCCAACTGCTTTAACTGTTCCTGATGATACAGTTGCTACTTTTGAGTTTGATGTTGACCATGTTAATGTTTTGTTTGTTGCATTGCTTGGTGTTATATTTGCTTTTAGCACAGTACTTGTGATTACTGCTCCATTTCCTACTTCTAGAGAAACATTTGATTTATCTAATTTTACTGATGTTACAGCAACATCTTTTGTTTCATTCTCACATGGTTTTAAATACATAGATGCTGCATATCCAATTGTTCCATTTGATAATTGGATTTTATCCCAAGAATAATCATCTGCTTTTTTATATTCTCTTTCAAGCATTATAACTTTTGTTTTCTTTGCAACTTTACAAAGAACTGAACCACTTGTAGATGGCTTGCTTCTAATTTGTAAATTTGTATCTACATCTGCGTAGTATAGATTTTTTCCTTCCATATCTATTGATGTTGGTTTACTTGTTGACTTTGGCATATTCTGATATACAGGTATTATGAAATTAATTTTTTCATCTAATATTCCTGCATTATTATACATACTCCACAAAGATTTTGATTGTCCCCATGGATCTTGTATATTCGTCATATATTGATGTGTAAACAGCATTGACTCATCAACTTTTTGTGTTTTTCCTGTTGTTAATACTGATTTTCCTACAACATCCCATTTGTAGAAATATGCTGTATTTTGTCCTGCTAAAGTATAAGAGTTTGATAGTAGTTTTGCTCCCTCAACTATTGCCGTATATTGGTTGTCCCAGCCTTTCTCTTTTGCATATTTTAGTGCACATCCAATTGCTCCTAATTTATTATCATCATATGCTCCATAATTATAGAAATTATAGTAGCCCTCATAATTTTTATATTTGCCACTAACAGAGCCACTTCCATTTACTCCAACTTCTTGAATTATTTTAGCTCTTATGCTATATGGACTCATTTTAGATTGTTTTGCTGCTTCCATTATTATTTCGGCATAAGACATCTCTTTATCTTTTCCATCTAATTTGAAAGTTACAGTATCATCTAAAAAAGTTCCTTTTACTGATTTTTTTACTCCTGCTAATGTATGTACTTTTGAATTGTATGTATATTCTGAAAACTGAAAAATACTTGTTTCATCCAAAAAATTTCTTGGATCAGCATAATATTCTGTTATTCCTCTAGATGCACATACAAAGCTATTATTATTGTTTACATTATAATCGCAAGTATCTTTCCAGCTTGCTTCTACCGATTTGCTAATTAAGCTTATTCCTGTTTTTGTTGCACATGTTTGTGAATTTATAAAAGTATCCCAATCTATTCCTGTATAATAAGCTTCAAAGTTCCAATTTGGATGCATTTTTTGAAGTTCTTTTAAATCTGATTGATAATCTTTTGGGAAACTTGATATTCCTGTTTTTAATGTTTGTGTGTATTCTTTAGTAGATTTAGCAAGTGATATACTAGGTAAAATTGTCGAACTTAAAATTAATATTATAGTTAGTAATGCTGTAACTCTTCCTGATCTTTCACGTAACCTTAACATTTTCTAACCTCCTTTGTACGTAGAACATAGTTCTATGTTTTTAGTATAACATTCCTATAAAAAGCAAGTCAATATTTTGGATTTTTTTTTATAAAATGTCACATTATTGTCATACGTACTATTTCCTTTTTATTCCTTGTATGATATAATGCAAAAAAAGCAAATATCTTTTATGTTTGCTATTATCTTGTTAAAGGAGATTTTCATATATGATTAATGTTTTAGTTAATGGTTGCAACGGAAAAATGGGACAAGAAGTTGTAAATCAAATTGAACAAAATTCTGATTTTTTAGTACTTGCTGGATTCGACAAAGAGGATTTAGGTAATACATCATATCCTGTATATACAAGTCTATCATCTATAACTGTAAAGCCAGATGTTATAATTGACTTTTCAGTTCCTGTAGCTACACTAAATATCTTAGAATACGCCAAAAGTTCTTCTATCCCTGTAGTTATTGCTACTACTGGTTTATCAGATCAACAAAAAAAAACAGTTGAAGAGTATAGTAAAAGTATTCCAATTTTTAAATCTGCAAATATGTCATATGATATAAATCTTATGGCAAAAATACTTTCTCAGATTGCCCCTATTTTAAAAGATAGTGATATTGAAATAATAGAAACTCATCACAATAGAAAAGTTGATGCACCAAGTGGTACTGCTCTTCTTTTAGCCGATACTATAAATAAGAGCTTAGATAACTCTATGGAATATAAATTTGATAGATTTTCTTCAAGAGAAAAAAGAAAAACTAATGAAATTGGCTTTTCTTCTATTCGTGGTGGAAATATAGTTGGTGAACATACAGTAAAATTCTATAGTCCTTATGAAACTTTTGAAATTTCTCATACTTCTTATTCAAGAAGTGTTTTTGCAGAAGGTGCTTTAAAAGCTGCTAAATTTATAATAAATCAACCTGCTGGTTTATATTCAATGGATGATTTATTAAAATAAGATACAAAAAAAATTCTCTTTTTGAAAAGAGAATTTTTTTTTACATATTTAAAAGAAATTATCTACATTTAATACTTCTTTTTCTTTTAAATGTTCTAAAGCAAAAGTACACCTGTCTACGTCCCCAATGGCATCTTGATATTCTTCTACGTCTATACTTGCTTTTAATGAAACTAATTCTTTTTTTACTTTTTCTAATTCATCATGTTCTATATATATTGCTAACAAATAGTATCTTTTTTCCCATTCTTCTAATATTTCATCTATTTCTTGTTTCATTTTATCATTATTACTTTTCACATCAATTTCTAAAGATTTATATACCTGTTCTCGTAGATTTGATAGTTTTTTATCAATTTCTTCTATACTTGAATCTGTATATCCTTGAGAAATATTGTTTCCTATAATAATTGCAATTATTATCACTATACTAATTATTACCTCTTTATACATATATCCCCCTATACTTTATCTTTTTTCTGACAAAATAAGTTTCCTTTTCCATCTAAAGTTACTATTAGAGCTTCTTCTGGCTTAAAGCCAAATTTTTTTAATTCTTTTTCTAGCCATTTATAATCTTTACCTAATATTTTTAAATTTTCATGTTGAACTTTTGTATCAATTACTAAATCATATGGAATTCCTTCATATTCTGGTTCTATATTAAAGTCTTCTGGAGTTGCTGTTCTTTTATTAGGTTTTTGGACAACACTTAAATCCCCACTTGTTTCTAGTATTGCATATTCTACATCAGCTAAACTCATAACTCCATTTGTTCTTAGTTTCTCTTGTAATTCATTTATTGTAAATCTTTCTTTTATTAATGCTTTTACATTTATTTTTCCTCTATATATTAGTATCTTAGGTTTTCCACAAATTATCGCTCTTAATTTTACACTTTTCATATTTATAACAGATATCATTAAATGCATTACTAATAATCCTAATATTGATATTACTCCTTTAAATAATGGAACTCCGTCTTCTGTTAATGGTATAGCTGCTAAATCTGCTATCATCATTGATATTACTAATTCAAATGGTTGTAGCTGACCTATTTCTCTTTTCCCCATTAATCTCATAACAATTAATACAAATATGTATAGTATTATTGCTCTTAAAAAAGTTGTTATCATTTTTTTACCTCACATTATTTGTTTTAATTATATTTTTCCAAAAAGATTAAAAATTATTCTTTTTTTAGAAATGTATAAAATATTTTTTTGTGAGAATAATATATTTATAAAACATGCAAAAATTTAAATTACTAATATAAATTAAGGAGGTTGTAATCATGGCTAACAATCAAGGTAATACTCAAACTTCCAATGGTTCTAGCACAGTCTGGCAAATAGTTGGCAGAATGATTGGTGCTGCCGTAGTTCTTGCTATAACAGCATTCTTTACTCCTGGTTTTACAATAAATAGTATTTGGGCATTAGCAATTGCTACTGTTGTTCTTACTATAATGGATTATCTAATTGTAAAATTTACAGGTATCAATGCTAGTCCTTTTGGTAAAGGTTTTGTAGGTTTTGTATTAGCAGCAATTACATTATATGTAACACAATATTTTGTTGTTGGTTATTCAATATCTTGGATAGCAGCAATAATAGGTGCTGTTATATATGGTATAGTTGATTATTTAATTCCTGGTAATCAGGAATTATAGTATGTTTTCATTATAATTTTGAAAACAATATAAAAATGAATAACAAAAAAAGAGAGAGCAAAACTGCTTTCTCTTTTTGAGTAATGTTTAATTTTATTAATCTTTTTTGTTCCAACCTTCTTTATTTAATTGTCTTTGTCTTGCTATTGCTAATGAATCTGCTGGAACATCTTCTGTTATTGTTGAACCTGCTGCAATAAAAGTATTATCTCCTATTTCTACTGGTGCAACTAAATTAACATTTGATCCAACAAAAGATCTGTTTCCTATAATAGTTTTACTTTTATTAAATCCATCATAGTTGCATGTTATTGTTCCACATCCAATATTTGTTTTTTCTCCAATTTCACAATCTCCTATATATGATAAATGTGGTACTTTTGTGCCTTCACCTATTATTGCTTTTTTTATTTCTACAAAGCTTCCTATTTTTACATTATTAGCTAATTTGCATCCTTCTCTTATATATGCATTAGGACCAATTTCACAGTCTTCACCTATTTCTACTCCTGATTTTATTGTTGTATTTGGATGAATAACTGTATCTCTTCCTATTACGACATCATCATATATGTATGTATTATCACTATCTTCTATAGTAACTCCGTTTGCCATATGTTCTTTATTTATACGATTTTTTAAAACTCTCGTAAGCAATTCTAGTTGAGCTCTATCATTTATACCTAATATTTCAGTATTGTCTTCAATTATTATTGCACCTGTTTTTAGTCCTTTATCATTCATTATTCTTATTGCATCTGGTAAATAATATTCTCCTTGTGCATTATCTGGCTTTAATTCCTTTAAAGCTTTTAAAAGTTCTTGTATATCAAAGCAATATACTCCTGCATTAATTTCTTTTATTGCACGTTGAGCTGGTGTTGCATCTTTTTCTTCTACAATTGCTTTAACACTTCCACCTATATCTCTTAATATTCTTCCGTATCCTGTTGGATTGTCATATTTTGCAGTAAGAACTGTAGCATATTCTTTATCATGAATACTTTTTTCGATTAATTTTCTCAAAGTTTCTGCTCTAAGTATTGGCACATCTCCTGATAAAATAATAACTTTTCCTGTTTTGTCTTTTAAATATTTTTCTGCTTGAAGTACAGCATGCCCTGTTCCTAACATTTCTTCTTGAACAGCATATTTTACGCTATCGCCTAATACTGCTTGAACTTGCTCTTTTTTATAGCCTACAACAGTTATTATATCATCTACATTTAATTTTTGAGCTGTTTCCACTACTCTTTTTACTAATTCTTTTCCATATATTTTATGTACAACTTTTGATTTATTTGTTTTCATTCTAGTTCCTTTTCCTGCTGCCATTATAACTGCTACTATTTCATCTGCCATTTTATTTACCTCCCAAATGAATGCTTTCTAATTTTGTATTCTAACACATCAACACAAAAAAAGCAATTCTTATTTATTCCCTATAATTTATAATATGTATTCTAATAAATTTTGATTAATATTTTGTATATTTTTACATATGTTTTGGAATATTCTTTTTTCATCTTCATATAAATTAGTAAAGTTACAATGTACAAACATTTTCTAAGGAGGTACTTATAAATGGAAAATTTAGATATCTATCAAGATATACAAACTCGTACAGGTGGTGACATTTATGTTGGTGTTGTTGGCCCTGTAAGGACAGGAAAGTCCACGTTTATAAAACAATTTATGGATTTATTGGTTATTCCTAATATAAATAATGAATACAAAAAAGAACGTGCCAGAGATGAACTTCCTCAAAGTGCTGCTGGCAGAACAATTATGACAACAGAGCCCAAATTTGTTCCTAACGAAGCTGTAGAAATTAATATTGGAGATAATTTAAAATTAAAAACACGTCTTGTTGATTGTGTTGGCTATTTAGTTAATAATGCTTTAGGTTATTTAGAAGATGATGTTCCTAGAATGGTAAAAACTCCATGGTCAACAGAAGAAATGCCATTTGAATTAGCTGCTGAGATTGGTACAAAAAAAGTTATTGAAGAGCATTCAACTATTGGAGTTTTAATAACAACTGATGGTAGTATAACTGATATTCCTCGTGAAGACTATATTGAAGCTGAAGAACGTGTTGTAAATGAATTAAAGGCTCTTAATAAACCTTTTGTTATTGTTTTAAATTCAAATGATCCTACTTCAGATTATACAACCGCTTTAGCTTCAGACTTAGAATCTAAATATTCAACACCTGTAGTAGCTATTGATTGTTCTAATCTAAGTAATCAAGATATAAATAATATTTTTAGTAAAATTCTATATGAATTTCCTATAGATACTATAAATATATCATATCCTAAATGGATTGATGGTCTTCCTGACAATCATTCATTAAAACAAACATTATATTCTGAAATAAAAACTGCTTTTTCTGGTATTAAACTCATAAAGCAAATAGATAATTCTGTAACACAAATACAAAAAACTGATATTATAACAAATACTAGTTTACAATCAATTGATTTAGGAAATGGTTCTGCATCTATTTTAATAACAATTAACGAATCTTTATTTTATAATGTATTAACAGAAATCTCAGGTGTTTCGATTTCAAATGAAGCTGATTTGTTTTCAATCATTACCGAGTTTGCTTCTAGAAAAAAGGAATATGATAAAATTGCTTATGCTTTAGAAGAGGTTCGTGCAAAAGGTTATGGAATTGTTAGCCCTTCAATCGAAGAATTAATTCTTGAAGAGCCTGAAATGGTAAAACAAGGTTCTAGATTTGGAGTAAAACTTCGTGCCAAAGCTCCATCAATTCATATGATTCGTGCCGACATCGAAACTGAAGTTTCTCCTATTGTTGGAAGTGAAAAGCAGTCTGAAGACTTAGTAAACTATCTACTTTCTGAATTTGAAAGTGACCCAATTAAAATTTGGGAATCTAATATTTTTGGAAAAAGTTTGCATGAACTAGTAAATGAAGGCTTACAAAATAAACTATCTCGTATGCCTGAAGATGCACAAGGTAAACTGCAAGAAACATTAGAACAAATAATAAATGAAGGTAGTGGCGGATTAATCTGTATAATTCTATAACATATAGACACGGAGATAGAGTTTTTATCTTAGATTTTTCGAATTTATCTTTGAAAAAACAATCTCCGTGTCTATAATACTTTTAGTGGATTAAATTTTAAATAATCTGCACTAATTAGTTTAAATTCTATTCCTTGTATCTCTCCTTCAACTGCTGTCTTTATTGAATCACTATGTAAATGTCCATAATAGCATCTTTTTATATTATATTGTTTCATTATTTCAACAAACTTTAAAATTTCTAAAGAATTCATTGCTTGATATGTTACTGGCGGATAATGCATAAACACTATTATTTCTTTTTCTTTCTCACTTTTTTCTACTCTGCTTTTTGCATCTTGTAAGGATAATTTTAATCTTTCCAACTCTCTATTTATAATCTTTTCATTTTCTATATCATTTATAACCCATCCTCTAGTTCCTGCAATAATAGCATTTTCAGTTTCATAACTATTATTTTGTAGAAAATTTATTGTTTTAAAATTACTATCTTTAATAAACTGATTCATCTTCGTAATTGTTGACCACCAATAATCATGATTGCCTTTTAAAAGAATTTTAGTTCCTGGAAGATTTTCTAAGTATTCAAAATCCTTATATGTATCTTCTAATTTCATAGACCATGAGAAATCTCCGGGTAATACAACTAAATCCTCATTTCTAACATTCTCTATCCAGTTTTTTCTTATCTTCTCTTCATGTTTATTCCATATATCACCGAAAATATCCATTGGTTTGTTTTCATTAAAAGATAAATGCAAATCAGCTATAGTATATACTGACATGTTTTTCTCCTTTTTATTTTTAAAATTTTCTCTATATTATTCTTATTCGAAATTACAACAATATATTTTTGAAAAAAGCGCATTGAAAGTAATTGAGCTAGACCTTTTTGTCGGTTTTATGGAAAGAGTTCACGACCAAGTGGAAGGGTGCCATAAAACCCTCATAGAAGGTCTGCGAAAATTGCTTGAACGAGCATTTTTGAAAAAATATATTGTTGTAATTTAAGATATTGATTAATTAGTAATTTTTAAATTTGGTATTGCATTTAAATATAAATCCGATGTATTTCCATTTATGTAATTATAATAACCTGCAGATGCTATCATTGCAGCATTGTCCGTACATAATTGAATATTAGGATAATAAACTTTTATTCCTTTTTCTTCTCCTAATTTTGAAAATTGTTCTCTTATATATGAATTAGCAGATACTCCTCCTGCTAAAGCTAATTTTTTTACCTTTAATTTATCTAATGCTTTTTTAGTATTTTCTAATAACATTTCTGTTACAGCCTTTTCAAAACTTGCACATAAATCATTTTTATTAATATTAGGATCTTTATGATTTAAATTTAAAACCGCTGTTTTTATACCACTAAAGCTAAAATCTAAATTATCAAAATGAGTTATTGGTAGCTGTATATTAGGCTCTCCTTCTTTTGCCATATTGTCTATTTTAGGTCCTCCTGGATAACCTAGTCCTACTACTCTGGCTACCTTATCAAAAGCTTCACCAATTGCATCATCTCTAGTTTTTCCTAATATTTCAAATTCAGTATAATCTTTAATAGATACTAAATGAGTATGCCCTCCTGAAATTATTAAGCATAAAAATGGTGGTTCTAATTCTTCAAAAGTAATATAATTTGCTGCAATATGCCCTTCTATATGGTTAACCCCTACTAATGGTTTATTTAGTGCATAACTTAATGCTTTTGCATAAGATACTCCAACAAGTAAAGCTCCTACTAAACCTGGTCCATATGTGCATGCAATAACATCTATATCATCAAATGTAATACCTGCATCTTTTAAAGCTTGCATCGTCGTTGCTGAAATTGCTTCAACATGATTTCTAGAAGCAATTTCTGGTACAACTCCTCCAAATCTTGTGTGAATATCTATTTGTGAATTAATAACATTAGAAAGAACTTCTCTACCATTTTTTACAACTGATACAGAAGTTTCATCACAACTTGATTCAATTCCTAATACTAATAAATCTTTTTTCATTTTTATTATCATCCTTTTTAAGGTACTATAATACTATTCCTAATACCAATTTCATAATACCACTATAAATATAATCTATAATTGGTGATATAATAGTTCCTGCTAAACCTGTAATCCATAATGCTAAGAAGATTACATAAAATAATTGCTCACTTTCTTCGAATTTTCTTCTTGTATTATATGATAAGAAGTTTTTCAATATTTTAGAACCATCTAATGGTGGAAGAGGAATTAAATTAAATACACCTAACCCAATGTTTATAATTATTATATATTGTACTATAGTTAATAAAACACTGCCGGCAGTTGACATTGCAAAACTAATACTAGCATATTTGCCTATTAAAGCATATACAATTGCAAATACGATTGCAAGAAAAAAATTCATTGCTGGTCCTGCAAAAGATACTATTGCTTCTCCCTTTGCCATATCTATATTTCTATTATATCTTGCTGGATTTGTTTGTACTGGCTTTCCCCATCCAAACCCTGCAAATAATAATAGTATAAAACCAACTGGATCAATATGGCTTAGTGGATTTAAATTTAATCTTCCTTGATTTCTTGGAGTTTCATCTCCTAATTTTACTGCTGCTAAAGCGTGTGCATATTCATGAAAACTTATAGCAATTAATATTCCTGGTAAAGAATATAACAAACCAAGCAATTGTCCTGATGAATACTGTACTAACACGCTTATTGCTAATATTCCTAAAATAATATACAAGTACCTTCTATCAAAATTAAAACTAAACATTAAACTCTCCTTTCTTTTTCTTTAGTATTTAATCCAATATTATACCTAAATTAAACTAATTTAATGGTTTCATAGTTGGGAAAAATATTACATCTCTAATTGATGATGAATTTGTTAATAGCATAATTAATCTATCTAAACCTATTCCCATTCCTCCTGTTGGTGGCAATCCTATTTCTAGAGCATTAACAAAGTCTTCATCCATACCTCCAGCTTCTTCATCACCTTTTTCTTTAGCCTCTACTTGTTTCATAAATCTTTCATATTGATCTATTGGATCATTTAATTCTGAATATGCATTTCCATATTCTCTTCCACCAATAAATAATTCAAATCTTTCAACTAATTCTGGACTCTCTTTCTTTCTTTTTGTTAATGGTGATATTTCTACTGGATAATCTGTTATAAATGTAGGTTGAATTAATGTTTCTTCTACAAATGTTTCAAAGAATTCATTTATAATATGTCCTCTTGTATTCTTTATTTCTTCATATTCAACGCCTTTTTCTTTTGCTATAGCTTGTGCTTCCTCATCTGTTTTTATAGTATTAAAGTCAACTCCTGTTACTTCTTTAATAGCATCTATCATTGTTATTCTTTTCCAGCCTGGTGTTAAATCTATTTCTAAATCTTCGTATGTGATTTTTGTTGTTCCTAATACATTATTTGCAACTGTTGAAATAAGTCCTTCTGCCATATTCATCATATCATTATAATCTTCATAAGCAGAATAGAATTCCATTGCAGTAAATTCTGGATTGTGCTTAATATCCATTCCTTCATTTCTAAAGTTTTTACCTATTTCAAAAACTTTATCAATTCCACCAACGATTAGTCTTTTTAAATTTAGCTCTGGTGCAATTCTTAAATACATTTGTAAGTCTAATGTATTATGGTGTGTTATAAATGGTCTTGCAGCATCTCCTGTTGCAACTGTTGTTAAAGCAGGAGTTTCTACTTCCATATACCCCTTATCATCCATAAATTTTCTAATTTCTTTTAATATTTTACTTCTTAAAATAAAAGTATCTTTTACTTCTGGATTTACAATTAAATCTACATATCTTTGTCTATATCTTAAATCTGTATCTTTTAATCCATGAAACTTTTCTGGAAGTGGTCTTAAAGACTTTGTTAATAAAACTACTTCTTTTGCATGAACTGATATTTCCTCTGTTCTTGTTTTAAATACAAACCCTGTTATTCCTATTATATCTCCTATATCAAATGCTTTAAAAGCTTTATAACTTTCTTCTCCCAAATCATTTATACTTACATAGCTTTGTATTTTATCTGTGCTATCTTGTATTGTACAAAATGATGCCTTTCCCATTATTCTTTTTGCTATAATTCTTCCTGCTATTGTTACATCTTTTTGTTCTAACTCTTCATAATTATCTTTTATTTCTTTGCTTAAATGTGTTCTATTAAATTTAGTTATTTCAAATGGATTTTTTCCATTCTCTTTTAATTCATCTAATTTTTCTCTTCTAACTTTCATAAGTTGGTTTAAATCTAATTCTTGTTCTGTGTTTTCGCTCATAATCATCTCTCCTATCTCAAATACCTTAATATGATTAGGAATTATATAACATTTTTGTTAAAAAGTAAAGATATATTATAGCTTAACAAAAAAATAAAATCACAATTTGTGATTTTATTTTTTGTTGCTATTTCCACTATTTTTTTTAGTTTGATTTTTATTGGTCTGTTTTGTAGTATTTTTCTTCTCTTCTTTATTTTTCTCTTCTTTATTTTTATCTTCTTTATTTTTATCTTCTTTATTTTCATTTTTATTCTCTTTGTTCTCGTCTTTTTCTTTATCTTCTTTTGTTTTATCGTCATTCTTGTCATTATTTTTATTTTTTCGTAATTCTTCTAAAACTGGATCAACTTTTTTATTAGCTTCTGATTCTCTTAATTTTTCCACAACATACTTATTACTATGGTATGCAACTATAGAAAATATGGCACTGTATATAGCTACAATTACAGTTAATTTAAGTATTAATTTAAATATTGTACCAATTACATTCAAAAAAATTTTTAATACTTTGTTTTCTTGTTTATAATTTTTTTTCTGCTTTACAACAATTAAATCTGTTGTTTTCCTTTCTTCTTTATCTTTTAATTCCTCCATTTGGCATCCCCCAAAAAATCAAATTATATTTAAATTACTTTTTCTTTTGTTAAGATGCACTATCCTTTAATTTAACTAGTATATTTAAAGCGTCTATTGGTGTTAATTCATTAACATTTATTTTATCTATTTGATGTGCTATTTCAGCTAATTTATAGTTATACATATCCAATTGCCCTGCTGCTACTTTTTTGTTTTCTTTTTCTATTGCTTTGTTTCCTAAAGCACTTTTTCTTTCCAAACTTTTTAAAATTTCATTTGCATTTTTCACAACATTCTGTGGAACTCCAGCAAGCTTTGCTACATGTATTCCGTAGCTTTCATCTGTTCCACCCTCAATGATTTTTCTAAGAAATATTATATCTTCTCCTTTTTCTTTTACTGCTATAGAATAATTTTTTACACCTTCAACCTCTTCTTCTAATTTTGTAAGTTCATGATAATGTGTTGCAAACAATGTCTTTGCTCCACATTTTTCCTTATCAGCAATGTGACTTGCTACAGCCCATGCTATTGATAAACCATCATATGTAGAAGTTCCTCTTCCTATTTCATCTAATATTACTAAACTATTTGCTGTTGCTTCCTTTAAAATAGTTGCTACCTCCATCATTTCTACCATGAAAGTACTTTGTCCCATACTTAAATCGTCTGATGCCCCTACTCTTGTAAATATTTTATCAACTACTCCTATCTTTGCATAAGAAGCTGGTACAAAACTTCCAACTTGTGCCATAAGTGTAATTAAGGCGACTTGCCTCATATATGTAGATTTTCCTGCCATATTAGGTCCTGTGATTATTGATAATCTATCATTATCTTTATCTAGGTAAGTATCGTTTTGAACAAAACTTCCACTAGGGAGCATTTTTTCTATAACAGGATGCCTTCCATCTTTAATTTCTATGATTCCTTCTTCATCTACTATTGGTTTGACATAGTCCATATCTTCTGCTACAGTTGCAAAAGAAGTTAGTACATCTAATTTCGAAATAACATCAGCAGTTGATTGAATTCTTTCTATTTGTTGTTCTAATTTGCTTCTAATATCTTGGAAAACATTATATTCTAAATTTATAAGCTTATCCTCTGCCCCTAATATAGTCTCTTCTATTTTCTTAAGCTCTTCCGTTATATATCTTTCCCCATTTGCTAATGTTTGTTTTCTTATATATCTATCTGGCACTTGATTTAAATTTGATTTAGTAACCTCGATAAAATATCCAAATACTTTATTAAATCCAACTTTTAAATTTTTAATTCCAGTAGCTTCTTTTTCTTTTAACTCTAGCTCAACAAGCCATTTTTTTCCGTCTGTTGTTGCTGATTTTAGTCTATCTATTTCTTCATTATATCCTAATTTTATTAAGCCTCCTTCTTTTACACTTATAGGAGGTTCTTCTACTATTGCTTGATTTATAAGTTCATATATGTCCATAAGTTCATCTAAACCATTATATAATTCTTTTAATAGGTTACATTTTGTGTTTGATAAAAGCCTTTTTATATCTGGCAATTGTTGTATTGAATTTTTTAATGATATCATATCTCTTGCATTAGCATTTCCATATGATATTTTTCCTATTAATCTTTCTATATCATAAACTTTCTTTAAGCTTTCTATTATTTCTCCTTTTAACATCATATTTTCTTTTAGCTCTTCAACTGCGTCTAATCTATCATTTATTTCTTTTATATCTATTAATGGATTATTTAGCCATCTTCTTAGATTACGTCCCCCCATAGAAGTACATGTTTTATCTAATACCCAAAGTAGTGTTCCTCTTTTAGATTTGTCTCTCATTCTTTCTGTAATCTCAAGATTTCTCCTTGCATTAATATCTAAGCACATGTATTTTGTTGTATTATATATTTGGATTTTATTTACATGTTCCAATTTTGTTTTTTGAGTTTCATTAAAATAATATACTAATTCACTTATGGCATTTAATGCTAGTCCTCTATTTTCTAAATTTTTTATTTCTTCATTATTAGTATCTATTATTTTATAATTTTTTTCTATTTGTGAACTCTCATCTATAAACTTTTCATCACTTATTTTAGATATATAACTTTGAAATCTTTCTTTTATTTTTTCTATTTCTTCATTAGATGAAAACATCATATTATTAACAATGATTTCTGCTGGAGAATATCTTGCTATTTCATCTAGTAATCTTGAAAAATTATTTGTTTCTTTTATTTCTGTTGCATAAAAATCACCGGTCGAAACATCACATACTGCTAATCCAAAGAACAAGCCATTTTTATATATTGACATTATATAATTATTCTTTTTTTCATCTAGCATATTAGTTTCTATTAGAGTTCCTGGAGTTACGACTCTTATAACATCTCTTTTTACCATTCCTTTTGTTGTTTTTGGATCTTCTAGTTGCTCACAAATAGCTACTTTATATCCTTTTGTTATTAATCTTGATATATACATATCTGCTGCATGAAAAGGAATTCCTGCCATTGGAGCTCTTTCTGCTTGTCCACAATCTCTTCCTGTTAAAGTGATTTCTAATTCTTTTGATGCTGTAATAGCATCATCAAAAAACATTTCATAGAAATCTCCTAATCTGTAAAAAAGGATACAGTCATCATATTTACTTTTTGTTTCCAAGTATTGTTGCATCATTGGTGAATATTCTGCCATTTTTTCTCCTTTCATTTTTTTGAAAAATAATCAGTATCTTGCGTCGTTAGACTTCATTTTTCTTTTATTTTTTCTATCTTCTCCAAACTGTTTTAATTTAAAATTTTTCCCTTAAGATACCATAAACAATTTTCTATTATTTCAATGTTTTTAGTTGTTCCTATTAAATTTTTTTCTCCTTCGAAAATTACTACCTTGTTTGACTCTGTTCTTCCTGTTAACATTTCCGCATTATTTTTACTTGTTCCTTCTACTAAAACTTTTTGGATAGTTCCAAGGTATTTTTCATTATTTATCTCTGTTTGTTTTTCTACTAATTCTTTTAATCTATCAAATCTTTTATGTTTTATTTCTTCTGGGATTTGATTTTCCATCTTATCTGCAGGAGTTCCAACTCTTCTAGAATATATAAACATATATACCTGTTCAAATTTAACTTTTTCTACTACATCTAATGTATCTTCAAAATCTTCTTCTGTTTCTCCTGGAAAACCTACTATTATATCTGTTGAAAATAAAACATTTGGAATTTGTTTCTTCATTTTTTCTACTAAATTTAAATATTGTTCTTTTGAATATCTTCTATTCATTGCTTTTAATACATTAGAACTTCCTGATTGTAATGGTAAATGTATAATTTTACATATTTTTTCGTTTTCTGCTATCACTTTTATTACATCATCTGTAAAATCTTTTGGATGTGGTGATATAAATCTTATTCTTTCTATTCCATCTATCTTAACTATTTTCTCTAATAATTTTGCAAAGGTAACGCCATTTTCTCCATTATATGAATTAACATTCTGACCTAATAAAGTTATCTCTTTATATCCTTCTGATGCTAAAGAGGTTATTTCATTTATAATATCTTCTGGTTTTCTACTTCTCTCTCTTCCTCTAACATATGGAACTATGCAATATGTGCAAAAATTATTGCACCCATTCATAATTGCTACAGATGCCTTTTGATTATCACTTCTTTTTATTGGCAAGCCTTCATATATTTCTCCATCTATATCTAATATATCTTCTTGCTTTTTTCTATTTAGTATAACTTTATATAAATCTTCCGGAAATCTATATAAAGTATGTGTTCCAAAAATGAGATCATAATATGGATAACTTTTATTTATCTTGTCAGTTATATGTTTTTCTTGCATCATACAACCACCAATTGCTATTATTGCTCCCTTTTCTTCTTTTTGCTTTTTTACTTCTCCTAACTTTCCGAATAACTTGTCTTCTGCATTTTCTCTAACACAACAAGTATTAAATAAAATTAAATCAGCTTCGTTTGGATTGTCCGTTTTCTCATACCCCATTTTTTCTACCATTCCACATAATTTTTCAGAATCGTTCTCATTTAACTGACATCCCATTGTTAAAATATAATACTTAAATTTCTTATTTTTTTCTTCATTATACTTTTTTATTTTGTTTATATATTCATTTTGTTCTTCTATTATACTCAATCTTACTCCCTCCAACTGTATTCCTAATTTTAATACATTTTTGCCCATTTTTCAATATGTTTGGAAAATCTTTTAGCAATATCAATCGCAAAGGTAAATTGTTCCATAATTTAATTGACAAAACTTTTGGATAGATATATAGTATTTATGAAAATTTAGTATATTTATGGAGGTTCTTTATGATTAAAAAAAAGATTAAAATTTTAACATTATTAATTATGGTATTTTTTATTATTTCATGCACCTATTCACATTGTGCACCAAATAACACATCTCAATCTAATAATTCTTCAAACAAAACTTCAAATAATACTTTAAATAACACTTCAAAAAAAGCTGATAATAATTCTGTGGATTCAAAAAATATAATTCAAGATTCTTCAGACAATGAAGATGTAGTAAATAATGATTTATTCTTACTTGACGATACAGTTGTACTAGATAAAAAAGTACAAGGAAATGTATATATAATTGCCTCTAAAAAAGCAATTATTAAAGCTCCTGTATATGGTAATATATATGTATCAGCTCAAGATATAGAATTTAGAAATTCAACTGATAATAAACCTGTTTATATCAGAGATTCAGCTTATTTATTAGGTAACAATATTAATTTGAGTCTATATTGCCAAGATTTATATGTTTCAAGTTCATCTACTTTAAATATAGATTATGATTCATGTATTTTACGTGATTTAAGAGTTTTTTCTCCTAATGTAAATCTATATGGAATAGTTAGAAGAAATGCTTATATTAACTCTTCTTCAATTTCCCTTAAGCATTCTGATAATCAAACTGGACTTGTTCAAGGAAACTTAACTTATTATAATGATAAACAAATATCCTTACCTGATAATTTAGTTCTAGGGCAAATTTCATATCATCTTAAATCTGTTGATAACACTCCTAGATGGGTAACTAACTTATCACTTTATCTTTCAACATTTGTAGTTTCAGTTTTATTTTTACTATTATTAACTCGAATTAATCCTTCAATAGGTAAACCTTATAAGAAATTTAATTTCAAGAATTTTATAAAAATATGTATATATGGTATTTTAACATTATTACTAACCCCACTAGTTTGTTTATTATTTATTTATTTATTCCCAAATTTAATGTTATTTACACTTCCTATTCTACTTATATACATTGCTCTAATATTTATAGGTTATTTTGCAACTATGATTTATATTTTAGAAATACTAAAGCAAAAATTCAAATTTAAATCAAAACTACTTTCTATTGGGGTTTTATTTTTAATAAATACTGTTACTTATTTAATATCATTATTACCAATTTTATCAGTTATTTTAACTATATTAATGATAATTCCTGGTTTTGGACTATTATCAAAAAAATTGTTATCAAAAAAATAAATATGTAACCATCAAAAAACACACACACTTCTACTATACTGAAGTGTGTGTTTTTATATTTTTTTAATTATATTGTTCTTATTGTACTAACTACAGTTTCTTCTTTTCCTTTTCCACCTTGAATTACTATTGTATCTCCGTTTTCTAATATTCCCTTAGTTTTTAATTTTTCAATTCCTGCATCTATTGTTGCACCAATATTTTCTTGTGCATCAACATATACTGGTGTTACATTCCATGCTAAAGCTAATTGATTGAATGTTCTTCTTTTATCTGTAACAGCTAATATTGGGCATCCAGCTCCAAGTCCTGCCAATGTTCTTGCACCATTTCCACTATGTGTATAGCAAACTATTGCATCTGCATTTAAGTTTTTAGCAGTAATACATGTTGAATATGCAATTTTTGCTGAATCTGTTGATAAGTCCATATTTTCGTTTTGTTCAAATCTCTTCCAGTAATTTATTTCTGGTTCTACTCTATTTGCTATTTTTACCATTGTTTTAACACATTCTAATGGATATTCTCCCATTGCACATTCTCCAGAAAGCATTATAGCACTTGTTCTATCATATATAGCATTTGCAACATCACTTGCTTCTGCTCTTGTTGGTAATGGTTGATGTGTCATTGACTCTAACATTTGAGTTGCTGTTATAGCTGGTTTGTTTGCTTTATTGCTTAATTTGATAAATTTCTTTTGCATTACAGGTGGTTCTGTAAAGTCTGTTTCTGTTGCCATATCTCCTCTTGCTATCATTTGAGCATCTGCAGCTTCTACTATAGATTCCATATTTGATAGTCCTTCTACATTTTCAACTTTAGTTACTATTTGTATATCCTTTCCACCATTTTCATCTAATACTTTTCTAACTTGTGCTATATCATCTGTATTTCTTGCAAATGATACTGCAACAAAATCATAATCATGTTCACAAGCTGTTTTTAAGTCATTTATATCTTTTTCTTTTAAAGCTGGTAAACGGATTGCTGTTCCAGGTAAATTCATTGTTTTTCTACTTCCTAAACCATTTCCATGAACTACTGTACAAACTATATCTTTACCTACTATTTCATCAACTACTAATTCAATAGCACCATCATCAATTAATACTTTTGAACCTGGTTTTAAATCCTTATATAGTTCTTTATATGATACAGATACTTTATCTTTGTCTCCTATTATATCTTCATTTACAAGAGTGAACTTTTGTCCATCTTCTAATTTAATTTTTTCATTTTTTCCTGTTACTAACATTCCTGTTCTTATTTCAGGTCCTTGCATATCTAGAAGTAAGCCCACTGGTATATCTAGTTCTTTTCTTAGTCTTATAACTTCTTCTGTTTTTTCAGATTGTTCTTCCCAGCTACCATGTGAATAATTTATTCTTGTTACATTAAGTCCTGCTTCGAATAAATCTTTTAATATATATTCACTTGCTGGTCCTATTGTTCCTACTATTTTTGTCTTTCTTAAATTTTGTTTCATTACTATTCCTTCTTTCCCTAAAAAATTCCACACATAAGTATACCACACATATTTTGTAGAAACAAGTATTTTATTTAAATTTTATGTGGAGCATTTTTTTATTTTTTACATATACTATTTATAATAAACAAATGGAGGTATTTTATGTGTGGATTTGTTGGTTTTTCTAATTTAAAAGAAAATATATCAAATGATATTCATATATTAAAAAATATGAATAATTGTTTACAAAAACGAGGTCCTGACGAAGAAGGTTTTTATGTACATGAACATATTGGCTTTGGTCATAGACGACTTATAATTATTGACGCTGAAAATGGAAAACAACCGATGAAAGCTTCTTACTTTAATAATAACTATACTATAGTATATAATGGTCAATTATATAATGCCAAAGAATTAAGACAAGAATTAATTGAAAAAGGCTTTGACTTTACAGGTTATTGTGATACAGAAGTTTTATTAAAAAGTTTTATTTGTTATGGTACTGAAGTTCTACATAAATTAAATGGTATCTTTAGTTTTGCTATATGGAATGAAGAAAAGCAAGAACTATGCTTGGTTCGTGATCATTTTGGAATAAAACCCTTATACTATACTATAGTAGATAATACTTTAATTTTTGCCTCTGAAGTAAAAGCATTATTCAAACATCCTAAAATAAAAATATCGCTAGATTCATCTAGCATTTGTGAATTGTTTGGTCTTGGCCCTGCTCACACTCCTGGTAATGGCATTTTTAAAAACATTAAAGAATTAAAACCTGCTCATTTCCTTTTATTTAACAAATATGGTATTCATTTAGAACAGTATTGGAAACTTGAAAGCACCCCTCATACAGATGACTTTAATACTACTTGTGAAACTGTTCAATATTTGTTAGAAGATAGTATAAAAAGACAATTAGTATCAGATGTTCCTCTATGCTCAATGTTGTCTGGTGGGTTAGATTCAAGTATTATAACAGCATATGCAAGTAATTATTATTCTTCTAAAGGATTACAACCATTAGAAACTTATTCAGTTGATTATATAGATAATGATAAAAATTTTGTAAAAAGTGATTTTCAACCAAATTCAGATAATTATTATATTGATATAATGAAAAATGAATTTAATACAAATCATCACCAAATTGTTATTGATACTCCAGAATTGGCAGAATATTTGGAAGCTTCAATGATTGCTAGAGATTATCCTGGTATGGCCGATATTGATTCATCTATGCTATTATTCTGTAAAAATATAAGAAAAGGAGCTACTGTTGCTTTATCTGGAGAATGTTCTGATGAAATTTTTGCAGGCTATCCATGGTTTTTCCGTGAAGATGCTTTAAATAGCAATACTTTTCCATGGTCTATTGCACTCTCTGAAAGGCAAAGACTATTAAATCCTGAAATCTCAAAGCAAGTTAATTTAAAAGATTATATTGATTATCAATATAAAGAAAGTCTTTCTCATGTTGTAATATTAGATTCGGATTCCACAGATACTGCTGAGAAAAGAAAAATCTCATATTTAACAATGAATTGGTTTATGCAAACTCTTTTAGATCGTTCAGATAGGATGTCTATGTATAATGGCTTAGAATTAAGAGTTCCATTTTGTGATTATAGGTTAGTACAATATTTATGGAACATTCCATGGGAAATTAAAGCATTAAATGGGCGTGAAAAGGGATTACTTCGTTATATAGTAAAAGAGCTATTGCCTCAAGAAATTGTTGAAAGGAAAAAAAGTCCTTACCCCAAAACACATAATCCAACTTACTTAAAAGTTGTAAAATACAAACTTAATAAAATTATAGAAAATCCAAATGCACCTATCTATGATTTGCTTAATAAAAACTATATAAAAGAAATTTTAGAAACTGAAGGTACAGCATTTTCTAGACCTTGGTTTGGGCAACTAATGACTGGTCCTCAACTTATGGCTTACATTTGTCAAGTAAATATGTGGCTTGAAAAGTATCAACCTCAAATTGAACTATAAATTCGTATAATATTAACATAAAAGATGTGCATATGAAATAATGCACATCTTTATAATTACTTATTTTATTTCTTAATCTGTAAATATTTGAACCCAATAGTATTTTCCATTATATTTAAAAGCTCCTACTCCAATCTTTTTAAAATTTGATGAAATCATATTTTGATAATGTCCTGATGAATTTCTCCACCATTCTGTTGCAGCTTTAGCACTTGCCTGTCCCATTGCTATGTTTTCACCTACATAGCCATAATTTGCACCTACTTCACTTAAAACAGTAAAACAGTTACCTTTCCCATCTGGTCTTGTATGTGAAAAATTACCTGAGTATGCCATTTCTACAGCTCTCATGCAAGCTGCTGTAGATAAGGTTTCATCTAATTTTAATTTTTCAACTCCAGCTTTTTCTCTGTATTTATTAGTATAACTGAAAACTGCATTTATCTGTGTTCTATAACTACTTTTCGCACTTTTCCCTGCTGCAATTAATTCTGATGTTGTAAATGTTTTTTTAGTTTGTTCTTTCTTTTTCGTTGTTTTAGTTGTTGTATTTTTGTTTGTATTAGTTTTGTTGGTATTTGTTGTTTTGTTTGTTGCTGTCGTATTTGTTGTTTTATTGGCAGTTTCATTTTTTTTCTTTTCTTTTACTGTAACAGTAAAAGTTTCTTCTTGCTTATTGCCACTTTTATCAGTTGCAATTACTTTTATATCATACTTACCTGCTTTTTTATTATCAACTTTGCCTTCAATGGTTACATCTAGTTTTCCGTCCACACTATCTTCTGCTGTAATTCCAGCCTTTAAATCAATTTTATCTCCAACAGTAATTGTTTTATCTGAAATTCCAGATATAACGGGTTTTTCTCTATCTGCCATTATATTAATCTCAGAACTTTTCTCATTTATGATTACTGATTCTTCTTTTTTATATTCTAATTTAACATCAACTTTATATTTGCCTATTTCATTGAATACATATTTTTCATCTTCTGTTATTTCTTTATCATTAACTTTAAGAGTTATTTTCGTGTTTTCTTTAATTTGATTAGTATTTACTAATTTAGAAATTAACTCATTATATGACATTTCTTTTCCAATAGTAAAATTTTCTTCAAATTCTATTAAAGCTTTTTCTTGTGATTGCTTGATTTCATTTTCTTCTTTATTATTTTTCTGTTCTATATCCTTGTTATTACCACATATTAGGATTGTACTAACTATAATGATAGCTAAAATCAAAATCAGAAACCCTACTATTATCAAAGCTTTATTATTACCCTTCTCTACTTTCACTTCTTCTACCTTTTCTTCTTTTACATTTTCTTCTTTAGCCATTTTTACCCCCTAAAATTCCTTTTTTAATTTTTATAATTATATTAGTCACTAATTTATGTTTTTATTCATTTATTATAAGTTACTTACATATTCATTTTATCATAAGTATCAATAATGTCAAATATTTCATTTTCCTACAATATAAAAAATCGGAACTAAGATTTTCTAACAAATGCAAATTCTAAGAAAATCTAAGTTCCGCTATAATTATCTTGTACAGAAAATTCTCCTACTAGGAGAATTTTCCTACAATATAAAAAAAAGCGGAATGAATCCCGCTTTTTTCTATTGTGTTATCCATTTTATTAGATTCAAGTTAGATGATTCTAGTAGCATATCATGTTTTGGCATTACTCTAAATGTATATCCGTAATTTCCACCTGTTGTTAATTCAACATCTGCCTTATATTTATATTTCCTATTTTCTTTATCACTGGCATTAACATCTAATTCCATTGGAATTGTTTTTTCTAGTCTTACTACACCATTATCTAATATTTTTCCATAATAAACTTGTGCTTCTATATTTTTTACATCTATATTTGGCAATTCAATTTCGCAAGAAACTCCTATTTTATTTCCTGCATCTAAAGTTATATTTTCTAAATTGTCACCTTGTTCAATTTTTATTTTATCCCATGAAAGTCCTAATTCTTTTTTCCAATGATTAAATTCCATGACATTTTCTAAATCTGAATAGTATTTTTTACTTAATTCACATAGTGGCATATATAAGTCTCTAACATAATCTACAACCATTCTAGCAGTACTAAATCTTCCTCCTGTAGATTTAATAGAATTTTTCATTCTTTTAATCCATTTTATTGGCAAACCTTTTTTGTCTCTCTCATAATAATCTGGTACTATTTTGTGTTCTAATGTTGTATAAATACTTTCACTATCTGCAATATCTTGTAATTCATAAGAATCATACTCAGCATTAGTTCCTATAGTCCAACCATTTTCTTGATTATAACCTTCTGCCCACCATCCATCTAGTATACTAAAGTTTATAACACCATTTACAGATGCTTTTTGTCCACTTGTTCCTGAAGCTTCCATTGGTCTTCTTGGCGTATTTAACCATACATCAACTCCACTTACAAGGTATCTAGCTATTGCTATATTGTAATTTTCTAATATAAATATTTTACCTTTAAATTGTGGCATATTTGATATTTCATTAATGTATTTTATTAGATTTTGACCTTCAACATCGGCTGGATGTGCTTTTCCTGCAAAAATCAATTGAACAGGTCTCTCCTGATTATTTAATATTTGCATTATTCTTTCTAAATCCCTAAATATAAGAGTTGCTCTTTTGTATGTTGCAAATCTTCTAGCAAATCCTATTGTTAATGCATTTGGGTTTAATTTAGAAGTTATTTCATTAATTTCATCATATCCTACTCCTGAATTTCTCAATCTTGTTGTCACATTATCTTTTACTAAAGCCATAAGTTTTTGTTTTCTCTTATTATGTTCTTCCCATAATTCTTGATCAGGAATATTGTCTATTTTCTCCCATGTTGAATCTAAATGGATACTATCTTGCCAATATGGGTTTAAATATTTATTATATAATTCTTTCATATCTGTTGGCAACCATGAACATGTGTGTATACCATTTGTTACATATGTTATTGGGGATTCATCTGCTGCTATATTTGGCCACACATCTCCAAACAATTCTCTTGAAACGGCTCCATGTAATCTACTTACTCCATTCTTTTTGCCTGCAACTTTTAAAGCAAGAATTCCCATATTAAATCCACTTTCTAAGCCTTTTGTACATTTCATTCCAAGTCTTAAAAACTCATCTCTTTCAATTCCTAATTTTGGCCAATAATCTTTAAAATATTTTTCAACTAAATCAATTGGGAAAATATCATTACCTGCTGGAACTGGAGTATGTGTTGTAAATACAGTTTTAGATGATACTATATCTCTAGCTATATCAAAAGAAACTTTTTTATCAACGATAATATCTTTAATTGTTTCTAATATTAAGAAAGATGAATGTCCTTCGTTCATATGATATAAAGAAACATTTAAGCCTAAAACTTTTAAAAGTCTTGTACCTGCCATTCCTAGTACAATCTCTTGTCTTATTCTCATATCTTGATCTCCACCATAAAGTTTTAAAGTTGTTTCTCTATATTCTGGATCTATATTTTCTGGTATATCTGAATCTAATAAATATAGTTTTATTCTTCCTACATTTATCTGCCAAACTTTTAGGAATAATCTTCTTTTTGGTAATTTAATATGAATTATTAGATCTGCACCAGTTCTATCCTTAACAGGTAAAATTGGTAAGTTATCCAAATCTATATTTTTATATTCAGTATACTGTTCTCCATTACTATTTATTCTCTGGTTAAAATATCCATGTTTATATAATAAACCTACTGCTACAAAAGGAAGACCTAAATCACTAGCAGATTTTAAATGATCTCCTGATAAAATACCTAGTCCTCCAGAATAAATTGGAATAATCTCATCCAGACCATATTCAGCTGAAAAATATGCAATTAAATCATTTTTATTATTAGGATAATTTTTAGAAAACCAAGTATTTTTACTATTCATATAGTCATCAAAGTTTTTTACAATATTTTCATATTCTTTAACAAACTCTGCATTCTGTGCTGCTTCTTCTAATTTATCTTGTGAAACAGATTTTAAAAACTTAACTGGATTCTTATCTGTAGTTTCCCATAAATCTACATCAATTTTTTTAAATAATTTTAAGAAATCAGAATTCCAAGACCACCAAACATTATTAGAAATTTCTGTAAGACGATTAATTTTTTTAGGTAACTGTGGATTAACAGTTATTTTATTAAAAACGTACATATATATTTCCTCCTATGTAACTTAAAAATTTTATCTTCACGTATATTTTTTCACTACTTTATTATCTATTAAAAGTATGAAAAAGTCAAATATTTTCAGTACGATTTTATAAAATTTATCTGCTTTTTTTTAATGACTATTATATTCCTGTTTTAGGCAATTTATTCTTTTGTGGAGTTTCTTTATTATATACAAACGTTTTCCATTTATCATGTTCTTCAATTTTTTCGTCAAAATATGTTGCAGTTAAATATGTATTGTTTGTAAATTCATACCCACTTTTCAAACCTTTTAATACCTGACAATAAATTTTAGGATTAATTTCTTCTTTGAATCCTGGATTAACTGTTCCAAATCTAAATTCATATTCTGTAATATATTCATTCTTTGATAATTTTATTTCATTCATATTAAAATTATAATTATTCTTTGAATTTAATTTATCTTTATAAAGGACATATTTATTATTTAAATTTGTTTTATACCAAATTGAATATTCGACTTCATCTTTCCATGTTCCTGTTGAAATCTCATTAATTCTAACAGCATCAGTTGGAAGTACATCTTTCCATGTAAAATTATTAACTGCAACATTTGATTTGTTTTCTAAATTATCAAATTCATACTCTACCTTTTTTCCTGATTCGGTCTCTTTTGTTCCTGATTTTTCAATTTTTAGTTCAACTTCAGATGATTCGTTTTCAAAGATAACTGTGTATTTTTTCTGATTTTCATTTATAAATATTGTTTGAGGCTCAGTATTAAGATTATAGAATTTTGGACTTTCTATCTCATATATTTTGTATTCTCCATATGGTAAATCTTTTGATAGTATTAAGCCTTCTGAATTTGTAGTATATGTTCCTATTAGATTTCCATTAGCATCCTCTATTTTATACTTTGCACCTTCTAAAGGTTTTCCATCTTCTATATTTAAAAACTGATTATATCCTTTTGATTTTTTTAGTATTTCAATTTTTCCTTTTATTAAATCATTTTCTATATTTATTTTTATATCTTTTGGTGCAATGCCTACATCAACTGAAAACTCATATGTTTTATCTGATAAAACATATCCTGTTGGAGCTGTATTTTCTATAGCTACATAATCTCCAGCTTTTTCTATATTGAGAGAGATTTCTCCTTTTAAATTACTCTTGTCAGTTGTTAATATATATGTGTCTTCATTTAAAATATATTTACCATTACTATCTTTTTGTTTACTATATATTTTAAAGTCTACACCTTCTAATGGAACTTTTGTATTAGAATCTAATTTATGTATTTTAATTTTATTGTTTACTGTTGTAAAACCAGTTGTCTTTACTTTTGTTACCTGTTGAGTTTTATCTGTAAATATTACATAATTTTGCGTGTTTCCTTTGTTACTATTAGCATACACTGCCGTTGGTAATTTTGCTGTAGCAGATTCTATTTTTATTCTACCTTTTATTGTTTTAGGAGTTGAAATCTCACTCTTTTCAATAGAAACTTTAAATTCATTATTTGTAACTTTTGATTTTTCTTTGATATTATTATTTTTCATATCAAATATTTTAGCATTATTCCATAATTCTGAAACATCTATTTTATAATAATCTAATTTTACGTTTGATTCTACTTCATATTTTTTAGAATAATATGCTTTTCCATTTATTTTTTCTTCTATCCAATCACTTTTTTCTTTTAAATCAATGGATAAATAATCTTGTTTATATTCTTTTTTTATTGCTGAATTATATAAACTCTCTGCTGTATTTAAAACAGCTTTTCCTCTTGATTTTATTTCTTCTAAAGTCTTTGGTGTATATCCTTCCAAAA
This sequence comes from uncultured Clostridia bacterium, assembly GCA_947581825.1. GTDB lineage: Bacteria > Bacillota > Clostridia > TANB77 > CAG-508 > CANPVP01. The sequence continues at coordinate 144,600 of CANPVP010000002.1, read as the reverse complement.
CCCTATCTCCAACTCGATATTTCTTTTTGGGGCTTATTTTCTCAGAATAGCAATGCATTGCTGTTTGAACTGCTAAGTAGTAATCTTTTTCATTTTTCAAGTTCCATGAAGTATATTTCTTATTATTGAAAATATATAATATTGTATATATACCATTATCATTGCACACATCTATAGTTGTATCATAGCTTCCTAGTTCACCCACTCCATCCTTAGATGGTTCTACGCAAATTGCTGGAACTTTCTTTCCATTATCTTCATCTGAGTAGTATATATAGTACCCTACTTTATAACTCCAGTCTGATATTGATTCTTTATAAAATTGCAATAAACAATCTAGCATACCATTACTTTTTAATTTAATTTTCTGATTTTTTTCTAGTTCTGCAAAAGAACATATATTAATTTGAATGATATTAACTAATATCATTAACATTATTAGTATTTTTTTAAATCTAACTTTCATTTTTACATCTCCTATTTGTATTTTATACTGTTTCTTACTAACAATTATTGTTAGTATACCTTTTCATTCGTTCTTTATGTTTTTTCTTTTCCTTGAACACATAATCTGCTATTGGGTTTTCCAGATATGCATGTTAGTAAAGTAATCCTATTATCCTTAGTTTCTGACAAATATGACCAATCCTCATCTGAAATCTCTTTAACTATTTCGACCGAATAAGTTTTAGAATCGTATTTTGTTTTATAATATATTTCACTTCCAACTTTTATATTTTTTAAATTTTTAAACTCATCACCCTTTCCACCAGAATTATGGCTAGCTAAGCCCACATTTCCATTGCAAATACTCGTATTAGTAAAATGTCCTATTCCTATATTTAAAATATCTAATTCTGTTCCTTCATATATATTTTTTTCATTTATTTCAATATCTGGAATAGATAATGTACCAATAACTTTTGCTACAAATCTTTTTGTTTCTTTTGGTTTATTTGTATTATTGTTCTTTTTAGTATTATTATTTTTCTTAGTATTAATATTGTTTTGGATAAATGTATTTTCATTATTTTTTGTTTTTTCATTTTTATCTTTGCTATTAATATTTTCTATTAAATTACTTCCCTGAGAATTTTTAATTCCAGATATAATTTTTGTATATGAAACATTTTGAACAATAAGTATACCCGCTAAAGCCCAGATTATAATTATTAAGGTTATTTTTACCATATTATCTTTTGCTTCATTTTTGAATTTATCTTTAGTTTGTTCTTCTACTTTTTTAGCATAATTATCTCACCACTCTTCTTTTCTTGTTTAATTAATTATTGGAAATTATTTTTGAAATTAATTTTTTAGAATTAAATTTATTTCGAAATAAAAAATAGTATAAAAAATTTTATGTATTACTTTATATATTGATTTTAATAATTTGTCAAGAAAAATCATATGCCAAAAATCGACAAAAAAACTCCCAACATTGCTTGCTGGGAGTATATTTTTTTTATTTTGCATATTCTACGGTTCTAGACTCTCTAATAATATTAACTTTTATTTGACCTGGATATTCCATCTCAGCTTCGATTCTTTTTGCAATATCTCTAGCCATTATAGTCATTTGTGCATCAGACACTTTTTCTGGTTTTACAATTATACGAACTTCCCTACCTGCTTGAATTGCATATGATTTGTCCACTCCATCAAAAGAATCGGCTATTTCTTCTAATTGTTCTAGTCTTTTAATATAAGTTTCTAATGTTTCGCGTCTTGCACCTGGTCTTGATGCTGATATTGCATCTGCGGCTTGAATTAAAACTGCTTCTAAAGTTTGAGGTTCTACATCTCCATGATGTGCCTCAACTGCATTAATCACTAAAGGATTTTCTTTATATTTTTTTAATATGTCAACACCAATTTCAACATGTGTTCCTTCCATATCATGATCTAAAGCCTTTCCAATATCATGTAATAGACCTGCTCTTCTTGCTCTTTTGGAATCTAATCCTAGTTCATCAGCCATTATTCTAGCTAAATTAGAAACTTCTATAGAATGATTTAATACATTTTGACCATAACTTGTTCTATATTTTAGTTTTCCTATAAGCTTAACTAAATCTGGATTTAATCCTATAACACCTGTTTCTAAAACTGCTCTTTCTCCTTCTGATTTGATAATTTCTTCTACCTCTTCTTTTGCCTTTTCAACCATTTCTTCAATTTTAGCTGGATGAATTCTTCCATCTTCAATTAATTTTTCTAAAGCTATTTTAGCTACTTCTCTTCTTAGAGGATCAAAACCAGATAAGATTACAGCTTCTGGAGTGTCATCTATAATTAAATCTATACCTGTTAAAGTTTCTAAAGCCTTAATATTTCTACCTTCTCTACCTATAATTCTTCCTTTCATATCATCATTAGGAAGAGAAACTATCGATACCGTTGTTTCAGAAGTATGATCTGCTGCACATTTTTGAATTGCATATGTTAACAGCTCTTTTGCATTTTTGTTTGCTTCTTCTTTATGCTTATTTTCTAATTCTCTTATTAAAGCTGCTTTTTCTGCTACAATTTCTTTTTCAATTTCACCTAATAAGTATTTTTTTGCTTCTTCTTGAGTCAATCCAGATATTCTTTGTAATTCTTCAAATTGTTGATTTTTTATTTTTTCAATTTCAATTTCTTTTTGGTCTAATTCTTCTTGTTTTTTAACAACTTCATTTTCTTTTTGTAAAAAGTTTTCTGAACGTTTATCTAAATTTTCTTCTTTTTGAATTAATCTGTCTTCTTGTTTTTTTAGTTCGCCTCTTCTTTCTCTAATCTCTTGATCTAGTTCATTTCTAGATTGCATAATTTCTTCTTTTGCTTTAAAAATCTCTTCTTTCTTTTTATTTTCAGCATCTTTTTTAGCAAGCTCAATTAGTCTTTTGGCTTCATTTTCTGCACTTTCTATTTTTGATTCAGCGATTTTTTTTCTAAGAAATACACCAATTGGGATAAAAATCACTGCTGAGATTAGAAATGTGGCGATAATAACAACTGTGTCCATTATTAATCTACCTCTTTTCTATTTAATTTTCAATGTTCGATAATATATATAACTAACTTTTAGAATATATTTTAACTTACCATATCATTTTATATTGATTACTGTAAACTGTCAAGTACTTTTATTTCAAATTTTTTGTATGTTAGTCAATGATTCAAAACCAATTGATATATTATTCATGTAGTTTACTACTTGCATATCCTTCTTCTATAGCTTTGTTACAATCATCTTCTATTAGTTTAGCAATTTCTTCTGGTGTTTTTTCTCCATCTAATAATTGTTTTATATCTTTATAGAATACTGCTCTTACTTTTCTCCACTCAGGTGTATTTCCTGTAAAGTTCCATCCTTGCTCACTATTATCAATGTATTTTTGTTCTTCCTCTAATTCTTTAGCAAATCTAGTAGCCACCGCATTGCTACATGGTATTGCACCAGCAGAGTAGTCTAATAATTCATCTGTTTCATAAATATATTTTATAAAATCTTTTGCTACTTTTAATTTTTCTTCGTTTCCATTATCAAATACTTCAAATCCTGTAAGGAAAGTAGTATTAAACCCTTTTCCGTCTACAGATGGAAAATTTGCATTTCCATAATTTACACCACTTGTTTTAAGTGTATCATTTAATACTGCATTATTTATATATATTGCCAACTGACCATTCATAAACAAATCATAACAGTCATTTATTTCTATATTTGTTGCATTTGCAGGAAAATAGCCTTTTTCATTACAATCCATAAGCCATTTTACTGCTGCTATTCCTTCTGGTGTTGTTAATTTTACTCTTCCATTCTCATCAAAGAAAGTGCTTCCTCTACTACGAAGAAGAGTAATAACATGTGTGTCTCCCATTTCGTTTTTAGCATACATTAACATTGGATATACATTTTCTGGTAATTTTTTTTGCAAAGTTGATAAGATTATATCCCAATCTTCTAGTGACCAATTTTGAACAACATCTTCATCTGTTACATATTTTTCTAATCCCACTTCTTTAAATAGATCTTTATTATAACATAATGTATTTTGCATACCTAAGTATGGCATCATATATGTTTTTCCGTTTAATTTACTAACATCCCAATAATTATCGTCAATATCATTTCTTATATTTTCTGTAATGATATCATCTAAAGGAACAACTTTTCCTGTATGCACATAAGTTGACATATTAAAATATTCTTCGTATAAAACATCTGCTGCTTCATTAGTATCAAAACATCCTATTATTTGATTATCTTCTTCATCTTTCTCAAATTCTATTACATCTACCTTAACATTTGCGTCTTTATACTGTTCTTCAAAATTATCTGCCAATTTTTTTACCAAATCATATGCTGATTTTACATTACTATCTTTATAAGATGATGTTTGTAATACAGGTACTTTAATCGTTAATTTGATTTCTTCTTTCTGCTCTTCGCTGTTTTGATTATTTTTCTTTCCTAAAAAATTTACTCCTATTCCTACTATTACTATTAATAATACTGCTACCATTAAAATAATACTCTTTTTTTTCTTCATATTATCCTCCTCATAAATTTATAAACTTGCTTAAAAATTTACATTATGTATTAGTATATTTATAGTTATATAATTTTAATTTAAAATATCTTTTAGTGCTTGTATTAATTTTGGAATATCAATTGGTTTTGCTAAATGTCCATCCATACCTGCTTCCTTAGCAGCTTTTTTGTCTTCTTCAAAAGCATTTGCTGTCATGGCTAAAATAGGAATATTAGCAATTTGCTTATTTTTAAAATTACGAATAGTTTTTGCTGCTTCATATCCATTCATAATTGGCATTTGAATATCCATTAAAACTAAATCAAAATATCCTGGTTCAGCCTTTTCTAGAATATCACAAGCTTCTTTTCCATTTTCTGCATTTTCTACTTTAAAGCCAAAATCTTGTAAATATTCTGTTGCAATTTCTCTATTCATCATATTATCTTCTACTAGTAAAATCCTTTTTCCACTAAAATCAACTTTTTCTTCTTCCTTTTTTTGCTTCTCAGCTCCTACAGCTTTTAATAGTATTCTCCTTAAGTCAGAAGGGAATAATGGTTTATTAACAAATTCTGTAACTCCTGCTTCTCTTGCTTCTTTCTCAATTTCTCCCCAGTCATATGCTGAAAGCAAAATTATTATTGCATCTTTTCCTACAACCTTTCGAATTTGTCTTGTAGTTTCAATACCATTCATATCAGGCATTAGCCAATCCACTATATATATGTGATATTGTTCTTGAATTTGTTTTGCTTCCTTTACACGTGCTATTGCTTCTTTTCCATGCATTGTCCATTCTGGTTTTAGTCCAAATTGTCTTAACATATGTGCAATACTTTGACAAGAATTCATGTCATCATCAATAACTAAAGCATTCACACCTTTTAGAATTTCTATCTCTTCTATTTTTTTATGCTCTTCTTGTAGTTTAAATTGTAGAGTAACAATAAACTCAGTTCCTTTTCCGACTTCACTTTCTACTTCAATTGTTCCTCCCATCATATCTACAATGTTTTTAGTAATAGCCATTCCTAAGCCAGTTCCTTGAATACCACTTACTGTTGAAGTACGTTCTCTTGCAAATGGCTCAAAAATTTCTTTCATAAATTCTTTACTAATTCCAATTCCTGTATCCCTTATTCTAAATTCATAAGTTCCATAGCCTTTTTTCTTTACTGGTTTTTCTGTTATGCGCACAGCTATTTGTCCACCTGGTTCAGTAAATTTAATTGAATTTGATAGAAGATTAATTAATATTTGATTTAATCTCAATTTATCACAGTAAATGTTCTCATCTATTACATCTACTGTATCAATTATAAATTCTAGCTGATTTGCATTTATATCTGCTTGTATAATATTTCTAATACTATGAAGTATATCTGCAAGGTTTTCTTCTTTTTCATTTATACTTACCTTACCTGATTCAATTCTACTCATATCTAATACGTCATTTATTAATGATAGTAAATGATTTGATGATTGTGTTATTTTCTCTAAATATCCCTCTACACTTGATTTGTTATCTATATGCATTTTGGCTAATGATGTGAAACCTATAATAGCATTCATCGGTGTACGAATATCATGTGACATGTTGTTTAAGAATGTTGTTTTCGCTCGGTTTGCCTGTTCTGCCATAGCTAATGCTGATTCTAATTCGCCTTTATGTTTAGCTTCAAATTTCATTATATTTTTTTGTGAACTATTTTTATAAACCAATATATAAACTATTCCTATAGTTATTAATACTACAAAAATTAAGATTGTTAATATTGTTAACATTTCTCTACTTTGTCCTATATATATAGAAATCGGTAGAGTCATTACACAATACCAGTCTACATCTGTCATTGGTGTACAAACCATTATTCTATCTTGTCCATCTAATTTATATTTTAAGGAGAAACTTTCCCTATTCTCCATCTTCTTTTTTACATCATCTACATTAACTGGTTCTTCACTTTTTTCTCTGCTTATTACCTCAAAAAAATTATCCTTGTCAGATACCTGATTAGTTTTATATACAGATATTATGTAAAAGCCGTCTATATCTACAACACTACTATATCCTTGTCCATTATAACTTTGAATTTTTAGTTCGTCTGTTAAATCTCCAATATTGTAATTTGCTATTGCATATACAATATTGTCTTTTCCTATTTTTATTGGATCAATCTTTATACCAATTTGCAATACTTCCCTACGTGCATCTACAGCAATATTGTCACTAGTATCTTTTCTTCTTGCAAATTTATCCTTTGAATTTTTTAATAACTCTAATAATTCTTGATCGTCTTTTATAGTATATGTACTGCTAAAAGTTTTTCCTTTATCGGTTACTAATAATAATTCTTTACATTCTTCTATTTCTGCTTCAATATTCAATTCTTCTAGCATTTCTTGAACATCTTTATTCTTATTTTTTCTTATCCTGTTTGCTATTCCATCTAAGTTTTTCCACCTATGCTCTAATCCAGATACAATTGATTTTTCATCATGTTTTGATAATTCTGTCATATTTTTGATTGATCTTGCACTAATTTCATCTGTAATAAGAGAGGAAAATAGACGATACGCATAATAAATGGTAATTACCATAATTATTATTACTATAAATATCATAAAATCATTTCTTTTTACTTTTTTTGACTTATCCTTTATGGATTTATCCATTTGTTCTATTCTACTATTTTTTTCTTTACCATTTATTTTCAATCTTAATTTCCCCTTTTTTACTTTTGTAGTATTTTACTTATTGTTTTTATAATATCACAACATGTATTTCATTGTAAATATAATAACAAATAAAAAGAACTAATATTATTTGTTAGTCAATGATGTGAAACAATACACAAGTACTTTTTATTTTAAGTTTTTATTTTATTTTGTTGCAAAAACATTGAAAGCAATAAAATATTAATTAATATCTTATTGCTTTTATTTTTACTTTTTACTTTTTAATTTTTGCTATTAAATCATAACCTTTACTATCTATAATTCTCACATTTGCAAACTTATCTAAACAATTTTCTCTGTCCTTTTTTATATATATAACTCCATCTATATCTGGAACTTCATTCATACTTCTTCCAATATAAAATTTTCCATCAAAACTTTCATTTTCAATTAACACTTCTAGTTCTTTTCCTATTTGTTTTTCTGTATTTTTTTCTGAAATTTCTTGTTGTAATTTCATTATTTTATTATATCTTTTCTTTTTAGTCATATGATGTATTTGATTATTTAATTTTTCTGCTGGAGTTCCATCCTCTTTTGAATATGCAAATGCACCTAATCTATCAAATTTAGTCTCTTCCACAAATTTATATAACTTTTCAAAGTCATCTTCCGTTTCTCCTGGAAAACCTACCATTACAGTTGTTCTTATTATCACTTCTGGAATTTCTTTCCTAATCTTATCTATTACATTCTTTATATCTTGTCCTTTACTTTTTCTATTCATTCTTTTTAGAACTGAATCTGAAATATGTTGAATTGGTATATCAAAGTATTTACATACATTATCATTTTCTTTAACTACTCTAATTAGTTCATCTGTAATAGATTCTGGATATGTATATAAAAATCTAATCCATTTAAGTTCTTTTATTTGGGCTAATTTTTCCAGCAATTCTGCTAATTTAGATTCTCCATATAAATCTATTCCATATTTACTTGTATCCTGTGCTATTACTATTAATTCTTTATATCCATTTTTAGCTAGTTTTTTTGCTTCTTCTAATATATCTTCTATTTTTCTACTAACAAAATTTCCTCTTATATATGGAATTGCACAATATGTACATCTGTTACTACATCCCTCTGCAATTCTTAAATATGCAAAATTCTTTCCTGTAGTAATTGTTCTATCTTCAAACTTCAATTTAGTATCATTTTCTTTATTTCTTCCTATTAACTCTTCTATTTGCTCCCAAATCGTATCATATTCTTTATATTTTATAAATAAGTCTACTTCTGGTAATAGGTCTTGTAATTCCTCTTTATACCTTTGCACTAAACATCCCATAGCAATTAAATATTTGCATCTTTTTTTCTTGTATTCTGCCATTTCTAAAATGGTATCTATTGCTTCTTGTTTTGCTGACTCTATAAAACCACATGTATTTATAATAATTATATCCGCTTCATTTGGATTATTAACTACATTATAATTATTCTTTTTGAATAACCCAATAGTCATTTCAGTATCTACTAAATTTTTACTACAACCTAATGATATAAATCCTACATTCATTTTTTCAACCTCTTTCAATTTATAACCTATTATTTATATCATATTTTTTACTTTTTGTAAAGTAAAAGGTCGAATAACAAGTATTCGACCTTTATTTATAAAAATTATTTAACTAAAGACATTGCTGAACGTACTGTCAAATCTTTTACAGGTGCTAGTAAAACTTTTCCTGTTCCTCTATAAACATTAACAAAACCTTCTCCAGATGCTGCTGAACCAATTAAGCTCTTTGTTGTCTTTTCTACAGTGAATTCCAAACTGTTAGACCATGCAATTGCAAAGTTTCCATCTATTTTTATAACATCATCTTTTAATTCTACTTCTACCAATTCTTCTCTTGGAACTGGTGATTCTAATGCTACTATTCCTGAACCTGATAAACTCAAATTAAATAAGCCTTCTCTTCCTAATACTGCTGAAGATAGATTAGAACGCATTACTACATTTTGTTTTAACTTTGCTTCACAAGCTAAAAATAATCCATCATCTAAAACAATTCCACTCCCCCATGCTCCAACATCTTCCAATAAAACATGTTTATATGTTGGTTCTAACACTAAAGTACCTTTTCCTTTATACTTAGGTTTTACTGCTCCTTCTTTTGTAACACTTCCTTTAATTGCTTTTCCTAAGAAATCACCTACACCTTTTACATCTGCTGCTGCCTGAACATCTCCTACCATCCATTGCATTGCACCAGAACTTAATGTATATTCTTCGCTACCATCTAATTCTATTACTAATTGTCTTTTTCTTACATTCATTTTTGCAGCAAAATAAGATGTTTCTGCCGAACTTGGCATTACACTTAAATCCCTTTTATATTCAATAACTTTCATACCAGCTCTTTCATCTGCTATTCTAACATCATCATTGTCAAATAAATTCTTTATATTATACATAAATATTACCTCCTCATTTTTATACTCTATCATTATTATACTAAATATTGAGGATGTCAATATCTATCTTTTTTTATTTTCAGCTTCAGCTTTATCAATCTCTTTTTTTTCATTTTTCCTCATTTCATCTTTTTTCACTTCTCGTGCTCTCATTCTATCCATTAAGTCTGCTGTCCACATATATCCTGTTAATCTATGATATAACATTACTCTTGATAAATCTCCCCAATTAAATCCATACATATATCGACCATCAACATCATGTTCTCCACCTTTTTTATATATTTTTTCTCCTTCTTGTTCTGCATATAATCTTAAATATCTATCTATAACAGCTGATGTAAGTTGCTCATCAATACCAAATTGAATTGCAATTTCTTTCCTTATTCGTAGAAATTCCTTTTGTATATTTGATATTTTTCTACCTGCTCTATCTAAATATCCAGGAATTTCATTCCAAAACTTTTTACCTAAATTTTTTATAAATTCTTCTGGTAGCTCAGCTGCTTTTTTTACCATGCTTGGACTAATATATGGTTTTGTGGGACGTTTACATACTCCTGTTTCTTCGTCTCTTTCTATTCTTGTTTGAGAAAACAGATTTAACACTTGCTCTATTTCTTTTTTATATGCATCTATTAATATTCTTTCCTTTTCACTATAGATTTTTCTTTCTTTTATCTTTTTCGACTTTTTTTCTTCTTCTTTTCTTCTTTGATCTTCCCTCTTTTCAAACACATCCATATAAAAACACATCTCCATATAATTTATATATCTTAGTTTAAATTATACTATATTTCAAATATATAATCAAATACAGCCTTAACAAGGCTGTATTAATTATTGTTTATCCAAATATTCCTCTCTTTTTAACTGGTGGTTGTTCATTCATTGTTTTAGCTAATTCTACTAATAATTCTCTTTGTTCTTTTGTTAGTTTTTTAGGAGTTTGAACTACAACAGAGAATATTAAATCTCCTTGATAGTTAGAATTTATTGCTTTGAAACCTTTTCCTCTCACTCTAAATTTAGTTCCAGTTTGAGTTCCTTCTGGTATTTTAAATTTTTCTTTTTTTCCGTCTACCATTGGTACTTCTATATCTGCTCCTAAAGTTGCCTGTGTGAAACTTACAGGTATTTCACAAAATACGTTATTATCTTGTCTTTCATATAAATGATGTCTTTTTATATGTGCATTTATATATAGGTCTCCTTTTGGTCCACCATTAGAGCCTACAGCACCTTCTCCTCTTAACACTACTGTTTGACCATCTGCAATACCTGCTGGTATATTAACTTTTACTTTCACATGCTTCTTTTCTTTTCCTTTTCCATTACAAGCATCGCATGGTTCTTTTATTATTTTACCTTCCCCATGACAAGCAGTACATGTTCTATATGTAGTAAAAAATCCTCCTTGAGTTTGCTTTATTTTTCCTGTTCCCCCACAAGTTTTACAAGTTTCTACACCGGTTCCTGCTTTAGCTCCTGTTCCACCACATTTTTCACAATTTTCTAATCTAGATATAGAAATTTCCTTTTCAACCCCCATAAATGATTCTTCAAAAGTTAATTCTATATCATACCTTAGGTCAGCACCTTTTGTTGGTCCATTATTAGCTCTTGCAGTTCTGGAACCAAAACCTCCAAAGCCTCCTCCAAAGAAAGATGAAAATATATCACCTAGATCTCCCATGTCAAAATCACTAGTTGTATATGAATAATAACCATTTTGACCTCCGCCAAAACCTGATGGTCCATCATGTCCAAATTGATCATACATTCTTCTCTTTTGTGGATCTGATAAATTCTCATATGCTTCATTTACTTCTTTAAATTTCGCTTCTGCTTCTTTCTTATTATCTGGATTAGCATCTGGATGATATTTTTTGGCTAATTTTCTATATGCTTTTTTTATTTCTTCATCTGTTGCATTTTTATTTACACCTAAAACTTCATAGTAATCTCTTTTATCTGACATTTTTTCCTCCACAGATTTTATTTGCTATAAAGCTATCCATTCATCATATCTACATTTATTAAAATAGATTTACTTGTATGCAAATAAATGGTATACGGGCGATTAATAATCGCCCCTACAATTTTTTTATTTTTCTATACTTTTATTTATTGTCTTGATTATCATCCTCAACTTTATATTCAGCATCATATACAGTATCTCCATTATTATTTTCTGTATTAGCATTTTGTTGAGCTCCGTCTTGTGCTCCTGCATTTGGATTTACTTGACTATATAGTTTTTCTGATATTTCATAGAAAACTGTTGTTAATTTTTCTGTTGCTTCTTTTATTTTATCTGCATCAGTACCTTCTAAGGCTTTCTTAACATTAGCAATTTCTGTTTCTACTTTTGATTTCTCTTCTCCGCTTATTTTGTCTCCTAAATCTTTTAAAGTTTTTTCACTATTGTAAACTAAACTTTCTGCATTATTTCTAGCTTCAATTTCTTCTTTCTTCTTTTTATCTTCATTTGCGTGAGCTTCTGCATCTTTAATAGCCTTATCAATATCTTCATCTGATAAATTTGTACTGGCTGTTATTGCTACATTTTGTTCATTTCCTGTTGCCATATCTTTTGCAGATACATGAACTATACCATTAGCATCTATATCAAAAGTTACTTCTATTTGTGGTACTCCTCTTGGTGCTGCTGGAATTCCTGTTAATTGGAATCTTCCTAAAGTTTTGTTATATGCTGCCATTTCTCTTTCGCCTTGTAAAACGTGAACTTCAACACTTGTTTGACCATCAGCAGCTGTTGAGAATACTTGTGATTTCTTTGTAGGTATTGTTGTATTTCTATCAATTAATTTTGTAAATACTCCACCATATGTTTCGATACCTAATGATAATGGAGTTACATCTAATAATAATAAGTCTTTTACATCTCCTGATAAAACTCCACCTTGAATAGCTGCTCCAATAGCAACACATTCATCTGGGTTAATTCCTTTATCTGGCTCTTTACCTGTTATTTTCTTTACTAATTCTTGAACTGCTGGAACTCTTGTAGAACCTCCAACTAATAAAACTTTGTGTAATTGATCTGCTGTTATTCCAGCATCTTTTAATGCTTGTCTAACTGGTTCTGCTGTTGAATCTACTAAATCTCTAATTAATTCTTCGAATTTAGCTCTTGTTAAAGTTACATCTAAGTGTTTTGGTCCTGTACTATCAGCTGTTATAAATGGGATATTTATACTTGTTTGTTGTACTCCTGATAATTCTATTTTAGCTTTTTCTGCAGCTTCTTTTAATCTTTGCATTGCTCCCTTATCTGTACTTAAATCTATTCCTTGATCTTTTTTGAATTCTGCTAATAGGTAATCAATTATTCTTTGATCAAAATCGTCTCCACCTAATCTATTATTTCCACTTGTTGCTAGAACTTCAAATACTCCATCACCAATATCTAGTACTGATACATCGAAAGTTCCTCCACCTAAATCATATATCATAATTTTTTGATCAGCATCTTCTTTATCCATTCCATATGCAAGAGAAGCTGCTGTTGGTTCATTTATAATTCTTAAAACTTCTAGTCCAGCAATTTTTCCAGCATCTTTTGTAGCTTGTCTTTGTGCATCACTAAAATATGCAGGTACAGTAATTACTGCTTGTGATACTGTTGTTCCTAAATAGCTTTCTGCATCTGTTTTTAGTTTTTGTAATATCATAGCAGAAATTTCTTGTGGTGAAAATTTGTCTCCATCTATATTTACTTTCTTATCTGTTCCCATATCTCTTTTTATTGAAATAACTGTATTAGGATTTGTAACAGCTTGACGTTTTGCAATTTGTCCTACTAATCTTTCTCCATTTTTAGAAAAAGCTACAATTGATGGAGTAGTTCTATTTCCTTCTGCATTTGGTATTACTACTGGTTCTCCTCCTTCCATAACTGCTACACATGAATTTGTTGTTCCTAAATCAATTCCTATAATTTTTCCCATTTTTTCTTCCTCCTATATATTTAAATTTTTATTTATTCTCTTTTGTAAAATAATTTATATTAAATTAATTTTGAATTAATTTACTTTTTTAGTTTGCCACTACTACCATTGCATGTCTTAAAACTCTATCCTTATATTTATATCCAGCTCTATATTCTTGTGTTATTTCTTGTTCTCCTACACTTTCATCTTGTATAGAACTAACAGCTTCGTGGTATTCTGGATTAAATGTTTTTCCTACTGTTTCTATCTTTTCAATTCCTAAAGAAGTTAATACATCATTAAATTGTTTTCCAACCATTAAAACTCCTTGTTTATAATTTTCATCAGCTGTTTCTACATTCATTGCTTTTTCTAAGTTATCAATAACTGGTAAAAAAGATGTAACTATATCTCCTACTAAAGAACTATATAGCATTTCTCTTTCTTTATTACTTCTTTTTTTGAAATTATCAAATTCTGCCATTAACCTTTTTAACCTATCAGTTGTTTCTTCAAGTTCTTTTTTTGTTTCTGTAGCAGAATCATCTACTTTTAAACTTTCTTTGAAGTCCTTTTTTTCTTCTTTTTCCTCAACTTGAACTTCTTCATTATTTTCTACTTTTTCTTTTTCCTTCATATATCATCTTCCTTTTATTTTATATTTCTTTATTTTTAACAGTTTAGAAAAGAATTTGTATTTTGGCTAGGAAACTTTTATAAAAAAGGCAAGGGCGCATACTCTTTGTATGTAACCGCGTTTTTTATGAAAGTTGACAACGCCAAAATTAAATTATTTTCTAAACACTATAGTTCTTTCATTTTTTTATTAATATACTTCATCACTGAAATTACTTTAGAATAATCCATTCTTTTAGGGCCTATTATTCCTATTGTTCCAAGCTTTTTGTTTCCAATTCTATGGTTAAAAGTAATAACACTAAAATCTTTTAATCCTTCATATTCATTTTCATCACCAATATAAACATTTATATCTTCAGCCATTCCTGTATTTAACATTTCCATCATTACAGCTTTTTCGTCTAAAATATTTATAAAATTTTTAGCAATTTCTAAGCTTTTAAATTCTGGTAAATCAAAAGATTTATTTGCTCCTTCTAAATATAACTCTTCACCATTTCCTATTGCCTTGTTAAATTGTTCTATTACAGGTTTTATTACATTTAAACTTTGATTCATTTCTGAAAAAATATAATCTTCCATTGGTTTATCTATTTTGGTTAATGGCTTTCCCTTCAATTTGCTGTTGAATATCAAATTTAAAGTTTGTACTTGTGATTCCATTATATCTTCATCGAATTTTATAATTGTTTCTTTTATTATTCCTGTTTCAGTTAATACTATTGCCATTAACATTCTATTTCCTAGCAAAACAAATTTTATTTCTTCAATAATTTGCTCTTCTGAACTTGGTCCTATACTAACTGTTGTATAATGTGTTATTTCTGACAACGTATTTGTAGCGATTTTTGTTAAATCTTCTATTTGTGTAACTTTTGTTTCTAATTTTGATTGTATATATTTTATTTCATCTAAACTTATATCATCTTCTTTTAATAACTCATCTACATAGAATCTATATCCTTTAGCAGATGGTACTCTACCTGCTGATGTATGTGGTTTTTCCAAATACCCTAGATGTTCTAATTCTGACATTTCATTTCTTATTGTCGCACTACTAAAATTAAATCCATATTTAGTTACTATTGTTCCTGAACTAACTGGCTCAGCCGTATTAATATATTCTTCAATAATTGCTTGTAATATCTGTTTTTTTCTTTCATCTAGCATATTACTATCACTCCATTTTTAGCACTCTTATTGTTCGTTTGCTAATTCTTTGTATATATTATACTCTTTTTTAGCAATTGTCAACCCCGATTGCTAATTTTTATAATTATTTTTTTATCCACTCTATAATGTTAAGAATAAAAGCTTGAAATTTCCTTATATTTCGATAATTAATTATTTTTGAAAAAAAAATATTTTTCTCATTACTCGTATATAAAAAAATATTTTAATAAAGGGTTGTTTTTTTTATTTGTTTGTGTTAAACTAATAGTTAGTCAATTTATTTACTTAATTTAGGAGGTGCAATTTAGTATGGCAAAGTGTGCAATTTGTGATAAAACTATCAACTATGGTAACAAACTTAGCATTACTCGTTCACATATCAGTAAGAGATCAACAAGAACATGGAAACCAAATTTAAGAAGCGTTAAAGCTATTGTAAATGGAGAACCAAAAAGAATTAAAGTATGTGCTAAATGTTTACGTTCTGGAAAAGTTGTAAAAGCTTAATCATATTTATATATAAATAACCGGCAAATATCTGCCGGTTCATTTATTATATCCCAATATATGTAATCCTATAAAAAACTACTCTTTTATACCAAATATTAATTTAACAAAACCTCTTAAAAATTTAGGAACTTTTTTTACAACTATAGTCAAATTTCACACCCCCTATTTTAACAGAATAACCATATAAGTCCTACTAAAGCCATAACTATTCCAAACAGAAATAACCAACCAGTAATTGGAAGTAATAGTACTAATAAAACTCCTATACCCATTCCAACAAAACATACTCCTATAGTCTTTTTAAAAAGTCTAAACATAATCTATTACCTCCTCACTTTACTATATTATATTATTTTATGTAAAAAACGTGATTGATTTTACATAAATAACATTTACTTATTATATAAGGAGATTAAATATGAATAATAAGAAAATACATGATTTTATGAATATTTTAAAAGATACATATCCAGATGCAAAATGTAGTCTTGATTTTACTACACCTTTTGAATTACTAATCGCAGTAATTTTATCTGCCCAATGCACAGATGAAAGAGTTAATAAAACTACTCCAATTATATTCTCAACTTATTCTACTCCTGAGGATTTTGCAAATATAGATTTAAATGAGTTAGAAAACTTAATTCATCCATGTGGTTTTTATAAAAATAAAGCAAAAAATATTAAAGCTTGCTCTAAAATATTAGTTGAAAAATATAATTCTAAAGTTCCGAATACAATGGAAGATTTAATTGCATTGCCTGGTGTTGGTAGAAAAACTGCAAACGTTGTTCTGCTTAATGCTTTTGGAATTGCTGAAGGTATTGCTGTTGATACACATGCTAAAAGAATTTCTAATAGAATTGGTCTTTCTTCCGAAACTGACCCGCAAAAAATTGAACAAGATTTAATTAAAATATTTCCAAAAGAATATTTAAAAGATATAAATCATTTATTTGTATATCATGGAAGAAATTTTTGTACTGCAAGAAATCCTAAATGTGATATTTGTACATTAAATAAATTTTGTAAAAGCTTCAAAGAAAAAACTTTATAATCATTTGAATATTTTCAAAAAGCTTTGTAATACTAATTTTAAGAGGTGATTTCTTTTGACAAATATTAATTGTTCAGCTAAATGCAAATACCAAGAAGATGGTAAATGTTGTTTAGAAAATATTAATTTTCAAAGTATTACACCTGATTCCGCTTGTGCATATTTTGAAGCAAAGAAATAACCACAAAAAGCCTACAGATACTTTCTGTAGGCTTTAATTTTTAAAATATTTTTATTTCGAATAAGCTTCTTTTATTAATCTTTTATACTTTTCTCCTCTTTCTTTGAAATTTTTGAAAAATCCATAGCTAGATGCTGCTGGAGATAATAAACAATTAGTTCCTTTTTTTGTAACTTCTTTTGCTATCTTTACCGCTTCTTCCATTGTTTCCACTTTATATATACTCATTTTTTCATTTTTTATTTGTTCTGCTATATTATGTCCAGTTGTTGGTAAGCATATTAAATTCTCTATATTGCTTTCTTCTAGGAATTTTATAAACTCTTTGTAGTTTATTCCTCTATCCATTCCCCCTATTATTAAGGTATTAACATTCGTTATTGCCTTTATTGAATTTATCGCTGATTCTGGAACTGTTGCTATAGAATCATTAAAATATGTTACTTCATCAAAAGTACCTACTAGCTCCATTCTATGTGGCAATGGATTAAAATTATTTATTGTTTTTATTGTTTTTTGCAAATCTAATTTTAAAATCTCACTAACTGCCAAAACAAACATAATATTATTAAGATTATGATCTCCCAATAGTTTTCTTTTATCAGTTGAATTGTATAACTTTACATTATTTGAATCCTTTACTACTCCGTTTTCATAAACAAATTTATTCTTCTCATAATATTCTTTATTTTCAAAGCTTATAGGATATACATTATAATAATTTTCTTTCATATCTTGTTGATGCTTTTTCACTACATCTCTAACACTTTTGTTATCTGCATTGTATAAAAAGAAATCTTCTTTTTTCTTATATTTAAAAATATTTGCTTTTGCTTCTATATATTCGTTAATTGATTTATAATGATCTAAATGTTCTTCATATAAATTAAGAAATATAGAAATATTAGGTGATTTTTTGGCATATTCTAATTGATGAGATGATATTTCTAACACAACTATCATATTTTTTTCTATTACATCAATATAATCAAATATTGGAATTCCAATATTTCCAAGAAGCAAAACTTTTTTCCCTTGTTGCTTTATCATTTCATAAATTAATGAACTTGTTGTACTTTTTCCTTTTGTTCCAGTTATACCAATTGTATAAACATCAAAAAATTCTAACAACAACTCTAATTGAGATGTTATTTTTTCTTTAAATTTAGTTATATCTATATCTTTAAGTGATATTCCTGGTGATTTTATTATCAAATCGTAATTATCTATATTTTTTAAATAATCGTCTCCACTTATAAATTTTGAATTGACATCATCTGTAAGCATCTCATATTTTTCATTAAAATTTTTTTCTTTATCAGCAATATATAATAATTGATCTTTTAAATATTTTCTTATTACTTTATATGTTGACTGTCCTTCTACTCCAAATCCTAAAATTAATATTTTTTTATCTTTTAAATATTCAATTAAATTACTAATCATAAATAGCTCCCTTTAGTATCTTTTCTTGTTCTTCTGATAAATTATTTTCATTATTATACCTTTTCAATAATTCCTCAGAAATATCTTCTATTTTATAATTTTCTTTGTAAAGTTCCAATAAGTATGGTAACTTTTCACCTTTTGCTTCTATATTTTTTATAGTTTTACTAATTGCACAATTCACTTCTTCATATGTTCCAACACATTCAAATGGTTTATTCTTACCTTTTCCTATTAAATCTATAAAAGTTTCTTCCATGTTTTTATCTTCAAACATATCTTTTCCAAATATATTTACAATTTTTTCTTTATATAAAAATGTACTAAGCATTATATATGCAAATAGGCATTTAGGGCATTCACAGCACCACTTCCATACCTCTCCTTTGCTTCCAACATTACAACTCTTAAATACTTTATGATAATTTTCGTATCTTGAAAATATCATTGCTATTTGTAATTCATTTAATGGTCTTAAAAAGCTGAAATATTTTATAGGTAATTTTAAATATTTATTTGAATATTCTTCAAAATCTTTTTCAAACTCATAACTTTTTGAATACTGATGATTTATTTTCTCTCCATCTACATTCGATTCATTTGCACTTGACTCATTAGATAGAGCTATATATTCTCTTCCTGTTAAAAAAGCTACCAAATATGATATAAAAGCTAATACAGATGAAAATGGTGTGTGTCCATTTATGTATCCTTTAGAATTTAAATCTAATAATTCTTTATCTATTACTCTTTTAACTTCAATAATTTTATCTGCTTCTATTTCTGCAAGTTCAGCACATTTTAAAGTTACTGGTTTTGGATTTATTATTAAGGCTAATTTATTTTCTTTACTCTTTAATAACTCTAATGTTACAACAGAATCTTTTCCTCCTCCAATAGGAATTATATAATTCTTGAAACTAAAATTGTTACTATTTACTTCTACACTAGAATAATCTTTTTCTCCTTCACAAATTATATTCATAAATTCATTTATATTTGTTTTTATATTGTTTGTAAAAAACAATTCTCCTAAGCCATAAAAATATAACTTTTTAAACCACTTAATTTGTTCATCATTTATTTTTCCGCATTTTATTATTACATTTGGAGAACATACACATTTCCAATAACTTATTAATTCAATCATACCTATATGAAAGACTAAATGATTTATATATTCTTTATTATTCTCTATATTATTTACAATTAAACTCTTTTTCTTAATTTTTATGCTTGGAGTAAAAATTTTTAAATCTGGAATTTCAAATTTATATTCGATACATATATATTCACTGTCCTCAAAGACTTTGTAACTATCATATATGAACTCTTTATGCTTATTTCTTAGTTCTAAAAATTTCTCCATGTTATTTATCATAAATACCTCCACTATATAAATATATTATCTAAGTTATATATTATTTTATATTATTTGTAAATATTTAGACTTAATATAATTCATTAATATTCGTATAAAATACCTAATTTCACAAATCATATTAATGGTTAATATTTACTCATATGTTTCTTCTTATATCTACCTATGAGTGCTATATTTACTAAATAAAGGAGGGAGCATTTATGGCTTTAGATTATATAATTATTGGCGAAAGATTAAAAAAAGCCCGTTTAGCCAGAGGATTCACTCAAGAAAAATTAGCCGAAAAACTAGATTTGTCTGTTGCCTTTTTAAGTAGAGTTGAACGTGGTAATGCTCATATAAATCTAACAAGACTTAGTGAAATATGTTCCATCCTAGGATTATCTGAAGGAGATATTTTAAATGGTTCTTCTTCTAATGCATCTGATTATATGCAAAGAGATTTTAGCTCATTGTTAAAAAAATGTTCCCCTGAAAAACAAAAATTAATTTATAATATAGCTAAAGTCATCGCTGAAAGTTAAAAAAGAAAGAAATTAATACTTCTTTCTTTTTTATTATATATCTTATTTACAATTTTCATCAACGTTTATCTTGTTCCCTGTTGCCACTTTCTTTTGAGCATTTATAATATCTACCACTTGACTTTCATACTCATCATTAATCATTTCGTATTTTGCTAACTCATCTTCAAATCCATCTTGTATCTCTTTAAACTTTGCATAAGCTTTTACTAAATTATTTTCGTTTATTCTTACAGCATTTGGGTTATTCTTTTTTTGTATTTTCTTTAGACACTCCTGATATGGAACCTTATAATTCATTATAAAAACAGTTTTTCCGGCTTCTTTAGTAGCTCTATATATTGCTTTTCTAAATTTCATATCTAAAAAAGGAGCATCAATAACAACTTTCTCATCTTTTTTTTCTAATATTGCTTGTTGTACATTTCTAATATAATCTTCTCTTTCTGTTTTTATAAAAGAATATATTTCTTCTTGCTTAAATAAATTTCCTAAAAGATTAGTTCTCCCAGATTTAGGAATTCCCATTGAAATTATAACAGCATTTTCTGGATATTCTCCTGCATTAGTAACTTTCTTTTTTGCTGTTGGCATTTTATTAACCTTTATTGAATCTACAAAAGCTTGTTTTTTATTATCTTTTCTTTCTACTGGTGTTGGCTCAATTTTTATTTTGTTTTCTTGGTTAGTTACTCCAAATTCTTCTGGATTTATATAAAACTTATCCTTCCATCCAGCATTTCCAATTCTATGATTTTTTCTTCCCATAATTCACCTCTCATTTTTATGTTAATTATTCTATCACTTTTTTAAATTTATGTCAACAAAATAGGCATATTATATTAACATGCCTATTTTTCTAATTAATATTCATACCATAGCCCTTGCGTTTTTAATGCAGATACCATTTCTTCATGTTCAGCATTTGTTTTTGTAAAATATACTTTTCCATTTTTATCTGCAACAAAATAAAAATTATCTGTTTGCTCTGGTTTTAAAACTGCTTCTATTGATGCTTTGCTTACCGATGCAATTGGTCCTACTGGAAGTTTGCCTTCCATATTAGGTCCTCTAGTATTATATGCATTGTAAGTATTAAGCTCTTGATATGTTAAATCTCTTTCCCCCATATCAATTTTCCATGCATAATAAGTAGTAACATCACTTCCTAGAGCCATATTTTCTTTTAATCTATTGTAAAAGACACTAGCAATTCCTGTTCTATCTTCATCATGTACTCCTTCTAATTCTACCATAGAAGCCATTGTTAGTATTTGATGAACTGTAAGATTGCTATTTTCAATATCACTTTTATATTCATTTAAGACTTTTTCCATTTGATCTAGCATAACTGTTAAAATATCTTCTACTGGTACATCTGCATTTTCTATTATATATGTATCTGGGAAAAGATATCCTTCTATAGCATAGTAGATATTTTCATTTTTTATTTCATCTGTTATAAACCAATATTTATCTATGATTTTATTTATATATTCTTCATTATTTAATAAATTGTATACATCTTCTGCTTTGTTATTTGTAGTTTCTTCAATTTTACTTGCAAGCCATCTAATATTTTTGCCTTCGATGTATGTTAATTTTATTTCATCACCTTTGTATACTTCTCCTTTTTCAAGAATTCTTGTAATTTCATCAAAACTCATACTAGGACTAAAACAATATTTACCAGCTATTAAATTATTTTTATTATTCAGTTTTATATATATTCTAAAAGCCATAGTATTATTTATTATTCCTTTTTCTTCTAATAAATTCCCAACAGAATTTAAGTTTGCTCCTTCACCTATTTCTACTATAATTGGCTCAGAATTATTTTTATTTCCTGATATAGAATTATTGTACCATATAATTGTTCCTGCTACTAAGAATACTATTAAAGCTAAAATTATTATAAGAATTATCATTAGTTTTTTCTTCATATTTTTTCTCCCTTTTCAAAATTATTTTCAATATATCATAAATAAAAAATTATTGGAATAGAAAAAGTAAATTTTTTAACTAAATTTGTCTAAAACTCTTTAAAAATAGCAATTTCTATAGTATAATATAAATGTATGAAATTTAAGGAGGAATTCTAATATGTGGAAAATTTGGGTTTTAATGTCTGGATTTTTTATAATACTTGAAATAATAACTATTGGTTTTCTTGTATTTTGGTTTGCTATTGGTTCACTCTTTGCAATGGTTGCAAGTTTCTTTACAGATAGCATAGTTGCTCAAACAGCTATCTTCATTATTTCATCAACAGCACTTATAATTCTAACTAGACCATTAGTAGAAAAATTAACCAAAAAAGAGACTACAGTAAAAACTAATGCATATTCTATAATTGGAAAAAAGGCTATTGTAACCAAAAATATTGATTCTTCAAGCGAGTCAGGTCAAGTAAGAGTTAATGGTGAAATTTGGTCTGCTATAAGCGAAGAAGGAAATACATATGAAAAAGGTTCAGAAGTAGAAATAGTCGCAATTGATGGTGTTAAAGCTATCATTAAATAAAAAAATTTTTAGGAGGTTTTAATTATGCCATTTTTAATAATTTTATTCGTAATCATACTTATAATTGCAGCATATTCAATTAAGGTTGTTAAACAATCTGAAGTATATATCATAGAAAGACTTGGTAAATTTAGTAAAATAGCTGAAGCTGGACTTACAATTATAATTCCATTTTTAGATCAAGTTCGTTCAGTTGTAAGTTTAAAACAACAAACTATGGATATTCCACCACAAGGAGTTATCACTAAAGATAACGTTACAATTACTATAGATACTGTCGTTTTCTACAAAATTACTGATCCAGCCAAAGCTGTTTATGAAATTCAATCTTTAAAGAAAGGTATTGAATATTTAGCTATAACTACTATACGTGATATAGTTGGTAAAATGGACTTAGATCAAACATTTAGTTCAAGAGATACAATTAATGAACAATTAAGAGCAATACTAGATGAAGCTACTGACCAATGGGGTTGTAAAATTGATAGAGTTGAAATAAAAGACATTACTCCTCCAGCAGATATACGTGATGCAATGGAGAAACAAATGAATGCAGAAAGAAATAAAAGAGCTCTTATCCTACAAGCTGAAGGTGAAAAGCAATCTGCTATTACTATTGCTGAAGGTAGAAAAGAAGCTGCTATTCTTCAAGCTGAGGCTGATAAAGAAACAAAAATCAGAATTGCAGCCGGTGAAGCAGCCGCAATTAAAAATGTTGCTGAAGCTAAGGCTAAAGAAATCGAAATGGTTTATTCTGCAATTAGCAAAGCAAATCCAGATGACAAATTAGTTCAATTAAAATCTTTAGAAGCTCTTGAAAAAGTTGCAAACGGTGAAGCTAATAAAGTATTTATTCCTTTTGAAGCAACAGCTGCTTTAGGAAGTTTAGGTGCAATTAAAGATGTAATGAAAGATGATTCTAGAAAAAGAAAAATGCATAAAGAACTAAAAAAAGAAAACAATAACAATAGCAATAATAATAATGAATAAAAGCAAAAAAGCAGCCATTAAAAATTTAATGGTTGCTTTTTTTATTTTCTATCTAAAATAGTTTTTACTACTCCCTGCTCTAGCAAAGTTCCATATATATTATTAAGTATTATAAGTAATATTGGTCCTATAAACATTCCCAATACTCCCATAAATTTAAAGCCTGTGTACATAGCAATAAGCGTAAATATTGGATGTATTCCTATATGCTTTCCTACTATCTTTGGCTCTAATAATTGTCTTACAATTACAATTATTACATACAATATCAACAAAGCTATTGCCAATTTACTATCATTGTTTAAAAAAGATATAATAATCCATGGTATCATAACTGTACCGGTTCCTAAAATAGGAAGCGCATCTACAAATCCAATTCCTATTGCAGCTAATAATGGATATTCTATATTATATCCCATTATTTGCAAAATAAATAAACCTATTAGGACTATAAAAAAAGAAATCATTATCAGAATTATTTGAGCCTTCAGATACCCCCCAAGAACTGCTAAAATTTCACGCAAGTGTACATATATATTATTTACCCATTTTCTTGGCAAGTGATGTTCCATTTGGTCTATTATATAAACTTTGTCAGTTGTTATAAAATACAATGATAGCAAAGTAATTATTGAATATATTAATATTGTTGGTATTGATGTTAGAATACTTAACACTTTATTTAGCACATTTTTTATAGCATTAGAACCTTTTCCTAAGAAGTTCATAAAAGTATCTTCTACTGTTTTCTTTACCTCATCAGAAATTTTTATTCTGCTAAAATCTATTTTTTGTATGAATTCTGTCCACATATTATATGCTTGTTCTACATATTCATTCAATCCATTTAATAAATTATTAGATTCTGCAACAACCTGAGTAATCCCCCATGTACATACCCCAATTATTAATCCAAAAAATATTATTAGAACAATAATTGAACTAGTTTTTCTATTTAATGGTGTATTTCTCATGAAGAATTTAATGATTGGCTCTAATATTAATGCAATTATTAATGCAATTAAAAAAGGCATATAAAATATAGATAATTTTATTGCAACAAAAATTCCAACTACAGATAATAATAAAGCTAATACTCTTTTTAAAACCTTTGCCCAATATGCTAAATTAATTACCATATTTTATACACCTCTTTTTACTTATTTATTATTCTGCATTTTTCGCGTCACAACCGCACTCACATATGCATCCCATTGTTTGTTCTACTTGTTTATTATTTATTGTTTCATCATTTGTTATGTCACCTAATGTTAAAATACCAACGATTTTATTATTTTCTACCACTGGTATCCTTCTTACTTGCCAATCTGCCATTAATTGTGTAGCATCTGATACATCTTTATTACAATCACAACAACACACATCACAAGTCATTATATCACTTATAGGTGTAGTTTTTGCATCTTTATCACATGCAACACTTCTTAAAATAATGTCCCTATCAGTAACTAACCCAACAATTTCTTTTGAATCATTACATACTGGCACACATCCAATATGATTATCTTTCATCAATTTAGCTACATCACTGATTTTAGTACTTGGTGTACAAAAACATACTTTTGTATTCATACAATCTTTAATATTCATAAAAAAACCTGCCTTTCAACATACATTATTTACATTTTTTAGTATTTTATACTATAAATAATAATACATTGTGGCAGTTTCTGTTTCTAATAATATATATCTTGATATATGTTTCTTGGCATCATAGGTGGCATATTTGTTCCTGGCATTCCTGGACCATATGGTGTTCTTGGTCTTATTGGATTTCTGCCAGGATTTCCTAATAATTCTCTTAATATTAATATTTTTATTAAATCTCTTAATGATTGGTTTGGTCTTCTATTCCTATCTTCTCTTTCTTCTGTTGCTACTGGTTTTGCATTTGGATTTCTTACATCGCCTTTTTTCAATTCTGTTTCTCTTGTATCATTTTCAAAATAATCCTCTGATTCTATATTGTTGTATATCGTATCTGTCATATCATTAACTAACTCTTCACATATTGGTTTTGTATTTGCATTACATATTTTTGCAACCATAGGATAAACTATTTTATAAATTTCTGGATATAGATTTTCATTGTTTTGATTTCTCATTTGCCCATTACTCATATAATTATAATTTCTATTATATCCATTCATCATATAATCGTTTCTACTAAAGTAATCTGGATAATAATAATTATCCACTCCGTATGTATTATTAAACATATCTGGTGGATAATTTAATGAGTTTTTAAAATAATCATCGTAATTTTGATTGTACATATTTCTACCTCCTTAATAACCTATTATAGTATCTAAAGATAGAAAATATGCTATAAAATATTTTTTAGTTTTTGCTTATACTTCTTTCATAGTATTATCTCAATAATAAGATATCCGTTTTCATATTGGGCTGTTATACTTCCCCCGTTTAATTCTACTAATTGTTTAGCAATAGCTAACCCTATTCCAGTAGATTTTTTTGCATTTTCTACAGTAAAATATCTATTAAATATTTTTTGTACTGTTGTTGCATCCAAAGCTTCTGCTTTATTGGAAAAGATTATCTTTCCATTTTTTTCCAAAATCGCTTTTAAATCTCCACTGCTATATTTGCTAATATTAGATAATATATTATCTAATACCCTATTAATTGCATTTCTGTCAACCATTCTATAAACTTTTTCTTCGCATAAATTTATATCTGGAATAATATTTTTCTCTTTGAAAATTGTATAATAGTTAGTAAGTGCATCTTCCAACATTCCATTAATACAACAATTTTCTTTTTCTATTTTTATTTCAGTATCCATTATTTTTGAAAACTCAAATAATTGCTCTGTAAGTAACACTAAATCTCCTGTTTTTCTTTCTATTATCCTCAAATATTCTTGTTGTTTTTCCTCTATATTTTCTTCTTTTAATAAATCTATATATCCTTTTATCGCAGTTAAAGGGGTTCTCATATCATGAGAAATGTTAGTTATTATTTTTTTTAATTCCTGATTTCCATTTTCATATTGAAGTCTTTGCTCTCTTATATTTTTTAACTCTATATTTAGCTCCTTTGCTAATGCTTTTACTTCTTTATTATCTGTAGATATAGTAATCAAACTGTTAGTATCAGATTTTAATATTTCTCTTGTAGATACTTCTATTTCTTTTATTGATTTTTTTATTAAATAAAACCTAGCACTTATAATAGTTAGTATAATAATTAATACAAATATTATTCCCAAGTAAATGTTCACAAATTTCCTCCTATTTTAGGTCTTTTTTTCCAAATACATATACTCCTGTAATATTTACAAATCCAATTAGCACTATCGCACATATTGGTGTATATCTCAAAAACTCATTTTTTATTTCTAAATCTTCTATTTGATTCAACTTAACTCTACTCGCTTCATCCATTAAGCTCCCTGCTTGTTCTTCTGGAATAAATAGGCAAATTATTTTTGCCATTTTTACTTTTTCATCTCCTGGATAATTGGGATTTATTTCTTGATTAACAATAGTAGTAATATTATTTTCATCGGTATATGTTCCATTTATATATTTACTACTATTTGCAATCCCTCCTAAATATGCTCCAATAGAAAATATTATAAAAAAAGATAAAATATTAATAATCATAGAAGCTGTTATTTCTGAACATATCATTGATACAAAATTAAAAATAGAACAATATTCTATAATAATTAATAATATATATAATATAGTTTTTGGAGTAAAGTATATTGCAGAAAGTGGTATATTTCCAAATATAACAAAACTCATTAATATTACCAGAATTACATAAATCAACTCACATGCCATGCATGCTATACTACTTATTATTACTCTAGATAAATATATATCTGTTCTACTATGTCCGTACTATTATTTTATTTCTAATAATACCTTCTGAATGTTCTTTCCCTACGAATATACTCACAAATATTGATATGAAAAAGCCTATATATATCATAAACTCAACTATTGCTTCATTTATTCCTACTTGTCCCCATGCTTTATAATCTTTTTTAGCAATAAATATAGCCACTATAATCGAAGAAACTATAAACAGTTTGAAAACTAATTCTTTTCTTAATCTATAAAATCCTGCTTTTAATAACTTATACATTATCTGCACCTCCTATTAAATTTAAATAATAATTTTCTAGGGATTCAGATTTTTCTTGAAAACTATTAATAATACAGTCTCTTTTAGAAAGCGCTATTACAATCTCTGAAACATTTACTTTTTCATATATATCTATTACTTCATCTGAAATAACTTGATAAGATATCTTATTTTCTTCTAAATATTTTACGCATTCTTTTATATTATTAACATTTATTTCTATTCTTTTTCTGTGACTTTTCTCTAATTCTTCTTTATCAATTTCTTTTACTATTTTTCCATTGTTCATAAAGCCATAACAAGTAGCAATTTTAGATAATTCATCTAAATAATGACTTGATATTAAAAACGTAATTCCATTTTCTTTATTTAATTTTAAAATTAATTCTCTTACTTCTATTATTCCTGCTGGATCCAAACCATTTATAGGTTCATCTAATATTATAAAATCTGGATTGCCTACCAGTGCTATAGCAATTCCTAGTCTTTGTTTCATTCCTAGCGAAAAGTTCTTTGCTTTCTTCTTTCCAGTATTTTCTAAATTAACTGTCTTTAATATTTTATATACATTTTCTTCATCAGGAATACCTATAATTTTACATTGTTTTTTTAAATTATCTTCCGCTGTCATATCTAAGCAAATTGACGGAGCTTCTATTATTGCCCCTATTCTTTTTCTTTGTTTTGTTATTTGGTTACTTGTATTAACAGTATTATAAATGGTATAAGTTCCCTTTGTTGGTTTTTGCAAACCACAAATAATTCTTATTAAAGTCGTTTTACCCGCTCCATTTTTTCCAACTAGCCCATATATTGCTTTTTTAGGAACATGCATATTTATCCCATCTAAAGCTTTAAATTTCTTATATTTTTTCTCAATATGCTTAGTTTCTAATATATTTTCCATAACCTCCTCCTTTCAATATTATTTTATAATTAAATAATTAAGAAATCGGTTAAGAAAATAGTTAAAATTTAGTAAAGATTTTTACTATTTTATTTATGAATCTTAAAGCCTATTCCCCATACTGACTCTATATATTCTTTTTCTGTTATTTCTCTAATCTTTTTTCTTATATTACTTATATGCACTTTTAGAGAATTTTCATCACAATCCAAAGTGTCATAACTAAGTAATTCTAACAATTTAGTTTTTGTTATAACTTGATTTTGATGTATTAATAATTGTTTTAAAATTGCATACTCTGTTTTAGTTAGATGTATTTTTTTCTCTTTAATATATATATCATGATTCTCTTCTTTCAAAATCATATCTTTAAATTGGATTTCTTTATTATCTATTTTCCCCTCATTTATTCTTAACTGTACTTTTACTCTTGCTAATAATTCATTTTTATCAAAGGGTTTTACAATATAATCATTTGCTCCATTTAATAATACATTGATTTTGTCTTCTTGAGATATTTTTGCACTTATAACTATAATTGGTATATTTTTTATTTCTTTTACTATTTCTTCTCCATTTAATCCAGGAAGCATTAAATCTAATAATATCAAATCTACTCTTTTATTTTTTAATAATATTAATGCTTCTGTTCCAGAATATGCATCTATAACATTATAATTTTCTTGTTCTAGCACTTCTTTTATTAAATTGTGAATATCCATATCATCTTCCACAACTAATATAGTTTTCATTATCTATTTTCTCCTATCATATTATTAGTTTGTATTCTAACACAAAAGCAAGTGATTAGTAAACCACTTGCCATCAAAATAACTATTTATAATTTTCCCTTTATTCTAATCCATTTACAAGTTCTTTAAATTTGTTTCCTCTTTCCTCAAAGTTCTTAAACATATCAAAGCTTGCACTTGCTGGTGAAAATAATACAATTTGACCAGGCTTTGCTATATTCTTTGCTAGTTTAACGCATTGCTCTAAAGTTTTACATTTATAAATATCTACTGTTTTATTTCTTATTTTTGATTCATTTTCTATTGCTTCTATAATCTTATCCGCTGTCTGTCCTAAAAGTATTACCCCTTTTGTTTTATTTAGAATTGGTCTTCCTATTGGTGTATAGTCTAAATTCTTGTCATATCCTCCTGCTATTAATATTATCTCCTCTTGAAAAGCATTTAATCCTGCAATTGTTCTTACTGGAGATGTACCTATTGAATCATTATACCATCTAACACCATTTAATCTTCTTACTAATTCTAATCTATGAGGTACTCCAGGAAAATTCTTTACTGTTTCTACTGCAGATTCTATATCTACAAAGTTTCTAGTCGCTAATAATGCTGCACATATATTTTCATAATTATGTTCCCCTTTAAGCATTGTTGATTTAGTATTTAATATATGTCTTCTTATTTTGTCTTCACATATTTTTATTATACCTTCATCTACAATAAATCCATTATCTAATTTATTTTTTCTACTAAAAAATTCAACTTTTCCTTTTGCTTCTAATCCACATTCACGGGTAATTTCATTATCATAATTTAATATTAAAATATCGTTTTCATTTTGGTATTTATATATATTCTTTTTGGCATCTATGTATTCTTCATATGAACTATGAATATTTAAATGATTTGGAGTTATATTAGTTATGATAGCAATATTAGGACTAACACCCATTCCCATTAATTGAAAACTACTTAATTCCAAAACCACTATATCTTCAGGTCTCATTTCTTCTATTCTTGTAAATAATGGAATTCCTATATTTCCGCCTATATAACAATTATATCCTTTTTGTTTTAATATTTCGTATATAAGTGATGTAGTTGTTGTTTTTCCATCACTTCCTGTTACTCCAATTATTGTTCCTGGACATAATTTCATAAACATTTCAACTTCGGTTGTTATAATAGCTCCTCTTTTTTCTTCCTCAACCAATTCTCTTGTTGTTGGCAAACAGCTTGGAGATCTAAATATGATATCAAATCCTGATAAATTATTTAAATTACCTGGACCAAATGCTTTATCTATATTACAAGTTGATAATATTTGTAGTATTTCTTCTGGCATATTTTCTACTGGTCTATTATCAAATACAGTAATAATTGCACCTAAATCATATAAGAATTTTATTAAAGGAACATTGCTCACTCCTAAACCTATTATTGCTACTTTTCTATTATAAATATATGATTTAAACTCCTCTACTTTTTTGTTTACAAATTCTTCCACAGTTTTCCCCCCATTATGAAAAACTCTTTTACTAATTTAAACTATGTATTTTAAAATTCTATTGGCTCCTTCTTCTACAGTTTTACAATCAGTTGTATCAATTACAATAGTTTTATCATATGTTTTATAAAAGCCTGCTTTTTCTTGTAAATCATCTCTTTTTAGTATATGCTGTTTTAATTCTTCTTTACTTACTTTTCCTTCATATTGTATATTTTTTCTTTCTACTCTTGCATCTATATCTGCAGTTATAAAGAAATGATATTTTGTATTAGGGTATATTTTTAGTGTATCTCTTCCTGAAAAAATTACATTGCTTTGCTTTCTAAATTCTTCAATTAATTTTTCGCCAAATAAATATAAGCCAGAATTCTTAGCCATACCAGCCACTTCTGAAACAGCTATTGAAGATTCTTTTGATTGCAAAGTATCTTGTTCAACTTTATTTCCATTTATATAAATTTCTGTTTCTCTATTTTCTAGCCTTATTTCAATTTTTAATTTATCCATTACTTCTTTAATATCAATCTGATTGGCATTTTTTAGTAACTCTTCTTTATTTATACCAGACTTCATTATAGCATATACAATTGCCCTATATAAGTTTCCACCATTTACTAAAATTGAATTTGGTATTTTATTCAATAATTGTTTACATATAGATGTTTTTCCAGCACCTACTAAACCTTCTATTCCGATAACAATATTGTTATTCATAATTTCTCCTTTTCCGATATTATGTTATTTATTATATCCTAAATTGGCAAAATAAACAATCCCCTATTTTGATTTTTTTGAATATATCTTGATTTTTAGCAAATACTATAAAGGAAATGGAGGTGCTTTTCATGAGTAATAAGAACAACAAAGAAAATAAAAATAACAACAATAACAATAATAATAACAACAACAATAATAACAATAATAGAAATAATCAAAATCAAAATAACTGCAAATAAGGTCTGTATGGATTAAAATTTCTACGATATAGAAAAGTCTAGAGTATGTAGTACTTTAGGCTTTTTTTTTTAATTTTTAACAAATATACTATTGCTTATTTTTTATTTTTGTGTTAATATAATATAGTATTTTAATTTAGGGGAATAGTACATCGGTAGTATAAGAGTCTCCAAAACTCCTGAGCTAGGTTCGACTCCTAGTTCCCCTGCCAAAAAAAATGAAGATTTAAATCTTCATTTTTTATATATTTTAGAAATTTTCTTTTTAAAAAAGTTTTTCTCTATATTTTTTATCTTATACTTTTAATTATTTCGTACCAAAAATTCTATCTCCTGCATCTCCAAGTCCTGGCATAATATATCCATTTTCATTTAACTTTTCATCTAATGTTGCACAATATATTTGTACATCTGGATGCTCTGTTTGAATTCTTTTTATTCCTTCTGGTGCTGCTATAATACATAGAAATTTAATATTTTTTGCTCCATCTTCTTTTAACATTTTTATTGCATCTGAACCAGAACCTCCTGTTGCAAGCATTGGATCTAATACTATAACTTCCCTTTCAGCTAAATTTTTTGGAACTTTATAATAATATTTTACTGGCTTTAAAGTTTCCTCATTTCTATACAAACCAATATGTCCTATTTTTGCATTTGGAATAGCTTTTATTAAACCATCTAGCATACCTGTTCCAGCTCTTAATATTGGAATAAAAGCATAATTATCTTCATTTAATTTCTTTCCCACTGTTTTTTGAATTGGTGTTTCTATTTCCACATCTTCTAATTTAGCATCTTTTGTTGCTTCATAGCAAAGAAATGTTGAAATTTCACTAATTAATTCTCTAAACTCTTTTGTTCCTGTTTTTTTACTTCTTAAAATTGATATCTTATGCTTTATCAATGGATGGTTTAAAATAACTGGTTCTTTCATAATATCATCTCTCCCTTTTTATAATTTATTTATATTTTTAAAACTATTTTTAATATTCTGGAGGTTTTATGTTAAAAAAATTTTTTTCTTCACGCTATATAATTATTTCTTTAATTGTTTTTTTATTTATTTATTTATATTCTTTTTTTAATTTATACTTTGCAAATTATACTATTATAAATGACAATCCCACACCAAACCCAAACATCAATTATCAAACTAGCATAAGCTCTAAGTGCTTTGCTTGGCCAGTTCCTGGTTGCAAAACAATTACCTCATATTTTGGATATAGACAAGGTTCTGCAGTTGTATCTTCATATCACTCTGGATTAGATATTGGTGCTCCAACGGGAACTTATTTTGTTGCAATAACTGATGGTACAATTGTAAATACTGGTTGGACTGGTTCCGGAGGATTTACTATAACTTTAGTAAATCAAAATCTTAGAATATCATATTGCCATTCTTCTCCTGATTTTATTGTTAAAATCGGTCAAAAAGTATCTAGAGGAGAAGTTATTGGGCAAGTTGGTCCTAAAAATGTATACACTATACCTAACAATCCATACAAAGATAGCAAAGGTAACCCCACTAATGGAGCAATGACTGGTCCTCACCTTCATTTAACTATTAGAAAAGACGGCGTAGCCGTCAATCCCTTAGATTATTTATAATTTACATATCTTCATTATTGTTATCATTATCATTATCGTGATGATGATGTTCTCCATCGCAACTTCCATTACATCCGTCTTCAGAATGTCCATCACAACCACAACATCCACAATTATGGTCTTCTTTATTCCAATCTAATTCTATAACATTATTACATTCTGGACATATAACCTCATCTTTAAGCTCTTCAGAAAAATCTACCATAAATTCATTATTGCAATAAGGACAAACTATTTCTAAATCAAATTCTCCTTCTTCATCATCTTCTTGCATATATATATCTTTTTCTATATGCTTAACTGTATCTTCTATATCTTCTACTCTGTCATTAATTTCTCTATATTTATCTGCTAAATCTTCCATTTTCTTTACATTTACTTCTGATACTCTATCTATTTCATCTAGAAAAATTAGTGACAAATTGTAAATTTGAGTTTTTACAAATTCTAAAGTGTCTTTATTCTCTATCTTGTTTTCAATTTCCTCTATAACACTCTTTAATCTCTCTTGTAAATCTGCCATATCTCGTAATTACACCTCTCTAAAAATTATACTCTTTCCATGTATTCTCCAGTTCTTGTATCTATTTTTATAACATCTCCTATGTTTATAAATAGTGGAACTGATATTTCATATCCATTTTCCAAAGTTGCTGGTTTTCCTGAAGTTGTTGTTGTGTTTCCACTAAATCCTGGTTCTGTGTATGTTACTTCTAATTCAACAAACATTGGTGGTTCGATTGAAAAAACATTACCTTTAAAAGATAAAATCTTAACTGACATATTTTCTTTTATATATTTTAAGCTGTCACCTAATTGTTCTTTATTTAAAGGCATTTGCTCATATGTTTCATTATCCATGAAATAATATAAGTCTCCATCATTATATAAATATTGCATTTCTCTTTTCTCTATTTCTGCTCCTTGTAATTTTTCAGATGGATTAAATGTTTTCTCTAAAACTGCTCCTGTTATTACATTTTTTAGCTTTGTTCTTACAAAAGCTGCACCTTTCCCTGGTTTTACATGTTGGAACTCAACAACTTTAAATACTGAATTATCCATTTC
The DNA here is from genome assembly GCA_947581825.1 of uncultured Clostridia bacterium. Lineage (GTDB taxonomy): Bacteria > Bacillota > Clostridia > TANB77 > CAG-508 > CANPVP01. The sequence goes on along the minus strand of CANPVP010000002.1, from coordinate 109,590 downwards.
AAATGTAGTTCCATTTCTTAAATCTCCTGCCATATATACTTCTGCCATTATTATCTCTCCTTTTATTATAAAATATAAAAATTCCTCTGTATTATAACATAAATTGGTTTTATAATCAAGCTTTTATTATTATATAATTTTTATCTGATTTTGTAAGACTTGTACAACCATATTTATCTACTAATACTGTATCTTCTATTCTAACTCCAAATTTTCCTGGAATGTATATTCCTGGTTCGTTTGTAACAACCATATTTTCTTTTAATAGCATTTCTGAACGTTCTCCTAAACTTGGACTTTCATGAATATCTAAGCCCACTCCATGACCTAATCCATGAATTAAAGAAAAACCATTTACTTTAAAATCGCTATTAACCATTCTAAATAAATTCTTTGTATTTGCACCTTCTTTTATTTCTTTAAACATGTTTCTTTGATTTTTTAATACTAAATCATAAACATCTTTTATATAGTCTTGAACAAAATCAACAAAAATAGTTCTTGTCATATCAGAGCAATATCCTTTATATCTGCATCCAAAATCTATAGTAATTATATCTCCGGATTGTATTTTTCTATCTGTAGGAACAGCATGTGGCATTGATGAATTTATTCCAGAAGCCACTATTGAATCAAAAGAATTTCCTTCTGCCCCATTTTCTTTAAAGAATCTTTCTATTTCTGTTGCAATTTCCTTTTCTGTTTTTCCTTTTTTTATATATGTTAATAAATGTTCAAAACATTTATCTGTTATTTTACATGCTTCTGTTATATTTTCGATTTCTTCTTTATCTTTAATCATTCTATGTTTTTCTATAATATATTCTGTTTCTACAAAATTGTTGATTTTATATTGATGCATATATTGCTTATATTGTGCATATGTTACATAATTTTCTTCAAAGCCGACATTTTCACAAAACAAAAAGAAATTTTCACAATCATAACTAGATACATCTTTTATATCTGAAACAATTATTTCATCATCTATTGTTAAAATTGAATTTACTGCTTCTGTATATCTACCATCAGTTATATATATGTTTTCTTTTCTTGTTATAAGTAGGATTCCTTCAGCTTCTACACCTATTAAATATTTAATATTTACAGGATTAGAAACTATCATTCCGTCTAGATTAAGGCTCCTCAAACTATCTCTTAACCAGCGAACTCTAACATTCATTATAGCAGTTCTCCTTTCTTTTATTATTTAATCTTACTGTCTTCCCAAAGTAAGTATTTTTACTAACATATTCATTATAACATTATTTGGTATAAGCATTATTGAAAAACACGCAAGTACTATAAAAGGTCCAAAAGGAATATATTCTTTTACTTTCTTAAAGATTAGCAACACTATACTTATAATTGCACCTATAAAGAAGGACAAAACCATTACAATGGTAATATTTGTAACACCTAATAGAAGTCCCAAAACTCCCATTAATTTAACATCTCCCCATCCCATGGAATCCTTTTTAGTAGCTAATCCTCCAATTATAGTAATCAGCATAAATGCCCCTGCACCTATCAACATCCCTAAAATCATATTTATTGCTATGTTTATGTTTATTATTCCTTGGACAAACAAAAATACTAATCCAATTTCAAAAAGTACTAAATTAATCCTGTTTGGTATTATTTTATAATTATAATCTATTTTAAATATTGATAATAGAAAAGGTGTGATTATCAAATATTTTAATAAAGTTATATTCTCTAATATATCTTTTTTTATTCCTAAAATATAGACTAAAGCAATATATATTAAAACATTACATAATATAATTAAATAATTAGGTTTTACATTGTCTTTTAATTGATTATATCTTTCTTTTGAAAGTGTTTTTTTATATTCTGGTAATTTTGTATTAAGCCAATTTGTTAAAATTCCTACTACAAAACCTATGACACCAAAAATTGTATAATATAGTATATGAGTATCATTTATATACATCTAAAAGCCTCTCTTTCTTTATCTTTTGTATTATTAAACTTTTATTCATTATTATTTATTGTTTTCTGCTTTTTAAATATTTATTTAACATCATTCTTTCAATTGGTCGTTTCATAGCAGTAAATATCATTTCTTTCTTTTCAACTGGTTCAACTAAAATAGAAATCATATTACAACTATTTCCTCCTAAAACATCTGTTAAGAGTTGATCTCCTACAGTTGCTATGTTTTTGGGGTCTATTTGCATAATTTTAGAAGCTCTTAAAAATCCCTTTTTAAATGGTTTTTTAGCAAAATTAATATATGGTATTTTTAGTTTTTCTGCTACTTTTCTTACTTTTTCTTTTTTATGACTATTAGAAACTATACAAAATTCAATCCCTCTATTTTTTAGTTTCTCACACCAAATATCTGCACCATCTACCATCTTTTCATAGTAATTTATTAGTGTATTATCTACATCTAGTATAAGCCCTTTGATATTCTTGTTTTGTAACATTTCATAAGTAATATCCAATACACTATTTACATATATATCTGGATATATGTTCATTATTTCCTCCTAAGATTAATGCTTTAGCAATTTATTTTCACTATTATATTATCAATTTGTAATACTTTTGTCAAATTAATTTTATCTTGTTTTCATTGTATAAATATTTGTATTACTATATAATTATTTTATATAACTAAATTTACACAAAAGAGGTAAAAACATATGGAGAATAATCACTCGGATAATAATTTAAATACTGAAAGTAATAAATTTTCTTATGATACAAACACACAAAACAATTTAAATAAAAAATACTTTTATGCAAAGAAATATAATCGAAGAATATATCCTATTTATAAAATGTTCTCTTGGGATCTACTATTTTACTATTCTATTATTTTTTTATTTTTAACAACAGAAAAAGGCTTATCTGCTTCCCAAGTACTTTTAGTGGATTCTTTTTATCCATTGTTTAAAGGACTTGCTAATCTTCCTTGTTTAGCTTTAACTGATAAGATTGGCAGAAGGAAATCCCTTATTGCTGGTAATCTTCTGGTAACAATTTCTATATTAGTTGTTATTCTATCTGTGAGACTTAGACATTTAATACTAGCAAATTTCTTATGTGCTCTTGGTTATTCTTTAAAAAATCTATCTGAAAGTACTTTGCTTCACGAATGTATAGAGCCAGGAAAAACTGCAAATAGCCAGTTTTCAAAAATAAATGGTCAAGGATCCGCTTACTACTATGTTTTTGATGCTATTTCTACTGCTTTAACAGGTTTTTTATACATATACAATGCTTATCTTCCACTTTTCTTATGTATGATTTCCAGTATTATTGCAACTATGATTTCTTATACTTTTGAGGACTATTCAGCTCCAAAAGAAAAAACTTTTAAAGTCTCTTCCGCTAACTCTTCATATAATTATTTGACTGAACTAATTGCATCTTTTAAATTTATTTTTAATTCAAAAAGGTTAAGAGCTTTATTAGTTTTTACAGGTTTATTTTCTGGCTTGTTGCAAATTCGTTCTAGTATGTCAAGTAGTTTACTAAAAGATATTGGCTTACCTAATCAATATTTTGGAATTGTTTTTGCAATACTTCAAATAGCTGCTTGTATTGCTTCTATGAGGCAAAACTATTATCATAAAAAATATAGGAATAAATTATTATCTAATTTCTCTTTAAAATATACTCTTTCTATGATTATTTTAGGAATAGTAGTAATTTTAAACATACCTTATATACCTACTCTTATATTGTTTTTTGTTTTTCAAATTATACAGCATACTGTAAAAGGTCCATATTATGTCTTAATTCAAAGGTATTTAAATAGTTTTACAACACCTGAGATTTCTACTAAAATATATACTGTAAGCAGTATATTAGAAGCATTTGTTGGATCTATCTTAGCCTTTTTAGCCTCTATGCTTCTAGCAAAAACTACTACTGCATATGCAACATTAATTATTGGTTTATCAATGTTTATAATATTTTTATTTGTATTAGACTATATGAGACCAAGATTCGGCTTAAAACCTGAAGAATATGATAAAAAAGATATTGAATATGTTTCTCCAAATAAATTATTGGAAAGTAAAAAGGCGGATTAACATCCGCTTTATATTTTCTAATTTTGCAATTAAAGCTTTAATTTTTATTCCATCATCAGAAAACATTTTTTCATGTTCTGTAATTATATTGTTTTCCCATATTGGTTCTTTATGTAAATCGTAAGTTTTATTTAGTATTTCAAAACCTGACTCTTCAAAGTATTTGATGCTATCATCAAACAAGCCATCATCATCTGTTTTAAAATATACTTCTGCTCCATCATTTAAAAATACTTTATATTTTTCTAATTGTTTCGTATGTGTTAATCTTTTTTTCTTATGTTTTGGTCTTGGCCATGGATTGCAAAAATTTATATAAAGTCTATCTACTATATCTTTTTCATCTATAATATCTAATATTTGTTCTATGTTTTGCGCTACTATTAATAAATTTTCGACTTTTCTGTCTTCATATTCTTGTTCTACTTTTCTTCTTACATATCCGAAGCATATCACATTTTATATCCATTGCAATATAATTAATATTTGGATTTCTACTTGCTAATTTAGATATGAAATCACCTTTGCCACAGCCAAGTTCTAAATGAATCGGTTGTTGCTTTTGAAATTGCTCTTTCCATTTTCCTTTATTTTGAATTGGATTTTCTAGATAATAATCACACTTTTCCAATTCAGGTCTTGCCCATTTTTTTCTTCTTATCCTCAAATTATACTACCCCCGAATATGCAAATTTTCTCTTTGCAATGACTATTTTTTATTAATAATAAATAATGAATAACTTTTGAAGAAAATTGCTTTCACATTTTTCCTCTTATATTATTCATTATTTTCTATTAATTATATATCTTAATATTATTTTCTCCAGAATGCTTCATATGTTTTAAAAGCTGAATATACATCATATTTACTTGTTACTTCATATGGTGCATGCATTGATAATACTGGAACACCACAATCTATTACTTCCATTCCTTTATCAGCTAATATATAAGCGATAGTTCCTCCACCGCCAACATCAACTTTTCCAAGTTCTGTTATTTGATATTTGATATTATTTTCTTCTAATAAGCCTCTTACTTCAGCTACAAATTCAGCATTTGCATCTGAACCTCCTGCTTTTCCTCTAGAACCTGTATATTTATCAAAAGAAACTCCTTTACCAAGCATTGCTGCATTGTATCTATCTGATACACTTGAATATGTTGGATCCATTGCAGCTCCTACATCTGCAGAAAGCATTTTTGAATTACAAAATACTTTATCAAGTAGATTTGGTCTATTTTCACCAGTTTTATTTAATAACTCTGATATAAATGTATCAAACACATGAGATTCCATACCTGTATTTCCCATGCTTCCTACTTCTTCTTTATCTGAAAGAATACATACAGCTGTTGTTTTTGGTCTTTCTATATTTAACATAGCTGTTAGTGATGTATATGCGCATACTCTGTCATCTTGACCATATCCAGCTACCATACTCCAATCGAAACCTAAAGTTCTAGCATTAAAAGCTGGAACTAATTCTAATTCTGAACTTAAGAAATCACTCTCAGTTATTCCATATTTTTCATTTAATATGTTTAATGTATTTAATTTTATTCTTTCTGAAGCCTCTTTATCATTATATGGTATACTTCCTATTAAAAGATTTAAGTTTTCTCCATCAATAGCTGATCTTAGTTTTTTATCCATTTGTTCTATTGCCAAATGAGGAAGTAAATCTGTTATTGTAAATATAGGATCTCTAGGATTTTCTCCTATGTTTACTGTTATTTTCTCTCCATTTGCTTTTACTATAACACCATGTATAGCTAAAGGAATTGCAGTCCATTGATATTTTTTTATTCCTCCATAATAATGTGTTTTAAATAAAGCTAGTTCTCCATCTTCATATAATGGATTTGGTTTTAAATCCAATCTTGGTGAATCAATATGTGCTCCTATAACATTTAAACCTTGTTCTAATTTCTCTTCACCTATTACAGCTAAATATATGCTTTTTCCTCTATTACTATAGAAAACTTTATCTCCTGGTTTTAATTCATCATATTCGCAAATACATTTGAAACCTTTAGCTATAGCCATTCCTTTTACTACATCTACAGCTTCTCTTTCTGTTTTTGCTTTATTTAAAAAATCTATATATCCATCAGCATATCTAAATATTTCGTCCATTTCACTTTTTTCAACATTATTCCAACCGCATTCTTTTTTAGCAAATAACTTTTCTTTTAACTCTTTTCCTTCTCCCATTTTTCTTCTTCCTTTCTCTTTTGAATTTATTTTAAGATTATAAAAATTTATGTAATACTTAAATCTTTTATAATACAAATTAATAACTAAACATTAAATCTAAATAGAACGATATCACCATCTTGCATTATGTAATCTTTTCCTTCTGAACGCAACAATCCTTTTTCTTTTACTGCTAGCATTGAACCTTCTCTCATTAAATCATCATATGACACAACTTCTGCTCTTATAAATCCTCTTTGAATATCTGAATGAATTTTTCCTGCAGCTTCTGGTGCTTTTGTTCCTTTTTTTATTGTCCAAGCTCTTACTTCTGGTTCTCCAGCTGTTAGAAAAGACATTAATCCTAATAAATCATAACTTGCCTTTACTACTTTATCTAATCCAGATTCTTCTAGTCCTAATGCTTCTAGCATTTCTTTTTTATCTTCTGGTTCTAATGAAGATAATTCTTCTTCTATTTTCACACATAAAGGAATAACTTCTGCCCCTTCTGCTTTTGCATATTCTTTAACCTTTAATACATTGTCATCTGTATCTGCATTTGATAGCTGTTCTTCAGAAACATTTGCAATATATAATATTGGTTTTAATGTTAATAAAAAGGTTTCTTTTAAAAGTTCTTTTTCTTCATCATTAAAATCAATAGTTCTAGCTGATTTACCTTCTTCTAATACTTTCTTTATTTTTTCTAACAAGTCAATTTCTGCTTGATATTTTTTTTCTGCTTTTAACATTTTTTTAGCTTTTTCTAATCTTTTTTCTACAGTTTCAATATCTGCAAATATTAACTCTAAATTTATAGTTTCAATATCTCTTATAGGATTAATACTACCATCTACATGTACTACATTTGGATCTTCAAAGCATCTAACAACTTCTACTATACTATCTACTTCTCTTATATGTGAAAGGAATTTATTTCCTAATCCTTCTCCCTTGCTTGCCCCTTTAACTAGACCAGCAATGTCAACAAACTCTATAATAGCATGTGTCTTTTTCTCTGGTTTATACATTTTTTCTAATTCATCTAATCTTTCATCTGGAACAGGTACTACACCTATATTAGGTTCTATCGTACAAAAAGGATAATTTGCACATTCTGCCCCTGCATTTGTTATTGCATTAAACATTGTACTTTTTCCTACATTAGGAAGTCCAACTATACCTATTTTCATCTTTTTGCTCCTATCTTTTTTGACATATGTTTTTTAATAAAATATCTTATAATCTTATAGTTTAAGATGTATTTATTATAAATCAATCACTGTTAAAAGTAAATAAAAAATATAGAAAATTCCCCAATTCCATACATGGAATTGGGGAAAAATCAGATAAAAACAGTAGAGATAAAAGAACAATGAAATAAGTCATGCCCGGAAGCATGTTAAAACCATTAAATTTCTTTAATGACTCGGACACACTTCCCCTTCTCTACTCTTTTTTTCAACCACACCCTAGTGGGTGTTTGTGGTAATAATTATATAACAAGTTATAAATAAAGTAAATGTTTTTTATATATTTTTTGTTTGTATATTTGTTCAGAATTGCTATTTTTTTACCATTACAACAATCTTTTTTGTTTTCATACATATTTATTTACAAAAAATTGTATGTTTAATATAATATTGCTATAAATTCAAATTTATGGAGGTATACATGAAATACTTAAAATATACTTTTGCACATATAAAAAAATATATTAAGGGTTTGGCTACAACACTTGCACCATTTATACTTTTTTTCCTACTTTTTTTTGTTGTTCCATTTATAATTGAAGGTTATACATTGGAAGATTTCGGATTTGATGGTTTTACTTTAAATCCAAATGATTACTGTAATATAACAGATGTAGATTATACAGCAGTATTGCATGATGATCCAAATGGAAAAGCCAATGTAGAAATTACTGAATATTTAACTTTTGACGTACATGCTAGTTCAGAATCTAATACATATAAAGAACTTTGGAGAGAACTTCCAGAAGAATATGTTGACGGGTTAAAAGTTACATATGATGTTAAATCTGTTACTCAAATTCTAGATGATGGTACTGAAGTACCTTATTTAGAAACTCCAAAAATGTATTGGGAAGATGAAGATTATACTCAAAGTTCCACAATGAGATGGCATCATAGTAATGGGTCTGGCATATACCCAGATAATGATGAGTCTCTGCTAATATATATTCCTTGGACATATAGAGATAAACTTAAATTCAAAATCGTATATTCCATGAATAATGCTGCTTTAAAATACAAAGATTGTTCTGAGCTTTATTTAAGTATGTATTCTGGAAAAACTATAAAAAAACTACAATCATATAATGCACAAATTCTTATACCTAATAGCATTATGCCATCTAATTACTATTCATATACTTTTGGGACTGCAAATGACCGTATTCCCTACACAGAATCAAATTCTACAAATCCAGGATATCATACCTTTTCTATTAATTTAAATGAATCAGACTTAAAATTCAATTATCACAATCGCTATATAGAATTTTGTTTATTATCATACGGAAATGATAAACATATTTTCACAAAATATGCTCCAGCTAACAATTATACTTACGAAAATGCCCTAGAAGAGTGTATAGAAGAAAATGAATATTACGAAAAACAAAATGAAAGATACAGAACCTACAAGAAAATTATTTTTGCAATTTCAATTGTTTTATCTCTTTACATTATTATTAATTCAAAAAGAAAATATAATAAAGTTAAGGATAAATATACATTTTATAAACCTGAAGTTGATTATCAATATTTTAGAGAAATCCCAAGTAATCTTGATCCATTTTTTGCATCAGAACTGGTATTTATGAATGATCCTTTTAATGAAAATAAAGAAAAACAAGAAGAATATGCAGCAATTCTACTTAGTTTAGTAAGAAAAAAATATGTTACAATAACAAAAAAGAATGAATCTCTAGATTGGAGCAACACTAATACTGTAATTAACATAGTACCTACACCTCATCAATATGATACTAATGACCTTTTCAATATTCAAACTGATTCATTAAAATCAATCTATGAAGAAAATACTAAAACTTTTGAAAATACTGTTACTGAAGAACTTACTACTTCCGAAAGACTTTATTTTGAATTACTAGTAAGGCATTCGAGAACTTATAATTATTCAATAACATTAGATAGATTACAAAAACTTATAAATACTGACTACTTGTATACGAATTCTTTTATAAAAGATATGGAAAAGAAACCTGCTATAGAAGCTGGTGTAATACAGGGCTATTTTCAAGATATGAGCTATGACACTCAAAAGAAAGATTTTCTCAATAGTGCAAAAACAAGTTCTATTTGTTCATTCATATTATTAATTGTTGTAAATTTAATATCTTATTTTACACCTTTAGGACTTGCTTTCGGAGCATATACAATATTGGGAATTGCCTTATTTTGTAACTCCATATATTTAACTTCTAAAGCTGATAATTTAATTTTATTCACGCAATATGGAATTAACGAACAAGCAAAATGGAGAGGTTTATACAATTTCTTAAATAGCGATACTTTGATTAATGAAAAAAATGTTTCAGACTTGGTATTGTGGGAAAAATATTTAATTTATGCAACAGCTTTTGGTATTTCTGAAAAGGTTATAAAAGCAATAAAACTTAATGTAGCAAAAGTTAATATAGATAACAGTCCAATATTAAATCATTATTCTTATATTCACTCATCACATTTCCACCATACATCTAGAGCTTTAGGTAGATCTATTCATACAAGTTCAAGAGGCGGTGGTTTCGGAGGACATGGATATGGTGGTGGAGGCCGCGGTGGCGGCGGTGGTGGCGGTGGTCACTAAAAAAAAAGGAACAGCTCTATGATCTGTTCCTTTTTTTATATTGTTTTATATGGTTTTATATTAAAATATCTCCTAAATTTAAATTATTCAAATCAATATTTAGTTCTTTTTCAAACTTAGCTTTATTAAAAGTCTTATAAATTGTTTTTGAAATGTATTTTTCTGAAAATTTAATTATTTCTTTATACTCTTTAATATCATCAGGAAAATATATTCCACCTTCTTCTTTATGTTTTATCATCCAACAAGTTGCTGCTAATGCTGACATGGCAACAGGTGTAATAGTAGGAGTTTGCCAAAACGATTTTTTCTTATCCCTATACAAAAAATTCTTTTTTATCCTATTTCCTACCCATACGGGTTTAAATTTGCTACCTAGTAATAAAATCCCAACATATTCTGTACCACTTTTTATGTTTTCTTTATATATAATTTCAGCTTGCTGAGGATATTTAACCCCTCTTATAATAGTAATTCCTTTATTATCATCAATATCTTGAGGTCCATTTATATCTGGATGTAAATAATCATTTACTCTTGCTTTTTTTAAATATTTTACTGCAAACTCACATGGCAAATATAGAAAAACAACAGTTGGTCTATATTCAACTAAATCTCCCCTTTTCACTTCAAGACTTTTAGCAATAGTTATTGTTTCTTCATGAGGGACAATAAAACTTTCAAATTTTCCATGTGGATAATATGTCTTAGCCATTTTATCAATTGCAATATCCTTAAATTCTAAAAAGCCATTTTTTAAATCTATCATATTACACTCATTTTCATAATTTATTTTCTCTTTTGTACCAATGTTTGCAGTTGCCTCACTTAACATTTCAAAGAAAAAAGAATCAATAGACCAAGTATTATATAAAGTATTTTCATCAAACTTGTCTTTTACTTTTTGTAAATCAATATCATTTACATGAATTTGCATTAAATTAAGGGCTTGTGCTATCTGATTGAATTTTTTTTCAGCTAGTAAAGCATTTAAATTTTTATCATTCTTAAATTGCTTTTTTACAACATATTCTAAACCAGCCTTTACAAAGTGAGATACCAGTCCTGGATTATTTCCATGTTGCAATACTATAGGATATTTATTAACACTCTTATTGTTTTTTAATTCATCACATAATTTGTTCTTCTTCAAATTTTCTTCAAAAATACTATACCAATTATCACTCCAGTCAGTTTCTCCTGTATTTAAGTACATAATATTTCTATTTGCACACCATTCTACAAAATCTCTAGTACCAACAGAATCAGCAAAATCAATTAGCAAATCACCTTCATCTAAATATTGAGAAAAGATTTCTTTAAAGTTATTTTTATTAATATCTGCTATAATAAAGTTACCAATGTGACCACCAAGTTCAAGAAAGAAACTATATTCAAGCTTATTTCTTGATATTACAAAAAACTTAGTTTTATCAAATTTTATTTCTTTAGAAATCTTTTCAAAGAAACTTTTGCCTACTGCGCCAAAACCAAATTGTACTATTTTATTTTTAAATTCAATCATTTATTTACAATTCTTCCTTTTCAAATTTCTTTAAAATTACCCTAGTTGCAGGTAAATATCCATCAGTTAAATAGAATTTGATACCAATCTCTTGGAATTTAGCAAATATTTTTTTTAAATCTCTTTGAATCTTAGTACCAATAACTATAATTTTTTTAATCCCATTTTCTATAAAATATTCTGCTGATGGAATATCTTGTCCATACAAATCCCAACTATTATCAAACATTGATTTTGTAGCTCTATATCTATTAATACGATAACTATCTAGCAAAAACACTGGATTGGCATTGTTTTCTAAATGAATATTTTTTAACTTTTGACTACCAGTTATTAAACTACTCTCTACCAAATATGTATCTGTTGTAGGCTTTGAACCTTTTTGTTCATCTGTTCCATTAAATATTGGGATTGGTCTATACCCCATTGGTGCTAAGGCTATTCCAAGCTCTATACTTTCTTTGCCTGGTAAATCTATAAATATAGCAGTATCAGGCTCATATTGTTTTAAAAACATTACTTTTCTATCTACCCACGTACTAATAGATTTTCTATTATAAGTATCGATTGCTATAAATGGAACAGGTCTTATCCATTCTGTCCATTTAGCACCAAGGGGTGCATATATTTTATATATTTCTTTTCCTATCATAGAATTTTCTCCTAATTTTCAATTAATACTGGAAGATCTGCTGCATAAGAATCTATTCGAGGATATGGACTTATTCGTGCATAGTATCCAGAATGATTTCCTTCTATTGTATATGAACCAAGACATATATGATATTCCATACCATCATCGGATTTTATGGGCTTACTATTAAAATTCTTTTGAGCTATATATTGTTTTTGATGCTTTTTTACATCTTGCAAAATTTTTTTATATTCATCGCCTCTACATGCTTCTTGTATAGCAATTTTCTCTCCAACTCTACCGTAAACTGGTTTATAAATAAAGCCTTCTCGCTTACTTGCATCTTTTACTTCAATTGTTTCTGGTAACATACTTCTCCATGTTTTCATGCTAATACCAGCATCTTCTAAATCATCCCAAACAAATGGAAATCTTTTACTTTGAGCATATATCCCAATAGGATGATTGCACGATTTTGTGGTAGTATTAAAATATCCATACCATGTTTTAGGTCTCATTTTAATAAGCCATTCTAAAGGTGTAAACCTAAAAATTAAATCTATCTTGTGTTGATTATTATCAAGTATACAGTATGCTTGTCTATCTTTAAATTCAATATGGTCCGCAGCTCCATAAATAACTTTATAACCCTCTTTTTGTAATCTATCTCCAATAAATTGCATAACTTGTCTATCATCACTAAAACAAGTGCAGTGTATAAGCATAATTGTCCCTTTTTTATTTAATTTATTATTTATAGCTTCTACCATTCTCTCACCAAAAGAATTATATTTCAAATTTGGGCTATTAATTGTTTTTCTGGCTAAATCCGGTAATAAAGAACTTTCTGCAAAGCCTCCAGGAACATCACTATTCACTTCTGTTACTACCCAATTATTATCTATACTTGGATGAAAATCATATCTCATTAGTCTAATATTCTTATATTTATCATAGTTTTGCATATTAGGAATTTGTTTTATTATTTCTTTTGGTAAAGACAATTTTTCTGCAATTTTAATGTTTTTATTTAGATATTCTTCTGCTAATCTTGTTTCAATATCTAAATTTTCTGTTATTTTTACTATTCTTTCATTTTCTTCTCTAGTTAGTACTAACACATATTTTGCTAAAGTATTGCTGTCATAGAATTGTGGATCCCATTTATAACAATCAAACATTGCGTTAATTCTATAATCATAATATTTGTCTTCAGGAATTCTGATTAATTTCATAAAATTTTCCTTTCATATCTATTTTTTATTACGATTAGTTTCAATTCTGCAATATAAATATTCTTTCTTTTCATATTAGCTTTAAATTATAAAAACTTACGAAACCTTTATAGTTCGTAAGCTTTCTTAATTTGGAGCTTCCAGCCGGAATCGAACCGGCGACCCCAGCCTTACCATGGCTGTGCTCTACCTACTGAGCTATAGAAGCGTAAAATGTTATCGCACGCTGCTTCGTTCGCTTCGCTCCCTACGCATACTGACGCTGTAACGAGCTTCGCTCTAACAGCCTCAGCATCTACCTACTGAGCTATAGAAGCGTAAAATGTTTTCGCACGCTGCTTCGTTCGCTTCGCTCTCTACGCATACTGACGCTGTAACGAGCTTCGCTCTAGCAGCCTCAGCATCTACCTACTGAGCTATAGAAGCAGCCCTCCATCTTACATGTCGTCTATTATGTTTTTTGATGCTTTTTTTCTAATTCTTTGTATTGCATTGTCTATTGATTTTACTGGAGTATTCAATTTTTCGGCAATCGAAACGTAGCTTTCGCCTTGTATATATCTTTTTAAAACTTGCTTTTCAAAATCACTTAGAGATTTATCTATTGCATCTTCTATTGTTTTATAGTATTCCTTTTTAGTAATTGTATCTAGTGGATCTTCTATAAATTTAGAATTTAGTGTTTCCATTAAAGGCATTCCTTCATCTTCTTCATATGCAGAGTTGTTTAAAGATAAGTATGAATTTAATGGCATATGCTTTTGTCTGTTTGATGTTTTTATAGCTGTAATTAATTGTCTTTCAATACATAAATTTGCAAAAGTCTTAAAAGAGTTTTGCTTTTCTCCATCAAAATCTCTAATTGCTTTATATAATCCAATCATGCCTTCTTGTACGCTATCTTCTCTTTCTGCTCCTACTATAAAATACTTTCCAACCTTTATATTTACAAGGTCTTTATATTTATTCAATAAGAAATTTAAAGCATGTTTATTTCCAGATTTAACTAAAGAAATCAAATCTGAATCTGTCATGTTGTTAAAGTTATTTTCTGTTTCGAAAAACATACGTGCTTCTTCCATTAAAATTAGTCCTCCTAAGGTTGGTTCTCTTATTTAATTTGTATTATAATTCAGCAAAACCTTTAAAGTCAATAGAAAAAGCATAAAATATTTTATTTCTAATCATTTGATTGAACCATTATTAAAATCCCATCAGATATGCTAATTGTCCCTATATTTTCCAATAGCTCATTACTTACTCCTATGCTATGTCCAATAGTTAGCATATCATTAGTTAAAGGATATTTAAAACCTTTTAAAGTAATGCCTTTTACACTTGTTGTTAGCGGAAATAATGATATGTATTTGTATTTTGATTTATGTACAACTTCTGTTCCTTTGGTTATTAGCTTAATTATATTATTTGTATCTATAATTTTACATTCTATATTATTTTCTAATGCTTCTCTTAAAATATGTATATTGGCAATAGCATGGTCAATTCTTTTTCCTAATGCTCCCAATATATATATTTCTGCACTTTTTATTTCTATAGCTTCTTTTAGTGCCATATGTGTATCGGAAAAATCTTTTTCTGGATTTAATTTGATAATTTTAATATCTTGTCTATTATATTTTTCTAAAATTCCATTTTTTATGGAATCAAAATCTCCTAATATGCAATTGGGTAATATATTTATGCTGTCTAAAATTTCTAAACCTTTATCTACAGCTATAATATAATCCATTTCATTATTTGATATAAATGCTTGTAAGAAATCTTTATTTAATTCTCCTCCAGATACAATTAAAGTTTTCATATTTATACTCCTTCGTTTTTATGTTTATAGCATACTACATAAAAATTACGAACCCCAAACAATACCTATCAAAATTATAAGTGAATAATATATAAGTGGTCTAAATGAATGACATCTTATAATTATTCACTATTAATTATTAAATATTATTTATGGTGGAGATGAGGAGAGTCGAACTCCTGTCCAACAACCTTTCCATATAAACCTCTCCGAGTGCAGTTTGTTATTAACATTCCCTCAACAATGAGTTAACAAACAAACTCATTGTTTCAGTAGCTTATAAATACCCCTTATTTCCTAAGCAAGAAATAACTTCGTTTCCTACTAATTCGTCGCCTTATCTTTAAGCGTAGGCACAAAAAGTAAGACGTCGCTGCAATTAGGCAGCGTATGCTAATTCTCTATTATCAGCGTTTATATTTATTTTTCAGGGTTTTAAGTGGCCACCTGAAACCACTACTCGCTATTTATACTTCTGGATTGCTGTCAAAACCAAATACATCCCCATATGATATATATTATAATATTTTTGTTTAAAATATTCAAGTAAAATGACTAGATTGCTAATTGTAAATAATAGTATAAAAGTCGTGTTTTAAGCACGACTTTTCTCATATGCTTCTCTTACAGCTCTTGCTAATTGATCTGCACAAGATGTACCTTTAAATCCACACTTTATTCCTTTACACTTTTCTTCTATTTCCTCTACAGTTAGACCTTCTACTAATTTGCTAACTGCTTGCAAATTACCATTACATCCTCCATAAAAGCTTACATTATGAACTTTATTTCCATCAAGTTCAAATTGTATTTGTGTAGAACATGTGCCTTCTGTTTGATAAGTATATTTCATATAAATCTCTCCTTTCTATCTTTCATCTGTTTGCATTGCACTAGGATTTTTATTTGTGCCACTTGACGCACCATTTGACGCACCTTTTGACATTGTTATATTTGCTCTTTGTTCTTCCACTGTTTGTTCTTCTGTGAAATTGTTTTTAGTTAGTTCAATGTTAAAATTCATGTTTCTTTTTATTTTTATTGAATCTCTTAATATTTCATGGTATGCTTTTTCTCCAGCTATAGCATTAAATTCATTTAACATTTTTTGTATTTCTTCTTTACTTAAACTTTTTGGTACTTTCGATACAGTAAAAAGTTTATTCAAGATTCTTGATAAACCTTTCTTCTTACTATTTTGTTCGGCTTCTTCTATATCCATTGCTTTGTCCAATATTTCCGAATATGGTTCTTGATCACATAGTTTTTGTTTTTCATCTGTAACAGCTTCTAAAGTAGTCATTATTCCTTTGTTATCGAGCATAATACCTATTTGTAAAGGTATACTATCTTTAGCTTTTGCTTCTGCTTCTGCCTTTAATATTTCTTGAATTATAACTAAATCTTTTCCATCATTTGCTAAAGTAACATAATCCTCAAGCATTTTACCATCTTCATGTTCTATGGTTATTTTAAATTCTACTATTGCGCTTTTACTCAATTTATCTATATCTTCATCATCTATTCTTCTCAGTGTAATCTCGATAAAATTCATTAATTCCCTTGCACCTTCGTCTCCATATAATTGTGCTAGTTTGCTTATTGCAGCTATATAATTTTCTTTATTCATTATTTTTATTATTTCCTCCTGTTTTCATCTCTATTCTAAATATTTTTTCAAAAATTTTCCTGTGTACGATTTGTCATTTTTGCATATTTGTTCTGGTGTTCCAACAGCTACTATTTCTCCACCTTTTTCTCCACCTTCTGGTCCTAAATCAATTATATGATCTGCTGTTTTTATTAAATCCAAATTATGTTCAATAACTACTATTGAATTTCCTGTATCTACCAATCGTTGTAAAATATTTATTAATTTATGCACATCTGCTATATGTAATCCTGTTGTTGGTTCATCTAATATATATAAAGTTTTTCCAGTTGGTTTTTTAGATAATTCTGTAGCTAACTTTACTCTCTGAGCTTCTCCTCCTGATAAAGTTGTTGAAGATTGTCCTAACTTAATATATCCTAATCCAACGTCATATAAAGTTTGTAATTTTTGCTTAATTCGTGGTAAATTCTCAAAAAATTTTAAAGATTCTTCTACTGTCATATCTAATACTTCTGCTATATTTTTTCCTTTATATTTAACTTCTAAAGTTTCCTTATTGTATCTAGCACCTTTACATACTTCACAAGGGACATAAATATCTGGCAAGAAATGCATTTCTATTTTCTTTATTCCATCTCCACTACATGCTTCACATCTTCCTCCAGAAACATTAAAGCTAAATCTACCCTTTTCGTATCCTCTCATTTTTGCTTCGTTAGTATTTGCAAATAAATCTCTAATTATATCAAAAGTACCTGTGTATGTAGCAGGATTAGAACGTGGTGTTCTTCCAATTGGTGATTGGTCTATATTAATTATTTTGTCTATATTTTCTATTCCTTTTATATTTTTGCATTTTCCAGCTTTTTCATTTGAACCATTTAACTCTTTTGCTATATTTTTATATAATACTTCATTTATAAGAGAACTTTTTCCTGATCCAGATACTCCTGTAACACATGTAAATACTCCTAACGGAATTTTTACATTTACGTTTTTCAAATTATTTTGTGTTGCTTCTATAATTTCTATAGATTGCTTCTTAGGTTTTCTTCTAACTTTTGGAACTTGAATTTTCTTTCTTCCACTTAAATATTGACCTGTTATCGAATTTGGATTTTGCTTAATCTCTTCCGCTGTTCCTTGAGCTATTACATTTCCTCCATGAACACCTGGTCCAGGACCTATATCAATAATTTGATCTGCAGCATACATTGTATCCTCATCATGCTCTACTACTAATACAGTATTTCCTAAGTCCCTTAATTTTTTCAAAGTTTCAATTAGTTTATCATTATCCCTTTGATGCAAGCCTATACTTGGTTCATCTAGTATATATAATACACCTGTTAGACTAGAACCAATTTGAGTTGCTAATCTTATACGTTGAGCTTCTCCTCCTGATAAAGTTCCTGCTGATCTAGACAAAGTTAAATATTCTAATCCAACATCTAATAAAAATTGAAGCCTTTTATTAAGTTCTTTTAAAATTTGATCAGTTATTAATTTTTCTTGCTTACTAAATTCTATTGAATTTAAAAATTCTTTAATTTTTCCAATAGACATATCTGTTAACTCATTTATATTCTTGTCTCCTACTGTTACAGATAAGCTTTCTTTTTTTAATCTTGCTCCACCACAAGTTGGACATGGAGAATTTCTCATATATAATTCATAAAAAGTTCTCATTCCCTGTGATTTTGTTTCTGAATGTCTTCTTTCTAAAGTTGGTATAACTCCCTCAAAAGGAGCAGAAAATTTTCTTGTTCCTGCTATAGTTGTGTATTCAAAATCTATAACTTCGTTTCCTGTTCCATATAAAATTTTTTCTAAAAAGTCTCTTGGTAATTTTTTTATTGGCTGTTTAATATCAACCCCATAGTGCCTTCCAATGCTCTCAAAATACATTTTGGCCATAGTATCTCCTTTTTTCATCGTACTAGCACCAAAAGCTTTTACACCATCATATAATGTTTTATTCTTATCTGGTATGATTAAATCTTCATCCATTCTCATTAAATATCCAATACCTGTACAGCTTGGACATGCGCCAAAAGGATTGTTAAAAGAAAACATTCTTGGAGATAATTCTTCTATACTAATTCCACAATCTGGACAAGCATAATTACCACTAAATAATTTTTCTTCTTTACCGTGTATATCTATTAAAACAAGATTATTGGCATACTTTAATGCTACTTCTATAGATTCTGCCAACCTATTTCTTATTTCTTCTTTTATTACTAATCTATCTATAACTAATTCTATATTATGCTTTTTCTTTCTATCTAAATCCAAATCATCTGTAAGTTCAACTGTTGTTCCATCTACTCTAGCTCTTACAAAGCCTTCTTTAACATAACCTTGTAATTGTTTAACAAATTCTCCTTTTTTTCCTCTAATTATTGGTGCTAAAACTTGTATCTTAGTTCCTTCATCTAATTCCATTACATTATCTACTATTTGGTCTAAAGTTTGTTTCTCAATCTTTTTTCCACAATTGGGGCAATGTGGAATTCCCACTCTTGCATATAGCAAACGTATATAATCATAAATTTCAGTTACTGTTCCTACCGTTGAACGAGGATTTTTAGAAGTTGTTTTTTGGTCAATAGATATTGCTGGTGAAAGCCCTTGTATTGACTCTACATCTGGTTTTTCCATTAAGCCTAAAAATTGGCGTGCATATGCAGATAAGCTTTCAACATATCTTCTTTGCCCTTCTGCATATAATGTATCAAATGCAAGAGATGATTTTCCAGAACCTGAAAGTCCTGTGATTACTACTAATTTATCTCTTGGTATTTCTAAATTTATATTCTTTAAGTTGTGTTCTTTTGCTCCTTTTATAATAATTTTATCATTAATATTGTCTCCCATTTTTATTATTGCTCCCACTTAATAAATTCTTCTAAAACATTTATATATTAACACAATTTTTTATTTTTTTCAATATATCTCAGTACATTTGTTCTGTTTTTAAATATTAGTAAAGCTACCAGTAAATCTCTGATAGCTTTTTATTAATTTATTTTGTTATAGATAAAATTTTATATTTTACAATTCCTCCAGGAGTATTGGCTTCTACAATTTGATTTTTCTTTGCACCTAGTAAAGCCTGACCAATTGGTGACTCATTAGAAATTCTATTTAAACTTAAATCCACTTCTGTAGAACCTACAATTGTATATTTTTCTACTTCATTATATTCTAAATCTTCTATTTCAACAGTATTTCCTACTTGAACTGTTTTTGTGTCTATTTCAGATTCGTCTATAATTTTTGCATATCTTAATTTATTTTCTAAATTTGCTATTTTTACTTCATTTTGTGCTTGTGCATTTTTTGCTTCATCATATTCTGAATTTTCTGATAAATCTCCAAAACCTAAAGCAACTTTTATACGTTCTGCTATTTCTGTTCTTTTCTCTGTTTTTAAATATTCTAATTCCTTTTCTAGATTATCATATCCTTCTTGTGTTAATAAGACTTCTTTTCCTTCCATTTTAATAGCCTCCTATGTTTGTGATTGAGACATATTTTTTTATATGTCTTAAGTATTGCTAATATATTATGACAATAAATTTTTTTTGTCAAGATAAATATTCCATTTCGTTAATTTTTCCTTTTGTTCCTATCAAATATTTTATCTTGACATTATCTTCATAAATAGATTTTTTTAATTTATCAAATTTTTCCCTTGAATATATTAAACTCTCATATAATGTATTTATATCAAATTGATTATATAAATTATATTCTTTTAATAAATCTATAATTTGATTATCTACTTTTATTTTATACCCATTAATATTAATTCCACTAAATCCTTTTAAGTTTATGTTTATATTGTCATTTACATTAATGATTATACTCTTTCTATTTATATTATATTGATTTATTTCTTTTTCAGAAAAATCTATATTAATTATTATATCACTATTTAATAGACTTTTTTTTCTGTTATTTACAATTAAAATAGGTATTCCCAGCTCATTATAGAGTTGATTTTCAACTTTTTTGAAATACTTGCTATTTGTAGTAACTATCTTTAATAATTTTATTTCTTTTGCTAAGCTTTTTAGACTTTCTAGTATTATATCATTTGGCCTATTAATTAGAATTGTAATGATTTGGTTTTTTAACTCTTTTTTCTGGCACTCTACTATATATTTTGTAGTATCTTGCAATAATATAGCAAATAGCCATCTACCATCTAAAACTTTTAGTCTATTTTTATAAACAATTCCTAAAATACGTTCATCTTCATTTATTGCATCAGATAATACTACTAAATTATCGTTGGTTACCCTTGAACTAATTTTTTTATATAATTTTGAAATTTTCCTATTTCCTATTTTTTTATTTTTTTCTTTCTTCCAAGGCAATATATAAATTTGCTTATTTCCAAAATTTCTTATTGTAACTATATTAAATAAGTATTTATATATTAAAATTATTTTATTTAATACTCTATTATTTTGCCAGTGAATAAAATCATAAAAAATATTTTTTTTACTATCTTTTTTTATAATTTCATTTATACTTTCCATATTTTTTATGTATATCATAATAAAACATCACCAATAAATATTTATGGTGATGCTTGTATTTTTATTCTTATTTTATTATTCTTTTTCTTTTTTTACATCTAATTTTATATGAACATCTCTTAATTGTTTATCTGTTACATATCCAGGTGCTCCCATTAATAAATCTTGTGCTTTGCTGTTCATTGGGAACGCAATAACTTCTCTTAAATTTGGTTCATCTGTTAAAAGCATAATCATTCTATCTACTCCTGGTGCAACACCTGCATGTGGTGGTGCTCCAAAATGGAAAGCATTAAACATAGCTGGGAATTTTTCTTCAATTACACTCTTATCATATCCAGCTATTGAGAAAGCTTTTACCATTATTTCTGGATCATGATTTCTTACAGCTCCTGAAGATAATTCAATTCCATTACATACTATATCATATTGATATGCAAGTATATCTAATGGTTTCATATTATTTAAAGAGTCTATTCCGCCTTGTGGCATAGAAAATGGATTATGACTAAATTCTATAGTACCTTCATCTGATAATTCGTACATTGGGAAATCAACAATCCAACAGAATTTAAATTCATTCTCATCAATTAAGCCAAGTCTTCTACCTAATTCTTGTCTAATTTGTCCAGATAAAGTTTCTACAATAGGACTTTTCTCTGCTACAAAGAATATTGCATCTCCTGCATTTGTATTTGTTTGTGTTAATAATTTTTCTGTTGATTCTGCATCAATAAATTTAGCAATAGGTCCTTGTAAAGTTCTATCTTCATTTACTCTTACCCATGCTAGCCCCTTTGCTCCACATTCACTTATTGCATAATCTGTCATTTCATCGAAAAATCTACGTGGTTGTTCTTTTACATTAGGAGTTGAAATTATTCTTACTGTTTTTCCTTTAAAAGCATTAAATTCGATATTTTGGAAAATCTCTGTTACATCTTGTATAATAAGTGGATTTCTTAAATCAGGTTTATCTGAACCATATTTTAACATTGCTTCTCTATATGGAATTCTTGGAAAAGGATATTCTGTAACCTTTTTATTTGAGAAAGTTGTGAAAGTATTGTACATTACTTCTTCCATTATTTTAAAAACATCTTCTTGTGTTGCAAAAGCCATTTCCATATCTAATTGATAGAACTCTCCTGGTGCTCTATCTGCTCTTGCATCTTCATCTCTAAAACAAGGAGCTATTTGAAAATATTTATCTATTCCTGATACCATTAACAATTGTTTAAATTGTTGAGGTGCTTGTGGAAGTGCATAAAACTTTCCTGGATTTAATCTACTTGGAACTAAATAATCTCTAGCTCCCTCTGGTGAAGAACTTGTTAATATTGGTGTTTGAACTTCTGTAAATCCTCTTTCTATCATTTGACTTCTTAAAAATTGCAATATTTTTGCTCTTAATAATATGTTATTTTTTAGTTTTTCATTTCTTAAATCTAAATATCTATATTGAAGTCTTAAGTCTTCTTTTACATCTTTATCAGAATTAACTTCAAAAGGAAGATTTTTTAATCTTTTTCCTAATATTTTTATATCTTCTATAACAAGCTCAACTTCTCCTGTTTGCATATTTTCATTTATTGTATCTTCAGATCTTAATCTAACTGTTCCTTCTATTGATACAGTTGATTCATTTGGTATTCTTGATATATCTCTTACTTGTTCTGTTTCTCCTGAAATAACAGCTTGTGTTATTCCATATTGATCTCTAATATCTAAGAAAACTACACCTCCTAAATCACGAGTATTTTGTATCCAACCTGCAATTTTAATTTTTTGTCCTACATGTTCTTTCCTAATTTCACCACAATTATGTGTTCTGTACTCATTCATTTCTTATCACCCTTTCTAAAAACTGTTTTTCAAACACAATAAAAGAACCTTACTGTGCCTATATAAACAGGGACGAAAGGTTCTTTCCGCGGTGCCACCCTAATTGAAAAATATTATACTAAATATTTTTCCACTTTATTTAAATTACTCCAATGTGTTCCTCAATTATGTTTATTGAAAATGCTCTCAGCCACGGCATTTACTCTCTTACAACAACCTCTAATTGCTCGTCATTATCATCGTAATAATATTTAATTTTATGCATAATATTTTATACCATTTAAGTCCAAAAGTCAATATTTTTCTCTCATCTCATCAGACATTTTGTTTATTAAATAATATATTTCTGCTGAAAAGAACAATGAAGTTAACTTTCGTTAACTTCATTATATTTTAAATTTATTTATTTGCGTCTAATTTGTTTTTATTTCTTATATATTTTATTCCAAATAATATTGCTAATACTACCATTACGCAACCTAAAACTGCCTCTTTACTAATTTCCTTACCTGTTTGTGGTAATTTACTATTAGATGTTGTATTGTCTTTACTCTTAATTGTTGTACTTGTTGTAGTATTGTTCTTTTTTATCTTATTTTTATCTCTACTTGCTCCTAAAACATCTCCATCTTCTGTATTATTTCCTGTTGTATTATTTTTTGGTTTTGTCGTATTATTTTTAGGCTTTGTTGTGTTATTTTTTGCTTTTTCTGTTTTATTTTCTACTGTATTATTCCCAACAGTATTGTTTCCAACTGTATTATTTCCAACTGTATTGTTTCTAACTGTATTGTTTCTAACTGTATTGTTTCCAACTGTATTATTTCCAACTGTATTATTTCCTTCAGGTTCTTTTGGCTTATCTTTCTTTGGAATAGTTCCATCATTGTATATGTAATAATGTCCTTCTATATGTCCTGATAAACTCTTTGCAATCATACATCCTGCATAATTTGTATCTGAAGCTGTTATATCAGCATTCGGTGCCACTATATGTCCTATAGTAGCATGATCTGACATTGTTATGTTCGTTGCATTTGGAAAATTCCAAACAATAGCAGTACCTTTTACATCTGAGCTATCTGTATTTATTTGTGTTCCATTAACAGTTAAATCTGGAATTTTAATTGAGCCTGATTCTTTTATATTAATTAATGTTAAATCTGTACTGCTAGCACTTCCTGTAATATTAATCTGCTTAACATCAGCTAGTTTTTCTATTGTAACTTCTTCACCTATTTTTATAGTTAGAGTTCCTTCTTCATCTGGTTTTACTGTTTTACCTGCAATTAAACTTCTTGATTGACTTCTTATATTTCCAAATAATTTTTCAAAATCAAGATAACTATCTGTAACAACTACCGGATTATTAGTATACCATTTTCCATTTACGGTTGTTCCATCATGTTCAGATGTTTCTACTTTGTTTCCTGTTCCCAAATATAGTGTCGGATTTCCATCATTTGAAGAAACATTACCTCCTGATAATATTTTTCCTTTAATATATGAACTTATATTTCTTGTTGTTTGTGAATGAAATAATGCACTATTTATATTTCCACCAACTAATATTGGTCCTACAACATGTTCTGTTCCTGATACATCATCTAAAGTAACTAAATTATAATTTTTTATTAAATACTCTATTGTATAACTTCCTTTAAATTTAGCACTTTCACTATCTTCTGTAGCTTTTATTATCATGATAAATGCAGTTGAAAATGTTAAGGCTAATATTATAATTAGCAACATTAAAATTTTTATATTTTTACTACGTCCATTCATGACTTTTTCTCTCCTTCTTTTGTATATTCTTATTTAATTCTAGCAATTCTGCATTTATTTGTCAATATTTTTAAATAGTAAATTTTTACTACCTATGCAAATAATTTACAACATAATTTTTATTCCAATTCAAATGCTCCTGTATATAATTGATAATACTTACCCTTTTGCTTGATTAAATCTTCATGGCTTCCTCTTTCTATTATTCTACCATGTTCTAAAACTATTATTGCTTTTGAATTTCTTACTGTTGATAATCTATGTGCTATAGCAAATACAGTTCTTCCTTCCATAAGTTTATCCATTCCGTCTTGAACTATCTTTTCTGTCCTTGTGTCTATACTTGATGTTGCTTCATCTAAGATCATAACTGGAGGGTCACTTATAGCTACTCTTGCAATAGATAATAATTGTCTTTGACCTTGAGATAAATTTTCCCCACTACCATCTATCATTGTATCATATCCATTAGGTAATTTGATTATGAAATTATGTGCGTTTGCTAGTTTAGCTGCTTTTATTACTTCTTCATCAGTTGCATCTGACTTTCCATATCTTATATTATCTCTAATAGTTCCTGTAAATAAATTAGTATCTTGCAAAACTATTCCTAGAGAACGTCTTAAGTCAGCCTTTTTTATTTTATTTATGTTTATTCCATCATATCTAATTTTTCCGTCTTCTATATCATAAAATCTGTTTATTAAATTCGTAATCGTTGTTTTACCTGCTCCTGTTGCTCCTACAAAAGCTATTTTCTGTCCTGGCTTCGCATATAAACTAATATCATGTAGAACTAATTTATTTTCTTCATATCCAAAGTCTACTTCTTTTAATTCTATGTGTCCTTCCAATTCTTGATAAGTTAATGTTCCATCTCCATGTGGATGTTTCCATGCCCATTTTCCTGTATGCTCTTTTGTTTCTGTTATTTTTCCGTTTTCAATCTTTGCATTTACTAGAGTAACATATCCTTCATCGTATTCTGGTTCTTCATCCATAAGTTCAAATATTCTTTCTGCTCCAGCTAATGCCATAATAATTAAATTTAATTGCTGAGATATTTGATTTATTGGTCTTGAAAAAGTTCTACTTAATTCAAGAAATGCTACTACAGTTCCTACTGTTATGCCTCCTATACCATTAATTGCAAGTATTCCTCCCATTACAGCAACAACTGTATATTGTAAATATGATAAATTTCCAAGTATTGGCATTAGAATATTTGCAAAAGTATTTGCTTTTGTCGCATCTTCGCATAAAATATTATTTATCTTATCAAAATCTCTCTCTGCTTCTTTTTCATGACAAAATACTTTTACTACCTTTTGTCCCTGAATCATTTCTTCTATATATCCATTTACTTGACCTAAGGCTTGTTGTTGTTTTATAAAAAACTTACCACTTCTTGCAGTTATTTTCTTTGATACAAAAGCAATTAATATTACACAAACAACTACTGTTAGTGCTAAATATATGCTAGATGCTATCATTGCTACTAATACTGCAATTAGTGTCATTACAGATGAAAATAATTGTGGTATACTTTGTGATATCATTTGTCTAAGAGTATCTGTGTCGTTTGTGTAATGGCTCATGATATCTCCATGAGTATGCGTATCAAAGTATTTTATTGGCAATTTTTGCATTTTTTCAAACATTTCATCTCTTATATCTTTAAGTACTCCTTGTGAAATATTTACCATTATCCTATTATATAAATAATTTGCTATTATTCCTAAAAAATATATACATGCCATTATAGAAATTGCCTTTAATAAACCTGTAAATACTGGATTTTGCATTTGCATTAAAGGTGCTATATAGTCATCTATTAATGTTTTTATAAATAAAGTTCCACACACACCTGTTACTGCACTTAGTATTATACAAAAACATACAAATATAAATTGTTTTTTATAATCTTTGAAAATATACTTTATCAATCTACTTGCTGTTTTCCCACTTATTTTTGGAGGTTTTGTTTTTATATTTTTATTACTCATCGTTATCCCCTCCTTTTACTTGTGATGTATATATTTCATTGTAAATTTTATTTGTTTTTAATAATTCTTCATGAGTACCTATTCCATTAATTTCTCCATTTTCTAGAACAATAATTCTATCTGCATCTTCAACTGAAGATATTCTTTGTGCAATTATAATCTTAGTAGTATTAGGAATTTCTTCTTTAAATGCTTTCCTAATTAAATTATCAGTCTTTGTGTCTACTGCACTAGTCGAATCATCTAATATTAATATCTTCGGTTTTTTTAGTAAAGCTCTTGCTATACAAAGCCTTTGTTTTTGACCTCCAGATACATTCGTTCCACCTTGCTCTATGTATGTATTATATCCGTCTGGGAAACCAGAAATAAATTCGTCTGCTTGTGCTAATTTACAAACTCTAACCATTTCTGCATCTGTAGCATTTTCTTTTCCCCAACGCAAATTTTCTTTTATTGTTCCTGAAAATAACACATTTTTTTGTAAAACCATAGCTACTTCATTTCTTAGAGTTTCCAAATCGTAATCCTTAACATTAATATTTCCTACTTTTACAGTTCCACTCGTTGCATCATAAAGTCTAGGTATTAATTGTACAAAAGTTGTTTTGGAACTTCCAGTTTCTCCAATTATACCTATTGTTTCTCCTTCTTTTATGTTTATATTTATATTTTTTAGGCAAATTCTGTTTTCATCATCTACATAACTAAAGTTTACATTTTCAAAAGATATGCTTCCATCTGTAACTTTTTTTATGGCTTTATCATTATTTTTTATATCACTTTCTTCTTCAAGAATTTCTATTATTCTTTCTGCTGATGCTTTTGATATTATTATCATTACAAAAATCATTGATAGCATCATAAGGCTCATAAGTATATTCATTGTATATGTTATTAATGTTGATAATTGTCCTGTTGTGATTGTATGTACTACTACAAGCTTAGCTCCGAACCATGATAATAAAAGTATTGCACTATATGTTGCAAATTGCATTAATGGACTATTGAAAGCTAAGATTTTCTCTGCTTTTGAAAAATCTTTATAAATTGCGTTTGACGTTTTTTCAAATTTTTCAATTTCTTTATCTTCCGTTACATATGATTTAACAACTCTTATACCTCTTACATTTTCTTGTACTATATTGTTCAGTTTATCATAAGTTTTAAATACTCTTTCAAAATATGGATGTGCTTTTACTGAAATAACTGTTAATCCAATTGCTAATATCGGTATAATTCCAACAAATACAAAAGCTAATTTTGTATTTATTCCAAAAGCCATTATTAATGAAATTATTATCATAAGAGGAGCTCTTACAGCACCTCTAATAATCATATGAAAAGCATTTTGAACATTTGTTACATCTGTTGTTAATCTCGTAACTATACTAGCTGTTGAAAATTTATCAATATTCGAAAAAGAATATTCCTGAACTTTATAATACATATCTTTTCTTAAATTTTTTGCAAACCCTGCAGAAGCTTCGGCTGCAAATTTACCTGATAAAGATCCAAAAATTAAAGCTAATATTACTGCTCCAACTAATAATCCACCTGCTTTATATATTACACTTACGTTGTAACTATTAATTCCTTGATCTATTAGATATGCCATTATTAAAGGAATTACTACATCCATTACAACTTCTAGCGATACAAATATTGGTGATAATATTGTCACTTTTTTATATTCTCTAATACTTTTTAATAATTTTCCTATCATGTTTCCTCCTTATGTTATTTTTTTATTAAAGTTATTGTGTATGTATCATTATTATATCCTGTTTCTATTTTTTTTGAAGAAATAAATTTCACATCATATTTTTCTTTTACAATATCATATAACCTAAAGTCTTCATCTTCAACCAACCAAATTCTACCATTATAATTATTTAAGAAATCCAAATTATCTACCATTATCATCTGTGGCTCAAAAGCTTTATATGCTTCTTCCACATCCCATTCATCCATATTATAAAAATAGCTTTTATTATTTTTATAATATATAGTAGTAAAGAAACTCGATTCATCATTTACAAATAAGAATATATCATCTTCTTTAATATTCTCATTTAGATATTTAACATGAGCTAAACTATTTGATTCATAGTTTATTTTTATTAAATTATATTCATTTTTTATAGTTAGTAATATTAAAATACTTCCTAATAAAATAAGAATTCGATTGTTTACCTTTGATAGTAAAAAACTTATAGCAAAAATATTTAACCCTGTTATTATAAATAAATATCTATAAAGTAATATAGGACTTTTTAATATCTCACCAACTATAAATGCTGAAAATATTACTGTCAGGTAAATAACTATTGATATAATACATGGTGCTAGATCTTTTTTTTTCTTTTTTTCTTTTATAAATATGTATGTTAAATAAATATATATTAATAATGATATAAAAAAAGCAAATTTCAAGCTCAATTTTCCCCAAAATTGAAAGCTTATTAGTTCCATTAAAGTGTCTGGGAATTTAAAACTTATCCAAAAACCTTTTGACACATGTTTTAATTGCATTATTAAATATACAATCCATGGTATATATGCTATCAATTGAATTATTCCTAAAATTAAAATTACTATTATCGATTTTTTTCTTTTTTGTTTAACTAGATAGAATAACAAAAATAAATTTATTAAACCTGCTGCCATTAATCCATAATAGTGTATATATATGCTAAAAATACTAGATAAGAAAAAGATTACCCAATTTCTTATATTATCTTCTTTTGATATTCTAAATGCATATATAGCCAAAATAGTTACTGATAGAATTGCCCACGAATACATTCTTATTTCTTGAGCATATATTGTCATTGCTGGCAAAAAATACGTTAATATTGAAAAAATCAAACCTGTTTTTTCTCCAAAATCTTTTCTTATATGTGTATAACCTAATATTCCTAATATGGCTATAGGAATAGCAGAAAACAATCTAAGTATTATAATTTTTTCTGATATTAAAGAAACAAGTTTTAGCATCCAATAATACAATATTGGATGCACATCATGTCCACCTATTTTCCATATATCAATAAAATTATGTCGTGCCAAGGCAACAGAATATTCTTCATCAAACCATATATTACTATGAAATGCTCCTAAGAAAATAAAAATAATACCTATTATAATTATTCCTATATGTATTTTTTTACAATCTATTTTCATCATTTTCTCCTTCGAGTTTTAGTAACTGCATTAGACAAATAATGGCGGATATTATATCTGCCATTATTGTATAAAATCTATTATTCAAATACTACTCTGCATTCTTTTTCATTTTTTCTAAATATACTGTTATTGATGTAACAGTTAAGATATATACTAGCAATGATAATGGCATTGTTAGTTTTGATATTGGTATTCTGCAAATTGCAAAAACGCTAAAATATAATGCTTGCATTATAATAACTGGTGCTAGTGATGTTAATGTAACATTTAAAAATCCTAATTTTCTAAATCTTATTAGAATATAAACAAATATTATTATTGTTGTTATTACTAAAGGTTTTATATATGGTTTTATAATATCTCTCAATCTAGTATGAGGTTCGCTTACCACTACTACAACATCTTTAGTCTTTTCATCAATTTTATATTTCTCTCTTATTTTACTATCTAAAGATTTCTTTTGCTCTGCAGTAATATTTTTAACTGTAAATGATACATCTTTATTAAAAGTTTCTATATCCTGTTTTAAAACTTTTTCGTTTGGAAGAACGTCTTTTATAATATTATTTAAATCTTCTACAGAATAATCTTTTTCTATATATATTTTTATCCTTTTATGTCCTTCATATATTAAGCCAAAATTAAATCCAATTGTTGCAACAATGATTGCTCCTATCATAATAATTAAAATCAATATTGGAAATACGATTTTTTTTACATTTTTTATTTTTTCCAAATTTCTCACTCCTTATTGTTAGAATTATTGTTTATTTACAGCTAAAAACATAGGTCTTGCGAATACTAATATTGTTAACAGAATACTGATAATTCCCCAGAACATTATCATACCTGCTGCTGCAATATTTTCTCCCAAAGTGAATGTAAATACTATTGCAATTGCTAATAAAATTACTAGTATATCTAAAGACTCTAATATTGCATGCCATATAGCAGTTTTTTTATTATCACTGTTTTTCATGCTTTCCAACATTTTTATCATTATAATTGTATTAGCTATAATAATTGAAATAACAACTGGTACTGCATTTATTCCAATTACAACATTAGTTAGTCTAACAAAAATTGATAAACAAGCTATCACTAATATATTCATAATAGTTCCAAGAATACCTAAGCCTTTATATGCAACAATTAGAGCTATTGATATTACAGCAAATAATACAATAAGTATACTTATTGTTATATTAATTTGCATTTGTGTTATTTCTGTTCCTAAAATCTCATTTCCATCAATTTTATATTCTATTTTATTTAACCCTGAATTTAATATAGAAGTTACTTGCATTGCTTGATTATAATAGTCTTGCAATTTTTCGTTGCTTGTAGCTGTTCCTATACTTAATTGTAATTTTCCATCTTTTATTTCACTATCAAATGCTTGTGTAGTAACATCTGTATATTCTATATTTCCTGTATACATGTTTGGCCAATCTAGTCTTAAAATTACTTTTCCATTTTCTTTTGTTGTATTGTTTTTTGTTGTGTTATTTGTTGTTGTATTGTTCTTTGTTGTATTATTGCTTGTTGTATTATTGCTTGTTGTATTATTGCTTGTTGTATTATTGCTTGTTGTATTATTGCTTGTTGTATTATTGTCTTCATCGTTTGTTTCTACATAAGTATTAGTAATTTCTTTTAATTTTTTTGTTCCTTCTTTATTTAGTTGAACTATTACATATACATTTGTTGCTTGACTGCCACTTTGA
Organism: uncultured Clostridia bacterium; assembly: GCA_947581825.1. Lineage (GTDB taxonomy): Bacteria > Bacillota > Clostridia > TANB77 > CAG-508 > CANPVP01. The sequence goes on along the minus strand of CANPVP010000002.1, from coordinate 77,520 downwards.
GTTTGTCCATTAGAATATGCAATAGTTGCTTTTTTTAAATCGTCATTTGAAAGCAATACTTTTCCACTTGTTTCTGATACCATTTCAAATTTTCCAGTTGGGGTTAAAGCATTTACAACATCATTAGTGTTATCATTATTTGGTAATTCTACTACTATATCTCCATTTTTCTTTGAATTCTTTATAGCATATCCATCTACTTTTATATTTTTTAATCTTTCTTCAATTATCTCTTTTGCTTTTTTATAGTTTTCTTCATTTAAGTTTTCTTTTGGATTGATTTCAACTTCTTCTTTTTTATATTTTGACTCATCTTCTCCTTCTGGAATACTGCTTACTTCTTTTCCATTCTCATCAAAATAAATAGTTTTCTTTCCTTCATTTACTTTTAGAGTTATTACTCTTTTCTGTCCAAGTTCCATTCCTAAGTTATAATTTGGTATTAAATTTACATATTGATTTGTTTTTTTAACATAAATCCCTACAAAAGAGATTAGTGATAATAAAATTACTATTGAAATTATTAATACTATTTTTATTGCATTTCCTTTTTTCAATTGTATTCCTCCTTTTATGTACAATGCATATGCATTGCAATTAATAATTAATATTGAATAATGAATAATTATATAAAATTATTCATTGTTCAAATCACTTTCATTGTGATGTTGTTATATCACAAATATAAACATTATAAAACTATCCAAATTTCTATTTCATTTATGTCCTATTTACAACAATCTTGTATCATTTATTACTAATTCAAACCATACTTTTAAAAATTTAGCTGCATATTTACTCATCATAGTTCTTTCCATAAATATTTCAAAATAATCAAGAACTGGACATATATCTGTATCTATTGTTATATCTAGCGTTATTCTTCTATTTTCTGCATCTATTATTAATTCTGAATCTGTAACTGCATAATTTACTCTATCATGAATATCAAATGTCGATGGATTTTGCTTTACTACTCTGTTTCTGTGCACATCTGATTTATCTGCTAAAATGAGTGCTGCTGATATATCACTAACAGCTGTTCCTGTTCCTTCATCATGATTTCCTATTGCCATCATTATATCTGTTCTATCTTTTGCATTCATACCTATTTCTTTTAGAATATTATAGGCCAATATTGCACCTGATTGTGCATGATCCAATCTGTTTACACAATTTCCTATATCATGTAGAAATCCTGCAATTTTAGCTAGTTCTATTCTTTCTTCTGAATATCCCAGAGCTTTTAAAATATCTCCGGCTCGCTTTGACACTATGCTTATATGTCTTTTGGAATGTTCTGTATAGCCTAAAACATTTAATTGTTGCTGTGAGCCTTCAATTAGAGCATTTACTTCTTCTGACTTGATTACATCCTCTAAAGTTATCATGTTGCCTCCTTATAAAAATGAATTTCCTTATTGATTTTATATTAAATAAATTTATTTTTCAACTATATATTCATTTTTTTTCATTTTTCTACTTATTATTTCGCATTTATTATTTAAGCTTATTATATATAAAATCTATTTTAATATATATTACTCATATCTCACATGAATTACTCATAAAATAAGTAAACGGATTTAATATTTTCATATAGCAATATATTAAAAATGAAAGTGAGGTTTCTTATGTTTATATTTAATATTAAAATGAATAGAAATATTTTATTTAAATTAATTATTGGACTTTTAATTATTTTAAGCCTAATTGTATTATGTGCTAGTATTTACAAAATATTTATAAATACTAATTCTGCTATCACTGTTAATGATACAATAACAATTCCAGATATTACTAATATAACAGCAAAAAATTATACCAATATTCTCAATTTAGTTTATAATAATTTAGATACTTATGTTGGTCAAAAAATTTCTTTCTGTGGATATGTTTATAGAGTTTATGATTTAAATGACAATCAGTTTGTTTTAGCAAGAGATATGATAGTAAATTCTAATACACAATCTCTAGTTGTAGGATTTTTATGTGAGTGTAATGATGCAAATAATTTTAAAGATGGAACTTGGATTGAAATATCTGGTAAAATAGAAAAAGGTAACTATCATGGTGAGATTCCTATAATAAATATTGATTCGATAAAAAACATACAAAAACCTGATGATATTTTTGTATATCCTCCTGATAGTTCGTATATTCCTACCTCTATCTTGTTCTAACTTGTATTAATTTGTTTTTTATGATAATATATGGGTTACTATAATAAAAAAATTTTTTACATAAGGAGTACCTATATGAATTCTATAGAAAAAACGAATCAATTAATCGTTCCAAATACCAAAATTAAATTTATAGCAAAATTTAAAAAATTAATAATATTTTTAAAAAACTTAGTAACAAATAAGAAATTTATTTCCATCATTTTTTTTGCGATTTATCCTATATTATCATATATAATGATTGAAACAATTCAAGGTAGCAATATTTTATTAGATATTAAATATATTGTTCTAAATTTGTTATTTATATACTCTTTACTTTTATTGCTATATGCATTAACTAATAGTTATAAAAAAAGTATTATTATATCCAATATTGTATTATATATATTGTCAATAGCGAATTATGTTGTAACTAGTTTCCGTGGCACACCTATTGTTCCTTGGGATATTTTATGTATAGGAGTTGCCTTAAATGTTTCTTCATCCTTTAAAAATATTCCTATTACATCTGGCTTAATACTAGGAACTTCCCTATTCACGCTAATAACCTCACTTGCTTTCAGACTAAAATATGAATCCAAAAAGAGTTACAAAAAACTAGCTTTTAAATTAATTTCATCTCTTATGGTTACAGCATTCATTATATGTTTTTATACTACTAACATGATTAATGCATTTTGCCTTTCTGAAGATTTATGGGAGCCAAGTAAAGAATACCATAGCAATGGTTTTATAGCTAGTCTATTTAAAAATTCAAAGAGCTTATTTGTGTCATCTCCTGAAAGTTATTCACCCGATAAAGTACAAAAAATATATAATGAAATACAAACTTCACCAAATACTAGCTCTAATATAAAACCAAATATCGTAGTTATTATAGATGAATCTTTTGCAGACTTAAATATATTAGGAGATTTAAATTTATCTGAAGATTATTTACCATTCTTACATTCTCTTTCTAATTCTAATAGAGTTATAAAAGGTAATCTTCATGTTTCAGTTTACGGTGGTCAAACTCCTAATACAGAGTGGGAATTTTTAACTGGAAATACAATGGCATTTATGCCACCTAGGACCGTCCCTTTTCAGCAATATATATATTCTTCTACTCAATCTTTGGTATCTACTTTAGAAGCTCAAGGATATAAAAGTTCTGCTTTCCACTCTTACTATAAAACTGGTTACAGACGCAATTATGTATATAACTTTTTTGGATTTGATTCTTTTTTAGATATAGATACTTTAAGCAATTTAAATTATTTAAGAAATTATCCTGATGACAGAAGCACTTTTAAAAATATCATAGATTTATTTGAAAATAAATCTCCTGACGATAAGCTTTTTAGTTATACTTTAACAATGCAGAATCATAGTGGTTATGATTATTCTGATTATACTGCTAAAATTACTCAAAGTAATCCAGATTATGCTCTCACAGATCAATATTTATCAGTTGCTCATGAATCTGACACAGCTTTAAAAGAATTACTTGACTACTTTGAAAATTATAAAGAACCTACTATTGTTTTGTTCTTTGGAGATCATCAACCTAATACAAATAGTGAATTTTTTGATGATATTTTAAATTCTAATGAAGATCCTGATTCAAAAGAAGTTCAAGAAAAAAAATATATAACTCCTTTTGTTATTTGGGCAAATTATGATTTAAATATTAAAGATGATTCCTTAAAAAATATTGATGATATTAGTCTTAATTATTTATCTGGAGTATTACTTAAAATAGCTAATTTAAAAACAACTCCATATATGGATTACTTAGAAAACTTAAGAAAAACTATACCTGTTATAACAGGTAATGGTTATATATCAAATGATAATAAATATTATAATATAGATGATGATAATTCTTATAAAAATATTTTAGACGATTATTCATTTCTTCAATATAATAATGTATTCGATAAAAGTAATAAGATAAATGAAATATTTGAAATAAAAAAGTAAAAAAGAAAAAAAAGTTCCCTCTTTTAGAGGGAACTTTTTTTAATGTCTAAAATGTCTCATTTTTGTAAATATCATCGCTATTCCATATTCATTACATTTATCTATTGAATCTTGATCTCTTAAAGATCCACCTGGTTGAATAATTGCTGTTATACCTGCCCTATGCGCTTCTTCAACACAATCATCAAATGGGAAGAATGCATCTGAAGCTAATACAGCACCATTTGTAACTCCCTTTTCTATTAATTCTTCTGCATGCTCTACTGATTGTTTTGTTGCCCAAATTCTATTTACTTGTCCTGGTCCTATTCCTATTGATTGTTTATTTTTTCCTAACGCAATACCATTAGATTTAACATATTTTACTATTTTCCAAGTAAACAACATATCATCTAATTCTTTATCTGTAGGTTTTCTATTTGTTACCACTTCATATTCATCTAATAATTTAGAATCTATTGTTTGAACTATTATTCCACCATTTATTTTCTTAATATCATATGCATTTGCTGGTTGTTTTACTGTTATATCTGGAAGTAATAAAACTCTTAAATTCTTTTTAGTTTTTAATATTTCTAAAGCTTCTTTTTCATAAGAAGGTGCTACTATAACTTCTAAGAAAATTTTTGACATTTCTTCTGCTATTTGTTTTGTAACTTCTCTGTTTAATACTACTATACCACCAAATATAGAAGTTTTATCTGCTTCAAAAGCTTTTTTCCATGCATCATATATATTTTCACTGCTACCAACTCCACATGGATTTCCATGTTTACAAGCTACTACTGTTGGCTCTTCAAATTCTTTTAAAAGTTCTAAAGCTCCATTAGTATCGTTTATATTATTAAAAGATAATTCTTTACCATTTAATTGTTCTGCTGTTGTAAGTGACCCTTTGCATTTTCCAACTTCTTTATATAAACATCCTTTTTGATGTGGATTTTCTCCATATCTCATTTCTTGTACTTTTTCATATGTTAATGATAATTCTTCTGGGAATGAATCATCATTTCTTTGCTCTTTAATATATTTTGAAATCATTGTATCATAGTTTGATGTATGCTCAAAAACCTTTTGCATTAAATAAAATTTTGTTTCTAAAGATACTTTGCCATTCTCTTTTAGTTCCTTTAAAACTACTTCATAATCTTTTGGATCTGTTATAACTGAAACATCTTGATAATTCTTAGCAGCACTTCTTAGCATTGTTGGTCCACCAATATCTATGTTTTCAACTGCTTCTGCTCTTGTTACTCCTTCTTTTAATATTGTTTGTTTGAAAGGATATAAATTAACAACCACAAAGTCTATAGTATCTATATTTAAATCCTTTAGTTGTTTCATATGATTTTCATTACTTCTCATTGCAAGTATTCCTGCATGAACTACTGGATGTAATGTTTTTACTCTACCATCTAAGCACTCTGGAAATCCTGTAAGTTCTGATATCTCTATTGCATTTACACCTTCTTCTTTTAATTTTTTGTAAGTTCCCCCTGTTGATATAATTTCTACTCCTTGTGCCTCTAATTCTCTTGCAAATTCTACAATTCCTGTTTTATCTGATACACTGATTAAAGCTTTCATATCTTACCTCCAACATATTATAATACGTGTAAATTTTAGCACTTTTTAAATATTATGTCAAATTTATTGTCTTTTTCTTGTCTGATTTTTATATACTACTCTCATCCCTAAATTTGTAGGAGATATTTTCGAAAGTATTTTTAATGTTTTTGTAAAAGTTCCTGGTATTATAACTTCTTTTCCTTTTAACAATTCATTTACAGCATATTTAGCAACATATTCACTCGAAAGTGGTTTCAAACTAAACTTAACATCTGCTACATTATTAAAATTTGTACTAACTGGTCCTGGACATAATACACTTAATCTTACATTAGATTTTTTCTTTTTCAATTCCATTTGTATTGCTCTTGATAAGTTTAAAACATAAGCTTTTGAAGCATAATATGTTGCCATTAATGGACCTGGCATAAATCCTGCAATAGATGCAACATTTAATATATATCCTTTATTTCTTTTTACCATATCTTGTAGAAATAATTTAGTAAGAATATGCATTGCTCTAATATTAACATCTATCAAATTTAATTCTTTTTCTAAATTTGTGTTCCAAAATTCTCCAAAATCTCCAAAACCTGCATTATTTATTAAAATATCTATATCTTGTCCTACTTTTTCGTGTAATTCTTTGCAGTTTTCTAATATGCTTAAATCCTTTGTTATAACTTCAACATTTGTTTTTAGCTCATCCTTTAAATTATTTAAAGCTTCTGTATTTCTTGCAACAATTACTAAATCATAACCTTTTTCTGATAATTCTCTTGCAATATCTCTTCCAATTCCAGATGATGCTCCTGTTACTAAAGCTTTCATGAAAACCTCCATTTCTAATATAAATACTTTTATAAAAATCAAAGAACCTAAAATTTTCTTTAATATAATTATTTGTATACATTAAAATGTTATACCTCAAAATTTTAATGTATATAAAATTTAAGAAAATCTAAGGTTCTATTCATTTTATTCTCCCATAAATTTTTTATGAATTGCTCTCATTGCTTGTTCTGCTTTTTCTTCTTCTACTAAAACTGATACTTTAATTTCTGATGTGCTTACCATTTGTATTTCTATATTTTCATCATATAAAGTTTCAAACATCCCTGCTGCAACTCCTGGATTATTCATCATTCCTAATCCAACAATTGATACTTTTGCTAGATTACTATAATACTTTATTTGCTCTATTTGCAAATCTTCTTTATTTGCTTCTAAAACTTCTAATGCTTTATTTAAATCTTTGTCTTGTATAGAAAATGACACTGATTTTATAATATCTTCTCCTGCTGCTTGTGCTATCATATCTATATTTATATTATTATTTGCTAATAATTTGAAAACTTTATATAGTCTTCCTATCTGATTATTTTTACCTATTACAGCAATTTTAGAATTGCTATTTTGCTTAGTTACTCCTGTTACAGAAGCTCCCTCTAATGCTATTTTTGTATTATTGATTTTTGTTCCTTCATCTTCTGGTTTAAAAGTTGAACGTACTGATACTGGTACATTATATTTCTTAGCCATTTCTACGCATCTATTATGAAGTACCTTTGCGCCTGCACTTGCTAATTCTAACATTTCATCATAAGATATACTCTTTATTCTTTTTGTTGCCTCCACTTTATTAGGATCTGATGAATAAACGCCATCAACATCTGTATATATATCACACTTATCTGCTTTTAATGCAACAGCAAGTGCCACTCCTGTTGTATCTGAGCCCCCTCTACCTAGAGTGGTTATATCATTATTTTCATCTATTCCTTGAAAGCCTGCTACAATAACTATATTTCCATTATTTAGTTCTCTTTCAATTCTTTCTATATCTATATAATCAATTAGAGCTTCCCCATGTATATTATTTGTAAAAATTGGAACTTGCCATCCTGTAAGAGATATAGCATTATGTCCTAATTTTTCAAGGCACATGCTAAGCTTAGCTATTGTTATTTGTTCTCCAACAGAAACTAATACATCATGTTCTCTCATGCTAGCTTTCTCTTCAATTTCCTTTTCTTGTCTTATTAATTCATCTGTCGTTTTTCCTTGAGCAGAAACAACAACAACAACTTTATTTCCCTTTTCTTTTTCAGCAATAATACGATTGCATACCTTAAATAGCTTTTCCGTATTTGCTACAGAAGTTCCTCCAAATTTTTGTACAACTATGCCCATCTTCCGGCACCTCTTCCTTGCTTTTTATAACTAATATTTATTTAAATATTAGTATATTATAGTATATTTTGTTTTTCCTTTTTTTGTGAATTTCTTAATTACTTTTCAGATATGCTTCTATAAAACCATTTAAATCTCCATCCATAACACCTTCTACATTACCAACTTCATATCCTGTTCTATGATCTTTTACCATTGTATATGGACAAAATACATATGATCTTATTTGGCTCCCCCATGCAATATCTCTCTGGTCACCCTTCAAATCTTCTATTTTTTCTTTTTGTTCTTTCTCTTTTAAATCAAGAAGTTTGGATTTTAGCATTTTCATTGCTGTTTCTTTGTTTTGAGTTTGAGATCTTTCTGTTTGGCATGATACTACTATTCCTGTTGGAATATGTGTTATTCTAACTGCTGAATCTGTTTTATTTATATGCTGTCCTCCAGCACCTGATGCACGATATGTATCAATTCTTAAATCTTCTGTATTAATATCTATTTCTACATCATCTGTTATTTCTGGTAAAACTTCCAGAGAAGCAAAAGAAGTATGTCTTCTTCCTCCTGAATCAAAAGGTGAAATTCTTACTAACCTATGTACTCCCATCTCTCCTTTTAAATATCCATAAGCATTTTCTCCTTCTACTAAAGCTGTAACACTCTTTATTCCTGCTTCTTCTCCTTCTAAATAATCTAATTCTTTTACTTTATATCCATTTGCCACTGCCCATCTGGAATACATTCTATAAAGCATTTCTACCCAATCTTGAGATTCTGTTCCGCCTGCACCTGGATGCAAAGTAATTATAGCATTATTTTTATCATATTTTCCAGACAAAAGTAATTCCATTTCAAGTTTTTCTAAATCTTTTTCTATATTTACTGTATTTCTTATAAGTTCATCTGCCATTTCTTCATCAAGTTCATTTAATAACAATTCATTTACTTCTATTAAATTATTTATTTCTAAACTTATTGTATTATATTTGGTATATTTTCCTTTTAAGCTCTTTATTTCTTGCAAAACTTTCCCAGATACTTTACTGTCATTCCAAAAACCTTCAACCATTGTTTGCTTTTCTAAATCATTGAGTTTTTCTTCCATTTTTGGCAAGTCAAAGATAATCTCCAATGCTATCTATTCTTTTCTTTATATCATCTAAATTTCTTTTATTCTCTTCTAAATCTATCATAAAAGCTCCTTAACCTATTTTGATTAGTATCTTAACACATAAATATTACGTTATCAATATAATATGCAATTAATAGTTATCTATATCTCTACTTTTTTATTCTATATACAATTATAATTTATTTGGTTTATTAAATAGACTGCCTAATATAGAATGTGCTTCAGTCCTTCCATCCTTTATTGGATCAAAAGGAGGTTCAATTTCACATTTATCATCACTTGCATTACTAGTATGTAAAATATTGTTTGATTGTGCATTTACTGTAGTACTAGTAATTTCTGTAACATCACGAAGTAATAATAACATCTTATTTCTATCCCAAACTTCTATATTATAAGAACTTAATTTCTTAATAATATTACTATTATTTATATAATCTGTAACTAAAACAACATTGTGAATATGAATTTTTTTTGCTCTTTCATATATAGCAATTATATCATTATTACTAATTTCTGATGGTCCAATTTTTATTGCAAATAAAAAATTTTCACCTTTTGCATCAGCTGAAATAAGATTATATTTAGTTGATATTGAAGCGAGATTTCTTATATTAGAAAATCCTTGTTTTATTGCTACTTTATTAAACATAGTTAAATTACTATTTCCAATAATTAATTTTTTATATATAAAATAAAATACTAATATAATAATTATTAAATCCATTCAATCACCACTTCCATTTCTTATTATATTATAAGATATAATTACTAAAAAAGCAATGCCAACAGCACTGCCGACATTGCTTTTATTCTTTAAACTCTTTACTTAATTTTCCTATTGCTTTTGTTTCTATTCTTGATACATAGCTTCTGCTAATTCCCATCATATATGCTATATCACTTTGAGTTTTGGGTTTATATCCACCTAAACCAAATCTTAGCTCTAATATTTTCTTTTCTCTTTCTTTTAAAACTTCTTTCATTTTATCATATAATCTCTTTATTTTTAGTTTAATGTCTATTTCTTCTTCAATACTTCTTTCATTGTTTTCCAAAACTTCTATTAACGTTACTTCATTATCTTCACTATCTTTGCCTATAGGCTCATTTAAATATACTTCTGCTTTATTTTTCTTTGTTGATCGTATGTACATTAATATCTCATTTTCTATACATCTTGCTGTATAAGTAGCAAGTTTTATATTCTTAGATTGATTAAAACTATTAATTCCTTTTATTAATCCAATAGTTCCTATTGATATTAAATCATCTTGATCAATATTTGTACTTAAATATTTTTTGCTTATATGTGCTACTAATCTTAAATTTCTTTCTATTAAAATATTTCGAGCTTCTTCATCTCCATTTGCCATTCTTTCTAAACATTGTTTTTCTTCTTCTGGTGATAAAGGTTCTGGAAACAACTTACTACTTTGTATATATCCAACTACAAATATTGCTGATTTCAGAAAAGTAAATAGTCCTGCTAAAGAAACAAACATTATAAATGCACCTCCGCTTTTCACATACTTAAATTATATGTTTTAAAAAGCTAAAAGTGCATGACCTATATTTTTCAAATTAAAATTTATATATTTCTTTTAATTTTGTTATTAAATTTGTTAATGCTACTTGTCTATGACTATGAAATTTTGCCACTTCTTCTTCTGACATTTCATTCATAACTTTATTTGTTCCTTTTGGTATAAAAACAGGACCATAAGTAAGTTTTCCTAAAGGACCTGCTTGTTCTGCAATATATCCTTCTGATACTCCTTTTGAAACTAGCTTTTCTCCATTTGGAAGTATTGCTGACAATACACATACAAATTTTGCTGTTCTTTTCTCTTTTGGCACATCTTTTAAATTATTTAATAGTTTTTTTAAAACTTCTTCTTGTGGAGCATGATCTCCTGCATATCTCGCACTATATATACCTGGAGCTCCATTTAATGCATCCACACATAGTCCAGCATCATCTGTTACAACTATCGCTTCTATATTATTTTTAATACAATAATTCCTTATTGCTTCAGCTTTTATCATAGAATTTTCTTCAAAAGTTTTTCCATCCTCAATAATATCTTCTGAAAATCCTATATCTTTTATTGATAATATTTCTATATCTATTTTATTTATTTCAAAATAGCTTTTTACTTGTTCTAATTTTGCCTTATTTCCTGTTCCATATACAATTTGCATTTTTACCCCTTTTTTCTAACGTCCTTCATCATCAACTATTCTACCCATTTTCTGAGCCTCTATTGGTCCTTCACTAATTTTTCCCTGATCTGGATTTTTTGATTGATTTGTACTATTTTCAAAGTATTTTTGTGCAGTATCAGTATTTTTATTTTTTACCTCTCCTATCTTTATCTTTCCTGTTTCTGGATTTACTATAAGTTTTCTATCACTAACAAAAACTGTTACTGTTTTATATAGATTTAATAATTCATCTTCTGATAAATCTGTTCTTGATAATTTTCTATATGCTTCTACAATTTCTCCAAGTTCTCCATCCATCCTTCCTGATGTACCTTGTAAAGGATTTCCCAAATTAAATGTAGACTCTCTATTTGTATATTCCTTCCATTTATTTGTTTCATATTTGATATATAAATAAGAATCATTGATTGTATCTACTTCATTTTCATAATGATATCCTAATTCTACATCATCCATTGTAGTATGTATATTTTCATTTTTATCCCTATATGCTGTGTTTATCGCATTTACTATTTTTGCTTTTATAAGATTTTGCAAATAAATTCTAATTTCTTCTTCTCTTTCTAATATTTGCTGTGCACTTTTATGATACTCCAATCTTTCTTGTTTTGCTTTAATAATTTTGCCATTATTTTCTTTTAATGATTCTTCATATTGATTCATAAGTTTTGCTAAATCATCAACATATAATAAGTATTCATCAGGATCTTCTGTTGGAGCCAAACCTTCATTTAGTAGTATTTTATATGTGTCTCTAAGTTCCAATTTATCCATGCTATTTATTAAGTTTTCTTCTGTTGTATATGACTCTCTTAGTTGTCCAAATTCATCTTTGTATTGAATCCCATGAACAATTCCTGTTCCTATATATACAGTCATTAGTCCTGCTAGAGTTGTTATTCCTAGTCTTTTTAATAAATTTTTAAGTTTACCACTCTGTACAAATTTTCTTGCTCTACTTTTAGCTGTTGGTGCCTTCAACTGTCTTTTTCCTTGTGTTGGTTCTTCTTTTTTATCCGTTTTTCTTCTACCTTGGTTTTTTGATGTCATTTTTAAAATATATTCTTTTCTTAATTCTGTTTCCTTTAATAATTCATCTGCTTTTTCAACATCTAAATTGGTTACTATTTCGTCCATTCTAGTCTCAGCTTCTGATAAAAAGTTTTCAATTTCTTCCTGCTGACTTGCTTCTATTTTTTCTGTCCAAATAACACCTAAGTTTCTTTGTATTACAGCTATTTTTGAAGAAATACTTGCGACTTTGAAAATTAATTGCTTGATTGATACCTCTTTTTGATTTTCATCTAAACTATTATCTTCAATAATTGATGCTCCTATTTTTATAGCATTTTTTCTGTAAGGCTCTGGAGTTCTTGCAAATAATTCTTCTATTTTATATAAACTTAGTTCACGGTCCATTTTTTACCTCTCCTTTGTTTATTAAAGTATATTTTATTATACTTCTTTAGTATTTAGCCAAATTATACTATATCACATTTCAAAAGTCAAAAAAATAAATGAACTTTTTCGTTCATTTATTTTTTCAAGCTTTATACTTTATGCTTTTGCTGTTTTTCTTTGAATAAATTTAATAATCTCTAATACTGGTACTACTAAGAAAGCTAAACCAAATGCTACTGCGAATTCGAATATGCTTATAGTTGATAATTCGAACAATTTAGTTAAAAATGGTATATATATAACACATATTGTTAGTATAGTTGTTAATACAAATGCTCCAAATAACCACCAGTTAAACGTTTTCATCGTAAATATTGAGCCTCTTTGAGATCTCATACAAACTGCATGGAATAATTCAACAAAATTTGCTGTTAAAAATGCCATTGTCATACCATCTATTGACTCAAAAATTCCCATATGTCCAAGTTCTATATACTGACCTACAAAGAATGATGCTATAACAATAAATCCCATAAATAAACCTTGTAATATCATATCTATACCAGCTCCACCAGAGAAAACTCCTTCTTTTGATGAACGTGGTTTTCTTTTCATTAAATTACCTTCTGCCTTTTCCATTCCTAAAGCTAAACCTGGAGCACTATCTGTAACCATGTTTATCCATAATAAGTGTGCTGGACTCAATACTGTTATTCCTAACACAGATGCTGAAAATACTGCTATTACTTCTGCCATATTTGTTGAAAGTTGGAATTGTAGTACTTTTCTAATATTATCATATATTTTACGACCTTCTTCTACAGCATTAACTATTGTTGCAAAATTATCATCAGCCAATACCATATCTGAAGCTCCTTTTGTTACATCTGTTCCTGTTATTCCCATACTTACACCAATATCTGCTGCTTTAATTGAAGGAGCATCATTTACTCCATCACCAGTCATAGCTGTAATTAAGTTTTGACTCTTAAAAGCATTTACTATACGAGTTTTATGTTCTGGTTGCACACGTGCAAATATAGAACATCTTTTTACTGCTTCTACTAATTCTTCATCTGATAAATTCTCTATATCTTGACCTGTCATTGCTTGACTTGCATCTGTTACAATTCCTAAATCTTTTCCTATTGCCACTGCGGTATCTTTATGATCACCTGTAATCATTACTGGACGAATTCCTGCTGTTCTACATTCTTTTATTGCTTCATACACTTCTGGTCTACATGGATCTATCATTCCAACGAAACCAATAAAAATCAAATCATTTTCTAAGGTATCTATTTCAAAATCTTTTGGTTCTTTATCGTATTTTTTATATGCTGCACCTAAAGTACGATATGCTTTATCTGCAAAGTTTTTTATTTGTACTTTAATTTCTTGTTTAAATTCTTCTGTTATAGGAACGACTTCATTTCCTTTTAGGTATGCTGTACATTTCTCTATAAGCATTTCACAAGCACCTTTTGTATATTGAATAATTCCTTCTTTTTCTGATTTATGTACTGTTGACATCATTTTTCTTTCTGAATCAAATGGTGCTTCACCTATACGAGGGTATTCTTTAACTAATTCATATTTTGGTAAATTCAAACTATTAGCAAAATTAACTAAAGCTGCTTCTGTTGGCTCTCCCTTTGATTCTTTATCACCTTTTTGAATTTCCGCATCTGAACAAAGTGCCATTGCTTTTGCTATTAACATTTTATCTGGTGTGTATTGATCTACTACTGTCATTTTATTTTGTGTTAATGTTCCTGTTTTATCTGAACATATAATTTGTGTACAACCTAAAGTTTCTACTGCTGTTAATTTTCTCATTAATGCCTGTCTTTTTGCCATAGCTGTTACACCTATAGATAATACTATTGTTACAACTGCAGGCAATCCTTCTGGAATTGCTGCTACTGCTAAAGCTATTGCTATTAAGAATGTATCTAATACTACTTTTCCTGTAAATGTTCCGCTTCTAATTATTCCGAAAACAAATACAAAAACACATATTGCAATAACTATTTTAGTTAATACTTTTGATAATTCTGCCATTTTCTTTTGAAGTGGTGTTTGTTCTTTTTCTTCAGTAGATAATGCACTTGCTATTTTTCCCATTTCTGTATCCATTCCTATACTAGTAACAACTGCTTTACCACGTCCATAAACTACTGTACTACCACTATACAACATGTTTGTTCTATCACCTAAAGCTATATCTAATGAGTTTTCTTGTAGCATTATTATATCCATTATTTTATTTACTGGAACTGATTCACCAGTAATAGCTGCTTCTTCTACTTTCATACTGTAGCTTTCCAAAATTCTACAGTCTGCTGGGATTGCATCTCCGGCTTCTAATACAATTACATCACCTACAACTAAATCTTCACTCTTTACTTGTGTTAATTTTCCATCTCTTAATACTTTAGAAGTTGCCGCTGTCATTTCCATTAAAGAATCGATTGCACTTTCTGCTTTACTTTCTTGAATCAAACCTAATATTGTATTAATTGCCACAACAAAAAGTATTATAAATACATCTGTAAAAGTTTCATTTTGTATTATTGCTGTTACAGCTGAAATTCCTGCTGCCACTAGCAACATTATAATCATTGGATCCATTAGTGAACTTATAATTTTCTTTATTATTCCTTCTTTTTCTGCTTCTTTAAGTTTATTTTTTCCATTTGCCTCTTGTCTTTTTTTTGCTTCTTGTTCTGTTAATCCATTTTCTGTTGCCTTAACTTCTTTTAAAACTTCTTCTTTGCTTTCCAAATAAAATTTCATTTTTTATTTTTCTCCTTTCTGAATTTTTATTATGTATACGCAACGAAAGACTTTCATTGCATAGCAAATGCAATAAAAGTCTTGTTTTCTTAAGTATGTAACCCGGTTTTTACACGTGCTGACGAATTACATAAACATCTAAAAAATACACTTTTATAGATGCAACTACTCCCTTTTATTTTTGTTAAATTGGTAATAACTTCTTATTTATATTTCACATTATAGATTATAATCATTTTTTATATTTTTGTAAATATATTTCTTATAATCTTTTAAATTGCATCTATATTTTTGATTACAAATCTAATTCACTATATTATTTTATACTTTCATATACATTCTTTACTTTCTCTGCTGCGTAATGACTTCCATCTTTATTCTTTACATCTTCAACCATACTAATCATTAATATTTTATTCTTTCCATCTATAATATATGAATTAAACCATCCAATTTCTGTTCCTTCTTTGTCATCTTTTGAGTCTTTGATTTCTGCTGTTCCAGTTTTTCCAGCAATAGTTAATCCTGGTATTTTAGCTGCTGTTGCTGTACCTTGCTCTACTACTTGAATTAAGGCTTCATTTATTCTTTTACATGCATCTTCTGAAAAAGCATTTTCTACTAATATTGTTGCTTTTGCATTTTCTTTATATTCTATATATGGGGTTATCATATTTCCTTTATTCATAAAAGCTGAATAAATTGATGCCATATGTATTGGATTAACTAAAACTTGACCTTGACCATATCCAGTATCTGCAAGTTGTATTTCAGTTTCAATGTTTTCACTATTACTATATTGTGAACTTTTTGCTCCTAAATTAAAATCTAAATCTTTATGGAAGCCAATTTTCTTTAATTGTTCTTCTAATATTTCACTACCAATATTTAAGGCTGCTTTAGCAAAATATATATTATCTGAATGAATTAGAGCATTTCTTAAGTTTACATTATCTCCATAAGCAGTCATTGTTGTTACTTTATAATTTCCCCAACTACTATCTTTTTGCCATTCTTTGCCCACATTGCCAAAGTTCTCTTCTGGATTTATTTTATTAGTTGTTAATCCAATTCCAGCAATTAATGGTTTAAATGATGATCCTGGTGCCCATGTTGCTTGATAACGATTATACAATGGCTTGTTTTCATCATTTTGCAATTCTTTCCATTTTATATCTGACATTCCAAGTACAAAATCATTAGAATCAAATGTTGGCGTACTTACCAATGCTAATAATTCTCCTGTTTCATAATCCATTACAACTTGTGCACTTTTATCTTCTTTGAATTGGTCATAAACTTTCTTTTGTAAGTTTATATCTATTGTAAGTTTGATATCTTCTCCATTTACTCGGTCTTTTTGTTGTATAGTTTCTTTTCTTAGACCGTCTTCGTCTGTTATATAGATTTCGGCACCATCTCTTCCTCTTAATTTATCTTCATAAATCTTTTCTATTCCAGACCTTCCAATAATGCTAGTTGATGTATATCCTTTATCCTTATTTTTTTCTAAATCCTCAGCAGTAATATTTTGAACATAGCCTAGCAAATGTGAAGTTACTTCTCCATATGGATACACTCTAGATTCTTCATTAGTAATTTTTATTCCTTTTATTTCTAATAATTTATTTTCTAATTCTGTATCTTTACTATTTATTTGCTTAATTGGAACAAAAGTATCCTCCTTTACATATGAAGCTGATAATTTATTTTGAATTGATTCTTTTGAAACTCCTAATAAACTAGCGATTTTTTCTATATCTTTCTCATTCTCTTCATTCATCTTTCCTGGAACTAGTCCTACTGATGAAACTATTCCTTTTCCACCTATCATAATATCATTTCTATCATAGATATTACCTCTTTCAGACTCTAAAATATGTACTCTTACTTTATCAGTATCTTCTAAATTTGGAAATATTAATTTTGATGACCATTTTATATGATATTCTTTATTTTCTTTTACTAATTCCATTTGATTTTCGAACTCTACTTTTCCAGCTACAGTATCCATACTTATATTATATGGTATTTTAGCTGTACTTGCGTCTTTTGAAACTTCTTTTAGTTCTATATTTATATTATTTGCTTCTATTCCTTCATATATGTTCTTGTTTCTTGTTATAAAGTCTTCTTGACTTATTTTTTCTTTACTTTCACTATCTAATAGTTCATACATTTTTTCATATTCTCTATTAGAAATCAAAGATATATATTCTTCTAATACTTCTTCAGGCTTATCTTCTCCTTCTTTCTTATTTTTTTGATAAATTACTATTCCTATTGCACCTGATACTATTAAAACAATTGCTAGTACGACACTAATTATAATTATTGCTTTTTTCATACCTATCATTCCTTTTATAATTTTTCACTTTTTCGTGATTTACATATATTATATTCTACGTTTTTTATTTTTACAATACAAATTCTTTAACTCTACTAACAGTTTAGTTATATTATCTGAAAAAAAATAAAACCGTAAAATAACTACGGTTTTATTTTGGTGGGCAGGGATGGATTCGAACCATCGTACTCAAATGAGAACAGATTTACAGTCTGCCGCCTTTAACCACTCGGCCACCTACCCATATACGTAAATGGTGCGCCCTCTAGGATTCGAACCTAGGACCAACCGGTTATGAGCCGGTTGCTCTGACCAACTGAGCTAAGGGCGCTTATAATATATATTAAAGAGAAAACCACTAACATTTCTCAATGTCAGTGGTCCCTTGTTGCATGGAGCAGGTAGTGGGAATCGAACCCACGTAGCCAGCTTGGAAGGCTGGGGTTCTACCATTGAACTACACCTGCATTTCTCCTGACAAGTATAGATTATAAACTATCCCACATTCTTTGTCAAGAGTTTTTATAATTTTTTTTATTTTATTTATTCGAATTCTATGGTTGCTGGTGGTTTAGTTGTATAATCGAACAAAACTCTACTTACTCCATTTACTTCATTTACTATTCTATTTGCTACTTTCTCTATAACTTCATGTGGTATTCTTGCTACTTCTGCTGTCATAAAGTCTGTTGTTGTAACTGCTCTTAATGCTACTGCATAGTCGTATGTTCTCTCATCTCCCATGCAGCCTACTGAACGCATATTAGTTAATGCTGCAAAATATTGATTTATTTTTTTATCTAATCCTGCTTTTGCAATCTCTTCTCTAAATATAAAATCTGCATCTTGAACTATTTTTACTTTTTCTTCTGTTATATCTCCTATTATTCTAATTGCAAGTCCTGGTCCTGGGAATGGTTGTCTATATACTAAATTGTCTGGTAAACCCATTTCCAAACCTAGCTTTCTTACTTCATCTTTGAATAATAAACGTAGTGGCTCTATAATTTTTTTGAAGTTAACAACACTAGGTAATCCCCCTACATTGTGATGACTTTTTATAACTGCTGATTTTGCTAATCCACTTTCAATTACATCTGGATATATTGTTCCTTGTACTAAGTAATCTACTGCTCCTATTTCTTTTGAAACATCTTCAAATACACGAATAAATTCTTCACCTATTATTTTTCTTTTTTTCTCTGGTTCTTCCACACCTTTTAGTTTCTCATAAAATCTGTCTTTTGCGTTTATTCTAATAAAGTTTAAATCATATAAACCATTATTTCCAAAAACTGCTTCTACTTCATCGCCTTCATTTTTTCTAAGAAGTCCATGATCTACAAAAACACAAGTTAATTGTTTTCCTATAGCCTTTGATAATAATACTGCTGCAACAGATGAATCTACTCCGCCTGAAAGAGCACATAGAACTTTTCCATCTTTTACTTCTTCTCTTATTTCTTTTACAGCTTTTTCAAAGAAAGTATCCATTTTCCAGTTTCCTTCACATTTACATACATTGAAAAGGAAGTTTGATAAAATCTTTGTTCCTTGTTCTGTATGTAAAACTTCTGGATGGAATTGAACCGCATACAATTTTTCGTTTTCTGATTCCATTGCTGCAATTTTACAATTTTCTGTACTTGCGATTCCTTTGAATCCTTCTGGTAATTTTGTTATTTGATATGTATGACTCATCCAACAAATACTTTTTGATTTCATATCTTTAAATAATAATGACTCTGTATTATATTCTATTTCTGTTCTTCCATATTCTCTTGTACTTGCTTTTTCAACAAGTCCATCTTTTAAGTAAGCGATTAATTGAGCTCCATAACAAATACCTAATACTGGAATTCCTAATTCTAATACTTGTTTATCACATATAGGAGCATCTTTTTGATATACTACATCTGGTCCTCCTGTAAATATTATTCCTGTAGGCTTCATTTCTTTTAATTTTTCGATTGGTGTATCATATGATACTATTTCACAGTATATATTGTTTTCTCTAACTCTTCTTGCGATTAATTGATTATATTGTCCTCCAAAATCCATAACAATAATTTTTTCTTCATTAATCATTTAATTTTTATCTCCCCTTTTATAATGATTTTATCCTCCATTATTACATAACTGTTGCACATTATTTTATCATTAAATCTGGCTTTTTTCAAGCTTTTTAGACAAATTCTCTATAGTAAAAGTTACATAATAATAATTTTGTTTTTAATAAATTTGTACTATTAAATTTAGACCCTCTTATTTTCTTTTACCATATTTACAAGCTCCTAATTATATCTATAACTTCTAGTAGACTTGCAACTGTATAATCCTGATTATAGTTTTTTTCCTTTTTTTCTCTATTTATTAATACTGAAAGCATTCCAATAGATTTTGGGCCTAATATGTCCTTTTGTTCGTCTCCTATATATAACATTTCTTCTGGTTTGCAATTGAATTTTTCTAACATCACTTCAAAACCTTTTTTATTAGGTTTTCTATAACCTACATTTTCAGAAGTAAGCTTTAAATTTATGTATTTTTCAAATTCTATAATATCTTTTAAAGAGAATTCATCATCCATACCATACGCTACATCTGTATATACTGCACATAAAATATTATTTTCTTCACAATATTCTAATAGTTTTCTTGCATCCTCATATAGATTAGTTTCTCTTTGAAAAAAAGTATAAAAAGCTTTCTTAGCTTTATAAATTTTATCTTTTGATTCATTCCATTTTTCAAAAATTTCTCCAAAAATTATATCCGATGTAACTTCTTTTTCTCTAGGATTTATTCTTGTATTATATTTTTCCAAAACCTCTTTTGCTATATTAAATCTATCATCTGAAAATTCCAAACAATTTTCTTCACACATAAATTTAATTGCATCACGATAAGACACACTCCAACTTAATGGCTTATTATAATTTACTAAAGTTCCTCCAATATCAAACCCAATAGCTTTTATTTTCAAAATTTCTCCTCCTTTTGCTTCTTGTATGTGCGGGTTGTCGAGGACGTCGACCCCTAGATACTCTACATTTCTAATACAGTATAATTTAACATCTCTATTTTTTAGAAAAATCCCATTTTTTTATTCTTTCTATTGCCTCTATTGTATTTTCTCTATTTCCAAATGCAGTTAATCTAAAATATCCTTCTCCACTTGGTCCAAAACCAACTCCTGGAGTACCTACTACACCTACTTCTTCTAATAATTTATCAAAGAACTCCCATGATTTTACTCCCTCTGGTAATTTGAGCCAAACATATGGTGCATTTACTCCTCCATATGTTTTTAATCCTATTGAATTTAATCCTTCAACAATTATTTTTGCGTTTTCTAAATAATATTGTATATTTGCTTTTATTTGTTTTTGTCCTTCTTCTGAATAAATTGCTTCTGCACCTTTTTGTGTTATGTAAGATACTCCATTAAATTTAGTGCATTGTCTTCTATTCCATAATTTATTTATTGATACTTCTTCTCCTTGTTTTGTATATCCTTTTAACTCCTTAGGAACTACTACATATCCACATCTTATTCCTGTAAATCCTGCTGTTTTTGAATAGCTCTTGAATTCTATTGCAACTTCTTTTGCTCCTTCTATTTCATATATACTGTGTGGAATTTCATTTTCAGTTATAAAAGCTTCATATGCTGCATCATATAAAATAATTGATTTATTTTCTTTTGCATACTCTACCCATTTTTTTAACTGATTTTTATTTAGTATTGTACCTGTTGGATTGTTTGGAAAGCATAAGTAAATTATATCTACTTTTTCTGATGGTAACTCTGGTTCAAAATTATTTTCTGCTGTACATGGCATATATACAATATTAGAGTATTTTCCATCTGATTCTTTATATAACCCACTTCTTCCAGCCATAACATTTGTATCTAAATATACTGGATATACTGGATCTGTTATTGCTACTCTATTTTCTGCTGAAAATATATCTCCTATATTTCCTGTATCACATTTTGCTCCATCTGATACAAATATCTCATCTTTTTCAATTGTTATACCTCTGTTTTTATATTCACACTCTACAATCTTTTCTCTTAGGAAATCATAACCTTGTTCTGGTCCATAACCTTTAAAAGTTTCTTTTTTTCCCATTTCATCAACAGCTTGCTTCATTGCAGTTCTTACTTCATCAACAACAGGTAAAGTAACATCTCCTATTCCTAATTTTATAATTTTTTTATCTGGATTCTTTTGTTGATATTCACTTACTTTTTTTGCTATTGTTGAAAATAAGTAACTATCTTGTAAATTTAAAAAATTTTCATTTATATTAATCATAATATATACCATCCTTTCATGTATTGCATTGGAAAATATTGTTTCCTATACAATTTTTAATTTTAATCTCTTATTAATATTCTATGCTTCCCTCAAATACTGTAGTTGCTGGTCCTGTCATGTATATATGGTTATCATTATTCCATTCTATTTGTAAATCTCCGCCTAGCAATTCTACTGTTGTTTGCTTTTCAATATAACCATTTATATTACATGCAACTGCAGATGCACATGCTCCTGTTCCACAAGCTAATGTTTCTCCAGCTCCTCTTTCCCAAACTCTCATTTTAATTTTATTTTTATCTACTAGTTCTATAAATTCTATATTAGCTCTTTTAGGAAAATGTTTATCACATTCTAAAACAGGCCCGTATTTTTCTAAGTTAAAATCTTTCACATTATCTACTATTGTTATTGCATGTGGATTTCCCATAGATACACATGTAAATTTAAATTCTCTATCTAAAGCTGTTATCTTCAAGTTTTTAACAATATCTTCTTCTGATATTACTGGTATTTTTTCTGGGGCTAAAATTGGCTCTCCCATATCTACTCTTACAGTTGACACTTTTCCATTTTCAATATTTAATTTTAATGTTTTTATTCCTGCCAAAGTTTCTATTGTAACTTCTTCTTTTTGTGTTAATCCCTTATCGTAAACAAATTTTCCAACACATCTAATACCATTTCCACACATCTCAGCTTCACTACCATCATAGTTAAACATTCTCATTTTAAAATCTGCTAATTCACTATCACATATAAGAATTAATCCATCTGAGCCTATGCCAAAGTGTCTATCACTTACAAACTTGGCTAAAGCTGATGCGTCTTCAATCTTTTGTCCAGTTTTTGAAGTAGTATCAATATAAACATAATCATTTCCTAACCCGTGCATTTTAGTAAATTTAATCATAATATTTCCTCCTATTAAATAGGCATTTCTAATACCATATAATTATATAAGTATTTTATGCAGTTATTATATCACTATATATTTCATTTTCAATAAAAAAGCAAGAAGAATAATCTTATTATTATGATTATTCTTCGCTTTTAATTATATATTAATATCCTGGTTTTTCTAGTAATCTAAACATGTTCTTCTTATATTCTTCAACTCCTGGTTGATTAAATGGATTTACCCCTAAAATATTTCCTGACATTGCACATGCAAGTTCAAAAAAGTATATTAAATGACCTATTGATTCTTCATCTAAACGTTCTACATTTATAATAATATTTGGAACTTCTCCTGAAACATGTGCTTCTATTGTTCCTTCCATAGCCTTTTTGTTTACATAGTCTAAAGTTTTTCCTGCTAAATAATTTAGTCCATCCAAATTGTCATTATCTTCTTTCATTGTTATATTACTATTTGGATTTTCAATATTTACAACTGTTTCGAAGAGATTTCTTCTACCATCTTGTATATATTGTCCCATTGAATGTAAATCTGTTGTAAAGTCTACACCTGCTGGGAATATTCCCTTTAGATTTTTTCCTTCACTTTCGCCATATAATTGTTTCCACCATTCTGTGAAGTAATGTAATTTTGGTTCGTAATTAACTAATATTTCTATATTTTTTTCTTGGTTATACAATATATTTCTTGCTACAGCATATTTATAACAATCATTATATTTTAAATTCTTATCATCATATTTTCCTTGAGCTATTGCTGCTCCTTTCATAAGTTTATCTATATCACACCCTGCAACTGCTATTGGTAAAAGCCCTACTGCTGTAAGTACTGAATATCTTCCTCCAACATTATCTGGAACCACAAATGTTTCGTACCCTTCATCTGTAGCTAATTTTTTTAGAGCTCCTTTTTCTTTATCTGTTGTTACATATATTCTTTTTCTTGCTTCTTCTGCACCATATTTATTTTCTAGAAATTCTCTAAAAATTCTAAATGCTATAGCAGGCTCTGTTGTAGTTCCTGATTTAGAAATTACATTGATTGATATATCCTCATCTTGAAACAAATCTAACAAATCTGTAATATAATTAGGGCTTAAATTATTTCCTGCATACAACACCTTTGTTTCTTTTCCTTTTCTCATATTATTAAAAGAATGTGTTAATGCTTCTATAACAGCTCTTGCTCCTAAATATGAGCCACCTATTCCTATAACTAATAATATTGAGGAATCTTTTTTTATCTTCTCCGCTGATTTTTTTATTCTTTTAAATTCTTCTTTATCATAATCAGTTGGAAGTTTCATCCAACCTAAAAATTCTTTTTCATCATTTGTTTTTGAATGTAATTCATCATGAATTTTTTCTACTTTCTCTTGATATTCCATTATATCTTTCAATGAAATATTTGTATTTTCAAAGTTTACTTTTATATTTGTCATATCTTCAACTCCTTTTTCTATAGTATAATTGCTTATTAAGTTTTTATCACAATTTTATATAATTATATATTAATTTAATTTTATAAACAATAGAAAAAAAGAAAAAACGAAAATTCCTACTATATAAAAAATGACAATACTTAAGTACTGCCATTTCTTTTAATTTTATTATTAATCTTCATCACCATCTACGAAATCAAATTCATCTTTGAATTTTTCTTTGAATATTTCAAATACTTTGTTTAAGATTTCTTCATCATCAACACTTACATATGATTCCTCATCACTATCTTCAGAATCTTCTATTTTTAATATTACTACTTCTCCTTCATTTTCATCTTCTGCTTCTTCAGCTGGCAATAATATAATGTATTCTTCATTATCTAATTCAACTAAATCTAAGAATTCGAATTTAACTTCTTTCCCTTCTTCATCATTTAAAATAATTATGTTGTCTAGTGCTTCCTCGTTATTCTCTAAATTTTCGTTATCCATTTTTATTTGCTCCTTTCAAATTTTTATAGTTAATTGTAACATTTACAATTTTAAAATCTTTCTATTGGGGACGATTTAAATACATTTCTAATATATATTGTGCAGAAATTGTATCTACTATTCCTCTTTTCTTATGCTTATTCACATCTAAGAAATTCATTGTCTTATGTGCCGCAACTGTTGTTAATCTTTCATCTATTTTATAAATTTTTATTTTTCCAAATTTACATTTTAATTTTTCAATAAATTTATTTGTAATTTCTACTCTGGTAGATTCTGTACCATCCATATTTACAGGATTTCCAATAACAATCGTATCTATTTCATATTTAGAAAAAATTTCTTCTAGTCTTTTTAAAACCACTTTATCGTTTCCATTTGAATGTATTGTTTCTAATCCTTGTGCAGTTATATTTAAAGGGTCTGTTATAGCAATACCAACTCTACTATCACCATAATCAATTGCTAATATTCTCATATTAATCATCTAATCCTATATAATTTTTTACCATTTTTTCTAACAATTCATCTCTTTCTATTTGCCTTATTAGATTTCTTGCATCATTATGACTTGTTATATACGTTGGATCTCCAGATAATATATATCCTACAATTTGATTTATTGGGTTATATCCTTTTTCTACTAAAGCTTGATAGACTTTTTTTAATATTTCTCTTGCCTTTATATTTTTATCATGCTCAACTCTAAAATTCATAGTTTTATCCATGTCCATTGCTAATCACCCCTTTATATATTATTTATGTCACTCTCATTAGCATCAGCTGAATCTAAGTATTCCTCTAATTTTTTAGTAACATTCTCTAAGGCTGTACCTTTATAGTATGTAGTAACTGCAAAATTTAATTTAGGTTTTATATTTATTACTCTACTTTTTCCATCTTTTCGTTTTACTTCATGCTTTATAGCTTCTTTTTCTACTTGTTCTTTTAATTCATCAATAAATGCAACTACTCCGTCTAAATCAATTCCAGAAAATACTATTACAAATTTTGGTCCCATATATCTTACAAAAATATATTGTGAAGATATATTTTCTTTTACTTTCTCACTAATTTTGCTTATAATTTCATTTCCTATTTTTCTTCCATACTTATCGTTAATTTCTTCAATATTTATAATATTAAACATTGCAACTGTTGAAGTTATATATTTATCAATTATTTCTTTACCTTTTCCATATAGATATTCTGCAGTATATAAATTTGAAAATTTATCAACTCTAACTATATTTTCTATAACGTTTTGATATTCAACTGTTTTTAATACTGATATAATATTATCCTTTACTACTTCTAATATAGTTGTATCCATATCATCGAAAGCAGATATTATTCCACTTTCGATAATCCAATATCCAATATAAACATTATCTATATACAATGGAAAAAATATTGCTGACTTTGCTCTTCCAAATTCCATTTTTTGATATGGCAAGCGTTCGCCTTCATTATTTACGGTAACATATTTAGGCATTGCAGTTGATATACTATCTGCAAAAATCTCTTCTTCATGTAGATTTTTTAAAGTCTCCCAGTGTTTTTGTTCTACATTGGATGCTTTAACTGTATATTCAGTTCCATTAAATACAACTATTGTCGAATACTTTATATCATAATTTTCTATTAATATATCATTTATTTTTTGAATCTTATCATCTACTGTTGAATATTCGCTAATAGTACTCATAAAATCTTGTAAAACATTTAACCCTGTTATTTTATCATTTAAATTTCTAAAATCTTTTAGTTTCTTATTAATCCACATATTATATATTACTAAAGCTACTACTACTAATACTAATACTACTACGAATAATAACATCAATATATTTGTCACGTTATTTCACCCCAATCAGTTGATCTTTAATATTTTCTTTTCATTTCATCTAGTGTAGAATTCATATTATTTGAAAATTTACTATTTGTATCATATATACTTCCCATTTTTCCTGGACGTGCTCCTTTTTTAGATGAATATATTGCCATTGCAATTCTTCTTAATTCTTCTATAAAACTTTTTGTATATCCAGAAAGTGAAAGTTCGCAAGTTACTAATGTTTCTAAGTACTTTGCCCCTGTTGTTACATCTAAAGGTAAAGAATAATTTATTATCTTATCTTTATCAAATAATTTAGTCATATAAGACATTGCTGGATCATTATAAGAAGATAAACCTCCTATAATTGCATTTTTACTTAAATTTTTTACTTTTTGCTCTTTATTTATTATTACTCTCGCCTTTTTGTCTAAATCTATTCCTACACTCTTTAACTCTTTTAGGAAATATGTTAAAGGTTGTATTGTTAATATATCCATACTTTGCACCAAATATATCTCTTGGGCAGCTGCAAAATAACTAATTGGTGTATCAAAATCACAGTCTAGCAACACTACACTACAACTTCTTATTAGTGTTGGTAGTATTGCACTAACATCTGTTATATCATTATTTGTTCCTGGTAAAGCTGTATACACACTTAAGTTTCTATTTACACTTATTCCTTGTGCTATTCCATTTTTTAAATTATCAAAAGACGAATATGCTACTTTTCTCAAATCTTCTTCATTTTTTGTGAATATATAGTATGAATTTTTATTTTTTGTTAAGTCTAAAATAGATGTTTTAATTCCCATATCTGCAAGAATCATAGCTATATTATTTACTAAAAATGATGTTCCATTTTTAGATGTTCCTATAAATGCTGCTAGTTTTTTATCTGGAGTAAGTAAATTAGAAAAATCGATTTCATCTACACTTATCTCTCTAGAATTATTTTTTTGTATAACAATATTTCTTGTTTTATCATTGCTTTTTTCTATTAATTTATTTTTACTATTATCAAAAATGTCATTATCTTCTTCGTTTTCTTCTTTAGCTAAATCTAGTAAGTCATCATCATCTTCTTCGTTTTCTTCCTCATCTAAATCTAGTAAGTCATCATCTTCTTCTTCGTTTTCTTCCTCATCTAAATCTAGTAAGTCATCTTCTTCTTCTTTGTTTTCTTCCTCATCTAAATCTAGTAAGTCATCATCTTCTTCTTTGTTTTCTTCCTCATCTAAATCTAGTAAGTCATCATCTTCTTCGTTTTCTTCTTCATCTAAATCTAGTAAGTCATCATCTTCTTCGTTTTCTTCCTCATCTAAATCTAGTAAGTCATCATCTTCTTCTTCGTTTTCTTCCTCATCTAAATCTAGTAAGTCATCATCTTCTTCTTCGTTTTCTTCTTCTTCGTTTTCTTCTTCATCTAAATCTAGTAAGTCATCATCTTCTTCGTTTTCTTCTTCATCTAAATCTAGTAAGTCATCATCATCTTCTTCGTTTTCTTCTTCATCATCTAAATCTAGTAAGTCATCATCTTCTTCTTCGTTTTCTTCTTCTTCATCTAAATCTAGTAAGTCATCATCTTCTTCGTTTTCTTCTTCATCATCTAAATCTAGTAAGTCATCATCTTCTTCGTTTTCTTCTTCCTCTAAATCTAGGAAATCATCTTCATCTTCTTCCCCATCTAAATCTAATAGTTCTTCATCTTCTATTTGTGGTTTTTTGATTGCATTTATAAGTTCATCATCATCTTCCACAACTTTTAATATATCGTCTTCTTCAATTTCTTCATTTTCTAAATCTGCTTCCACATTAGCATTTTTCTTAGGTCTTCCTCTTCCTCTTTTAGGTTTAACTTCTTGCTCAACTTCTGCTTCAACTTTTTTCTTAGGTCTTCCTCTTTTCTTTTTAGTTGGTTCAACATTATCGTTAACTTTTTCTTCAATATTTTTCTTTTTAACATTTTTTTCTGCTAATGATTTTTCTGCTTTTATTTTTCTGCTTGTCATTTGTTGAATTTTTTTGTTCTCTTCTTCGTTTACTTTTTTTATCGTTTTTGTAACAGGTTTATTTTCTATTTCATCTGTCTTAATCTCATTTTCTTCATTAATAGTTTCTTCTTCATCTTCTATATTAATTGGTTTATTTCTACCTAATTTTTTTACAGCATCTTTTTTTATTGCTGAAGGTACTATTACTGGGCTTGACAACTTCTTTTTTCCATCTTTATTATCTATAAATCCCATTTTTAAAGAATTTTTCTTTTTTCCTTCATTTATGTTTTTCTGTTTTTGGTAAGCACTCTCTGAAAAAGTCATAATAGATTGGTATTTTTCAGAATCCGTTTCTAAGATTGCTTTAACATTTAGTGGTAAATATTTTATAATAAGTCGTAATTGTGTATCATTATATTGAGCAGCGATATTATCAAAAAACTCTGCATATCTGTCTTGTTGATCTTCTTTTCTTTTGTAAAAAGCTAATATATTTTGAATTTCATTTTCAGATACACTATTTTCATCTTCTTTTTTATATTCTATTTCGTCTGTTTCTAATCCATAATATATTTTAGCTTCCTTTTTTGAACGTGGCATTCTTAATAATTTACAAACTTCTGGTATATTTCTGTCATTTCCTAGTAGAGCATTATACAGTCCTATTCCAAAAAGTTTAGACAAAAGTGAATCTCCTTTATTTCTTCTATCTATACAAATTAATACTATTGATGTATTTCTGGTCATTTCATCACTAATATTGTCTAACTTCTCAAACATAAATTTATCAATTGCTTCATAATTATTATTAGTAAATGGTTCTAATTCCTCACTAATGACTATTCTGTCATATGTTTGATCTCTCTCAATCTCTTTTAATATTGCATTAAAATAGTATACATTTTTGTATGTTATTATCTCTTTGTTCTTCTTTTTATATTCGTTTACTATCTCTTCTGATATTTTATCATCACTAACTGCAAATAAAACTTTCATTTGTTAACTCCCCCAACTCTAATATAGTCGTTTTCTTTTCATTTGTTCAAATTTATAATCTAAGATGCGAACCCCTTTACCACTATAGCATATACAAGTGGTAAGACTTGACAAATTACAAATATTGTAACAAAAGATATTATTAATAGAAAACCTCTATCTCTTACATCTATTTTTCTTATACCAATTACATATTGATAAATTGCACCTACTGCAATTCCGATAAAGCAACATGGTATACTAAAAAATCTTACTTTAGCCAAAATAAAAGCTGTCCATCCATAACTTTCATTATTATCATAATCCTTTATATAATCATCTAATTCTTGTGCACCTTTTTCTTTTATTTGTATGAGTTCACTAGTTGTCTCGTCTTCTGTTACTGTTGCAGAACTAGCATTTACTGTAAAGCAAGCAAAAATACACATTATTACAAAAAAAACTATTGCTACTTTTTTCATTGCATTATATGCTCCTTTCTATTATTCCATAGAACAAATTTATATACAATATCATACACCAGAAAGTTTAAAATAGCAAGTTTTTTTAAGTTTATTTTTTTATCTTAATGTTGCTCTAATAAAGTAATCAAATAATGGAGCTGGTCTATCTGGTCTCGATTTAAATTCTGGATGAAATTGCCCTGCTATAAAAAATTTATGGTTTGGTATTTCAACAATTTCAACTAAACTACCATCTGGAGATGTTCCTGAACATATTAATCCATTCTTTTCAAACATTTCTTTGTATGCGTTATTAAATTCATATCTATGTCTATGCCTTTCTGAAATTATATCTTTTCCATAAACTTTATGAGCTAAACTTTCTGGCTTTATACTACATGCATAAGCTCCTAATCTCATTGTTCCGCCTTTATCTGATACTCCTTTTTGATTTTCCATTATATGTATAACAGGATTTTTACAATTTTTATCTAATTCAGCTGAATTAGCATCTTCTAAATTTAGTACATTTCTTGCAAATTCTATTACTGCCATCTGCATTCCTAAACAAATTCCTAAAAATGGAACATTATTTTCTCTTGCAAATTTTATTGCTTCTATTTTTCCATCTATTCCTCTGTTTCCAAAACCTCCTGGTACTAATATACCATCATATTTTTTCAATTTTTCTTTTACATTTGAAGAATCTATTTCTTCACAATTTACTAAATCTATATTTACCTTTACATTATTAGCAAATCCACCATGTTTTAAACTTTCTATTACAGATAAATATGCATCATCTAGTTGAACATATTTTCCTACAATTGCAATATTTACATATTTATTATCTATTTTTTTGATATTTTCAATCATTTTTTCCCATTCTTCATTTTTAGGCTCTTTTTTCTCTAAATTCAATTTTTCGCAAACAACATTTGCTAGTCCTTCCTTTTCAAGCATTAGTGGTACTTCATAAAGATTTTGTACTGTTGAATTTTGAATTATATTCTTCTTTTTTACATTACAAAACAAAGCTAAT
Organism: uncultured Clostridia bacterium; assembly: GCA_947581825.1. GTDB lineage: Bacteria > Bacillota > Clostridia > TANB77 > CAG-508 > CANPVP01. The sequence goes on along the minus strand of CANPVP010000002.1, from coordinate 46,195 downwards.
TTTGCTTTTATTTCTTCTGGAATTTCAATTTCAGATCTACACACTAGTATATCTGGCTTTATTCCTAAGCTTTGTAACTCTTTTACTGAATGTTGAGTTGGCTTTGATTTTAGTTCATTTGAACCTGAAATATATGGTAATAAAGTTACATGTATATACACTACATCAGATTCATCTTGTTCCAAATGTACTTGTCTTATTGCTTCTAGGAAAGGTAAACTCTCAATATCTCCAACAGTTCCACCAATTTCAGTAATAACAATATCAATATCAGTATCATCAAAACTATATACCTTCTCTTTTATTTGATTTGTTATATGTGGAATTACTTGTACAGTTTTTCCCAAGTAATCTCCTCTTCTTTCTTTTTCTATAACTTCTGAATATATTTTTCCAGTAGTTATGCTTGAATTTTTGGATAGATTTTCATCTATAAACCTTTCATAATGTCCTAAGTCTAAATCTGTTTCTGCTCCATCATCTGTTACGAAAACCTCTCCATGCTCGTGTGGATTCATTGTGCCTGGATCCATATTTATATATGGGTCAAATTTTTGTGCTGTTACTTTATATCCTCTATTTTTCAACAATCTTCCTAATGATGCTGCTGTTATTCCTTTTCCTAACCCTGATACTACTCCTCCTGTAATAAAAATATACTTCGTTTTCATGTTTCTCTCCTTTTAACCATAATTTTGTAGATATCTTCTAAAATAAAAAAACGATTTAAAAAACACCTTGCAAAAATGCGGTTTTTTTTAAATCTATTGTAATTTTATCATCTAAAATATATTTTTTCAATACTTTATAGTTATTTTTATAAAAATGACTTATTTTTGTTTTCTTAATCTATTTAGTTCAAATTTCAAAGGATAGAAAACATAATTTTCTATCCTTTAATAATATATATTATTGATTGTTTGATCCATCACTTAAAGCTGGTATGTCAACTCTTATTCTAATTCTCATTAAAGCTCCAAATATTCTTACTATTTTTGTATTTTTAATTCTTTGCCATAATGATGGTTTTACCTCTACTCTTGTTTCATCATAGTATTCTGCATCTGCTCCAACATTTTCAGAATTTTCTACTCCTACTACGCCTTTAGCTTCTGTTGCTACAAGATCTGTTTGTTGTAATCCTTGTGGTGTTGGAATGCCTTTTAGTGCTTCTGCAACTTCTATACCTATATAGCTTAACGCCTTAGATCTATCCTCTATTCTTTCCATATCTATTTCTATATGTAAATTAGATTCCAAATTTGCAATTCTAGCTTTAACTAATTTTTTAGCATCTTTATAGTTTTCATCTTCTTTGTTTTTATTTTTTGCTATTATAAGTAAAGCTCCCATTATATCTTCTTGGAAAGTTCCACTACCATTAGCAACTTTAAACTTAGATTTCCAATCCTTCGGTTTTTCTATAACTGTTTTTACTAAACCTTTTAATTCGCCTGCTAATGCAATATTTTGTTCTCTTTGTCTAATTAAATTTTCTATTTGTTTTGTATTATCTTCGAATTGACTAGTTGCATATTCAACTAAATCATATGCAGCCTTATATACACTTGGTGGAAAATTTTTCTTTTTTGGGTATTCTAATAAATATAATTTAACTGATTCAATTAAATCTTTGAAGTATGCATCTTCATCTAATTGAATTATTTGTTTTTTACTTTTAGGATTAATTAATTTTTGTATTTTATCTATATTTGATAAAATTTTTTCTTCTGTTATAACCATCTTAATGTTTACTATGCCGTACTTTGACATTGTAAACCACCCTCCTTTATCCTCTGTGCATTTGTATTATCTATATCAAATTATACAACTATCCGTAGGATTTGACAATAGAAAACGCAAAAAAATATATTTCGATTTTGTAACAATTTTATTACATCTGAACTACATAAGTCAACATTTTTCTTATTTTTTTTCTTTCATTATATTTGCTATTTCCTCATGCCTTTTTACTTTTGCTGTACTTGTTTTTATTAATTCTTTGTCTGTAACAATTAATTCTTTTATATATTTATATTTAGGCATTGTTTTATTAATATCTTTAATTTTATTCCATATTAAATCTCTTATTTCTTTTTCGTTCTTATCTCCATATGTTTCCTGAATATATTCTTTATTATATACTACTTTTATTGCAACTTTTAAGTCCCCATCTCTATCTGGCATTCCAAACACAAAATTTTCTTTTACTTCTTCAAGTTTACTTACTAGATTTTCTAACTCTTCTGGATAAACATTTTTTCCATTGCCTAGTACTATAACATTTTTCTTTCTTCCTGTTAGATATAGGAAACCATCTTTGTCTAAATACCCTAAATCTCCAGTATGAAACCAACCATCTTTAAATACTTCTTTATTAGCTTCTTCATTTTGATAATATCCCAACATTACACTAGGACCTTTAACAGCAACTTCTCCTATACCTTCCTCGTTTGGTTCTGCAATTTTTAGTTCTACACTAGGAAATACTGGTCCAACAGAACCTGATCTTGTATATTTATCATTTCCGGCAGAAATTACTGGAGAAGTTTCTGTAAGCCCATATCCTTGAGTTATGAAAAAGCCTAAATCTGTAAAAGCTTGTTCAACTTCAGGGTCAAGAGCAGCAGCTCCATTTACAAATAATCTTGCTTTTCCACCTAAAGCTTGATGAATTTCTTTAAATAAAATTTTTCTAATATCTATTTTAAATTTCAATAGAAATTTACTTATTTTAATAGCTCTTTTTACTATTTTTGTTTTTCCTTGTTTCTCAATGTTCTTCATTATGTTTTTATATATATTTTCATATAATGCTGGTACTGAAATCATAGCTGAAATTTCATATTCTTTTATATTATCTAGAATATGTCTTATTCCTTCACAATAAGCTACAGAACATCCAGAATACATTGGATATAAAAATCCTACTGTACATTCAAAAGCATGATGTATTGGTAACATAGATAACATTGTATCTTTAGGATATAGTTTTATTACAGACGCTATATCCATAATATTAGTACATATATTAGTATGTGATAAGGCTACTGCTTTTGAAAGAGAAGTTGTTCCAGAAGTAAACAATATTTCTGCCATCTCATCAGGATTAATTTTCGCATCTAGAAAGCGATTATCTCCATTTTCTAGTAATTTCTTGCCTTTCTCTATTAATTCCTTCATTGATAATATTTTATCATTTGATTTTTCAAGATCCATTGATATGAATTTTGTTAGTTTTCCTACTTTATCTTTTTGAATATTATCTATTATTTCATCATATTTTTTTGAATAAAAGATAGCTTCTACTTCACTACGTTTTATTAAATCTCTTAATTCAATTTCTGTTAGAGCTTTATCTAAAGGCACAATCAAACCAGTTCCTGTAATTACAGATAGATATGCCAACCCCCATTCATATCTGTTTTCTCCCATAACAGCTATTCTTTTATCTTTTAATCCCATATCAATTAAAGCTGTTCCAAGCTGGTTTACCATTTCTCTAAATTCTTTATGAGTTATCGTTTTTATAACTCCTGGTTCACTTGTTTTTAACTTAAAAGCTACTTTTTCGCCATATAAATCTCCTGTTTTTTTCAACATATCTTTTAAATCTCTAACTTCTAAATATTTATGAATACGCTTTTTCATATAAACCCCTTCACATCTATAAAATAGTACATTATATCTATTATAACTTGTTTTATTATATAATTAAATATTTGATTATGCAATATTTTTCATATTATTTATCTGTATGCATAAAATTTACTAATTAATCGTTTTGGAGGTCTTCTATGTTTAATTATAAACACAAATATTTTATATTCTTACTTCTTATCATTTTAATACTTCCTATAGTTTCCACTGCCACAGATAGTGTATATGTTTGGTCTAATAATACTACTGACTCTCTTCAAACTAGTTTGCAAATTACTAGTGATACCTCTAATTCTTTAAATTTAGAATCTGGAAGTGCTATTTTAATTGAACAAAATAGTCGGTCAAGTACTTTACGAACATAACGCACATCAACAATTACGCCCTGCTAGTGTTACTAAAATAATGACAATTTTATTAACAATGGAAGCATTAGATGAAGGCAGAATTAGTTTAGATACAAAAATTCCTTGTAGTGAAGAAGCGTCTTCTATGGGTGGTTCGCAAATATGGCTAGATACAACAGAAACTTTAACTGTTCATGAAATGTTAAAAGCAATTTGCGTAGTTTCTGCCAATGACTGTACTGTAGCAATGGCTGAATTTTTAGGTGGTTCTACTAATTCTTTTGTAGATATGATGAATGCTAAAGCAAAAGAACTTGGAATGAATGATACTTGTTTTAAGAATTGTCATGGCTTAGATGAAGATGGTCATGTCACATCTAGTTATGATATAGCTTTAATGTCTAGAGAACTTTTATTAAAACATCCTACTATAAAAAATTATACTACTATTTACATGGATTCTTTAAGAGATGGCAAATCAGAGCTTGTAAATACAAATAAATTAGTTAGAAATTATTCTGGTTGTACTGGTTTAAAAACTGGCTCCACTAGTTTAGCTTTATTCAATTTATCAGCAAGTGCTACTCGTGATAATTTTTCTCTTATTGCTGTAATAATGAAAGGTCCAACTTCCCAAAAGCGTTTTACAGAAGCTCAAAAATTATTAGATTATGGATTTAATAATTACACTTATAAAGATTTTGGAACAAAAGGTGATGTTGTTCAAACTATTCATGTTAATAAAGGATTATCTTCTGAAGTTGAAGTTTGCCTTGAAAAATCAAGCTATGCACTTTTAAAAAAAGAAAAACTTACTCAAATCAATCAAGAAATTATTTTACAAGATAATATAAAAGCTCCTATTTCTGCTGGTCAAAAATTAGGTGAAGTCCGTTTAATTTCTAACGGTGAAGTTATAAATACTATTAATCTGGTTGCAAAAAACGATGTTAAATGTTTTTCTTTTTGGAATATGACAACACATATTTTAAGTAAATGGTTTAATTTGTTAAGATAAAAATAAATATGAATTTTTTTGTATAAATTTTTCCTAATTTGTAATAATAAAAATATAATCTAAAAACAAGGAGGAAAAACATGAAAGCAACAGGCGTAGTAAGAAGAATAGATGACCTAGGAAGAATTGTTATACCAAAAGAAATTAGAAAAACACTTCGTATAAAAGAAGGAGATCCTTTAGAGATCTTTACAGATAGAGAAGGTGAAGTTATCCTAAAAAAATATTCTCCAATTGGAGAACTTTCTGAATTTGCAACAGGTTATGCAGAAACTTTATCAAAGACTACAGGACACATTGCTTGTATAACTGACAAGGATGCTGTTATTGCAGTTTCTGGTGGTTCAAAGAAAGAATTTTTAGAGCAAAATTTATCTGAAGAATTAGAACAATTAATGGAAGATAAAGAAGTTTATACCAGTAAAGAAAATAATGAAGTGGCATTGCCTGTAACAAAAAATGATAATAAAGAAAGAAAATATAATTCGCAAGTTATTTATCCTATAGTTTCAAATGGAGATGTTATTGGAAGTGTTATTTTATTATCAAAAGAAAAAGATACAAAAATGGGAGAAGCCGAACTAAAAGTTGTTCAATCCGCTGCCACTTTCTTAGGTACTCAAATGGAAATATAAATAGAGGAAAAAAAAAGGTGTTTTACACCTTTTTTTCTATATTTTAACTCCTATATCTGTTCTGTAATCTAAAGACTCATCCGTTATATATTTTTTTAGCAAACTATCTACATCTCTTTTTATTTCTGTTAATTCATCCCCTGTTTTTAAAACTGCTACTAATCTAGAATTTCCTGTTGATATGTATCTTTGTTCTTCTACTTTTTTAGAACTTGAAAAATAAACTTTACTATTTTCTTCATTTAATAAATCATTGCTTAAATCAAATTCTACTGGTGTAAATTGTTTTTCAACAGCATATCCTTTTGATACTACATATACCACATATGAATCTAATTTTTTAAATCTACAATTATCATTGTTGATTTTCTTGCCATCTGCAATATTTTTTGCTACTTCTGCAAAAGAACTTTCCATTACTGATAAAACATTAAGTGCTTCTGGATCTCCTAATCTTGAATTAAATTCTATAAATAATATATCTTTTTCAGTTTTAAAGAAAGCTCCATACAAAACACCATTAAACACTTTTGACTCTTTATTTATTTCCTTTAGAGCTTTGTTCATTATACTATAACATTTTTCAAGATCTGTTTCTGTTAGGAATGGCAATAACCTGTTTTTATAACTTACACAACCCATTCCTCCTGTTCCAGGTCCTTTATCATCATCATAACGATATGGATAATCATATGTAGTTGGTGCAAATACAATGTTTTCTCCATCAGTAAATCCCATTATGCTAAATTCATGTCCAACAATTTTATCTTGGATTATTACAACACCATCATTATTAAAACATTCCTCTGCATATTCCATTCCTTCTTGTAATGATTTAAAATGAACTCCTCCTACTTTAACACCTTTTCCTGCAGTTAGTCCATTTGGCTTAACAACGAAATTTTCATCTTTATAAATTTTTTTAACATTTTCAAATTCTTCTTTATTAGATACTATATAACTTTTTACTAAAGCCTCTGGAGCTACTTTTTCTACTATGCTTAAAGCATATTCTTTATCCCATTCTATTCTAGCTCCTTTTGATGTTGGTCCAAAAGTTTTTAAACCACACTCTTTTGCTAAATCTATCATACCATCTTGTAATAAGTTGTCGCTATTTATTACACAATATTCTATGTTATTTTCTTTTATGAATTTTTTTATTTCTTCTTTATTGTATTTCTTATCAACAATATACTTTCCACCAGATTTTTCTACTGTTTCTACAATTGATGGATTTTCATGAGATATAACTGCATAAACTTCAAATCCTTCTGCTAATTTATCTGCAATTATTGCTTCTCTTCCTCCACATCCCATTAATAAACATTTCATAAATTTACCACCTTTATTATATTTTTTTCTCATTATATCATTATAGTTTTTTAGTGTAAACACTCATATTTAATCTTTTGCTATTGTAAAAATATCTATATTTTTTATTCCAAATTTTTTCAACACTTTTGCACATTCATTTGATGTACTCCCTGTTGTAAATATATCATCAATTAATAAGAATTTTTTATCTATATTATTTTCTAAATTCACCGCTTCTTTTCTATTAATTTCATACACATTCTTTACATTTTCTTCTCTTTCCTTTTGTTTTAAAGTGCTTTGCACTTTATTATTTATTTTTTTACTTATAATATTTACTACTGATATACTATCTATTTTCCTTGCAAGTTCATTCGCTATCAATTCACTTTGATTGTATCCTCTTTCTTTTTTTCTTGCTCTACTTATTGGAATAGGCACAATATAATCATATTTTTCTAAAAATTTACTTTGATTATTTGCTTCTATGATTATTTCAACAAAAAATCTATATAAATATGTATGATTTCTGAATTTATATTTTATTAGCTTTTCTCTTATCCAATCACTATATTTAAACAAATATATATGATTAATAAAATTTTTATTTTTATAAACCTTAATGTTAGTTTCTATTTTTAAACCAAGTCTTGCCTTACATTTTTTACATAAGTATTGTTTTGAAATTTTATTACATTCGACACACTTTATTGGATATATAATATTTGAGACTTTTTCCATCACTTTAAGAATAAAATTCATAAGATGTATTTTTCCTTTCTAAGCTCTCATTTTAAATTCCAACCCCGTATTTCTTTTTTTACTATCAACATTATTTATCATATACTCTATTACTTTATTATTTCCTACTATTACTAACATCTTCTTTGCTCTTGTAATTCCTGTATATAGTAAATTTCTTGTAAGTAAAGCAGGTGCAGATTGTATTATTGGCATTATCACAACATCAAATTCACTTCCGCTGAGCTTTATGTATTGTTATTGCATAAGCTAATTCAATTTGTTCTAATTCTTGAAATTCATACCACGCAACCTTTTCATCATCAAATTTTATTTTAACTACTTTTTCAGTATTATCTATTTTTTCGATAATACCTAATTCTCCATTAAAAACTCCACTTCCTGTTTCATACTTAGGTTCTTTTCTTTCCCAAAACATATCATAATTGTTCTTTATTTGCATTACTCTATCGCCTTCTCTATAGATTGTATTCATGTTCGTTTTCTCATTTTTTAAATCTGACTTTGGATTTAAAGCTTCTTGCAAATACTTATTCAACTCTTTTGTTCCTAGGATTCCTTTTTTAGTTGGTGTTATTACTTGAATATTTTTAAAGAAATCATAGTTAGCATATTTTTTTAGTCTATCTTTACTTAAAGATACAACATGATATAATATTTTTTCTTGCACATTCTCTCGTATATAAAAGAAATCGTTTTCTCCCTCTTCATTCTCCTTAGAATTTATTTTATTATCTAAAATAAAATTTTCTCCTTTATTTACTTTATGTGCATTTACAATTATTTTACTTTTTGCTGCTTGCCTAAATATTTTATCTAATCTTACAGTTTCTATTTTTTCTGAATTTATTATATCTTTTAAAACACTTCCTGGTCCTACTGATGCTAATTGGTCTACATCTCCTACTAAAATCAATTTAGTTCCTAAGTATATCCCTTTTAATAAATAATTCATTAAAAACATATCAACCATTGACATTTCATCTACAATAACAACATCTGCATCTATAGGTGTTATTTGTATATCTATATCATTTTTTTGTTCATCTTCGAACTTTCCAATCTCTAATAGTCTATGTAATGTTTTTGCTTCTTTGCCGGTTGTTTCACTCATTCGTTTTGCTGCTCTTCCTGTTGGTGCACATAAAACAACTTTTTTCTTCTTTTCATCATATAAATCTATTATACTCTTTATAATTGTTGTTTTTCCTGTTCCTGGTCCTCCTGTTATTATACATACATTATTATCATTGATTTTTTCTAATGCTTCTTTTTGCTTGTCTGATAATTCAATATTTGACTTTTTCTCTATTTTCTTTAATTCTGATGAAAATTTAGATATTCTTTTCATGTTGTCTGCTCTATTCAAAGCTTTAAGTTTTTCTGATATATTGAGTTCTGCTTTGTAAAAATAATCTAAATAAATCCACTCTTCGTTTTCTCTTTCTTCTACAACAATATCTTGCTTTGCTTTTAAATCTATTATGCATGCTTCTATTTCTTCTTCATTAACATTTAATAAATCTCTTACAAAAGCTACTAAATTTTCCTTTATAACACAGGTATGACCATTATAACTAATAATAGATAAACTATATTTTATACCACTTTTTATTCTCTTTTCATTATTGTGTTTGTAGCCTAAATCTAAAGCCATTTTATCTATTTTTTTGAAATCTGCATTTTTTGCTATATCAATTAATATATACGGATTTTTTTCTATTTCAGTTATTGCATTACTGCCAAGCTCTTTATAGATTTTTTTTGCACCACTTGCTTCAATTCCAAATTTATTTAAAAAACCTACAATTTGCCATAACTCCCAATTTTCTACAAAGGCTACAGATATATCTATAGCCTTATCTTTATTTATTCCTCTGATTTGTGCTAATTTTTCTGGTTCAAATCTTATTACATGGATTGTTTCATCTCCGAATTTTTCAACAATCTTTTTGGCAGTTGCAGGTCCAACACCTTTTATCATTCCATTTGCTAAGTACTTTTCTAATGCTTCTTTTGTTTCTGGCAACAATTTTTCGAATGTTTCTATTTTAAATTGTCTTCCATACTCTTGATGTGTAACATATTTTCCAAACGCTTTTATAGTATCTCCAACATTAATAAAAGGTAAATATCCAACAACTGTTATTAGCTCTTCACTTGTTTCTAGTGTGGCTATCATATATCCATTTACTTCATTTTGATATATTATTTCATCAATATGTCCTTGTATTTCCATATTTTACCTCAGCTTACTTATGTATTTATATACTTAAGCTATTATATTTAGTTTAATCTTAAAAGTCAATGACTGGTTTAAGTAAAAAACTACAAAAAAAAGTGGTGACAGATATTTGCCACCGTTTTTTTATTATTTAATTTTAATTGATTTTACAGAACTATAAGAACTATAAATCTTCTTTCCATTAACTGTTTTATATGTTCTTATCTTGAAGTAATATTTCTTATTTTTTTTTAATTTTGTTTTTGAATATTTACCTGTACTTGCTTTTGTTATTGTTTTTACTTTCGAATATTTTCCATTCTTACTTGTTGCCATATATATTTCATATCCAGTTGCTCCTGATACTTTCTTCCATTTTAAATTTGCCTTTTTGCTTCCTGTTGTTACTGATGTTATTTTAGGTGTTGATGTTTTTGTTGCTGTTTGCAATTCTGATGAATATGATCCATAGTATTTTTTCTTATTTACTGTCTTATATGCTCTTACTTTAAATTTATATTTTGTTCCTGCTTTTAATTTCTTTACTGTATATGATGTTTTTGTTGTGCTTCCTACTTTTTCCCATTTTTTCTTTGATGTATTATATTTATATATTTCGTATCCTGTTGCTCCAGATGCTTTTGACCAGTTTAATGTTATTGATGTTGTTGCTTGTTTCTTTGCTTTTAATCCTTTTACTTTACTTGGATTTGATATTTTTGTTGTTGCTTGCAATTCTGATGAATATGATCCATAATACTTTTTCTTACTCACTGTTTTATAGGCTCTTACTTTAAATTTATATTTTGTTCCTTCTTTTAATTTTTTTATTTCATATGATGTTTTTGTTGTAGTTCCTATTTTTTCCCATTTTTTCTTTGAAGTATTATATTTATATATTTCGTATCCTGTTGCTCCAGATGCTTTTGACCAATTTAATGTTATTGATGTTGTTGTTTGTTTTTTTGATTTTAAGCCAGTTACCTTATTAGGTTTAGTCTCTGCACTTTTTAATTCATCAATTTTAAAATTATATTCATCTTTTACATTTTCTTTTAATGCTTTAATTTTTCTTGTTACAGTTTTATTTTTTGGAATAGATGTTGCTTTATTTAGATTTTCTTCCCCAAAAAATTGAGCCCAATAATATGAACCATTATATTTTACTACTCCAATACCTACTGTTCTATATTTATCTTTTAATATATTAGCCCTATGACCTTCAGATTTCATCCATGCATCCATAACTTTTGTTGTTGACCCAAATCCAATTGCTAAATTTTCTCCCATGCTTCCAATATCTTTTTTCTCTGCTGTATACCATGCACTTCCATCTGGTCTAGTATGGCTAAATTTTATTACTGCTTCACTTGCTCTCAACATTGCTGTTTCCATCAAGTCTTTATCCATCGTTAATTTAGTTTTTCCTGCTTTTGTTCTTTCTTTATTCACAAGCTCTAATATTTCATAGGCTGTTTTATAATCATTAGTAACTTTAATATTAACTAACACTGTTTTGCTTGTTGCTGCTACTGATGTTGTTATTCCAATAATAAGTATTGCAATAAACAAAACATTTAAAAACAGCTTTTTAAGCGTCATATAAAAAAACCTCCTTAACCACAGGACGCATTATATCATAATTATGTAAACTTTTCAATAGTTTCCATAATATTCTTATTGAAAATTTCAAAAAATGCACCTAAAATACTATTTTTATCTAATATTTTAAGTGCATTTCTTACCTCATCTATAATTAAAATTTTTTCTATTTTTTATTTTGGCATAAATTCTTGCATTTTATTATAAGCTTTCGTTGCATTTTTTCCACCATTAAGTAATCTTACTACTACAGCTGCATCTGATGCATTAACTTTACCAGCTACTCCTCCAATATCACCAGCTTTTTCTTTTGCTGAATCTAATTTTACCTTGCCATTAGAAGCTCTTACCATTATAGCTGCATCTGTTATAGATACTCTTCCATCGCCATTTACATCACCTTTGTATATAACTGTGATTTTTTCTCCATTTGATAATTTTACAGTTGTTCCTGTTCCTATATTACCTTTTAGTTCAGAAGATATTTTAATACCTTTATATTTATTTTCAATAGCTGTTTTTACTGTGTTTGCAGCTAAGTCGATAGATGCTACTGATTTTCCATTAGAATTTTGCATAATTGTAATTGTTTTTCCTGTTTTTATATAATTATCTTGAAATGTTATATTAGTGTTAGAATCCTTTTCTTCAGGTGCTTGAATAATTTTAAAATATTTTTCTACTTTTCCAATGTAGTCTCCAAAACCTATTACTGTAAGCTTAGCTGTTCCTATATTTATATTATCTTCATATTCTACTACATAATCTTTTCCATTACTTAATGTTTTATTTCTATATTTTATTGTTAAATTTGGTTTAATTTCTTTACCTGTATACGTTTGAGCTTCATACCCTGTTATATTACATTCACCTATATCTATTGGTGTTTTTTGTTTTTCAATTGTTATTAGTTCAAAATTAATATTATGCTTTTGGCAATATTCATGTGCATATGAACCACTTTCACATTTAACTTTTAAACCTGATGTATTATCAAATGCATATTCATCTATTTCAGTTACATTTGATGGTATTGTTATTGTTATATTAGAACATCCCTTAAAAGTTTGATATTCTATCTTCTTTACACTTGATGGTATTATTATTTCTGATAAACCTACATCACCTCTAAAAGTTGAACCACTTATACTGCTTACACTTCTAGGTATATTTATAGCCTTTAGAGTAGTCATATCATAAAACATTGGAAATTCTGTTATCATACAATCATTTTCAAATTTTATTGTATTAAACTCACATCCACTAAATGCATATTCATCTATTTTCTCCACTCTTCTTGGTATTGTTATAGTAGATAATCCTGTACAATTCTGAAAAGCACAATAACCTATTTCAACTACACTTGCTGGTATTGTTATTGTTTTTAATGCTTTATCATTACGTAATGCACTTGCATCTATCTTTTTTACATTATTTGGAATATTTATGCTTTTTAAATTACTCATGTCTCCAAATCCACCAAATTCTGTTATTTTACAATTATCTGCAAATTTTACTGTTGTAAAATTACATCCACTAAAAGCATATTCATCTATTTTTGATACATTTGTAGGTATATTCATTGTAGATATTCCTATACAATTCTGAAAAGCACAATAACCTATTTCAATCACACTTGATGGTATTGTTATTGTTTTTAATGCTTTAGCATTACGTAATGCACTTGCATTTATCTTTTTTACATTATTTGGTATATTTATGCTTTTTAAATTGCTCATATCTGCAAATCCACCAAATTCTGTTATTTTACAATTATCTGCAAATTTTACTGTTGTAAAATTACAGCCATTAAATGCATATTCATCTATTTTTGATACATTCGTAGGTATATTCATTGTAGTTATTCCTGTACAATTTCCAAAAGCATGATAACCTATTTCAACTACACTTTCTGGTATTGTTATTGTTTTTAATGTTTTGTCTTCATTTAATGCCCAATCTCCTATCTTTTTTACATTATTTGGTATATTTATGCTTTTTAAGTTGCTCATATTTCCAAATCCACTCAATTCTGTTATTTTACATTTGTCTGCAAATTTTACTGTTGTAAAATTGCAACCACTAAATGCATATTCATCTATTTTTTCTATAGATTCTGGAATTGTAATATTCTCTATTTCTTTACAATTCTTAAAGGCTTGATATCCTATTTCTGCTACTGTATAATTCCCTAGTTTACTAGGAATATTTACGTTAGAGTTTGAACCATCATATTTAGTAATCTTTGCTTTATTATTTGAAACTGTATAACTATAATCTCCTGATTCATATGTTGTATCTGCATTTACTACACTATGTGAATTAAATATAAACAAAACAAATAAAGCTAATATTAATAAAAATTTTAACTTCGTATTTTTTTTCATCTAAAATTCCTCCCTCCGAATTGTATGAATATTGTATCACTTTTCTTTCTTATTCTCAATATTTCTCTAACAAAAAACTCTTATATTTATTATTTCTAATAAATATAAGAGTTTAATTCTATTATTATTTATGCACTCTTTAATTCTAATCTCAACTTATCTGCTATCATTGCGATAAATTCTGAATTTGTAGGCTTTCCTTTTGATGCTGATACTGTATAGCCAAATATATTTTCAACTGTATCATTTTGTCCTCTTCCCCATGCAACTTCTATTGCATGACGAATTGCTCTTTCTACTCTTGATGGTGTTGTTTTATATTTATGTGCAATATTTGGATATAATTGTTTAGTCTAATCCAATAAATATTTATTGATATAACCTCTATATATTTATTGGATTGATTTTAGTAAATATTTTTCTTTTTGTCAATTTTACGAACTAAAAAAAATAAATTTACATTATATCATATTCTGTAATGAGCGTTAAGGACTTTTTATGAGTTCAAAAAATCCATAAACCAGTTCAAAAAGCCACAAAATACTTTATTCGATAAATTTATTCATTCTACATATTTAATGCTAAAAAAACAAATTTCGTTAGTTTAAAAAAATTTTTATAATATATATAGAAAAACAAAAAATTCCGTACGTGCGGAAAAATAATGGAGGTGAAAAACAAAAATGGCATTAGATATGGAATTAATATATCGGAAATGAAGAATATGAGGAGTTACAAAGGTATTTTGAAAGTAGAAAGTTTGATTGTGACATTGATGACACAAACCAAACTGACCGATTAAAAAATGAATATATACCAGATATATTAGAGGAGGACGAAGATGAGAGAGATAAAATTAGTAATCGACAACAAGCTCTTAGAAGAATATGGGAACGCACACTACTCTACATTAACATTTTAATCTAATTAAGCAATCTGACTTTAAAAAATAAAAAATCTAGTCACCGTGGTGACCTGAAATCCAACCAGTTGGTTTGAAAAATAAAGGAAGAATTTTAGATGAATAATTTATAAAATTTTTATTTTATACACATTAAAACCGTTTATATTACTACTTTTTCAACGATTAATTTTAAAACTTTTCTACAGAAGCCATTTTAAGACGTTTTAATTTTGGGTTAATATAATTTCATTACTTTGCTAAGAACTCTTGTTCACGACGAACGTCGTAATTGAGAGAGGTATATTTTTAGAAAAAGAAAAAAGAGGAAAATTCCTCTTTAACTTTGAAGACATAATTATCAATAATTACTGTATTATAACTGTTTTAATAGATTCTAACACAATTAGCACTTTTTCATCTTCATTCTATTTCTTTATTTTTAAACTCTGTACCATTATATTAAAAGTTTCTGTATCTTCTCCTTCTAAAGACATACCATACAAATATGTATCATCTTCTAAAAATAAAAAACTACCACTCATTTTTTGAATTCCTTTTATTTTAAAATCTATTCTATAGCCATTTAATCCACTTACTTTTACCTCATCTGAGTTTACAGTATCCACATAAACATATTCGCTTAAACTTTGTAAATTATCATCAGAAATTTGTGATAAACATTCATCTTTCATCTTTTTTGCAGTATTTCGCTCAGGAGGTAGCTCGGACTTTTTCATTAAATAAATTTCTACAGTATTGTTATCATTACTAAATTTCTTTCCAAATGTTTCTGTTAAATCGTTTTCCACTTTCCAACTTTTATTATATTTTATTTCAAATTTATCTGTTTTACAGGTTGTATAGTCCTTCCATTTTATTTGATATGAAATAAAAGCTATAATAGCTGCCACTATAGCAATTGCTAATAGTATTATAACTGATTTTTTTATCATATTTTTCTTTTCCATATTATTTTACATCTCCTTTCTTAATTTTTTTATTTTTTATATTCTAAAAAATCTCCACTTGTTCCATCACTTTCAATTTTTCTTAACGTTAATCTATTATCTCCAAAATTACCTTTATATTGTATATTTTCATTATCTGGTATCAATGTAATACTACCATTAAAATATTTATATGTTCCTTTATATGTAATATTAGCTTGATATGTTTCTCCTATTGTATAACTGATACTTGCTGTCAATTCAAATTTTTTATCATCATATAATCTTAATTCTGATGAATAAAAATTTGATGTAGAACTCCATTTTCCTATATTTTTACGAGGCATTGTATTTAATTTAAACATAACTATTCCAATTACTAAAGCTACTATTGCTATAGTTCCTGCTAATATCAATAATATCTTTTTACTTTTTCCCATATATTTTTCATCTCCTTCTGTATTACACTTTCTTTTACTTTAATCTCCATAAGTCCCCCACCAAGTACCATTCCAACTACCATCTGAGACGTATGTTTCTATATAGTAATAATTTCCTTTGACTACTTGAACTGTTTTATCTACATTATAGTCTCCAATTTCATTACAAATCACTTTTTCTAAATCTTGGTTACTATCTAACAATTTTACAATAAAATTTCCATAACCTCTATATTTTGCTTGAAATCTGAATGTATTGCTATTCATACAAACTTTCCAAATTTTTTTGCCATTACTATTTATAGTTAACTTATCTTTTTTTGCATTAAGTTCTGCTTGTTGCCTTTTTCGTTCTTCTTCTGCTTGTTTTGCTTTTTCTTCCGCTTCTTTCTTTTCTCTTGCAATTTTTTCAGCTTCTTCTTTTGCCTTTTTCTCCGCTTCAATCTTATTCAATTTATTTGTAGCATTATTATATATATCTAAAATTGTTTGATTCCCTAAATCTTTGTATTTCTCTAGTAAAGTTTTTGCTGATGAATAATCTTTAGCATTTACCTTTTCTTGTGCTTGTTTTATTATTTGGTTAAAAGCTTTATCTTTAATTTCATTTTGTTTATTTGTTGCCATATCTACAATATCTTGATTTTTTTCTTTATTATTAGTAATTAATGTTTCTAATAAATCGTATGCTTCCTTATATTTTTGTTCTTCTATATACTGATTAGCCTTAATTATACTTGAATATGAACTTGCTTCTAAATAGCTTTCTTCTATTTTTTTATTGTTTATGTCTTTTTTCCTTATATCTTCTAACATAGTTATTAAGTCTTTATCGTCATTACAATTTTTTAAATTTTCAATTCTTTCATCTATTGCTTGATATAACTTTTTATATGCCTCTGACGAAAAATTCGTTTCTTCTGTATGTTCTTCTATTATAGATTCAAAACCCTGAAAATTGGATTTATATCTTATTAATTCATAGCAAGTTTTTAAGTCATTATTGTATTTTTCTGTTATTTGCCTTTCTTTTATGTAGTTTTTAAATCCACAAAATATAATTATTACAGATACAATAATTCCTAAAATAATAAACATATTTCTATTCTTTAACTTTTTAAAACCATTTTTTATATTTGTTTCTTTAACTTTTTCTTTACTTTTGTTTTCATTATCATTTTGTTCTATTTCAATCTCTTCTTGTTCTACATTTTCGTTATCTTCTATTATTCTTCCTTTTTAAACCATCTATTGCATATAAACCAAATATTACACCTATAATTCCTTCAATTATGGCTATTATTTTAATAATCTTTGCTATCATATTTGTTTTTTCATTTGTTAGATTATTTTTTCCATTACTGTTTATATTATCGTTATTGAAAATTCCCATTGCCTCTAACTCTTCTTTACTTGCCATTTTTATTTTCCTCCTTTAAAACTTCATAATAATTATAAAAATAAGGTATTATACATATATAACTTAAAAAATTAATTAGATAAATCATATTTACAATGCCACTAAAATACTGAAAAGTTTGTATTACAAATATTGTTTGAATTAATGTATATAAAATAATTACTACTGCAAAAACCTTATTATTAACAAAATTCTTCTTACCTAACAATATGTTAAAAAAGTATAAAATTGGAATGATAAATACTACTATATAAAGTATATTTTGAAGATTTAAACCGTATCTGTGCAATAAGTATTATCATAAATAATAATTGGATTGAATATACTGATATAAGAATATAGTTGGCGAACTTTATATTACCTTGTTTTTTATACATTCTTGCTAAAACGATTGAAAAATAAACAATCAAACCTATTACATATAAATCATTGAAAATATAAGATATACTAAAATTTATTAGTAAACTTGATAACATAAGTATAGAACCAATTAAACCTAAAATAGCTGTTTTTTTAGGACTACTAAAAAAATCTTTTATACTATTCATTTTTTCACCTCCAATCAATTTGACAAAATTCGACATTTCAAAATAATAATATCATACATAGCTCTAATTTGCAATTACTTTTAGGTGCATACAACAATTTTTTTTGATTGTAAAATTATTTTATAAAAAATTGCAAAAAGAGGTGCAGATATGATGAATAAATTAAAAATACCTGAAAATCATAGCGGTGTAAGCAAAACATTAAGACTTCCTGAAAATATTGTTGATGATGTTCAAATTTTATCTAATATAAAAGGAAATTCTTTTAATAAAACAATAATAACATTAGTGGAATTTGCATTAGATAATCTTGATGAAGAAGATAAGAAAGAAATTGAAAAAAGAAAGCAACAACAATAAATTGCTTTCCTTTTATTTTTTAATTTTCAATTATGATGTCCAAACAGACATCTGAATCAAGTTGTAAAATAATTTGTTGTAAATCTTCACTAATTAAAGTTTTTGCTGATTGATTTAGGTTAATTTCTAACCACGTTTCTGAAATTTTATCTTCCAATTTTAACAAATCATTTTTTACTGAATATCTTAATTTATGTATTGTAAAATTTCCATTTAACGAACCCCTCATCTTTATGTATATTCCCAAATTTCTAAATTTTTTTAAATATTTCTTTATTTCTTTTTCTTCAATTTGTATCATAAATTTACCTCCAATTCTTTAAAATAGAATAAAAACTTGTTTTACCAATCTTAAGGTTTGTATATGTAGTAACTCCATTTTGTTCTTTATTTAAGTATTTATCAATTTCTGATTTTAATAAATTTTTATCTAACCTAGAATATATGGAAGGTCTGCCGACCTTATTTTTAATTTTTAAATTTTTCATTTTTTTAATTCCTCCTCATTTAATTTTGCTTTTCGGTATTTCCGAATAGCTTATAATAAATTTAATTTTTCTTTAATTTCCTTTTGTGATGGATTTATATAGATTTCAGTAGTTTTTGTAGACGAATGACCTCCTAACATTGCTATTTCTGTAATTGAAAAGCCATTACTTGCCATATTAGTGAAAGCAAAATGTCTTAACAAGTGAGGGTGTATAACACTTGAATATTTACTAAATAATTGATTTATTCTACTTCTACACACTTTGTCGCTCTGTCTACTAACAAATAAATATTGACTATTACTTTTACGCTCTTTCAACAAATATTCCTTAATAGAATTAACAATTTTATCATTCATATAAACTGTTCTTTGTTTATCTCCGTTTTCCATTTCTAATAATTATTTCTCTACTATCTAAATCAAAATCATTCATCTTAATATTTAAACATTCACTTATTCTTAATCCTGCAAAAGCTAAAAGTGTCACAATAGCATAATCTCTTTTACTTTCATTTTCTAATATCTTTTGTCTAAATTCTTCAACGTCAGATTTATCAATAGTACACGGATTTATTCGTTGATGTTGTACTTTTAAAAAGTCCTTATCAGTAATAACAACGTCTGTTTGAATTCCTTTATATACTAGAAATTCGTTATATTTTGCAAGTGCTGATAAATTTGCATTTATTGATTCTGCTTTTAGAGGTTGTCCTTTTCTAGTTTTTTTAATATTTCGTAAATACGACTTAAAATCTAATACATTCGGTCTGTATAACTTTTTAAATTCGCCTCCAGTTGTTTCATAATACCACTTTTTAAAACTTTCTATATTTCTGATGTAATTTTCTATTGTATTTTTTGATTTATTTTGCTCTAATAGATAATTTTTAAATTCTAACATTTCAAAACCCCCATTCCGAAAATTATGTTTAACTCTTTTTTTAGTATTTTATATGTAATTATGTTTAACTCAGTATATGATTTTTTATATTTTGAGGTTATAACCTCAACATAATTAACATTATGACCAGCTAAATTTCTTTTAAATAATTTTTTTATATATGATATATAAATTTTTCCAAAATGGAAGAAATAGACACCTTCTCTATAATATATATTATATAGATAGTATTCTGATTTCGTCCATTTTGGACTTTTGAGAAATGAAGTCATTTCTCATTATTTTAATCTTTCTTTACTGTTAAAAATTTTAATATTTCATCTTTTATTCTAAAAAATCTTTCTATTTCTGATATAGCTTGACTTGTTGCTTTATAATATATTACTACATAATAACCAGTTTTATTATTTCTTACTTGATATGCTAAATTTCGCAAACCTACTTCTTCAATCTTTTCAATATCAATTAAATTTTTAATCTTATCAATAATTTCATTAAATGCCTTTTTATATTCTTCATCTTTTAAATCTCCTCTTATAATAATCACACTTTCATATTTATTTTCCATTTCTAAATTCCTCCTTATCATCTATAACTTTTACAGGAACAAGACAAGTTGCACCATTTACCAATTTTAAAATATATCTTTGTCCATTTATAATCTCTTTATAATCTTTATGTAATGCTTTCCATTCAGATTTTTTAATTTTTTCCATTAGATAACACCTCCAAAATTTTAAAATTATAATATTTACCTTCTTTTTCTTTTAATTTGTTTAGAACCTCTCTTATTTTTCTTTTATTATTGAATTTTTTAGCACCGTCAAGAGTATAACAACTTGAAAATCCAATCTTTCTAAATCTTTTAAAATACCCTTTATTTCCGTTATCAACTAAACTTTTAAAATATATAACTAATTCCATAATTTTTAATCCTCCATTTTTATTTATGCAACTTCTATTATTTTAATTTGAATAAACGGATTGCCTTTATTATCAAAATAACTCATTATATTATCTTTTATTTGTATATTGCTATTATAATAAATCCAGCTATCTACAACTTCTCCATTTTCTTTAGCAGTTAGCAATGTAAAAGCATTTGTTTGTACTTTATTAGCTTTCCTTTGTGTTCCTATTCTTTCAGGTTTTACATCATTTCTGATTGTTTCAAATATTAAACTATCTTTTTTTTCTTTTAATCTAATTTTTAATTGATTTTTATTTTTTATCATTTTTAATCCTCCATTTTTTTTATTTTTAGGAAGTTATACAACGATTTACATTGCATAACCTCCACAAATTTTAATAATAACAAGTCATCACATCATTTTGACCATTCCATAATCGGCAAAATCCAAAACTTTCAATATTTATATATATTGTTCCATTTTTCAATCCCTTAACTTGTTTGACTGCTCCAATTTCGTTATTTTTTATAAATTGACTATCTTTCAAAAATACATCTTTGCAAGGTCTTACTTTGTAACTGTCAAGTCCTGTTGTTTCTGCTGTTTCGTATGATATTTCTCTAATAATTACTTGTTTTGTTCCTTTTAAAGCTACAACTTGAAAATAATTTACGTTTGTTTGTTCGTAACCCCACGAAAAACTGAATATATCGTCAATTTTTACTCCTAAATAGTTTTTAACTTCTTTTTTGTTATTTCCTGTATAGTTTAATTTTCTATACCAACATTTTTTTACTTTGTGCCATCTATAGCCATTATTTTTTAATGTTTTTATAACTTCATAATCAGGTTTGCTTTGAAAATAAAGTTCTTCGCCTTGTTTTTCTTCATTTGTAACAACTTTACAACTTTGTTTTATTTCTTCTAATAACATAATAAAAACCTCCACTCATAAAATAAATTTTTGATTTTTAGCATTTTGAAATTTGCTAAAAAACTTTTCTTCACTTTACAAATAGAGGTTTTTATGGTATTATATTTATAACCTTTATTTGTAAAGGGGACGAACATATAAACTTTGATAACCGCCAAGTTTTCTATAAGTTTATATGTTCTTTTTTTATTCTTACAATCAACTTTCATCACTCCTTTTTATATATTAGTCAAAAGATTCGGAAGTGCTTCTCGCTCTAGCTTTTGACTAATATAATTATACCATATTTTACGAACTATGTGAATCACTTTTTGAAAAAAAGTTCATAAATTTTCAAAAAATATTTTCTTTATAAGTGAGGCACAGAGAGGCTTTCAAGATTTTCTATTTAACTTGACAATCAAACAAATGTGTGGTATAATTATATATAGATAGATGATAAATTTATCTATATATAATATAAAAGAAGTTGCATCATTTTAGACAAGGCAACCTTTTTTAAGGAGCTGAATCTAAAATGGATTTTTTTATTGATAAAGATATAAAAGCGGATTATGAAACAGAAAATTTGATGTTGTTTAATAGAGATAGTTTAGAAGTGCTGGAGGCAATTCCAAACAATTCAATAGATATGGTAATAAGCGACCCTCCTTATAAAATAAGTCGCAGAGGTGGAGGAAAACAAAAACAAGGAAAGAAATATTGTCGGAGGTATATTTGATATAAAAAATAATGATGAAGAAACAATAAAAAATATCAGAAGCGGAAAATTATTTTCTTATAATGATATTAAATTTGATGAGTGGTTACCACCTTTATATAGAGTATTAAAGGAGCGGTGGACATTGCTATTTGATGAGTAATTACAAAAACTACGACAAAATGTTACAAGTCGCGAAAAAAAGTCGGCTTTATACATTGTAATACAATAATATGGTTAAAAGGAAATAAGACCAGTAGCAATTGTTCGTATATGCGGTGCTTATGAAATGATTATGCAACTTAGAAAGGGCAAATCTGTTCCAATCAATAAATTAGGTGAAAGCAATGTAATAACTGATATACCAAACAAAATTGGACATAGAGCCCACCCTACCGAGAAACCGATTGAGTTATTTAGTAGATTTATTTTACAGAGTAGTAAAGAAAACGAAATTGTATTAGATTTATTTTGTGGAAGCGGTAGTTGTCCGTTAAGCTGTATAAAAAACAATAGAAGATGTATAGCAGTCGAAATTGATAAAAAATTTTATGATAGAATGATAGAAAGAATAAAAGAAGTTATATAGCCCCCTATTTTATACTTTAATGCAAAAATGAAAATTAAATGTTGTGCGTTGCTAGTTATCTCCTAGACAATATTATATTTAAAAAAATGTGTTAAGTAAAAATGCTTATATATCAATGTTTATAAGTGATTTTTTATATAATATTTCTTAGATAATTTCGTTAAAAGCCTCAAAAATAGAGGCTTTTTGTATTTTGGGGTGGTACACTCCTAGAAGATGTCAAATTTTAAATTTTTGTGTTAGGTAATATATATTCCGACGAGCATAACATTCTTCATTGTTTTGTTGAATTTTTAGAATACCGTCATTTCAAATGACAATATTAGAATAAATTATTAATTTAAAAGCTGATGTCGTTTTTACTTACACCAGCTTTTTTAGAAAATAAAATTTTAAAATTTGAGTTCATAAATTGGAGATACTACAACTTTAGAAAAAAATAAAATGACTTATATAATAAGCCATTTTTATTTTATTCTTCTTCATCTTCTATTTCCATTTGTTCTACAGGATAGCCACTTGCTAAATATACAGTTCTATCTTCTTGACTTATTACTCTAGCACGACCTGTGTACTGTTCTTCATTTGAAGAAATGCTCCACATTTGAATTTTTCTTAATATTTTATCATTGTAAGTGTATAAGTTAAATAAAAATCCTTTATCTTCAACTATTTGTATTTTACATCTTTGTTCTTCAAAAGTAGTTTCTTGATATATTTTTTTATACACCAAATATGCTAAAAAGTAAAATATGTCTTCATCTTTTAAAGGTTTACCTATTACTGCTAAATTTTTGTCTTTTAGAGTATCTAGTCCTAGAATAGAAAAAAAATTATAACAGCTTATACCATCTAATAGTTTAGGCATAGAAGTTGTTTCTTCTCCCTCAATTAGCACAGATTGATTTTTTTCTATAAAGTCTTTAAAAGTTATCAAATTCATATTATACATTCTACATATTTCAATTAACTCTTCAATATATTTTAAGTTTTCATCATTACTTAAAAACTGTTGACTGTATGTATGAGAATCCCATAGCTTAATTCTCCCCTCATATTTTGCCTTTTTTACTTTCTTTATTCTTATACTATTTCCAAAATAAAGATGATAAAATTCTTCTTCTGCTGTGGCTGATGTAATTAAAGTTGGAATAGGTAGCAATTCTCTAAAATTAAAGCATTTCACTTTATATTTATAACCATCATAATATTTCTTTACTGCAATGCAACTGTAAAAATCAAAAATATTTATAGGATTATTTCTCATTGTCATTAAATCATCTTCTATTAATTTTTTTAACGTAGAATCAAAAGACATTGAGAATATCGGTGTAACCATATTATTTTTAATTTTTTTTACTATATCTAGTTTTTCATAACCATTTTGTTTTAATATGAGTGAGCCGTCAATAACATCTTCGATTTTTTGTAATGGCATTGTAGTTACACTAACAAAATCTGAATCAAAAATATCTTCATCTATAAAAGCTATTTTATTTTCATATACTTTTTCTGAAAAAAAGGGAAATCTTTTATGAGTTGTAATAATTAGACCATCATATTTTTTTATATCTTCATTGATTTTTAGATATTCTTCAATTTTCTCTTTATCTTCTTTTTTTAAGTTATCTTTATTTAGTTGCTTACTTAGATATATTTTCAATTTAGTATATGCTCCGACTTCTTGTAAATATTCAACTT
This sequence comes from uncultured Clostridia bacterium, assembly GCA_947581825.1. Classification (GTDB taxonomy): domain Bacteria; phylum Bacillota; class Clostridia; order TANB77; family CAG-508; genus CANPVP01. The sequence continues at coordinate 21,398 of CANPVP010000002.1, read as the reverse complement.
CTTTATTGATTTTTTTATCTGTCAAATTTTCTAAGACTGGGGTTATTAAATAATTTGAAAATCCTTTTTCTTCAAGTCGTTGCTTGAAGTTCTCTATTGTTTTTCTATATGGTACTGCATATATACAACCTTTTCCATTTTTAATAGTTGTATTAATTAATTCAATTACCTTTTCAGTTTTTCCTAATCCTTGTTGTGCTGTTAATAATCCTATCTCTATTTTTCCACTTACAAGTTTATTATATAAACTTTCTGCTTTTTTACCTAAATCTTCTCTTGCTTCTTTAAGTGTAACATAATTTTCTGCTTTATCTAATTTTACTATCTTATCTTTCTTAATATATACAGTATCTAACATAGTTTTTGTGTGATGACAAGTTTTTGAATATGGACAAAATTCGTTACATTCTTGTTTACAAGAATTATTTGCTCTAATAAACTTTGTAACAATACTAACTAGTCTTTTCATATATATAGGGATATGTTCAACTATATATGAAACTGCTAACATACTATTGTTTTCAAATTTTATTTTAATATTCTTCAAGTTACTTAATATTCCTAAAACTTCTTTCCATCTAAAAGGTCTTGTATTTTCGCATATCTCTTTAAATAATTGACATCTTAATAAGTTTTTATGATTTACCGCAGACTCTCTATAATCTATTAAAATATTATTATCAATTTCTTTAATTTTTGGTTTTATAATTACATAAAAAACTTTTTTTTCATTTTGGACGAAATCCACACTCTTTCTATATAAATATATATAGTAATCGGTGTTGTCATTCTTCCATTTTTCCTTTTTCAATTTGTCTGCCTCCAAAATAAAAAAATTATCTTTTATTTTTCCTCTAAAAACTGCATTTTTTCTTACATCTAATAATTGTGGAATTGTTAAGTTTACTGTTTTTACAAGTGGAATGCAATTTATTGTTACAAGACCTATTTTCCCCATTTTTCTAAGTATATTTCTATTCAAATTAGAACTGTCTTTAATATTCATTAATATATAAAAAATCATAAATATTTTGTCTAGTTCTATAATAACATCATTTTTATTATTGATATAAGCAATCTTATGTCTATCAATGTATTTGTCAATTATATTTCCTTTATTTTTTAATTTTGACTTGAAATTTAAAAGTGTAGATGGAAACATATCTGACAATATTTGTATAATACTTTTTACTATTTCTTTTTCTTCAAACAATATGTCTAAAGTTAAAGTTACTAGTTCTGTTTTTGGCGGTATATTAAGGAAGTCTATATCTAAACAATCTATTAAAGAATAGCTTTCTTCTTTTGATAAAGAATAGATAATAGACTGTCTTTTATTTTCTAACAACATATTTATTTTAAAATCTATTAACATTCGTCATCACTCCAAACTTTTGGAATGAATTGACATTCTTTATATAGCTTTTTCCATTTTTCAGGATTGTCCATCGGACTTTCTTTTGAATTTAAAATATGTTGTTTGTCAATAATACATACAACTTCTTTAACTAAATATTTTAATTTTTGGTATTCATTATATAAAGTAGTTTCTTCCACATCTTCATCAAAAGCAATTATTACTTTATCTACTTCAAGTTTTACAATTTTTTCTATTTGTTGTTGAGAAATTTTATGACCGCTTACAGCTACAGAATTTTTAAATCCATAATTCCATAATTGCATTACCCCTTTTTCTGCTTCACAAATAATAACTTCCTTTTTACTGTTTATTGGTTCTTTTGTATAAAAAAGACTATAAAGTTGAGCTGATTTTTCACAAGGCAATAAATAATAGTATTTTCCAAATTTTTCTGCACTGTAGCCATATCTTCTTGCTTTAATTCCTACTATACAACCAATTTCATCATATATTGGAATAAGGTCATATATATTGTAATAAGTAGTCTTCCAATCTATTCCAACTTCTTCAAGATATGGTATAACATCAAATAATCTTTGTGTACTTGCTGGTATATTGTCTTTTTCAAAATCACTAGAAATATTGGCATAGCAAGAATGACTATATTGTTCTATATAATCTTGACTATAAATTTTAACATCTTCTTTTATAATATTATTTTGAAAATTAGATTTATTTTCTATCTTTTTTATGAATTTTTCAGCAGGGGTCTGTTGAATCTTTCTTATAGGAAATAAATCAATATCATTATCTAAGTCTAATTCATTGCAAATAAACTTTAAAGATTCTACAAATGACAAATTTTGAGTATATTGAGTTAAAGATATAATATCTGTTATTTTCTTATTTTCTCTTGTATATGCAACAACTGACAAATTTTCTTCATTATATATTACTGTTGAATTTTGATTATCTCCATCAGGCATTCCACAAGTTATGTACTCGCCTTGGCTATGACTTCTGATGTGGTGCATACCAATTTTTTTCAACAATTCTTCTACTAAATTTTCTTCGTATATCTTTTTCTTTAAATCACTAGCTTTTATCATCATTTAATTCCTCCATAATTTCTTTTTTATTTTCTTCATCTAATTTAAAATGTGTAGATAAATCATTGATTACAAAGTCTTGTAAAATTTGCTTACTGGCAATTAGATTATTATTTATAATATATCTAACAATTTTTTTTACTTCTATTAAATTAAAACAATGTAGTTCATCTACTTCATAGATAGGTGTTTCTTCTAAAATTAATTTTAATTTTGCAATTTTTAATTTGTCATTTATCATTTGATATTTTTCTTCAAATTGTTTTAAAATTATTTGTGTTTGCTCTTCTGATAAAGAAAATATAGAAGTTAGTTCATTTTTTACGAAATTGGTCATTTCTTCAAATTTAAAGTAGCTACTAATAAATAATCTATCTATTATTTCTTTTGCCATTACAAAGCGACTTTCGTCGCTTGTAATATATTTAGAATATAGTTTTATTTGATTTGTAATATTATCTTTAGTTTGTTCTGTCATTTTGTACCTCCAATTTTGCCTTTTCGCATAAATTTTTTACTTCATCAACTAACTTCAATATTTTCTCAAGTTCTTCTTTTGATGTTGTTTTTGATGACTCTTCTAATTCTTTTATAAAAGATGTTGTTGTTTTAATATATTTACCAAAGTTAGTTTCAACTTCATCAGCATTATTGCATATTTCATTAATTAATTCTTCTGTTACTTCTTTTCTTTCTTTAACTTCTCTTACTAATTTTGTGACTTGTTTAAATTTCATTTGATTAAGTGGTGCTTTTTCAATTACCTGTTTTTGAATTTCTGGAATTTCTTTTAGTTTTGCTATTTCACAGACTTTTGAAAAAGATAATTCTTGAATTTTTTGGTCTTCGCTATTATCGACAAGCAATTTAAAATAATTAATACAATTATAGACGAAATCTTTTTTAAACCCTAAAGCTTGATACCATTTGCCGAAAAAGCCGTTATATTGATTTTCTCCACCTAATTTTTCTCTAATATTACTGAATATCTCTCCTAGGCTTTTTTTAGTTCTTTCTCTAAGAAGAAAAATTTTTTCTGTTTCTTCTAAAACTAAATTAGTTAATTCTTCCCCTACATTAGTATTCTTAGCCAATTCTATAATATCTTTCTTATTCTCTTCTTTTTTAGTTAAAATCACTTCTTCTTTCATTTTTTCTCCTCCAAATTAAATAATTCTTTCAAATTTTTATTTACATTTTCTTGTATAGCAAGTACTAATAAGGTTTCATCTTTATTGTGGAATTCTATTAGATTTTCTAATTCTTCTTCATATAAGATTATGTAATTATGTAATCCAATTTTAATCTCAGTCATAATTATATTTAAAATATCAGCATAATTGTCTTTTATTAAAATTGTTACTTCTAGTTCTGTTACTTTATAAAATAAGAAAAAATTATATAACAAAAGCACTATCATCTTAGATAAATGTAAAGAAAATACGGTCGTAACAGATGTTTCTATTACAACTTCTTGTTTTTTTTCTACATTCCTAAGAAGTAGTGCTTTTTCTATTACCTTTTTGAGCATAATAGAAAAAACCCTCCTTTCTCAATTATTTTTTTATAAAAACCATTGAAAATGAGGATTTTTTATATTATAATTAATATTGGTATAAATATAAAAATTATTTGTCAATAGTTTTTATTTTTTTCGTCATAACAAATTGCCGTTTGTTATGACGATTTTTATTTTAGCACATATCTTTAAAAATGTCAACAGTAAAAAATCTTCTTTCCTTAGAGCCCCAACGGTTTCCTATTGACATTTTATAAAACATATAGTATAATATAATCATTCTTATAATATCATTTTTGTTTGATATATATAGCTTTTTATTAAAATAAAAAAATATAAATAGAAAAGTTTTTTCAATTTTTCTATTGACTTTTTATAAATATATTTTGCAAAACATATTTTTCAAAAAATATGTCTTTTCGTTGATATATAGCTTTTTCAAGCTTTTTTGAAAAAAATTTTTAAATTTTTTTATTATTTTTTATTTTTTAAATTCATTAGTGGAGAAAATCTCTGATATTGTTGTCTTAAATCTTCTGTTTTTAAATCCAAATAGCATTGTTCTGTTACTTGAACTGATGAATGTCCCAATATTTGTGAAAGAGTATAGATATTCCCACCATTCATCAAAAATCTTTTTGCAAAATTATTGCGTAGCATATGAGGGTGTATATCTTTTTTTCCAATTCTTTCTCCATATACTGTAAAATTACTTTCAAAACTTCTTACTTGCAATTGTCCTCCTTTCGTAGTACAAAAACAAAATTCACTATCTTTATATCTATCTCTATATTGTAGCCATCGTTTTAATTCAGTTGCCATTTGTACTGAAAAAAATACATATCTATCTTTTTTTCCTTTTGTATTCTCCGCTGGTAAAAAAATCGTCCTTTCCATAAAATTTATATCTGTTTCATCTCTTATTGTTAAACATTCCCCTACTCTCATACCAGTATCAAAAATAAGTTCTGTAATAATATAATCCCTATACTCGTGAAATTTTGATAAATCAAAACATTTTAATAATCTGTTAAACATATCATCTTCCAAATAATCTTTTACTTTACGTGGTGTTCTTATTGTCTTTATTTTACATACTGGATTAATTTTAATAAGCCTATTATCATACATATAGTTAAAATACACTCTCATATTTCTAATATAATTATTTACTGTAATCAAACTTACTTTTTTTCCAAAATCTCCTCTATTTTGAGGATTATTTGTTTTCTTTGATTCTTCATTATATACTACTGTATATTTTCCTCTTTCTTTTAAATTTTCAATATAATCCTTCAAATGCTTTTCTTTCACTTGCTCTGTATTTTTTATGCTAAATTTCTCCTTTAGATAAATCACCAATAATCTCAATGACTGCTCATAACTTCCATATGTCTTTTTAGACAATCCTTTGTAATCACAATAGTTTATGAAATCATCAATTTCAAAATCAATTTTTTCCATAATAAAAAACCTCCCTATATTTTTTATAAATATATGAGGTTTTCTTACCAATAAATTTTTTAAGTTTATTGCATTATTTAAAAATAGTTTATTGCAATGTATGCTGATTTTTGCTTAATCTATCACGCTTTTCATAGAGTTCGTTGCATTAAGTGCGGATTTTTATAATTGTTTTATTACTACTCTAACAGTAGTTTCGCCATCTTTTATGCACTCTTTAATTCTAATCTCAATTTATCTGCTATCATCGCTATAAATTCACTATTTGTAGGCTTTCCTTTTGATGCTGATACTGTATAGCCAAATATATTTTCAACTGTATCATTTTGTCCTCTTCCCCATGCAACTTCTATTGCATGACGAATTGCTCTTTCTACTCTTGATGGTGTTGTTTTATATTTATGTGCAATATTTGGATATAATTGTTTAGTTATTTGATTTATGACTTCAATGTCATTTACTACCATTATAATTGCTTGTCTTAAATATTGATAACCTTTAATATGTGCTGGTACACCTACTTCATGTATTATATTAGTTACTAATGCTTCTAAATTTTCCTGACTATTTCTATTTTCTTCTGGTATTTCTACATATTGTGCTCTAATTTCACGATTGATAAAACTTGTTCTTGGTTGAATTATTTTTTGTGTTTTCATTTCTCTAAGTCTTTTTATTAAAATGTCCATTTCAAATGGTTTAACTATGTAATATTCTGCCCCAAGTTGTATTGCTCTTCCTGTTACTTTGTCTTGTCCAACTGCTGATAACATAACTACTAATGGTTTTTTTGCTATTTCCATATTTTCTATTTTTTCAAGCACTCCTAGTCCATCTAGGTGTGGCATAATTACATCTAATAATACGATATCTGGTTGAGTATTTTCTATAATTTTTACTGCTTCTAGTCCATTTTTCGCCATCCCGATTACTTCCATATCATCCTGTTTTTCAATGTTTTCTGTCAAAGTTGTTGCAAAATCAATGTTGTCATCTGCTACTAAAACTGTAATTTTTTCTTTCACTATCATTTCCTCCTAGGTTAAAATATTTGTAAAAATTTTACATTTTGCATTATAATATCATTTTCCATTTTTTGCAAGTTATTTTTGTGATTTTTTTTATTTTTTTGTTTTCGTTAAATTTTAATTATCTTCTCTTGCAAGACTTTTGTCGTTATGTTTTTCATTTTGTCACTTGAAATTTTTTCCAGTAGTTTTTCTGTTTTTTCTTTTTGAATTTCTATGTTAAATTTTACATTTTCTGTAAATTCTTCTTGGCAAATATTAATTTTTTCTTTTCTACAAAAATATCTGAAATTTTCTACTTCTGAATATGGTAATGATACTTCTATCTCACAACCCACAGCCTGAGTTTTATATTCTATCCCCTCAAGAGCCTTTAGTACTGCTTCAGAATATGCTTTTACCAAACCTCCCGTTCCTAATAAAATTCCACCGAAATATCTTGTAACAATTACTAGTACATTTGATATATCATTTTTCGAAATTATATTTAGCATTGGAGCTCCAGCTGTACCTGATGGTTCTCCATCATCACTACTTCTTTCTATTATATTTCCATCTTCTATAATTCTATATGCATAACAGTTGTGTCTTGCATCATAATATTTTTTTCTTGTTTCTCTTATTATCTTTTCTGCTTCATCTATTGTTTCTACATAAAATAAATTTGCTATAAATTTAGACTTTTTTTCAACAATTTGTGCATTTACATTTTTATCTATTACTTTAAAACTTACCATGTACTCCCTCCTGCAACATATCCAGTTGAATACGCAATTTGAAGATTAAAGCCTCCTGTATATGCATCAACATCAATTATTTCTCCTGCAAAATAAAGGTTTTTAATTATTTTAGATTCCATTGTAGATGGATTTATTTCTTTTATACTTATACCTCCTGCAGTTATTATTGCATCTTCTATATCTCTAAAATTCTTTAATGTAACTTGAAAATTTTTTAATAAATTTACTATTCTTAATCTTTCTTCTTTAGTAACTTCATTTACTTTTTTAGTTGGATTAATCTCACTTAACGCTATTATTGGATTAATCATTTTTTTAGGTAAAAGTTTATCTAAACTATTTTGAAATTGCTTATTTTTTACCTCTTCAAAATCCTTTCTTATTCTTATATCTAGCTTTTCCATTGAAAGTGCTGGTTTTAAATCTATAAATAGTTTTATTTGTTTTTCGTTCAATAGTTTTTCGGCATCTTTATATCTTAAAATATGTGCTGAAGCACTTAATATTGTTGGCCCAGATACCCCAAAATGTGTAAAAAGCATTTCTCCAAAATCATTATATATTTCTTTATTATTTTTTATATCTATAATTTTAATCCCTACATTTTTTAAACTTAATCCTTGTAATTCTTTACATAAACTTTTCTCATAAGTTTCCATGGGAACTAATGATGGTCTAATCTTAGTTATAGTATGTCCTAATTCTTGTGCAATTTTATACCCATCACCTGTAGAACCAGTGCTAGAATAGCTTTTTCCTCCTGTTGCTAATATTATTTTGTCAGCCTCCATATATTCTTCTTTATTATTATTTATATATGTAACACCTTTAACTTCATTATTGCCTTTTTCTATTCTTATTACTTCCACATTTGTTTTTATTTTTACTTTCAATTCTTTTAGTCTGCTAATAAAAGCATCTAAAACATCTTGTGATTTATCTGAGGCAGGAAATATTCTGTTTCCTCTTTCCTCTTTTACTTTTACACCTTTATCTTCTAAAAATTTTATTATATCTTCATTGGTATATTTATTAAAAGCACTATATAAAAACATTCCATTACCTGGAACATTTTTTATAAAATCAGATATATTTAGACTACTAGTTATATTACATCTACCTTTTCCTGTTATTAGTAATTTTCTGCCCAATCTTTCCATCTTTTCTAAAATAATAACTTCCGCTTCTTGATTCGCTTCTTTTGCAGAAATAGCTGCCATCATTCCTGCAGGTCCACCGCCAATTATTACTATTTTCATTTTTGTTCTGATTCCTTTCTCATGTATAAATTTGATATATTTAATTTATACTTATTTTTCACTCTTTACTATATTTTGAATTGCTTTTAATACTCCAATTTTCCCATATTCATATGTAAGTCCGCCCTGCATAAATGCTATATATGGTGGTCTTATTGGTCCATCACAAGAAAGCTCTATTGAAGATCCCTGAGTAAAACTTCCTGATGCCATTATTATTTGATCATTATATCCAGGCATATCCCATGGCTCTGGAATAGAATTAGAATCTATCGCTGACCCCATTTGTATTCCTTGACAATATTTTATTAGTTTATCTGCATCATTAAATTCTATTGTTTGTACTATATCTGCTCTTTTTTCATTATATCTAGGTGATACTTTATATCCAAGAATCTCTAACATCTTAGCTGCAAAAACTGCAGTTTTTAAACTACTTGCAACTACATTTGGTGCTAAATATATACCTTGTAAAATAGATTTATTAATTCCAAGTGTAGGTCCAACTTCTTTTCCTTGTCCTGGTGACGTTAATCTTTCTGCTGTAAGTTCTACTAAATCTTTTTTACCTGCAATATATGCCCCATTTGGTGCAACTCCTCCTCCAAGATTTTTTATTAATGAACCAACTATTATATCTGCTCCAACTTCCAAAGGTTCTTTTCTTCCAACAAATTCACAATAACAATTATCTATCATTATTATAACTTCATTGTTTACTTTTCTTATTTCTTTTATTACTTCTTCAACACTATCTATACTTATAGATTCTCTTGTTGCATATCCTCTTGACCTTTGAATTTCAATTAATTTTATATCTTTTTTAGAAACTCTTTCTACTATTTTTTCTATATCAAACTCTCCATTATCTTTTAAATCTATTTGCTCATATTTAACTCCAAAAGATTTTAGAGAGCTTTTGTTTTCTTCTATTCCTATTACACAATCCAAAGTATCATATGGTTTTCCAGTTATACTTAAAAATATATCATTTGGTCTTAAAAGTGCAAATAAAGCTACTGTTAGAGCATGGGTTCCTGATATAAATTGTCCTCTTACTAAAGCATCCTCTGCTTTTAATACATCTGCAAATATATTTTCTATACAATCTCTTCCTATATCTCCATACCCATATCCAGTTGTAGAATTAAAATGCATATCTGATACTTTATTTTTTTGAAAAGCTGTTAAAACTTTTAAACTATTATATTCACAAACTTCTTCTATATTTTTAAAAATTCCTTCTTCTTCTATTTCTTTTTCTGCTTTTTTAGCTATATTTAAAATCTCTTCACTTATTCCAAATTCCTTGTACATAATATTCTCCTTTAACAATAATTATATTTAAAGTAAAGAACGATGTTTTCATCGCTCTTTTTCTTTTATATTATTCTTCATTTGTATAATAGCTCTCTCCATATCCATAAGTTACTTTATAGTATTTATTTATAAATTCTGGCTTTTCATTATTTGCAAAATGTTCATATGTTGGTTCTAAAATTATATTTCCTGTTTTGTCTACAACGCCCCATTTTCCATCTAATTTTATACCAGCAAAACCATATTCATTAAGCTCTGTTACTTTATCATATATACAATCTACTACTATATTCCCTAGTTTATCTGTCATTCCCCATTTACCATCTTTTTCAATTGCAAACAGTTCATTATTTTTTAATATTTGAGTATTGGTCTTTTCATGTCCTTCAAAGTCAAAATATTTTGTACTCTTTTCTGAATATACTTCAATATAGTCATTGTATAAATTTATTACAGCATTTTCAACTGTAGCAACTTTTTCCATCTGCTTAGAATATAAATCCATTGTATCTGTATCAGATATTTTTCCTTGAATTACATTAGTTCCATTAATACATTGTAATACATCATATTTAAATTCGATTATATTATTTTCTTTATCATCAATCACACCAAGTTTTCCGTCTCTTAAAGCAATAAAATAATTATCAAAAGCATAATCAATAAATGAATAAGTATTATCTACTAATACATTTCCTTTTCCATCAATAATTCCATATTTGCCATCTTCAGAAAAAGTTATATTGTAAATTACATTATCTGTTGGATATATTTCTAAATATTCCATTTCTACTATTTCTTTTCCAAATTCGTCAAAATATTTAGCTTCATTATCAGTTGCTGCATATATATAGTCACCTTTATATGTTACATAATCATAATTAACTGGGACTATATTAGTTCCATTAATATCAAATACACCTTTTTTTGAATCTTTTACTACTAAAAATCTTTTACTTTCATCATCATACTCTATATCTTCATACTCAAATTTTATTATTTCTTCTTTATTGTATATAACTCCTACTTGTCCATTTTTTGTTGCAATAAGATACACATTTTTTTCATCATCTTCGACGCCAGCTCTATATATTTCATTATATTCCATGTCAATAAGTTTATCGAATTTATTATTTATATATCCATATCTGTACCCATCATCAGTTTTTTTTCCTACAAAATAACCTGCTTCTTTATATTTTGTATCCTCTTTGTAAAAACCATCTCCAGTAATTTCATCATATTCAAATTCTATTAGTACAACTCCTTTATTATTTATTACTCCATATTTACCATCTTTTTTTGCTAGAATTTCTCCTTCTTTATATGGCACACTTGATATTTCTTCATATATAGGCTCTGTTACTTTTTTGCCCTTATAATCTATTAATCCATATTTGCCATCCTTCTTATATGAAAGGACTGTTTTTTCATATGGCATATCACTAACTGTTCCCGAAAATCTAATTGCAGATACGTTTTCATATTCTTTAAATATTTGTTCTCCTTGCTGATTAAATACTACTGTTGTATCATCTTCATCTGTATCTTCACGTTCATTTTCATTAACACATACAAATACATCTTTTGAAGGATTTGGAATTATTACTTGCTTATATTCTGGATTAACTAAAATGTTTCCCTGTAAATCTATAATTCCATATTTACTATCTTGTAAAAGTGGATAATAACTATATGAATTTACAATTTCTAATTCATAATTTTTATTTCTTTTTTGCATATATCTATAAGCTAACCCCACGATTAATGCAATAATTGCTATTATTATAATTGGCTTTATGATTGCCTTTATAACTTTCTTCATATGCAAAACCTCTTTCATTTTAGTTATTTCGACCATAAACATTATATATTTTTGATAGTTTCATGTCAATTTTTTTGTCATAAATTTCAGATATTATAGATACTTTTAGCATAATATATTAAATGATTAGTTTTCATTTGATTTATAAACAATATGTAATTCATTATTTTATTATATCCAATATTTATTAAAATAACTATACAAATAGATATTACAACAGAAATTATATTTATACTTCTTTTGCAATACAGTTATTCATCACACCTTCCTTATTATTTTTTATTTTTGGGGAATAATATAATTTTGAATAAAATTATTAAGATTTAAAAATCATTTTTATTTTAACATTTAACTCTTTTTTTGTAAATCTTTTTTTATTTGCATTTTTCGACATTTTATGACTATTTCATAGTATGTGTAAAAAATATTTTTTAATCTATCTATAAAATTTTAATGACGACTTTTGAAAGTCGTCACATGAATTAATTTTTTAATTACTTTTTAATTGTTTCATTGTTTCTGCCATATTCTCTGAAGATGTAAGACCTGTTCCCACAACAGCTATATCAATTCCTGCATCAATAGCTGATTGTATATTGTTTACTTTTATTCCACCATCTACTTCTATATCTACTTCTATATTATTTTTTGTGATATACTCTTTTAGTTTTCTCACTTTATCTAACGTTTCCGGAATTAAACTTTGTCCTCCAAGCCCTGGCTCTACTGTCATTACTAATACCATATGTATATATGGCAAAAATTCATATATTTCTTCTATAGAAGTATTAGGTTTTACAGATATTCCTACTTTTATACCATTTTCTTTTATAAATTTTATTACATTCATTACTGCTTCTTTATTTTTTAATGCCTCAATATGGAAAGTTATTATATTAGGTGAAACTCCAAGGAAAGCTAATATCCATGTTTTTACATCCTCTACCATTAAATGTACATCTAGTGGAATACTAGATATCTGTTTTAAATATTCAGAATATTCTATCATTTGGGCTGTAGTGTTTTTGGGAACGAACTTTCCATCCATAACATCTATATGAAAATAATCTATTTTAGCTGTTTCTAGCTCATAAAATTTTTTTATTGATTTTTCTTTTTCTACTGCTAAAATTGATGCAGATATTTCTACCATTTGTGTTCCTCCTTATCTTTTAATTCTTCATATATTTTTATATACCTCTTATATCTATTTTCAGATATATTTCCTTTTTCCACTTCTTCTTTTATTTTACAATTTTGTTCTTTTATATGAGTACAACCTACAAATTCACAATCTTTTATATTCCTTTTAAACTCTACAAAATATTTTGCTAAATCTTTTGTTTCTATCTCTGATATATCAAAAGTTGAAAATCCTGGAGTATCTGCTATATATGTATCCTTATCTATTTTATATAGTTTTATTGTTGTTGTTGTATTTTTTCCCTTTTTATTTTTACTACTAATAATTCCTTCTTGAGTCGTATTATCTCCAAAAATAGAATTAATTAATGTTGATTTTCCCACTCCTGAATTTCCAGAAAATGCACTTATATTTTCTTTTAATATTTTTTTCACTTCTTCTATTCCATATGACTCTTTTGCAATAGTTCTTATAACCTTATATCCAATATCTGTATATATTTTTTCTATTTCATCTATAATTTTTTCATCTAAATCTATTTTATTAATTACTATAACCGACTTTATCCCTAAAAATTCTGCAAATGCTAATTGTTTGTCTAACATTAGCAAATCTGGTTTTGGCATTTTTGCCGATAATACAAATATTAATTGTGTTATATTTGCTAATTTAGGTCTTTTTATGTAATTTTTTCGTTCTCTTATTTCATTTATAACTGCTTGTTTTTTTTCTTCATCTAGAATTTCTATATCTACTATATCACCAACTACTGGTATTATTTTTGCATTTTTAAATTTTCCTCTAGCATTGCATTCATATATATTATTGCTTGTTTCTACAAAGTAAAGATTAGATATATTATTCACTATTCTTCCCTGTAACATGCATCCTCCATTTTCTAATTGTTACTATATAATTTAAGGGCAGCATTCCTGTTGCCCTTTTATTTAGCTAATTATTTACTTTTAATGTTGTATCATCATATCTAAATTCATCATTATATACAACTGTTCCATCTACTTTTATTTTTACATCAACATTCCCTGTTCTGTTTTCTACAGTATATGACACTATATCATCACCATTTGCTGTTGCTGAATAAACACTAGAGCCATCAACAAATATTTCAACATTAATATCGTCTCTTGCTACATCCTTTTCTGTAGTTACATCTTCTCCGTTTTCATCTTTTGTTGTTTCTTCAACTGTTTTATATGCTTTTTTACCTAGAACTCCTTCAATATCAATTGTTATTTTTCCATCTTTCTTTTCTGGTAAACTATTTACTACTATTGTTATTTCAGAACCTTTTTCTACTTCTGTTCCAGCGTCTTTGTTTTGGCTTAAAACAATACCATCGTCTTTTGTTGTATCTTCTTTATATTCTACTTTTACTTTTAAGCCAATTTTTTCTAATTCTTTCTTAGCCTCTGATTCTGTCATTTTTAATTTTGGATTTGCAACATTTGGAATTTGTACTTTTTCAATACCTAAACTTACTTTTAACTTAACTACTGTTCCTGCTGCTACTTCTTCCTTCTCTTTTTTATCTTGCTCTAATACAATTCCAGCTTCAACTTTTTCATCATACTCTTCTTCTATTTCATATTCTAATAAATTCTTTTCTAATTCTTCTATTGCCTTATCCTTTTCCATTCCTTTGACTTTAGGAACTTTAGTCATTTGCTGTCCTAAACTTACTACTACTGTAATTTTTGATTTTTCTTTTATTGAAAAATTTGCTTTATATTCTGGATCTTGAGAAATTACAACTCCTTTTTCAACTTCTGCATCATATTTTTCCTCACCAACTTCATAAGCAAAACCTTGTGATTCAGCTAATTTTTTTGCCTCTTCTTGCTTCAATCCCACCATTTTAGGTATTTGTACATCCTTTACCTTAGTTGCTCCAACTATTTTTTCTGTTGCTGTTAAACTTATAACAAATAATAGAATTAATCCTAATACCCCTGATATAATCTTATGTCTTTTTATTAAAGCAAAAAATTTATTGCCACTTTTTGCATTTCTCTTTTCCTCAGCATTCATTTTTGCTGTTCTATTTCGTCTTGCTTCTAGCATATCATCATTCATTATTGATACTTTTTGTGTTGGATAATCATTTTCTTCATTATCAAGTACAACTATTGGCTCATTTGGAGTTTTTAATGCTAAGCTCAAGTCTTTTAACATTGCTGTTGCTGTTTGATATCTTTGATTAACATCTTTTTTCATTGCTTTCATTATAATATTATTAACCGCTAATGGTACTGTTCTGTTTATTTTCCTTGGTTCTACCGCTTCCTCTTGCATATGCTTTAAAGCTACTGAAACTGGAGTATCAGCATCAAAAGGTACTTTTCCTGTTACCATTTCGTATAATACAACTCCTAGTGAATATAAGTCTGATTTTGCATCCGTATATCCTCCTCTAGCATGTTCCGGTGAGAAATAATGTACTGATCCTATAGTTGTTCCAAATGCTGTTATAGTTGAATTTGATACAGATTTTGCTATTCCGAAATCTGTAACTTTAGCTATACCATCTTCTGTAATTATTATATTATGTGGTTTTATGTCTCTATGAACAATATTATTTTTGTGTGCTATTTCTAAAGCTGATGCTATTTGAATTGCCACATTAACTGACCACTTCCAAGATAAAGCACCATCTTCTTTTATTATTTCTTTTAAAGTTTTTCCTTGTATAAGTTCCATTACAATATAATGTAGATTTCCTTCCGTTCCTACATCATAAACAGATACAATATTAGGATGTGAAAAACAAGCAACTGCTTGAGCCTCTGTATTAAATCTTTTTATAAACTCTTCATCTGTTGTGAATTCATCTTTTAGTACTTTTACAGCTACATATCTATTTAATACATGACATCTTGCTTTATACACTGTTGCCATTCCACCATTTCCTATTTTCTTTATTATTTCGTATCTGTTTCCTAATAATCTACCCTCTAGATTCATATTTTTCTCTCCCTTTGTATCTTAATTAATACTTTTTCCTATATTTTATCTGTATTAGTTGTTTACAAGAATTATAACTGTTATATTATCAATACCACCATTTTCATTTGCCAAATCTACTAAATCTTTTGTTGCAACATATGCATCTTTTTTTACTATGTTGTAAATTTCCTCATTTGAAACCATATTTGTTAATCCATCTGAACACATTAGTAGTATATCATTTTTCTGAAATCCTTTTACCATAACATCGGGTTCTAGAAAAGCTGTACATCCTAGTGCTTTCATTAGCATGTTTTTCTTAGGATGTTGCTCTGCCTCTTCTTTTGTAATTTTTCCGTCTTTAACTAGCTTTTGGACATAGCTATGATCATTTGTCAATTTTCTCATAAATTGATCTCTTATTCTATAAACTCTACTATCTCCTACATGTCCAATATACGCTCTATTTTGATAAATTATTACTATTTCTAAAGTTGTTCCCATTCCTTCTAAATCTTTAATTTCTTTAGATTTTTCATAAACTACCATATTAGCGTATTCTGCTGCACTTTTAACTAACTTTAATATTTCTTCTTTAGTATGCTCTATTTTATTAAAGTTACTTTCTATATAGCTTTTTGCACTTATTGTAGCAAGTTGACTTGCTATTTCTCCACCTTTATATCCACCCATTCCATCGGCTAATATAAAAATTTTTATTTCATCTGTTTCATTAGATATATAGTAGTAATCTTGATTCATATCTCTCACTCTGCCTATATCTGTTTTTGCGAAAACCTTCATTTATTCACCTACTTTTCTGTTATAGCTATTTATATAATCTATTCTTTCAGATTCTTCCTTCTCAATTGTCCACAAGCAGCATCTATATCTGTTCCTAATTCTCTTCTGATTGTGGCTACTATTCCTTTACTATTTAAATAATCTCTAAATTTTATTATACTTTCATTTGAACTTTTTTCAAATTTACCATCTTTTATTTTATTTATTGGAATTAAATTTACATGAGCATTCATTCCTCTAAGTAAATTTACTAATCTCTTCGCATCTTCTAAATTATCATTATTATCCTTAGCTAGAGCATATTCAAATGATATTCTTCTATTTGTTGTTTTTATATAATCTTTACATGCCTGCATTAATTCTTCAATATTATATCTATTATTTACTGGCATCATCTCACTTCTTTTTTCATTTGTAGTTGCATGAAGCGATATTGATAATGTTGATTGTAAATTTTCTTCTGCTAGTTTATATATCATTGGAACAAGTCCACTTGTTGAAATACTTATATGTCTTGCTCCTATACTTAATCCTTTTTGATTATTTAAAATTTTAATAGCATTTACCACATTATTATAATTGTCTAGTGGTTCTCCTATTCCCATAAATACTACATTAGATATTTTGATATTTTCATCTCTTTGAACTGCTAAAACTTGTTCTACTATCTCTCCTGAACTTAAATTTCTTTCAAATTTTATTCCAGTTGATGCACAAAATTTACATCCCATTTTACAACCAATCTGTGATGAAATGCACAATGATTTTCCATGTTTATAATCCATAAGTACTGTTTCTATTGCATTTCCATCTAGGACATCAAATAAATATTTTTTTGTTCCATCTGATGATTCTTGCTTTTTTATTATTTTATATATGCACATTGTGAAATTATTCTTTAATTTTTCTCTAAGTTCTAAAGATAAATTTGTCATGTCATCAAAAGATGTGACATTTGCTTCATATATCCACTTAAAAACCTGTTCTGCTCTAAAAGGTTTTTCTCCTAAATTTATAAATTCTTCTTTCAGTTCATCTAAGTTATAGTCTTTAATATTTTTCATATATTTATTCTTTCTTTCAAAATTTATAATTTTACACTTTTTGTTATATCACAAAATTTGATAATTATCAAATATATTGTATTATTTTAATAAAATTTTAAAAAAGTATTTTTAATCTTATTCTTGATATAAATCATTCATATTAAAATTTTCAATGTTTTCTTCACATTCCTTTAAAAAGAATTTATCTGTTGCACCAGATATATAATCTATCGCAATTTTTCTTATATCTGTATTTTTTCTGTATTCTTCAGTGCGATTGTAATAAAATTCATATAATACATCTGTTTTTTCTAATTTATCTATATTCTCTAATTTGTTTACATATATTTCAAAAATTTTATTTATCAATTTTTTTATTTTCTCTTCGTTTTTACATGCTTCTTTTGAATAGTATATTACCTTTGAATTCCATTCTTTTAACAATATTAAAGCATCAAAAACTTCCTTAGAAAATGTTAAATAATCTTTATCAATACTGTTTTTTATAACATCTATAGTTAATGTATTTACTATATCAGAATTATTATTTCCTAATATTCTAGTTGCTTCCACTGGCAAATCTGCTCTCTTTATTACACCTAAGATAATTGCATCTTCAATATCTCTTCCTATATAAGCTATTATGTCTGACAACCTAACTACACTACCTTCAAGAGTCATAGGCAATATCTTTTTACTATATTTGTCTATTGTTTCTACTTTCTCTAATTCTTCTAAAAATTGCTCTTTAGTTTTATTTTTATCTACTTCATATTTATTTAATAGAATTTCCCCATTATGTGCTAATATCCCATCTAAAGTTTGTACACTTATGTTGATGTCTTCAATATCTTTTAAAACTCTTACTCCTTGTGCATTATGGCAGAAATAGCCAATTCCTTCTCTTTGACATATTTCATTTAAAAATCTTTCACCCATATGTCCAAATGGAGTATGACCTAAGTCATGACCTAATGCTATCGCTTCAATTAAATCTTCATTTAATTGCAAACATCTTCCTATTGTCCTTGCAATTTTAGCTACTAATTGAACATGCAATACCCTATGAGTTATATGGTCATTATTTGCAAATGCATATACTTGTGTTTTGTCTATGTAGCGTGTATAAGATAGAGAATGAATTATTTTATCTATATCTCTAAAAAATGCAGGTCTAATATCATCCCTATTGTCCTCTTTAAATTTTATAGCTTCTTGCGTTTTACATGCTTTGTTTGATAATAGATTTTCTCTTAAAATCATTCTTTTTTGCATTTCATAAAAAAAATCTTCCATACAAATCCTATTCCTTTCTCGCTCTCTTCTGCACTTATTATATAATTTTATTTTTAAATATACAATACCTATTGAATTTGCCAAATAATTTCACATTATGTCATGATAACTCATATTATAGTACTATAGAAAATAAGAAGGAGGAAATAAAATATGTGTAGATTTTGTAATTGCCATAATCATAACAATAATGGTAATACTTCTAACAGCTTATATAAATTCAATGATGATTTAATACAAAATAACTCTTGCAGCAATATAAACTCAAACAATGATGATTATTATAATTCTGATTGTAGTTGTGGTTTTGATGAAGAAAATAATGGATTACCAGAGAATCCAATGCTTGCACAGAGCTATGTTCCAATACAAACATTAAATAAAACTTTCACTCCATGTGCAGGTTTAAGAATGGGAACTATTTTTCCTGAATTAGTTAGTCCTTATTATCCAGGACTTTCTATAGAGCAAATTAACTATATTAAAGCTAATAATGAAATTAAGGAGGGCTGTAATTCATGATGGATTATGAAGTAAATTCTTCATCTAATGAAAGAAATTGCTGTTCATGCAATTCTTGCATGGAAGATGATAGAACTAGAGAAGAAATGATTATGAAAATTAAAGAATACGACTTTTCAATTATAGAATTAGGATTATATTTAGATACTCATCCAAACGATGAAAAAGCTCTTTGCCTTCACAAAGAATATTGTAAAAAAGCAAAAGAATTAAAAGATAAGTATCAAAAAATTTATGGTCCTCTAACAATTTATTATCCATGTAATAAATGGAGATGGCTTGAACAACCTTGGCCTTGGGAAAGGGGGAATTTTTAATGTGGACTTACAATAAAGTTTTAGAATATCCTATAAAAATAAAGAATAGAAACCCTCAACTTGCTAAGTTTATAATTAGCCAGTATGGTGGTCCAGATGGTGAATTAGCTGCTTCATTAAGATATTTAAGTCAAAGATTTGGTATGCCAGACCAAAAGGCAAAAGCAATATTAAACGATATTGGAACAGAAGAATTAGCTCACTTGGAAATGGTTGGAACTATAGTTCATCAATTAACTGATGGTGCATCTCCAGAAGAGTTAAAACAAGCTGGACTTGGTGCTTATTATACAGATCATGGTTGGGGTGTATACCCTCAAGCTGCTGCTGGTTACCCATTCACTGCTGCAGTTTTAGCTGTAAAAGGTGACCCTATAGCAGATTTACAAGAAGATTTGGCTGCTGAACAAAAGGCTCGTGCCACATATGAAAAACTTATAGACCTATGTGCTGATGATCCAGATGTAATAGACCCACTTAAATTCTTACGTGAAAGAGAAGTTGTTCACTTCCAAAGATTCGGTGAAGCTTTGCGTGGTGTTCAAGATAAAATCGCTACTCCTAAATTTTATATGAATAGTATGAACAACATGAATTGCATGAATAATACTTTCAATAATATAAGCAATGAATGTAATAATGATAATAACTGTAGTAATAACTAATTTTATAATGGTTATCCCCCAGTGTATTTCTGGGGGATATTATTTATTATTTAATTTTCGAACATACTTTTTTTCGGAATATTGTAATATTATTAAATTCTATCCATTGATTACAATAATATTAGATATATCCTTATCAATTTCAACAACCAATAAATCCGCTCCCATCTCCGTTAAGCCAATTTCTGGTGCAGTAATAGTGTAGTAAATACTTAGAGTTCTGTCTGTTTTTTGTGCCTTGTTTGCATGGATTTCGTCACTTATTGATGACTTTGAAATATATGCTAATGCAAGCGATTTTGTTTTAAAATATTCTTCATTGTATGTTTTTAATTCTCCTGGAATATATGGTGCTTCTATAATCTGTTCACCATCATCAATATATGATTTATTTGAATTTAAATTTCGACAATATTCCTTTAATGCTTCATAATTGCTTATAATTGCACTTGTGTTTTCTTTAAAATCATAATTATAATCAACACTTATTACTTTCACAGGATATGTTGTACTTTTTTCATTAATTGTGATATCCTGTCCTATTTTTTTTGTACAGCCTGCAAGTGAAATTGTTGCAATTAACACATAGGCTATAACTAATAAAATTTTTGCTATTTTTTTCACTTTAATTCCTCCTTTGTTATTTAGATGCTTTTTATGTTAATTTTGGTTGGTAAAGCAAAAAAATTAATAAGTTCAAAGAAACTATTGGAAAATTTATAAAGTGGATTTGCCATAAATTTGATATGGGTGCTGAAGATAATTTAATTAGAGATTTTGAAAAAGAAACTCACACATTTCTTGATGCTGAAAAACAAGTTTCAAAAGAAGATAGAAAAAAATAGTGGAATTTGGAAAGATAAATTTTGTACTTTAAGGCACATCAAAAAAGAGTCAGTTGACTCTTTTTTTGAACTATTGTTCTCTTTTCATTATTGTAATTTGTAATTAAAACCAATAGTTATTCATTGCTTTTAAAAATTCTTTTGTAATAGGAAATCCCGAACTTTCTCCAA
>CANPVP010000001.1 GCA_947581825.1 uncultured Clostridia bacterium | reverse complement strand
ATTACCGCTTGGTCTCTTAAAGGATATTGTATTGTTTACTTTTCAATGTACTTTCCTGTTCCCTAACGGAACGTTTGCTATTATAATACGTTTATTAACAGATGTCAATACTTTTTTTAAACTTTTTTTATTTTTTTCAAAGTATTTTTGGGCAAAATAAAAATTAGTATTCCTTTCTTGAAATGCTTCTCTCACAGCGGTAAATAGATTACTAATTTACTTGTTTTTCATCTGTTAAATTGTTTACTAGTTTAGTTTAACATATTTAGTCGTAAAATGTCAACAACTTTTTTAAATTTTTTTAATTTTTTCATTGGTAATTTTATACTATCCCTATGCGTGTTCATTTTTCCGATTCATTTTTAATATTCTTTCTGATATATAAGTGCATTTTTTAATTAATATATAAGAAAATATATTTAATTTCTTCATTATTAATATTATTTTATTGCATTAATATCTTGACAATCTACCTTTAAAAGTTATATAATAAGCTTCGTTGATATTATATGCGCTATTAGCTCAGATGGTAGAGCAGGTGACTCTTAATCACAAGGTCCGCGGTTCGATCCCGCGATGGCGCACCAAAAGAGCATGAAAGAAATATTTTCATGCTCTTAATTTATATATTTGCATTATCATATGCTTTTACATTGGAGGTTTTTATGGATTTAGAAGATTTAATAAAAATAGCTAAAGATGTCAGAAAGAATTCTTATTCTCCCTACTCACATTTTCAAGTAGGTGCAGCTCTTTTATGTAAAAATGGTAAGGTATATTCTGGTTGTAATATAGAAAATGGTGGTATACAGGCTATATGTGCAGAGCGAGTAGCTTTTGCAAAAGCTATTTCCGATGGTCAAAAAGATTTTTCATGTATTGTAGTTGTTGGTGGTCCTGAGAATGAAGACTTGATATTTACCACTCCTTGCGGATATTGTAGACAATTTATGAGTGAATTTGTTGATTCTAATTTCAAAATTCATTTATTCTATGACAATATGGAAAATCTAAAAACATATTCTATACAAGATTTACTTCCAGGATCTTTTCAGTTATAATTTTTAAATTTATTTATTCGACAAATTCTTCATTTTATTGACTTTTTCTCCTAAATATTCTATTATATATACGAATTTAAATATTAGGAGGAATCTTTATGTTAAAAAAATTTAAAGAATTTGCCTTAAAAGGTAATGTTATTGACTTAGCTGTCGGTGTTATAATAGGTGCAGCATTTCAAGCAATAGTATCATCATTAGTAAATGATATAATCATGCCTGCTATCTCTTTAATATTTGGAGATGTAGACTTTTCAGATTTAGCATATACTATAGGTGGTGTTTCAATTAGATATGGAGCATTTATAACAGCTGTAGTTAACTTTTTGCTTGTTGCTTTTACTTTATTTTTATTTGTTACTTATATTAGTAAATTAAATGAAAAATTAGAAAAAGCAAAACTTGATCAATTAGCTAATTTAGGTCACCTTAACGAAAAAATATTTAAAAATAAAAAATCAAAGAAAAAAGTTGAGGATGAAAAAGTTCCAGAACCAACAACAAAAATTTGTCCATACTGTTTATCTGAAATTCATTTCAAAGCAACTAGATGTCCTCATTGTACTTCAGAATTAGAAAAAACAAAAGAAAACTAATTTTATAAAATTATAAAAATACTAAAAGCACTATCAAATATTAGAAAATCTCTAATTATTTGGCAGTGCATTTTTTATAGTCATATTTAAATTAATAATATCTCAATAATTCTTATATACGCAAAAATTTCTCCTAACACTTAGGAGAAATTTCATAATAAAAAACTATGCATAATTTTTTATAATTTCTTAAGCTTTTGCAGCATTTAATTTTTTTGCTAAATTAGATTTTTTTCTTGCTGCTGTATTTTTTACAATAACACCCTTTGAACATGCTTGATCTATTTTTCTAGTAGCATCGCTAAAAAGAACTTCGGCATTTTTCATGTCTTTTTCTTCAACAGCTTGTTCAAACTTCTTTATTGCTGTTTTATAAGCTGATTTTATCATATTATTTCTTAATGTTTTCTTTTCTATAACACTAACTCTTTTTATAGCTGATTTGATGTTTGGCATATGTGTAGCACCTCCTCTTAGTAAAACTAAATTATAACGCATACCATTGTAACACAAAAGAATTATAAATGCAAGAAAAATGCAAAAAAATATATTAATTTTATTCATAAATAACATTTTTTACTATTTATTCATAAAATATACTATCAAATATACATGGGGGTTTTAATATGATTACTACCTTGAATAAACTTCCCTTAGGCACTTCTGCAAAGATATTAGATATAAATTGTTCTTCAAATATTAAAAGAAGATTTCTAGATTTGGGTTTTATAAAAAATACTCGTATTACTCCAATATTAAAAAGTCCTTCAGGCGATCCTGTTGCTTTTGAAATACGTGGCTCAACTATTGCCATACGAGAAGAAGATACAAAATTTATAAAAGTTGAATTCTAAAAGAAATGATAAAAAATGATAAAGTAATGTTTTATTGCTTTATCATTTTTTATATCGTATAGAGTTTTTTATTATTTTTAATCATTAACTTTCATAATAACTAGCCAAAAGTATACGTCCCCAATGGAAAATTTAATAAAATTATTTTATAAGTTGCACATTATTATTCTTATGTAAATATATTATTAGTAAACTAACAATTAATTATTAGTTTCTATTTTTTATTTGAGTATTTACTTACTCAACTGGAGGTTTTTATGGGTCTTACAAATGCATCTACTGGTAATAAAATTGCAAATAAACCTTTTGAAACTTTAAAAGAGAAAAGTGATTTTACAATTGCTCTTGCTGGTAACCCTAATGTTGGAAAAAGTACTATTTTCAATAGTTTAACTGGTCTAAATCAACATACTGGAAATTGGCCTGGTAAAACTGTTGCTAGTGCTTGTGGTACTTTTACATATAAAAGCAATAATTTTTTGCTTGTTGATTTACCAGGAACTTATTCTTTAATGTCTAATTCTCCCGAAGAGGAAATTGCTAGAGATTATATTTGTTTTGAAAAACCTGATGCTACATTAGTTGTGGTTGATAGTACTTGTTTGGAAAGGAACTTAAATTTAGTTTATCAGGTTATGGAATTAACAAACAATGTTATTGTTTGTGTAAATTTGTTAGACGAAGCTAAAAAGAAAGGAATTGAAATCGATTTAAATAAACTTTCAGAAATATTAGGAGTTCCCGTTGTTGGAACAACAGCTCGTAAGCCTAGCACGTTAAAAAAACTAGCTTCTACAATTTTTTCAGTTTGTCACAAGGAAATTTCGCCTTCCCCTATATGTGTTAAATATCATCCTACTATTGAAAATGATATTGAAAAAGTTGCATCAAGTTTAAAGGAAGTTATTCTTCCTGCTGATGAAGATTCTTCTTATTTATATAGATGGCTTTCTTTGCAATTTATAATGCAAGATTCCAAAATAATGTCTTCCATCGAGAATCATTTTAATATTAATACACAAAAAATTGTTGATTTATTAGATTTTAAAGATTTAGCTAACAAGAAAGAATTGATAGTTTCCAGTATCATTTTTAGAGCTGAAGATGTTTCAAATGATGTTTGTTTTTTTGAAAATATAAATTACAGAAATAAAGATAGAAAACTTGACAAAATATTAACTTCTAAAACTTTCGGGTTTCCTATTATGCTTATTTTACTTGGTATTATTTTTTGGATTACAATTGTTGGAGCAAATTATCCTTCTATGCTTCTTACAAATTTCTTTTCTTTTTTAGAAGAAAAATTGGTATGGTTATTTGATTTGTTTCACAGTCCATTTTGTTTTAAGGATTTGTTTATAAATGGAATTTATTGCACTTTAACTTGGATAATTGCTGTTATGCTTCCACCTATGGCAATATTTTTTCCACTCTTTACTTTTTTGGAAGATTTAGGTTTTCTGCCACGTGTAGCATTTAATTTAGATAACTACTTCAAAAAGTCTTGTACATCTGGTAAACAGTCCTTAACTATGTGTATGGGATTTGGTTGTAATGCTGCTGGTGTTGTTGGTTGTAGAATTATTGATTCCGAAAGAGAAAAACTTATAGCAATTTTAACAAATTCCTTTGTTCCTTGTAATGGTAGATTTCCTTTGCTTATTACTATATCATCTATTTTTATTGGCTGTTATTTTACAGGTTTTCTATCAACTGCTTTGTCAGCTCTTACTGTTTTATTAATAATTCTTTTAGGTATATTTTTAACTCTTGTTATCTCAAAAATATTATCTAAAACAGTTCTAAAAGGAAGACCTTCTTCTTTTATCTTAGAACTTCCACCTTATAGGAGACCTCAGCTTGGTAAGATTCTTGTTCGTTCATTAATTGATAGAACTTTATTTGTTTTATTAAGAGCTATTTATATTGCTATACCTGCTGGAATTTTGATATGGCTTTTCGCAAACATCTATATTAATGGATCTAGTATTTTATTTTATATAGCTAGTTTTTTAAATCCATTTGCTTCTATTATTGGGCTTGATGGATATATCCTTGCAGCATTTATATTAGCATTACCTGCTAATGAAATTGTACTCCCTATATTGTTAATGGGATATTTGTCTAGTTCTTCACTTATTAGTTTAGATAGCATAGCTAATTTAAAGGATATTTTAATTGAAAATGGCTGGAGTATTTTAACTGCAATTAATGTTATGATTTTTTCTCTGCTTCATTTTCCTTGTAGCACAACGCTTCTTACTATAAAAAAAGAGGCTAATGGCTGGAAATGGGTTGGTCTTGCATTTTTGCTACCTACCGTTTGTGGTATTTTAGTTTGTTTAATGACTACCAGCATTTATAATTTTATTAATTATATTTTTTAAAATAACATCTCTACAATATATAAAACGGGCGACCTGCACAGTATACTGAGGCTGTAACAGGCAAAGCCTTAACAGCCTCAGCAATTGGTCGCCCCTACGTATTCACAATGTTCTCACATTGCATTTAATGTTCTCCATTTTTATTTTAGTCAAATAATGATAGTATATCTTCTTCTGAAAACTTACTTAAGAATTTAGTTTCTGTTGATAATACATCATCTATTAGTTTTGATTTTCTTTCTTGAAGTTCATAAATTTTCTCTTCTATTGAATCTTTAGTTATTAATTTATAAACATGTACATTGTTTCTTTGACCTATTCTATATGCCCTGTCCGTTGCTTGATTCTCAACAGAAATATTCCACCATGGATCATAATGTATTACCATATCTGCTCCGGTTAGATTTAGACCTGTTCCACCAGCTTTTAGTGATATTAAGAATACTTTTACATCTGGATTTTTATTAAATTCATCTACTAGATTCAATCTTTCATCTACTTTTGTTTGCCCTGTTAATTTAAAATAATTTATATTTAGCTTTTCTAATTCTTTTTCCATAAGGTCAAACATTGATGTATATCCTGAGAAGATTAATATTTTGTGTCCTCCTGCAACTGCTTCATTTACTATATCTATACATTGTTCTAGTTTTCCACTCTTATCTTTATAATTGCTTATAAATAAACTTGGATGACAACAGATTTGTCTTAATCTAGTTAATAATGATAATATCTTAATTTGGCTATTTCCAAATCCTTTTTGCTTTATCTCTTCTTTGATTTCATTTCTTGCCATTGCTAAATATGTTCTATATATTTTTGCTTGTTCTTCTTCCATTACATTATTTAGAACTGTTATAGTTTTATCTGGTAATTCTTTCAAAACTTCTTTCTTAGTTCTTCTTAATATAAATGGCTCTATAAGCATTTTTAATTTTTCCATTCTGCCGACATCATTATCCCTTATTATAGGTGTTTCAAAATTTTCTTTGAATTTTCTATATGAAAATAAATATCCAGGCATTATATAATCAAAAATTGACCACAACTCAGAAAGAGAATTTTCAATTGGAGTTCCAGTTAAAGCATATTTAGTTTCTGCTTTTATTTCCTTTATTGCTTTTGCATTTTGTGTATTACTATTTTTGATATATTGAGCTTCATCTATTATAGAATATCTGAATTCATAATCCATTTTTTTATAAATTTCTAAATCTCTTTTTAATAATTCGTATGAAGTAATTACTAAATCATAGTCACTTATTCTTTCTATTTGTTTCTGTCTCTCTTCTGCTCTTCCATGTATAACTAACACTCTTAAATCATTCGCAAATTTTTTTGATTCACTTTCCCAGTTTAAAGCTAAAGAGCTAGGAGAAATTACTATTGAAGCTTTTCTTTCTTTTTTATTAGTTCTTGCAATATAATCCACTATAACTGATAACATTTGAATTGTTTTTCCAAGTCCCATGTCATCTGCTAATATTCCACCTAATCTATAATTATCTAATGTTTTTAACCATTTATATCCTGTTTTTTGATAATATCTTAAAGTTTTTTCTAAACTTACTGGAATTATAATATTTTCTTCTTTTCCCTTTCCTTCTATATTATTTACTAAGTCTTTGAATTCTTTTTCTTTTATTATTTCTCTGTTATCAAATTTTTTTAGTAGTCTATTTAAATATAAACTTCTATATGCAGGAATAACTATGTTACCTTTTTCAATATCTTTATATCCTATATCTAAACCTGCCATAAGACTAGTAATAAAATCTAAATCCTCACTATCTTCTAGACTTAAGAAAGTACCATCTTTTAATCTGTGATATTTTTTCTTAAGAGTATACCTTTTAAGTATTTCCTTTAGTTCAGATTTATCAAAATCTAATTTTGATAAATCTATACTTAGTAAATCGTTTTCTACTTTTACCGCAACAGAGCTTACTTGTGGTGTTTTTATTTTCTTTGATTTAAAATTATCTGTAATCATAACTTCGTATTTGCTCATGTATTCATCAATTTCATTATGAATAAAATTATATATACTATCATTGTCTGCTAATATAAGTCTTAGGTTTTCTACATCTAGCATGAATCCAGTTTTTCTTATTACATTTAAGCTCTCTGTCTCTGCTACTGTATTTCTTGCAATTTTTATTTCTTGTTTAAAATCTAATGGGTTAAATTCTGTTTCCCCATATTTAAACAAAATTTCCATTACTATTCTTCCAACATCATCATAATCTAAAAATAGCTTAACTTCTAATTTTTCTGGTATATAATTTCTTATTTCTTCTTCGTCTACATCTACTTCTATATTTTTTTCTATTCTAGGCATTATCCTAGAAAAGAAAGCTGGAAAATAAGATTTATTAAAAACAATCTCGCTTGTTAAATTTCTTTTAAATACATCTACTACTCTTAATGTAGTATCTTCAAATTGTTTTGTACATCTATATATCTCTGTTTCTGTTATTAAATATGAATATGTTTTTCCTTTTAACAAATCATAAGAATTATTTATATCTAAATCTGTTGTTAATTTAAATTCATCATCTTCAGTTTTCTCCAATTTAAATTCAACATCAGGATTTCTTTCCACAAATTTTATGCTTCCTTGTTGATAGTCTCTCTTAAAATCAACAGTTTTACCTTTTAAAATTTCAAAAATCTCATCTAAACTTGTACCATTTAAAACTATATAATTTGTACTTAATTTTGGCACTTTATATTTTTGAATATTTGTATTACAATTTACCTGTTTTAAAATTTCTGCTTGTTTTAATACAAATTTTAATAATTCTTTACTATTTTCTTTAAAAGCTGCCTCAATATGTTTGAATTCAAATTTATCTGCATATTTATATGTTTTTGAATCTAACATATTATCGTAGAATAATGTTAAATCTTTAATTTTATAATATTCTTTTTTTATTCCAAGACTAAATTCTACTTTAATCTCTTTGTATTGTTTGTCATAAATAAATTCTGGCAATATCTCTACTTGATTGTATATTATACGGTTTTCTATTTCTTCTATATCATTTCCTTGTTCTTCACAAAAAATATTTAGTAATTCTTTAAAATTTCTATATTTTCTTGATTCTACATTTTTACTTGCCACAATACAAAACTCCTTTTTTAGAATTTCACAGGACTTTATTTTATCACATTCTAGTTATTTTTTCAAGTGCAAAACCTTTAGATAATTATAGCGAACTTCAAATTTATAAGTAATTTAATTCTAAAAAATTTGAGTTCGCTAATATCATTGTATTATTATTTTTTTACCTATTGCACCAATTCCTCCTACACCTTTATAGCCATCCCTTATATCTGGTATAATCTCATTTATACTTACATACTTATAATTTTCTGTATTTGCAATTTTTTCTGCAACTACCAACGGATCCATAAAATCTATTAAAATTCTTCCAGGTGAAGACGCAAAATTGGCTCCAGCTTCCATTATTGCTTCAAAGAAACTTTGGCATGCACCTGCAAATATTACTAAATCTC
The DNA here is from genome assembly GCA_947581825.1 of uncultured Clostridia bacterium. Lineage (GTDB taxonomy): Bacteria > Bacillota > Clostridia > TANB77 > CAG-508 > CANPVP01. Next base: position 292,126 of record CANPVP010000001.1, on the reverse strand, counting down.
CTTTTACAGTTTTACATTTTCTCGCTCTTAAAACTGCTTCTATAAAATGCCTTGAGTTTCTATAATTGTTTATATTATTATAATCTGTTCCTTTTTTTATCATTCCATCATGACCAGTAATTATTAATATGTCTGGCTTGTATCTATTTAAAAGGCTTGTTATTACTTTCGGTTGATTGTTTTCAGTAACATTTTTGACAACTGCATTCAATCCTATTTTTTTATAATATCTGAATGCTTTTTCACTATACTTTTTATCACCGTCTAAATGTAATATTTTGCCTGGTATTTCTTTTATTTTGGACTTTTTTCCAATTAAACTGGTAGTTAGTATTGAATGATTATTTATTCTATTTTCTAATCTTTGTTCTAATCCTCTTAAATTATTATCTATGTTATCTTGTTCTATTAACTCTAAGTCTTCAATATAGGCATCAGCCTCTATTCTTATCGTTATTCCTTTTAAAATTGCAATTTTTGAATTGTCTTTACCACCTATAATTTTCTTCACATAAAAAAGTACATCTTTTCCATATGATTTTCTACCAACTATATCTCCTTCTTTAACTTTCGACATTATATCACCTCATACTATAGGCTATTAATATACTATGTCGAATTTTGAAAAATGTTCTCACAAAAATTAAAGAACAAGTTTTACTTGTTCTTTGAAAATATACTTTTTATTTTTTTTATTATTTTACTTAGTAAAGTTTCTTCTTTAACCTTTACTAAAGCTACTGTTTTTTCTGGTTTTTCTTCTCTTTTTATATTTTTGTCTTTAAATAGATTTTCTGAATTGTACTTTTTAGCTTTTTCTTCTTCCATTTTTCTTCTGTCATTTTTTTCTTTTGCTAAGATTCTTTCCCTTTGATAATCTGTTGCCCAATAATCTCTAAATATTATTGCAAATATCACTTTAGTTTCATCTAGCATTTCTTGTTCTTCAAAAGGTTTTCCCTCTTCTACTGTATATTCGTACTCATTATCCATATTTTCTAAGAATACTGTTATCAAATCTTCTGGGATTCTTTGTATGTCTTTTAAAGAAAAATATTTTAATAATTCAATTACTTCTTTGTATGCACATGCATAATTTTCTTTTACCATATTTTTTCCCTCTTTTGTAGAATTATAAACTGTTATTGCTAAATTAAAGACCTAATTCTGGTTGTACTTCTTCTTGTTGTGCTTGTTTTTGTTGTATTTCTTGTCTTTGTTGTTCTAAAGTTGCCCCCATTGCATCTTTATTTCCTGTTTCTTGTAAAAGTGTATGTTTACCTGCACCTTGAGGCTCAAATTGATCTGGAGTATCTTCTGCATCCCACATAAATTGTTTAAATACATAATTTTTAGTCATTTTTTCTCTCCTTTATACATATAAATTTATTTTATCACATGCATTTTTAAAAGTCTAGTAATTTTAATCTACTATTCAAAAAAATTATACATATTCTTTCCAACTTCTACAAATAACTAGTTTTATATACTATATTTTTTATAATCCTTTAACTAATTATTCATCTATTGTCGAAATACCTAATGTTATTTCTTCCAATATATCCAATAAAACCTTAACAGTTTCTAAAGCTGTAAACATTGCAACATTATTTTCTACTGCACATCTTCTTATTTTATATCCATCTGTTTCTTGATCAATCGAATCTATATCTCTAGTGTTTATTACATAATTTACATATCCTTTTCTGATAGAATCTAAAATCTCTTCACTTCCTTCACTTATTTTTGCTTTTGCTCTGGTACGTATTCCATTTGATTTTAAAAATTCTGCTGTTCCTTTTGTTGCCTCTATATTAAATCCTAAATTATAAAATCTTCTAATTAATGGTAATGCTTCTTCTTTATCTTTATCCGCTATTGTTACAAATATTGTTCCATAATTTGCTACATTTATGCCTGATGATTGTAAAGCCTTATATAGAGCTCTAGTAAGTGATTTATCATATCCAATAGCTTCTCCTGTTGACTTCATTTCTGGTGATAAGTATGCATCTAATCCACTTAATTTTGAAAATGAAAATGTTGGAACTTTTACATACCATTTTTCTTTTTCTTTTGGGTATACTACATCTATTCCTTGTTCTTTCAAGCTTTTGCCTAACATTACCAAAGTTCCTATATCTGCAATTGCATATCCTGTTGATTTTGATAAAAATGGTACTGTTCTTGAAGATCTTGGATTTACTTCTATTACATAAACATTTTCCTCTTTATCTACTATAAATTGAATATTGTATAAACCAATTATTCCAATTCCTAAACCTAATTTTACTGTATAGTCGATAATTATATCTTTTGCTTTTTGACTTACGCTAAAGGTTGGATATACACTTATACTGTCTCCTGAATGTATTCCAGTTTTCTCAACATGCTCCATAATCCCCGGAATAAATACATCTTTTCCATCACATACAGCATCTACTTCTAATTCTTTTCCTGTTATATATTTGTCTACTAAAACAGGTTGCTTTTCATCTATTTCAACCGCTGTTTTTAGATATTTTTCCAAGGCTTTTTTATTGCTAACTATTTGCATTGCTCTTCCACCTAAAACATAGCTTGGTCTAACTAAAACTGGATAGCCTATTTCTTCCGCTGCTTTAATTCCATCTTTTATATTTGTTACTGCTTTTCCATTTGGTTGTGGAATCTTCAATTTTTCCATTATCTTTTCAAAGCTATCCCTATTCTCTGCTCTTTCAATAGCTTCAAAATCTGTTCCAATAATCTTTACGCCGTGTTTCATCAAACCTTCTGCTAAGTTTATAGCAGTTTGTCCTCCTAAAGATGCAATTACACCTTCTGGATTTTCTAAATTAACTATATTCATTACATCTTCTATTGTTAAAGGTTCAAAATACAACTTATCACTTGTTGTATAGTCTGTTGATACTGTTTCTGGATTATTATTTATTATTATTGCTTCATAACCATTTTCTTTTATTGTATTTACTGCATGAACTGTTGAATAATCAAATTCTACACCTTGTCCTATTCTTATTGGTCCTGAACCTAATACTATTATTTTTTTCCTATCACTCACAATTGATTCATTTTCTTCTTCATAACTTGAGTAAAAATATGGTACATAACTCTCAAACTCACTTGCACATGTATCTATCATCTTGTATACAGGGAATATGTTATTAGTTTTTCTAAATTCATATATTTTCTCTTCTGATACTTCCCATACTTTTGCTATATACTTATCGCTAAATCCCAACTTTTTAGCTCTTTTAAATATATCTATATTAAACTGATTTTCTTCAATCAATTTTTCGAATTTTACTATATTTTTTATTTTATCGATAAATAGCATATCTATTTGTGTTGCATTATAAATTAATCCTTTATCCTCATTTCTCCTTAGTAATTCCGCTATTGCAAAAATTCTATCATCTGTTCCTATTTTTATATATTCCATTAACTCTTCTGTTGGCACATCATCGAATTTATTCATATGTAAATGATATACACCTATTTCCAAAGACCTTATAGCTTTTAATAAGCTTTCTTCTATAGTTCTACCAATACTCATTATTTCTCCAGTTGCTTTCATTTGAGTACTTAATTTATTAGAAGCATTACTAAATTTATCAAAAGGGAATCTTGGCATTTTTGTAACTACATAGTCAAGAGTTGGTTCGAAACTTGCTGGTGTATTAGCTATTTGTATTTCATCTAAAGTCATTCCTATTGCTATTTTTGCTGATACTCTAGCAATAGGATATCCACTTGCTTTTGATGCTAAAGCTGATGAACGTGATACCCTTGGATTTACTTCAATTATATAATAGTCAAAAGAATGTGGATCTAAGGCAAATTGAACATTACAGCCTCCTTCAATTTTCAATGCTTTTATTATTTTTAAACTACTATCTCTCAATAATTGATATTCTTTATTTGTTAAAGTTTGACTTGGTGCAACAACAATTGAGTCTCCTGTATGTATTCCAACAGGATCAATATTTTCCATATTACATATTGTTATTGCTGTATCATTACTGTCTCTTATTACTTCATATTCTATTTCTTTATATCCTTTTATACTTTTTTCAACAAGAACTTGTTTTACAGGTGATAATTTCAAAGCATTTTTCATTATCTCTTTTAACTCTTCTTCATTATCAGCAAAACCTCCACCAGTTCCACCTAAAGTAAATGCTGGTCTTAAAACTACTGGATATCCTATTTTATTAGCCGCTTCGCAACCTTCTTCTATTGAATGTGCGATTTGTGATTCCAATACTGGCTCACCTATCTTTTGGCATAATTCTTTGAATTTTTCTCTATCCTCTGCACAATCTATGCTTTCTACGCTTGTTCCTAATAATTTTACTTGACATTCTTGCAAAACTCCCTTTTTAGCCAATTGCATTGCTATATTCAAACCTGTTTGACCACCCATGCCTGGAATTATAGCATCTGGTCTTTCATATCTTAAAATTTTTGCTACATATTCCAAAGTTAGTGGTTCCATATAAACTTTATCAGCTATTTTAGTATCTGTCATAATTGTTGCTGGATTTGAATTTACTAATATAACTTTGTATCCCTCTTCTTTTAATGCTAAACAACACTGTGTACCCGCATAATCAAATTCTGCAGCTTGTCCTATTACTATTGGTCCAGAACCTATAACTAACACTTTTTTTATATCTTTTCTTTTTGGCATTTTTATTTCAATCCTTTCTTTAATCTATAATCAATACTTATGGTAATAACTGAATTTTATACTTGCTGGAAACATAAATTATTATTTTGATTTAGCGACGTCTCGCAATGGAATGAGGTGTAGAAATTGTTAATAAAAGGATTGAGGGGGGTCAAATTGTGATTTTGACAGAGTCTTAATTCTTTTATGTTACAATTTCTAACCGATTGCAATGAGCAGGAGCTAATAAAAAATAATAATTTATGTTTCCAATCAAGACAATCTAGGAAATAGAAAAATCACTATTTCATTAAATCAATAAACTTATCAAATAGATAACCACTATCTTGTGGGCCTGGTGCACTTTCTGGATGATATTGAACACTAAATATTCTGTCCTTTTCATTTTCCACACCTTCTACTGTATTATCCAAAATATTTATATGAGTTACCTTTAAACCTGTTTTCTTTAATGATTCTTCATCTACAGCATATCCATGATTTTGACTTGTTATTTCTATTTTTCCTGTTTTTAAATTTTTAACTGGATGATTTCCACCTCTATGACCAAATTTTAATTTATATGTTTTAGCTCCATATGCAAGGCTTATTAATTGATGTCCTAAACATATACCAAAGATTGGATACTTTCCTTTTATTTTCTTTATCAATTCTATAGTTTCTGTAACGTTTTCTGGATCACCTGGTCCATTTGAGAAAAATACTCCATCAGGTTTTAAGCTTTCTATCTGTTCTGGTGTTGTATTATATGGCACTACAGTTACATTACATTCTCTTTTATTTAAACTTCTTACTATATTTAATTTTATTCCGCAATCAACTGCAACTACATTGTATTTTGGATGTGCTGTTCTAGAATACCATTTTTTCTTTGAACTTACTTTTGCTACTGCATCTTTTGGAATCTCATATTTTTTTATTTTCTCTATTGCATCTTCTGTTTTTGTATCTATATCTGTTATTAGAATTTTTCTACATCCTAAATCTCTTATGCTTCTAGTTAGCTTTCTCGTGTCTATTCCTTCTATTCCTGGTATATTATGTTCTTCTAATACTTCTGATAGTGTTTTAGTATACCTAAAATTACTTGGTCTATTATTGTATTCCCTTACAATTAGTCCACCTATCGTTGGTTGTTTTGTTTCATAATCTTCATCTGTAATTCCGTAATTTCCAATTAAAGGATATGTCATAACTACCATTTGGTATGTATATGATGGATCTGAAACTATTTCTTGATATCCTACCATAGATGTATTAAACACTACTTCATTTATTGCATCTACTCTAGCTCCAAAACCATAGCCATAATATTCTGTTCCATCCTCTAACACTAACTTTCTGTCATATTCTTTCAACATATTTTCCCTCCATTTTTATATTTTATTATTTTAATTTGTTTGAAAACATAAATTTAAGATTTTTATTCATAAATATAGCCACCATTTGTAAGTAAATTACATTCACTTATAATGTGTGGCTATAAATTTATTAACTTTTTTCTTTTTTATTGTCTTGGACAATTTTTACTTGTTCATCGTCATTTCTTAATTTTAAAACATCTTTATATCCAATTGCAATAAAAGCTATTATCATTAGCAAGAATGATAGAGCTTTCCAAATCCCACTTTCTAATAGTATTATTGCAAACATTCCAAAAGAAGCACTTATTCCATAAAGGATTAATACTGCTTGTTTTTGAGTATATCCTTTATTCATTATTCTATGATGCAAATGTCCTTTATCTGCTGATAATACCGCTTTTATAGATTTACCTTTTATTAACCTTCTTACTATTGCAAATAGAGTATCAAAAATTGGTAGTCCCAAAACTATTATTGGTGCTATTAAAACTATTGCTGTATACGTTTTAGCTACACCTAAAATAGATATAATCGCTAATGAAAATCCTAAAAAATTCGAACCTGTATCTCCTATAAAAGTTTTTGCTGGATTGAAATTAAAAGGTAGAAATCCTATTATTGCTCCTGCTAAAGCTGTAATTAGAAGTATTGCTATCAGTGGTGAATTATTTGTAGCAAATATTATCAATAATGATATACATGAAATAAGTGATAAGCCTGATGATAGTCCATCTAAACCATCACTTAAATTAATTGCATTTGTAATTCCTATAATCCATCCTAAAGTAACAATAATTGAGATAACTTCATTAAATTCAATTTTGAATATTGGTATATTTATATGTTCTATAACTATTCCTGACATTATAACAATTATTGCAGCAACAATTTGCCCTATTAATTTAGCTATTGCTGGAATCTGTTTAACATCATCTATAAAACCTACAATTCCTAATACTATTATTCCTCCTAAAAATCCTAGAAGTTTAATTCCATAATTTTCTATACCAAATAAGTTTATACTTTTTTCTATGGACATTATTACTATTAAATATATAGTAGAAACAATAAATCCAGAAATAACAGCCAATCCACCAAGTCTTGGCATTTCTTTATTGTTTATTCTTCTTTCATCTTCTGGCTTATCAACTGCCCCTATTTTTTTTGCTAATCTAATTGTATATGGTGTTATTACATATGCTGTCATACATGCTAGTAAAAATGCGATTACAATATCTCCCCACATATATAATACCTCACTTTTTATTTTTCTGTTCCTTATTCTATCTTTATAAAACATTTTTGTCAATGTTTTACCCTTTTTTTTAAATTCAAAAAAATTATATTAAAAGAAAATTTTTGCAAATAAAAAATCTTCTTGATAATAATTTATGGTTGTTGTATACTTTTAGTGAGGTGACAATAATGAATTTTTTATTAAGTAAATCAAATATAATAATATTAATTATGCAAGTAGTTTTTGGCTTTTCATCATTAAACCTTAATTCGCTAAAGCCAAAAGATATATCTGAAGACGAATTACAAGCAATATCTTCCTTTAATCAATCTTTCTTAGAATACAAAGGAACACAATCAGGTTCTGTTGTCCACATTTTAATTAGAGCTGTTCAAACTTCTAATCAGTCTAGCGAGCATAAAATTCAAGTATTGCTAAATGATTCATATGATTTCTCTCTTGAAAGCATTGCTGATACACAAAAATATAATATTTATTTTCACTACAATGATAATGGTTATATTGATGGTGCTATAATCAGAACGATTCAATAATTTAAACTCTACTAAAAAGACATGTTTTAAAATTTAAAACATGTCTTTTATTTTTATGTAATTCTCTTTTTAGAATTTAACTTCTCTATATTTGAATATTCCTATTGCACCAATTGCTAAGAATCCTACAATTACTAATCCTACCACTACTACGCTTCCTGGTCCTGTTTGTGGTAATTTACCTTTTGATGTTGTATTATCTTTCTTCTGCTCTTTAGCATTTTCTACTTTTAGTGTCATTGTTGATTTTTCTACTTCTACATTCTTGTACTTTTCTTTTAGCTCAATAACTTTCTTTCCGTCTTTTTCCTTTATAGAAAATTCAATCTTAATTATATCGCCAGACTTCTTATATCCTTTTGGTGCATCAGATTCTTTTAGTTCTAGAACATACTTACCTGTATCTAATTTCAAATCTTTTAATACTATTTGTCCTATTGAATTTGTCTTCTCTGTCTTCTTCAAAATTTCTTTGTATTTATCTTTACTTTCAACTTTCTTAATTGCTAGTTCAAATTTTGCTCCAGATAATTTCTTAGATGTTCCTTTTTCATACTTATTAATCTTTATCATAATTGTATTATCTGCCACTTCTGGAACATATGTATTTGTTATCTTCAAGCCATCAACTCTTGTTTCGTATCCACTTATTGCTTCTTCTACTACTGTATATTTTATTTCATTATCATTCTCATCATACTTATCTAATTGTCTGAATGTATATTCCCAATTTGTCTTAGCAGTTACTTCTTGTGTTTTTACAATTGTTCCATTTGCTAGTAGATGTACAATTACTTTGCTTGGTCTCTTGCTTTCATAACCTGCATCATCCCATACTTTTGTTACTGTTACATCTATAACTTCTCCACCAGCAACAATACCATGTTCATTATTTACATCATATCCATCTACTTCTGTTTCATATTCTTCTAGTTGATCTTCTCTAATCGTATATCTTATCTTCTCTCCGTTTTCGTATACATCTAAGTCGTCAAATTTATATTTCCATCCAGCTTTTGCTGTTACTTTCTTAGATTTTACTTCTTTTCCGTTTGCATATAATCTAATTGTTATACTATCAGGTCTTACATTTTCTTGATTGTTGAAATCACTCCATGTTTTAGTTCCTTCTATAGTTGTTTTTTCTGTCTTGTGTGTGTTAGTTATATTGTTTTTGTCATCAACTTTTGATTCATATCCTGCTACATCATCTTCTTCAACTGTATATTTTATATCTTTTCCATCTTTACATTTTGCTAATCCTGTAAATTCATACTTCCAACCATCTGATGCAGTTACAGTTTTATGCTCTATCTCTGTTCCATCTGCCAATAGTTTAACTACAATGCTATTAGGTCTCATTCCATCTTGATTATCATTATCAACCCATTTCTTAGTTCCTGAAACTTTTACAGTATCTGGTGTATGTGTATTTGTTATATCCATTCCATTTATTTTTGTTGTATACCCCTCTACCTTAACTTCTTTAACTGTATAGGTTATCTCTTTTCCATTGTTGTATTTTGGTAAATCTGTAAATTCATATTTCCAACCATCTGCTTTTGTTACTTTCTTAGTTTCACCTTTTATTTCTTTTCCATCTGCTAACAATGTGATTGTTATTTCATCTGGTCTTATTCCATCTTGGTCGTTTTCATCTTCCCAAGTCTTCTCTCCTGAAACTTTTATTGTCTCTGGTTTATGAGTATTTGTTATATTATTTTTTTCATCTACTTTTGCTTCATATCCAGTAACATTTTCTTCTTTAACTGTATATTCGATTAATTCACCCTTTGAATATTTTGGTAATTTATCAAATTTGTATTTCCATCCATCCTCTGCTGTTACTTTTTGTTTTTTACCATCTACTTCTTTTCCATTTGCTAATAATTTTACTGTTATACTATCAGGTCTTATACCATCTTGATTATTTTCATCATTCCATGTCTTCTGTCCTTCAACTTCTGTTGTCTCTGGTTTGTGAGTATTTGTTATGTTATATCCATCTATTTCTGTTTTATACTCTGGAACTGTTTCTTCTTGTATCCTGTATTCGATTTCTTTTCCATCTTCGTATTTATCTAAGTTTTCAAACTTGTATTTCCATCCATTTTCAGCAGTAACTTCTTGTGTATCTACAACTTCATCACCTTTTAATACTTTAACTGTTATCTTCTCAGGTCTCTTTCCATCTTGATTTTCCGCATCTTCCCATGTCTTTGTACCTTTGATTTCTATCTTTTCAGGTGTATGTGTATTTGTAATATTATATCCATCTATAGTTGTTACATATTTATTTACTTTAACTTCTTTAACTGTATATGTTATCTTTTTACCAGCTTCATATTTTGGTAAGTTTTCAAATTTATATGACCAACCATCAGATGATTTGACTTCTTTGTATTGCTTCTTTTCACCATTTGCATATAACTCTACGGTTATACTATCTGGTCTAATTCCATCTTGATTGTCATTATCTGCCCATGTCTTTGTTCCTTCAACTTCTGTTGTTTCTGGAGTATGTTTATTAGTTATCTTAAATCCTTCTATAACTGGATTATCATAACCTTCAACCTTTTTCTCTTCAACTGTGTATGTTATTTGTTTTCCCTCTTTATATTTTGGTAGATTTTTAAATTCATATTTCCAATTATCTTTTTCAGTTACTGTTACTGATTTTCCATCAACTTTTTGTCCATCTGCTAATAGATATACTGTAATACTATCTGGTCTCTTTCCGTCTTGATCATTATTATCTTCCCAAACTTTTTCTCCAGATACACTTGTCTTTGCTGGTGTATGCTTATTAGTTATCTTAAATCCATCTATTTCAGTTGTATATTCTGGTATGCTATCTTCTGTAATTGTATATTTTATTTCTTTTCCCTTTGCATATTTTGGAACATCTTTAAACTCATATTCCCACTTACCATCATCATTAGCTTTTACTGTAGCTTCTTGTACTTGTTTTCCATCTGCTAATAATTTAACTTTAATCTCTGTAGGTCTCTTACCATCTTGATTATTGCCATCATCCCAAGTTTTTGTTATCTTAATATTTATTTTCTCTGGCTCATGTCTATTTGTAATATTATAATTTTCATCAACTTCTGAAGTATATCCTTTAATCCTCTCTTCTTGAATTGTATATTTAATTTCTTTACCATTTGCGTATTTATCTAATTTATCAAATTTATAATGCCAATTATTTTCTACAGAAGCTTTTTGTCTCTTGCCCTCTAACTCTTTACCATCTGCAAATACTTTAACAGTAATATCTGTAGGTCTCTTTCCATCTTGATTATCATTATCTATCCAAGTCTTCTCTCCTTCAATAGAAATTTGCTCTGGCTTATGTTTATTTATTATATTGTATCCTTCTACTGTCTTCTCATAACCATCTATAGCTTCTTCATCTACTGTATACTTAATTCTTTCACCATTTTCATATTTTGGTAAATTACTAAATTCGTATTTCCAATTATTCTCTTTAGTTACAGTTTGAGCTTTATCCTTTAATTCTTTACCATTTGCATATAACTTAACTTTCATCTCATCAGGTCTAATTCCATCTTGATTATCATTATCTTCCCATGTTTTATTTCCTTTAATAGATATTTCCTCTGGGATATGTTTGTTTGTTATAACATTATCGTCACTTATAGTTGTCTCATATTTATCAATTTTCTCTTCTGTAACTTTATATCCAATCTCTTCTCCATCTTTATATTTAGGTAAATCTGTAAATGTATGCTCCCAATTATTGTCTTTATTCAAAGTTACTGTTGCATTTTTAATATCAACGCCATCAACATCCGCTTTTAAAGTTACTTTAACACTTGAAGGTCTAAATCCATCTTGGTTATTATTATCATTCCAAACCTTCTTTACTTTAACTTCTGTTTTCTCTTCTTCTTTATATTTATTAGTTATAGTAAATCCTGAAATCTCTGTATTGTATTTATCTTTTGCTTTTTCATCTTTTACTTCTTCTTTTACAAAATATTTGATTTCTTCGTCATTTTCATCATACTTAGGAACATCTTCAAATTTATATGACCACTCATTACCAGTATTGCCATCTTTTGTAACTGTTATAGGATTCTTAAACTTATCTTCATTCTTGTCTTCACTCTTATTTTCACTTTCTTCTTCAGACTCATTTTCAGTTACTTCTTTTTCAACTTTCTTCTCTGCTCCATTTTCATCTTTTCTATACAAAGTAACTTCGATTGACTCAGGTCTTAAACCTTTGCTATCATTATTATCATCCCAAACTTTCTTACCTTCAATATCAGTTACTAAAGTATTTGTAATTCTATATCTTGCTGCATAATTATCATTATTTTCATTTCCCTCTTCATTATCTTCTATCTTCTCAACTTTTGAAGTGTAATCATCACTAACTTCAACTTCTTTAATTGTATACTCAATTTCTTCTTTTTCTTCACTATCACTATTTTCTAAATCCGTATCTTCTTTATATTTTGGAAGATCTACAATTTCGCAAGACCATTCTTTTAATTCTTTATCTTGATTTTCTTCTGTTTCTCCAACTGATTCTTGTCCTTGATTTTCTGTTTTTTCTGACTCTGATTTATTCGTTGATTCTGTTTGCTGTTCTGAAGTTGTAGTATCAGTTATTGCATCTTCTAATTTTAAAGTTTTACCTTCTTTTTCTAAAGTAAATATTCCTTTTTCTTCATCATCTGCAAATAATTTAAACTCTACTTTATCTGGTCTCTTATTATCTGCATTATTATTATCAACCCAAACTTTTTCAACATATACTGAAGTTTTCTCTTCTTGTGGCTCTACTTCTTCTATATCACCCCAACCAAGTCCTGAATTTATACCATAAATAGAATTTGATGCTTCTACTTTTTTAGCTATTACTGCACCATCTAAGTTGCCATTAATATGTACATCAATATTAGGTGCTAAGATTGTACCTATCATTTGGTCTGCTTCTAATTGAGCATTCTCTGTTCCCTCAGGGCAGTAAAAATTCCAAACAATATTTTCTGCAAGATAATTCCAATCATCAGAAGAACCATTGATAGATATTTTAGGCGTAACTGGGCATTTATCCCCAAAGCAATTAGTACAATCTACATTTATTATTATAAATTTAGAAGTATCTATTCCTTCTATATCAAAAGTATCACAATATGTATTATTAAAAAAGTTTTGTGCATCAACGGTAATTATTACAGTATCTTCATCTTCTGCAATTTGGTATTTGATTGTGTGACTATTGTTAGGTTCATTTTTGCAATCAACTTTACAATCTTCTCCTGCATTATCCCCTTTTTCTTTTAATTGACTTGATAAATTTCTTAAATATTTAAATTCTTTTTCAAAATCTATAATCTCATTTTTAACCTCGATTACATTATAAGCATTATAAGTTTGGCATTGACCATTGTCATCACATGTAGGATTATCATAGCATTTTCCATTTATATTGCATTGATTAGGATTTACATTCTCTGTACTAACCGTATTTTCACTATTTCCTGTATACAAGTACAAATTTGCCTGTCCCATTTGATGTTCCTCTGTACACGTTCCCTTATACGTTCCATCAGAGCATTTCAATTCTGATTTTGGCTTTCCTTGCCACTTATATCCACCATCGCTTTCATATTTTCCTTTTACATATGAATTTAAATTAACACATTCCAAATGTTGTTTGTAAAAATTCTCCCATCCTGTATTATAATTTCCAAAACTTCCGTTTTTTAATGCTCCTCCTATTGCAATATCAGCTGTACATTCTGATAAGCTTGCATCATCTTCAGTAAATACGCAGAAATCTCCTGCAACACCAAAAATATTGTGTCTATATGATTCATAATGTTTTTGTTGTTCTGGAGCTACATCTTCAGAAGCTCTTGTAAACATCCATAAAGCTAGAACAATCAATAGTATAATTAATATGAACAAAATAATTGCTATTCTTTTATTTCTTTCAGTATTGTGTTTCATATAATTTCCTCCATTTTTCCTTTGTTTAATGCTATTTCTCTATTTTACATTATACTAATTTTTCATTTTATGTATATAGGTCAGAAGCCATCAAAGTCGCTTGTAGTGCTAAAAATGCGTAGTTTCGACATTTATTATTTTTTTTAGACATTTTCATTACACAAAAAAGACGAGCAAAGCTCGCCTTAAACAAAATATACCTTCTCTATTACAAACCTATATTTGAAATATAATATAGGTTTACTAGTTTTATCATCTTTTTTGTAAAATATAATAATTTAAACTTTTTACTTTAATTTCATTGATAACAGTTTACTTACACCCTTTTCTTCCATTGTAACACCATACACTGTATCTGCTACTTCCATTGTTCCCTTTCTATGTGTTATTACTAAAAACTGTGTTGTTTTAGTAAATTTCTTAAGATATTCTGCAAATCTAAATACATTTACATCATCTAGAGCCGCTTCAATTTCATCTAACACACAAAATGGTGATGGGTTTATTTTTAAAATTCCAAACAATATTGCAATTGCTGTGAAAGCTTTTTCTCCACCTGATAGTAGTGTCATATTTTGAAGTTTCTTTCCTGGTGGCTGTACTTGAATTTCTATTCCACATTCTAATACATTATCTTTATCTTGCAATATAAGTTCTGCATTTCCTCCACCAAATAATTCTTTAAATACTTCTCCAAAATTTTTATTTATTATATTAAACTGTTCTATAAATTGCTTTTTCATAGTATTTGTCATTTCTTGAATAACTTTTTTCAATTTTGCAATAGAATCTTCTAAATCCAATCTTTGCTCACACATAAAGTCATATCTCTTGCTTAATTCTTTGTATTCTTCTATTGCATCAACATTTACACTTCCTAAATCTTTAATTCTATTTCTTAATTCGTGAACCTGTTTTGTTGTATTTTGTACATTTTCTGGTTTCTTAAATTCTGCTGCATTGTTAGGTGTTAACTCATATTCTTCCCAAAGATTATTTATTACCTCTTCTAAATCTTGCTCTAGTTTAGTCTTTTTTACACCTATTTTTACTATTTGTCCTTTTACTTCTTCTAAAATTTCAAATTGTGAATTGATTTTTTCTTCTGTCTCAGATAATTTTTCATTCAACTCTGTTCTTTGAGCTTTTAATTCTTCTACTTTAGAGCCACTATTTTTTACTTTTTCATCTATCTCTATTATCTTTTTCTTTAGTTCTTCTATATTTTCTTCTAATTTCTTATTATCTTCTATTATCGTTGTTTTTTGATTTTCTTTGTTAGCAATACTTTCTTTATTGTGTTTAATATCTAAATTTATTCTTTCTATAATTTCATCTATCGAAGATTCACTTTCATCAAAAGAAGATACTGATATTTTTAAATTAGTAATATCAAAATTTAAATCATCTATGTACTTTTGATTATCTTTATTTAAATTTGCATATTCTTCTATTTCTTTATTCATCTCGTCATTTTGAGAAATTAACTCTGAAATTTGCTTTTCAATTTCTTCTTTCTCGCTTAGCATTTTATCCTTTTGGATATTGCCCTCTTCTCGTTCGTTTTTAAGTGTTTCTAATCGCTTTTCCATTTTCTGAATATTTTCTTCTATAGATAACATTTTTTGTTTTTCTGTAGCATAAACTATATCTATTTTTTTTAATTCACTTTCTAATTTTTCAGTTTCTTCTAAGACATTTTCTATGCTTTTACTATATTTTTCTTTTTTACTTTCTTCTTCTTTAATTGATTTATTTATTTTTTCTATTTCTTTTTCAAGGTCCTTTATCTCTTTAGCTCTACCTAATATGTTTACTGTTTTTGTTGCAACAGATCCACCTGTGATTGCTCCTGATGGATTAATTAAATCTCCTTTTAGAGTAACTATTCTAAAAGTATAATTATTAGACTTAGCAAGTTTAATTGCATTTGGCATATCATCTACTATTACTGTTCTTCCTAACAAGCTTAATATTATTTGTTCATATTTTTTATCATATGAAACTAAGTCTGATGCTACTCCTATTATACCATCTGTTTTCTTAAATTTTTCTATTTTCTTACCTTTTACTGATGTTATTGGTAGAAAAGATGCTCTTCCTAAATTATTTTCTCTTAAGTGCTCCACCAATTTTTTTGCTACTTCTTCATCTTGAGTTACTATGTTTTGCAGAGCTACACCAAGTGACATTTCTATTGCTGTTTCATGTTCTTTTTCAACAGAAATAAGATTGCTTAAAACCCCATGCATTCCTTTTGCAAGAGATGCATTTTTTTCACAATCTAATAATAGTGCCTTTACACTTTTAGTATATCCCTCTTTTTCCTTTTCTGTTTCTATTAAGAATTTAAGTCTTGACTCTTTCATTCTCATATCGAAAACATATTTATTAATTTTTTCGTCATATTCCTTTAGAACATTGGCACTTTCTTCTTTCTTGTCTAGCACTTTTTTTAATTTATCTGAAATCGAATTCTTCTTGCTCTCTATTTCATAAAAGCCTTTTGATATTTCTTCTTTTGAAATTCTAGTGCTATCTAATTCTGAAATTGAGTTTTGTATCTCTTGCTTTAATGTTTTTTCTCTTTTTTCTATATTCTCATAATTCGCCTCTATTGTTGCAATTTCATTTGTTTTTTCATATTTCAAATCTATATTAGACTCTACTTTTCTCTTTTTACTTTCTAATTTCAACTCTTTTTCTGATAATTGCAAAGTTAGTTTTTCTAGTTCTTTTTCTTTTTCTTCTAACTCTTTTGTAAACTTCTCTTTATTTCCAGACAAATTAGTCTTTTTTTCTAGTTTTTGTTTTTTCTCATCTTCCAATTTCTCTATACGATTTTTTATTTCTTCAATTTCTTCTGTATATCTTTCGAAATTTGTTTTGTTATTTAAAATTCTTTCATTTGATACATTTATATCAGAATTGATTTTTTCTTTTTCTTGTCCACTTTGAAATCCTAAGTTTTGCATGTTTTCAATTTCACTTGTTGTATTCTCTATTTCTTGCTTTAATTTTTCCTTTAGCTCTTGTATTTCTCTCATTTTTTCATTTGCTTCATTCTCTTGTGATACAAAAATTTCTTCGTCTTCAACTATTTTTTTAAGTTTTCCTTTATAATTTTCAATGTTATATATAAACAAACCCACTTCTATATTTTTCAATTCTTCTTTTAACTTTAAAAACTCTTTAGCTTTTTCAGCTTGTACCTTTAAAGGTTCGATATTAAGTTCTATTTCTGATAAAATATCATTAATTCTTAATAAATTTAACTTTGTATGTTCTAGTTTTTTTTCTGACTCTGCTTTTCTTACTCTATATTTTACAATTCCTGCTGCTTCCTCAAAAATATGACGCCTATCTTCTGATTTATTACTTAGTATTTCGTCAATTTTCCCTTGCCCTATAATTGAATATCCATCTTTACCGATTCCTGTATCCATGAATAATTCTAATACATCTCTTAATCTACATGGAGTTTTGTTTATAAAGTATCCGGACTCTCCGCTTCTATATATTTTTCTTGTAACTGTAACTTCTGTATATTCAATTGGCAATTTTCCATCAGAATTATCAAAGACTAAAGAAGCTTCAGCAAATCCAAGAGCTTTTCTATTTTGAGTTCCGGCAAAAATAATATCTTCAGATTTTGAACCTCTTAATGACTTCATACTTTGCTCTCCTAGTACCCATCTAATTGCGTCTGATATATTACTTTTACCTGAACCATTTGGTCCTATAACTGTTGTAATACCTGGCATAAATTCTAAATCTGTTTTATCAACAAATGACTTAAAGCCATGTAATTCTAATCTTTTTAAATACATTTTCTTCACCTTTTGCTAAAATTCGTATTTATATGATATATTAATTTTTATTAAAATACAAGAGAAAAACTCTTTTTATTTTAACAGGAGAGCCCTTGCTCTCCCTTTTATAAAAATTTAAAATTAGTTTTAGAGATTTTCTATTGTAGCATATTTAGTGATTCTGAACCTTCTAAGCCCTCGAAATTATAATATGATTCTGGTACATCTCCTACTATTATGTTTTCTGCCAGTACTACTTGGCTTTCTAATATTTTATTAACCGTCTTAAATGGACTCATAATTCCAACATTACATTTTATATTTAAACAAATTTGATGATAAGTCTGATTTATTCCAGCTGCTTTAAATTGTGATATGTATTCTGTTTCTATATCTCCTATTGGAGTTATTTTTATTGGTATACTCGGTCCTTTTCCAATAAAAACTTTTATTCCTGTAAAACTTCCCATTGCTAATTCTAATTCTTTATCTTTTAAATCTTCTATTTTTTGTTGCATTTTACTTGCTATTTCAGCTTTAATTTTATTTATATTTACTATATTTGTTTCTATCATTTTTATTTTATTGTTTTCATCTTTATGTATTGTTATTAAATCACTATATTCATATTGATCCATTACTTGTTTTGCTATATCATTAGAAATCTTTACAGTTGTTGCTTTTGCTTTATCTGTAGCTACTTCATCAAATACCGGCTCTATTATTTTCATTGACTGATATAATATTAAAAAAGCAATAACAAATATAGCTATTAATGTTATTACTTTCTTTTTATTTTTATTAATATTTTTATTTTTTCTATTTTCTTTCTTATCTGCTATTAAGTTAGTTCCATGTGGTAATTTAAATCTTTTACCTCTAGAGTAAATTTTATCCATTTTGCATACCAATCCTTTATAACACAAACTTTTCTTATTGTTTTATTATATTCTCAAAATTTTATATTGTTCCTGTGTCTTCAATTCGAGAACAAATGCAATAAACCTCTATTTAGTTTGAATTATTATAAACTGGTATTTTCAATTATCTTGGTAAAAACAACTGCTGTCCAACTTGAATTTTGTCTTCGTTTTCAATATCATTTATTTTTACAATATCTTTTACTGTACTCTTAAATTTTTTTGCAATTTCCCACAGATTATCTCCTGGCTTTACAAAATATATTGTCATACTATAGCTATTGTCATTACTATCATCTACTTCGTTTATATTTTCTAATAAATTTATTTTTTCATTTTTAGATATTGCCATATTAAACATTAAATCTATTTTAGTTTCTATTGTACCTTCCTGTAATATTACAAAATCATGTAAAGGCACATTTATAGTTTCTTCTATGTCATATGTTTTATCTAAATTCTTGCACTCCATACTAAAATCAAATGGTAAATCATATTCTTTCATTCCAACTTCATTTAGATTTCTAGAAGAATTATTTTGTGAATAAATAAATTTTATATTTATATTACCTTGATAAATAACTTTTTCACTCAATACATCTCTGGACTTTATACTAGGAATAACTATAGCATCATGTATTTCTGCTAAACTCAATTCAGGTACAGAAATTTTTTCACGTATACTACATACATCTTGGATTTGCTTTTTTGAAGATATTGCATTTACGGATTTTTTATCATATGTTAAAGAATTCTTTCTACTATACAAATCTTGCAATAATTCTACAGAATTATTACCATACACTCTACATGCCACATCAACTTCTAGTTCAGCATAAATCGAATGCTCTTCTTCTGAGTTTGGCTTTATTTCTATGTTTTTTAATCTATAACTAGTTTCACAAATATTATCATCTGAAACATTTTTAATATCTACAAACCCCATAAGTGGTATTTGTGTTTCCACTAAATTTATTCTATTATCTTCTGTTAGATATAAAATTCTTACTTCAGCTTCTGCCTTAGTAATTACTTTATTATAACTAATTTTCACATCTTTGTTTCCAATGGTTACATTCGCATTTAATATTTCTGCGATATTATCACCTTTATCTATTTTTATATTTTCTTTTCCGAATACTTTTACTTCTCCACATCCTACTAATGAGTTTATGTTTAATTTTGAAACTAAAGTTTGAATATTTTTTTCATTTTCTATGTTTTTAATAATATTTATATTTTCATTTGAAAAGACTTTAATTCCCATATCTAATTCACAACTAATATTTAATTTTCGGCCGTTCAAAATTTTACATTCCATCTCTTTTATTTCAAATTTTGATTCCAAAGTCATATTATTTTGTACATTATCAATATCTAATATCCTTGAGAAATCTATACTCGTATGTAATGCTCTTACACTATCATTTTCACTATCTGGATAATACATTATATATACAGTAACTCCACCTTCAACTTTTACTTTTCCATCCAAAACTTCTTGTTTATATATGCAAATATTTCCACTTTGATTTATAATATTCAAAACATCTGGCTTTACATCAGGAACAATTATATCTCCTTCTATTAAAAAATTTTCTCTTCTCAATCCTACAATTCTATTAATACATAATTCTTCCTTTTTTACTTCTAAATTCATCTGCAGTCCTCCTTAATTCTTTAATGAATTCTAATAATTAACTCTATTCCATTATATTTATAAGCAACAAAAAAAATTCCTATAAATAGGAATTTTTTATATCGTAGGAAAAATCTCCTAGTAGGAGATTTTTCTGTACGAGATAATTATGACGGAACTTAGATTTTCTTAAAATTTGCATTTGTTAGATAAATCTTAGTTCCGCCTTTTTTATATCGTTTTATATTTATACACTAGCTTTTACTCTTTTTGTTTCAACTTTTGGCGGAATAAGTGGAAAATACTCTTCGCCATTAAATACTTGAACTTCTACTGTTCTTGTTAAAACATCTGTATAACTATATGTAACATTTCTATTACCTTCATCATATTTAACTATGAATAAATTTGGATATGCCTTTTCTATTACTGCTTCTTTCTCAAAAAATTTACTTCTCCCAAGTGTTCCTTTTACTATTATCTTTTGTCCTTCTTTTTCTTTAATGTCAGACTTCAATGCCATAATATCATTTTTAAGAATCATGAGTAATCACCTACTTTTTTTATTTGAATTTATTATAACATTTAGGTCGAAAAAAGTCAAAAAAAGAGAAGTTTTCCGTTCTCTCTTTTTGCTTATTTTAGTGGGTTTTGCGTATTTTTTACGTTTGTATTACATTAATATTACGTAAGTATTACATTTCCATTTTTTTACATTTTTTTGTTTTTTTGCTTATTTTGATGACTTTTTAGCTCTTGTTTTTTTAGTACTACTTTTTGATTTTCTCCTTGTGGTTTTTGTTTTTGAATTCTTATCTCCTATTTCTTTTTTTATTTCCTCTGATTCATTATTTTCTTCGTACTTTTCACCAGCTTTAGGTTTATTCCAAGAAATATAATCACAAGATTTTGGATTATTTTCACAAATATAATAATTTCTTTTCTTTTTTGTTTTTCTTATTTGAACTTTAGCTCCACATTTTGGGCATGGCTCATCAATTGTAACAACAAATGGTTTTGCATTTTTACATTCTGGATATCCTGGACATGCTAGAAATTTTCCATATTTACCATATTTAATAACCATCATTCTACCGCATTTTTCACAAGGTACATCAGAAACTTCTTCAACCAATTCTACATGTTCTAATTCCTTTTCTACCTTTTCAACTACTTTCTGAAAAGGATCGTAAAATTCTTTAATTGTATTTTTCCAGTTTTCATTTCCTTCTGCAATTCTATCAAATTTATTTTCCATATTTGATGTGAATTCAACATTAATAATATCTTGAAAATTCTCTATAAGCAACTTATTTACAGTTCTTCCTAATTCTGTTGGAACAAGTTGCTTGCTTTCTTTTTCTATATAGCGTCTTTCTAATATTGTTGTTATTGTTGGTGAATATGTACTTGGTCTTCCGATATTTTTCTCTTCTAGTGCCTTTACTAGACTTGCTTCTGTATATCTAGGAGGAGGTTCTGTAAAACTTTGTTTTGGCTCTATTTCTTCTTTTTTAACTATTTGCCCTTCCTCTAATTCTGGCATTTGTGTATCTTCTTCCTCTTCTGTATCAGTGGATTCAACATATAAAGTCATAAATCCTTTAAACTTTAGAGTTTGACCATTTGCTTTAAAATTATATTCATTTACTTCTATATTTGCTGAAATTGTATCGTAAATTGCTTGTGACATTTGACTGGCTAAAAATCTATTATA
Organism: uncultured Clostridia bacterium; assembly: GCA_947581825.1. Lineage (GTDB taxonomy): Bacteria > Bacillota > Clostridia > TANB77 > CAG-508 > CANPVP01. Next base: position 270,196 of record CANPVP010000001.1, on the reverse strand, counting down.
TATCAATCTGTACAATTTGTATTGATCATTATTCAAAGATTCTTTTACTCTATCTGGCTCTAAATCTAAATAAGTTGGTCTTATAGCTTCATGTGCATCTTGCGAATCTGCTTTAGTTTTGTAATATCTATTTTCATAATATTCTTTTCCATATTTAGCTATGATTTGTTCTTTTGCAGAAGCTCTTGCTTCTTCAGAAATTCTTGTAGAATCTGTTCTCATGTATGTTATTAAACCTACACTACCTCTATCTAGTACATTTACACCTTCATATAATCCTTGTGCTACCATCATCGTTTTCTTTAAAGAAAATCCCAATTTTCTAGATGCTTCTTGCTGAAGTGTACTAGTCGTAAATGGTGGCGCTGGTGTTCTTTTCTTTTCGCCTTTTTTTACTTCTTTTACAATAAACTTTCCTTTTTTTATATCATTTAAGATTTTATCTACTTCTTCTTTTGAATGTAATTCTAATTTCTTGCCATTCTTTCCATAAAACTTTGCAAGAAAAGTTTTTTTAGATTCTTCATCTTTTAATATTGCTGATATATTCCAATATTCTTCTGGAATAAATTTTTCTATCTCTTCTTCTCTATCTACTATTAATTTTACAGCTACAGATTGCACTCTACCTGCGGATAATCCTCTTCTAACTTTTTTCCATAAAACAGGGCTTATCTTATAACCTACAATTCTATCTAAAACCCTTCTTGCTTGTTGAGCATTTATTAAGTTAATATCTAAAGTTCTTGGCTCTTTCATTGCCTTTTGAACAGCCGTTTTTGTTATTTCGTTAAAAGTAACTCTACAACTTGAATGTTCATCTATTCCTAAAATATAAGCTAAGTGCCATGCAATAGCTTCTCCTTCACGGTCAGGGTCAGTTGCAAGATATACTTTTTTGGCATTGTTTGCATCTTTCTTTAATGCTTTAATTAAATCTCCTTTTCCTCTTATATTTATATACTCGGGTTCAAAATTATTTTCTACATTTATACCTAATTTAGATTTTGGTAAATCTCTTATATGTCCCATTGAAGCTACAACTTTTGTGCTTCCACCAATAAATTTTTTAATGGTATTTGCTTTCGCTGGTGATTCAACAATTATTAATTTATCCGCCATATGTTTTCTCCTTTTTTGTTAATCAAATAAATTTTAGAATAAATTTATTTAAATTTCAAGTAATATATTAAAATTTCCTATATATATTGAAAAAGCTCACTAATATAGTGAGCGTTTCTATTAATTTGCATATAATAAATCGTCAATAACTTCTTGTGCACTAATTGGAGTAACTGCATTTTCTTTTAATACTTTTAGTATTTTATTAATTATATGGTCATTTTTATTTACATTTTTTATAGTTCTTTTTTCTATGTTAGTATTTCCTTCTAAATATGATCTTTTAACTATCTCAATACCGTATGTTGCATTTTCTATATCGCCCTTTTTGTAGGTTTTATAGTATTCAATTTTGATAGGATAGTTTATTCCTATTTCTTTTAAATCCTCCTTATTAATATATGTGTCCCCATAAAAAGTCTTCATTACTTTGCCCCCTCTTTTGTATTTACTGGACTATTATAACTCACTACACTTGTAGTTTCAAGCATTTTCGTGCGTTGTAATTCGACATTTTTTTGGACTTTTATAATAGTAGATTTAATATTTTTTAGCTATGTATAATGTATATGTTTAATTTGTAAATTATTTATTTAATACTTCCTTTATTTCTTCATAAATTTTTTCTTCTACATTTTTAAAAGCTATTTTTTTTGCCTTTTCACCCATTTTTTGCAATGTCTCTTTATCAAAACATATATTTTCTATTGCGTGTGACAATATTGGTCCATTTACATCTTCATTAAGAATAATTTTTGCTGCTCCAAGCTTTTCTAATACTAAAGCATTATCGTATTGTCTATTTTTTCCTACACTTGGTAGAGGAATGAAAATACAAGGTTTTCCAACCATTGCAGCTTCAGTTACTGTAATTGCTCCACTTCTACATACAACTACATCAGCAATATTCCAAGCTTCTTCTATATTATATATATAAGGTAATACCTTTACACCTTTTAAATTATTTATATCATATCCATCTTTAGATAAATTTTCTTTTATAATATCATATTGTAATTGTCCTGTTGCCCACAAGACTTGGAAAATCCTATATTTATCTTTTACCAAATATTCTACAGCATCATTAATTCTTTTAGCTCCTTGACTTCCACCAAACACTAATATAATTGGATTATTAGGATTGAATCCCAATTCTCTTATTTTTTCATCTTTTTCGTTTTTTGTTAATTTTAAATCTGTTACTTTTGTCGGTGTACCTGTTACTACTACATTTTTACATTTTGCTAAATTTTCCTTTGTTTCTTCAAAAGCTACCATTATTTTATCTACTTTTTTTGAAAGCATTTTTACAGCTCTACCAGGATAAGCGTTACTCTCATGTAACATAGTTGGTATATTAGCTTTATGTGCAGCTGTAATTACTGCACCACATATATATCCCCCCATTCCTATTACCAAATCTGGTTTAAAATCTCTAATAATTTTTTTTGCCTGCCCTAAACCTTTTACTGTCTTTATCATATTTTTAATATTTTCTATATTTATCTTTTTCTTTAGACCATATGCTTCTATTGTTCTTAACTCATATCCTGCTTTAGGTACTAAATCATTTTCTAATCCTCTTGTAGTTCCTACAAATATTATTTCTGAATCTGGTTCTTCTTGTTTGATTTTATTAGCTATTGCAATCCCTGGATTTATATGTCCTCCAGTTCCTGCTGCCGCTATAATCACTTTCATAAATTTTCTCCTTTTTATTTAAACTTTTTCTATGTTTCTTGATATGTTTAATAGGATTCCTACTGCTGACAACAGTATAATCAAAGCTGTTCCTCCATAGCTAAAGAATGGTAAAGGCATTCCTGTATTTGGCATAGATGATGTTACAACTGCTATATTTATTATTGCTTGAATTCCTACTAGCGTTGTTATTCCTACTGCTAATAAACTTCCAAACATGTCTTTAGACTTCATTGCTATTATCGCTCCTCTTAATATAAAAATTGTAAATAATGCTATTACAAATAAGCATCCGATAAATCCTAATTCTTCTGCTAAAACTGCAAAAATGAAATCATTATGTGGTTCTGGTATATATAAATATTTTTGATTACTGTTTCCAAGCCCTACTCCAAATAATCCACCTGATCCAATAGCATACAAACCTTGTATAACCTGCCATCCATCTCCTTGTAAATCTGCCCATGGATTCAAGAAAGATACTATTCTGCTTATTCTGAAAGCTCCTTTTTCAGATACCTTTGCCATATAATATAATCCTGCTACACCTAGTCCTGCTCCTGCCATTCCAAAAGACAAGAAATATCTTAACTTTGTACCTGCCATAAGCATTAATATTGAAGTTATAACTACAATTACAAAAGTAGCACTTAAGTGATCCTGAAAAAATATTAATATAGCCATAACTGGTATTAATAGTAATATTGGCATAAAGAAACCTGTTGATAATTTATTTAATTTATCTTTTCTACTTGATAATAAAGCTGAATAAAAAATTATAAGTCCTAACTTTGTTATTTCCGATGGTTGTAAAGTTGAAAATCCAACATTTATCCATCTTAAAGCACCATTTGCTGAAACTCCTAATGGTGTTAAAACTAGCAATAACACTAATATTGAAATAAAATATATATGTATATAAAATTTTTCATAAATTCTATAATTTACTTTTGAGAAAAATATCATTGCAATTATACCAATTATAGCACTTATTAATTGTTTTGAAACATATTCATAACTATTTCCACTCTCTGCTATAGATGATGGTGAACTTGCAGACAAAACCATTATTATTCCAAACGATAATAATAATAATACTGTTACAAGCAATACAAAATCCACTTGATTATTTATTTGATTAGATTCATTTTTTCTACTTTTAGTCTTTGGCATTTGTTTCTCCTTTAATAAATACAATATATTAAATAGCTACAAGACCTATAATACAAAGCATTAAAGTTACAATACTGAATACTGAAACAACTTTGTTTTCACTCCATCCTGACAATTCAAAATGATGGTGTATTGGAGCCATTTTAAATATTCTATTCCCTGTTTTTTTAAAATATGCCACTTGTATAATTACTGATAAAGTTTCACATACTGGTATTAAAGCTATTATTATCAATAGCAAAGGCATTTTTAAATATAGTATTGCTGTTACAACCGCCCCTCCTAAAAAAAGTGAGCCCGTGTCTCCCATAAATACTTTAGCAGGATGCAAATTAAAGATTAAAAAGGCTAAGCACATTCCAATTAATATGCTTCCAAACATAGCTACTACCTCTACACCTTTTAACATAGCAATTCCAGTTATACATGTTATCACTATAAGACTAATGGTTGTAGCTAATCCATCTATCCCATCAGTTAAGTTAAAAGCATTTGTTGTTCCCAACATAATAAATATTGCACATGGTATATACACGAAAACTGGTATATTTATAAATATTTTAAGGAATGGTATATATGTACTTGTTCCTATATTAGCTATTTTTATTATAAACAGAATATATATAATGGATATAGCCAATAAACCAATCATTTTACCTTTTGGGCTTAATCCTTTTGTATCTTTTTTTACCAGTTTTTTATAATCATCAAACATTCCTATACAGCCAAACCCTATAGATACCAATGCTAGTGCTAATATATTATATTTCTTTGTTATAATGCATGTACTAATTGACATTAACAAAGTACATATTATAAAAATTATTCCCCCCATTGTAGGTGTTCCTTGTTTTGACAAATGTGATTTTGGTCCATCATCTCTTTCACTTTGTCCCATTTTTTTCTTTTTCAAAATAGGTATAATTCCCAGTGCTAACATAACCGATATAACAAAGGAAACTATAACTAGTATTGTTTGAAACTTCATTTCTTTCACTCTTTTCGTCTATTTTTTTCTTTTATTTTGTTCTGTGTTTTTTTCTTCTTTTTCTAATTCTTCTATAATTTCTCTCACTATAATTCTTTCATCAAAAGGATACTTTTCATGACCTATTTCTTGATATGGTTCATGACCCTTTCCAGCTAAAACAATTATATCGCTTTTCTTTGCCATAGAAATTGCATATTTTATTGCTTCTATTCTATCAACTATACATGTATATTTTCCTTTAGTCTTTTTTATTCCTGCTTCAATTTCTTTTACTATTGCTTCAGGACTTTCTGTTCTTGGATTATCTGATGTAATTATTGTAAAGTCTGCTATTTTTCCTGATATTTCACCCATTAAAGGTCTTTTTCCTGAATCTCTATCCCCACCACAACCGAAAACAGAAATTACTTTACCTGGTGTATATGATTTAACTGCTCTTAATATATTATCTAAGCTTTCTGGAGAATGAGCATAATCTATCATTATCACTAAATCTCTTTTATTTTCTACTAATTCACTTCTTCCTGGTACTCTCACTTCTACTAAAGCTTCTTTTATAATCTCCTTTGGAACACCTAGCTTTGTTGTTACACAAATTGCTGCTAATGCATTATAAACACTAAATCTTCCTGGTATACATGTTTTAACTCGTTCGTTTTTTCCTTCCATTTTTACTTTGAAATCTACATATGAATTTGTTATTGTTATATCTTTTGCTAATACATCACAAAAATTATCTATTCCATAAGTAGAAATTGCACAATCAGGTACTAATTTTTTTACTTTTGCAACATGGAAATCATCTGCGTTTATAAAACCAATTTTGCACATTTCAAATAATTTTACTTTTGAATTGAAATAATCTTCCATGTTTGGATGTTCTTTTGGACTTATATGATCTTCTGAAAAATTCGTGAACACACCTATATCAAAATTACAACCTGCAACTCTATTAAGTTTTAGACTTTGTGATGAAACTTCCATGACGACAACTTCTACTTCTTCTTTTACCATCATAGCAAATATTTGTTGAAGCTTTGTACTTTCTGGCGTTGTTCTATCACTATCTTCTATTTTTTTATCTCCAATATATGTTGCAATTGTTCCTATTAGTCCTACTTTTTTGCCTTGTTTTTCTAATATTGATTTTATCATATATGTAGTAGTAGTTTTTCCCTTTGTGCCTGTAACACCTATTAATTTAAATTTTTCTGATGGATTATCATAAAAATTGCTACTACAAATTGCTAATGCATATCGAGTATCTGGTGCAGATATGATAGTTACACCTTCCAGTTCTTTGACAGTTTTATAATCAAATCCCTCTTCAATCATTACAGCTTTTGCACCACTTGCTATTGCTTTTTCTATATATTTATGCCCATCTGTTTCGAATCCTTTTATTGCAACAAATAGACTACCATCTATAACTTCTCTTGAATCACTGGTAATATTACTTATTTCTATATCTAAATTTCCTTTTGCCTTTAAACCTTCAATTTTTCTTAAAATTGATTTTAATTCCATACATATTCCTCCAGTCCATAAAATCCCATAACATTATATAATTATTTTTTTCTTTTGTATAGTATAAAATTATATTTTTAAATATTTTTATGTTTCATAATATACTTTACTATTTTCATTTACTTGGGTTTCTGGCATTGGAATTTGAGTTGTTATTATTGCTTCATCAGACACCTCTTTTGCTTCTTTTAACTCTAATAATAAACCACTTTCTTTTAGCAGACTTTTTGCTTTCTTTACACTCATTCCACGTATATCTGGAACACTTACTCTTTTTATTATTTCATCTTCAGATACATCATCCTTCTCTAATTCTAAATATGATAAAACATCTGTCAAAATTTTACCACCTACAGGTGCTGCAACAGCACCTCCTTGGTGTATTTTGTAACTACATTTTATCGTAAAATATTTTGATTTAATACCAAACTACTATATAAAAACAATACATCTTGCCCATTAAATTCTATATATTGGTCTAAATTTTTGCTTGACATGTATCTTATATCAACTAGCGTGATTTTACTATAACTATCTAGTAATAATGGTGCTAAACTACTTCCAAATGAATCTCTAAACAATATCAATTCTTTATTTGATTTAGAATTTGGATTTTCTATTCTAAGTAATGGCACTGCCCCAGATAAATATATATCGTATTTATCTGATGTTCTAGGAGTCTGATAGACTTTTCCTATTTGATTAGTTTCAAAATTATATGTAACACACTTTTCTAGTTCCTCATTTGTTAAAATATATAAATTATCTGGTTTAACTTTCATTCCTAATTGTCCATAATATGCCCCGTAAAACTCTCCTTTATCCTTTACATCATATTTTGCAAAATCTGTGTTTTCTAGGTTCATATTCTCTTTTATACACATTACAACATCATCTAATTTTTCTTGTTTCCAATGTAAATCCGTTCTATAATAATCATTTAAATCAAGCTCATCCCATATATCTATATACTTGATATTGCTCAAATTTTGACTCATTATATCTTTTATTTTCTCATAGTCCATTTTTAAATGGTCATCTTTTTCTAAGTAATAATTTTTATCAGGAATTATAGAATAATAAACTTTCATATTTTTTAAATACTTATTATAGATTTCATTTATTTTTTCTGCTGATTTTTTAATATTTTTTTCTTTTAATTTATATTCCATTTTATATATCGAATTATCCTTTACAAACAATTCGTTATTATCTTTCTGTCTAAAAACATTGAAATTCCATACAGTTTTTAAACTTCTAAAAAAATCTCTTCCAACAAATTGATCAGAAAAATATTTTTCAAATTTTTCTGATAACTTTCCTGTCATTACTTCTGACTTTGTAATCTTTGGAAAACTTGCTAATCTTCTCCTTTCAGAAGCAGAAATTGTTTTATCTTTTACTACTATATTTATGATAAATACTGAAAATAAAATTATTAGGAAAGCTATCGTAACTATAGCATCTTTCGCTTTATTCCCTTTCATATTTCCTCCTAAAATCTAAAATATAAGAATGGGTTAAACGAACCATCAATAATATAACTTGTTGAAACTACTAATATAATTATTAAAAATACTGGTTCTAAAAAATTGGCAATTCTATTAAACTTTCTGCTATTCGCAATATTTTTACTTAAAGGAGTTGATCCGATTATTCCAATTAGTAAAGCTATGCAATAACTCTTCAAGTAATATAAACTTTCTGTTGAGATTAATGGAATTTCCCCAATACAAATTAAACCTTCATTATTTCTCATAATCTGTTCTATTCCTTCTCCATTAAATATGATAAAGCTAAGCATTACAATTACTAATACATATACTCTTTTCAATATATTTGGAACTTTCTCTAAAAATTTATTTAAAAATATTTTTTCAAATAATAATATTATTCCAAAATATAATCCCCATATAACAAAGTTCCAAGATGCTCCATGCCATAAGCCTGTTAACATCCATACTAAAAGAATATTTCTTATCCACTTTAATTTACTTACTCTATTTCCTCCAAGTGGAATATATATATAATCTCTAAACCAACTACTAAGCGAAATATGCCATCTTCTCCAGAAATCTGTTATTGTTGTAGCAATATATGGATAATTGAAATTTTCTAGAAATTCAAATCCAAACATTTTTCCAAGTCCTATTGCCATATCTGAATATCCCGAAAAATCAAAATATATTTGTAACATTATTGAAATTCCATATAACCAGAAAAATAAAACACTAACATCATTACTACTTAAAAACTTACTAGCCAATTCTCCTAAAACATTTGCAATTAAAACTTTCTTTCCCAGCCCTATTACAAATCTTTTTACTCCATTTGAAAACTTCTCTAATGTATGTGTTCTATTTTCCAGTTGTCCTTCTATTGTAGTATATCTTACTATTGGACCTGCAATTAATTGTGGGAAAAGTGAAATATACATTGCAAGTTTTAAAATATTTTTTTGAACTTTTGCTTGTCCTCTATATACATCTATATTATAACTAATCATTTGAAAAGTATAAAAAGAGATTCCAATAGGAAGAATAACATTTATAAAATCTATTTTATTTTTTAACCACAAATTTATATTTTGAATAATAAAATTAGTATATTTAAAATAAACCAGAATTCCAACACTTATACAAATTGAAATTATTAAAAAAACTTTTGAATATTTTTTATATTTATCTATTAATAAGCCAAAAATATACGTTGAAATTATTGAAAAAATCATCAATAAAACATAAACTGGTTCACTATAAAAATAGAAAAATAGTGATGCCACTAATAATATAAAATTTTTAATTTTTTTGGGTACAATATAATATATTGCCAAAACTATTGGTAAAAAGAAAAATAAAAAAGTTATACTCGAAAATATCATTTTCTCTCCTTAACTAATAAATCATCGACATAAAATGACGATGATTTATCTATTAGATTTAATTTTTAATCTACTGTATTTTCTACATCATTTGGTACATCAATACTTGGAAGTGTCATATCTTCTGGAAGTTCTTCTTCTTCAATATCTTTTTTATATTCTTGTCCTACACTTCCAGCAACTTCTTTGAAACCTTCAAAAATACTTTCAGTAGCATCCTTATTAGTCATTATAAGGCATGCAACATCTCCGCTACTAGTAGCACAAACTTTTTCAGCTGATACACAAATCCATTTTCTTGGATTAACTTTATCAAACATCTCTTTTGCAATATCATTAGCATTTACTCCTGATTTTACTTTTGCTAGAACAAAAGAATAAGCTTGAGAAGAAATCATTGGTTCTGATACAACAAGATATTCAAGTTTTTCTCCATTTTCAAGTCCTGTAGCTGATTGTACACTTACTTCATCAGACACATCAATTTCAGTTGTTTCTAGGCTAGGAAATGGTTTTTCTTTTTTGGAATACACATCTTCTACCACTTTTGTTAACTCTTCAACTGTTGAAACTTTTAATGTGTTTTTTTCGTTTTCTGTTGTTTTATTTTTTGTAGTCCAACATATAAAAGCTGAAACTGCTACGACAAGTGCTATAATTACGATTAAAGCAATAATAATTTTACTTGATTTTTTCATACGTATATTTCCTTTCTTATAATTTAATCTAATTCTAACATATATAAAAATTATTTTCTACCTTTTTGATTTTTTTATTATTAATTTATCTTTTCAATTTTTTTACAAAATTTCTTTTTATTCTCAATGAAAAAAATCATTAATTTGCATAAATTAATAAAAAAAAGTCGATAATATTTTTGTAAAATACTACTCAATAAAAAAGTAATTTAATAAAGCATTTATGCATTATAGATATGAAATAACTTTTTTATAAGAAAAATATATATTAATTATGAAAGGATATGATAAAATGAAAAACATTAAAAAAATAGCCTTATTTTTAGTTATAACATTAATGGCAATAGTATTAGTTCCTACTTTTGCTAGTGCAGAAAGTAAATCAGTAAGTAATGAAGCAGATTTAAAAGATGCAATTGAAAAAGCTGATAATAATGATGTTATTACACTAACAGGTAACATTCAACTAACAGAACCGCTAGAAACTACTGGAAAGACATTTACTATTAATGGTGCTGGACATACTATATCAAAAGCTGAAAATTTTACTAATCATGACTCTAATGGTTCTTTGATTACAGTTGGAAAAGATGGTAAAGTAACTTTAGAATCCCTTACTTTAACTGGTAGTAACAAATATGCCGTACAAGCTTATAATGGTGGTCATGTAATTTTAGATAAAGTAAAAATTGAAAACAATAAGTTTGGTGGTGTATTAGTTAATGCTGGTACTGTAGAAGTTATCGACTTAACTTTAGGGAAAAATGGTGAGAACGATAATAATGGTATAGAAATCTCTAAAGGAGATAGCATTACAGAAAATATAAATCCAAAGATAGTTATGAATGGTAAAATTACAACAGACCAAACTAAAAATGTTATTTATATCGCTGAAAATGACGATAATTTAACTGGTTTTTCTGTTGAAAATACCCCTGATTCAGAACAAAAGATATTTACTAGCGGTAACAAAGTCGTTGTAACTGATTCTGATAACAAAATTCTTTTCGAAAGTAATGATAATGATAAAGTATCACCTACAGGTGAAGAATTTGTAAAAGATATAACTGTAACTGTAAAATTAAATGATGAGACTATAACAAAAGAACTAAAAGAAGGTACAACACTTTCAAGAGAAGATTTAGAAAAAGAAATTGACTTAGATGAATTAGGTTTATCTAATTACACTTTAGTTGATTTTTATGAAGATGCTAAATTTGAAACAAAATTTGATTTTTCTAAAGAATTAACATCAGATACTACTATTTATGCTAAGTTAGAAGAAACAAAAGCTTCTGACGACCCAAAAGATGATGAACCAAAAGATGATGAACCAAAAGATGATGAGCCAATAGTAGACGAAAATAAGAATGATGATGAAAAAGATACAACACCAAAAACAGGTGTAGTAAACTACTTGCCTTTAGCTATATCAGGAATAGCTATCTTATCTGTTGGTGCATTATTATTTAAGAGTAAAGAATCATTTTAAGATACAAAAAAGACGAAAATCAAATAATTAAATACCTATAATATAAGTAATATCGGAAAAACTCCTATAGTTAATACTGTAGGAGTTTTTATTATATAATTTCTATAACCACAAAACTCCGTCCCCATGTATAACAATAACTTAAGAAATTAAATCCAGTTCATTTACAAATTTAAAATGAATTCTGATTTTTTTATTTTCATATACCTCAATATAATCTATTAGCGCTGTTATAATATCCCTGTCTAGTTCAGATATATTTTTATATTTCTTAAAGTTTTCTAGCCACTTGCTATTATTCTTTATTTTCTCTTCTTTCTTTTCTTTTTGTTTATCCAAATTTTCAATAATTTCTTTTATTTTTTCAATCTCTCTCTCATACTTTTGCTTATATTCTAAATATTCTTCTTTTGTTATATATTCATTTTTCCAGTCTTCATATAAGTTTCTTTTTAAATTACTTATTTTTTCAACTTCTTTTTGTTTAGAGAATTTTATACTTTCTATATTTTCATTTGCTAATTTCTGTGCTTTAGTTTTATTAACTTGCTCTAATATATATTCAATATCAATAAGTAATTCTATATGTAATTTAACAGCATCTAATACACTACTTTCAAGTTCTTCTTTTTTTAGAGTATGCTTTGTACATAACTTATTTGATTTTTTTCTATATGTACCACAAATATAATATTCATAAACTGTGCCACTAGCATTTTTGCAATACTTTTTATGCATTGCACGTCCACAATCGCTACATCTCAAAATTCCTGCCCACATACTTAAAATTCCAGTATTTTGTACTCTTGTATCAACTTTTCTTAATTTCTGTGCTTTATCAAATAATTCCTTATCAATAATAGGCTCATGCATATTTTTTACTGTTACCCATTCATCTTCTGGAATTTGTTCAACTTTATGTATTTTATAACTTTTTACTTTTCTTTTACCTTGCGTTACATTCCCAATATAAACATCATTTTTTAAAATATTTCTAACAGTAGATGGGCACCATGAATAATCTTCTTCCTTCATTTTAGAATTATTATAATTTTGATTTAATCTCTTCCTTTTATATCCTGTTGGATTTAAAACTCCCATATCATTTAATCTATGACATATTGCTAAATTTCCAAGCCCTTCGTTCACTTTCCATTCAAAAATTCTTCTTACAATTTCAGCTGATTCCTGATCTATTACTAACTTATGCTTGTCTAGTTTATCTTTTACATATCCATAAGCTGGAAAAGCTCCTATAAATTCGCCTTTTTTCTTTCTTCCATTCAGTGCTGATTTTATTTTTATTGATGTATCTCTTGCATATTCATCATTAATTAGATTCTTAAATGGAACTAGAATAGTATTGCTACTCATAGGATTCTTAAAGCTATCAACATTATCATTTATAGCTATAAACCTTATATTAAAAATTGGAAATATTTGCTCAATATAATTTCCAACTTCTATATAGTTTCTTCCTAATCTTGATAAGTCTTTTACAAGAACACAATTTATATTCCCATTTCTCATATCCTCCAATAATCTTTGAAAACCAGGTCTATTAAAATCTGTTCCAGTATATCCATCATCAACATAAGTATCATAAACAATCAAATCATCATGTTCTTCAATAAATTCGTTTAATAAAGCTTTTTGACTTGTAATACTATTGCTCTCTTGCTTATCAACTCCTGTATCATTATCCTCTTGAGAAAGTCTAATATATTGTGCTACTGACCATGTCTTAGTATCTTTATTATTTGAATTTTCTGAAGAGTATTTTGATTTTCTTCCAGCCAAAATTATTACTTGCCCCCTTTTTTAATAGTATTCAATTTCTCTTTAACTTTTGTTTAAAAATGTTTAACATGCATTCATTAAAACTTTTATTGTTTTCAGAATATACCATTTCTACACACATATTTCCTACCTTTAATTGATATAAGTCTCCTACTTTTAATAAATTTTCTATCTTTATACTTTGATTTTTCAATTTGTTTTCTCCTTATAAAGTATTAGTTATTCAATTCTATTCTTTAAAAGAAGTTTTATTACATTATATATAAAAACAAAAATCACGTTGAAAGTTTTCTAACCTCAAACGTGATTTTTTGTATTTTTTATTTTTATTGAATATATTCAACAAATTTTGTGAATTTTATTGAATGCATTCAATCTCTTTGTAGTTACTAAATATACCATGCACCTCCTTGATGTCCCCCTTCTCCTACTGGATTATATAAAGTTACTAACACTACTACTTCTGGAGATGATATTGGTGCTACACCTATAAAAGATGTAACATATTTATTGGTATTAACACCATCTTCTGATGTTCCTGTTTTTCCTCCTACTGTAAAGCCTGGTACCTGGGCATTTTTTCCAGTGCCTTCTGCTACTACTGAATGCATCATATCCAAAACTTTTTTTGCATTTTCTTCTGATATTACTCTCTCCTTCTTTTTTATCTCTGTTTCGTTTACTTCACCACTTTCTGTATCTATTATTTTTTTCACGAGTCTTGGTGTTATTAGTTCTCCTCCATTTGCTATACTAGAAACTGCAGTTATCAATTGAATTGGTGTTATTTCAAATCTCTGTCCAAAAGATATTGTTGCCAACTCTACAGGACCTACTTTATCTTCTTTCAAAAATATACTATTAGCCTCTCCCGGCAAATCTATTCCAGTTTTTTGTAATAAACCAAATTTATTTAAGTATTTATAATAAGTATTCACTCCTAGCTGTTGCCCAAGTCCAATAAAAATTGGATTACACGAATTCATTAGGGCTGTTCTTAAACTTTCACTACCATGTGGTCTATAATATCTCCAACATTTAATCCTAGTTCCCGCAATATTTATTGACCCAGTGCATGCAAATCTCATTGCATCAATATCAGTTACTATTCCCTCTTCTAAAGATGCTGATGTTGTTATCAATTTAAAAGTTGAACCTGGTTCATATGTATCTGCAATAGCTTTATTTCTCCACATTTGTTGAAGATTTTTAGTTTTTTCTTCTTGTGGTAAACTATCCCACATACTTAGTAAATTTTCATTATTTATCGTATATGGTTCATTTAGATTGTACCCAGGATATGTTGCCATAGCTAAAACATCTCCAGTATTTGGATTCATAACAATAACATTTCCTCCATCTGTACATTCATTATCTATACAAGCTTCCGATAAATATTTTTCAACTATAGATTGAATATTTACATCTATAGATAGAACTATATCATTTCCAGCTGTTGGATATATGTATTCCTCATTTTCTTTTTCTATTTCACCACCAACTGCATCAGTAACTTTAGTAATTTTTCCCTCATCACCACTTAACACACCATCATATTTTGCTTCTAATCCATCTAAGCCTTGATTATCACTACCAGTAAAACCAATTATTTGAGATGCTAATGTATTATAGGGATAAAATCTTTTAGAATCTTCATCTATATTTACACCAACGCTAATATTATTTTCTTTTAACCATACTCTTAATTCATCAGTTTTTTCTTTATCTACTTTTCTAATAATTGTTTCAATTGAACTTTTTTTCTTTACTTTTTTTAATATTGTTTCATAATCAAGCTCAAAAATATCTGCCAATGCTCTTGCTACTTTTTCTTTATCTCCTTGTACTATATTTGTAGGATTTATTGTCACAGTTTCAACACTACTGCTAACGGCTAGAATATTTTTCTCTGTAGCATCATATATAGTCCCCCTTTTTGCACTAACTTTTCTATCTTTAGATTGTTGTTCTAAAGCCATTGTTTTTAATCTTTCGCCATCTATAAATTGTATAACTCCAATTCTAATCACTAATAAAGCTAAAATTATACATGCTACTATAAGCAATCTTTTTATCCTTCGTTTTGTTTTTATATTGGAACTAATCATTATTAATCACCCATAATATTATATAAAAGAGGTTCTATATTAGAACCTCTAAAATATTTTACTTATTAACTTTTGAATAAAATTTTGATTTTCTTCCATTTCTACTTCTTCAGATGCTGGCTGTATATAATCCTCTTTATCTAAATTTAAATATACAATTTGATCAGATTTTAATTTTTGCATTCCTAACTTTTTAGTTGCTATTTTTTCTATATTATTTAAATTTAGTGCAGCTTCTATTCCGACACTTAATTGTTGATTTTCTTTTTCTAATGTTTCTAGTTCCGTTTTTAAATCTTTTATTTCTGCAAAATTCTGTGAAATAAGGGAGCTTCTATAACTTATAATAAATAATACTGTAAATACAAATAATACTATGGCAATTACTTTACTTTTCATCCTTTTTTCCTGTTTAAGTTTTGCTTTTTGAGCTGGACTCATTCTTACTTTTCTACTATTTTGTGGAGGTTGAGTTTTTCTGACATTTGTCTGAGGTTTTCTTGCAGTAGTTTTTGTTTTAGTAGCCTGTTTTCGAACAGGTCGATATTCTGGAGCTATCTTTCTCGGACTAGTTCCATATTGATATTTATTTCCATATGCCAAGTTACTCCCTCCCTTCTTTCGTAAATTCTATCTTTTTTTACTTTTGATTATTTCTCTCAAAAATTCTAAGTTTTGCACTTTTTGCTCTTGAATTTTCTTCTTGCTCTTTATCATCTGCTACTATAGGCTTTTTATTTATAACCTTACCTAAAGACTTATAATTGCAAACACAATATGGTAAATCTTTTGGGCAAGTACATTTTCCTACAGCATCTGCATATGCATTTTTAACCGCTCTATCTTCTAGAGAATGAAATGTTATTACACAAAGTCTTCCACCCTCATTTAATACATCTATACAATCTCTAACAGTATTATATAAAGGTTCTATTTCATTATTTACTTCGATTCTTATTGCTTGAAAAGTTCTTTTTGCAGGATGTCCATCTTTTTTATGTGAAAAAGGTATACTATTTTCAATAATTTCAACAAGTTCTTTTGTTGTTTCTATAGTTTTCTCTTTTCTAACTTTACATATATTATTTGCTATTTTTTTTGCAAATTTTTCTTCTCCATATTCAAATAATATTTGTGATAATTTTTCTTCACTATATGTATTTATTACTTCTTTAGCAGTTAACGATTGAGACTTATCCATTCTCATGTCTAGTTCACTTTCTTTCATATAGCTAAAGCCTCTTTTTTCTTCATCCAACTGATATGAAGATACTCCTAAATCAAGTAATATTCCATCAACTTTTTCTATTCCTAACTCTTGAATTATATTCTTTATATTATCATGATTTCCATGCACATAAATTACATTCTTATATTCTTTTAGGCGTTCTTTGGCGACACTTAAAGCTTCCTCATCTCTATCTATACCAATTAGAGTTCCTTTTTCTGAAAGATTCTCTAATATTTTTCTACTATGACCTGCCCCTCCAAGTGTTCCATCAATATATATTCCATCTTTTTTAATATTTAATCCATTTATACATTCATCTAACAATACTGGCTTATGATTAAATTCCACTTTATACCTCGTTTATATCAAAATAAAAAATCTTGTAACGACGATAAACGCATTGACTGCGCTTTTCTCTATATATTGTAAACAGTTGGTACTACTAAATTGACACCAACTGTCTACTTTTAATTAAATTTATTTCTTTTGTATTTTATTTAAAAAATCTTTTGTATTTTATTTGTTAGCTTTAGTATAATTAAAAATTTTTTCTTTGGTATACTTTAAAATATTTTTTTCTTTAGTATTTTTTTATTTTTTCTTTTGTAAAATTCTTTTTTTAGAGTAACAATTCTAAATTTTTTCTTTTGTATCTTTTAAATTTTATCTTTAGTATGTTATATAAACTTTTTCAAGTTATATACCTAGTTCTGACATTGTTTGTTCAATATCTTCTGTTGAATTTGATCTATTGTTATATTTCTGCCATTCTTCTCTATTCCATATTTCTAGTCTTGTGATAACACCAACAATTACAATTTCTTTATCTAAATGTGCATGATTTCTCAATTCATTTGATATTAAAAATCTTCCTTGTTTATCTATTTCACACTCCATTGCCCCTGCTAAGAAGAATCTTACAGAATCTCTTGCTGCTTTATTTGTAAGTGGTAGTGATTTTAATTTTTGTTCAAATTCTTCCCATTCTTTTTTTGAGAAAGCAAATAAACAACCATCAAGACCTTTTGTTATTACAAAGCTCTCACCGATGTCTTCTCTAAGCTTGGCTGGCATTATAGCTCTACCTTTTGCATCAATTGAATGCTCATAAGTACCTAATAACACCTTGCCTCACCTCTCCTCTTTTTCGTGACACTTTACTCCACTTCTCTCCACTTCATATAAAGTGTACTATAACAAATTTTATTTTGCAATAGTTTTTGAGGATTTTTTTATACTTTTTTTTATAAAAGAAAAAAAGATACGATTTTTATCGTACCTTTTATATTTCTTATTTTTCTATTGCAACGCATTTTGCTATAAATCTTGTTGCTCCACCATTTGCACATGTTATCAATGTTATTTCTGTTCTTCCATTAGTTAATTGCGATGTACATGTTGTGTCTTCTGGATCTATTATATCAGTTTCATATACTACATATGTTAAAGTTCTACCAGTTGCATCTGTAATTTCAACTTCATCTCCGATTTTTATACCTGGAAGTTTACCGAAGTGAGTTTTATTTAAGTAGTTGTGTCCTACTATACAGCAATTTCCTTCTTCGTTTGGTTCTGGTCCCCAATATTTATTTAATGATATTGTCATTAGTTCTTCTGAATTCTCTGATAATACTGGATACTTAATCCCTAAGCTTGGTATATTTAATATTGCTGATATTTTATATGTTTCACCACTACTTGTTGTGTACTCCTTTTTTTCTAAACCAATTAATTGTTTTGTAGTTACAATTTCCTTTTTTTCTTCAGTTTTTACTTCTTCCTCAGGCTTTTCGCTTTCTGTTGCTACTGCTAGTTGCTCTGTTCCTTCATCAGTATTTAATATTATTCCACATGCGTATATACAATATGAAAACACTAAGCATATACAGCATATTATTATTATTGATGCAAATGTTTTCATTTCCATTCTTTTCAGGCTCATTTTCCAAGTACCTGTAGAATGTTTAGTCTTTTTTTGTTTTTTTACTTCTGCTTCTTCTCTTTTTTTTCTTTCTTCAAAAAAGTCGTCTGTACATAAGATTTGATTCATCATTGTCCCCCTATTCGCAAAATCTCTACTATAATTGTACCTTTTATGTTGCATAAAGTCAATGGATTAATATTACAAAATTATATCTTTTTTTATGCATTATTAAAATTTTATGATATAATGCTTTCTGATAGGAGGTGGTTTTATGACACCACATATAAAAGCTCAAGAAGGTGAAATTGCAAAAACTGTTCTAATGCCTGGAGATCCTTTTAGAGCTAAAATGGTAGCAGAAAAGTATTTAACAAAACCTAAACTTGTAAGTGATGTTAGAGGAATTCTAGCATATACTGGAAAATACAAAGATAAAGAAATAAGTGTTATGGCTTCTGGTATGGGAATGCCAAGCATTGGAATTTATTCTTATGAATTGTATAAATTTTATGGTGTTGAAAACATCATTAGAATTGGTACTGCTGGTGCATATACAGATAAATTAAGTTTATTAGATGTTGTTCTTGTAGATACTGCTTATTCTGAATCTAGTTTTGCTATGAATCAAAATGGCTATTCTAAAGATACTATTAATTCAAGTCCTGAATTAAACGATATTATTTCAAATACCGCAAATACTTTAGGAATTCCTATAACAAAAGGAACTATCCATAGTAGCGATGTATTTTATTCAGACATTTGCGATTTTAATAAACTTAGAGACGAACATAACTGTTTAGGAGTTGAAATGGAATCCTTTGCTCTATTCCACAATGCACAAGCATTAGGAAAAAAAGCTAGTTGCTTACTTACTATTTCAGACTCATTTTTATTTAAAGAAAATCTTTCAGCTGAAGAAAGACAAGAATCTCTTCATCAGATGATAACTTTAGCTTTAGAAAGTGCTATAAATATGTAAAATCAACTTGTTTTTATGCACTTTATATTATATAATCTATTGGATTTAATAAATATATTTTAAAAGGAGAATTTATATGAAAGAAACATTAATTTTTGGACACAAAAATCCAGATACAGATTCTATTTTATCTTCTATAGTTGTAGCAGATTTAGAAGCAAATTTACAAAATACAAATGTTAAAGCTTGTAGTTTAGGAAACCCAAATAAAGAAACACAATACGCACTAAATTATTTTAATGTGCAAGCACCAGAAGTTATTTCTGATGTTTCAAGTGATGATACAGTTATTCTTGTTGATCACAATGATTTTAAGCAAAGTGCTGATAGCATAAAAGATGCTAAAATATATAAAGTAATAGATCATCACTGTATCTCTGGTTTTGATACAGCATATCCTCTAGATTTTACAGTAAAACCTTTTGGATGTACAGCAACTATCCTTTATTCTTTATATAAAACTAATAATATAGAAGTCAACAAAACAGTTGCAGGTCTTATGCTAAGTGCAATTATATCTGATACTTTATTATTCAACTCACCAACTTGTACTCCAGCAGATAAATCTACTGCTGAAGAACTTGCAAAAATTGCTGGTGTAGATATAAATACATATGGATTAGATATGCTTAAAGCTGGAACTGACTTAAGCAGTTTCTCATCTGAAGAATTAATAAATTTAGATGCAAAACAAAGTGAAATCAATGGAAAAAAAGTAATTGTTGCTCAAGTAAATACTGTAGCAATCGACGACGTTCTAAAAAATCAACAAGATATAGAATCTGAAATTACAAAAGTTATAGACAATAAAGGATTAGATTTATTCGTATTTGCAATTACAGATATTATGGCTTGTAATTCAAAAGCTATAGTTCTTGGTAACTGTGCATCTAGTGTAGAAAAAGCATATAATGTAAAACTTGAAAATAATGTAGCATTCTTAGAAGGTGTAGTTTCAAGAAAGAAACAAATAATTCCTGTATTAGGAGAAAATCTATAGAGTTTAATAAGATGTTTATAAAAAATTTGAGTCGACAGCCCTTTGAGGCGGGGGAATGCCCGTTAGCTTGGAGACCAAATTTTGAATAAACATCTTAGTTATTTCTAGTAAAAAACACCAGATAATAAATTATCTGGTGTCTTTTTTACATTTTATATTTTTCTCTTTCTACATAACTTGTATGAAGTAATTCGTGTGCCTTATGGCTTCCTGGTTTTTCTAAATACTCATCATATATTTTCTTTACAGCTGGATTTTCATGAGATTTTCTAAATTGACTCTTCTCATCTATACTATATAGACCTTCTGCTCTTTTCTTTCTTACATCTACTGTTGCTCTTATTTTTGAAGATTTAATTGGTTGTCCTCCACCCATAACGCATCCGCCTGGGCATGCCATAATTTCAACAAATTGATAGTCTGCATTTCCGTTTTTTATTTCTTCCATTATTTTCTTTGCATTTGCTAATCCAGAGGCAACTGCTACCTTTATATCTTTTCCAGCAATTTGTAAATCAGCTTTTTTAATATCTTTTTCGCCTCTTACTTCTTTGAATTCTAGCTTATTTAATTCTTTTCCTTCTAATACTTCTGATACAGTTCTTAAAGCAGCTTCCATAACTCCACCTGTTGTTCCAAAAATTGCTCCAGCTCCTGTTGCTTCTCCCATAGGATCATCAAAGCCTGAATCTTCTAGAGTTGTGAAATCCAAGTTTGCTTGTTTTATCATTCTAGCTAATTCTCTTGTTGTTAAAACTGCATCAACATCTGAATATCCTGCTCCTGCCATATCATCTCTAGTTATCTCGAACTTTTTAGAAATACAAGGCATTACAGATACCATAAATATCTTTGCTGGATCTATGTTCATTTTTTCTGCATAATATGATTTGATTATTGCTCCAAACATTTGATGTGGTGACTTACATGTTGATACATGTGGCAATAAATCTGGATAATTCATTTCTATATATCTTACCCAACCTGGACTACAAGATGTAATCATTGGTAGAACTCCATTATTTTTTAGTCTCTCTATGAATTCTGTTCCCTCTTCCATGATTGTAAAATCTGCACCTGTATTTGTATCAAAAACTTTGTCAAAGCCTAATCTTTTTAAAGCTGTTACCATTTTTCCAGCAACATTAGTTCCTATTTCCATTCCAAACTCTTCTCCAAGAGCTACCCTAACTGCTGGTGCTGTTTGAACTACAACATATGCATCTTTATCTCTTAACTTTCTCCAAACTAATTGTGTACTATCTTTTTCTTTTAAAGCACCAACTGGGCACGCTTCTATACATTGACCACAGAAAGTACAGTTTACATCATTTAAGCTTGCATTAGAAGCTGTTGATACACATGATGCAAATCCTCTATTAGCTACACCGATTGCTCCTATTTCTTGAACTTTATTACATGTAGCAACACATCTTCTACACAAAATACATTTATTCAAATCTTTTACAATTGCTGGTGACAACTCATCTATTTCATATTCGTTTCTTTCACCATCATATTCTATTTCTGTAACATTATATTTTTCTGCTAAAGCTTGTAATTCACAATTACCATTTCTTGTACATGTTAAACATTTTCTATCATGGTTTGATAATATTAAATCTAAAACTACTCTTCTTGCTTCTATAAGTGCTGGAGTATTTGTTTTTATATTCATTCCTTCTTCTACTTTTTGAATACATGAAGGTGTATATCCACGTCTTCCCTCTATCTCAACTATACACATTCTACAATCTCCAACTTCATTTATATCTTTCAAGAAACAAAGTGTTGGTATTTCTATATTTGCTTGTCTTGCTGCTTCTAAAACTGTTTTTCCTTCTTCAACAGAAAGTTGTTTACCATCTATTGTTATATTTATCATTTTGTTCTCTGACATTATAAAGCCTCCTTTTAATTTATATTTCCCAATATTTCAATGCAAATACATTTATTTACTAATTGCTTTGAATGGACATTTTGATGCACAAGCACCACATTTTATGCAGATACTTGGATCTATTACATGTGCTGATTTTACTTCACCAGAGATTGCACCAACTGGACATTGTTTTTTACAAATACCGCATCCTTTACATTTGTTTGGATCAATTGAATAACTTGCTAAAGCTTTACACTCACCTGCTGGACATTTTTTATCTTTTATGTGAGCTTCATATTCATCTCTAAAGTATTTTATTGTACTTAATACTGGGTTTGGAGCTGTTTGTCCTAATCCACATACAGAAGCTGCTTTTATATTATTTGCTAGTTTTTCTAGTTTTTCTATATCGCCTTCTTCACCTTCTCCTTCTGTAATTCTTTCTAGTAATTCTAGCATTCTTTTTGTTCCAATTCTACATGGTGTACATTTTCCGCATGATTCATCTACTGTAAATCCTAAATAGAATTTAGCTAAATTAACCATACATTTTGAATCATCCATAACTATTAATCCACCAGATCCCATCATTGATCCAATCTTTCCTAATGATTCATAATCTATAGGTGTATCAAGATGTTCTGCTGGAATACATCCTCCTGATGGACCTCCTGTTTGTGCTGCTTTAAATTGTCTTCCGTTAGGAATTCCTCCACCAATATCAAAAACAATTTCTCTTAAAGTTGTTCCCATTGGAACTTCAACTAGACCTATATTATTAACATTTCCTCCTAAAGCAAATACTTTTGTTCCTTTTGATGTTTCTGTTCCAATGCTTGAATACCATTCTGCACCATTTAGAATTATCTTTGTTATATTTGCATATGTTTCTACGTTATTAATTAAAGTTGGTTCTTTCCATAAACCTGAATTTGCTGGGAATGGTGGTTTTAATCTTGGCTGTCCACGTCTTCCTTCTATTGATTCTAATAGAGCTGTTTCTTCTCCACATACAAAAGCTCCTGCTCCTAATCTTATTTCCAAATCGAAATCAAAACCTGTATTCCATATATTTTTTCCTAATATTCCATATTCTCTAGCTTGATCTATAGCCTTTTGAAATCTTTGTACAGCTATTGGATATTCTGCTCTTACATATATATATCCTTTGTTTGCTCCTATTGCATAACCTGCTATCATCATTGCTTCTACAACGCAGTGTGGATCACCTTCTAATATACTTCTATCCATGAAAGCACCTGGATCTCCTTCATCTGCATTACATACAACATATTTTTGATCAGATTGTGCCATTTTAGTAAACATCCATTTTTTACCTGTTGGGAAACCTGCTCCACCTCTACCTCTTAAGCCAGAATTTGTAACAGTTTCTATAATTTCATCTGGAGTCATTTCCATTAAACATTTTTCTAAAGCTTTATATCCATCAAAAGCTATGTACTCATCTATATTTTCTGGATCTATTACTCCACAATTTTTCAAAGCTATTCTTTTTTGTTTTTTGTAGAAATTAAGTTCATCTAATCTTTTAACTTCTGTTCCATCTATGTCTTTGCATAATAATCTTTCTACTAACTTTCCTTCTACTAAATGTGTTTTTACTATCTCTGCGCAATCTTCTGGTTTAACAACTGCATAAAAAGTATCCTCTGGTCTAATTATAACAATTGGTCCTTTTGCGCAAAGTCCAAAACATCCTGTTTGTATTACTCTTACATTATTTAAATTATTTTCTTTTATTGCTTTATTTAATTCTTCTATTATTTTTGGTGATTTAGATGATGTACATCCTGTTCCTCTACATACTAATATATGTTTTTCTTGTGTATCTGCTTTTAAATTAACACGTAAATCTAGCTCTTTTCGCTTTTGCTCTCTGATTTCGTGTATCTCTTCTAACTTTTTCATTTTTCTATGCCCCCTTTATATGGTTAACATATTTTATCATTACTAATTGATATTTTATTTATATGTTTTATTTATTTTTATATTCTTCTAATACTTTTTCTATTAATTCTGGTGTAGCTTTTCCATAAACTTCATCATTTACAGTAAAAACTGGAGCTAATCCACAAGCACCTATACACCTTGTTGCTTCTATTGAAAACTTTCCATCCGCAGTTGTTTCTCCAACATCTATTCCTAAAATTTCTTTTGCTTTGTCTAATATTTTTTCTGAACCTTTAACAAAGCATGCTGTACCTAAACAAACAGCCACATTATATTTACCCTTTGGTTTTAAAGTAAATCTTGAATAAAAAGTTACTACTCCATAAACCTCTGACATTGGCATATCTAGATATTCAGATATTCCTAATTGAGCTGATTTTGGTACATATCCATAGTGTTCTTGAACCTCATTTAATATTTGTATTAAGTTGCTTTTGTCTTTTTCATACTTTGAAAGTATCTTTTGTAAATCTTCATCTGCTTTTCCGCAATTACAATTACAGCATTTGTTTTCCATAAAAACCTCCTCTAAATAATCGGATTATTAAATTCTATAAACATAGTTATTATGAATTTGTAAATTGGATATATCTTTATTCCGTAGGAAAAGCTCTTTATAAAAGAGCAAAGATAAACCCAAGATTGATTATATCAGACTTGGGTTATATAAACAACATTTTTCTACATTTTTTTAATAGTAATTTTTACTTG
The DNA here is from genome assembly GCA_947581825.1 of uncultured Clostridia bacterium. GTDB lineage: Bacteria > Bacillota > Clostridia > TANB77 > CAG-508 > CANPVP01. Next base: position 245,005 of record CANPVP010000001.1, on the reverse strand, counting down.
TTTCTTATAAAATTTCTGTTTTTTGAAATTATATGAATTTCAAACTTGAAATATAACTTATGTTTTTTCTCTTATTCTAAAGAATTCAATATTTCTTTTAAATCATTTGAATTAAATTTATATTTTTTATTGCAAAATCTACATTCAATCTCCGCTTTTCCATCCTCTTCTAAAATATTAGCTAGTTCCTTTTTCCCTATAGAAATTAAACCTCTTTCCATTTTTTCTCTACTGCAATCACATTCATATACTGGAATTATAGCTTCTTCTATTGTTTTTATATCTGAATCCCCTGATACTTTTTTTGCAATATCATATAAAGATAATTTATCATCTAACATTTTACTTATAGGATCGGCTTGTTTAATTGCCTCTTCTATTTTTACAATTTCACTCTCTGTTGCATCTGGCATAAGAGTTACCACATAACCTCCCGCAGACACAACACCATCTTTATCTACCAATACTCCTAATGCAACTACAGTTGGTTTTTGTTCTGATGTTGCAAAATAATTTGTAAAATCTTCTGCTATCTCTCCTGACACAATTGGAACTGTTCCTATATAAGGATTCTTCAAACCTATATCTTTTATTATATTTAAATATCCATTTTTTCCTACTGCACCAGATACATCAATTTTTCCATTTTCTTTCAAAGGAATTTCTACTCTAGGATTTTGAACGCAAGCTTTTACTTTTGGAAACATATTAGTAACAGCAAGCATTGTTCCTATCGGACCATCTCCTTTTAATTGTACAGTTAAATTATCGCTCATACTTTTCAACTCTGTGCCCATAATAGCTGTAATAGTTAACAATCTACCAAGTGCCGCAGTTACTGTTGGACTCAAATCATGAGTTTTTCTCGCCTCTTCCACCAAAAAAGTAGTATTAGCCACCACTACATTTACCTTTCCATCATGTGCTAAGAATTTAATTATTCTATCATTATTTTCCATTTATTTATCTCCTATTATAAAAATATATTGCATATTATACTAAGATTTCTCGTTTTTTTCAAGTGTAAGAAAAAAGAGATTGTATAAACAATCCCTTAATTTTTATATTTATTTTATACTTATTTGTAGTCTATTCTTCTACTGGATAAACACTAATTTGTTTCTTATCTTTACCTAGTCTTTCAAATTTAACTACACCATCTACTAATGCATATAGAGTATCATCACTACCTATACCAACATTAGTCCCTGGATGCATTTTTGTTCCTCTTTGTCTAAATAATATATTTCCAGCTAGAACGAATTGACCATCTGCTCTTTTCACACCAAGACGTTTAGACTCACTGTCTCTACCATTCTTAACGCTACCTTGACCTTTTTTATGAGCCATGATGTTTCACTCCTTTCGTTTCTTTTATATCTATATCTCTTTAAATTAAGCTTCTACTTTTTCTGCTTTAGCTTCTTTTTTAGCTGCTGCAACTTTAACTGCTGTTATTTCTACTTTTGTGTATGGTTGTCTATGTCCTTGTTTTCTTCTATAATTTTTCTTTGGCTTATATTTGAAAACAACGATTTTTTTACCTTTACCATGTGCAACTACTTTACCTTCTACTTTTGCACCTTTAACAAAAGGACTTCCTACTTCTATTTTTTCTCCATTAGCTACTAAAACAACGTTATCGAATGTAACTTTTTTACCTTCTTCAGCATCTAATTTTTCGAAAAATACAACATCACCTTCTGCTACTTTGTATTGTCTTCCACAAGCTTCTATTATTGCGTACATTTATGTACACCTCCCTTTTTCGTATACTCGCTAACCTTTAAACTTTAGGTAGATAGCCTATTCTATCGTTTATGTACCTTGAATTATGCGGTTACAGTTAAATATTTTAACATAAGTTTCCTTTATTGTCAATCATTTGAATAGATTTTTAATCTTTTTAAAGATTTTTGTGTACCATTTCTCATTTTCAGCCACAATCATATCGGTATGTGTATTTTTCTCTTCATCAATCTCCTCATTATTTTTGAATATAACATTGGAATCAAAATTATTTATTTTTTCTAATTCTAATTTTTGAGTATTTAATTTTAGAATTTCCTCTACTCTTTTTCTTTCTTCATCAGATGCTACATAATCTTTATATAAATTAATTATTATCGCATCTGTTTTACGCATAGTTTTAGGATTTTTTACATCATATGAATATTCGTAATCTTTATTTTTATTAATCTCATAAAAGAAAATTATTTGTTTTGGTATTTTCTCATATTCGTCTTTTGGTATATGTTTTAATATTTCTAGCACTTCTACATAACTGTTTTCATATGTATCTTCCATCATCGTTTTCCTCTCTTTACCTTAATTTATAATGATTATTTTTTCTATTCGTCTCCTTGAGTTTGTGTATTCTCAGCCATCTTTTGTTCTTCATATGATTTTGCTTCATTGCAATCAACTTCTACAGTATTTCCAAGTCTTGATATTGCTTGACCAGCTAAGCTTTTTAAACTAATTTCTTCTTCAAAGATTTTCTCTAATTCAGAAATCTTTTGTGCATAATTCTCCATTGTAATTTCTTCTTCTAGTTTTCTATCACCAATTTCTGTTATTCTTCTTCCTCTTTGCATACTAAACATTCTTTCAGGAGTACAAAGTATCCATTGACTAGCTTGCCATTCTGGTATATTACCATATCCGTCCCTTATAAAAACTTCTCTAGTAACATCTATAAACCTAATTTCTCCATCTAGCCTTACCATATTCCATGCATGTCCACACTCACTAATTCCACCAACAGTTTCATTTTCAATTTCTAATTCATCAAGTGCTCTTTTTATTTCTTCTGAATAATGTTTGCAAACTCCTTTTTTTATCAATCCATTAGTCTCTTCCTTCGGATGTTTTTTATCTAAGTCTCTCATATTGCCTACTAAATTCTGAATCATATCCTCAAAAACAAAACCATTTATTTCTCCTTCTTCATTTTGCAAAGTTACTGCTGTTTTTCCAATTTTATCTGCTACATTTTTTAGATATTCCTCAAAAAAATCCGCAATTATACTTTCATTTTGAGTATGTTTTTCCAATTCTGGCAACATTATATCTTCCCAAATTTTGAAAGCATATTGTACTCTATCTTCATCGGTTTGCAAACTACTCTCACTATTTTCTTCATTATTTAATTTTACTATTTGAGATAGTATTGGATTATCTCCTTCATATGATTTTGATTTTCTTAAATATACTTGTAAGTTTTGTTGATCTTGATATGTTTTTTCTACTAACTGTGATTGATAACTGTCTGATTTTAATGGAATATCCTCAAAGAACACTTTTTCAACTCCATATGTACAAACTGCATCAAATAGCGTTTTATAATCATATTCTGCATTCTGCTTAAAATAGCCACAAACAAATCTTATTTGTTCCTCTTGACTTTGCATTTTCTTAGCCTTTTCTATAAACTCCTCATATGTTTTAATTCCACTATAATCATAACCTACCAATTTATTTATATCATCAGAATATTCTTCATAATTTTTCTTTTGTATTAACATTCTTTCTGAATTACCTATGTTATATATTTCTCTTCCTGGTTGCATTTCAAACATTTTCTCTATGCTTGTTCCTAACCAATCTTCTGGGTGCCCTTCTCTTTGTGCACCATATCCATCACGTTCAAAAGCCATATTAGTAGGATCAAAATGAATTATTTCATCGCCTAATCTTATTATAGCCCATGCATGGGCTACTGTCCCCTTTCCCCTAACTTCTTCACATGGAATTTTAAAATAATCACAGTATTTTTTTATAAAAGGGGCATATTGCATACATACCGCATTTTTCAATAAGCCATTTTCCATTCTGGTGTATGGTTCATATGCCTGCATAGCTCCACACTCTGTTCTTGTACCTTCTTTAATCTCTTTATATGAACTCAAATTGAGATTTTCATATTCTTTTTCTCCATTTTGAGTTTCTAATAATATTCCCACTAAATCTGCTATTCTACGTGGTTTTGCTGGATTATGTTTATTCTTAATTCTAATTATCGATTTTCTTTCTTCTGAATTTGATCCTTTAGCAGAAGTTTCTTCATTTGCCTCAAAAATTACTCCATATTGTTTTCTTATTGCCGCCATTCTTTTTCTTAATGTTTCTTCCAAAAGCTCTTGATTGTGAAATCTAACCGCCATTGTCTTTCTTAGATAATTTTCTACCTCTTGCAAAGCCCCTTCTCTTTGGCTTTCATCCCACACATTATATCTTGACTGTATATCCATAAAAACTTCTTGGTCATAATTTGCACTTTGCCCAAGAATATCTACAAATTCATATGCATAAGTTACATTTTCCATAAAATATTTTCCTAATAATTCTAGTCTTTCTTCGTTTGAATTTAACTTTTCTGCAATTGAAATTAATTCATCATATGTTTTTATTTCTTTTGTATCTATATCCATATTTTCTCCTTTTATTTATTCTCTTTAACCTTTTTTTCTTTTACTTTTTTTATTTTAAAGCGAATTTTTTTATTTATAAACTCTATAAAATCTTTTTCACTACCTTTTGTAAAATTAGCTTTCAATAGAATAAAAGCATGTCTATTGTCTATATAAAAATAATATCTATCTTTTAATTCAAAAGCTTTTTTTATATCTATATAATATATTCTATCATTTTTACCATGATATGATGTTGTAAAATATCTTTCGAAAAAACTATATATTACAATATTTTCTGTTTTTGTTGACTTTTCAACTTTTTCATATTGTTGTTTGAATTTCTGTATTTGTTTTTTATATGCCACTAAAATCAATAATCCTAATATTAAAATTCCTATAAACTCCCATTGAAATCTTCTATATCCTTTAATAAAATTACTTATAGTTAAAATTGCAAACATAATAAAGAATATAACTGCTATTACAAAATATAGTATTTCCTTAAATCCATATTTTTTATTATGAAATTCTATATATTCATCATATAATTCTTTCGAATATTCGGTTTTATTTTCAAATAAACTTTCCATTTTATTATCTATTCATCCTTCCTATATGTATAAATAACAAATAAAATAATATTTATATAATTTTCTTCCTAAATTATAACATTCTTTATTTTTGTTTACAAATACTTTTATATATATTGTTATATTTTTCGGAAATTTTAGCATAATAATATTAATATTTATTGGAGGTTTTTATGTTTAGGACTCAAAAATTTTATATGTGTAAAGATTGTGGTAATATTATCGGTGTTATAAACAACACTGGAATCCCTATGTATTGTTGTAGACAAGAAATGGAAGAACTCACTCCTCAAATCATTAATTCTAAGAATTCAAATCAAAATGAAAAAAGTAATTCTACACATTCATTAAAGAATACTCATGAAAACAATATTTTCAAAGTTGGAAAAACTATTGATGGAAAATCCATTTCTGTAATCGTTGACAAATCATACTTAACACCAAACTCTATTTGTTGGGCTTATATAAATACAAAAAAAGGTGGTCAAAGAAAAAATATTTTAAAAAATGACTCTCCAGTTGTCAATTTTAAAGTTGTAGATGATGAAATTATTTCCGCATATCTTTATTGTAGTGAACATGGCTTATTCAAATGGATTTTTTAAAAACACTGGTAAGCATTTTTCTTACCAGTGTTTTCTTATTATTTATATTCTTTTATTTCTATACTTTCTATTACAACATCCTCTAGTGGTTTGTCATTTGAATCTGTTTTTGTACTTGCTATTTTATCTACAACATCCATTCCTTCTATTACTTGTCCAAATACTGTATATTGTTGATATAAACTCATATATCCACCATATTTTTTATACATATCAATTATTCCTTGTGGGAATTGATAATATTCTTTAAGAAGTTGAGCTGTTTCTTCATCGTAATGTGCTTGAGTTATAAAAAATTGGCTTCCTAATGATGAAGTTCCTGTTCCAGAACTTGCCATACATAAACTTCCTCTATATGGTAAGATTTCTTCTGATAACTCTTCTTCAAAACCTTTGCCCCAAATACTTTCTCCACCATATCCTGTACCTAATGGATCTCCACCTTGTATCATAAATTCATTTATAACTCTGTGAAATATTACTCCATTATAATATCCATCTTTAGCATGAGTTTTGAAATTCTCAACTGCTTTTGGTGCTACATCATCAAAAAATTTAACAGTTATATCTCCATATTTTTTTACATGTATTACTGCAATTGATTCTCCCTTTTTAGGTTTTGCCATTTGCTTTTCTGCATATTTTTCATAATCTGATTTTTCAGTTTTAGAAGAATCATCCGTAGTTGTATTGTTATTTGTAGTTTCATTTTTTACTGTATTATCTGTTGTATCATTATCTACAGTATTGTTATCTGTTGTTGTGAAAGTGGTTTCATTGCTATTATTAGCTTTGCTTTCATCTCTACTTATTCTTTTACTTTCTGTATCTTTTCCGTTATTCATTACCAACACAACTATTCCTCCTGTAATTATAATAATAACCAATATTGCTAAAATAATTTTAATATTATTTTTCATTTTTACCTCCTAACAATTTTTCTTTATAATATTATCATTTAATATTTTTTTGTTCAATATTTTTTTATATTTTTACGCACAATATTATGTAAATCTATTGTATTTTTTCCATAAATATGCTATAATAATATTAGGTCGGAACTGGTAAAGATGTTTACCCTCATGACCAATACAAAAGCTCTTCAAACTAATTCTATTACACACATTGGATTTATATATCTGAGTTGATAAGAGATCAACAAGTTTAGGTGTTTAAGTAATAGAGAAATAATTTTTAAAGGAGGATTTATGGAAGAGGTTATTTAGAAAGAACACGTCTTTGTTATGGTAAGATGTGTTCTTTCGTTTTATATATATCAAATTATTAAACAATATTATTCTTTATAAATTCTAACCGCATTTAATATTGTTATTGTACTTACACCAGTATCTGCTACTACTGCACTCCACATTGGTGCTATACCAAGAACTCCTAGTACTAATACTAAAAACTTTACAATTAGTGAAAAAGCTATATTAAATTTTACAATTCTCATAGTCTTTTTTGCATCTTTTATACAATGAGGTATAATATCTATATTATTAGAAATCAGGATACTGTCTGATACATTATTTGCAATTTCTGTACCTTTTCCCATTGAAATTCCAAAATCAGAAGCAGCAATAACTGGTCCATCATTAATTCCATCTCCAACAAAAATAACTTTTTCTCTTTGTTTTAAATCTTTTACGTTTTTCTGTTTATCAGCTGGCAATAGGTCAGCATATATTTCTTTTATATTTAACTCATTTCCGACTCTTTGTGCTTCTTTTAAATTATCTCCTGTCATCATAACAACTCTTTTTACGCCAACATTATTTAAATCTGCCACAATATTTTTATTACTACTCTCGATTTCATCTTTAAAACTTACATCAGCTACAATACTCATATCTACCACTAAATATATTGAGCCTTCTTTTTCTGTAATATTATTACAATTGATTTTATAATCCTCTAAAAGTTTTTTATTTCCAAAAATAATTTGTTTGCCTTCTATTGTTCCGTATAAACCTTTTCCCGCTATCTCTTTATAATTTTCTACCTTTTGTTTAACTGCATCTTTATTTAAATTTAAAATTGCATAGCTAATTGGATGATTTGATAAACTTTCTAAACTAATCATATAGTTTATTGCTTTTTCTCTATCAAATTCTTTTATTACATTTAATTTATCTACTTCTTTTTTACCTGTAGTTAGAGTGCCTGTTTTGTCAAAGCAAACAATTTTTATATTAGCTAAATCCTCTATATGTTTCGTTCCTTTTACTAAAAGTCCTCTTTTAGCCATAATTCCTACTCCCGCAAACATAGCCAAAGGAATTGATATTACTATACTACATGGGCATGATGCTACAAGAAAGATAAGACTTCTTTTTATCCATATCTGATATGTAAGAAAACCTAAACTTGCAGGAACTATCGCTATTATTAATGCAATAATCATTACTATTGGAGTATAAATTTTAGAAAATTTGGTAATTACATTTTCTGTTTTTCCTTTATTATTTACTGCTTCATTCACTAATTCAATTATTTGAGAAGCTGTTGAATTTTCTGAAATTTTTTCTACTTTGCACACTATTGCACCTTCTGTATTTATACTTCCAGATAAGATTTCATCATTCATTTTTACTTTTCTCAATTTACTTTCACCTGTTACTGCTGAAGTATCTAATTTTGATTCACCAGATAAAATAGTGCAATCTAAAGGAACTCTCTCACCAGGTTTTATTAATATTTTTGCTCCAACTTCTACTTCATCTGCATCAACTATTTTTGTTTCATTATCATTTATAAATAAATTTACATTCTCTTCTTTTATTTCAGAGATTTCTTGAATACTTTGCTGAGATTTTTCTAAAGTTTTTTCTTCTAGAAACTCTCCAAACTTTGATAATAGAATTACAACTGCACTTTCCATATATTCTCCTAATATAAAAGCTGCTATAACTGCAATTGTCATCAAAGTAGTTTCTTCAAAGTTCAACTTAAATATATTTTTAATTCCTTCAAATATTATATCAATACCTGCCAATATAATAACAGCTCCAAAGCTAATAGCCTTTAGTTTTTCTGGTATTATAAATATTGATGCAATAAATAAAATTATAGCTACAATGTATAATCCAATTTCTAATTTTGATATTTCTTCTTTTTCTTCATGACTACCATGGCAATGTTCACAACATCCATGACTATGTTCATGTTTGTGACTATGCTCCTCATGTTCATGCTTGCAATCATGATGATTATGCTCTTGATTAATATTACATATACAATTATATCTACCACACTTTTCACATTTTTGTCTCATATTATCTGCCTCCTTCCTGAATGTGTTCTAATGCTTGAGATATTATTTGCTCTACATGCCCATCTTGCAAACTATAAAATACCTGTTTTCCTTCTTTTCTATATTTCACTAATTTCGATGTTCTAAGAATTTGTAATTGGTGTGATACTGTTGATTGATTTAAGTTTAATAATTCACATAAATCACATACACATAATTCTGTATTTATAATTGCAAGTATTATTCTCAATCTTGTACTATCAGAAAATATTTTAAACATATCAGCTAAATCTAATATTTCTTCTTCATCCGGAGTTTTCATCTCTACATCTTTTATAACTTTATAATGTGGACATTTTTCTCCGCAAACAAAATCCTCCATTTTCATCATCCTCTCCTCACAAATTCTTTTCTATTAATGTATAAATTATTTTCAACATATGTTCATCTGTTCATATATTAATATTAACATTTTTTATTCTTCATGTCAATACTATATATTATTGTATTTTCTGCTTTCTCATATTATAATACATTATATATTTTAATAATAGAAAGGAGTTCACTTATGAAAAGAAATGTATCGAAAGTGTTTTTCACTTTTTTATTTCTTTTTGCTATGCTTTGCATTTCTACATTTTGTCAAGCCAATTCAATTGATAGTATAGATATGCGTATCCATATAGACTCTAGTGGAACAGCAAATATTACAGAAATATGGAAAGCTCATCTATCTTCTGGAACGGAAGGCTATAAGCCTTATGGCAATTTAAAGAATTGCGAGATAAAAGATTTCACAGTTCATGATGATACTGGAACAGAGTATTCCTATGATAGTTCTTGGGATGTAGATGATTCATTCAGCGAAAAGAAATATAAATGTGGCATTCACAGAGCTGATAATCAAATAGAATTATGTTGGGGAATCAGCAATTATGGTGATAGAACTTATACATTAAATTATAAAATTACCAACTTTATCAACCAATACACTGACAGTCAAGGAATAAACTTCTTCTTGATGCCAATAGAAATGGATAATACTGTTGATTCAATTCAAGTACAAATTTCTTCACCATACCAATTCACAACTGATAATACTCAAATATATTCTTTTGGATTTGAAGGTACAACTGAAATAAAAGATGGAGTAATCGTTTTAAAAACATCTGAGACTTTTAAAAGTTCAAACTATATGATTGCAGTTGCAAAATTTAATCAAAATTATTTTCCTGCAGGAAATAGATTAAATTTAACATTCGAGCAAGATTTACAGGAAACTCAAGACTATGCTAATAAACTACAAAAGAATCAAGTTCTCTTAGTTATTTTTGTTATAGGTCTTCTTTTATTTATCTTTTTATTATTCGCTGCAATACTTATAACAATATACCTATTTAATGCACCTGAAATGATATTTGATGGTGGAAATAAAATTCCTTCTGTGAAAAAATCGGATTACTGGAGAGAAATCCCTTGCAATAAAGATATTTTCAAAGCTTACTGGATAGGTGAAAAATATAATATTATAAAAGATAAGTCTGGTTTAATCGGAGCAATATTATTGATTTGGATCCAAAAAGGTTATATTAAATTATCTAATACAAAATCTGGTCATTTTAGTGTTAAAGATAACAAATATGCAATTGACTTTTCAAATTTTTCTCATTGTGAAAATGCCCAAGAACAAAAATTATTGGATTATTTTAGAAGTGCTAGTGGTAGTAATCTATTGTTAGAACCTCAAGAATTTAAAAAATACTGTGAAAAGAACTATTCTCAAATTGAAAAATGGTTTGCTAATGTTATATCAAATTATACTAAGCAATTTGAGCAAGAAGGACTTATTACAACTACAACTTTGACAAAGAAATTTTTATTTTTCCATAAAAATCATTCTGCGAAAAAAGTTAATATAGAACTACAAAAAGAAGCTATGAAACTTCAAGGTTTGAAAAGATTCTTATTAGATTATAGTTTAATTAACAAAAGAGAAGCTATCGAAGTTCAACTCTGGGAAGAATATTTAATATTTGCGCAACTTCTTGGCATTGCTGATAAAGTTAGTGAACAATTTAGTTTACTATATCCTGACATGAATCAAATATCAAATATAAATACTGAATTTACAACAATTGCAATCTCAAATATCTCTTATTCTGGTTATCATGCAGCACATAGCTCATATATGAGTTCACAATCTTCTGGCAGTTATGGCGGAAGTGGAAGCATTGGTGGTAGTTCAGGTGGAGGCTTTAGATAAAAAGTTACTTAATACAGCAAAAAACTCGCTATTTAATAGCGAGTTTTTTATAGTATTAAGTTTTTTATTAATATACATAATTACGTGGGTTTTGTGCCACACCATTAACTCTTACTTCGAAGTGACAATGGTTTCCATATGAATCTCCTGTATTTCCTACTCTTGATACTACCTGTCCTTGAGATACCTTTTGTCCTGCTTTTACATCTACTGCACTACAGTGTGCATAATATGTTTCTACACCATTTCCATGTGAAATTATAACAAGATTTCCATATCCTCCTGAATTCCATCCTGAAAATTTAACTGTTCCTGCTGCAGCTGCTTTTATTTTTGTTCCTGCTGGAGCTGCTATATCTAGACCTTTATGTATTGTTCCCCATCTACCACCAAATTCTGAACTTATTACTCCAGAAAGAGGATTTATAAGACTAATACCTATGTCGACCTTTTTCTTTGTATTGTTTGCTCCTCTTGATATAGACATTGTTCCAGTTGCTTGATAATGTGTTGAAGCATATGTTACTGTTTGTTTTACTTCAGGTTTAACATATAATTTCTTCACTATTTTATCTGTATCCGTAAATGTTGCAAGCTTCTTTTCATATTTTTCAACAACTCTTATCTTGTCTATGTTATCGCTTTTCTTATCTTTTAATTTTTTTACTACATCTTCAGCTTCTGAAAAGCTTGAAACATAGTATTTTTCTTTATTGTCTACCGTTATTGCATAATAATGATAATATTCTGTTCCTGTCTCTTTTACTTTTGCTAAAATCTCTTCATCATTAGTAACTATTCCTTTTTTTAACAAACATAGCTCATATTCTGGTAATTCATCTATCTGAACAAAAGCTACATTCTCTGATTCTCCATTTTCTATAAACTCATTTATCTTTTTTTGCATTTCAACCTTGTCTTCGCAATATCCAATTAGTTCTCCATTGAATGTTACACTATATATTGGTTTATATGCAAAAGCGACTAAGCTTACAATCATTATAGCACTTAATACTATTAGGAACAAAAACTTTACAGACGTTCTCAAATGTATTAAAATTTTCCTCATATAACTTCCTTTCTGTTTCGTTTAAACTAATTTTATTATATGCTTAATTTAGCTTTAGACAGTATTATTTTACCTTAATTCATATTTTTTCTCAAAGCGGATTTATCTTGTTTATTTTGAATTATTCTATGTTTTCTCTTTTTTTCTCGTTTTTTCTCTTTTTTCCTTTGCTATCCTCTATAGTCTTAGGGGATTGCTGTAATTGGCTTTAAATATATAATTCTCTAATTTTTTTACACAAAAAAAGGAAGTAATTAACCTCCTTTTTATTTACTGTTGTAATTCATTTTTTACATTGCTTATTTCCGTTGGTGTTGCTGGTGCAGCTGGTTTATAATAGCCTTTTACTTGTGCTATTTTAAAAATCTCATATTGTGAATTTTCGCAATTATTTCTTATTTGTTGTATTGTTTGCCTTAGTTGCATATTCTCTGCTTCTGATATAACACCTTGATAAGTAGTTAAACTTGCTTTAATGTTATCCAAAACATCATTTACCATTGTTTTCTCATCCATTTCGTACCTCCTAATTATTTAAAAAAGTCATTAATTTTTGTTTTGTATTTAGTGCATCCTGTGCTGATTTTGAAAAGAATTGCTTTATTTGAGGATCTACACATTGTGATGCATATGTGTTTAATTTTTCATATGATGTTTCGTGAGCACCTATCAAGTGTCTCAAATTTTGTAATTCAACTTGACTTAAATTTGCCATACGAATCCCTCCTTAAGTTTTATAATGTTATTATTTACGGTTTTAGGAAATTTATTCAAATTTATTTTATAATAAGAGGTAGAAAGTCCTAAAACCTTCTACCTCTGTTACAACTACACCCTATTGAACCATTACCATTTATTGCTCTATTTGCTCCTAGGCAATTACATACTGAATTATTATCACCATTACTGTTTTCATCATTATCGTCATCATCATCGTCATTATTTCTTCTACATAAGCTTCGAATAATACACGTAATTAAAGCAACTATATATGCCAATATTGTGTATACTATTGCAAAAATCAAATCAGATGCATCAAAAGCTATAAATACTATTACTATTGCAAATGCAAAAACAAACGCAGCTACTGTAATCGGACTATTCAGTAATCTTTCCATTATCACAGCTATTATTATTGTTGCCAATGGCAAAATAAAAAATATTAATAAAGTATCCATATGTTATCTCCTTATTTTACTAGTTAATAATTGTAAATCTCTCAAAATCCTAAATTATACTTTACAAGTCTAATTTATTTTCTTGATATATCTTATGAATTCTTTATTAATATTGTGATTTTTATTTTAATTATATTTTACTTCAACTAAATACAAGCCATGTGGTGGCAATGTTTTTCCTGCTCTTTCTCTATTTTTTGATTCTATAATACTTGGAATATCTTCAGGTTTTATTTTTCCGAGACCTACATCAACTAGTGTTCCTGATATTATTCTTACCATATTATAAAGGAAGCCATTTCCCGTAAGTTCAATAATAATTCTTTCTCCTTCTTGTCTCACTTCTGCTTTATATATAGTTCGTACACTACTTTTGCTGCTAGTTCCACTTGCTTTGAAACCTTTAAAATCATGTTCACCAATAAAATATTTTATTGCATTTTTCATAGCTTGTACATCCAATTTTTGAGATACTTGATATTCTAGACCTCTATAAATAGCTGTTCCTTGTTCTGAATTATTTACTATGTATCTATATGTTTTTTCTTTGCATTTATATCTGCTATGAAAGTCCGAATCAACTTCTTCTGCCTTTTTTATTCTAATAGATTTCTTTAATTTTGAATTGATTGCATATGCCATTTTCTCAATCTCTATTTTAGTATTTGTTTTGAAATTTGCAACTTGCCCTAGCGCATGAACTCCCGCATCTGTCCTTCCAGATGCATTAACTTCTACTTCTTCTCCTGTTATCTCAAAAATAGCTCTTTCTATTTCTCCTTGTATGTTTAATTTATTAGGCTGTTTCTGCCATCCGATTGAAATCTTTTCCATCATATTCTATTGTTAGCTTTATGTTTCTCATATTTCCCCTTTTTAAAAACATCTGTCCATTAGAACAGATGTCTTTTTTATTATTAATTTTCTTCTTTTTTTCCAATTTTTATTTTTTTAAATTTATTTTTAAACTTTTTCAATCTATTTAGTCTTGCTTTTTTCGCATCTACAAATCTATTTGTTACAACATTTTTTATTAGAAGTCTTCTTAATGAATCTTCTTTAAGATCTGCTATTAATGTTCCTTCTTTTGCTATTGAAATCTTACCTGTTTCTTCTGATACTACAATTGCTATAGCATCACATTCTTTTGATATACCAATTGCTGCCCTATGTCTTGTTCCAAGTTCTTTTGCAATATCTTGATCATCTGCTAATGGTAACATACATGCTGCTGCTGCTATTTTATTATTACTTATAATAACAGCTCCATCATGAAGAGGTGTTTTTGGTGTGAATATATTAACTAATAGTTGTGGTGAAATATCCGCTTCCATTATAACACCTGTATTTATTATATCTTTTATTTGAATGTCTTGTTCAATAACTATTAGAGCTCCAGTTTTTGAAGCAGCTAATTCAGATGTAGCAATAACTATTTTATATATGTCTTCTTTTGTTTTTGTCATTAAACTTTTATCTATTCCAAAATATCTAGTTAACTTATTTGTTCCTAATTGTTCTAAGCCTCTTCGTAGTTCTGGCTGAAATATAACAATTAAGACCAAAGCTCCATATGTCATAATAGATGTTAGTAAGTAATTTAAGATTTTTAAGTTACATATAGAACTTATTGCTGTTACAATAACTAATAGAGCTATACCTTTTATCAGTTGCCATGCTCTTGTTCTTTGGGTTATTTTTATAAGTTTAACTATTAAAAAAGTGACTATTACAATATCCAAAATTACTGTTACAAGTTTTAGTGGATGTTCCCATAAACCATGGAAATATGCTATAATATTTTCATCGTAAAATTGTTGAACTATTGATATTAATTCGCTTTTCATATAACCTCTTCTTTCCTATCTTGATATTACCAAATAATATATAACTGTTCCAGCAAAAGATAATACCATTAATCCAGCTAAAGTAGCTGCTACAATTCTTACTGCTAATTTACTTTTATCAATTCCTTTTCTTGTTTTATTTGTATCTACTCCTTGTTTTGCCATTTGTCGTATCCTCCTTTGAAAAATCCTTCATTTAAAATATTAACACAACCATATTTTTTTTTCAATACAAATTAAATGTATTTTTTATTAATATTTAGGTTTTTTTGCATAATTTTCTATTTATTTGTTACATTCGCCTCTTTTGTAACATATGTCCTTTTATGTCATATACTGTTAGTATAGGTATATTTTTGATATATCTTATGTTAAAATGAAAGGATTGAAATATATGGAAATGGATACACAAAAAGAAAAATGTCCTGAATTAGAAGTAGATGGATTAATAGCAGGTGGAAAACAATTTGATTTAGATATTACTCTTCCAGAAGATAATAGAGATGTTATATATGGTGTTATAAGAGATTGCTATAAAGACCCTGTAGAAGATGCTGTTGTAAAACTTGTAGAAATAGAATACGAACATGGAAAGAAAGTAAGAAAACCTGTTTCTCATACTTTTACTGATAAACAAGGAGAATTTGTATTTGGTCCTCTATGTCCAAACAAAACTTATGAAATAAATTTCTGGGCTGATAAGGTAAAACATGTAAAATTATGTGCTAAATGCACTCATGAAGGAAAATGTTTAAAAGGCGTTCACAAGAAATGTGATTGTTTTATAGATAACAAAGACTGTAAAGATGAACCAAATAAAAACGAAGATTGTTGCGGAAATAACAATCCAAAGTATTAATTAACAAAAAGAGGAATATACTTTGTTTTATATTCCTCTTTATTTATTTAATTACATCATTCCTATTTTCTTTGCAAAATTTTTTCCCTTCTTCATCATCTTCTTTTTCGTACTTCCCATGCCATCTGAATACATCATTGCAACTCCAGTTGTTATAATTCCACCAATAATCATTCCTTTAATAAATTTCATATTATTTCTCCTCACTTTCTTTACAATAGCTAATAATATTTTTGTTTTTTAATTTTTAGTAAATTCTTTTTCTTTATTATTATTATCCTTTTTATTTGAAAATATATATTTTTTGCAAAGAGAATATATTTCATTTCCGGCAATTATTAGCAAAAAAATTCCAAAATATTTTCTAAGATTATTAGCATTAATGCTCATTGATATTTTTGCTCCTATTATCGCTCCTATAATTCCAAATATTATAATTGGAGTACATATTTTAAAATTTATTTTTTTCTTTACAATATTGTATATTATTGCCACTATAGATGTAGGAATAAAAAATACTAAATTTGTAGCTTGTGCTATATGTTGATCTAGATTCATAAAAATTCCTAAGCATAAAATTAATATTGTTCCTCCACCCATTCCTGTTGCAGTAACAATTCCAGATACAAATCCTATTATTATCTCTTTCACTTAATATCTCTCTTTCCCTTTTTATATAATCATTCTAATTGCACTATAGATTAAAAAAAACAAAAAGAATAATTTTAGATATTTATCAGGAATCTTATTTAATATTTTAGCACCTATAAAACCTCCAACAATTCCTCCTATAGCACAAAGCATTCCGATTTTCCAGTTTATATAATTATTTTTATAAAAAAAGAAAGCACTTGTAATTACCATTGGCAATATGCAAAATACCGAATTTACTCTAGCTTTACCTTCATCCAATTTTAGAATATATACAAAAGCTGGAACTAATATCATTCCTCCTCCAGAGGAAAATAAGCCACTAATTAAACCAGCTAATAAGCCTATTATTGTTTTTTTAATCATAAATCATCACAGATTTATTTTTCCTTATTCATGCTTTTATATACATTCACTTAAACTATTTTTTATTTTCACTTTCTAAAATTTTTTCTAACATATCAACTGCTATTCCACTTACAGTGTTCTCTATTCTATGAACTTGTCCTATTATTTCCAATTTTAAATTTTCATCTTTTACATTATCAACTCTATCTAAGAATTTTTCTAATTCTATTAAATATTTTCTATTGCTGTATTTTTCCTGTTTAAAACAATCATCTAGTTCTTTTCTTCTCTCTTCCTTTTGCTTCATATGATAGCTCCTCCTTTTTTACTGCTAGGCAACTTTTTATTACTTTAAACGTTATATTTTGCGTATAATGTGTAATTTTACTACATATAATGATAAAATACAACAAATTATACTTATTTTATATTTAGTATAAAATACTTTATTCAATAGGGATGATTATATATGATTAAGATAAAATTGTCTGATTTACTTGGCAAAAATAAAATGAGTCAAAAATCTCTAGCAGAAATTGCCAAAATAAGACCTGCAACAGTATCAAAAATGTATTATGAAGAAATTAAACGTATAGATGTTAAGCACCTTAATAACATCTGTGCTGCTTTTAATTGTCAAATTTCAGATTTATTGGAATATATTCCAGACGAAAAGCAAAAATCAGAATAAAATAAAGCAAAAAAATTTTCCTACAAAAAAAGCACACTATCACAGTGTGCTTTTTTATATGGTATGGAGCTTTTTTATTCTATATTCTCATCTTTTATATAATACTTAGTACCTAACATTTTATCTGGTAAATATTGTTGCTCAACAACATGATTTGGATAATCATGAGGATATTTATAACCTACACCATAACCTTGCTTTTCCATTCCACTTATTGGTGCATTTCTTATATGCATTGGTATTTCTCCAGTATCTTTTGTTTTAACATCTTCTAAAGCCCTATTTATAGCTAAATATGTTGCATTAGATTTTTTTGATGTTGCTACATATGTTGCAGCTTCTGATAATATTATTCTTGATTCTGGCATTCCAATCATAGTTACAGCCTGCATTGCAGAAGTTGCAACAACTAGAGCTTGCGGATTTGCCATTCCAACATCTTCTGAAGCTGCTATAACAATTCTCCTTGCCAAAAATACTGGATCTTCTCCTCCTTCTAAAGCTCTTGCAAGATAAAATATAGCTGCATCAGGGTCGCTTCCCCTCATTGACTTTATAAATGCACTTATATTATCGTAATGACTATCTCCATTTTTATCAAATATTGCTTTTCTACTTCTTACACTATCTGCTGCAATTTCATTTGTTATTTCAACATATCCTTCACTATTTACAGGTGTTGTTAATACTGCTACTTCTAATCCATTTAGAGCTGTTCTTACATCTCCTCCACTTACTTGTGCAATCTTCATTAAAGTTTCATCTTCTATTTTTACATTATAGCTAGCTAAACCATCTTCTCTTGATAAAGATGATTTTAATATCGTAAAAATATCTTTATCTGTAAGAGGTTCTAATTTAAAGATCATTGATCTAGAAATTAAAGCTTTATTAACTTCAAAATATGGATTTTCAGTTGTAGCACCAATTAAAATTACAGTTCCATCTTCCACAAATGGTAGTAAAGCATCTTGCTGTAGCTTATTAAATCTATGTATTTCATCAATAAACAAAATACATTTTCCTGTTGGATTTAAAAATGGATTTTTAGCTTCTTCTATTGCTTTTTTTATATCAGGAACTCCTGAAGTTACAGCATTTAATCTAGTAAATTTATATTTAGTAGTTTCACTAATTACTTTTGCTAAAGATGTTTTACCACATCCTGGTGGTCCCCATAAAATTATGCTTGTAAGCCTATCTGCTTTTATTGTTCTATATAAAATTTTATCTTTTCCTACTATTTTTTCTTGACCCACAAACTCTTCTAAAGATTTTGGTCTCATTCTATATGCCAAAGGTTTTGATAATTCCATAAAACTCCCCACATTTTTTAATCTTATTTTATACTCCTAATAAAGAAAGTCCTTTTCTAATTATATCTTCTACTTCTAATTTATCTGTATCAATTTTTTCCATTGCTTGTAGTATTTCTTTTCTGTTATATCCTAATACCTGCAAAGCTGAAATTGCTTCTGATATTTTTTCTTCATCAACTTTATTATTTTTCTTTTCTTCTATTTCTGCTCCATTGTAATCTTTTAATTTATCCTTTAATTCTAAAATGATTCTTTCTGCTGTTTTTGCACCTACACCTTTTACTTTTTTCATTTTTGCTACATCATTTGAAATTATTGCTATTGCAAATTCTGATGGTGTTATGCATGAAAGTATTGTTATTGCTGATTTTGCTCCAACTCCACTAACTGATAATAATAGTTCAAACATTCTTAATTCTTCGTTTGTTAAAAATCCATATAAACTGATATTATCTTCTCTTACATAATAATATGTATGCACTTTTACTATACTTCCTATATCTCCAATTTTATCTATTGATGTATCTGTCATGAATATTTTATATCCTATTCCGCCTGTTTCTATTACTACATAATTGTTAAGTTTCATTTCTAGTGAACCTTTTATATAAGCAAACATAGTTCCTCCTAATCAAACAAATTTTCTTGTTTTATTTTATCATATAATAATTTTTTTTCAAGTATTAATATAGATTTTTTTCTCTTTGTATGTTAAAGTGTATATATATATTATTTTAAGGATACTAAATATGGAAAAAAATTATTATGAATTATTAGAAGTAAGTAAAAATGCTTCTCCTGAGGTTATTGAAAAAGTTTATAAAATGTTTGCAAAAAAATATCATCCCGACTTGCAACCTCCTGAGAAAAAAGAAGAGTCAGCAGAAATGTTTAAAAAAATCAGTGCTGCCTATGAAGTTCTTTCAGATGAGAAATTACGAGCCGAATATGATCAAAAGTTAGCTCTCGAGGAACAAGCCTCTACTGTATCAATTGAAGAATATCAAAAGTTAGAAGATGATTATAATGCTCTTGCAGACGAATTCGAAACTTTGAAAAGCTCTCAAAATTATGGATACACCTCAACCAATCAAAATTATAACCCTAATTATTCATCTCAAAATAACTATCAGCAACCTCCTCAATCTAACTATCAACCTAATAATTATGCAAATAATCAGCAAAATACTCAACAATATCAAAACTATCAAACTGCTCCTCAATATAACAATACTAACTATTATCAACCTACTCCTCAAAATAATGGGAGAGCAACATCTCCTAAGCGTCACTTTTACTTTTTGGGAATAAAAATTCCTAATAGAGAAGATATATTATCTTTTTTTGTGACTATTTTAGTTATTGTTATAGCCATTGTAATCATTGCAATGATTCCTGCTACAAGAAATTATTTTATTAATTTATATAATGAAATTCCTCTTTTAAAACCTTTAGTCGATTGCACTATAAAAGTCTTTACCGGTATTATTAATGGAATAAAAAATTTATTTGTATAAACTAAAAAAGCATTTTGAAAATACTTTCAAAATGCTTTTTTTATATCTATTTTTATATCCATGTTCCATATTTTTTAATATAGATTCTCTTTGCAAATAATGCAACTACACAATATAATCCTGTTACTCCAAGTATTACATTCAAATATTTTAATGTTACAGGAACAAGTCCTATTGCTTTTCCTAAAATTGTATATGGAACTAAAATTCCTATAATACTTAATAAAATAGATGATGTGAAAACTACCCTACTTGCATGACTTTGTGTTATTGGATTTTTAGCTGTTCTAATAATATGCATTCCTATAAGGTTTGAAACTATACTATAACTGAACCATACTGTTTGGAAAATAGCTGCTTCTCTAATTCCAAATATAAACCACAAAGAAGCAAATACTAACAAGTCAAAAATTGAACTTAATGGTCCCATAAATAACATGAAGTGTTTTAAATCCATAATCTCTAATCTTTTTGGTTTCTGCAAATATTCTTTATCAACATTATCAAATGGTAAAGTCATTTGTCCAAAATCATATAACAAACTTTCTGTTAATAATTGTATTGGTGTTTCTGGTAAGAATGGAAGCAATACACTTGCCATAATAACAGACATAACCTCTCCAAAGTTAAAGCTAACTGCCATTTTTATATATTTCATAAGGTTTCCAAAAGTACGTCTTCCCTCTGTTACACCATCTAATAAAACATTTAAATCTTTTTCCAAAAGTATGATATCTGCAGTTTCTTTTGCAATATCAACAGCAGTATCAACAGACACTCCAACATCAGAATTTGTAAGTGATGGAGCATCATTTATACCATCTCCCATGTACCCTACAACATTTCCTGATTCCTTTAAAATTCTTACAATTCTTGCTTTTTGAATTGGAGATAATTTAACAAATACATTTGATTTCTTTAATAAACGAACGACACCATTATCTGCTAACTTATCAATTTCATTTCCTGTAACAATTTTTTGTGTATTGATATTTACTTTCTTACATATACATTTTGTAACAGCTGCATTATCACCTGTTAAAACAATAACTCTTATTCCAGCATTATTTAATTTTTCTACTGCCAATTTAGCACTCTCTTTTGGTGGATCTAGGAAACCTACAAATCCAACTAAAGACATTTGAGTTTCATCTTGTACGCTAAACTCCTTATCTTCTTCTGATACTTTCTTTTGGCATACAGCTACTACTCTTAATCCCTCTTCATTTAATTGACCTGCTATCTTTTTAATATTTTCTTTTATCTCTCTAGTTATTGGTTTTATTTCATGCTCATAATCAATAGTAGTACATATATTTAAGATCTCTTCAACAGCACCTTTTGTAATTAAATACCTGTCACTTTCATTTTCAACTACAACAGATAATCTTCTTCTACTAAAATCAAATGGTATTTCATCAATCTTTTTGTATCTATCCAATAAACTACTTAAATTATTTTTTAAAGCTCTATTTATAACCGCTTCATCAATGCTTCCTTTTAAACCTGTTTGAAAATATGAATTTAAGAAAGCATGTCTTAAAACTCTAATGTTTTCGTTTCCATAGACATCAAGATACTTTTCCAACACTATTTTATCTTCTGTAAGTGTTCCTGTTTTATCAGTACATAAAACATTCATAGCTCCAAAATTTTGAATTGAATCTAATTTCTTTACTATTGTCTTCTTCTTAGACATTCTCACTGCACCTTTTGATAAACAAGATGTTAAAATAACTGGTAAAAGCAAAGGTGTTATTGTTATAGCTATAGCAACTGCAAAAGTGAATGCTAATATATAATCATGTTTCCATGCATTTAATAAGAAAATAATTGGTATTAAAACAAGCATAAATTTAATTAATAATCTACTTATACTTTCAATACCTTTTTGGAAATTTGTTTTAGGCTTTCCTTGAGTTAAAGTACGAGCAACTTTTCCGAAATATGTGTTATCGCCTGTTTTTATAACTACTGCTTTTGCACTACCACTAATAACATTTGTACCCATGAAACATATATTATCTAAGTCTGTTATACTTTCTATTTCATCAATATTTGCTAATTCAGTATTTACGGTTTTTCTTACAGCATCTGACTCTCCTGTAATAGAAGATTGTCCAACATATAAATCTTTAGCTTCTATAACACGTAAATCAGCTGGAATCATATCTCCTGCAGAAAGAATTACTGTATCACCAAAAGTTACTTCTTTTAATGGTATTTGAATTTTCTTTCCATCTCTAATAACCGCACTAGTTGTTTCAACCATTTCCTTCAATTTTTCAGCAGCATTATTTGATCGAAATACTTCAAAAAATTCTAGAAGAGTACTTACTAATACCAAAACTGCAATTACAATAATATTTGCTGGGCTAGGATTTTCTGGCAAAATAATATCTGTATAAACCAAAATAAAACTGATTCCCAACAAAATACTGTTAAATGGGCTAAGCAAACTAGATAAAAAATAATTGTACCACTTTTTTGGCTTTGCTTGCTTAATTTGATTATACCCAAAATTTTTAATGTTCTCTTGTGCTTTTTGATTGGTAATTCCTGAATCTTTTACATTGTACTTTTTCTTAAAGTCTTCTGTGCTAGACATACAATCTTGGCCATATATCTTTTTCACATCGACTTCTTCTTTTCTTGTGTTTGCCATTTTTTCATACCTTCTTTCTCTAAATTAGTGTACCACTAATTGCAAAAAAGTACTATAATTTATGAAATTTTTTTATATTTAATTAATTCAAATTATATTTTTTTATAATATCATATAATTTATGAGTTGGAAGGCCTACTACAGAAGTATAATTTCCGTCTATCTTCTCTACAAAAACACAAAACTCGTTCTGAATTCCATATGCAGCCGCCTTATCCATAGCATGTCCAGTTGCTATCCATTTATCAATCTCATCATTTGACATACTTTTCAAAAACACTTTAACTTCATCAAAAGTTTTATAAACTTCACGCTCTCCATTCTTTTCAACAATAACACAAAGACCTGTAATAACATCATGAGTTCTATCATCTGCAAGCAAAGCTTTAATCATCTGTTTTGCATTCTCTTCATTTTCAGGCTTACCATAAATCTTTCCATTTTTAGCAACAATAGTATCAGAACCAATAACAATTCTATCTCCACTAGTTTTATCAAAAACATCTTTAGCCTTTGCATAAGCTAAATTTGTAACTTGCTCTTGCAAATTCTCCCCATCCTTTAAAAGCTCCTCAACTCCACTAACTATAACATCAAACTCAGGAACAATTAAACTCAATAACTCTTTTCTTCTTGGCGAAGCAGATGCTAATATAACTTTCATTTACGCACCAACTTTCATATTAATCTATTAATACTTCTTTATTTTATATCAAAGCTTTCCACTGCTCTTCCTTAAAACCTACATAAACTTCTTTATCTGATATTAGCAAAGGCCTTTTAATAAGCTTTCCATCACTTGCTAATAACTTAATCTTCTCTTCATCAGTCATACTTCCTAATTTATCCTTTAAATTAAGTTCTTTATACTTCAAACCGCTCGTATTAAACCATTTCTTTAAATCTAGCCCACTCTTCTCTATCCATTCAGTAAGCTCCTGTAAAGTTGGTGTATCTTCAACAATATTCCTATCTTCAAAATTTATATTCTTTTCTTCCAACCATGCTTTAGCTTTTTTACAAGTAGAACATTTTGGATATTCTATAAAAATATTTTTCATTGTTTTTCCCTCCATTATTTTTTTATAATTCTAACACATGTAAACGTTTAGTCAAGTTTATTTAGAATCTATTTTTCTTCTTCTTCACATTCTACCACGTCTTGCACTAAAGCAGTCTTCATTTTCATTCTTTTTCCACCATATATATCATCAAACAAGTCATCTCCGACTACTAATACATTTTCTGGATTTACTTTCATTTTCTTACATGCCTTTTTAAATCCACTCTTTAAAGGTTTAAAAGCCATTGTTATATAATCAATATTTCTTTCTTCAAAAAATTGCCCTACTTTTGTATCTGAGCCATTTGAAACAACTATAATTTTCAAATGCTTCTTAACTATATCAATCCATTCTTGATTACATTTTGGAATCATTTGCATATTTTTTCTAAGCGTTTCATCCACATCTAATATTATACCTTGTATACCACTTTCTTCTTTTAATTTAACTATTTCATCTTCTGTTAACTGTGTTACTTGCGATAATTTTATATCTGGATGTACTTTCTTTTGTAGAATTAAATTAGCTAAATCACATATTTTATCAGTTATCATATCTTCAATTCGTCTCATCCTGATTCCCTCCATTAATCAATAATTGAAAAGTTTTTCCAATTATAGCATCATCTGTTTGTAAATGCAATAAGAGGAGACGCATACGCATCTCCCCCGTTTTCCTTAGCAGCCCATAAGATGTTCTGCCAAGTCTGTCCATCCTTCAATCTCTTCATCATCCATGTCATCGAACTCGTCAAAATTGTGTATGAGTCTGCCTCTATCTAGAACCTCATCTGCATCGAGCAGATTATCGGTATCAACCCAGATTTTGGCAGCTCCACCCATTCCTGACTGTTCTCTTGCATCATGAATCAATTCATTGATGGAATCCCCTTCGAGTTCCCAACTGTCAATAACCTCGTTGTCCTCGATGAGAACCATTATTTTGTCAATAATGACATACCCTTTTCTAGGGATATCATCAAGGTCGAGCTCTTCATACTTGTAAACATATTTTCCCATAAAGCATATCTCCTTTCATGGGGTCAAAGGGTTTATATTCGTACCTACTTTCCTTGGAAAAGTAGAGTTTTATTATATCATTATGTAAAGGGTTAGTCAAGTTGGGGGTGGGAGGCGAGAGTAGGAATCTTATTTATACATAATCTCTCACACTTATAAATAATTTTGTGTGGGTTTATTTTATTGAAGACTTTAATGCTATATTCTCTTAATACAGTAATATATTTCAATTTTCTTTATATTTCATCTAATATTCTTTTTTTGCATAATTTAAAAATCTTTTAAATCGTCTTCTACTTTAGAACCATCATATTGAATCTCATATCCATATTTTTTTATTATTATTTTGTTGTAGCTATAACTGATGTATGTTTCGTATACAAATATACCATTTCTTCTGCATTCATCATATAATAATTCTTTAATTTCCTTATTTAATTTCTGTCCTAATATAATAAATTTTATGTTATTTTCTACATTTAAATATTCACCTTTAGATATAATTCTATATTCATCTTCATATCTCCATATATCGTATTTCACCAATAGAGTATCTATTAACGGTTGTTCGCTTTTTTCTAAATCTTGTTCCATTATTTCTCTTCGTTCATCCTTCAATTTTCTATATTCTATCTTTTTAGCATCATCAAGATCTTTAAATCCAATGCAAATTCCTTCATAATAATCTGTATACATAGTCCACATTACTGGATTTCTGCAATCGGACGTTAATGATAAAATTCCATATCTATTAAACATATTATTGATATAAGCTCTTCTTTCTCCAGCCTCATATAACAAACTATCTCCTGCAGTATATGTATATATTACATTCATAAAGGATTCATATGGATCATTTAATTCTTCGTATCTTGGCAAATATATTCTCTTATTATTAATAATATCTAGAATTCTCGCTAAATCCAATGCACTTTTAATCTTTTTATATTTATATAAATAATTACTATTTTTCTTCATTATCTATCCGTTTTTCCCCTTTCTTGAAATCTTTTACTCATTATTGTCTGTTTTTTATATTAATTTTTCTTCTAAACTTTCTCTTTTGAAAAAAAACTGCCCAGAATAAGATGCATGTTAGAATTATCCATACTCCAATGCTACAATTCTCAATTGTAACTATAGGTATATCTCTATTTATAAAAATATTTGATTTTCTTATAATTGTTAATGCTTCATATATAGCTTGCAACCCAAATATTATTGTTATAAAAAAACTTCCTACTGATAAAAAATTTTGGAACTTATCATTTCTTGTATTTATTTCATTTTCAATAATAGAATTAATTGCATTATTTTTTTCCTTTACATTATTTGAATCCAAAAAATATTTCATATTATTTTCAAACCATGATATTTGTTCTCTAACACTTCCAAAACAGGATTCTTGCAATTGTAAAATAAATAATGAATTATAGTTATACTCTTTTTGTATTTCATAAAAATTCATATTATCAATTTTTTTTCGTAAATGTGAAATAATATTATTCATATTTTTTAATGCAATAATAAGTAGTGCAAATTCTACATTCATTCTTATTGTATCAATAGCCTGCTCGTATATTTCTTCATTTTTATCTTTACAGCATACATTTTTCTTAATATAACGAATTGTATTTGTATCAATTATACTTAAACACTTTCCCATACTACTAGTTATATATTTGATCCCATTATAATTTGTAGAATTATTTTTCATATATTCTTTTGCTACATCTTTAAATGAAATATTGTCTATTCTTTGAATTGGCGCAACAATAACTCTATACAATGCTTCCTCTATATCTTCTGATATTTCTTTGACATTAGATGGCATACCATCAAAATTAGCTAATATTATGTTTTCTAAACATTTACTTAATTTTTGTATAAATTTTATTTTTTTACTACTACTATAAATATATTTGCAATATATTTCACTTAATTCCTCAATATTATTGACTTTTGTACCCTTTCCAATATCATACACATCTATAAAATTACTTATATATTTATCAATGTTATTTTCAAATAATGGTATAATTTTTACTTTTTGAATTGGAATTGAAATTCTTAAAATCATCATTTCATTTTTGAATACAAATAATACTGGTTCGATAAAAACTTCAATATTATTCATTAATTGTACTTTATAGGTTGGTAAAACAAATCTTCCAACGTTATATATAAAACTTTCTCCATAAATTTTTTTATAAAAATAATAGTTTTTTACTGCTTTTTCATTCATTTTTTCCATTTTATCAGTAAATTCAGAAATTGGATAAATTTTCAATTCTTTATCTGTTTCTTCTAATTCTATTTTTAATACTTTTTGTGTTTGGGAATTTAAATTAAACTTCTTACTATTTTTTAATTTGTCCTTATTATTAATATTTACATTAATTTTTTTTAAATCCTTCTTTGAAAAATTATGCTTTATATCATTTTTTAATATAGCTGTAATTTCACTATTATATTCCTCTAGTGTACTGTTTATTTTATTTTTTATGCATTTACACAAATTATCAAAATTAAGTTTTGTCTTTATCTGTAATGAATAGTAATAATCTATGCATCCATCATTTATATTAGTTATTCCAGAATCTTTACATTTCAAAATACATTTCACTCTCCTCATTAAAATGATAAAATAATTTAATATTTTCAACACCCTACTTTGTATATCTTTATGTTGCTACTGTAGCTATATTATTTGTAATTATCTCTATCATTTCATTAATTGATACTTTAAGTTCTTGTTCAGTATATGAATGTATATTATCTGGATGATCTATACAATTTCTAATATAAGTCTGCAACGTTTCATAATCTATATTCCATTCATACTTTTTTAGTGTAACTGCTTTTTCTTCTAAAAATTTATCTGTTTCCGAAATATTCGGACTGTGCCCTATTTGTTCTTGTATTATATTCTGCTGGATATATCCATACAGCATAATGTGAAAATCTACTGTATACATATCAAATATAGAATACTTTATTTCCGAAATTGAAATAGTAGGTAATATTTCTCCATTTGAACCTTTATAAAACTTTTGATATGAATCATTATTTATCCTTATCACTATGCTATCTTCTCTTTTTAATACATTTTCTAAAATATGTTCAGAATGAGTTGCCATAAATAATTGAGATGTTTGTATATCGTTAGCCACAAATAAATTATTATAATAATTAAATATTTTTTCTTCCCATTTTGGATGCATACTTAACTCAGGTTCATCAATTAGTACCGGCATACCTGATAAACTGTTTTTATTTCTTAATAAATTAACTCCTCTAAAAACAATTTGTTTTTCACCAGAACTTAAATTTGTTATACTTACCTCTCTACCTGCTTTTTCAAATATAGGATTTGTGTTTTTATCTATCCTTTTGTATTTTAAATTATCACCAAACATACTATTAAAAGCATTTGTAAATCTTCTTAATCTCACTCTATACATTTCTTTTGGCAGTACTTTACATTCGTTTTCATTAACCCAACTGTCTAAATCAGCATTGTCCTGTGCAGCAATATCGACTAATAACTGTATAGTTTCCTGTGCTATATCCATTGTATTTTCATAAAAATCATTATCTAATGTTTTATTAGTTACTCCATTAACATCTGTTTGTGGCTTATAATTAATATCAACTCCAGAATACATACACTTCATCAATAAAGTTAATACTTCAACATTAGTTCCCTTTTTTTCAGCCATTATCTCTTCATTCCCATCATAAATAAACCTAACAGCTCTACTTTCACCGCCGTATGGATCAACTGAAAATATTAATTTAGCTTCATTTATCTTTTTTTCTTCTTGACCGTAAACATAATACTCTTCATCTGTAACATCTATTAATACTTCAAATTTTTTTCTATCATAAATCGTTATTGAACAATAATATTCATTTGAACATATATATTTCAATTCTTCTAACATTTTTGTTTTTCCTACTCCATTTTCACCAGCAAAAATTATATTATTAGCACTTTTCCCATCACTATATGTAAAATCAAATTGCTGGTTTTTAAATATTGGATGGTCGTAAAATTTTATATACTTGATTTTTATCATGAATATTTCTCCTTTCTATCTTTACTACTCTTAACAGTATTATTGTTCTCACTTAACTAATAAAATGCTAAAAAGATATTATACCTTTTTAGCATTTTTCTCTAACTTTAACTGGACTTGCATTAGCATTTAGTTCAAATTCATCTCCGTCATGATTATGTTCTCTGCATAAAGGCACAATATACCATGAATTATCACTTGAATTCAACTTTTTTACATGTGCGCCATCAGTAGCTGTATTTGTACAATATTTTACATTGCATATTTTAGCTGATTTTCCACTTTTTTGTTCATAAAAATCCAACCAACTCTTATATCCACTTGGTACTTTACGATCTGCTGTTCCATTGATATTCTTCCATTTCATATTTCTAACTCCTTTCTAATATTAAAATTTATATTATTTCGTATCTTATATTTTATCAGCATTCTTTATTTTTTACATACTAAAAATGCGACAAAATAAATATTTTTAGATTATTTTGTCGCATTTTGTGTCATTTTATAAATTTCATAAAATTCATCAATATTATTTTTCTTTAAACTATCTAGAATAAATTCTACAATTTTAACTTTTTCATTTAGTTTAATATTTTTGTCTTTCAAAAATTTTTCAGATATTTTGATGTATTCATCTTCTGTTATTCTATTTATTTCAAACAAATTATCCATACTAACTTCATATATATTCACTAACTTTATTGCTTCTGTTATACTCATGTCTCTGCCTTTTGTTTCCCAGCTCGAAACTTTTGAACGACTTATATCTAATTTTTCAGCTAACTGTTCTTGTGTGATTTTTTTACTTTTTCTTAAATTCTTTAAATTTTCTATTATTATCTGGTCCATAATTTAATCCCTCTGTTTATATATAACACATTTTCCTTTTATCTTTTGTCGAAACTTGTCGTTAATTATAAAAAATTAGGGAATCCTATACGCCACACATTACACCTGTCTATTTCTCTCTGTTCCTGCATCTTTTACTAAAAAAATTCTTTCAAATTGCATTTTATGTATAACATTAACTAAACTTATATTTTCACTATTTTAAACTATCTATTTACTTTTTTAAAGAATTTAGATTACTTAAAAAAACTACTTTGTAGATAGCTCTCAGCTAGTTATGAGATGTTTTGAAGAATAATATTATAAAAAGTCCGATTTGATTCGGACTTTTCTATTGTTTATTGTAAAAAACAAGACTGACATTCGCCAAACACATGAGAATCTAATTCTAGCAAAAATCTATGTTTGATTTTATTTTTTATAGCTTACTCATGAATAATTTGCTGCTATAAAATGTTCTATCACTTTATCAATATTTTCAATCACTTTGTTGCTTTCAACTATCGTATTTATTTCATCTTCTGATAATTCCTTAAATTCCACACTTATTTTCAAATTTGTTTCTACTATTTTTCTAAAATTATCATCCATTAATTCCATTGTCTCTTTTTTATCTATAAATCTGTTATCTTCTAATTGTTTATAACATAAACATAGAAGTTTTAAATATAATTCATTTTCTAATACTTCTTGTTTATGATTCTTTAAAAATCTTAATAAATCATTGTAATTGAATTTATTTTTTTTCTTTCTTAAATAGTATATAGCATATAATAAAAATGTTAGTATTGATTTTTCATTTTGAGAAACAAATACTTCGTAGTATTCATCTATCTTAACTTCTAATGTTTTACTTTCTGATTTTACTTCCTTATTTTCCCTTAAGGAACATGAAATATTGACATTATTTAATCTATTTGAACTACTTCTTGATTTTAGGAATGATGGTAGGTACATATCACAGCATTTTTCTTCACATTCATCCATTCCAAACATATCCAATATATTATTCATAAGAGCATCTTCAGCAAATTTATTACTTAGCTTTGTTTCTTGATATTTTGAAACTTCTAATAATTTATCTTTTCTTTCATATACCGTTATAAATGATGTGTATTTAGAATTAATATTGTATTTCTCTGATAACTCTATTATCATTTTTTTATAATTCTCTATTTTTTCATCATCGTATGTATTTCTTATATATTCTTCTAGTCTATCCATTTCTTGTTTTGCAAATAACACTTCTAAATCAACATTTGTATTATTAATTTCATCTTTATCAATTTTCCATACATACTCTTTATCTAGAATCTTGCCTTTCAATTGTATATCATCTTGCAATTTTTCAACTTTTGCAAAAACATTAAAGAACTCATAATTAAATAAGCATTTTTCTTCTCTTATTTCATCTATAACTTTATTATTACCATAATCTATGGTTAAATCTTCTAACAATGGCGTTTGTATTCTTGCAAATGTTCTAATTATTTTATCATCTATTTTTTCATTAGGTTGTATTAATTCTGCTTTACCATTACCTACTTTTGCTAATTGTTTTATAAAAAATGAATTAACATTTGTATCTATTCCAAATGGAAAGATTCTACTTCTATTTACATTATTCTCAACAAATCTTATTATTTCATCTTCATTTCCAACTTGCCCATCTGTAAACAACAATACTATTTTGTCTTTATTTTTTTCATACAATGCAAATTTAATAGGATCCAACATTTCTGTTCCACCCAATGGTTCTAATTGATTAATATATCTTATTGCTTTTTCCATATTTTCTTCATTATATTCAATTGATTTAATATTCATAGCCTCAAATTCTGATTCAAAAGGAATTATATTAAATCTATCTCCTACATCTAATTGTTTTAAACATTCAATTACAGCTCTTTTGGTTTCATCTAATTTTTTGCCCATCATTGAACCAGATACATCTATTATAAATAAATATTCCTTCTCGCTATCTTCATAAGAATCTAATATTTCTGGCATAAATGATAAATAAATCATATCATTTTCATCTCTCGTCTTTGATGTAATTGCATTAGATGATAACTCATTTTTTAATTCTACTAATAATTTAAAATCTTTAGATAAATCATAATTTAATACTTCTATTCTTTCAGTTTTATCCTCATCAATTACATTTATCTTATGACTTGGACAACTTATGCTTTTTCTATTTAATGATTTATCAATATTAATATTAAAGTCTATTGTATAATCTACTTTACCATAAGCTAATTTACTTGTAATATCAGATTTATATTTAGGAGTTACTAATGTAGGCATCAAAATTTGTATAGTATTATCTGTAATTTCAAATTTATCGATATACTGGATTTTTATAGTAACTTCTTCATCTCTATCAATTTTCCCAACAGAAATCTTAAATATGTTGTCTGTTTCTTGTTCCATCATATATGCACTATTACCTTTAACAATATTTCTTTGATATTCTTTTTTAGCTTCTCCTTTTTCTTTGCATTTTCCTTTTAAAACTCTATCTCCAACATTTATTTCAAATCCAACAACCGTTGCTGTTTCAACTATTGGAAAAGTATACCCTACTTCTAAAACATCTTTTGTATTATTTTTATAAACTTGTTCAATTTCAAATGAACCAAATTTTCCTATAACATTACCTGTTATTTTAACTTTTTTGAGAGCTAACTCTCTTAAATCTACTACATTCATATTAATCCTCCATCATCTTTTCTACATATTTTTTTACATTCTCTATGATATGTTTATACTTTTCACCATTTTCTTCTGAATAATGGATTTCAAAAATATCACATATATTTTCTCTAATGTATATTTCTTGTCCTTTATCTCTAGATATCTTTGTTTTTATTTCTTTAGCATTTTTTGGCACTTTTTCTGTAGGATTTTCTAAGATATATTCTCTTATCTTATTTAATGGCATATATTCTGCCTGTAGTTTCTTTATTAGAAGTATTCTTTCTAGATGCTCTTCATTATACAAGCTATTTACTCCACTACCTTCTGGTGGCAAAAGCAATCCTTTGCTTATATAATAATGTATTGTTCTTTTTGTAACTCCTGCTTTATCTGCAAGTTCTGATACTTTGTACTCCATATTCTCACCTCTCTAATTTTTATTTTACCATCGTTACGTAATGATGTCAAGATATTGTTTAAAAATTTTTTCAAAATAAAAAAATGTGAAAATAAACTTTTAACTTAAAAGTCATTTTTCACACTTTTTTATGTTTTGACTGTTCTTATAGATTTATTAATTTGAATTGCAATTTCTTCTTAATAGACCAAATATATATCGAAGGATGTAAACAAGAAGGATTCTACCCAAAAGCTTACATTCACGACTACTTAAAAAGCCATTCAAGCAGCATCTATGTTGATATTTCTCCTTATCCAAATTTACAGCCTATACTTAGTCAAAACGGAGAAAAATATGTTAGATTGGAAGCATACTATACAGGAAAAGCTAATCTTTTGAAACTTCCTAGAGAATAACAAAAGGCTGCTAAGCTAGCCTTTTGTGTTTCTTATATAATTTTATATCTATTTTTTTCCCATTCTTCATATTTCTTGTTGTAATTCTCTTCATCATTTGCTATTATTTCTGTACCATCATCAAAAATAATTAGAATCTTATTGAAATCTTTTCCGCCAAAATGTAAATAGTCTTGTCCTCCATCTATATAGCAATTTTCACATCTACAATTTACTAAATTATGTCTATGTTTTGATTCAATTACATCTCCGCAAATCAAACATTTTATTTTCATAATTATTCACCTATTATCTATTTTTTATTTATCTTTAAAGATTGTTTTATCAATGGAATAATGTTGTCAATATCATCTTCTTTATCTATTATAATACAGTAATCTCCATTTCCCCAATGTCCAATATCGCTGATATCCTTTGAAATGTTTAATGGATCATTTAAAGTTCCTTTTTTCATATTGATATATACTTTTAGTTTATTCTTATGAATTTCTATATCTGTAATATTTTTCATGCCTTTAAATGCTATATATAATTTCTTAGCTTCTATGTCAATATCATCTAATTCTAATATTTTATTTTTAATTTCTTCATATAAATTTTTTATATTATCTGATGCTTTATTCAAATGATCTTCTTCAGTATACACCACTACTTCTCTATTAACATCATTTTGTATCGATTCCATTTGAACATCCTGTATTTTAACATTGCTTGTCTTTTTTATAAAATTAATTTCAATAATATCATCTTCATATCTTGTTACTTTTATTAAATCTACTGGAATATTTTTAAAATCAGTAGCATTTAATTGATATGCTGTATAAATTGGTGATACAAATATAATTCTTGATTGACTCCAATCTATATCTTGAATTGTTAATGATGATTTAGTTTTTATATTATACTGTAATACAAAATCTGCTTTTCTTTCTAACATTAATTTTAAATATGTATATCCCTGGTCAACTAAAGAATGATTTTTTACATTTTTATATTCAATTATCCTAAATGATTTAGATTCTTCATCAAAAGCTAATGAATCAATTCTAAAATTTCCTACTACGAATTCTGTATCTATAAATTTACATCCTAATATAGTTTCAATGTTTTCCTCAAAAAACTTTTGTAATTCTTTTTCATTTTTAAAAACTCGTTGTTTTAGTTCTTTATTGGTTTTTAAAATCATAAAAAAGTTCCCTTCTATGCTAACTTTTTAGCATTTTCATTTATACTTTCTATATCTCTTCTTATTTGCAAAAATGTATTAACCTTATCTTCAAATAAGTCTCCAACCTCACCTAAAGATCTAAAAGGATCTTCTGTTAGAGCAATCATATCAATTGTTCCGTTTTTTACAACATAATCTATTAGTAACTTAACAAATTGAATTTGTTTCATGTTCAATTGATTTTCATTAATATATTTTGAGAATATTTCACTTGCAGTAGCTGGATCTAAACCTACAATATTTCTTACTACTTCTACTACTCCCTTATCTCCATATGCTCCTTCGAAGTCTTTATTAGTTCCTAATTCTTCAAATAATATTCTC
Source organism: uncultured Clostridia bacterium (assembly GCA_947581825.1). Classification (GTDB taxonomy): domain Bacteria; phylum Bacillota; class Clostridia; order TANB77; family CAG-508; genus CANPVP01. The sequence continues at coordinate 209,647 of CANPVP010000001.1, read as the reverse complement.
TCTAAATCTTCTTTTTCGGCATCATTTATTTTTTCATTATGTCTTATTTTCCAAACAATAATATTTTCTAAATTACTATTAAAATACTTATTTAATTTCTTTTTGTAATTAGTAAAGTCATTTCCACTACTTATGTACACATACTCTTCATTAACATCCTGTAAAGTATCTTCAAAGTCTGAATATATAGGAGGTCTAGTATATGGATCTATATATTGAATTAAATTTCTTAATTCTTTTCTTACTTTTTCAACATCAAAGAAATTTGCTCTACTTAAATAATCCGTTTCTGCAACTTTCAAAATTAATTCTTGTTTTTCTATTACTTTTGGCACTGTTCCTAATTTTTCTAATTCTGCTACTAATCTAGAAATATTCTCCTCTATTTTGCTTGTTTTTTGATTATTCATCCTTTTCACTTGTAAACTATATAACAATTTATCAAAGTTCTTTGCATCTTCATTTTCATCTGAAGATAGCAAAATAGGAGTAATATTCTCTTTTATATTTGTTGAATCCAATATAGACAAGTAGTTCCAATTTTCTTTCTTTGAAAATTGATCAATGTAATACAATTTAGCCTTTACCATAAAACTCTCTTTATTTAGTTTTGAAATTTCTTCTATAAATTCATTTATTAATAATTCTCTATATTTTTTAAATTCTTCTTGTGCTTGATATTTCATATGTTGCAATTCAACTATTAAATCTAATTTATAATTAAATATTTTTTCTGTAAGACTAGTTTGAGATGTTGTTTCTTTTCCATTCTCGTTTACAGAAAAAAACTCAAAATTTTTACAATAATCAAAAATATAGAATTCTTTTTTATCTTGTCCTATTCCAAATAAATCCTTACAAAGTCTTGTCCCTCTTCCTATCATTTGCCAAAATTTAATTTTAGATTTTACTGGTTTGAAGAATACTAGATTTACTACTTCTGGAACATCTACCCCTGTGTCTAGCATATCAACTGATATTGCTATTTGAGGGAAATCATTTTTCTTTGAAAAATCATCTATGATAGTATCGTTATAATTAACTGTATTGTCAATTAATTTTGCAAAATCACCTTTATATGATGGATATAGTTCATTAAATATTTCTTCTATTTTCTGTGCATGTCTATGATTTTTAGCAAATATAATTGTTTTTCCAAGCTTGTCTCCACCTTCAACTTTTATTCCTTTTTCCATTAATAGTTCTAAAAGTTTTTTAATTGTATCTCTATTAAATAGCCAACTATTTATGGCAGAAGCATTTATTTCTTCTGGTGCTTCATCCTCTTCAAATAAATTTTCATATTGTTCTTTTTCATCTTCGGATAATTCATTGTATTTAATTCCTCTATCCATAAAGTCCGTGCTTGTACATATAGAATGGTATTCTACCAAATATTCGTCTTTTACAGCTTGTTCATATTCATAAGCATAAGTAGGGACATTATTTTCTATTTCAAAGAATCTATATGTATTTCTATCTACATCACTTCTAGGTGTTGCAGTAAGTCCTACAATTAATCCATCAAAATATTCAAAAATTGCTTGATATTTGTTATATATACTTCTATGAGCTTCATCTACAATAATTAGGTCAAAATGTCCAGGAGTAAATAATTTATTGCCAGTTTTTGATTTCATTTCATCAATTGCATTTATCATAGTTTGATATGTTGAGAATACTATTCTTGAATCTTCTGGATTATCCTTTGTGTTTAATAAATTACAACCAGACATATTAGGTAGTAATTTATTAAAGTTATTTTTTGCTTGTTTTACAAGTACAGTTCTATCTGCTAAAAATAATATATTCTTAGCCCAATTTTGCTCTGTTAATACTTTAGCTATTGATATTGATGTTCTTGTTTTTCCTGTACCAGTAGCCATAACAAGAAGTGCTTTTCTATGTCCTTCTTCAAATGTTTCACATACACTTTTTATAGCTTCTAATTGGTATTCTCTCCCTGCAATATTGGGATCTATATATACATGTGATAGACTTTGTTTATTTTTTCTTCTATCTACTAACAATTGTAATTCATCTTGTGTATAGAATCCACTAACTCTTCTTGGGGCATATTCTTTATCATCCCACATATATATTTCATAACCATTTGTATAATAAATAACTGGTCTCTGATGTTTTTCTGCTTCAAGACAATCTGCATATAATTTAGCTTGATTTTGTCCAACTCTTGCATCTACACTTGTTTTCTTTGCTTCCACTACTGCAAGTGGCAATCCATCTCTTCCAAACAATACATAATCTACATATCCTATTCCTTCACTATTTGGCATTCCTGATACTTTTAACTCTGCTGTCATATTAGTATCAAAATCCCATCCAGCAAGTTTTAATTCTAAATCTATGTATCTCTTTCTTGTTTCTGCTTCTGATATGTTTTCTACTTTAAAATCATAAATCTTTTTCTTGTTTTCTCTGTTTTCTGTTATTTGCTTTCTTAATTCATTATTTTCTCTTATGGTTTCTTGTAATTTTTTGTCTCTTTTACTTAATTCTTCATATAAATTTTCTCTTTCTTTTACCGCTAAAATATTAGAGTTTTCTTTAGGCAAAATATTTTCATCAAATTTTAATTCTTTATAGTCTTGGCCATAGCAATATGATATCCATTGCATAAAGTTAAATAGATATCTTAATGACATTACAGCTTCTTCTCTTGTTATTTTTCTATTATTGTGAACAGCAAAATTTCCAAGTTTTACAATATATTTAATTTGTGGAAATAGTTTCGTATCTAATATATTTCTAAATGAAATTTCATGGATTAAAGCAGATAAATTCTCTTGATATGGCTTCTTTAATTCCATATCATTTTCATACATCCATTTTACTGCAAGTTCTAATGCTCTTCTACTTAATATACTACATGTTATTGTATTTAAACCTATCCCATTTTCCGCTTCTATTGAAGCTTCCGCAAAACTTCTAAAAATTCCAGCTTGCTTTAAAAAATCAAAATTTGACATATTTTACTCCTTAATTATTTAATTCTTTTATTATCTTTTCCAATTCATTTTCATTTAAATTATATTTATCCACTATTCCATTATAATTATAAATAATTTCATTTGATATTTTTCTATTTGATAACCCTAAAATACTTATAAAAAATTGTTCTTTTGTCACATCATTTAACTGTTTTGTTTTCCATACACTTAACATATCATCATAATTTCTATTATTCAGTTTTATCGGAGCTATTCCTATATATACAAACAACAAGTACTCTTTAAACTGACAACATCCTTCTGTATTTAAATGTGATTTATTCATATATTTTCTCAGATTTTTAAAATACATTTTTGAATACAATACTTCATATATTTTTCTACATATAAAATGTCTATATCCATGTTTTATTCCTAACGTTCTAATTATTTGCATCTCAATAGTAGAATATCCTCTTATATATTTTTTTAACTTTCTAGTAATATGTAATTTTTTAAATAATATTTTTTTTAATGCTCTTCCTAAATTTATTTTCTTTGTTTTCTTTTTATTTAGCCTATATCTAAAAAACTCGATACTAAAAAAATTATATGACTTTTCTCTAAGGAAATAAGATTTATCTTCAATATCTATTAACATATTCAATTTTTCTTTATCTACAAATTCACTATATAAATTAGTCCATATAGCTATTTCATCCATCCTTTTCTTTATGTTTTCAAAACTGTTTGTCTCATATTTTTGTGAAGAAATGTTAGTTAATGCTTTGCTTAATAATATTATAGATATAATATTTATTTTGATTTCTAACAAATTTATGTTTATACTTATAAACTTTAATAGTGGTATAGAATTTTTAACCATATTGCTCATTAATATTATAGATATAAGAAAATATATAGATGAATATTCAAAAACACATTTATAGAAACAATCTTTGACTTTATCCCATATACTACATAAGATATTGTTTTTTACATTATCCTTTGTTAAATATCCTATATATAGAAATGTTACAACACTTAATACTATTATCATAATCTTAACATCCATAATACTAAACAATTTTAAAACATATGTAAAAATGTATACCATAATAATTTTTTGCTTTTTATCAAAAGATTCATTAACTAATATATACATTATTCCAATGAAATATATTAAAATTTTGTTTCCATTTAAAAGTCCTTCTAATTCCACTTTATCCTCCAAAATATTTATTCATTAAGCTTTCTTGCAGCTTTTGTATTTCTTCTAAACTTTTTTGTAATTCAAATTTCTGTTTATCGATTTGTTTAACAAACTCTGCAAATTTATTTTGTAGCTCTATTGGTGGCAGTGGAATATCAGTATCTCTTATTTGTGATAAGAGTAAATTTATTCTTGCACAACCTTGCCCTTTATTATATAAAGATGAATCATTTTCATAACAATATTTTAAATATATTGGTAACAATTTTTCTTTTTTTGTTCTTATTAGAGCAACACTTTTTTGTAGCAAAGTATTATTGCATCTATTATCAACTACTATTGCACTTTTGCCAATCGTTGCACCTGTATTAACAATAATAAAATCATTTAATTGTAAATCACATCTTGCATAATCCTTTTCAAAATCTTTTTTTGTAATTTGATTAGAATTTTCATAATTTATTTTGTCATTATAAATTTCAGTTGCACCAATAAAATAGTATCCTGAATTTTCTTCCCTTTGACATCCTCCATGTTTTCCATCCGTTATTTTTTCAGTTAAAACTTCCAGTTTTTCTTTTTTCCATTTACTATTTTTTATATCTCCAAACATCTCGACAAACTGAGATTTGATTAATTTATCTAATTTCTCTATTTGCTCTTTTCTTTTATCTATTATCTGTTGAACTTTGTCTAATTTATTTATTATTTCTAATTGTTCTTGCATTGGTGGTAGTATTTTTATTTCAATCTTATTTAGTCCTTCATTATTTATTGCTTTTTGAGTAACACCCTTACAATTTTTATCTTTGTCATAATTAAATTTTTTAGAATTAAATAGCCAAAATAGAAATTTACTTGTCACATTTTCCTTTGGTTTTATAACATAGAACCCTGTAGAGTATATATTGTTAACATTTTCTTTTGTAATAATAATCACCTTTTTAGTATTTTGCATTTTAGCAAAAATTACATCGCCTATTTCAACATTTTGATTTGCTCTTGATGGTTTATGTTCATATTCTACTTCTTCAAAACTTATAATTTTATTGTCTAAAACGTCACCAGTAGCTATGTATTTCCTTTTACCATCGTATCTTTTAACTGAACTACCTGATATTTCACAAAAATCTAATATTTTTTTCATTATAACATTTCCTCCAACTCTTTTAATTTTTGTTGAAGTTCATTTTCCATATCAATTATATTTTTTAAAATAACTTCCGGTTTCTCATATTCTTTCTTCTCTACAACTATTTCTTTATATTTATTAATAGATAAATCATAATCATTTCCTACTATTTCTTCTTTAAGAACAAAAAATGATTTTTCTGTTCTAGCTCTATTTTGTTCTTCTTCAGTGTTTCTATTATTAAATCTTTTTATAATATCTGGTATATCATTTTCTTTTACTGGTTGCCTTTGATCATCTAAACTAAAACCATCAGCAGTCATATCATAAAACCATACTTTATCCGTTCCTCCATCGCCTGTTTTTGTAAATATCATAATAGCAGTAGAAACTCCAGCATAAGGCTTAAATACTCCACTTGGCATTGAAATTACTGCTTCTAATTTATTTTTTTCTATTATTTCTTTTCTAATAGCTTTATGTGCATTCGAACTACCGAATAATACTCCATCTGGTACTATTGATGCAGCTCGTCCACCTGTTCTTAATATTCTTAAAAACAATGCTAAAAATAATAATTCTGTTTTTTTAGTTTTTGTAATACTTAATAAATCTTTTGAAATTCTTTCACTATCAATAGAACCTTTAAAAGGTGGATTTGCAAGCACTAGGGTGTACTTGCTATTATCTTCATTATCCTCTGATAGAGAATCTTTATATGATATATTGGGATTTTCAATACCATGTTGCATTAAGTTCATTGCACCAATTCTAAGCATTGTTCTATCCATATCAAATCCATAAAACATTGTATTATTAAAATGTTCTTTTAGATTCTCTGTTAAAAATAAATCATTTCTATTATTTCTTAAATATTCTCCTGCCTCAACCAAAAATCCTGCACTCCCAGCAGCTGGATCAACAATTATATCTTCTGGAGTAGGTTTCATTAATTCTACCATCATTCTAATAATATGTCTTGGAGTTCTAAATTGTCCATTTGTTCCTGCAGTAGATAATTTTGAAAGTAGATACTCATATACATCTCCTTTTGTGTCTCTGTCTTTCATTTTTAATTTATCTATGGCAGTTACAACTCTTTGTAACATAATAGGAGTTGGTATAATAAATATTGCATCTTCCATATACTTTGCATACCCAGAATCTTTATTACTACTCAATGATTTTATAAATGGAAATACATCTTCACCAACAATTTTATACATTCTTTCAGCTGGATAATTTTTAAATATGCTCCATCTACAATCTTGATGTTTTTCGTCAAAAATTCTTTTTGTTTTTATTCCTAACATATTGTCACTTTTTTCATGCGCTATATCTATATCATCTAATCCCTTTATGAATAAAAGGTATGTAATTTGCTCTATTACTGTTAGTGGATTTGTCACTCCACCTTCCCAAAAGTTTGTCCATATTCTATCTATAATACTTTTTGTTTCTTGCTCCATCGTTTCCTCCAATAGTTACATTATTACATGATGTATTCTATCATAAAATGACTTTTTTCTCAACATATTCCATTAGTTTTCTACATTTCTTATTTTAGACTATTTCTGCAGTATTGTATTAATAGTAAAATTTACAAAAAAATACAGAGGAACGGCATTTAGTTCTTAACTTTTTTGTATAAAAAATTGTACCTCTTTCTTATCAGATAATAGGATAAAAATTGTTATAAATATTTTATTTCTACTAAGATTTGCTAATCAAAGATTAAAGAATTTAATAATAATGAAATTTCTTAAGACGAATTGATTATATCAATAAATTTTCTCCTGCATAGCTGAGGGATTACTTTGAAGTTGTATATAATTGATAGATTTTCCTACCAGTTTTACCTATTATACCTTCTCTTATTTTTCCTTTGTTCCATTTATTTTTCTCATCTTATTTTTTCTTTTATTTCTTTCATCATTGGTGTGTCCCCTCTACTTTTTGTATTTTCATAAAAACACCTTTTTTTTTGTATTTAGCACTTGACTTTTGCTAACAATTGAATCATACTAACAATAGTTATTTTTGCAAAGTACATTTATGTTTTTGGAAAGCGATAAGATAATTTATATACATTGTCAAATAATTAATTGTTAACAGTATATCTATAAGGAAATCAGATTTTGACAATAATACAAAAATATATTATATCGCCAATAATCATTAACAAGATATAAAAAAAGGAAGAAAAATTTTAAAAGTTGCTAAATGAAAATTATTTAAAGGTGGTAATATTTATATGGACAGTTGTAATTCAAAAAATAGCAAATCCCATAAAAAATTAAAAAATAGTATAAATTCTAATTTCTATTTGAATACTCTCACAAAAATAGACCCAACAACTTTAAATATTAGTATACACTCTTCTTTAGATAATTTAAATAAAATCGATTTTCATTCTTTCAATTCTAATATGTATTCTGCTTTAGATAGTTTAAATAAAATCAATTTTCACTCTTTCAATTATAGTATGCATTCTGCTTTAGATAGTTTAAATAAAATCAATTTTCACTCTTTCAATTATAGTATGCATTCTGCTTTAGATAGTTTAAATAAAATTAATTTTCACTCTTTCAATAAAAAACTATCTTCTGCATTTAGAATTTTGGATGATTCAAAGCTAAATTCTTGGTATACTCAAATATTTGATAATATTACTATTGATTCTTGTAATAATATTATCAATAATGTCAACGCTATAATTCCTAACATAAGTTTAGAAAATCTTGAAATAACCCAAAAAGATATAGATGAGGATAATAAATCTTACGAATCTACTAATTTTATTACAAAAATACTTACAGGAACTATATCTTTTGATGACATAAAAAATAAAAAAATCGCTACTATTTTAATACTTTTTATCATATGGCTTTTAGTAAATCTTAGTTCCTATTTATTGCAAGATAGCTACGAATATGTAAAAAATTATTTAAAAAACCACTTTTTCCCTGAAAAAGAAATTCTAACAATTGAAGATTATAATAATTATAGAATTATAGTTGCAGATATTCTTAATATTAGGCAACAACCTTCAACAAAATCAACTATAATAGGAAAATTATACTATTTGAATGTTGTAAAAATAATAGATGAAAAGCCATATTGGATTAAAATAGAATATAAGGATTTAGAAAATGATATTTATTTAAGTGGATGGGTATGTAAAAAATATACAAAAAATTTTTCAGATGAAACAAAAAATTTAATAAATCTTAATTCAAATCAAAATAATTGATTTTCTCCCAACCCATAGGCATACTTGAAAAGGATGTGTAATAAGTAATGCCTTGTAGTATATAAAAATATTTATAAGATTTTTATATAAATGGATATAAATTAGAAAAAGCATTATTAGACATCCTAAAATAATTTATAAAACACAATAAAAAATGAACTTGCCATATTGATTACCAATATAAAAAATTGCTAAACTATTTCAAAAAAATAGTTGCAAAGCGAAATAGAATTATTCATAGCTTCCAAATAACAGAGAATAATGAACAAATACTTAGAACTAAAGATAAAAATGGTAACCAATTTACCATAACAAAAGAGTATTTATTAGACTTTATCAAGTTAAATGATAAATTATCGTACGAACTTCATATTTTTAGAGGATATTAAAGTCATTTCTAAAAAAATATTAAAATACCAGTATTTACATTTTCGACATTTCTATTTTTATTATACATCCCCCCGGAGGTTTTTATGATAGGTAACCCTGTAAATTATGATAAAAAGTATAAAGGAGATTTTCCAATCTTCCCTGCTAAGTTTGATCCAGAACTAAGAAGATATATTAACCTGCTTGAAGGCAAAGATGTTTTAGACCTTGGCATTGGACAAGGTCGCAACGCTATTCCTTTAGCAGAATTAGGATTCAATGTTACTGGCGTAGATTATTCTGAAAAATGTCTTGAAATATGCAGAAAAAATTGCTCAAAGTTAAATTTATTTCATAGCGATATTAGAACTTTCAATATTGAAAAGAATAAATATGATTTAATTACTTCGCGTTTCGTTTTGCATTTTTTCCATAAGGATGATTGTCTTCAAATTATTAATACCATTAAAGAAGGCTTGAAACCTAATGGTTTAGCGTATATATACGTTTTTTCTACTGAAGATCCTAAGTTTGTTAAATGCTCTAACTCTTCTGAATTTGAGAATTTAAAAAATAACATTTTTCATAATACTCTAAACGATACTTATGTTAGTTTCTTTACTAAACAAGAAATTGAATCCATTTTTAGTGATTTTGAAACTATTAAGTATATCTCAGGAATATTGTCTTGATTTAGGAGGACTAGAGCCACATTATTCTGGTTTTATTAAGTATATTGGTAGAAAAAAGACATAGTTTGTAGTTAATTTTTTAACTGCTATCTTATAAATAGTTAAAACGAGTTGTTCTACAACAACTCGTTTTCATTTTGTTCATTATCTTCATTTAAATTTATAATTTCTTGCTTTCTTTTATTCATTACTATTTTTACTACAAGTATGCCTATTCCTATTGCTAGAAATCCAATAGCAAATTTGTCTATATTAGCAAATACAGTGTTTTTCATTGTATCAATAAAGTTTCCCACATATTCCATACCATCACCTACATCTGTAATAAATTCTTCTCTTGCAGAATCTGCTAATTCATTAACAATACTTGTGATTCCTAATCTAATTAATAGTAAAAATGTACCTGATAAAATTAATGGTTTGTATATAATTTTTAGTTTTTCTTTAGATAATAATATAGCTATTACCCAAAATACAATAATTCCTATCAAAATCCCTTTAATTGCTGTATTAACAAGTTCTTTAATGTCATATAAATTGTTTATATCTTCATCATTTTCTATTATATTTGTTTTCTCTGATGAATTTTCTTTTTTCCATTCTTCTATTTCATCTTTAACTTCTTGTGGTAATTCAAGGTTATTTTCTTTTAAGTAATTTTCCAAATTTCTAGTATATCCATCTATCAAAATATTTGCATCGAATTCTACTGTTGTGCTATTACTATATGCCTGTTCTAATATATCATCAATCTCATTTTTTAAAACATCTTCAGTAAATACGCTTTCTATCATTTCATCAAATTTATCTTTTAGTTCTGGATCTTCATCAATTTCTTCCTTAAGCTCTTGCTTTAAACTTGTTTTTAATTCATTATTAAGTCCTTCATATATTCCAGCATCTTCTATTTCTTTCTTTACTGTATTCTCATCAAACACAATATCAACTACTGATTTGCTAAAAGCAAATATAGTTAGTGAAATTCCAATCACTACTATAGCAATAAATCTAAAAAACTTTCTCATATCTTTCTACCCCTTCTACATTTATTCTTATATTCTAATCCTTTAAATAAACTTCCAAGCTTTCTTTTTCCCTTAATCTATCATTTTCACAATGCAAATAACTTCATAGTATTCCAATTTTAAACTTATTGACATTCTATCATCTTTTCCTATAAAAAGCTAGTATTTAGCTATAAACTTGTTATTTTAGTTTTATATGATATAATGAATTAGAAAATGTAGAAGTTAATTTAATAGTCATAGTTCCTACTTTATTTTGATATGATATGATCTTTAAATTCTTCTTGTGTAAGATATTTGGTATGTAGAATTATCTTATATTTTTCTGCTACTGGATTATAATGCATATACCCCTTCGCATTTCTACCACTACCATTCTACATCATAACCTTCATCTTTTAGATATTTGTTTAAATCTTTTCCATCTACTGTTATAAGATTTTCTACATACCTGTTTATCTCTCCTTTCATTTTTCCTTGCAATGATTAAATTAATAATATATAATATCTGACAATAGGGGGTGTTTGCTATGGCACTAATAAAATGTAAAGAATGTGGTAAAGAAATATCAGACCAAGCAACAACTTGTCCTAACTGTGGGGCTAAAACAGAATCTGCAAATAATTCTATAAATTGGTTTGGTGTAATTATAGGAATTATTCTTTTTATCGGTGGTTTATGTTTAATGCTTGATGGTATGAATGGTTCGTCAAGCAATGATAATCGCTTAAAGTATGATGAGGATAATGACACCTATACATATACTATATGGGAAGATGAATCCTTTAAAAATAATGATGACGTTATATGGTTAGAACCTTAATAGGTTCTATTTTTTTAATATCCAAATGCTGGTTTTACTGTCTGTTTATAATATTGATTAGCAGATTTTTGAACCTTTTTTAATATAATTCCTTCATCTGTTTTAGCTTCTATATTTATATTTAATTCCGCATTTCTCATTGATTGTGCAACCGTTTCTGCTATTCTATTTGCTATATTCTCGTGCAGATTAACTCGGCTTTGTGTTTGAATTTGACTTTTTGGTTATGGTTTTCTATTTTATTTCGATATGCTATACTTGAGATATTAGAAAGGTTTTTGAAAAATGGAAAGTAAATGTCAAAAATGTTTTTATTATAATTTATGTGTTCAACATGATTATGTTGTAGTAGATGAAAAAGAAATTACAAATAATTATTGTGGAATATATGAAGAGGGTATTCCATCAAAATTTTGGAAAGAAAAAGAACAATGCGAAGATTTTATTAATAAATAAACTTTATGGAGGAACTATATGTCAAATAAAGATTATATTGAAAATTTAATAAAAAAAACAATTGATTGTCCTTCTGGAATGAATGATAATGATATTCAAAATTTATATAACAATATACAAGAAGTGTTTAGAAGCAATAAATATTCAAATGATGAAAAGGAATATTTACATAAAAATGCACATTTAGAAAGTTTAGCAATGATGATATAATTACAGATGTTAAATTGAGTGACAACTCGTCTAAAACAATTTTATGGTTTATGACATTAATTTATAAATATACCCAAGGAGATGTTAAAGAAATGACAATTATTCCACAATGTATGCACTGTATAAATGCTAAGATTGAAGATGAAACTATAATTTGCAAAAAATATAAATTTATACCTGAAAAAATTGCAAATGGTGATGATACATGTAAATATCATGAAAATCTTAAAAGATAATATAAATTACATAGTTTTTAATATGCAAGAGCTAGGCGTACTCTTTTTATATGCAAATAATATAAATGGTTATAGTTCCCTACTTTATTTTGATATGATATAATATAAAAAGAAATAAAGAGATTGCTCTACTCCCAACAAGGGGTGTAAAACAATCTCTTAAATAAATATTTATTAACTTAATTATACTATAAACTAAGCTAATAATCAATATTTTATGAGAATTTAAATGACATAACTTCCCATTTCTCCTATTCAAATCCATATTCCAAAAGTTCGATTTTATTTGAGATAAAATTGTTATTATTCTCTATTGGTCTATTTAACTCTGTTGATAAATATTTCTTATTGTCATCTGGAAATACTGTTACTATTGCTTTTGAGTTTTCTTCTTTAGCAAGAACACTCGCAATGACATTTGCTCCTGATGATATTCCAACTCCTAAACCTAAATCCAATGACAATTTTCTTGCCATATTCACTGCATCATCATCATTTATAACCCATACTTTGTCTATTAATTTTTTGTCTACAATCTTAGGAATAAAATCATCTCCAATTCCTTCTATTTTATGATTTGATATTACTCTATTTTGTGATAATAATGGCATTTTATCTGGTTCTAAAGCATAAATTTTTATATCTTTATTGTTCTCTTTTAGCTTTTTAGCAACTCCCATCAATGTACCACCTGTTCCAATTCCTGAAACAAATCCTCCTATTCTTTCTCCAATTTTGTCCAATATTTCTTTACCTGTTATATTATAATGTGCTAATACATTATTTTCATTTTCAAATTGATTTGGAAAAAATGCATTATTCTTCTTTGCATATTCTTCCGCCTTTTTTATTGCTCCTGCAAAGCCTCCCTCTTCTTTTGATATTAAAGTTACTTTTGCATTGTACATTCTCATAATATCTAGTCTTTCTTTGCTCACCCAATTTGGCATAAAAATGTGTACTGGATTTTTAAAATATACTCCCATTGCTGATAAAGCTATTCCTGTATTTCCACTTGTTGCTTCAACAATCTCCATTCCTTTTTTTAAAGCTCCACTCTCATATGCTGTTTTTATCATGTAATATGCAACTTTGTCCTTTATACTTCCTGTTGGATTATAATATTCTAATTTTGCAAATATTTCATTTTCTTTACCTTCGTATCTATATTTAATTCTAATCAATGGTGTATTTCCAATTTTAACTTTCATAAAAATCCTCTCCTATTCTTAATATATTCTTAAAATAATATTATTGTTAAGCCTGCAAACCTTAAGAATATATATCCAGAATAAGCTTATACAAAAAGAGTTATGCATTAACTCCCTGCATAACTCTTATATAATAATGGATAATATATTATATATTTCGTTGCAGGCATAATAGCTTATACCTACAACAAGGCATAAGCTTATATACAGCAACAACATTCAATATATAATATATTTTTATCCATATTCTCTCCTCCTTTTGGTAACCTATTGCTAAAATATTTATTGTATGTATTATAGCATATATTTAAATTTTAGTAAACCTTTTCATTGTAACTTCTAATTTCTTAAATGATACCTGTAAAAATTTGTCGCTCTTGTTCTACTATTATTTTCCTAATTCATAAATTGCTTCTGCATATATTTTACTTGCTAGAATTAATTTATCAACTTCAACAAATTCATCTACTTGATGGCACATATCTAAATCTCCTGGCATCGTTAATCCATATGAAATGCAATTTTCAAATGCCCTAGCATATGTTCCACCACCTATTGCAATAGCTTCTTCATTTAGTCCTGTTTTCTTGTTAAAAATATCTACTAATGTTTTTACCAAATAACTATCTTTTTTTACATATAATGGAGCTTGTGATTTCAATTCACTAACTTCTAAATCTGGAAATTCTTTTTTTAATTCACTATATTTTTTTACAATATCTTCCATTTGAGTGTTTACTGGAACTCTTAAATTTATTTTTATAGTTAATTTTTCTTCTGAATATTCTAATATTGCAACATTTGAAGTAAGTATACCTGATTCGTCTTTAATTTTTTCTTCGCCTAAAAATTTAGGACTTTCAATCTCAAATAAACCTATTTCATATAATGTTTCTAGATATTTTGTGTCAAATTCAAAATTTTCTATCAAGAATTTTATTAAATTTTTTATTGCATTTTCTCCTAATTCTGGATGTGCCGCATGTGATGCTATTCCAGTTGCTTCAATCTTTATCACATCATCCCCTTCTATGATTTTTATTTTTTCATTTTCTTTTGCTTTTATATCATCTATATTAAATTTACTATTTGCATCTTTTTTTAGTCTGATAGAACAATATTTAGGTACAACATTTATCGCATTATTGTTGCAATTTACATCTAAAATTGAAAATCCGTTTATTTTTAAACTATTTTTTAATTGTATTGATAATATTCCTTTTTCAGCATAAATTGCTGGGAAATTTGCATCTGGACTAAACCCAATCGTAGGAGCTTCTTCTACTTCTTTATAGTGATCTATACATTTCCAATCTTTTTCTTCGTTTAATCCAATGATAAGTCTAACCCTCTTTGAAAGCTCTTTTGATTCTTTTACTGCTTTCATTGCATATAAAGCTGCTGTTACAGGACCTTTATCATCTATTGATCCTCTTCCATATAATTTTCCATCTCTAATTTCTGGAATAAATGGGGACGTAGTCCAACCATCTTCTTCTCTTGCTGGAACAACATCTAAATGACCTATAATTCCTACCATTTCTTTACCTTCTCCAAACTCAAGGTATCCACAATATCCGTCTATATTTTTTGTTTTAAATCCTAATTCTTTTCCTTTTTTTAAGATATAATCTAATGCTTTTTTACATGCGTCTCCAAATGGCTTATCTTTTTCTCCAGTTTCATTTGATACACTTGGTATTTTTATCAACTCAGAAACTGTGTCTAAAATCTCTTGTTTACTTGTATCTATTATTTCATCAAACATATTCATTTCTCCTTTACTCGTATTATATTTTTATTTTAATATAACTTATTATAAAAATCTATAGAAAAAAGGAGCACTTTTTTAGTACTCCTTTTATATGAACTTTATTTTCTATTAAACTGCTGCTTCTGTTTTTTCTTCTTTCTTTACAAACTCACTATCTGCATTTAAAATTTCTAAGCTTCCTATAGAAACTTCATATGCAACTTTTAATTCAACTGTACCATCTTCATGTTTTTTCTCATATTGTCTTGATTGAACTCTACCTACTATTCTTACTTCTGTTCCTACTTCTATGTTTTGGCAGAATCTTGCATTTCTTCCCCATGCTATAGATGGTATGTAATCACTTTTATTATATGCTCTATTTACTGCTAATAATATATCTGCTATTTCACGACCAAATGGTGTTTTTCTATAAATAGGCTTTTTGCATATATAACCTGTTAATACAACTTCATTTGATGTGATTGATTTTTTATCTTCTTCACTTTCAAGTTCTAATTCTTTTTCTATGTCTTCTTCTGCTATTATGTCTTTAGCAAATACTGTTAAAATTAATCTGTTTCTTTCATTTTCATAACTATTGTATGATCTGAATTGACCTTTTATCAATATTGTTTTTCCTACTGCTATTAAATCGTCATTAATTATCCTTTCTGATACAGTTATTGGAATTATGTCTGCATTATCGCTTAAACGTGGTATTTCCATATCAAATATGTAAAAACTTTCTCCATAAATCTCATGACTGAATCTTTTTTCACTAGTTACCTTCCCCATCAATATTAAATGGTTATTATCTGAATAATTAGTATTCAATTTAAATTCCTCCCTATAATTTTTAAATTTATCTACTGTATCTTATTCATAAAGTTATTTTTTTCCTTTTTTACTATCGTACTCCTCTATTATACTACTTTTTTTTTGCTTTGTCTACATAAAAAGTTAAATTTGTATATTTTTTCCTTTTTATTTTAATTTTTCTCCATAAAATAACTTTGTTACCATCATTCCTAACCTTTTTGTATTATTTATCTTGCCCTCTTTTTCACTTAATTTGATTTCTTGTTGCTCTACTACTGTTCCATCTATAAGCTTTATATTTCTTTGCAAACAGACTAACATTCCATCATCTTCCAAACTAGACATGGTTATTGTTGCTTTCGAATTAAAGCCATACGTTATTATAGATAAATTTAAATTTTTTATTACTTCTAAATTTTCTTGTATATCAGAATTAAGAATGATATTTTTACTATTTCTTATGATCTTTTTTAAAAATTCTTTTTGATTATCTGAAATTTTATTTTTATTCTCTCCAATAAACACATCATCGATTAATATTGTTTCAAATCTCACATTTTTTATGTTTTCTATACTGTTTTTATTAATACTAATTACTTTTACAGATTTATCCTTTAAATTTTTTTCGATATTTTCAGTTATATAAGCTTCATCTTTTCCAGCAGTAGCAACACCTATAAAAGTCATCTTTCTACTCCTTATTATATTTTTATTATTTATTATGTGTTAATTGTTCTAAATTATACTATTATTTTTTTCTCTGAATTCCATTAGCATCAATTGTATAATCTCCATCATAAATCAAATCAGATACTTTAACAATTTCGTATCCTTTATCTTTAATATTATTTATTAATAGCTCTAAAGAATCTGCTGTATGTTCTGTTCCATTATGCATTAGAATTATGCTTCCATTTGCTAATTTATTATTTAATCTATCCCACATTTGGCTTCCATCTAATCCTTCATAATCTAAAGTATCAACAGACCATTGTATAGCTTCATGCCCAACATTTCTAGCAGTTTTTATTACTGTATCATTATATTCTCCATAAGGTGCTCTATACAATTTTGTTTCTTCTCCTGTGAGTGCTTTGATTAATTTACTACATTTTAAAATTTCGTTTTCATTTTCTTGTTGTCCTAATTTATTTACATGTGGATGTGAAAAGGAATGATTTCCAATTTCATGTCCAGCTTCATGTATTTTCTTTACCGCTTCCGGATATTTTTCTACCCAATCTCCGACCATGAAAAACGTAACTTTAATATTACATTTATTTAATACTTCTATTATTTTATCAACATCATCTGCATTCCAAGCACAATTACATTTGGGATAGAAATTTTTTATTTTTTTATTCGGAAAACTTATAATATATCTTTATAATCTCCGAATCTATTATTTCAATTCTATTAATTAAACTAACTATTGTTTCTTTGTTAATATTATCAAAATCAGTTATGTCCTTGATAATTCTTGCTAATTCATCTTCTTTTGTCTCTTTATATGTACTTATATTTTTTTCTAATTCATTCACTTTTACTTTTAATTCTTGCTTTTCCTTTTTATATTCATCTGTTATTTTTATAAATTCTTCTACTGTCAAAATTCCATTTACTTTATCTTCATAACTTGCTTTTATTATCCTATCTATTTGGGCTATTCTTCTTTCAAAATCAAATTTAGATTTATTTAACTTTGCCTTGTCCTTTCTAATGTTATTAACTTCTTCTAGACTTATAAGTTTTTGATTATTTACTTTTTCTTTTGCCATAGCTTTTAAATCGTCCTTTACTGCTTTATCTAAAATGCTTTCTTTTATAGCAACTCTTGCGCAATATTCTTTTCCATATCTATTATACATACTGCATATTGCAACCATATCATCTTTTAGTCCTGGTTGTTTTTGATATCTATATTTATTACCACATCTTGGACAATACAAAAGCCCTGATAACAAATGTTCTTTAGTTTGTTTACTATGACTTCTATGATTTTTTAGTTTTAACATATCTTGTGCTAAATTAAATTCTTCTTCACTTATTATAGGTTCATGAGCATTCTTTTTTATTGTATGTTCACTTTCTGGTAAACTTATATATTTTTTTACTTTATAACTTACCATTTCGCCTTTTCTTTGGATTAATTCTCCTATGTATACTCTATTTGTGAGTATACTTTTTATTGTTTCATGTCCCCATAAGCCTGTAAGTGTTTTACAATGAAATTTGCAAGTTCTTTGCTTGTAAATTGATGGGCACTCTATTTTTCTTTCATTTAATCTTCTTGCAATAAAGCTAAGTCCATTTCCTTTGTTATATTCACTAAATATATATCTTACTACATCTGCAACTTCATCATCTATAACCAATTTTGTAATATCATTTGGATCTTTTTTATATCCATAAGGTGCAAACGCTCCAATAAACTCTCCTTTTTCTGCCTTCGTTTTTTTTGCAGTTCTTACCTTTTTTGAAATGTCCTTTGCATACATATCATTAACTACAGACTTAAATGCTCCCATATCATTATTACCATTGTTTTTTTCAAATGTATCAATTCCATCATTTACGGCAATATATCTAACTCTTTTCTTAGGAAAGTATTTTTCCAAATAATAGCCTGTCTCAATGTAATCCCTGCCAAGTCTAGATAAATCTTTTGTAATTATTAAATTTATCTTTCCTGCCTCTATATCTTTTTTCATTCTTATAAAATCTGGTCTATTAAAATTAGTACCTGTAAATCCATCATCTATATAAGTATCTATCAATTCCCAGTTATTTTGAGATTTTACATATTTAGTTAAAAACTCTCTTTGGTTAATAATACTTTCCGAATCTCCGTATACTCTCATCATCTCTTGATAATCTTAAATATATTGCTACTTTGTAATTTGCATCTTCATTGTATGTTTGATAATTATTAAATTCTAATAATGCTCCTCTATTTACACCTACCATGTTTCTCACTCCTTCTTTTCAGGTATAAATTAGAGCCTATATTCCTTGTTTGTTTGATTCTATACCTATCGTGTTAAAATTACAATAGTGAAGCATTATATATCTTTTAACTATCTCTTTTAATAACTCCTGCATAGTTTTTTCATTAGTTTTAAACTCCCTATAAATTGTCATATTAAACCTCCGTTTAAATCTATGCTTGTTTTACTGTATCTATTCTTTAAACTTTAGAATTGTTTGGAAAAGAATTGTGGAATTGGCTAGGCACACAAGTTTGAAATCTACGAGGCATGCTTTTGCACGTTGATTAGATTTCAAATGAAGTGTAACAATGCCAAAACGCAATTATTTTTCAAACAAAAAAAATAGACTTAATAAAATAAGTCACAAATTTACTAATATTAAATTTAAAGGGCATTTTTTAGGGTACACTATATCATTTAGGTTAATTTTTTGTCGACAACTTTTATATGTGACAAAATTATATAAAGGCAACAATACCTTATATTTACACACAATATTTAAAACATATTGTATTTAGATAGATTATTTATACCATAATTATATCCAAAATGCAATAATTTTTGCATACTAAGTATCTGCTATTTGTATAAGTGTCAATGATGTGAAACATAAAAAATAATTTAAATCATATTATTATGTTTTATCTTATATATCCAATCAGTTCAAATGCTTCTAATTCATTTCTTTTTTCCTTTGGACTCAAATATCCTAATACTGCCATTGGAATATTGTTTGATCTTTTTAAATATAATGCTCCTTGTTTTCTTAAATCTTCTAAACTATGAAATTTTAAGTAACTATAGAACCTTTCATTATCATTTCTATGACTTCTTTCTACTTTTCCATTATGCTGAGGTGTTCGAGGTTGAATTTTGTGATGTTTTATTCCTAATCTCTTTAAAAATACTTCTAACGGATGTTCCTTCTTTATATCTGCTCTGTTATATGTAAATTCTATTCCATTATCCGTTTGTATTTCTTTTGGTGTATATCCAAAATAATTTATTACTCTTTTTACAAAATCTATTGTATTTGTTGGTGTATGCTCTTCATACCAATACAAATATCTTTCTCTTGTTGCTTCGTCTATATATGTATATTGATAATATTTTTTATCTTCTGGTATTTGAGCTACTTTGCATTCATTTGGTACGTACTTTACATCCATTTGTCCTTTTTCTCCAATATTCTTGGGTGTTTCATATTTTTTATTATGTTTTTTCTTTGATGTATCTTTTATTTTCATTCCTTCATAAAATTTTATATTCAGTCTTTTCATAACCCTATATAAGCTGTTATAGTTCTTTTATATCCTTTATCATGCTTTAATTTTATCCATAATTCACATAATGTTATTCTTGGATTCCTTCTTACATAATCTCTTATCCACTTTATTTCTTTATTTGTATGAGAATTTGGATGTCGTGTATTTGGCTTATGACTTTTATCTATTAGACTTTCTGGTGTTCCATCATACTTTTTTATCCATCTCCATAAAGATATTCTAGATATATGATATTTCCTACAAACATAACTTATATCTCCACTATTTAAATACATTTGCACTGCATGTATTTTTGTTTGAAATTCATGTGGTAAATATCTTTTATTTTTATTATTTTGTGTTATAATATTATTCATAAGTGATTTAAATCTCCTTTATATAATTTTTGTTTGGTAACTCAATTATATATGATTTAAATCACTTTTTCTATTTAATTTTTATTTTTGTTTCACATCAATTGTAATACAACACAATATATATCACATTTTTTAGAACAAGTTAATATGTTATTATTAAATGGAAAAACAACTGAAGCATTATATCACAAACTTGGCTTAGCAAATGACCTTGAGTTTTTTTCAAAGTTTAACTTTGATTTATTAATTAAAACAGATGGCTCAAAACCGGCTCATTTCCTTTTTAATAATAACAATTATACACATTCTATATTTAAGCAACCTCAATTAGAAAGAAATGTAGTAGACAATACACGGTGCTGGAGATGCTTTTTTCTCAGTTTTTATAAAAGCATATAGTAGATATATGAGCACTAGAAAGCCCATAGATGAAAATTTTATACATACAACTTTTAGTTTGGCAAATTCATACTCAGCTGAAATAGTAAAAATATTAGGTAGTAGGGGAGACTTTGAAACTGTTGCTAAATGGTTGAAAGATTCTAAAAATTTTCCTTCTAGTCCTAGTAGTGGCGAAAGATAAAAAAACATCCCCTCTGTTATTCAACAGAGGGGACGTTTTCTTTGTGTGGCAATTACCACTGGAATTCCTGAGAGGTAATAACCTGCTTGTTTCCCTGTCCGATTGTTCCGATTTCATAGCAGTCAACACCACTTTTGATGATGTGAGCTTTTACTGTCTCTGTGAACTCTTTAGGTGTAACAATAGCAAGACCTACTCCCATATTGAAGGTTCTAAGCATTTCTGCATCTGATACATTGCCGAATTTTCTGATTACCTTGAAGATGTCCAGGATACGATACTTTGAAAGGTCGATGTTGGCATTCATATTTTCCGGCAAGATACGGTTTAAGTTTTCCTTGATACCGCCACCAGTTATATGTGCCATTCCGCGAATCATTCCTGTTGTGAACAGGTCTTTTACGATACTGTAGTAGCATCTGTGAGGTTCCAAAATTGCGTCAATAAAACTTCTTCCGTCAACAGTTTCCTGCATTACAGCCGGATACTTCTCCATAATGCTGCGCACAAGGGTGTATCCGTTTGTGTGGACACCATTAGAGGCTACGCCCAAAACAATGTCGCCTTCTTCGATTTTTGAACCGTCGATAACTTTGCTTTTCTCCACAACGCCTACGATACTTGAAGTAAGAATGTATGTACCTTCAGCAAGCACTCCCGGTTGCTCGGAAGTTTCGCCACCTGTCAATACACATCCTTCTTTCGCGCATGCGTCCGCAACTGCCTTGACCAACTTGTTTACGTCGTCCTTCACAATTTTGCCGCAGATGATAGCATCCTGTACAGTTAGAGGTCTTGCACCCATTACGATACAATCATTAATCAGGTGATTGATCATGTCGTAGGCCACATTCTCCAGCTTTCCATACTGAGCTGCCAACAGCTGCTTTGAGCCAGGTTCTTCAGTCTTCAGCACCAATACCGGTTCCTGATACTCGGGAAAACTGAAATCGTAAAGTGAGGCGAATGCTCCCACCTTGTTCATTACCCTCTTATTATCCGTCTCCAAGATGGTTGCCATTTCCTGCTTGGCTGCGTTTGCGATGTCGATATTGACACCATAGGTTAAGCTCTCTGCCATATGTTATTACCTCCTTCAAATTTTATGCAGTGTTGGCATTTGCGTATATTATACCAAATTTTTACATTTATTGCAATATTATTCATAAACTAACAATAATATCTTTTCTCTTTATCAATATATTTTTCTAAGTTCACCACACGATAGTTAGCATTAGGCAATTCTTTTCTTAAATTTTCCTTTAATTCCATATCGCATACAATATAAGCTCTTTTAGTAGAACTTTCGTTTATAAAATATTTAAATCTAATGATTTTTTCAGTATCTATAAAATAAAAAGTATTAATAAAAATATCTTTGTTATTTGAGTATTCACAAAAATTATATTTGGATAAATAACATCCACTATAATATTCCTCTATTAATTCTTGCCATCTTACACTATGTAAATACTTTAATTTTTCTCTATTAGTTTCATTGTCTTCAATGACTAATATTTTGTTCTTTCCAAAAGCAAAATTATTCAGATTTATTCTACTTATATCATCTACTAAAATAATGAAATTTCCATATTTCATTTCTTTCTGTATATCAAAAACTACAGATTCTATATATTTATTATCATACTCTTTAAGAATTTGATATGTCAAGTATTCAAATCCATTTATATTAAATACACCTATAAACCTCCTGCCTGTTGTTGTAAATACTGTTTTATCTTTTATTTCAAATGATGGTATAAAATGAACTGTATCGCAATTATGATAAAAAGCGGCTATATTACTTAAACGTAATAATCTTTCCTTATATTGTTGATTTTTGTTTAGTTTATTATATTGAAAGTTTAATATATTTGCATATTGAATACCTGATTGTCCTAATACTAATGTCCATTTAATTTTCCTTAGGAACTTCTTATCTATTAAAACTTTAATTCTATTTCTATAATATCTACTACTACTAAAAAAGTACTTTGCATCTTTTACATTTAAGTACTGATACTTCGCAATGAATTTTATCAAAGAAATTTCCTCTTTATTTATTAGAAAATAACTCAAAATATCTCACCTCCAATACTAACTAATAATTAATCAATAAATAGTTCATTTTGGTAGAAATGGCATATCTTTGATATGCCATTCCTACCTCCACTTCTAAAATTATGTTATAAAACTGTCAAAACAATTGAAATATATACGTTTTTTTATAATATAAAATATGCCAAATTATTTATTCAAAAATTAACAGTTTTGCTATACTTTTTCATACTGTAAAATTTACATATATTTACAAAAAAAGAATAGCTATTTTGCTATCCTTTAAACTTTGGAATATAGACTCTTTTCATTTCTATCCCATTGGCAATTGTAAGCATGCACAATTAATTGTTAATGCTACTTTTTTTTCGTTTGTATCTACTGCATATATTGGAAGCTCTTTGTTTATACCTGTTGATGTTTCTGTTGTATTATTATCTTCTAATTCATTTTTTAAAATACCTTTATTTTGTATTGCAACCGAACAAAAAAACAACACAGCTACTGTACTAAAAATTAATATATACGATAATACTTTTGATTTATTTATAACCATGAACATAAAAAAGACCTCCTAAAATAAGCTAATTAATTGTATGCTTATTTTAGAAGGTTATTCCTTTTATTTTTACACTTTACTTTCTATATTTTGTAATTCAAATCTCCATTCTTGCTTTACATCTGGATATTTCTCTTTGTCTACTTTTGAAGTAAACATGTCATATGGTCTTATATACAAACCATTATCTCCATATAAAGCTCTATACACAACATATTTTTCTCTTGTTTCACTATGTATTGCTACATTTTCAACTAAATAATAGTTGCCCTTAAAATGTTTATAAATTCCATTAATCTTTACATCCATATATATTTCTTCCTTTCTGCAAAAGAACATATAGTAAATTTACTATATGTTCCTTTAGTATTAATAATTTTCTGCTTTTATTTCAAAGAAAGCTTTTGGATGATTACATACAGGACAAACTTCTGGAGCTTGTTTTCCAATTACAATATGTCCACAATTTCTACATTTCCAAATTCTATCTCCATCTTTGCTGAAAACTAAACCATCTTCAACATTCTCTAATAATTTTTTATATCTTTCTTCATGTTCTTTTTCTATTTTTCCAACAGCTTCAAATAGATAAGCAATTTTATCAAATCCTTCTTCTTTTGCTTCTTTTGCAAATTTATCATACATATCTGTCCATTCATAATTTTCTCCTTCAGCAGCAGCTTTTAGGTTGTCTGTAGTTGTTGGAATATCTCCATCATGTAATAATTTAAACCATATTTTTGCATGTTCTTTTTCATTCTCAGCTGTTTCTGTAAAAATAGCAGCTATTTGCTCATATCCTTCTTTTTTAGCTTTACTTGCAAAATATGTATATTTATTTCTTGCTTGTGATTCTCCTGCAAATGCCTCCATTAAATTTTTTTCTGTTTTTGTTCCTTTTAAATCTGCCATTTTCTTTACCTCCTATTTTGATTTTAAATCAGTATTATCTTAACATTTTTATTGATGATTTTCAATACCTTTTTATCGTTATATACTTATTATAAAATTGTCTTTTGCTTCAATCTATTGCCTTTTTTATATGATTGATTACATTATTATTTTCTTTCATATAAACCTCTATTATATCAATTCTAATAAAAGCATTTTCCAATTTATTTTTATAAACATAGTATTCAATTGACTTAATTAAATGCTTCTTTTTTCTCTCATCAACAGCATCTATAGGATTACCATAAGTATTTCCAGTTCTTGTTTTTACTTCAATAAAAACTACTTCATTTTTATCGATAGCCACTATATCAATTTCTCCCTGTTTACACTCAAAATTTCTTTCTACAATTTTGTAATTTTGCTTTTGCAAAAACTCGGTTGCAATATCTTCTCCCAATTTTCCAATTACATGTTTTTGATACAAATTTAAAGCCTCCTTAATTAAAGAATAATATATTAAAAAAGCAAAAATTTTAATATTAAACTATTATATAATCATTTCCAGGAATGCATTTAACATATCCACATATTTCCATCATACCTAACTTTTGATTAATTTCTACTATACTTTTATTTAAGCTCTTTGCAATAGCATTAATATTTAATGGTTTATTTTTTAACAATTTATATATATCCTTATATTCGTCTTCAATATTTATTTCTTCATCTTCATCGTCTTCTTCGTCTTTTCCATCATTTATAAAAATATTTAATTGTTCAAGAATATCGTTAGGTTTCATTACTAGTAAAGCACCTTTTTGAATTAAAATATTAGTACCTACTCCAGTTTTAACTCCTAAATTACTAGGTATGCAAAACACTTTTCTTCCTTGCTCATAAGCATATTTTGCAGTAACTGAACTACCGCTTCTATGCAAAGCCTCTACTACTAGAACCCCTTCTGAAATACCACTTATAATTCTATTTCTTTTAGGAAATTCAGAAAGTATTGGCTTTTTATCTGGTTCATGTTCACTAATTACGCACCCGCCATTTTTTATAATATCATTTACTAAACCAATATTTTCTGGTGGATAAATATTATTTAGTCCACCTCCAAGAACAGCAATAGTTTTTCCTTTATATGATTTAGCTCCTTTATGTGCTGCTGTATCTATTCCCACTGCTAATCCACTAATAACACATATTCCTGCCTTTGACAATTCTCTTGCAAACTTAGTAGCATATCTTTCTCCATATTCACTACAATTTCTAGATCCTACAATAGCAATAGCTCTATTATTTAATATTTTTTCATTACCTATAACATACAATTTTTTAGGAGCATCTTCTAATTCTAATAAGCTTTTAGGATAATTCTCATCAGTCTTTTCTATAATTTTAATTTTTTCCATTTATACTCCTAATTTTTCCAATATTTTTTATCTAGGCTTCGATATTGTATTGCTTCTGCTATATGATTTTTTTCTATATTTATACTTCCACTCAAATCTGCAACTGTTCTCGCTACTTTTAATATTCTTCCATATGCTCTAGCACTTAATCCCAGCCTTTCAAAAGCACTTTTCAATATTGCTTTTCCTTCTGCATCTAATTTACAGTATTTTTCTATAAGCTTTGGCGTTAGTTGGGAATTAGAATAAATTTTACAATCTTTGTATCTTTCTTGTTGAATTTTTCGTGCTAAGTCCACTCTTTTCTTTATCGTCTCTGAATTTTCTGCTTGTTCTTCACTGTCTAATTTCTGATATTTTACTGGTGTTGCCTCAATTTGAATATCTATTCTATCTAATAAAGGTCCACTTATTTTTCCTATATATCTTGATATTGCTTGTGGTGAACATGTACAATTTTTTTCCTTGGAACCTAAAAATCCACAAGGACATGGATTCATCGAAGCTATAAGCATAAAATTACAAGGATAACTTAGAGTTGCATTAACTCTACTTATACTTATAATTTTATCTTCTAATGGTCCTCTCATTACTTCTAAAGTATTTTTATTAAATTCAGGAAGTTCATCTAAGAACAAAACACCATTATGTGCTAAACTTATTTCTCCTGGTTTTGGGATTCTCCCTCCACCAACTAATGAAACACTTGAAATTGTGTGATGTGGTGCTCTAAAAGGTCTAGTTGTTATTATAGATGATTCTTTAGATAATACACCTGCTACACTATGAATCTTAGTTGTTTCAAGTGCTTCTTCAAAGCTCAAATCTGGTAATATTGATGGAATCCTTCTAGCCATCATAGTTTTTCCGTGAGCCAGGGTTTCCTATTAGCAAACAATTATGACCTCCTGCTGCAGCTACTTCTATAGCTCTTTTTACATTTTCCTGCCCTTTTACATCTGAAAAATCTAATGAATAATTATTTTTATTATTAAAAATTTCATCAACATTTACTGTAGCTTTTTCGATTTTACATTCATTGTTCAAAAAATCAACTACTTGCCTTAGATTTTCAGCACCCAATATTTCTATATTATCAACTACTGATGCTTCTTTAATATTATCGATTGGTATAATAATTCTTTTAATTCCTAACCTTTTTGCTTCTATGCACATTGGTAAAATTCCATTTATTTTGTTTAGTTTTCCGTCTAGAGATAATTCTCCAACAAAAGCTGTATTTTCTAAATCACATTTTTTAATTGCCTCTATACACAATAGAATACCAATTGCAATTGGCAGATCAAAAAAAGAGCCTTCCTTTCTTGTATCTGCTGGAGCTAAATTTATAACCACTCTCCTACTTTGCAATTCATATCCTGAATTCTTTATTGCTGTTTTTACTCTTTCCTTTGATTCTTTTACACTCGTATCTGGCAAACCTACTATTTCCCAACCTGGCATTCCACTTGCAACATCCACTTGAACATAAATAAGATATCCGTCTAAACCACTTAAAGACATACTTTTTACAATAGATAGCATACCTAAACCTCTCTTAATTCATAATTATTATTTTAGAATTTATTTAAGTAACTAACCTTTTTATTCTCTCCCTATTAGTGTTTAGCACTTTTGCAATTGCCCTTATTGATAAAGCTTCTTCATCTCTTAATTTTTTTGATAGTTCTGCTAAGATTTCATAATTATTATATAAATCGTATTTAGAGATATTTTTCTCTTTGCAAAAATTAGATATTTTTTCTTTTATATCCCTTGTTTTTATAACATCTATAAAAACATTATCTAAGACTTCATGCTCCTCATTAAAATTAAAAACGCATTCGTTAATAATTAAATTATCATTTGGATATTTGTTGTAACTGCTATACTTATATAATTTTTTCTCTATTACTTCTTCATTTTTTACTGGCTCATTATGTATAAAATTTATACAATCAAAAACTCTTTCTATTGTTTCCACTGTTTCACTAGAAAATCTATTTCTAAAAACAAAGCCTTCTCTATCATATTTTTTGTTATAAAATCTACTATATGAAACATTTAGTCTTTGCATCATTTTAGACAGATTCTCAATTTTATTGCTATACACTAAAATATGTGCATGTTCTTTTAGTATGCAGTACGCTAAAACTTGAATATTCTCCTCTTCTGAAAATTTAGTTAAAAATTCGATATACTTTTCTTTATCTTGAGGTTTCTTAAAAATCTCCTCTCTGTTAATTCCCTGTACTAATACATGATAAAATTTAATTTCACATTTTTTTCTTGCAACTCTAGGCATAATAAACTCCTTTTAACAATTTATTTGCCCATTTATAATTCTTTAACGATTGCCCTAATAATATATGCTTTTTTATTTTTTGTAAATAGGTTTTATTCAAAAACAGCCACTGGGGACGGTTCTCCCTGGCACTTTTTCTAAAAAATCTATTTTCTTTCTATCATTCTAATAAATGCTTCCTAAATAAAATTTTTTATGATATACTATGCTCGAAATATATTTTTAGGAGTTAAATTATGAATATTGTTATATATGGAGCTGCTAATGATTTAATTGAAAAAACTTTTATTGAAGCAGGCGAAGAATTTGGTAAACAAATGGCACAAAAAAATTATGGTTTAGTTTTCGGCGGAATGTCTACAGGTATGATGGGAGCAGTTGCACGAGGTATTAGTACAAATAAAAATTCAACTATTCTATCAATAATTCCTGAAGCATTAAAAATCAGAGACCATGAAATAATTTATAAAGAATCTACAAAAATTATTTATACAAAAACATTGAACGAAAGGAAACAACTTTTAGCAGACTCTGCTGATGCTATAGTTGTAATGCCAGGTGGTATAGGCACTTATGATGAATTTTTTGAAGCATTAGACTCAAAACGAATGGGATATCACGAAAAACCAATAATCATATACAACATCAATGGATATTATAATAAATTACAAGAATTCATAGATTTTACTATTGAAAACAAATTTGCAAAACCAGATTGTAAAGATTCTTATGCAATTTTAAATACTTCTGATGAGATATTTGCTTATATCGAAAATTATAAAAAAACTAACGACAAGTAGGGAAAAATGATTTATTTAGTAATAGGAAATATAATTGCACTTGTTGCCTCAATTCTAATGGTTTATTCTGGATTTATAAAAAAGAAAAAGAAAATATTATATATTCAAACTACTCAAATTGGATTATCTGTAGTAAGCAATATTATTCTTGGTGGTATTACTGGTGCTATAATAAATTTTTTATGTTGTATTAGAAACATTTTATATTATAACAAAAAATTAAACACATTTTTTAAAGTATTATTAACCATACTTTCAATTATATTATCTCTTAAATTTAATAATGCAGGATTTATTGGTTTATTGCCATTAATTAGTATGGTTTCATATATATGGCTAATGAGTGTAAAAAACATCATAGGATTCAAGTCATTAATAATTTTTTCAACAACAATGTGGTTGATATATGATTTTTCAATAAAATCATATACTTCTTCTATTTTTGACTTTATGAATATTGTTGCTAATTTTATATCTATTTTACAAATACTATATGAAAAAAAGAATATTAGACCAAAAACTAATATATAATTAATACTGAAATGGAGGTTTTTTATGACTGATAGAGTTTGGGAAGCTAAGTTAGAAATAAACTTAAATGATATATTTCATAATATAAATGAAATAAAAAAAATAGTTGGACCAGATGTTAACATTATGCCTATTATAAAAGATAATGGTTATGGTACTTATTTAAATACTAGAATTAAAGATTTAGAAAATTTTGGAATAAATATTGTAGGTGTAGCAATTGTAGATGAAGGAATAAAACTTCGTGAATTAGGCTATACAGGTGATATCCTTATTTTAAATCAACCAATGGATACAGAAATAGAAGCCGCACATAAATATAATCTAATTATTGGAGTTGGCTCAATCGACTTTCTTAATGCCCTAGGTAAACACCCATATGAATTTAAAATTCATATGGAAATTGGAACTGGAATGGGAAGAACTGGAATAAGACCTTCAAAAACTGAAGAATATATAGAAGTAGCTTCAAAATATCCTAATATAATAATCGATGGAATATATACTCATTTTTCTTGCAGTGATTGTGATGAAGAATATACTAGAAAACAAATAAACTCTTTCAAAACAGCATTAGATGTTGCAAAAACCAAAATTTCTACTTTAAGGTATATTCACTGTTGTAACTCTGCTGGAATACTTAGTTTTAAAGAAGCTCATTTTAATTTAGTACGTCCAGGCTTAATCCTTTATGGATTTTATCCTGATGAATCTCTAAAAGAAAAAATAAACTTAAAACCAAGCATAAAACTAAAATCCAAAATATCCTTCTTAAAAACAGTTCCAGAAGGAACTAGCATAAGCTATGGAAGAACCTTTATTACAAAACGAGAATCAAAAATAGCAACGGTACCATTAGGATATGCAGATGGAATTAGAAGAACATTATCAAACAAAGGTAAAGTTGTTATAAATGGAAAAATAGCCCCTATTATAGGAACAGTTTGCATGGATTGTTTTATGGTAGACGTTACAGATTTAGAAGATGTAAATGTTTATGATGATGTTTATCTATGGGACAATGAAAATATATTTGTAGAAGATATTGCAAAAATTTATGGAACAATAAACTATGAAGTAATTTCCACAATCTCACAAAGAGTACGTAGAGAATTTGTGTAAAATATAGAATCCCAATATTATAATTTTGAAAAAAGCGCATTGAAAGTAATTGAGCTAGACCTTCTACAGAGTTTTTATGGAAAGAGTTCATTTTTAATGGAAGGGTGCCATAAAAACCTCTTAGAAGGTCTGCGAAAATTGCTTGAACGAGCATTTTTGAAAAATTATAATATTGGGATTCTATTAATATAATAAGACTAGATTTATTATTTTTAAATTAACTCCTGCTCATTGCATTCGGTAAGAAATTGTAGCATTCAAAAATGAGCCTCTTTCAAATGTTTTTGAACATCCCTCATTTTTGCTCTGAACAATTTCTAACCTCATTCCACTGCGAGACGTCGCTAATTTTAAAATAATAAATCTAGTCTTTAATACATTCTAGCATTCTATAACTTTATATTATTCCCTCTTCTATATCTTTAACCATTTTCTCCTTTATTGTTGGAGGAAGAAGCATTATATTTTTAATTTCTTGTTTTGCAATAATTTCAGGAGTATACGTTCCTCTATCCTTATATTTAGGATCACCAGAAAATTCAGGACCGTCCCCAGTGCCAAATTTCCCACTAATATATTCACACAAGAAAAAGTATTCATCCATTTCTTCTTTTTCTATATAATATAATTGTTTTATAACTTTAACATCAATTCCAAACTCTTCTTTTATTTCTCTAATTGTTCCTTCTTCTACAGTTTCCCCTTCTTCTAACCCTCCACCTGGTATTGTATAATAATTACCTATTGGATGATTCTTTACGTTTTCTCTATGCATCAAAGCATATCCATTTTCCATTGGAATAATTCCTGCTACTCTAATCCTTTTCATCTTCTCTCCTCCATTACTTCTATTTGACAAAAATAATTTTACAGTATATAATAATAATATATAGGAAATGAATGCACAGAAATGCGTGCTACCTAAAGTTAGGAAAACACCACATAGCTAGGCGAAAGCATTATGTGGTGCTTTTTTTATTTGCTCAAAATTACTACCAATGCAATAATCAAGGCAAATGCTATAATAACTGTTGACACTAAGCTGTAAAATGCACCCACACCTGTTTACTTCTCAATCAATTTTACTCGTTCTTTTCCCATCAACTCTTCAAATTGAGTTACAATTTCTGGAGTTAAATATATACTTCCACAAGGTTTTGTTTCTTCATTTTCTATTACTTGAACTGCCATATTATTTTTTTCTCCATTAAAGAATCTTAATGCACCTCTCAGTTTTTTCTTTAAATCTTCATCTATATTTGTTATATCGATACTAAATATTTTTGATTTTTGAGATGAAAATTCTTTAATAGTATTTGCAACAATTTTTACATCTTCATCTTCTCTTATACTAAGTCTTCCTTCTACTACAACTACATTTTCATTTACTAAAATGTTACTTGCTGATTGGTAAGCATTTTCAAAAGCTATAATTTCCGCACTTCCATATAAATCTTCTATCGTTATAAATGCCATAAGTTTGTTGCTTTTAGTATATTTCTTTTTTACACTACTTATAATTCCTATATACTTTACAGTTTGTCCATCTCTATATTCTAGTGTTATTTCTGGATTATCTATATTTTCCATTATTTCTCTCATTTTTAAAGTATCAATTGTTGATTGTGCAGATATTTCATTACGCAAGCTTTCTAGTGGATGTCCTGAAATATATAAGCCAAGCATTTCTTTTTCCATTGATAATAGTTCTTTTTCTGAGAATTCTTTTAAAGTTGTAAAATTATACTTTAATTCATTTAAATTTTCTTCATTTTTTTCTGTTCCTAAATCAAACATTGAAACTTGCCCTGCATATGTCTTTCTACTTGTATCTTGTATTGTATCTATTATTTGCTCAAAAGATGCTAGTAATGTGCTTCTTGTTTGCTCAAATCTATCAAAAGCTCCTGATTTTATTAAGCTCTCAATGCATTTTTTATTTACCGCTTCACTTGAAATTCTCTCACAAAAATCCACAAAACTTTTATATGGTCCGTTTTTCTTTCTTTCTGCTACAATACTATCTACTGCAGCAATTCCAACATTTTTAACACTTCCCATACCAAATCTTATCTTCTGATCATAAACAGCAAACTTAGTATAACTTTCATTTATGTCTGGTTTTAAAATTTCAATTCCTAATCTTCTACATTCTTCTATGTATTCAGGCACTTTATCTAAATTGCCTAGGAAGCTATTCAATGTTGCTGCCATAAATTCTTGAGGATAATAAGCTTTTAAATATGCAGTTCTATATGATACTACCGCATATGCAGCAGCATGAGATTTATTGAAAGCATATTTTGCAAACTCTGCCATCTCATCAAAAATTTTATTAGCAGATGCTTCATCTATACCATTTCTCACACATCCAGGAATTATAATATTTCCATTTTCATCTGTTTGTCCATGGATAAAGTATTCTCTTTCTTTTGCCATTACATCTAGCTTTTTCTTTCCCATTGCTCTTCTTACTAAGTCGGCTCTACCTAGTGAATATCCTGCTAAATCTCTAACTATTTGCATAACTTGCTCTTGATATACCATACATCCATAAGTTACATTCAAAATTGGTTCTAGTGCTGGATGAGTATATTCAGCATGTTCCGGATTCAACTTATTTTTTATATATCTTGGAATTTGATCCATTGGGCCTGGTCGATATAAAGAAACTCCAGCTATAATATCTTCTAAGCTATCTGGTTTCAATTCTTTCATGAAGTTTATCATTCCCTGGCTTTCAAATTGGAATATTCCAGAAGTTCTTCCCTCTGCCCATAATTTATATACTTTAGGATCTGACATACCTTCATCAAATTCTACGTCAATACCTCTACATTTTTTTACTAATTTTTTTGCATCTTCTATAACTGTTAATGTTCTTAAGCCTAAGAAGTCCATTTTCAATAATCCTAGCTCTTCTAGTGTGGTCATAATATATTGTGTAGAAATCTGACCATCCTTTACATATAGTGGTACATATGTATTAACTGGATCTTTTGTTATAACTACTCCACATGCATGAGTTGATGCCTGTCTTGGTAAACCTTCCAATCCAATTGCTATATCTAATAATTTGTGTATTTCTTCATTTGATTCATACAACTCTTTTAATTCTCTATTTTGCTCTAAAGCTTTATTAATTGTTATATGTAATTCATTTGGAATCATTTTTGCTAATTTATCTGTTTCTGCATAAGGAAAATCTAAAGCTCTTCCAACATCTCTAATTACCATTCTTGCTGACATAGTACCAAAAGTTATAATTTGAGCAACATGGTCATGTCCATATTTTCTACCAACATAATCTATAACTTCTTGTCTTCTTTCATAACAGAAATCTATATCAAAATCCGGCATACTAACTCTTTCTGGATTTAAAAATCTTTCAAAAAGTAAATTATATTTAATAGGATCGATATCTGTAATTCCAACAGCATATGCAATAATTGAACCTGCACCAGATCCACGTCCTGGTCCTACTGGTATTCCTTGAGTTTTTGCATAATTTATAAAATCCCAAACAATAAGATAATAGTCTACATATCCCATTTTTTCTACTACTGACAATTCATATTCTACTCTTTTCATGATTTCATCTGATGGATTTTCCCCATATCTTCTTTTTATTCCATCATAGCACAATTTTCTAAAATAATCCGCATGAGTAGCAAACTCTTCAGGTACATCATAATTAGGAAGTTTTGTAACACCAAACTCTATTTCCACATTACATTTTTCTGCAATCTTTACTGTATTATCAACAGCCTCTGGTATTCCTTTGAAAAACTCCCTCATTTCTTCTTCGCTTTTTATATAAAAATCATTTGTTTCAAAACGCATTCTATCTTCATCATCTACTTTTTTACCTGTTTGAATACATAGTAAAACATCATGATTATATGCATCTTCCTTTTTTAAGTAATGAGCATCATTTGTTGCAACAAGCGGAATATTTAATTTTCTAGATAATTCTACAAGTTTTTGATTAACTAGTGCTTGCGCTCTTAAAGTATTACTTTGAATTTCTAAATAGTAATCATCTCCAAAAACTCTTTTATGCCAAAGAGCAATTCTTTCTGCCTCTTCCATATCATTCTTTAAAATTGCTTGTGCTAAACTTCCTCCAACACATGCACTACAACAGATTATTCCTTCATGATACTTTTCTATAGTCTCCAAATCCACACGTGGTTTATAGTAATACCCTTCTGTAAAACCTATAGAAACTATATTACTTAAATTCTTGTATCCTTCATTATTTTTGGCAAGTAAAATTAAATGATAATATTTATTATCTATATTAGGCTCTTTATCAAATCTACTTCTTGGAGCAACATAAACTTCGCATCCAATAATTGGCTTAATACCTTCTTTTTTGCATGCTTTATAAAAATCAATACAGCCATACATTACACCATGATCTGTTATTGCAATAGAATTCATTCCAAGCTCTTTTGCTCTAACTGGTAAATCCTTTATTCTATTAGCTCCATCTAGCAAACTAAATTCGCTATGGACGTGCAAATGTACAAAACCTGACACGAAACCCTCACATCCTATCTCAAAATTTATTCTTATTTTATAGCATTCTTCTTGTTTTTTCAAGTGCTGGGATAACCTTATTCAACTTGTTATTTTTGCAAGTTGTAAAACTACAATATGTATGTTATAATTTGTTTGCAAAAATTATATGAAAAGAGGTTGCTTATGAAAAGATTATTTACATCAGAAAGTGTAACAAGTGGGCATCCAGATAAACTATGTGATTTAATTTCAGACAGTGTTCTAGATGCATATTTAGCAATAGATCCAACAGCCAGAGTAGCACTGGAAACCGTTGCTTCAAAAAATCAAATTTTTCTTACAGGTGAAATTACATCAAATGCACAAGTAGATATTGAAAAAATAGTAAGAGATACTATTCAAAGTATAGGTTATTTAGGAGCTGATATTGATTTAGACTATAAAACTTGTAATGTCAGCTATAATATTTCTCAACAGTCTAGTGATATTGCAATGGGAGTTAATAATTCTTATGAAGATAAAAATGGACTAAATATTGATTCAGAAGGTGCAGGTGACCAAGGGTTAATGTTTGGTTTTGCATGTGATGAAACAGAAGATTTAATGCCATTACCTATATCCTTAGCACATAAACTAGCAGCAAGACTAGAAGAAGTACGTAAAAAGAAAATAATTTCTGAACTTGGTCCTGATGGAAAAGTTCAAGTAACAGTAGAATATGATAATGATAAACCTTCTAGAATTCATACAGTAGTAATTTCTACACAACATACAGATAAAATTTCTCTTGTAGATTTAAGGCAAAAAATTATAAAAAATGTAATCGATTATGTAATTCCATCTGAATTATTAGATTCAAAAACAAAATATTATATAAATCCAACAGGTAGATTTGTAATTGGAGGTCCTTTAGGTGATAGTGGACTTACTGGAAGAAAAATAATCGTAGATACATATGGCGGATATAGTAGACATGGTGGAGGTGCTTTTTCAGGAAAAGATCCTACAAAAGTAGATCGTTCCGCTTCTTATATAGCAAGATTTATTGCAAAAAATATAGTTGCAAATGGTTTAGCCACAAAATGTGAACTTCAGCTATCATATGCAATAGGAGTTGCAAAGCCACTATCTATTTATGTAGATACTTTTGGGACTGGTAAATTCTCAGATGAAGAACTTATCAAAATTGTTAAAGATAATTTTGATCTAACTCCAAGAGGAATTATAAATTATTTGGACTTACAAAAACCTATTTATGCAAAAACAACTAACTATGGTCATTTTGGAAAACCAGACTTACCATGGGAAAAAATAATAGAGTTAAAGTATTAAAACCAAAAACGGGCGACCAATGGTCGCCCCTACATAGATGCAATGCATTACATTGCAATAAATATTTAATAATTTTCATATTGGACTATATTCAATAATTTTCTATGTTTTTTCGTTTGTAGGGGCTGGCGTCCCCGACAGCCCGTAAAAATATTAATAGTAGAGATGTTTTTCATACAAATATTGTTATTACAATAATTTTAAATTTGCATTTATTAACATCTCTACTTTTTTTTGTTGTTCGGGTCGTCGAGGACGCCGACCCCTACATAGCTGACCAACTAGTTAGAAAACCTCTATTCTTGTTTATAAAACCTAAACCATTATAATTTCGAAAAAAGCGCATTGAAAGTAATTGAGTTAGATTTTCTTAGGATTTTTATGGAAATAGTTCGCGCTTGTTCGTGAAAGGGTGCCATAAAAAGCCATTAGAAAATCTACGAAAATTTCTTGAACGAGCATTTTTGAAAAATTATAATGGTTTGGGTTAACAAATAAGCGAGAAAAAAGCATAGAAAATTCAGATAATTAAGCATCTGAAATCTTTTACTCATAATCCTCCAAAAACTTATTCAAAGCTTCCCTACTATATATTTCTTCTCCATTTACAAGGCAATTCAAATCCTCTTCTGGCAAGTACTCTACCGAAATGTCAGTAGTCATATACTCTTCTTTATCCATCCTGCCAGTTTCCGTATCTATCTTTCTTTTGTATACAACAATAAATCCATTTTCTTCTGTAACAAGATAATGTTCTCCACATATTCCCTCTACTTCTTTCTCTAATTCAACATTGTTTTCCGAAAAAGTAACTATTCTCCAATCTGGATAAACATCTAATAATTCATCTTTAGTTAGATTAACTACTTCTGATTTATTTGCATCCTCTTCTTCTGTATGTCCACACAAATTATAATTTTTTCTTAATACTACATCAGTATTAGCTCCTATTTTCTCTTCACTAGAATTAACTTCTTTAGCCATTTCCAAATTATTATTTTCTTCTTTTTCTATTTCATTATCATACTTTATAACCTTTGAACCTATTCTATAATCTTCTTTTTCCTTTGTTCTATAAATACCATAAAATATCGATAAAACAAAAACAATTATTATTGCCAATATAAAACCTAGCTTTTTTGCCATATAAAAAACACCTTTTTTCTAAAAATAATACTTTGTTGGTATTATTTCCAAAAAAGGTGTTTTTATTCACTTATTGTTTATCTAATCTTGCATTGCAGCTCCTATAACTCCTGCATCATTTCCTGTTTTTGCAATAACAATTTCAGGAATATATCCTTTATTAAAGTTTCTATCTTTTTTATATAAAATCTCTTTTATTATTGGTAATAATAATTCTTTATAGTATACAAATCCGCCCCCCATGCAAATTGCCTGTGGCTCAAATATATCAATAAGATTAACTAAACCTGTTATTAGATTATCTACATATTCATCTATAATATTTTTAATAACAGGATTTCCTTTTTCTCTATCTATTATTTCAAAAATATCTTTGCTGTGCCAATTCTTGTTTTTATCTAAATTGAACTCTTTTACAAACATATCTTTAAAACTTTTCATAGAAGCATATCTTTCAAAGCATCCTTTTTTTCCACAAGCACATTGTATTCCATCTTTCTTTATTATCATATGCCCAATTTCGAATCCAGAAAATCTTTTAGGTTGTAGTAATTTGTTATCTAAGAAAACTGCTCCTCCTATTCCTGTTCCTAAAGTAAGAAATACAGCATCTGAAAAGTCTTTAAGATTTCCAAACTTTTTTTCACAAATTGCTGCACATTTAGCATCATTCTTTACTAAAACCTTACATCCTGTTTTCTCTTCTATAGCTTTCTTTATATCGAAAATTTTGATACCTAAATTTGAGGCATTTAGTATTTTCCCATCCATTATTGTTCCTGGGCTACCAATTCCTATCATTTCAATATTTTCGAAACTATAATTATGCTTGTTTAAGATGTTTGTAGATATTTCTATTATAGATTTTTCTATATTATTTTCAATATCTTGCCTATCTTCAAAACTCCAGTTTTTTTCTACTCTTTCTATTATTGTTCCATCATTTTCTACCAATCCAACTGCAATATGACTTCCGCCTAAATCAACTCCAATTCTCATAGAAGCCTCCTTATTCTACACTTCTGTTACTGCTTATACTACTATTGCCAGATTTTACTACATTATTATTTTCTTCTACATTATTATTTTCCGTACTGTTATTGTTATTAGACGTATTGTTTTGTTCTTGGCTAGGTCTTCTTATATCTTTATTATATAGAATTCCATCTCCTATCATAAATATTGCAGCTCCTGCTAAAGCTAAAACAATAAATATAGTTAGTATTAATGGAATTAAAGCCATTCCTCTTTCACTTTTCATGCCATTCATTCCTTTCTATAAGCAAAATATCTTTTTTCTTTTAATAATCAATTGAATTTTGTTGTGGTGTTGTGTAACTTTTCATTGTAGAATCTAATACTGAATTAGCACTGTTGTATACTGCAAATCCTAAACTTAAAGATAAAATAGTCATCAAAACTATAACCATTTTCATAAAATCACTCCTTTTCATAATTATTTTTTATTATATCTTACCATAAAAAAAAAGTAAATATTTTATTTACTTTTTATCTTACATATGTAAAAGCCATCTGCTTCTTCATTAGTTTTTATTTTTATTTCTTTAACAATTTCAAATTTATTATTATCCTTCAAAAAACGTCTTATTAAATCTTCGTTCTCTGCTTTTAATATACTACAAGTAGAATATACCAATTCTCCTCCTGTTTTTAAATATTTAGAGCAATTTTCCAATATGTTTAATTGAATTTTGCTAATTTCTTCTATATCTTCTTTTTTTCTTTGCCATTTAATATCAGGTTTTCTTTTTATTACCCCTATTCCTAAACAAGGAACATCTAATAATATCTTATCAAATTTGTTTATATACTTATCTTCAAAAATACTAGAATCTTTTTCTTCTGTTTCTATTATCTCAATTCCTAATCTTTCTGCATTTTGCTTAACTAAATTTAATCTGCTATTATACAAATCCCAAGCAATTATTTTGCCTTTATTATTCATTATTTCTGCAAGGTGTGTTGTTTTTCCTCCTGGTGCACTACAAGCATCTAATACTACATCTCCTTCTTTAGGAGATAAGATTTTTGCCGTTCTTCCTGCTGATATATCTTGTGCAGTAAATAGACCTTCTTTAAATAAATCTATATTTGCTAAGTTTTTAACTTTTAAATTTATAAACTCCTCTTCCTCTGTCTCCTCGTATTGTATATTTCTTTTTTCTAATTGCTTTATTAATTTAGCTTTATCAGTTTTTAACGCATTTATTCTGATTGTTACTTTTGGATGTGTGTTGCTACATCTACAAATCTCTTCTACTTCTTTAATACTATAGTCTTTTAATAATTCTTTAACTAACCATTCTGGCATGGATTCTAATAGAGATATTCTTTTTACATTATTTTCGATATTTTTTAATTCTTCATAATCTGTTTTTTCTACTTTTCTTAAAATGGCATTTACAAAGCCAGTAGATCTTCCTCCATATTTTTTAGCTAGATTTACTGCTTCATTTACTGCTGCTGATTTTGGTATTTTGTCCAAAAAAATTATTTGGTATGTTGCCATTCTTAAAATATTTAATATCCATTTAGAAATTTTGTTTATTTTGATATTTGAATATTTTGATATTATATAGTCTATTGTTAATTTCCAACTAACTGTTCCATACACTAGTTCTGAAATTAATCCAACATCTTTTTCATTTAATTTATTTCTATTATTGTCTAAAATCTCGCTTAAAACTATGTTTGAATATGCATTTTTAGTATCGACATCGTATAATACCTTTAGTGCTGTTTCTCTAGTTTTATCCATTTTTTAGTCCTTTCTTTTTTCAATTATTTTGTATTTATTTGGGAGAAGATTGGTCTTCCATACAATTTATATCTATTCGGGAGAACACTGTTCTCCCCTACATTTTATATTTATTTTAAGAGGACATTGTTTTCCCCTACAATTTGTATTTTATTGTAGGGGCGACCAGTGGTCGCCCGAAAATTAATTTATTCTCCCCTACAACATTTCCTTAATCTCTCCTGTTCTATATGCTTGCAACAACAATTTCAAATCTTCTACTTCTCCCTTTAATTTTTCTCCTATATCTGTATCTCCTACTGTTTTTCTGCTAACTCCTTGTTTCTTTACAATAATTTCTGATATAATATCATTTTCATTTTCGATTGCATCTTTAATTGATGTAAATGGCTTATTTGCACTTAATAACATTCCATATGAATTATATGTTAATGTATATCCTGC
The DNA here is from genome assembly GCA_947581825.1 of uncultured Clostridia bacterium. GTDB lineage: Bacteria > Bacillota > Clostridia > TANB77 > CAG-508 > CANPVP01. Next base: position 168,373 of record CANPVP010000001.1, on the reverse strand, counting down.
TTCACCAGTTCTTTCTCTGAAGCTTTTAGCAAATCCTCCATCAATTACTAAATACTTGCCATTTGCTCTTACTGGACTTTCTCCATCTTTTGCCTTAACAGGAATGTGCCCATTTATTATATGTGCTTCTGGGTCTGTGATTCCAAATTCCTTTAATACTTTTTCACACCCTGCCTCTGTTTCAACAAATTTATAATATGGATTCTTGTTTTCTTTCTGTATTTCTTTATCTTCAATAAAATACTGTTCAAATACTGTCATTCTTTCTTTTCCAAAAAATGGTGAATTTTTACCTTCCCATAAGTACCACATAAAATCTTTTTCATCTTTCGCATCTTTATCAAAATAAGCCTTATTCACAATCTTATCAATATAATCCAAGTATTCTTTTCCTTTTAATTTTTTACCAAGTACTTCAACCTCTGTAAATTCACCATCTTCATCCATTGGTATACAGCCATGAAATAGCAAATTAGAATTAAATTTCATATATGAAGACCCTTTTGAATAAATAAATCTTATATGCTTATTTAAAACTTCGCTTCTGGTAAAAGATTCTTGTAATCTTTCAATTAATTCCTCTTCCTCATCTGTTAATTTATATACATCCTCTTTATTTAGAGTTGGGAAATTAGTGTCCTTTAAAGGATAAGTTTTACCATCTATTTTTATCGTTTTATTTTTAAAATTAATTTTATCTAGTAATAATCTCTCTTCCATTTCAAACTCTGGATGCTGTAGAATCCATTGTCCCTCTAGTTTAAATTGAATTATTGTAATTGCCTTATGTATTTTTGATATTACATTTTTATCACTATTTGCATACTTGTTATACTCAAAAATTTTAGGTCTAAAACATTTACATGGGTCATCTTTGTAAGTTTCTAGAGCAAATGTAGATAAAGGACGTATATTAATTCCATACACATCTTCCAATATACTTATATTATCATATCTAGCACAATTTCTTATAACAGATGCTATTGATATTTTATTACCACAAGCAGCTCCCATCCATAATATGTCATGATTTCCCCATTGTATATCTAAGCTGTGAAATCTCATTAAAGCCTCAATTACTAAATCAGGATGAAGTCCTCTATCAAAAATATCTCCTACTATATGCAAATGATCTATCGCCATACGTTTAATTAAATTTGATATTGCAATTATAAATTCATCTGCCATATCTATTTCGATTATTGTTTTTATTATTTCTCCATAATATACTTTCTTATCGCTAACGCTTTCTGTTGCTTGTAAGTTTAAAACTTCATCTATAATATAATTTAATTCCTTTGGCAAAGCCTTTCTTACTTTAGATCTTGTATATTTTGAACTTACTTGCTTACAAACTTCTATTAATCTATATAAAGTAATTTCATACCATTCATTCAAATTATTTATTTTTGATTTTATGGATTTTAATTTCTCTTCTGGATAATATATTAAAGTAGCTAAAGTGTTTCTTTCACTTGCTACTACTGATGTTTCGAATAATAAATCCAACTTACTTCTAATAATACCAGCACCACTATTTAATATATGTACAAAAGGTTCATATTCACCATGCAAATCACTTAAAAAAACTTCCGTTCCTTTGGGCAGATTCAATATTGCTTGTAAATTTATTATTTCTTCAGATACTTCTTCAACATTTTTGTACTCTTTACTTAAAAGTTTTAAATATTTTTCTTTATTATAACTCATAATCTACCCCTCCTATTTTGTCGCCTTTTAATTATATACCAAACCTTTGTATTTTACTACTGATTTTGAATATTTATTTTTTGTGTATATTTTTAACTTTTTTGAAAAAACTATCTAAAGAAAATAAATTTTGGAGGTAAACTTATGGGATTAGAAAAACATTTAAATATTACTGGTACATCAACAGTTTCTTGGAAGGATGCAATAGTTCAAGCTGTTAGTGAAGCTTCAAAAACTATTGACTATCTTTCTTCTGTTAGAGTAGTTAATCAATCTGCTAAAATTATTGGAGATAAAATTACTGAATATATAGTAGATTTAGATATATCTTTTATGCTAGATAGAACTAGAAATAAGGAGGGATAATTTATGAATCCATTGGAATCCAATAAAGATTATCAAAACTATGTTGATCAGAAGTCACCAAATTCCCCTATTTTAAAAAATTGTTTTAATGCATTTTGGGTTGGTGGACTAATCTGCTCAATAGGTCAAATTATAATGAATTTCTGCAAGTATAGAGGTTTAGATACAGATATGGCTGGAACTATTACTTCTATTATTTTAATTGCAATTAGTGCTTTTTTAACTGGTATAAATTGGTTTAATAAAATAGGTAAATTTGCTGGTGCTGGTTCCTTAGTTCCAATAACAGGTTTTTCAAACTCTATCGTTTCTCCTTCTATGGAATATAAATCAGAAGGCTATGTTATGGGAGTTGGAGCAAAAATGTTTACTGTAGCAGGTCCTGTTTTAGTATTTGGAATTTCAGCATCAATATTAGTAGGAATATTTTATCTAATTTTTAATACTCAAGGTATAACTTTAGTTTAATATGGAGGTTTTTATGGAAAAAATAGGTTCACAAACAATCAAATTTAATAACCCTCCCACAATTCTTTCAACAGCATCTATTGTAGGTCCAAAAGAAGCAGAAGGTCCTCTTGCTAAATATTTTGATCAATGCTTAGATGATGAATTTTGGGGAGAAGATTCGTGGGAAAAGGCTGAAAGTAAAATTATAAAGGAAACTGTTAATACTGCTATTTCAAAATCTGGTATTCCTAGCGAACAAATAGATTATTGTTTTTCTGGAGATTTACTTAATCAATGTATTTCTTCAAGTTTCGGCTTAAGAGAATTGAATATTCCATATTTTGGAATATTTGGTGCTTGTTCTACTTTTGTAGAAGGATTAATTCTAGCTTCTATTTTAATAGATGGCAATGCTGGACAATTTGTCCTTTCTAGTGCTTCAAGTCATTTCTGTAGTGCTGAAAAGCAATTTAGATTTCCACTAGAACTTGGAAATCAACGTCCTCCATCTGCACAATGGACTGTTACTGGTGCAGGTGCTTGTATCTTAGCAAAAGACGGACCAGGTCCATATATAACTCATGTTACTCCTGGAAAAATAGTAGACAAAGGAATAAAAGATTCTAATAATATGGGAGCAGCTATGGCTCCTGCAGCACTAGACACCTTAATTACTCACTTTCAAGATACTGGTCGTGATCCAAGTTATTATGATGCAATAATTACTGGAGATTTAGGTTACATTGGAAAAGAAATTTTAACAGAACTTTCTGGAAGCAGAGGCTTTAATATAAAAGACAATTACAATGATTGCGGAGTTTTAATTTTTAATAAAGAAGCGCAAGATGTTCATTCTGGTGGAAGTGGATGCGGTTGCTGTGCAAGTGTATTTTCTGGATATCTTTTTAATCAATTAAAATCTCAAGCATATAAAAAAATATTATTAATTGCAACAGGAGCATTAACAAATGCTACAACAGCTCAACAAGGAGAATCAATACCAGGTATAGCACATGCTATATCTATAGAATTGTAAAAAACGGATTAACAAATTTCCTACAATATAAAAAACAGTGAAATAAATCACTGTTTTTTATATTCTTTAATTTTATGCTTTTGGTTCAGAATCATTATTTTGACCTATTCCGTTTTTACTTCTAACTCTGTCTAATCCACCTGTTCTATATGTTGATCCAGAAGACATTTCTTCTCTTTTTGCTTCGCTTAAAGTAAATAGCTCAAATTTTTCGTTAAATCCAAACATACCTGCCAAAATACTTGTAGGAAATGATGTTATCTTTATATTATAAGATGTTACATTTGTATTATATTGTCTTCTTGCTGCTCCTATTTGTTGTTCATCTTTAATTAAAGTTTGAGCTGCTGTTTTAAATAAATCTATTGATTTAATCTGTGGGTAACTTTCTGCAGCCGCATAAAAGTTTCTCATTTGATTATCTAATTTTACTTTGTCATTAATTGAAGCATTTTGATAACCATTAAATCCAGATCTCATCGCTGAAACTTGTTTATACATTTCTGACTCACTATCAAGAACGGTCAAAGCTTGATCAAGTAATCCTTCCATTTTTACTGTTCTTTCTTGCAAATATGTATCTATGGTTGCAAAAGACTTTTCTACTCTCTGTTTTGAAGAATTAAGATTATTATACATAAAAATTACTAGTAGTATTACTACAATAGCTATTACAATAATTGGATTCATTTTTATCTATCCTTTCTTTATTATATATTGGTTATTCATTAACTGTAATTTCTTCGATGGTTTCTTTTATCATACCATTAATTTCATTCAGATCATCCATATAAAGATTTTTAAATTCTGAATATTCACCTTCTAGTATTTCATTTATTTCTTTTTCAAAATTTTCCATTACGTCTATTTCAACACTAGTAATATCATTGTTTTTTAATGCAAACCTATATAACAAATTTATATAATGAATAAAGAATATTTTTTCTAGCATTGGAAATATTCTATAATATTCAAAATCATCATTACTATATAGAGATGGCTTTACAAATGTAACTGATTCAGTGTGCTTTTTATATTTATTTCCGAAGATTTCTTTAGATTGATACTTTTGGAATAAGCTTTTCTTTAAATTTACATTAAATGATATATATGCATCTGTTAAATTCATATTAAATGAATTATATCTTTTTCTTAAATACATTAAACGGTCTTCTAGTGCTGGTGTCATAACCTGTTCTAAAATAAGAGCTGGATCAACAGAATCTTCAACAATAGTATCTTCTTCTTCTGTTTCTACTCCTCTAGCACTATTGAATGCATTTTTAGCCATTTTTCCTATTCCTTTAGCAGCTTTGTCTATTACTTTACCTACAGCATTTTCATCTTTTATTTTGCAGTCTAAAGCTTTATTTAGCTCCTCAGAATTGAACATAAAATTCTTATCACTTCTATATATTGCCTGTGCAGTATCTTCTGTTAATGATGAAAAGAAATTCTCATCTTCTCTAATTTCAATAATAAAATCATTTAATAAATTTGCTTTATCTTTAATTTTATTTTTAATATAGAATCCATCAAAGATTGTTTCGTCCCTTACTTCTTCTTTGCCTGTTTCTCTATTGACAGTAGTTTCTTTTTTTATAATCTCTAAATCACACATTCCTCCAGCTGCTACTGGGCAAGAATAAAGTAAAGTATTATTTTCTTTATAGTAATCAAAAACTTTATCAATATGCTTCTTTAATTCATCTGTATTTAAAATATTGCTTGTTGTATAATATCTAGAATAACCACTACTATTTCTTTGTACAGTATTGTTTTGTTGATTTGAAGATTTTTCTATCTCATCAAATCTATATCCTGGTAAAATTGAAATCAATAACTTTGACATAGTATCCATATAATATTCAGAATATGATATTCCTGTTTTTTCTTTAAGCATTAATATAGTTACTCCTCCAAATAAAATGCCTGCAATTATAAAAGATAATATACCAGGATGCATTACTACAATAATTAAAATGGCTAATACTAATGCTATAAATAATATTCCTAATTTTATAGAAGACATCTTTCTATCTATACTTTTTATAACTAAAGCATATTTTAAATACTCCTTAAAATCTATGCTGTTATATATATTGTCCAAATATTGTTTTGGTGTTATAAAAATATTATTAAAACTAGTTTGACTTTCCTTTTGTTCTTTAGTTAATTGATTATCGTATTCTTCTTTTAATTCTTGGTTCTTTTTATCAATTTCGCTTTGTAGGCTAGAGTAAGCTTCGTTAGCTTTTTCTATTGCTATTTCTTTTGTTTTTACCATTTTATCAAAAAACATGCTTTTCCCTCCCTTCCTTGATTTTTCTTTTGTATTCATAAAAATCATTCTTATACGCTGTTATTTTAACATTGCATTTTTTCTTTTGCAATACTCAGTTACAAAAAAGCCCATAAATTTTAATAATTTATGGGCTTAAGAAATAATATTTTATCTTTCTTCATTGTCATCTTCACTTTGCACCGGCTCTTCACTTTGCACCGGTTCTCCACTTTGTGCTGGCTCTTCACTTTGTACCGGCTCTGTTTCTTCATTTTGTTGTTCTGGAATAGCTGGTATTGTAGTTCCATCATTAAGAACTATTCTAGCACCATCATCCCAATTGTAGTAAATCGTGCTAAAACTACTTGAATCATTCGTACTATATAAAACCTCATCATTATAATAAAAAGTATATAAATTCTTTTCTTTATCTATTACATAATAATAGCTTGGGTCATTTCTCCTATAATAGATTGTTGTAATATCACCATTTTCTATTCTATCTATACTTCCACATTGGTTGAACCTTACCCAATCTCCTTCAGCCAACTCATATGTCGTTCCGTATATATCATTTCCACTTATAATTGCTTCTTTGCTATAATTATCAATTCTGCTAATTTGTTGATTTTCATAAAAATGAGTACTTATACCTTTTTCTCCAATATATTTTATTATATTATTTTCGTAATCATAATACTGAGTACATTTACCATCTGCGTCTATTTCTATGATATTATGATCCTTATCATATACTTCTTTTCTCCCCTGTTCCTCTATTGCTTTTTCTTCACCTGTTTCATAATAACTTATACTATAATTTTCATCATAATAATATGTATCTACATTACCATTTTCATAGAAAGAAACATAACTACCATTTCTAAGGTCATATCCCGCATAATTGATTATTTCATCACCTTTTTTATAATTTTCAACTCTTTCTATGTTCTGGTTCTCATAATATTCATATTCTACATCCTCTATATTTTTAGATCTAACTATATTGTTATTGTAATCATAATAGAAAGTTGTAATTTCATCTTTTGTTATTCCTTCAATATTATGATTTTCATCATAATATGTTGTAATTCCATCTTTTGTTACATACCATTCTGAACCAGATTTCCTATAATGTACATTATCATTCTCAGAAATATATATAGTTTCAATTTTTCCATCTTTATAGAATTCCACATAACTTCCAGGTTTTATTTCTAATTTCTGTCCATATATTTCTGTTGTGATTACTTTGTCACTTTTGTTTTTATAATATGAAATAAGCTCGTTTTTATAATCATAATAACTGATTGATGTTATTCCATTATCAATATTTATAATTTCTCCTTGCTCATCATAAGATGTTTTTACTCCATCTATGCCCTCAAAACGTTCAAGACTTCCATTTTCTCTATAATAAAAAGTTCCATTTTTTTCTCTCTTATATGCCTGCCAACACCTTCCTAAATCTCTATCATAGTGATATATAATATCATCTTTTTGTTCTACTATTACATTATCTCCTGTTTTTATATATACATAATCACCTTTTAACATATCTTTTTCTCGTGGTAAACATTTATAATCCCAAACAAGTAAAGTTTCAATTTCTTCTCCGCTTTCAGTTATATCTGTTATTATACTGCTTCGTTTATCGTTATACTGTCTTTCTGTTTTTTCTACTCTAGCTAGTTTTCCTTCTTTATTATATGTTTTTAAAAATTTATAATAGTCTCCATTAGGTTGAAAAATCACATTCATTTTATATAGCTCACCTGATGTGTCGTCTCTTCCTGTATAATACGCTATAATCTTAGATAAATTTCCATTTTCATCATAGGAATATGTTATTTCATTATAATAATCATCAATGTATCTTGATTTTTCTATGTACCCACCATCATCTAACTTGAATCTATATCTATTTTTATCTATCTGAGAATTATATCTTATTACATCTATTTCGCCATTATCATACATTTTTTCAACTGGGCTATCACTAGAATCGTATGTATCATAATAATTTATATCACCATTCTTATACTTTTTATATCCTGATGATATTTCTTCTTGAGGACCATTATATTCAAAAGATGACTCAACTAAAATTCCACTTTCATCAAATTCATATGAAAGATTTTCTTTCTTACTATTTTCTGTTACCACATAACTTCCATCAGAATTATATTGCACTATTGTTTCTATATGTTCATTTTCATTAGTATTAGTTAAATAATATGATTCATTTTCTTGCTTCAAATTTATTTTTCCATCTACAGTCATCAGTTCTACACTAGAAAAATCTATGCTTTTTATTTGTTTACCATTTGAATAAAAATCCCCCAGGATCTTTGCTTCGTATTGCAAAGGACTCATATCAAAATTGTATGTTTGCTTTATTTTTTTATCATTTTCTTCACTTGTACTCTCTTCAAACCAAAAGTCATCTATATTTTCTTCTGAACTTTCCGTAGTTTCTTCAACTTCTTCTTTACACAGCATTTCATATAAATTTCCATAATATTCATACATTTCACTTCCATTAGATATCTTTCCTGCTTCATATTCACTTTCATAATCCTCTAGAAATCCATCTAAATTAATATAACTAGTATCACAAAGAGTTATATTTATTGGTTCATATGGTTCTTCTTCTACTACCTTCTCCTCTGTTTCACATGCTGTTGTTGATAGCATCAAAAGTCCAGCTGAAAGCAGAGTTGCTATCTTTTTACCTAACCATTTTTTTCCATTTTCTGATGTTTTTTTACCTTTTATCTTATGTTTGCCCATAAAATCTCCTCCAAAATGCTTTTTATAATACTTATTTTAACATATATTATTTATTTTTGTAAATTACCATATTTTTAATTTTACATTTATTAACATCTCTACCGTTTCTGTTTGCGGGCGTTCACTGAACGCCCCTACGTGCATACAATGCATTCACATTGTAATAAATATTGAATAATTAAAGGAAAAACAGCAGAGCTTTCGCTCTGCTGTTTCCCTCATGAAACTTCCTGATAGTATCTCTGCATCAGAACTCCTCCGACAAGGAGTTCACCAGAGGCTCTCAGATGAACCTCTGAAACCCTATCAATAAGTTCTCCATAGAGCTCGCGCTCTTGAAGAACCTGGGTCATGTATCTCAGAGCTTCATCTCTCGTGCGGAAAACTCTTGGGTCTCCCTCCCGATAGTTCGAGAGGTGCCAATCGTAGTCCTCAGGTGAATAACGTACAACCAGTACTTCAATGCTTTTCATGATTCTTCTCCTTTCTCCCCAATACGGGGAGGTTGAAACGGACTTCCTTACGGAAGTGATGAGTGCCCTCTGCACTCAATCACTTCTAATTATACTATTTTATGTAAATTTTGTCAAACTATAATAGTTCCTTTACTACTTCATTAATTGACTTTCCATCTGCTGCAGCTCCTATTTTTTCTTTAGCTGCTTTCATAACTTTTCCCATATCTTTTATATCTACTGCTCCAACTTCTTCTATTACCTTTTTAATAATTTCAGTTAATTCTTCTTTTGATAATTGTTTTGGTAAATATGCTGCTATAATTTCCATTTCCTTTTTTACTGCTTCTATTAGATCTTCTCTTCCGCTTTTTTCATAATCGCCTAGAGAATCTTTTCTTTTCTTCATTTCCTTTGCTATTATATCAATTATTTGATTATCGTCTAATTGAATTCCCTTATCCTTTTCAACTTGTAAAATTGCTGCTCTAATCATTTGAACAGTATTCTTTTTTATTTCATCTTTTTCTTTCATAGAAATTTTTAAATCTTCTAGTAATTTTTCCTTTAACATTTAAATCGCTCCTTTAAACCTCTTCTCTTGAATTTTCTTCTTTCTTTTTACTTTCTTCTTCCTCTTGTTGTCTTTTTTCAATTCCTTGTATTTCTGCTTTTATTGCCTCTCTATAAGTTTCAGGTATTGCCATTATAGAAATATCATCTGTTGAACTTCTTCCTCCTGTTTCAATTAATTCTCCTAAAGCACCTGGAACTTCTTTAAATTTTTCTGATACTCTCATCTTGAAAAAACTAAATAAAGAATGCTCACTTATATACAATTTATCATCATCATTGAATGAAGCAACATCTATAAAGTTTTTCTCTCTTGCTTCATTTAATCTTGTTTGTTCATATTTGAAATAATATTTTCCATCAAAATAAGCTAGAGTTCCTATAATATGATGTTTTCCATCTAAATCTTTCCAGATGACTGCAGCATAATATTCCTCTTTTTTTTCATCTTTCTTATCTTCCATTATTTAACCCTCTCTCCCTTCTATTTTTATTATTTTATCTCGTTAAAATATAGCATAATTATAGCATAACATTTAGAAATTGGCAAATAACAGCTATTTAAGATTATTTAAATAATTAATCATCATTTCTATTAGCATTTTCATTTTGCTCAAAATTTAAACCATATCCTTTTTCTATATCTTTAAACTTATCATTAAATTCTTTCATTATTCTATCTGAATTAACAGTTTTATCACTATCATGTGCATAATATTTTTTCTTTTCTTCATCTGATAACTTATCATATTCTGCCATTGGAATTTCTCTATATCCTATTGCTTTTTGAATTTCTGGTAATTTGTCATGTAAAACTTGCAAAAATTTCATAGTATATTCTCTGTAATTTTCCATTATATATGCAAATAAATCTTTTCCTGCTGTTGCAAATCTTTTTAAGTCCTCTGGTCTATCAAGTAACACACTAGAACTCGCCCAATATTGTCTAATGTAATCATATGGCTGAGCTAAACATTCTGTATCTAAACTCATATTTAACAAAGAAACTGCATGATCAAATACTCCTAATTTATATGTATCTGTAGCTTTATCTCTTATAAGTGCCCAATTATTCAAATGTCTATCTATATTATTAGTAAATAAGTCCAAAATTGTTGTTTGTATAATAGCCTCTTCAAGCTTACTATAATTATCTTTTTTCTCACATGTTGTTTGCTTTATTCCAATAATCATCTCAGCTATTGGTGTTCCTTTAATTTCTATTTTAGAAAGTTCCTCAGGAGAATACTCTCTTTCAACTGTTTGGCTTATACTTCTAGCAAAATCTTCCAATGTAGTATTTTCATCAATGTATTCAACTTTTTCTTTAATTACCTCTAATAGTTTCTTTTCATCTTCTAAATTTTTACCATCTAATTTTTCTTCTAATTCTAAATCTATGATAGTTTGCTTTATTTTTTCTTGTAGATTTTTTTTATCAATTTTTACTTTTTTCATAATTTGCAATTCTACCGATTTCAATATTATATCTAAAGGTACTCTATCAGATCGTTGATCCATATCTTGTCTTTCCAGAACATTAAAAACAATAGTTTTCATCATAGTCATTTCCTGAGTTTCTTGATCTACAACACTATAACTAATAACATCTGGTTCTCTTGTTGATTGATCTTCAACTCTTTTTGCTAAATCTACTTGAGGTACAGCAATATGTTCTGGATCTAAAACAACTTTTCCAATTAGAGACCAAACTTTTTCGTTATAATTATAATCAGTATAATCATAATCAGACTCCTTATGTATAGCCATTCCTCTATCTATTATTTCTCCATCAACATATTCAAAAGCTCTACACCACATTGCATTTCCACTGCTACGCCCAATATGATCTTCTCTAATTTTTATAAGTAATATACCAACAAAATCATTTGGTACACTTTCTTTATATTTACTTAATGGTACATTATTTTCTCCTTGTATCATTATTAATTTCTTTGGTTCATAACCTGGATTTTTTTCTTCTTTTACCCCTATTTTAGTTGAGTATGAATTTCTCCATGAAGAACGGCTACTAAATCCAAAACCTCCAAATGAATTTCCCCACATAAGCATGCCTCCTAAAAAAAACGTATAAGTATTTTATCATAAAATTTTCATTTTTGCAATTGTTATATTAATACTTATGTATAAGGTGGAAAAAAAAAGCGACAGGTTTTCCTGTCTCTTTTTCATTTATTATAATAATTTTAGAATTACAGACTCAGCTGCATCTCCTCTTCTTGGTCCTGCTTTTACTATTGTTGTATATCCACCAACACGTCCTTCATATTTAGGAGCTAATTCATCAAATAATTTTGTTGGTATATCAACATTTTTTACTTTGTTTATATTTTTCATCATTTTTCTTCTAGCATTTAATCTAGTTGGCATATCTTTTTTTCTTGACTCTGTTGTTTCTTCTTTAACAACTCTTAAATAATCTTTACCATTTTTGCTTGTTACTTTTTCAGTAACTTTATTACCTTTTTCATCAAGCTTAGCACGAACTACTTTTACATCTACCATTTCGAAATTATCTTTTTCTTTAATAGCTAATGCAATTAAACTGTCTGCTATTGCTTTTACTTCTTTTGCTCTAGCTTCAGTTGTTTGGATTTTTCCATTTAAGAATAAATCAGTAGTTTGGCATTTTAACATTGCTAATCTTTGATCTGTTGGTTTTCCTAATTTTCTATTTATAGCCATTTTTCTCACCTTTCTAAAAAAACTTTTATATTTTCCTTTTGATTATTCTTCTTCTTGAGCAAAATCAAATCCTAATGAACGTAATTTATTAGTAACTTCATCTAATGATTTCTTACCTAAATTTCTTACCTTCATCATATCTGATTCTGTTTTGTTAGCTAAGTCTTCAACAGTAGAAATTCCAGCTCTTTTCAAACAATTAAATGATCTTACAGATAACTCTAAATCTTCAATTGCCATTTCAAGAACTTTCTCTTTCTTAGATTCTTCTTTTTCTATCATAACTTGTGTATTCTTAGCTGTTTCTGATAAATCTATGAATAATTCTAAATGACCTGTCATAACTTTAGCTGCTAAGCTTAATGCTTCATAAGCTTTTAAGCTTCCGTCTGTCCATATTTCTATAACTAATTTGTCATAATCAACCATTTGACCTACTCTTGTATTTTCAACTGTATAATTTACTTTTCTTACAGGAGTATAGATTGAATCAATTGGAAGTACTGATATGTCTTGGTTTGGTTTTTTATTTTTTACTGCTGTGTTATATCCTCTTCCCTTATCTACAGTCATTTCCATTTGAAGATGTCCGCCTTCTGCAACTGTTGCAATATGTAAATCAGGATTTAATATTTCTACAGTTCCATCTGTGATAATATCACCAGCTGTAACTTCACCTTCACCTTTAAAGTCTATTTTCACAATCTTTTCTTCTGTATCATATGTTTTTAATCTTACACCTTTTAGATTAACAATAATTTCAGGTACATCCTCAACAACATTTGGTACTGTTGAAAATTCATGTACAACACCTTCTATTTTGATACTAGTGATTGCACTACCAGGAAGTGATGAAAGCAAAATTCTTCTTAAAGAATTCCCTATTGTTACTCCATATCCACGTTCTAATGGCTCACAAACAAATTTAGCATAATTGTTTGATTCATCCATTTCTAAACATTCAATATTTGGCTTTTCAAATTCTATCATTTTTACCTCCCAATTTTAATTAACTTTAAAACTTTAAATTAAATTCTATTTAGAGTATAGCTCTACTATTAAATGCTCTGCAACTTGGATATCAACATCTTCTCTTGATGCTAATTTAATAACTTTGCCACTTAAATTTTCAACATTCTTTTCTAGCCATGTTGGTACTGGTCTTGTAGCATTTGCTTCAACATTTTCTTTAATAACTGCTGCATCTTTTTTGTTTTCTCTAACAGCAATAACATCTCCTGGTTTTACTAAATATGATGCTATATCAACTTTCTTTCCATTAACTTCAAAAAGTCCATGATTTACAAGTTGTCTTGCTTGTGGTCTTGAAACACCATAACCTAATCTATAAACAACATTATCTAATCTACTTTCTAATATTTGAAGTAAATTTTCACCAGTGATACCTTTTTTATTTGAAGCCATTTCAAAATATTTTCTAAATTGTCTTTCTCCTACTCCATAGAAAGATTTAGTTTTTTGTTTTTCTCTTAATTGAGTTCCATATTCAGAAAGTTTAGCTTTCTTTTGTCCATGTTGTCCTGGAGCATAATTTCTTCTAGAAACACTACATTTATCTGAATAACATCTAGAACCTTTTAGGAACAATTTTTGTCCTTCTCTACGACAAATACGACATTGTTCGTCTTTATATCTTGCCATTATTATTTCTCCTTTCGAAAATTATCTCTTATTATTTTTCATTATTAATTAAATCCGATTATACTCTTCTTCTTTTTGGTGGTCTACATCCGTTATGAGGAATTGGTGTAACATCTTTAATGCTACTAATTTCTAGACCTGCTGTTTGAAGTGATCTAATTGCTGCTTCACGTCCAGAACCTGGTCCTTTAACATAAACTTCTACAGTTTTTAAACCATGTTCCATTCCAGCTTTAGCTGCAACTGTTGCTGCTTCACCTGCTGCAAATGGAGTACTCTTTCTAGAACCTTTAAAACCTAAACCTCCAGCACTTGCCCAAGATATAACATTACCTTGAACATCTGTCATTGTAACGATTGTATTATTAAAACTAGAATGAATATGAGCTGCACCTTTTTCAATGTTTTTTCTATTTCTTCTAGGTGTTTTTCTTGCTACTGCATTTTTAGCCATTTGGTATTAACCTCCTTATAATTTTAAAATTCAAAATGAAATAAAATAAAATTACTTAATTATCATTTTTTATTTGCTTTTACTAACTAATTTTCTAGGACCTTTTCTTGTTCTAGCGTTAGTTTTTGTTCTTTGACCTCTAACAGGTAACCCTCTTCTATGTCTTAATCCTCTATAGCAACCAATTTCTGTAAGTCTTTTGATATTAAGAGCTACTTCTCTTCTTAAGTCACCTTCTACTTTATATTCTTCATCAATAACTTTTCTTATGCTATTAACTTGATCATCTGTTAAATCTTTAATTCTTATATCTGGATTAATTCCAGCTTTTTCAAGAATTTTTTGAGAACTTGTTAATCCTATACCATAAATATAAGTAAGTCCTACTTCAACTCTCTTTTCTCTAGGTAAATCTATTCCTGCAATACGAGCCATAAATTTTAGCACCTCCAAAATTTTTTTAATAAGTATTCCAATTTTAACTATCTGAAATGTAATTTCTAAAAAGCATACAAACACTAAATAAATTTATTTAGTGCTTTTATCAGCTTGTACAGAAATTAGTTTATAGTTATTGTTGGAAATAATATATATAAACACAAACCTGATATGTATACCACATTATTTAAAAAGTGGGTCCACAGCCGCTACCGGATTTGTGTTAATATCAAAAATTAACCTTGTCTTTGTTTGTGTTTTGGATTTTCGCAAATCACTCTTATAACACCTTTTCTTTTGATTACTTTACATTTTTCGCATATTTTCTTTACTGATGGTCTTACCTTCATTCCTATTCACCTCTTTATATAAAAATGTATTTATAACATTTAAGATTTTATTATTTTGCCCTCCAAGTTATTCTACCTCTTGATAAATCATAAGGTGAAAGTTCAACTTTTACTTTATCTCCTGGTAAAATTTTGATGTAATTCATTCTTAATTTTCCTGAAATGTGGGCTAATAACTGATGCCCATTTTCAAGTTCTACTTTAAATGTAGTATTTGGCAAAGCCTCAACTACAGTTCCTTCCACTTCAATAATGTCTTCTTTAGCCAATATTAATCCCTCCACTTCAGTATTATACTTGGTTTTCGGACTATTTGCATTAAATCATACTACAAATAGCTAGTATATTATATCCTAAACCTATAATTTTGTCAATATCTCAGGGGCTTTTTCTGTAATTAAAATAGTATTTTCATAATGTGCAGACAAACTTCCATCTTCTGTTATAATAGTCCACCCATCATCTAATTCTAATATTCCATCTTCTCCTTGAATTACCATTGGCTCAACTGCTAGAGTCATGCCAGTTTCAATTCTTGGACCTTTACCACTTCTACCATAATTTGGTATTCCTGGATCTTCATGCATGTTTCTTCCAATTCCATGACCTTGAAATTCTTTTACAACAGAATATCCATTTTTTTCTACAAAGTTGCCAATTGCATTTGAAATATCCCCTATTCTATTACCTTTAACAGCTTGTTTTATTCCTTCATAAAAAGCCTGTTTTGTAACTTCAACTAGTCTCTTTGCTTCTTTTGATACATTTCCAACAAGATATGTTCTTGCCATATCTCCATGATAACCATTTTTTAATGCTACCATGTCCACACTAACAATATCTCCATCTTTTATAATCATATTGGCATCTGGAATTCCATGTATAACTACATCATTAATTGAAATACAAGTTGTAGCTGGAAAAGCCTTTACTCCTTTATATGGACTTGGATAATTTTTTTGTGCAGGTATTGCACCATTTTTTATCATAACCTCTTCAGCTATTTTATCAAGTTCTAAAGCAGTTATTCCAGGCCTAATATTTTCTTCTATTGCTTTATGAGCTAAAGCTACAATTTTACAAGCTTCTCTCATTAATTCTATTTCTCTTTTAGATTTAATCTCAATCAATTTATTTGCGCCTCTTTTATTTCAATATTTTCATAGAAATTTTATTTATTGTTTATATCTTTTAAAATATCTTCTGCTACATCTTTTCCTAATCTATTTATCGCTTCACTTACTTCTTCTGTACGAAGAACTCCTCTTGACTCATAATAAGAAACTAATGGACTTGTTTTCTCATCATATATTTTTAATCTATTTCTTATTGATTCTTCATTTGAATCATCTTCTCTTTGAACTAATTCAGCTCCACATTTATCGCATATTCCTTCTTTTACTGGTGGATGCATACGTAAGTTATATGTAGCTTTACATTCTTGATTTGAACATACTCTTCTATTAATCATTCTAGTAATAATTTCTTCTCTTGGTGTAGTTAAATTAATTACTAAATCAACCTTTTTACCTTTTTCAGCTAATATTTCATCTAATTTTTCAGCTTGTTCAACTGTACGTGGAAATCCATCTAATATTACACCATTTGTAGCATCATCTTCATTTAATCTATCTATTACCATTGGAACTGTTATTTCATCTGGAACTAGCATTCCTTTTGCAATATATTTATTTGCCTCTTTTCCTAATTCAGTTTCCTCTTTTATATTTTTTCTGAAAATATCTCCTGTTGATACTTGTGGCCAACCTGTTGCTTCTGTTAATAAACCTGCAACAGTTCCTTTTCCTGTTCCTTGTGCTCCTAACATTATTATAATCATAAAAATCCTCCTCAATTTTACTATTTTATTTATATAACTTTTTTAATTATTATATAAAATAACATCTCTACTGTTGTAACGTTTTAACTGGCGAACTCTGTTCGCCCCTACAATAGCAATATTTCATATGCATTCGCATTATAACATCTCTATATGTTCTTGTTATAATAGTAATTAAAAAAATTATATAAATTTATAAACACAATGTAGGAGGTGAGCATTGCTCGCCAAAAATTTTCCCTACAGATGTGCAATGCATTCTCATTGCAATTAATATTTAATCAGTAATAATGAATAATGTATAATTTTAGATAAAAATTGCTTTGCAATTTTTTCACATTAATTATTCATTATTCATTATTCACTTTTCATTATTAATTAATCTATTCAAGGAATCCCTTATAGTGTCTCATTACTAATTGAGATTCTAATTGTTGTACTGTTTCTAGTGCAACACCTACTACGATAAGTATTGTTGTTCCACCGAAAGATATATTCAATCCTGAAACACCTACTAAAATTGGAACTACTGCTATAAGTGCTAGGAAGAATCCTCCAAACCAAGTTAGTTTTGAAAGTATACCTTTCAAATAATCTGTTGTTGGTTTTCCTGCTCTAATACCAGGTATGAATCCACCATTTTTCTTAATGTTATTTGATACTTCTGCTGGATTAAATGTCGCATATGTATAGAAAAATGTGAATGCAACTATTAGCAATAAGTAAACTATAGCATTTGCAATTGTATATCCAAGTGGTATACCTGATGCTGATGTTGCTACTGAAAACTTATATACACCAGCCCAAAATCCTGATTGTGATGCTATGTTAGGATTAAACATTTGAATTATCATTGCTGGGAATGTCATAAATGATGAAGCAAAGATTACTGGCATAACACCTGCCATAGCAAGTTTTAATGGTATATGTGTACTTTGTCCACCATACATTTTTCTTCCTACTACTTTTTTAGCATATTGAACAGGTACTCTTCTTTCTGCTTCTTGTACAAATACAACTCCTGCTACAAAAAGTATTGCTCCTGCAATTACTCCTAGCGTAATTACTAATCCTTTTGTTGAGAAACCTGTTGCTGTAAATACAAGTCCCCACAAATAAGATACTGCATCTGGCATTCCTGAAATTATACCTATGAAAATTATCATTGAAATACCATTTCCTATACCAAGATTAGTAATTTGTTCACCTAACCACATTAAGAATGCTGTTCCTGCTAACAAACCTACTACAACAATTAACATTGTTGTAAAAGATTGATTTACGAATATTCCTGATGATCTATATGATAAGTATACTCCTATAGCTTCAATTAGTGCTAAAACAATTGTAACTATTTTTGTATAAACATTTATCTTTCTTCTTCCTTCTTCTCCGCCTTCTTTAGTTAATTTTTCTAAAGATGGAATAACCATTGCCATTAATTGAACTACAATTGATGCAGTAATATATGGACTTATTGACATTGCAAATACAGACAATCTTTGAAAAGCACCACCAGAAATAACATTGATTAAACCACTTAAACTTGTGCTTGATGCTTTTGCTAATGCTGCTAATTGTACTGCATCTACTCCTGGGACTGTTATATAGCACCCAAATCTAAATATAACTATTAATAATAGTGTAAATAATAACTTTTTTCTTACGTCTGGGGTCTTTATAGCGTTTTTTATTGTTTTAAACAATTAAACCACCTCTATCTTTCCACCTGCAGCTTCTATTTTAGCTTGTGCAGCTTTTGTAAATCTGTTTGCTTTTACTGTTAATGCTTTTTCTATATTTCCTGTAGCTAATACAACTATTCCGTCATTTGCTTTACCAATTATTCCTTCTTTTAATAAAGTATCAACTGTAACTTCTTTTGCTTCAGATTTATTAAGCATTGTTAGAGTTACTTCAGTATAGTTTTTAGCATGAATATTTGTAAATCCTCTTTTTGGTAATCTTCTATATAATGGTGTTTGACCACCTTCGAATCCACGTCTAACTCCTCCACCAGATCTTGCTTTTTGTCCTTTATGACCTTTTCCAGAAGTTTTTCCAAGTCCTGAACCTACTCCACGACCTACTCTTCTTCTACTAACTCTTTCCTCTGCTGGCTTTAATTCACCTAGTTTCATTATTGCACCTCCTTAATTTATATATAATAGACTTCTCTCATGCTCTATTATATAATATCTTCTACTTTTTTTCCTCTTTTTTTAGCAATTTCTTCAATAGTTTTCATATTTGATAAACCACTGATTGTAGCATAAACTACGTTTCTTGGATTATTAGTTCCAATAACTTTTGTTCTAATATCTTGATATCCTGCTAATTCTAGAACTGGTCTAACACTACCTCCTGCAATAACTCCAGTACCTTCTACAGCTGGTTTCAACATAACTTTTGCACTACCGAATTCACCAACATATTCATGAGGTATAGTAGTTCCTACAATAGGAACTGTTACTAAATTCTTCTTAGCATCATCAATAGCTTTTTTGATTGCATCTGGAACTTCTGAAGCTTTACCATTACCAACTCCAACATGACCATTTTCATCTCCAACAACTACTACTGCACTAAATCTAAAAGTTCTACCACCTTTAACAACTTTTGCAACTCTGTTAATGGCTACTACTTTTTCTTTTAATTCTACTGCCTTTTCTTCCATTGACTAATATTTCCTCCTTCCGAAAATAATTATATTTATTAATTAACGTTACATTTTATAACACATTTTAGAATTTTAAACCTGCTTCACGTGCTGCTTCAGCTAATTCTTTAACAACACCATGATAAATATATCCGCCTCTATCATACACTACAGTATCAATTTTCTTTGCAAGAGCTCTTTTAGCAATAAGTGCTCCTACTTCTTTAGCAGCTTCTTTATTAGAATGTTTAGTTTTAACTTCTTTATCTAAAGTTGAAGCAGAAACTAGTGTTACACCCTTAACATCATCAATTATTTGAGCATATACATTTGTATTACTTCTATATACACAAAGTCTTGGACATTCAGCAGTTCCACTAATTTTTCTACGAACACGAATATGTCTTCTTCTTCTCTCAAACTTTCTATCTGTCTTAGTAATCATCTCTATCTCCTTTCCAAATTATTAGATTTTCTATCAAAGGCTAGCCTTTATTTGCCTCTTGTCTAAACAAAACAATACTTACTCTTGTTTTAAACAAATTACAAATTTATTTTTCTTTTAGCAGACTATTTCTTACCAGCTTTACCTTCCTTACGTCTAATAACTTCATAATCATATTTAATACCTTTACCTCTATATACTTCAGGTGGTCTTTTTGTTCTGATTACAGCAGCTGTTTGACCAACTAATTCTTTATCAATTCCTCTTACAATTATTTGGTTTGGATTTGGTACATCAAATGTAATTCCTGGTTCAGGTTTTACTTCTACAGTATGAGAATAGCCTAAGTTCATAACTATATCATTACCTTTTTTCTGTACTCTATATCCAACACCGTTAATTTCTAAAACTTTTGTAAATTCATCTTTAACACCAATAACCATGTTATTAATTAAAGCTCTTGTTAAACCATGGATACTTCTATTTTCTGGTTCGTCATCTGGTCTTTTAACTATAATAGTATTACCATTAAGTTCAACAGTCATATTAGGATGAATATCTCTAACTAACTCACCCTTAGGACC
The DNA here is from genome assembly GCA_947581825.1 of uncultured Clostridia bacterium. Lineage (GTDB taxonomy): Bacteria > Bacillota > Clostridia > TANB77 > CAG-508 > CANPVP01. The sequence goes on along the minus strand of CANPVP010000001.1, from coordinate 147,568 downwards.
TTTTACAGTTATTCTTTGACCATCAACTTTTACTTCTATACCCTCTGGTACTGTAATTGGCTTATTTCCTATTCTAGACATTCTACGGTCTCCTCCTTCTTTATTTTATAATATAAATTACCATATGTAAGCTAAAACTTCTCCGCCTACTCCTTCGATTCTTGCTTGTCTATCTGTCATAATTCCTTTTGAAGTTGAAATTAAAGCAATTCCAAGTCCATTTAATACTTTTGGTAATTCATCTTTGGCAGCATAAACTCTTAATCCTGGCTTACTAATTCTTTTTAAACCAGCGATTACTTTTTTGCCATTCTCATCGTATTTTAAAACGATTCTTATAATTCCTTGATTTTCATTATCTATTTCTTCAAAAGACTTAATATACCCTTCTTTAAATAGTATATCAGCTATAGATTTCTTAATGTTTGATGCTGGTATATCAACAGTTTTATGCTTTGATGTATTTGCATTTCTTATTCTTGTTAACATATCTGCTATAGGATCTGTTGTAGTCATTTATTCTCCTCCTTCATTAATATTTTTACATAGTATCTTTTCTATTTTCTAGAAAACAAATACTAAACACTTTGCAAATTATGTGAAATCTGCACTATACTATATTTTACCAACTAGATTTTTTAACTCCTGGGATTTCTCCTTTATGAGCTAATTCTCTAAAGCACACACGGCAAATTCCGAATTTTCTGATATAAGCATGTGGTCTTCCACAAATTTTACATCTGTTATATTCTCTAGTCTTAAATTTTTGTTGTTTTTGTTGTTTAACAATCATTGACTTCTTAGCCATAATAAACTCCTTTCTTGATATTAGCTTCTAAAAGGCATACCTAAAAGCTTTAATAACTCTCTAGCCTCTTCATCACTTTTTGCTGTTGTAACAAAAATGATGTCCATACCTCTTAATTTATCAACTTTATCATATTCAATTTCAGGGAAAATTAATTGTTCTTTAACACCCATTGAATAATTTCCTTTACCATCAAATGAATCTGGAGAAACTCCTCTAAAGTCTCTTACTCTTGGAAGAGCTACATTGAATAATTTATATGCAAATTCATACATTCTCTTTGTTCTCAAAGTAACTTTACATCCAACATTAGCACCTTCTCTTAATTTAAATGCTGCTATTGACTTTTTAGCTTTAGTTATAACTGGTTTTTGACCTGTTATTAATCCTAATTCATTTACTGCATTATCTAATGACTTTGGATTATCTCTAACATCTCCTAGACCAATGTTAATAACAATCTTTTCAAGCTTTGGAACTTGCATAATTGATTTATAATTAAATTTTTTCATTAATTCTGGAATTATCTCTTTTTCATATTGTTCTCTTAATTTTTCCATAGTCTAAAACAGACCTCCTTTCTACAATATCATTAAATTTTTGCACCGCATTTTTTACAAACACGAACTTTATTTCCATTTTTATCTTCTTCATAACCTATTCTTGTAGCTTTTTTACATTTTGAGCAAACTACATTAACTTTTGCAGAATGGATAGCACCTTCAACTGAAATAATTCCACCCTCTTCTCCTTGTTTTCTAGGTTTTACATGTTTTTTTCTAATATTTACACCTTTAACAATAACTTTTTCTGTTTTTGGAATAACTTCTAAAACTTCTCCTGTTTTACCTTTATCATTTCCTGATAAGACTTCAACAGTGTCACCTTTTTTGATATTCATATTTTCACCTCTTTATCCAAGATTTCAAATTTTTAATATTTTAGATTTTTAAATTAATATTCTTTTTGTTTCACTTGTGAAATCAATTAGAATTAGTATATTGCTAGGCAAAATTTATTTGAAATACCGGAGGCGTACTGGTGTACGTCGAGGATTTTCGAATAAATTTTAACAACGCAAGATGCTGATTATAATTGATTTTTTTAAAGAACTTCTGGAGCAAGTGAAAGAATCTTCATATACTCTCCCTCTCTAAGCTCTCTAGCAACTGGCCCAAATATACGTGTTCCTCTTGGAGTTTTATCATCACGTATAAGAACTGCAGCATTTTCATCAAATCTTATATATGAACCATCTGGACGTTTAGTTTCCTTCTTAGTTCTTACTACAACTGCTTTTACGACGTCACCTTTTTTTACAACGCCACCTGGTGTAGCACTTTTAACAGAAGCAACTATTACATCACCGATTCTTGCATATCTTCTATATGATCCACCTAAACATCTAATGCACATTATTTCTTTTGCACCAGTGTTGTCGGCTACTTTTAGAATTGATTGTTGTTGTATCATTACAAGTTTCCTCCTTTTTTAATACTCTATTTTACTATTGCTTTTTCCATAACTTCAACTAATCTCCATCTCTTATCTTTAGAAAGAGGACGAGTTTCCATTACTTTTACAATATCTCCTACATTACATTCGTTATTTTCATCATGTGCTTTTAATTTATATGTTCTTTTAACGATTTTGTTATATATTTTATGTTTAACATTAGTTTCTACTGAAACAACAATTGTTTTATCCATTTTATTAGAAACTACTGTTCCAATCATAACTTTACGAAGATTTCTATTCTCCATGAACATATTCTCCTTTCCTAAAAACTTATTAAGTAAGCAAACTTATCTAGCTAATAATTTATAAACAAAACTAAAATCAGAATCTACTAAATTTAGTATTTTTCTAAAATTTTGCTTATTTTCTAAACAAATTAGAATTAGTATATTGCAAGGCAAAATTTATTTGAAACACCGGAGGCGTACGTGTGTACGTCGAGGATTTTCAAATGAATTTTAACGCCGCAAGATGCTGATTATAATTTGTTTTATTTAGCTAGTTCTCTTTGTCTAATCACAGTCTTCACTCTAGCTATATCTTTCTTTACTTCTTTAATTCTCATTGGATTATCCAATCCGTTTGTTGCTAAATTAAATCTTAATTTGAATAATTCATTTTTTAATTCTTTAAGTTCATTTTCTAGCTCTTCTGAAGACATTTCTACTATTTTATTTATCTTCATTATTATCACCACCTAATTCAGTTTCTTTTGCTACGAATTTTGTTTTTACAGGTAGTTTATTAGCTGCTAATCTTAGTGCCTCTCTTGCTGTTTCTTCTGGTACTCCAGCAATTTCAAACATTACTCTTCCTGGTTTTACTACAGCTACCCAGTATTCTACAGCACCTTTACCTTTACCCATACGTGTTTCAGCTGGTTTCTTTGTAATTGGCTTATCTGGGAATAGTTTTATCCAAACTTTACCACCTCTTTTTATATAACGAGTCATAGCTATACGGGCAGCTTCTATTTGGTTAGAAGTTATTAATCCTGCTTCTAAGGCTTGGATACCGAATTCACCATCAGTAACCATATTTCCTCTTGTTGCTTTACCTCTATTTCTACCCTTGTGCATTTTTCTATATTTTGTTCTTTTTGGCATTAATGGCATTATTCAGCGCCTCCTTCCACTTTTTCTTTCTTTGTTGGAAGAACTTCTCCTTTATATATCCAAACTTTAACACCTATTTTTCCATAAGTTGTGTCTGCTTCATAGAAACCATAGTCTATATCAGCTCTTAAAGTTTGAAGTGGAATAGTACCTTCTTTGTAGAATTCAGTTCTAGCCATATCAGCTCCACCTAATCTACCAGATACTGATGTTTTTATTCCTAAAGCTCCTGCTTTCATTGTTTTTTGCATAGCTTGTTTCATAGCTCTTCTGAAAGAAATTCTCTTTTCTAGTTGAGCACAGATATTTTCTGCAACTAATTGTGCATCTGTATCAATATCCTTAACCTCAACAATATTTAAATTAACATCTTTATTAATCATTTTTTGTAATTCTGCTTTTAAAGTTTCTGCAATAGCTCCACCTTTACCAATTACTAATCCAGGTTTAGCTGTATATACATTAACCTTAACAAATTTAGCTGTTCTTTCTATTTCTATTTTAGAAATACCGCTAACAAATAATTTTTTCTTAACATATTCACGGATTTTATGGTCTTCTACTAAATAATCTCCAAAGTCTTTAGAATCAGCATACCATTTTGAACTCCAATCTTTGATTACACCAACTCTTAAACCATGTGGATGCATTTTTTGTCCCATGTTAAAATCCTCCTTTCTATTATTCTTTTTCTCTTAATACTATTGTTATATGACTTGTTCTTTTTCTTATTCTTACAGCTGAACCTTTTGCAGCAGGTCTAATTCTTTTTAAAGTTGGACCTTGGTTTGCATATATTTCAGCGATATATAAATTTTCACTTTTCATTTCGTGATTATTTTCAGCATTTGCTATAGCTGATTTAAGTAATTTCTCTAATACTTCTGATCCAGCTTTTGGTGTAAACTTAATTATAGCTAATGCTTCTTGAACATCTTTACCTCTTAACATATCTGCTACAATCTTAACTTTTCTAGGTGATATTCTAGCAAATTTAAGAGATGCTCTCGCTTCTAATACAGTTGTTTCTTCCACTGTTTATACCTCCTTTTTATTATAGGTGATGTACTTAAACATCTATATATTTTTTATTTCACGAGTAGCCCAGGGACTTTCCCTATAGCCCTAATTATTTAACATTAGATTTTTTCTCTCCTGCATGACCTCTAAATGTTCTAGTAGGAGCAAATTCACCTAATTTATGTCCTATCATTTCTTCTGTTATATAAACAGGAACATGTTTTCTTCCATCATGAACAGCTATTGTATGACCAACAAATTCAGGATATATTGTAGAAGCTCTTGACCATGTTTTTAAAACTTCTTTTTTATTGCTCTCGTTCATAGCAACAACTCTCTTCATTAATTCTGGTGCTACATAAGGTTTTTTCTTGCTTGATCTTGACATATTGATCTCCTTTCTGAAATTCTAATTATTTTAACTTTTCATTTATGTTGCATAAGATATCTATGCAGCTATCTTATTTTCTTCTCTTAACAATAAATTTATTAGATAATTTCTTTTTACTTCTTGTTTTATATCCAAGTGCTGGTTTACCCCAAGGAGTAAGTGGTCCTGCGTGACCAACTGGTGCTCTACCTTCACCACCACCATGAGGGTGATCTACTGGGTTCATTACAGAACCTCTAACTGTAGGACGTATTCCCATATGTCTCTTTCTTCCTGCTTTACCTAATTTTACATTTTCATGGTCTGTATTTCCTAGAGTTCCAATTGTTGCTCTACATACTGTTAGAACTAATCTCATTTCTCCAGATGGTAATCTTACATGTGAATATTTACCTTCTTTAGCCATAAGTTGAGCACTTTGACCTGCTGCTCTTACTAATTTTCCACCTTGACCTGGATTTAACTCGATATTGTGAATTAAAGTACCAACTGGTATATTTTCAATTGGCATACAGTTTCCTGGTTTAATATCTACATTTTTACCAGCAACAACTTTATCACCATCAGTTAAACCTTGTGGAGCTAAAATATAAGATTTCTCTCCATCTTCATATTCTATTAAAGCAATATTTGCACTTCTATTTGGATCATATTCAATACCAATTACTGTTGCAAACATATCTTCCTTATTACGTTTAAAATCTACTAATCTATATTTTTGTCTATTTCCTCCACCTTGATGTCTTACTGTTATTCTACCATATGAGTTTCTTCCTGCATTTTTCTTTTTCTTTGTTAATAAAGATTTTTCAGGAGTTTTCTTAGTAATCTCTTCGAAAGTAGAAACTGTCATGTTTCTTCTTGATGGGGTGTATGGATTAAATGTTTTCATTCCCATAATTATTTTTCCTTTCTCGAAACGATGAAAACCTTCGCATTACTTCGTTAAAATTTCACTCAAAAATGCTCATGTACAAGAGTACACTCCGCTTTTTTCGTAAAATTTCGCCTAGTACTGCTTGCTTTTGCTCGTTTCTCTTACTCTCTATATATATTTACGGATATTTTTCCTGCTCCGCATAACAGCTATTCTTTATTATCCTGGTATTTTCCAGATAAATATATTGTGATGCCGATTTTCATTTGCTTTACGACGCTTATAATTTCTAAGCACCTGTAAATTCATCAATCGCATCCCTATACTTTCTACCAACCTTTGCAGTCTTTCCACCTTTTGTTAGGTAAGTTTCTTCTCCTGGGTTAGTATCAATTGTAACAATTGCTTTCTTCCAATCAGGAGTTTTACCTGTATGAGCTCCAACTCTCTTTTCTTTTCCTTTAACTGTCATAGTATTTACATTTAATACTTTAACTTCGAAAAGTTTTTCTACTGCTTTAGCAATATCAACTTTAGTTGCTTTTTTATTTACTTCAAAGGTATACTTTCCTGCTTGTAAATCATCATTACTTTTTTCAGTAATAACTGGTCTAACTATAATATCTTCTGGTAACATTAAGCGTACACCTCCTCTAATTTTTTAACTGTATCTAGAGTAATAACTAATTTATTGTATTTTAATAAATCATATACATTAATTGTATTAACTAATGTTGTTTTAACTCCTTCAATATTTCTTGCAGATTTTTGAACTATTTCATTCTTTTCTGGTAATAAGATTAAAGCTTTTTCTGCAACTTTAAGATTTGTTAAAGCTTCTACCATATTTTTAGTTTTAATCTCTTTGAATGGTAATTTATCTACAACTACTAATTCATTTTCTAATACTTTAGAGCTTAATAATGATTTTATAGCTAATCTTTTCTCTTTCTTATTTACTCTATATTTGTAGCTACGTGGCTTTGGTCCTAAAGCAATACCACCTTTGATCCATTGTGGAGCACGTATACTTCCTTGTCTTGCTCTACCTGTTCCCTTTTGTCTCCAAGGTTTCTTTCCACCACCACGAACTTCACTTCTTGTTTTTGTACTTTGTGTACCTTGTCTTTGGTTAGCTAAGAAATTAACTAATACGCTATGTACAATAGCTTCATTTGGTTCAATTCCAAATATTTCGTCTTTTAGTTCTATATCACTAACCTTCTTACCTTTTACATCATATACATCTATTTTAGGCATTTCGAATTTCCTCCTTCCTCTTACTTACTTGATTTTACTGTTGATTTTATTTTTAATATTGCACCTTTTGGTCCAGGTACACTACCTTTTACTAATAAAACATTCTTATCTAAATCAACTCTTACAACATCTAAATTTTGTATTGTAACAGTTAAATTTCCCATATGTCCTGGAAGTTTTTTACCTTTGAAAACTCTACTTGGTGTTGAACAAGCTCCCATTGAACCTGGTCTTCTATGGTACATTGAACCATGTCCCATAGGTCCTCTATGTTGACCATGACGTTTGATAACGCCTTGGAATCCTTTTCCTTTAGTCTTTCCTTGAACGTCTATCTTCTCTCCAGCTGCAAATATATCAGCTTTTAATTCATCTCCAACTTTTACGTTTTCGATAGAATCCATTCTGAATTCTCTTAAATGTTTTTTAGTATCAATTTTTGATTTTGAAAAATGTCCTTTTTCTGGTTTATTAATATGTTTATCTTTTACTTCTCCAAAACCTAATTGGATAGCATTGTATCCATCTTTTTCAGCTGTTTTCACTTGTGATACTACACAAGGTCCAGCTTCTATAACTGTTACTGGAACTATTAATCCTTTTTCATCAAAGATTTGTGTCATTCCAACTTTTCTTCCTATTAAACCTTTATTCATTTTATTATTTCCTCCTAACTATTGGCTGACCAAAGCCAGCTTGGTTTTTTAAGTTTTAGTTTAATTTTTTCTTTCTTTATTAATTACAATTTCATCTCAACGTCAACACCAGCAGGTAATTCTAATTTCATTAAGCTATCTACTGTTTTTTGTGTTGGGTAAAGAATGTCGATAACTCTTTTATGTGTTCTCATTTCAAATTGTTCTCTTGAATCTTTGTATTTGTGAGGACAACGTAAAATTGTTACAACTTCCTTTTGTGTTGGTAACGGAATAGGACCTGAAACTTTAGCTCCTGTTCTTTTAGCAGTATCTACTATTTTCTCAGCAGACTGATCTAAAACTACATGATCATAAGCCTTTAATCTTATTCTGATTTTCTCACTTGCTACCACATTGTTTGTTGTTGCCATAGTTTTTTCCCTCCTTAAAAAAATTTAAATAGTGACCTATTATATGGCAAGTCTTAAACGCACCCTGGTGTTTCTTTTTTTACCAATATATAAACCCAAGTATTGCGTATTAATTCTTGGGATAAGTGCTTATTTTAAAACTTATCGCCCGGTCTCAGCCAAGACATACTCCACAAGAGTTCCCTCCATCCCCGCTTTCCGTAGGGACGTAGCCACATCTTGCTTCATCGCAAATCTACACGCTTTTATATTATACAACGCGTAAAATGAGATGTCAACAGATATTGCAGAACTTTTTCATTTTTTTACAAATTTATTACAATATAAAAAAAGCGGAACTAAGATTTCCTAACAAATGCAAATCCTAAGGAAATCTAAGTTCCGCCATAATTATCTTGTACAGAAATTTCTCCTACCAGGAGAAATTTATTACAATATAAAAAAGAAGGTCGTTTCCTTCTTTTCCGTAGAGAATTTTTGGATTTTATTCTATTCCTTCTAGTATTTCTCCAAACTTCATTCCATTAGAAGCTTTTAATAAAATATAATCTCCTTCTCTTTTAATTTTATTTATTTCCTTTATTGCTTCTTGGTTAGATTTACATTCAATCACTATATCTACATCTTTCCTAGCCTCTTCCGCTATGTATTTAGCATCATTTCCTACAGTAATTAAAATATCAACATTATTTTTTGCTACTTCTTTTCCAACCATTCTATGCAAATTTTCAGAATAATCTCCTAACTCTAGCATGTCTCCTAGCACTGCTATTTTTCTGTTTTGCTTAATACCTCCTAAATATTCCAAAGCAGCCTTCATAGAATCATAATTTGCATTATAGTAATCCTTTATTACTGTTATATTATTTTTCAAACATTCTATATCCATTCTATTTTGGGTTAATTCAAAATTTAGAATTCCCTTTTTTACTTGATTATCAGAAATACCAAATATACTTGCCACAGCAAATGCACATAAGCTATTTAATACAAAATGTTTTCCTCCTACTGGCACTTCTACTTTTTCATTCTTATTCTTCAAAGTATATGTACTTCTTTGTCCCTCTAAAGCTACGTCTTCAGCCATAAAATCACTTAAATTATCTATTCCATAAGTTATAATTCTGTACTTATCTTTATTTTCTAAATACCATTCATGAAGTAAATCATTATCATTATTTATAACAACATATCCATCCTCATCTAGTCCTTCTAAAATTTCCATTTTTGCTTTTAATATATTCTCTCTTGATCCTAGGTTTCCAATATGAGCTGTTCCCACATTTGTTATTACTGCAACTGTTGGTTTGGCTATTTTAGTTAATACACTTATCTCCCCTAAATGATTCATCCCTAATTCTATTACTAAAGCTTCTTCATCTTTTAATTCAAAAATTGTTAGAGGTACTCCAATATGATTGTTGTAATTCTTTTTGGTTTTTAAAGTTTTATACTTTGTTGCCATTACATTGGCTACAATGTCTCTAGTGCTTGTTTTTCCTACACTTCCAGTAATAGCTATTACTGGAATATCATAAAAACTTCTTTTATATGTAGCAATTTGTTGCATAGCCTTAACCGTATCATCTACCAAAAAAATAAATTTATCGTTATATTTTTTTGCAATATCTTCTGTAATTTCTATATCTTGTAGAATAGCTCCTTTTGCTCCATTTTTAAAAGTTTCTTCGAAGAAAATACTCCCATTCAATCTTTCACCTTTAATTCCTAAGTATACGTCCCCACTGGCTATTTGTCTTGAATTGTTTGAGAAGTTTTCAATAAGTTCGTTTTCATCTCCCATAATAAGTTTTCCATTAGTAATTTTAATTATATCTTTTAGTTTTAATTGATTCATCAATTTCTTCTCCTCTATAAAGTTTTTATAAATTAGGATTATTATAACATATATTGTACATTATGACCATAAAAAAGCAGAACTAAGATTTTTCTACGCAATAATAAATTTGTATTAAATTAACATCTCTACCGTTATTTGTTATTCGGGTCGTCGGTACTGAGGCTGTTAAGGCTTTGCCTGTTACAGCGTCAGTATACAGTGGCGGACGACGCCCCCTACAGACATTCTATATTTTGTAATATATTATAAAAATTTTCTATGTTTTTTCGTAGCGAGCTTGTGTGGGGACCGACGAGTTAGAAAATATAAAAGAAATGTATCTTCAGATGCATTTCTTTTTATAGTTTCTACGAAGTTGGGACGAGCGAGAAAAAAGCATAGAAAATTTTTGTGCAATGAATAATTTCGGATAAAAAAAATTGCTTTGCATTTTTTTACATTAATTATTAATTCTTCACTCTTCATCATTCATTAAAATAACAAAAACGGGCGACCAATGGTCGCCCCTACGTGTGCAATGGTTTTACCATAATTATATTCACATTATTCTTCCTCTGGTGCGCTGACTGGGCAAACTCCAGCACATGTTCCGCAACCTATACAAGCATTTTTATCAATCTCGTATGTAGCTTCTCCTTGTGATATACATCCTACAGGACATTCTCCTGCACAAGCTCCACAACTAATACATTTATCTGTAATTTTGTATGCCATTTTTTTCGCCTCCTCTCACATGATAAATATTTATATAATATTAATATTTACATTTATATATCATCCTGATTGTCCTTTTCGTCCATTTTCTCAAGTCTTTCAAGTTCTTTTAATTCTTTTAGGCTTTCTTTATCTAAATTTAAATTATTATTTTCTTCAACATCCTTAACTATTTCAATTTCATTAGCAGAATACTTTTTATAATAAAATCCATCTTTATCTTTAAACTTAACTCTTATCTTTTCTTTTAATGTTTCTATAGAATCTACAACACCTTCTCCTTCATCTGTTTTTACTATAGCACCATTTTTAGGTAATCTAGATAATTTATCTTCGTATACCTCATGTTCATATTTTAAACAACACATAAGTCTGCCACAATTTCCTGATATTTTTGATGGAGTTAAAGATAAATTTTGCTCTTTTGCCATTTTTATTGAAACAGTTTCAAAATTTCCTAAAAAAGAACAGCAACACAATTGCCTACCGCAAATACCATTTCCACCTATTCTCTTTACTTGATCTCTTACGCCTATCTGCCTTAGCTCTATTCTAGTTTTAAAAATTGATGCTAGTTCTTTTACTAAATCTCTAAAATCAATTCTTCCATCAGCTGTAAAATAAAATAAAAGTTTACTATTGTCAAATTTATATTCAGTATCTACCAAATTCATATCTAAATTATGCTTTTTTATAGTTTTTACTGCTATATCATAAGCTTTTTTTGCTTTTTCCTCGTTTTCTTCATTATGCTTTTTATCTTCTTCTGTTGCCACTCTAATAACTGGCTTTAAAGGATTAGCAAGTTTTTCTTCATCTATCTCTTTATTTTCTATCACAACTTCTGCATATTCTTCTCCCATAGCAGTTTCTACTATAACAAAATCCTTTTTATTAACTTGAATCTCTCCTGGATCAAAAAAATATATTTTTCCTGGTCTTTTAAATCTTACACCAATTACATTTTTCAAAGTATCTATTCCTCCCAAATTGTAAACAAAAGATTATCTATGCACATATCATAATTGCTGTTTGCCTTTAGCCTTTTTTTTGTTTCCTCTACTTTATTAATATAATTTAAATATTTATAATTTTCCTTTGCTTTTTTTATTAGTAAAACATTTATATAATTCAAAACTTCGTATATATTATCTTTATTACTATATAAACATTCTAACTTATTTATTACATCTAATATGTTTGTTTTATCTATATTCAAAAAAGCTTTTTCTACTTCTTCATACATCTCTTTTTTATCTATATAATTTATTGCATTTCCTATACTTCCATTAATCATTTTTAAAATATTTTCAGATATATTTTGTATTTCATAATTATCTTTCATATATTGTGATATTAAAATATCTTCTATTGGTTTAAATGCTACCTTCGTACATCTTGATCTAATCGTATTTAATATCATGCTTTCGTTTGCGGCAATAAGTATTATTATTAAATATGCAGGCGGTTCTTCTAAGGTTTTTAATAAACAATTCCCTGCTTCCACTGTCATCTTATCGCTATCATTAATTATATATACTTTTCTATCAGAAACAATTGGTTTTTCTAATACCTTCTCTTGCATTTTTCGTATTTGATCAATTTTAATAATTCCGTCTTCTGGATTAATTTCATAATAATCTGGATGATTATTAGAATCGAATTCTATACATGATTTGCAATTATAGCATGGTTTGTTTTTTTCCATACATAAAATCTTTTTTGCAAAAGCTTTAGCAAATAGCTTTTTTCCTATGCCTTCAGTTCCAATAAACATGTAACTGTGTAATACTCTATTATTTTTTACGTTATTATCCAGAATATTTTTAATTTCATCATTTCCTATTAAATCTTTAAAATCCATTTAAAGTCTCCCAATAAAATCAATTTAATTAACCCTTCCAAACTTCTCCATTGGCCAAAATCTTATAAAAATTTTGCTATCAACTTTTTTTAAAGGTATACACCCAAAAGCTCTACTATCCGTACTTCTTTCTCTGTTATCTCCCATAACATACACATAACCTTCTGGCACAATTACATCATAAAATGATTCTCCATTTGTTATAGCACCTTCAAGTATATAATCTTCTTCTAACTTCTTATCGTTTAAGTATACTTCTCCATCTTTTATTAGGATGTGGTCTCCAGCTACACCAATTACTCTTTTAATATAAGTGGTTTTATCGATTTCTAAAACTGAATATTTTATTCTTTCAATAAAACTCATTTTTTTTGTTCTGTACACAGCCTCTGGATGTGTTAAATCTACTTCATCATCTCTAAAACCTATTTTAGTAGGCGATTCAAATGTAATTATATCGCCTCTTTTTATTTCAGATTTAATTGTTCTAGCCCATCTATTTAAAATTAATCTTTGGTTAGATTCCAATGTATCGTACATTGAAGATTGTTTAACTACAGTAGGAGTGCCTAAGAAATATCTAATTGTTAGGGCAAGTATTAATGCTATAACTGCACAATAGAGCCACTCTCCAATCTCTTTTAGAATTTCCTTTTTTTTCAATTTTATATTTCCTCCCATAATTTAAAAATATTATACATTACTCTTGACTGTTTTTCAAGTTTTTTTCTGCTTTTGTTGGGATTCTAATAACAACTTCTGTACCTATTCCTACTTCGCTTTTTATATCAATACTTCCATTATTTCTATCTAAAATTTCTTTAACAATAGATAAACCTAAACCAGTACCTCCCATTGCTCTAGTACGTGCTTTATCAACTCTATAAAATCTTTCAAAAATTTTATTTAAATCGCTTTCTGAAATTCCTAAACCATTATCTTTAATTTTTATGTATGCATCATTATAAACGAAGCCAACATACATATTTATTGTTCCACCTTCATTTGTATATTTTATGCTATTTGATAATATATTTAAAACAACTCTTTCAATATCTGTTTTATCTGCATAAACTAATGGAACATTGGCTGTTACAAAGCATTCGACCTTGTGTTTCTTTTTATCAATTTCTATTTGTAGTTTTTCTTGGCATTTTTTAACCATTTGACCTAAATCAAATTCTGTTTTTTCCACAACAACCTGACCACTATCATATCTAGATAAATCTAGTAAATCACTAACTAATTTTGCCATTCTTCTAGCTTCAGTAGCAATAACATTTAAAAATTTATTTTTAATTTCAGTATCATATTCTCCTTCTAACAAAGTATCTGCATATCCCATTATAGAAGTAATAGGAGTTTTCAATTCGTGCGAAACATCTGCTATAAATTCTTTTCTCATTTCATCAAGTTTAACATGCTCAGTTATATCTTGAATTAAAACTAATACTCCAGCTAGTTTATCATTTTCATCCTTAAAAGATTCAAACAAAATATTAACATGAGTATCTCCTATTCTAACCCTTTTCTCGTACATCATTAATTTTTCCAGATACATAACCTTTTCAAGATTAACATCAACATTATGCTTTTCAAAAATCATTTCAAAATTTTCGTCTTCAGGAAGAATTCTTAATAACCTAGTAGCCGCAGGATTAATAAGCATAATGTTTCCTTTTGTATTAAACACTATAATACCATCAGTCATATGATTAAGAATTGTTTCCATTTGCTTTTTCTGTTTTGATAATTCATTAAGATTAGATTTTAATTCTGTAATCATAACATTGAAAGCATTAGACAAATTAGAAACTTCATTATTTTTCTTGATAGTATTTGAATTTTTTATTTCCACATCTTCTCCAGCCGCTATTCTGCCTGCATCTGCAATGAGTAGTCTTATAGGTACTACAACTTTTTTAGAAATATATGCTATCGCAATTGATGTAAAAAAAGCACTTCCTATGATTATGCTAAAAAATATTTTTCTTAAACTTATAACTTTTAAATCTATACTATTAACAATTTGTTGTGCTGATTCAATAGCTAAAGCTTCTGCTTCTATATTTCTTAGATATGATACTTCGAATCCATATAAAAGTGTTATTGTTATAACTTCTAATATAAAAAATATTAGTACAATTCTTATTTGCGAATTTTTTAACATTTGCTTCCTCCTATGTACTTAAATATTGATACTAAAACTAACTTTTATCATTATTAATGCCAATGGAAACTTCCATTGGCACATACTTTTTATCAAACAATTAATTACCACCTGCTATATAGTATCCCACGCCTCTTTTTGTAATTAATATTTTAGGATTACTTGTATCAAACTCTATCTTTCCACGAATTCTTCTAATAGTTACATCTACAGTTCTAATATCTCCATAATATTCATATCCCCAAACTTTTTCTAGTAACAATTCTCTTGTTATAACTTGTCCTGGTTGACTAGCTAAATATTTTAGGACCTCAAATTCCCTTAAAGTTAAATCAATAACTTGATTTTTAACTCTAACTTCAAATTTATCTAAATCTAAAGATAAATCTCCAACAACAATTTTATTTGTAGTAGCTTTATCATCATCTTCTTTTTGCTTTTCATTTGCCATTTCGGCTTTTCTTAAATTGGCTTTAATTCTTGCCATTAATTCCCTAACACTGAAAGGCTTTGTAACATAATCATCTGCTCCAAGCTCTAGCCCTAGTATCTTATCGATTTCCTCATCTTTAGCTGTAAGCATTAAAATAGGAACATTCATTGTATTTCTAATTTTTTTACAAACAGCAAGACCATCCATTTTAGGAAGCATTATATCTAAAAGTATAAGATCTGGTTTTTGACTAGTTGCAATTTCTACTGCTGATAATCCATCATTTGCTTCTAAAGTATTATATCCTTCTTTTTGTAAATTGTATACTAAAATATCTACTATAGGTTTTTCATCATCTACTATTAAAATAGTTTTTCTTTCTATATCCATAGTATTCTCCATATAGTCCCCCCCTAAAATCGACTTTTTTATCATTTCGAATATATCACAATAATTTATTTAATACAAGTATTTTTTTATTTTTTCTTATACTATTATTTCCATTTTTTTTATAAGTATGTAAATAATAATTCCATAGGAATTGACATATAATAAAATATATAGTATACTATATTTAGCTTAAGCATGAGAATAAATCGAATAGCTCAAATGTTTACAGAGATATGTTGACCACATATCTCATTTTTTTGTAAAAAAAAGGCAGTTGACCAGACTGCCTTTGATTAGTTTATGCTAATCTTGAGAATTTTGGCTTTCATCGTCTTTACTATTACTAAGTAATAATAAAACAATTAATTTCCAAATCAAATCGAATGAACTCAATATGTTCACCTCCTTTCCAAAAGGTTTCCTTATGAAAAGGATAAACACATTATATTTTAAAAATGCCAAAAAGGCAATATATTTTTTTATTTTATTTCTACATTATAAACTTTTCCATCATCAGAAAGTCTTATTCTATCTTCTGTGATTTCATTTCCATTTACAAAAATTCTTTTAACTTCATTTGTTCCATTTTTATATTTAATATTATATATACTACTTTTATATTTATATTGAATAGAAAACCCTTCCCAATCACTAGGGATTGCTGGTTTAATATATAATTCTCTATTTTCGATTTTTAGTCCTAAAATATATTCAACACCAGCTTTATATAACCAACTAGCAGCACCAGTATACCAAGTCCAGCCACCTCTTCCAATCAAATTATCTTTACCGTAGATATCAGCTGCAACAACATAAGGCTCAACTTTATACTTTTTCGCACTTTCCATAGTTTTAGAATGTTCTATAGGATTTATAAGCCTAAAATATTCTACAGCTTTATCCCCAAACCCTAAAATTGCCTCAGCAATAATTGTCCAAACAGCAGCATGTGTATATTGCCCACCATTTTCTCTTACTCCTGGAAGATATGCTTTAATATATCCTGGTTCTAGTGAACTCCTCTCAAAAGGTGGATCTAATAATTTAATTATTCCATTCTCACTATCCACCAAATGATTTTCTAAGTTTTCCAAGCAAATATATTTTTTATCATTATCACCTGCATTTGATATAATACTCCAAGTTTGAGAAATATTATCTATTTTACATTCTTCATTTTCAGCACTTCCCAGAGTTTCTCCATTATCTGTAAAAGCTCTTTTATACCATCTTCCATCCCAACATACATCATTTAATACCTTCTTTAAACCTCTACAAACTTCTTCGTATTTATTAGCAATTTCAACCTCTCCTTTTTTTCTGGAAATATCAATAAATTTAATTAAAATATCATAAAGGAAAAATCCTAGCCATACGCTTTCGCCTTTTCCCTTATTTCCAACTGTGCTAAATCCATCATTCCAATCGCCAGAACCTATTTTAGGAATATCATGTTCACCAAATTTTAAACTTCTTTCAATTGCCCTTATACAATGCTGATACACATTTTCTTTTTTATCTCCCAACAAATGCTCTTCATACCTTTCATCTTCGCCATTTGCTAATTGTTGTCCCTCTCTATAGGCAATCTCTTCATCTAAAATAGATGTATCTCCTGTAAAATTAATATACTCAGAAACAACATATGGAAGCCATAGCAGATCATCTGAAAATCTAGTTCTTATACCGCTATTAGTATCATCATGCCACCAGTGTTCTACGTCCCCGTCAATAAATTGATGAGAGCAATGCTTTAAAATTTGCTGTTTCATAATATCTTCTGATAAAAACTTCAGTCCTAAAGTATCTTGTAGCTGGTCTCTGAAACCAAAAGCTCCTCCAGATTGATAAAAAGCACTTCTTGCATATAATCTACATACTATTGCTTGATAGCTTAGCCATCCATTTAGCAAAATATTCATAGAATCAACGGGGGTAGTTACAGTTAATCCTCCTAATAAATCGTTCCAATATTTTTTTGTTTCACCTAATTCTTTAAAACAGTTTTCTATACTAGAATAAATATTAACTTTATCCCTTATCTCATAAATTTCTGCTTCTTCACCCAGAATCAAACTAATATCTTTTGAACTAAAAGCTTCTAACTCAATCTCCATTTCTATTGCCATACAACTATCTAATCCCAATGAATTTTTATTATTTAACCTATCTACGATTAGAGCCTGAGGATTATAGACATCACTATTACCAAAAAAGAACTTTTTGTCTCCAGTAAAACTTAATATTCTTTCACTGCTCGAAACATATACATTTTTCGAAATACCATTTGAAAACACATTACTTGCATAAACCACATTGGCACTTTTCATTTGAGTTATGTCAATATATCCATTTGATTTTAACTCGTCCTCCCCTAAAACTGTTTTTAGATAATAAACTAATCTCAACTTACGCTTTTCAGGCTTTTTATTTTCTAAATGCAAAATATTTATTTTAACATTATCATTATTAGGAACAAAAACTTGAACCGTGTGATTTATATCCTTATTTTTCATACTAAAATTTGCATAGCCGAATCCGTAAGTTACTTGAACTTCTGAATCATTCAAAGCTGGTGACAAAGCCCATACATCTTTTGTATCTTCATCTTTAATATAAATTATTTCAGATGGAATATCTATTACACTATTATTTCCCCACGCAGTAATTCTATTTAATCTGCTATTTTTACTCCACGTATATCCACCTAAATTATGAGTAACAAGAGTTCCAAAATTTTTATTAGCAATAACATGGCTCCATATTGTAGGAACTCGATTCTCTCTATTAACAACAAATCGATACTCTTTTCCATCCTTTGAAAAGCCACCATATCCATTAAAGAAATTACATTCCGTACAAAAAAACTCATTATCATTAAATTTAGCTCTATCACTTGAATCATTACATATTACATCTTGTGTGGCATTAACATCAATAATTTGATTCTTATTGTTTTCTAAAATTTCCTCTTCCAAATCATTTATATTAGTACTTAAATTTCCAAGTTTAGCATCTACAACTAAATTAGAAACGAAATCGAACAAATCCTTATCCTCTAAATCTATCAAATCTAATACGAAAATTCCACCATTAATATTTTGCAAATATCCTAATTGATTATTTAGAATCTCTGTTTGAATTATATCTTTTACATATCTCTCATATGAATTTTCTTCTTCATTTAAAATTACTAAATCGAAAAATACATTTTTAGTTTTAAGATATTCAAAAGCCTTTAAAACTTCCCTTATAATATCTTTATCATTAGCACTTTTAACCTTCAACAAAAGAATTGGCAAATCTCCAGATATTCCATATTTCCATAAATCTTTTTGTCTATAATTAAATTTCTGCATTTTATTATACTTAATTTCATTTAGAATTATAGCTTTCATTGGATTTTGAAATAATAAATATGACATTATTTTTTGATAAACTAAAATATCCTTTCCTTTAACCCCTAGGTATCTTGCCTCTTCTTCTGCTTTAACTTTTGAAAGCTCATATAATCTATCAGCATTTTCAAAATTCTTATATTTATTTAAATTATTAACAACATCATCTCTATTTTCTCCAACAGAAATAACTAAATTTAAAATCACCCTCTCATTTGGCTGAACTTTGATAGTCCTTCGCAAAGCAATACATGGTTCTACCACTAACCCTAAACTGTTAGAAAAAGGAACAGAATTTAAGATTTTCTCAGGAATATCAATTCTTCCCTGATATAATTTATCTTTATTAATTTCATATTCAAGGTCTCCAACCGTTTCTGCATTTGATACTAAATCTGTAGCTAAAAAAATAGGACTTAAACTTGGATTTCTAACATTTCTTTTAACTATAATATTCTCATCATCTTTCTCATACTTCAAAAATAGATTATTAAAAGCCATATGAGAATAATCATCTTGCATACTAGATAATACTGGTTCTATATATCCAGTAACCTCAAAGCATTCCTCTTGATTACCATTATTTTTAATTTCAACACTTCTTATTTCGATTGGATTATTCGGATCAATTACAATTTTTGTAGTAGTCTCAATTGCTCCATCCTTTCTAACATATTTATCTTCACTCGGAGTAAAATGTACTGCAAACTCATCTGGAGCTTTACTATTCTTTAAATTAATACTGCTCCAAACATTTCTTTTTTCCTTATTACTATTTTTAGTTACATTTTTAATATACACATTAATTCCTTGAGAATAATCTGTTGTGTTTTTATATCTATTAATTAATACATTTTTATACTTACTATAACCTTCTCCTCTTTCATTTAAAATAATTGAATATTCTCCATTTGAAATAACATTAAATCTATTCAATCTATCATCCACTCTAGTATATATTTTCTCACTATAACTCTCATAACCAGAATACTTAATTTTTTCAACCTTTTCTTTTTTCTCTTTTGTAACTAAAGCGGTTTCTGGCATTTTTTCTTGTAATAAAATGTCCAAACCTTCTATTTCTGGATTTCTCATAAATCTCTTTTGCAAAATATTATCATTAAATAAATTATTTATAGAAAGCAATATTAAAGCTTGATGATGAGCCATATACGTTTTTACAGGTTCTGAAGATTTACCATATGAAAGCCTTTCAGGTGTATAATCTAAAGCTTCAAAAAAGCCAAATCTTCCATGCATTCCTTGCTTTTCTAGAACTTTCAAATTTTTAACTACATCTACTGGATTTTCAGTTATAGTTAATATACTACCATAAGAAGAAACTACCATCTCATCAGCAAGTCCTCTTTTTAACCCAAGCCACGGAATTCCAAAAGCTTTATATTGATAATTTGAATTAAAATCTCTTAAATTAAAAGCAGACTCCGATATTCCCCAAGCAGTTCCCAGCTTCTCAGCATATTTTTTCTGACTCATCAACATAAATTTAGAAGACTCATCTAAAAGACTTCCAGGATATTTAGGAATATTAATATTAGGCATAAAATATTCAAAAGCAGTACCTGACCACGAAATGAGTCCTTTATACTTACCTAAAACAGTTAGAGTTCTACTTAAATTATTCCAATGTTTTGAAGTAACATCTTTTTTAGCAATCGCAATTAAACTTGCCTGTCTCGCTTCAGAAGCAAGCAAATCATAATAAGAATCAGTAAGTTTATTTTCCTCTACATTAAACCCAATTGAAAAAATTCCTTTCTCATTACTGTATAACAAAGAAAAATCCGTATTAATAATAATATTGTCTATAATTTTTATTAAATCATTTAAATCATAATCTAATTCACTCTTATCTACTTCATTATTTTGTATAATCTCCTCCAAAAAACCTTTTATGGTATATAAATATCCTATAAAATTGCCACTATCAACTGTAGAAACATATCTAGGGACTAGCGGTTTTAAAGTTTTTATATTATACCAATTATATAAATGCCCATTCCATTTATCTAATTGTTCAATCACATTTAACATTTTACCAATTAATCCTATAGCATTTTTTAAATCAATATATCCCAAATCATATGCAGAAACTATTGTTAATAATGCCAGTCCAATATTGGTAGAAGATGTTCTATCAACAATTTCAAAACATCTATCCTCCTGAAAATTATCAGGAGGCAAAAAATTATTCTCTTTATTTATATATTCTTCAAAATATCCCCATGTTTCTCGAGCTATTTCCGAAATATATGTTTTATCAGCCTCCGAAAGTTCTTTTAATTTACTATCCTCTTTATTTTCTTTACTCACATACCAAACAATCAAAGGTGCTATAATCCACAAAAAAGAAAGAATTGGATTCCAAAAAAAAGCAATAATACCACAAAAAACATTTATAATCATAGTTTTATAATATGAAGTTAAATCTGTTCTTCCTCGTACTTCCGCTTCCTCCGCAGTACACCATTCAAGCAAGTGCTTTTTACTAAATTTAACTCTATAAATGGTCTTAGCAATAGCATTAATAGCCTCATAAGCCTGATATGGTAAAACCGAAAAATTAATAAGCATTCTCCAAAATGTTGCCTCTAAACCTGTAATTCTTTTTACAAAAGTTTTCTGCTTTTTAATATTCTCTCTTTTAAACACAACATTATTAACTATATTCAAAATTAAAGGCACTATATTAGCAAAAATAGTTAATAAAATAATCCATGTAAAACTCTTTTTATAAAATACACCTACAACAATGAGAAAAATTATATTAACAACAGAAAAAAAATCTAATAAGCTTCTTCTTAAATTATCTATAATCTTAAATTTTGATAAAAAACTTAAAGGATTTTTCTTTCTATTTCCGTTCTTATCCCTAATATACTTTTTAAGCCATCTTACAATCTGCCAATCTCCTCTTATCCATCTATGCTGTCTTGAACTATAAGCATTATACTTATATGGATATCCATCAAGCAAAACAATATCACTAGCTAAACCACACCTTAAGTAATTACCTTCCAACAAATCATGACTTAAAACAGTATTATCTGGTATTTCATTTTTAAGAACTTGAGAAAACACTCTCAAATCGTAAATACCTTTGCCTGTATAAATTCCTTCTCCAAAATTATCCTGATAAATATCAGAAATAGCATTCGCGTACAAATCCACTCCGCCATCATTTGCATAAATTTGCGTAAACAAGCTTCTTCTAGACTCTAACAAACCAACTCCAACTCTAGGTTGCATAATTCCGTATCCTTCAGACACAATACCATCATTATTTAGAATAGGCTTATTCAAAATATGAGCCATA
Organism: uncultured Clostridia bacterium; assembly: GCA_947581825.1. Lineage (GTDB taxonomy): Bacteria > Bacillota > Clostridia > TANB77 > CAG-508 > CANPVP01. The sequence continues at coordinate 125,343 of CANPVP010000001.1, read as the reverse complement.
GCACCAATCAACTCCAACCCAGAATTTAGAGTTAAATTTGTATCAGCATCTAAAGTAATAACATACTTAAATCTCGGAAAATTAACATTACATTTATCTCCCTCATCACATTTAGCCTTTTTGCTATCTTCGAAAGTATTTACTCTAAACTTATTCTCCTCATTATTCAATAAAAATTCATTAAATTGTGTAAGTAATCCTCTTTTTCTTTCCCAGCCCAAATAACAACTTTCACCACTAGACCACACTCTACTCCTATATAAAAAATGAAACTTAGGGAACATATTATTTTCGGAATATTTTTTATTTAACCTCTCAACTTCTTTTAAACCTTCATCAATAATCTCATCATCCACATCTTCATTAATCTTAGCTGAAGCAGTTACGTCCCCAAGTAAGCAAAAATATAAATTATCACTTTTATTTGCAAGATAAAAAACCTCAAGCTTTCTCATAAGCTCTTTAACCTTTTTTCTATTATTTAAAATAGTAGGAATAACCACAACAGAAGAAAGTTCCTCAGGAACACCATTTATTAAATCCAACTTTGGAATTTCTTTAGTTTTAACCAACTTATTTAACACATATTGAATAACCTGAACAACAATCTCTGTTATCGGTATAAATAATATAAAAAACTCTAAAAGAGTAAGAAATACATTAGAAGTTTTTCTAAAAAAATATAAGCTCGCCCAAATTGAAATAAATGAAGAAACAACTAGTATTACTAAACAATAAGCTCTTACTTCAGCATCATAATCTTTAACAAAACCCTGCTTGCTACTAATTCTATTTCTTCCAATTTCCAATTTATCAATTAATTCATTTATACCTTTATCAATTAAATAATACCCGATATGCGATGTTTTTCTACCTTTAGTTAACCCTTTACTTTTATTATCAGAATCACCATAACTTTCCTTATCATTCATAGCTAAAGCCAAAGCCTTCTTAGCTATATAAATTTCTGATATTTTTGTTTTTACAGACAATTCTTTTATAGCATTTCTATACATAGACTTTGTCTTAAACGACATTTTAGAATAGATTCCCTCAGGATCTTTTCTTAAAATCTCTTCTACACCATTAATGTCTTCAAAAATTTCCAAAAAATTAATAGACTGAAGCTCTTTTAAACTTTTAATAGCATTACCGATAGACACCTTCCTCAAAGCCATATCATAATGTTCTTTTTTTATAACTTCTGCAACATTAGTTCCCATCTTCTCAACCTGTTCTTCTAAAACATAATTGAAGCCAGTAGCCATTTTTCCATATTTTTTAAGCTTATATGACATATATTCAATAAAAGGGTACTTAAATTCCTCACTATCAATATTTTTCATAGTATATTTATTATTAAACTTAAGCTCCTTTTTACTTTTCTTCTCAATCAACCTCTCAATAATATTTTCAACTTTGCATTTTTGAATTTCCGCACTATAGATTCTCTCACAGATAACGGTAATATTCTCTATCAGAGCTATTTTTAGATACAAATTAATATCCCAAATCTCTTCCATATTAAGAGTCTTCTTTCTCTGATAAGCAGATAATAAATCCTTTAAAACTTTGCTATCAAATTTAGAATCCGTATAAGCAACAATTTCAGAAGCCAAAACATAAACCCTAGCAAATCCCTTATACATTCCACTTGCCAAACCAAGAGTACGAGTATACTTCTTCATAGATAAATCTTTAATAACACTTTTAGCCGCTTCTTCTATAATGTATAAATTATCAAGCAACCATTCACCAGCAGGATGAATAGTAATACCATTTTTCAAATTATCATTCAAAATATCATAAGTTTTAGTTATATATTTCAAATTATTAATAACACTATAAATAGGATAAGTGTTTTTAGAGGAGAATTTTTCCAAAATATGATCAGAAGCAATATTCTCCAAATACTTTTCCAACTCTTTTTTATCAATAATTGCGCCTTGTATTCTAAGTGCTTTTGCAGTACGCAAAGTTTTCACTCTCCTTTATTGGTTTTAACCTTAGTTTTACCAACAAAAAGGAAAGTATACGAAAAAATAACATCAATTATTCATTATTCACAAAAAAATTGGGCGATCAATGATCGCCCCTACGTTTGTGCAATTTTTTCACATTATTCTGCTATTTCTGCCATTGCTTTCTTTAATTCTTCTAATTTTGTTCCTGCGTCTTCTAGATTGTTTCCTTTTATTCCTATATACATTTTTACTTTTGGTTCTGTTCCTGATGGACGTATACAACACCAAGCATCTTTATCTAATTCATAGTATAAAACATTTGATTTTGGTAAATCCGCTTCTACGACTTTATTTTCTACTAAATTATTAATCTTACCAAAGTTGTAGTCTCTTACTGCTAATACTGTATATTCTCCAATTTGTTTTGGTGGATTGTTTCTCATCTTTTCCATCATCTCTTTTATTTTAACAGCCCCATCTGCTCCTTTTAAAGTAACAGCTACTTGACCTTCTTTGTAATATCCATATTTTTCGTACATTTCTATCATTCTATCATAGATTGTAATTCCATTTTTCTTGCATACTGCTGCGATTTCGCATAACATCATTGCAGCTACAATTCCGTCTTTATCTCTTGCATGAGTTCCAATTAGACATCCGTAGCTTTCCTCAAATCCATATAAGCAGTCATAGCTATGATCTACTTCAAATTGTCTAATTTTTTCAGCTATATTTTTAAATCCTGTTAAAACTTCAAATAGTTTTACATTATAATATTTTGCTATTTCTTCTGTCATGTTTGATGATACTATCGTTTTTATTATTGCTGCATTTGCTGGTAATGTTCCTTTTTCTTTTCTTGAAGATAATATATAATCAGCAATTAAAAGGCCTGTCATATTTCCATTAAATAGTATATATTCTCCTGTTTTTGGATTTTTTACAAACATTCCTATTCTATCTGCATCTGGATCATTTGCTAAAATTATGTCTGCATCTTTTTCTGCTGCTAATTTTAATGCTAATTCAAAAGCTTTTGGATCTTCTGGATTTGGATATGTTACTGTTGGAAATCTTCCATCTGGCTTTTCTTGTTCTGGAACTACAAAAATATTTTTAAATCCTAATTCGCTTAAAATTCTTTTTGCCATTACTGCTCCAGTTCCATGAAGTGGTGTATATACTATTTTTAATTCATCTGATTCCTCATCTATTATTTCTTTATTTATTACTAATTTTTTTAATTCCTCTATATATCTATCGTCTACTTGTTTTCCAACTATATTGAATAAACCTTTTGCTGTTGCTTCTTCTTTATTCATTGTCTTTATTTCAGAATAATCTTTTATTTTATTTATTTCTTCCATTATTCCTTTATCAATAGGGTTTGATATTTGAGCTCCATCTTGCCAGTAAACCTTATATCCGTTGTATTCTGGTGGATTATGGCTTGCTGTTATAACTATTCCTGCTGTACATTTCAATTCTCTAACTGAAAATGATAATACAGGAGTTGGCCTTAATGATTCAAATAAATATGTTTTTATTCCATTTGCATTTAAAATTAAAGCTGTTTGCTCACTGAATTCATCTGACATTATTCTTGAATCGTATGCTATTACTACACCTTTATCTTGTACATTATTTTTTACTATAAAATTTGCTAAACCTTGTGTAGCTTTACCAACTGTATATTTGTTCATACGATTTGTTCCTGCACCAATTACTCCTCTTAGTCCTGCTGTTCCGAATTCTAATTCTTTATAAAATCTATCTTTTATTTCTTCGTCATTTCCTTTTAGGTTAATTAGTTCTTTTCTTGTATTTTCATCAAATACTTCGTTATTACACCAGTCTTCATATACTTTTAAATAGTCCATTCTCTTTCGTTCCTTTCTTTCTTTATTTATATTAACATCTCTACTGTTTTTTGTTTTGCGGGCGACCAATGGTCGCCCCTACAGATGTGCAATGCCTTTGCATTGCAATGAATATTTAATAATTAATAATGTATAATTTTACATTTTAACAACGCAAAAACGCAATTATTTTCCAATATAATCTTTTCCCATAAAATCTAAGTATAATCTTCTTGCTGTTTCAGGACTATCTACACCTTCTGCATTTTTTATTGGGGCAAATTCTTCTTCTCTCTTTACTCTTAAAATTGCCATATCATCTAATCTTTCAAAAGCATCAAACATGAAGCTCTCAAATTTAAATGCATTTGGTTCTGTTGGCACAACTAATTCTCCATATTCATTAATGTATTTTGCTTTTTTAAATGCTGAATGGTATGGTAATGTGCTCTTGCACATTGATTCTATTGCTTTTATATTAAATAAGTTGCATAAAATATGTGATTCTCCGTATATAAGTTCTCCATCTCCATTTATCATTTCTGCCATTTCATCTGTTATTTCAGAATACTCTATAACATATGGTTTATTGTTTTTCTTACAAAAAACTCCTACTTTTTCTTTTGCATTTGCTTTTACAACAGATTTTCCTGTTGCTAAAACTTTTTTATCAATTGCAATTCCTGTTGCAATTGGATCTACTATTTTAGCTAATATATTATCTACTCCTGCTATAAATACCCATTCAATTCCACGTTTTTGCATATCTTCAACAATTCCATCTTTATACATTGCTGAAAATACTCCACCATGTCCATCAGCTGCTTCTTTTACTATTCCTGTTTCATCTATTAATATTTTTCCATTTTTACCTACCATTGGAAGTTCTCCTTGTATGAAGAAATCGACATCACTTTCTGGTAAACCAAAATAGTTATTTTCTTTAAAGAATTTCACTGTATCTGCATTGTTTTCTCTACTTGTCATAACATACCATGGTATTGTTATAGCTTCATTTTCTACTTTTGCTGTTTTTATTGTATCTGATATTATTTCAAAAAGTGTTTTCTTAATTCCATCACCTAGGTTATATGTTCCTTTTGGTCCATTAAATCCTAATCTTGTTCCTTGCCCTCCGGCCATTGTAACTACTGCATAATGACCTTCTTTTATTACATTTTTACCCTTTTTTCTATATTCATTTAATTTGTCTTCTGATATTTTATCTTTGTCAATATATGAAATAGCTTTTACTTCGCCCTCTCCTGGTATTACGTTAGATGTTTTTTTTGTTTTTTCATACAACTCAGAAATTTGTTCAAAATTTATATTTAATATTTGATCCAATAATTTTTCTTTGTTTTCTTCATCTAATTTTTCATAGCAATTTAATAAATGCTCTTGATTATATTTCTCTGCTATTTTTTTTGCTTCTTCATATTTTTCATTCATAGGAACCTCCATTCTAGTGTAAAAAACTAGTATAAAAAATTAGTAAAAGTCTAATATCCAGACTTATCATTCTTATCTTACAACATATTATTCCGTAAGTCAATATTTCTTTTGTATGCTTTATATATATTATTTTATTCTAGAAAAATTACAAAAAAAAATAAAGCATTTACAAATGCTCTATTTTTTTGTATTATTGAGTAATTTTAAATTTTTTTACTTCTGAATCATTTTGCTCAAAATATTTCTCTATTTTTTTCTCTCCAGATGTATTTAGTATATATTCATATTGAGGTAATATATTTTCTTGCTTTACATCTTGAGATAAATCATAACAACTAATTAAATTTATGCTACTATTATCTTTCTTAAATCTAATATTGTTTTTTTCTACCCATTCATTTACATATGAATTAATTTTATTGATATACTCATTATTGCCATTTACTATTACGCTTATATCTTTTGTATAATTTTCTTCCATGAAATATTCAAATTGTTCATATTTTTGCCAATCCTTAGATTTCCAGTTTATTTTTGCTATTTTATCTTTTGTATTTTTATCTATATTCATTCTTTTTAATAATTCGATTATATTGCTTTCTATTTCTTTTTCAAATATTGAAATTACTTTTTCATTATTTTCTGTTTTTTGTTTCACATATGGAAGTATAGTGGTAGCAGTATGCCAATCACTTACGCAAAAACTGCACATTTTTTTCATATTACTTTTATCCAAAGTCATATCTATCCTCCTCAAATTATGATATGGTAAATTTTACCATTTCGTGTTAAATATGTCAATAGTATTACAAACTTAATCGTTCTTGGTATTTCGACATTTCAGGCATATTTTCTACATTCAATAAAAGCAAAAACGAACTGTATATTTTTTTATTTTTTGGTAATACTTAAATTAACAATTTATGAAATTGGAGGTCTATATGAAAAATAATTCATCAAAAAGAAATTTATTTATAAAAAGTTTTAAATATATTCTTATATTCTTGTTATTATTTAGCATTTACTTTTTTATATGTGCTTATTCTTATGTAGATGCAGTTTCAACAGATATTAGTTCTTCTGTTTTTAGACTTCATGTTCTAGCTAATAGTAATTCTGATGAAGATCAAAAATTAAAACTATTAGTTCGTGATGAGATTCTAAAATATGCTAATACCTTGATTGATAATTCTATGACAAAAGATGATGTTATTAATATTTTAAATGCTAATATTGATTCATTTTATGATATAGCATACTCTACTATTAGAAAAAATGGTTATGACTATTCTGTTAATATTGAGATTGGTAATTTTCTTTTTCCAACGAAATCATATGGTGACATTTCTCTTCCTGCTGGTTACTATGATGGTATTCGTATTGAAATTGGTGAAGCGAAAGGAAACAACTGGTGGTGTGTTATGTTTCCACCTCTTTGCTTTGTAGATGTTTCTAGTGGTATTGTTCCAGATTCTTCTAAAGAAATCATTCAAGATAATTTATCTTCTGAAGAATATGACCTACTTGCGGAAAATTCTCCTAGTATAAAGTTTAAGTTTAAGCTTGTTGAACTTTTTAATTCCTCTCCTATTTTAACTGCTAAACATTAATAAAAATCTCTTTAATATTAGATAAACTACATTATTAACATATCAAAACTAGAAATATTATTTTTTAAATTAACTCCTGCTCATTGCATTCGGCAAGAAATTGTAACATTCAAAAATGAGCCTCTTTCAAATGTTTTTGAACATCCCTCATTTTTGCTCTGAACAATTTCTACCCTCATTCCACTGCGAGACGTCGCTAATTGTAAAAAATAATATTTCTAGTATGTATCTTTTAGTTAATTGCTATGATTAATTTTCCTTTAAAATTATAGAAAAGTAGTTGTAAATATGTTTCCTTTATGATATATTTTTTTAATGATAGAGTGTTTATACACTCTACTTTAATTTGTTATGAATTTTTTTATATAGATATATGGGGGTAATTATTTTGGAGAAATTAGTAATTACAGGCGGAACTTCACTAAAAGGCGAGGTTACAATAAGTGGTGCAAAGAACGCAGCAATCGCTATTTTACCTGCCACACTTTTAATAGATGGTGTTTGTAATATAGAAAATGTTCCAAATATTAGTGATGTTAGAGCATACTGTGAAATTTTAGAGACTTTAGGTGCAAAAATAACTTGGAAAGGCAAAAATGAAATTGAAATTGATACTAGAAATTTATCTTGTACAGATGCACCTTTAGATTTAACTAGCAAATTTAGAGCTTCATACTATCTTCTAGGTGCTTTACTTGGTAGATGTGGCAAAGCTGTTGTTGGAATGCCTGGCGGTTGTAAATTGGGAGCTAGACCTATTGATCAGCACATTAAAGCTTTTGAAGCTTTAGGTGCTACTGTTGACGTGTCTCAAGGAAAAATCTTAGCAAAAGCTGATAAATTGGTTGCTTCATCTATATACATGGATGTTGTTTCTGTTGGTGCTACAATTAATGCTATGCTTGCCGCTGTTTTGGCTGAAGGAACAACTATTATTGATAATGTTGCCAAAGAACCTCATATTGTTGATGTTGCAAACTTTTTAAATACAATGGGAGCAGATATTCGTGGTGCTGGTACAGATGTAATTAAAATTAATGGTGTTAAGAAATTAACTGGAAATGCTACATATTCTGTTGTTCCTGATCAAATAGAAGCTGGAACTTTCATGATTGCAGCTGTTGCATCAAAAGGTGATATTTTGATAAAGAACTGTATTACTAAGCATTTAGAACCTCTTACTTCTAAAATTTTGGAGGTTGGTGCTCACGTTGAAGATATAGATGGAGATAATATTAGAGTTTGGTGTGATTCTAGACCTAAAAAAGCTAATTTAAAAACATTACCTTACCCTGGTTTTCCAACAGATCTACAACCTCAAATGGGTGTAGTTTTAGCCATTGCAGATGGAACTAGTATTATTAATGAAACAATTTTCGAATCTAGATTTCAATATACCGAGGAGTTAAATAAGATGGGCGCTACCATTTCTCCTCAAGGTACTAGAGCAATTTTTGAAGGTGTTCCTAAATTGACTGGTGCCCCTGTTTATTCAACTGATTTAAGAGCAGGAGCTGCTTTAATAATTGCTGGTATAATTGCTGATGGTGTTACTGAAGTTTATAATCTTCAGCATATTGATCGTGGTTATGAAAATATTGAAGATAAATTTAGAAATTTAGGTGCAAAAATTGAACGTGTTTCTGAATAAAATATACTTTTATTTAAACATGTTAGCAAAGGATGAAAAAAATGTTACAGTTTTGTAGTTTATATAGTGGTAGTACAGGAAATAGTTTATTTGTTCAAAGTGATAATACAAAAATATTAGTAGATGCTGGAGTTAGTGCAAAAAAAATTACTGAAGCATTGTCTTCTATGTCAATAGATATAAATGCTATTGATGCTATACTAGTTACACATGAACATATTGATCATGTTAAAAGTTTATCTACTCTTTCTACAAAATACAATATACCTGTTTTTGCAACACAAAAGACATGGGAAGCAATGCCAGAAAATCAAGCTAAAATTGCTTTAGAGAATCAAAAAATTTTTGATGTTCAAGATAAATTTGAAGTTGGGAATTTGCAAATTAATCCTTTTTCTATTCCACATGATGCTGCAGATCCTTGTGGTTTTAACATTTTATGTGATAATAGAAAAATAAGTATAGCAACAGATATAGGTCATATGACAAAAGAAATTGTGAAAAGATTAGAGGATAGTTCTCTACTTATGCTAGAATCTAATTATGACCCTGAAGTTTTAAAATGTGGCTCTTACCCTTATAGGTTAAAAACAAGAATTTTAGGACCTACTGGGCATTTATCTAATAGTTCTGCTGGCAAAACAATTTCTTTATTGTTACATTCTGGCCTTAATACTGCTATTCTTGGACATCTAAGTAAAGAAAACAATTTTCCAGAACTTGCTTATAGTACAGTCTTAGAAGAACTTCGCCTTAATAATTGCAATTCTGAAAAATTAAATTTAAATGTTGCTAGCAGATCTGAGCCATCAAAATTGTTTCAGGTTTGTTAATTTCAAATTTGATTGGAGGCTTTTATGCTTAACATAAATATTGTCTGTGTTGGCAAGATTAAAGAAGACTATTTAAAAGATGCTATTGCAGAATATTCAAAAAGATTATCAAAATATTGTAATCTTAGCATAACTGAGGTAGCTGATGAAAAGCTACCAAATAAATTAAATGATTCTATTATAAATAATATAAAAGATAAGGAATCAAAAAAAATAATTGATAATTTAAAAAAGGATTCTTACATATTTGCTCTTGATTTAACGGGAAAACAATTTTCTTCAGTAGATTTTTCAAAAAAATTAGAGGACATAGCTGTAAATTATAATAGTTCTATTACTTTTATAATTGGTGGTACTTTAGGTCTAACTTCTGAAATTTTATCATTATGTTCTGAAAAAATCTGTTTTTCGAAGATGACTTTTCCCCATCAATTAATACGCGTATTTCTTTTAGAACAACTTTTTAGATGTTTTAAAATTTCAAAAGGTGAAACATATCATTGGTAAATATAGGAGGTTTTTATGGAAAATAATGATAGATTAAAACTAGCTTTTAACCAATTAATTACTGTATTTAAAAGTTATACTTATGAAAAAAAGTCTGAATATATTAGACAATTGGATAAGTATATCTCCGCTTCCGATGAAAAAATCAAGCAAGAATTACTCGATCTTCGAGCTGAATTAGAAAGTGATAATGGTTCTATTTCTTCAGCATATCTTCTAAGAAGATTAGAAGTTATAAAATCTTTTCATTTTTATCATACACTTCCTCACCTTACAAATACAGTTTCTCAATCTAACTCTGAAGTAGCTTCATCTAAAAATGATTCAATTGCAAAAACTTTACTAGGTACTTCTTCACCTATAGTTTCTCAACCTCAAAAAGAAAATTCCAAAGAATCATCAAAAAAATCAGAACCTCAAATTTCTGAATTCAACTTCAAAAGACCTGACGGTTCTACTTTAAAAATAGAAAATATATCTCATAAGAGTAATATATATTTTCCTAATTTGGGTAGTTATAAAATTACTCAAACTTTTCCTAATTTAAGAAATCTTACAGTTATCAATATTGTCTATACATCTATTGATATGAATCGTTTACAAACAGATTCCGACTATGCTTTAAAAATTAGTAATTCGTTATCTCCTGATAATATATATAAGGCTGTATCAGAAAACTCTGGGCTCTTATATTCAGGTAATCCAGATTTTGAGTCTAACTCTGCTATTAATTCTGACACTGTACATCATGATATTGATTCTCAAATTAGGCGTGTTCAAGATGATTTTTTTAGCCAAAAACTTGCTTCTTCTAAACCTTTTTATGAAGATAAACAAATAATTTATAGATTAATTCCTATTGGTATTTTTCATACTCAAACCCGGATTTATTTACCAATTAGAATATTCACTATCTGGGTTAAACGCTTATAATACACCTTTACATTATATATTTTCTAATATTGATTTTAATAAATTAAATAATGATAGTTCTTATGCTAAGTTTGTATTGGATCAGTTATCTCAAAGTGAAAAAACTTTACAAAATTCTAATTTGCATTCTACATATTTTAGAATAGCACATGATTCTTTAAATGGTTATTCTACTTTAACGGATCCGACCGAAACAACTCAAATAAATAATTATTTTGATCAATATGTTTTTGAAAGCAACCCTTTGCATGATGAAAATTCTGGAAGATAATTGAATTTTATATTTTTTGATGATTAAAAAACCTCTTAATTGTGTAAACTATATATAATTACACAATTAGGAGGTTTTTATGAATTCTTATTGGATAGATTCTTTTCCTAAAATAATAAATAATTCTAAAGAATTAACAGACAACTTGACTGCCGACGTTTGTATAGTTGGAGGTGGCATAACTGGGATTAGTACAGCATACGAATTGGCTAAGGCTGGTTTAAAAGTTGTGATTCTTGAAAAATGTTTATTAGCAGAAAAAGCTTCTGGAAATACAACTGCAAAAATTACTTCTAGTCATGGTATTTTTTACTCTTATTTAGTAAAAGCTTTTTCTGTAGACTTTGCTAGAAAATATCTTTTTGCAAATCAAGAGGCTATAGATAATATTGAAAAAATTGTTACTTCTGAAAATATCGACTGTGATTTCGAGAGAAAAGATTCTTACATTTTTACAAGTCAAAATGATGACCTTCAAAAGATAGAAGATGAGGTTTCAACAGTAAATTTACTAGGATTTCCTGCTGAGTTTGTTACTACTCCACCTATCCCCTTAAAAACTGTTGGTGCGATTAAATTTTCTAATCAAGCTCAATTTCATCCTAGAAAATATATTGCTGGATTATGTAATTATATTCTAAGTAAATCTGGTGAAATATTTGAAAGATCTAAGGTTGTTGATATCAAAAGAGTTAATAGTAATTATATGATATCCACTGAAAAAGGCTCAGTAACTTCTAAATATTTAGTTCTTGCTACTCATTATCCTATTGTGAAAATTCCTGGTTTTTATTTTTTAAAAATGTATCAAGAAGCTTCATATTTAATTGGAGTAGAAACAAAATCACCTTCTTTAGATGGTATGTTTTTAAGTACTTCATCCCCTTCTATTTCTTTAAGAACTGTAAAAGATCCTAATAAACAATTAGTATTAATTGGTGGTTCGGAACATAAAGTTGGAATAAAAAATGATTTTTCCAATGCCTTTTCAGAATTAGAAAAGTTTGCAAAACAAATATATCCAGATGCAAAAGTTTTATACCGTTTTGGCACTCAAGATTGTATTTCTCTAGATAAAATCCCTTATATTGGTATTCTTTCCCATATGATGCCAAATGCATATGTAGCAACTGGTTTTAAAAAGTGGGGTATGTCATCATCTAATGTTGCTGCTAATATTATAAAAGATAAAATTCTAGGGCAAAAAAATAAATTTGAAGATGTTTTTTCTTCTACTCGTTTTGGTCCTATAAAAAACAGAGCCGAATTTGGAAATATGTTAAAAGAAAGCACTTATTCATTAGTATTAAATAGATTTAATTTACCTCAAGCTACAATTGATGACATTGCTTGTGATGAAGGGAAAATTGTTAAATCTGGTACTAAAAAAATTGGTGTTTATAAAGATATTAATGGTAAAATTTTTGCTATAAAACCTTATTGTACACACTTAGGTTGTGAGCTTTCTTGGAATAGTTTAGAAAAGACATGGGACTGTCCATGTCATGGTTCAAGATTTTCGTATTCAGGAGAACCAATATATGATCCTGCAATAAAAGATTTAACTAGACCAAAAGAGTAAGCATATAGCACAGCTAAGAACTTTTCTACAATATAAAAAAGCGGATTAACAAATTCTAAATAACAGAGTTATTAAGAATTTGTAACATTCGCATAACTATCTTGTACGAAGCTTTTCTCTTTCTTTGAAAGAGAAAATTCCTACAATATAGAAAAACAAAACCACCGCTGTAGCCCAGCGGTGGCGATGCGAACATGGTTACTTAAGCCCCCAACATAGAGGGCAACGAACTTTTAATGATATTTAGTCAGATAAAACGGTGACGCGTTGTAATCGAACCAAATGACATATTTTTGACCATCAACTTCAAACATTGGCCACAGACCTTCTTCAGGCGCCTTTACTTCAAAAGGCATAATTGCCTCTTCAGGTGGAAGATAAATATACTTACCATCTTCACAGATCTGAGTCCAATACTCAAATATCAACTCTGTAATGCCTGAATTGTCACGACCTACATATGTCACTCTGATTCCGGATTCATTGCTATCAACAGTAATTCTGTCTGCATTCTCAACTGCCCTTTTTATTGTGTCAATATTTTCGTCTGTCGCCAACAGTTCTGATGCCTTGTAGCATACAATCGGAGCCGTCAAATTACGGGACAAATGGAACTGATTTTCACCAATCCAAACATAATACTCGCGACCGTCAAATTCAAACGAAGCGAAAATGTTGTCCTTTCTACACATTGGACTAAGCTCATCGAAAAACAGAAAAGCTAATCTCTTCTTGCTCTCCGAAGACACTACCCAGCCTTTGTTGTTCTCTTTAACAGAAACTGTTCCATTTTCGATTATATCCAGAACCGAGTCGCAATCCAGCTTATTGTTCGGATTCAAGGCAGATGCTTTGATTCCAAATTCCGGAACAGAGATTTCTTGCTTAAGAGCTTCCTCCCGCAAGAACCTTTCAAGGCATACCAGGTCTTTTACATGATAACCTGACTTCTCTTCCCGAAGGAGAATTCCCCTCATTTTGTCAACGTCGCTGGAGTCAATATAATCATCCCCATTAACGTCAAAAAAGGCATTCTCATCATTTACGTCGACTTTTACCTCTTCAACAGCTACCACGTTTGAGCGGTTTTCAGAGATATTGTAGATTGTTTCAGCAGCATTCACAGTGAAGCTACCAGACAGGCAGGTGATGATTACCACTACTACCATAACGATTGTCATTGTTGCATTTTTCATACAGTTAAAACCTCCACATTTTTATTTGTGTTCGCATCTAGAAACAAAGTTCCTACCTTTTATTATACCACAAAAATGGCCTTACGTAAACCTTTGTGTCTTATTTGCTTGATTTATTTCAATTGTGTAACCTTCGATAGGATTGCCCTGATTGCTTTATAACATTAACTTTACCCTTTTCTAAGGCATAAACCTAGGTTGGAAATTTTACAATTACTCTTGTTCCGTCTTCTCTATTTTTATCAAACTTAATGCTACCTTTATGCAATTCTACTATATTGTGTGCTATTGATAATCCTAGTCCCATTCCGCCTTTACTTCTTTCTCTTGATTTTTCTTCTCTGTAAAATCTTTCAAAAATATGCTCCATTGCTTCTTTACTTATTCCAATTCCTGTATCTATTACTTCTAACACACATTTATTATCTTTTTTATAAGTTTTTACCTCTATTGTGTCATTTTCTTCAGTATACTTAAGGCTATTATCTAATAAAATTATTATTAGCTCTTTAATTTTATTTAAATCCGCATTTATTTCTTCATTATATCCTAAATTTAAAATAAATTTTTTAGATTCTGTTTCTGCTACTTCTCTATATAAATCTATAATTGTTTTTATTTCCGTATCAAACATAAATTTTTCTTTATTTAATTTTTGTTCTTTTGAATCATTTTTTGCTAATTCCATTAGTTCTTTTATTAATTTTGTAAGTCTTTCAGTCTCTTGAAGTGTTGCATTAATATCTTCTATATTATCTATTATTTTTGTTTCTGGTTTTTCTAATAAATTTTCTTGTTTTGCTTTTATTATTGCTAATGGTGTTCTTAATTCATGAGAAGCATCCTGAACAAATTGATTTTGTTTTTTCCATGATTGTATAATTGGTTTTAATGTTTTTTTTGATAATATATAACTTGCAATTAAAATAACTATTATACTTCCTACAAAAGCTATTGTTAAGTTTGTTGCAAATTTTTGAGCTATTACTTTTTCTGAATCAACATTTATTAAAACTTGATTATATAACCCACTTTCTGTTTTATAATTTATTCCTCTATATGAATATCCTTCTATGTTTATTTCATAAATTGTATTTAATCTATTTTTATCAAATTCTACATTATTGAAAATATTGTTTAAATTATTATTTAATATTTCACCAATTATTTTTTCATCTTTATTCCTTATTATAAATACCAATCTTGGATTGCTATTTATTTTTTCTACAACAATTTCTTTTTTATTTAAATATATTCTTTCAATTTCCCCAAAAGTATTATTTCCTTGAGAGATTAACTTTTTTAGTTCCGAATCTGCTGAAATATATAACGAATGATTAAATTGACTATATATAATCATTCCTAAAACATAAAAAATAATTGAAAATGTTATTAAGTTCAAAAACATATTTTTAATTAAGTGTTTTTTTACTTTTTCTTCTTCATTCATCTCTAATCTCTTCCATTTCCTATTATGACTTGTCTAAAGTATTTATTACGATATCATATATCCAACACCTCTAATAGTTTTAAAATATTGGTCATAGTCATATTTTTTTAATTCTTTTCTAATTCCACTTGCATATACTTCCACTACATTTGTTGTTGTTTCACTATTAAATCCCCATATTTTTCCAAATATTTGCTCTTTTGTAATAATTCTATTTTGATGATTCATCAAGTATTCTAGCATATCAAATTGCTTTCCTTGTAAAGTTAATTCTTCATTATTTATATATGCTTTTCTATTGCTTATATCTATTTTCAAATCCTTAAAAGTAATTTCATTTTTATAGAAATTCGGATTACTTCTCCTTACCATTGCTTCAATTCTTGCTTTCAACTCTTCTTTTGCAAATGGCTTTGTTAGATAATCATCTCCACCTTTTTGAAAACCTTGTAATTTATCACTTAAAGAATCCTTTGCAGTTAAAATTAAAACTGGTGTTAATATTTTATCTTTTCTAATCTGCTCTAAAACTTGATAACCATCTTTAATTGGAAGCATTAAATCTAATATAATTACATCATAAATGTCTTGTTTTGCATACAGAATTCCTTCTTCTCCATCAAAGGCTTGATCAATTTCAAAATCTTCCTTAAAAAAATCTCTTATTGTATTTGACAAAACTCTTTCATCTTCTATAATTAAAATTCTCATACTTAAAACTCCTAGAAAAATACTTATAGATTTATTAAATCTATCATTATAATAATAAATTGTTTGTATTAAAGTTTTATTAAATATTTAATATAATTTATAATGCACAGAAAGTTCTCCTACTAGGAGAACTTCCTACAATAAAAAAATTGCTTTGCAATTTTTTTACATTAATTATTCATTAAATTGATACTGGTGTTTACCTTGATCTTCCACCATTACCATGGAACTCTTGCTCTATTTCATCAATAACCTCTTGAACTTTATCTTCTAAGCTACTTCCTGGTGCTTCTTCCACTTTTTCTAAAAACTCTTCTGTTCTACTTAACTTTAATATGTTTTTCATTACATATTCTAAAGTTACACTTCCATAATCTGCTAAATAGACTACTGTTTCTAGATTGAACTCATCATTTACTCTATCTAAATCATATTCTTTATCCCCTGTATCATCATTTTCTCTATTTGTTTCATAATTATCTGTTATTTGCTCTGTTTCATCAAGGTGATCCATTTCTTCCTTAGTTGTTTTATCAAAATTCATATGTCCTTTTGAATCTATTTTTCTTTTTAATTGAGTTCCATCTCTATTTACAAAAACTTTATCAGCTTTAACTTCTCCATATTGACCATATGAAAAAGCAATTTTTTTAGTTGGATCTTTAGATCTGATAGTTGCATGTGGTGATTCTGTTGATACTTCTTTATTACCATATTCATCTACACTATACATTGTTTCTGTAGTAGTTATAGCTGGTCCCATTGCTAACTCTCCATCTTTTAGAACTACCCATCCATTCATCTTTCTTGAATATGTATATTCAATCTTATTTCCACCTTTTAGTTCAGGTATATCTTTTACGTCTTCCCTTTTTAGCCTTACAGTTTTACTTGGTATAATTCCTAAATCCAATTTATTTGATACTTCTTCTTCATTCTCTGCTTCTTCTGCAATCTCTGCAGCTTCATCTACTTCAACCTCAGATTCTTCAATTTCTTCAATAATCTCTAATACATCTGCATTTTCAACTGTTTCAGAAACTACTTGAAGTTCTTCAGAATTTAGTTCTTGTAGTGTTATCATCATATTTTCCATATTTTCGCTATTATCTAATGCTTGTAAATCAACCATTTCTGCAAGTGATAGATTATTTATAACCATCTCTCCATCTTTTTCAACCATTTGTAATTGACCATTTGCATATAAAGATCTTTGTGGTTTTCCATCAACTGTCATTTCTTCAACATAAACATTTTGAAGTGAAAGGTATCCTCCACTTTTTAAAGGTAATTTAAAATTAGGATAATATGATATACTTTCTATATTCATTTCTGGTATAGACTCTTCACCATTTACAGCTAATTTTTCTTCATTTGCTAAAGCTATTTGATTTTCTCTTACGTCTCTGAATTCTCTGACTTGCTCTATTGCTTGTTGTTCATCTTTTTTTTGTTCCATTCTTATCCTTTCCTTTCTTTTTTGAATTTATTTTCCTTTGTCAAATGACATTTCAAATCCTTCTTCAGTTAATTTCATAATAATTTTATTTTTTACACTTTTTTTACCATTAACTTCCTTAATGTCTATATTATAAAAGTATATATCACCTGTATTAGTTATGTCAATATATTTTACATCCATAAATTTAGGCCAATTCTTTTTTATATAATCCTCAAAGTCTTTTTCTTTTTTGAAATAATTCTTTTTAAATCCTTCTGATAAATACCCATATGCTTTTTCATAATCTCTTTTATTAAGCATTTCAAAGAATATTTCTATATTCATTCCAACTTTAATAGAATTATCTACTCTATTGTATTTAGCTTTCCATTCTTCATCTAAAATTGTATATGAATCCAACTTAATTTTAAAATCATTTATTCCGTATTCGTCTATTAAATAGCAATTCTTATTTTTATCTCTAACTGTATATTCCGTATATCCATCTTTCTTTTCTATTGCATATTCAAAACTAGTTATGTTTAATATTTCTGATTTATAATTTTTCACATATTTTTCAAAATCTTCATATTTTTTAAATCTTGCTTCTCTATATTTTTCATCTAGCATTTCATAAGCAGATTTTACATTATTGTTAAGATTTGTTTGAAATTCTGAAACATATTTTCTTATTATAGTATTTACATTTATAATTTTATAATCATAAGCATTATTTTCATTTAGGGCTATCTGTTTGTTTGTTATATCTGCTTGTGTGTCATTTGAATTTGGGATTAAGGAAAAAGTTCTTAACCCCATATCCAAATTAACAATAATATTTACATTATCTTTCATAGTTTTTTTTGAATTAGCATCAATTACATTACCATTAACCCAAAACCTGTAATAGTCTTGATATATTTTCATGCTCATACTTTTACAATCAAATTTGCACCACTTATCATATTTATCTAGCTTTTCTAAAGCATTATCTTTCTCAATGCTATTCTGATTTTTGTAATCTTCATCTAGATAATCAAATACTGCATCATCCTTTTGATATATTGCTACTAAATATTTATCTATACAATCACAAACTGTATAAAATAAATTGGCATTATCTACTTCTTCAACTACAATTATTTCTTTACTCTTCTCTTCTTCAGACTTCTTATTACTCTCTTTAATATTATTAGTTATTGATAATAATAAGCCTACAATTGCCAGAATAGCTACAAGTACTATTACTATAAATTTTTTTAATTTTTTACTATCCAAATGACATTTCCTCCTATTTTAAATTAATAGCTTTATTATTTCAATTATTCTGTTCAATATCCCAACCTTTATTTCTCCATTCTTCCATAGTGCCTCTCATTTCATCTGAGTTTGCATTTACTGTACCAGATTTTGCTTGTTCCTGTTGTAATGGAGATATATCACTATAATTATCGTCATTTGTTACAAATGCCCCATAAGCACTTCTTGCCTTTCCTAAAGCTTCATCAGTTCCAACTTTATCTGCCCATGCTTTGAATACTTCAACTTCATTTCCTTCTTTATATACCTCTTTAAATTTATCTTTTCCTAGTGCTTCATATGCTTCATTAAGAGCTCCTTTTTTGGTATCAGATAAATTAGCGAATTTATCATCTCCTATTGCCTCTTTTAAAGCTTTTCCCCATTCTTCTTTTTCTTTATCTATTTCCTCAGCAGTCTTTTTAGGATCATACCATGGTTCGCATACTTTTGCTTCATAGTCGTAATTTCCTGTACAGAATAAAACCCATGCTGCTTTTGCTCTTTTCTCTACACCTGGAGAACCATAATCTGCTGAATATCCTTGGAACATTTTTACAGGATTATTTACTAAATAACTTGATATCCAACCACTGTAATGTGCTGGACTACCCCAATGTAGTTGACCTAATGCTACTAGCTGTGCTACAGTATAATCTTTTGCAGTTGGTTTTATATCCTTATATTGTTCCTTTAATTCTTTTAACTTATCTGGATCATCTTTTGCAGCTTCTAATTCTTTTTGAATATCTCCATATTTAGTTGATAGATAATCCTCTAATCCTTCTATTGCTTCTTTATAATGATCATACATTATTTTTACATTTACAGAATAAATTTCTTCATCTTCTATAATTTTTGTTTTATCTTGAACAAATTTTCCATTTTCAAGTACTGCATCATATATTCTATATGTATCATATTGACTTAAATAATTATTAAACTCTGAAGCCGAACTAAACACTGTAAATAATCCAGCATCTTGAAAATATCCTAAGTTATAATATGCTGAAATACCATAACCTAATGTAACATCATAACCATAAGATTTTACCTTAGCTCCAGGAGTTTTAGGTCCTCCATATATTGCATAGTGTTCCCCATTAATTGGCATACCATTTTCTGTTTGTTCTGGTGAATTTCCGCCAACATATAATTTTAAACCTGCATTCGGATTATTTTCATCAGCTCCATTCCATAAATCAGTTCCTTCATATTTCATTGTAAAAGATATAAATTCAGCTAAGTTTTCACCCCAAGGATCCATATAATCTATACTATCTGCTAAATCTATAGCATTTCCTGATGCATCTTTAACTTGATATGACAATGCACGTCTTTTGTCATTCTTTATTGCATGTCCTACAACACCTAATACTTGACCTTGTTCTACATCCACTATTTTTTCTTTGCCTTGTACTGCCTCCAATATATTCTGAGTATATATTTCTGCAAAGTTTTCTAAGTTATAATAATAACTTATACTACCATCATCATGATAAATTGCTATATAATTTCCATAAGTATCATCATTTGCATAGAAATGTGCCTCACCATCTCTATCTGCCAAAACTTGTACTCCAGACATTGTTCCTTCAGAACTGTCCCAATAAATATCTGCATACTTGCCAATAGAATCTTCATCTCTAGAATGTACTACACTATCTCCATCTTTTTCAGAGTTTAAATATCTATGTGCTTCATCATAGAAAAATTTATCTGGTATATTTTCTCTAGATATTGGGAATATATAATCTAAATATCCATACATATCTTCTTTATAAAATGTTTTTGTATCAAACACGCTATAGCTAATATTCTCAATACCATAAGAATTTCTTCCTTCTGTCAATTCATAAATAAGATATCTATAAACTTGCTCATCAGCTTGTGCTTTTGTACTTCTTGACAAGAATATCCTTGTATATGCTATACTATCTGTATTTGTAAACATTTTGTATATATCTCTTAAAGGTACTAATAAATTTTTATATTGTACAGATTTTCCTCCATCTTTCTTACCAACATATGCATGTTCTGCACCTTCTAATGTAGCTTTATCTAGAATTTTATCATCAGACCCATATGGTGTTTCTCCTGAACTATTTATAATAAAGCCTAAAATAATGTCTTTATTATCCGTTGAATTTGAGCTTTCTATTGTTGAATGTATTTTTCTATCTACTTGCCTTGCATTAACTTTTTCATATTTAACTGTTGCTTTTTCCAAAGTTTTTGAATTATTATTATCTGTTATCTTATTTATTATTTCTACTGCAGATTGTTCCTCATATTCACTATTTCCCATTACATATGTATATTTAAAATCATTTGGAATTGTATAATTATCTTGTTCAAAAGCTTCTTGTCCACTTAAAGTTGAAGTCTCAGGTTCATTTACTGTTATATCATTTAAGATAAACTCTTCATTCAAGAACCAAGATTCTGCATCTTTTACATATATATATGGTGTGTAGTCTGTTTTTTCTGTTGTTACAACTTTTAAAGCATCTATATTATATTGTTTAGCAGGATCATGTATATCTGCTCTCCAAGAGTAATAACTCCAATTAGCTGTCATAATGTCTGTAGCTGTAGGTACTATAGCATTACGCTTTTCATTTCGCCTCTCATCTACTTTTCCTGCAAAATTATAATCTATACTAATCGTATTACCAGCTTTTGTTTCATAATATTCCAAATCAAAACCATCACTATGATTAGCTTCATTATAAACTACTTCGTGCCAGTACATAGCACTAGATGCGTTATTAGTTCCAAAAAAGTCATAACACTGATTAATATTACCATTATTCCTTAAACTATTTTGTATATTTTGTAGACTATTTTTTAAAGTATCTAATTGTCCCAATCTTGCTTCTCCAGTAACATTTTTAGCAGAAGTACGTGCATTCTCTATTTGATTACTATAATCATTTAAACAATTACATGCTTCATCCCATACCGCTAGCATATCGCCATTATTCTGTGCTATTTCATGTGTTTTTCTTAGGAAATAAATAAGATGTATTGCTCTAGTTTGATTTTTAGCTTCATTACATGCTGTATCAATTATATCATAATAATATCCATCATCATTAATTATCTTTTCATTTGCCAAATTGTTTAGTAACTCATTGTATACATATGATAAAGAACCTCCTACATCTCCATCATTACTTACATTTTTATTTTCACTATCATATCTAAGATTAAAAGTTCCAGAAGATGATGTAGCATTAGCTCTTTTGACAATTGTTTCTACTCCCCCGTGATCAGTTCTTATAAACTCTCCTTCATACATATATTTAGATTTTTCATTTAAGTAATCATATGAATCTCGAATTTCAACATTAATGTTTGTGTTTTCTAATGCATAATCTGCTATAGCTTCTGCCAAATTTGTATCTTGCATACCTACTGATATAGCTATTAAGAAGTCAAATGATACACCATATCTCTGACACAAAACTTCATAATTTACTGATTCTTTATATAATGTATATACTTCTGTTGACTCAGTAGATTGTTTGTATTTATCATCTACTACATATGTATTATCACTTGAATAAAAATCATCTCTAAAACTTTTCGTATCTGTTAAACTAGTTTTAGATTCATCATCTCCTATGCCATATAAGTCTGTAGTTACTTTGTTTATTTTATAATAATAAACTATTAAATTACCATTTTCATCAACAGAATAATAATTTATACTATCTGTTATTTTATTTTTTTGATCATCAGTAGGTGATTCTATTGCTCCTCCATTAGTGTTTAAAATTGTATCTAAATCTATGTATTCCTGAGATGTTTTATCTATATAAGTTAAAGTTATTGCATTTCCATCTGGATCAGTTCTTTGTATATTTATTACTCCTCTTATTAAAGTTTCTCCTTCTGGCAAATCAGCTTCTATTTTGCTTACTTGGTCATCAGTTAATGCTAGTGATGAAGTTACTAATGATGCTTTATAAAATTTCATAAGTACTTTTTTTGCCTTTTCTTCTGACCCAAAACCTAAAGATTGTACATCTAAGCCCAATTCTTTTAATTTTCCTTGCAAAGTTTCCCATGCTTTATCTTCATTGATTGTTGTGTATGGTACTCCTGCATTGTTAGATACTGATATATTT
Organism: uncultured Clostridia bacterium; assembly: GCA_947581825.1. GTDB lineage: Bacteria > Bacillota > Clostridia > TANB77 > CAG-508 > CANPVP01. The sequence goes on along the minus strand of CANPVP010000001.1, from coordinate 102,445 downwards.
CTCGTTGTTGCATCAAATATGATATCACCTGCACCATCTGCTAAGTTTGAAAAGCCATCAATAAACGAAAATATTACTCCACAAATAACTATTATAAATATAATCAGAAATAAAACTACTATTATAATTATCATTAACACTCGCTTAATCCCTGCTTTTGCATTTTCTATGGGGTCTCCCATAAGTCTCTTAATTCGACTCTTTATTTTTTTCTTTAATTTTTGTCTTAAACTTCTAGTTTTACCATAAATCTTGTTTTCAATATCTAGTCCAAAATTATCTAATTTTTGACCTGCATCCTCTATATCTTGTCCTTTATTTTCAATATTTTGTCCTTTATCTTGAATATTTTTTCCTTTATCTTGAATATTTTTTCCTTTATCTACTACTTTCTGTCCTTTTGCCTCGACCTTTTTACCATGTTCATCTACTTTTTCTCCAGCTTTTTCAACGCCCTGACCAGTCTTGTCTCCTAGTTCTCCCATCTTGTTAATTGCTTTTCCTACTCCAGACTCTGCAACGCCTACTCCACCAATTATACCTCCTACCACTGTACCAACATATGGTATAGCAGCAACAGCTTGTCCTATTCCTTGAGTTACATTGCCAACAGCGTCAGTTGCATTTCCTGCAAGTTTTACTCCTTGACTTGCAGCTTGCATTGCTTTTCCTGTGCCCTTTATAGCTTTACCAGTATACTGAACCCCTTTCGCAACGCCTTTAATGGTCTTTCCAGCTTTCTCTACACTTTTGCCTGTTTTTTCAATACTTTTTCCTACTTTTTTAACATCTTGACCTACTTTTTGTATTCCTTTTCCTACTTTTTTTGTAGCTTTTCCAGCAAGTCTAGCAGGTGCTCCTGCTGCTTTTGATATTCCTCTTTTTAATTTTTCTCCACTCTTTTTTGCAAAACCTCTTGCTCCTGAAACACGTCTTTTCGTAGTTTCTATTTCACCATTTTTTCTTTGTTGTGCTCCATTAGCTTCTCTCGAACCTGTGTTTTGATTTTTTCTATTTTTTTGATTACCTCTTTTTCCTTTTATAGCCTTTTTCTTTTTATTATTTACATTAGGCTGTTTTCCATTTTTAGCCTTTACAGGATTATTCTTTTGTGATTTTACTTTTGTAGTTATTTTTTTATTTGGATTTGCATTTTTAAAAGTTGCTCCTATTGCTTCTGCTTTTTTTTGAGCATTTCCATTAGAATTGTTTTTTGGACTATTTGAATTATTGCTATTTAGTTGTCTTTTTTCTTGATTATTGCCATTTTTCTCTTCCATTAGCCCACCTCCTGTACAAATAATTATATTTCTACTTCCATAGTAATTGTTTCTGCTTTTTTATCTACTGTTTTTTGTATATTAGAAAAAATTATCTTTCTAATTTTTCTATTACTACTTCCTGAATACAACTTATTAAATTTAATATTAATATTCTTTTTGTTTTTGGGATATAACTTTAAATCATCACTATTTATTTCATACATATAAGCATAATATTTTAAGTCATTTTCATCTTTAAGATATATTGTATCTTTTTTTTCTTTTGTATCTATATATACTGTTGAATCGTTATTATTTTCAAAAGTAATATTATATATTTCATAATCCATATATCTATCAACATAATTTATTTTTGCAGTTATATCTTTTTTCTTAATTTCTCTGTTTATTACTTTTCTACCTGTATATTCGCCTATATTTATTTTTTTACTATCTCCTACTGTCATTACTGTATAATAGTCTTTTATAACATCTCCTTCTTTTTTTCCTGTTGATAAATAATCATTCATTATAGTTACTTCATATGTATAAGTACTTCCTACCATTATCCAACTTTGTGCATAATATATTTTTTGTTTTCCATTAAAAATTGGATTATAATATAATTTTTTAAAGCTTTCTATATTAGGATATACCAATTCTTTACATTCATCTGTAAGTAGATTATATGCACTTTCTACATCTTTTTTATTGCAGAATCCAAAAAATTCATCTAATACATTTCTATCTACCTCTATTGACTTGTTTAATTTATCGTTAGAGTTTTCGGATAATGCTGTTATATTAGATCTATCTATGTTTGAATATTGACTTTTTATTTTTTCATATTCTATTTTTGCATTTTCAGTATCAACTATTGCTTTATTATTTAATATTCTTAATATGAAAAATACTATTAAGACAATTGCTATAATTATAAAAAATCTAACTATATCTTCTAACTCTAAGGTTCTTAATTTATTCAGCATTATCCTGTCACCTCCTATTTTCTCATTTCTTCAATTGCTTCCATAATTTTTCTAGCTTTTTCTTCTGCTTCTTCCTCATCAAAGAACTTTGAATATCCTCTTATTAATCTCTGTTCAAAAGCTATCTTTCCTTCTTCATTTTTTGGACACTGTACTGCAAATTTTGCAATATCATAAATATTGTCACCTTGATAATCTGGATTATTTTTATGTTTGTCTTGCAATTTTATTGCTTTTGTAATTATTTTATCATCTGTTATACCATAGCTTCTAAATTCTAAAGCTCTTTCTTTTATATGTTTTATTCTTTGTCTATAAGCTATTGCAGTTTCATTTGCTTTAATTGGGAAAGCATCTCTGTAGATTTTCTCTACTTCTTTATCTGTTTTATTTATGAAGTCTTTATCAGCTTTTATATTCTGTAAATCCGTATAGCTTTCTCCATATAAAGCTTTCTCATATTCCTCTCTATCTGCTCTATGATTTTCAATTCCTGAACTTATTAAACCTTCTACTCCTCTTTCAATTCTGCCACCTATTGCAGCACCTCCAATAACACCCGCTGATGTAAGTCCTACTACTTTACTAAAGTCTCCTGTTGCAATACCTGCAGCTAATCCATATGTACCTAGTAAAAGTGCTCCTGGTAATTTTCCTACTGTAAATCTTCCTGCAGTTTTTGCAAAAGATTTTATTTGAGCAATATCTCTTTCACTTCTTGATTCACTTCTTGCAAGTCTTGCTGCTCTTCTATTTCCAGTTCTTGTCAATGCCCTTTCTCTTGCCCAAAATTTATTCATTGGAATATTTCTTCTTGCACTATTACCATCATCATCATCATCATCAAAAAAATCATCAAATTCATCACTATAATCATCCTCAGCAGTTGGTGTTGGCGGTGGATTAAATGATGGTGGTGTTGGAGCATTTGGTTCTTCTAGATTTGGCTCTGGTATATCAATATTTTCATCATCATCTTCATCATCATCTTCACTATTGTCATCTACTCCTCCAGTAAAGTTTATATTTATTGGAGTTCCTCCTCCTAAAAATTGTCTCATTATATTTTTTCCTTGTTCTGAATTAAGAAATCTTGTTGAAACACCTGAAATTGACTTTGCCATAGTTTCACTCATGCCCACTTTTTCTACTAAAAGCTTTCTTACTTCTGGTTCAGTAAATTCTTTTTCAGTTGCTCCTTGTGCTCCATTTCCAACTAAGTTATCTGTATTAAGAGTTTCTGTATTTAATGAACTAACCTGCAAAGCTCCTACCTCTAAGTTTTGTTCATTATTTTTACCTTTATCTAAATTTTCTTGATTTTCTCCTAAATTTTCTAATTTTTCATTTTCCCCATTTTCTTCTCCTAATGGATTATTACCATCTGGTGGAGTATTTCCTCCATTTGGATTATTTCCCACACCTCCATCAGGGCCTTCACCATCTTCTCCTTGTATTAATTGATTTGTTACTCTATTTGTAGAATTATTATTATTTACTATATTTATTGAATTAGACGTCGTTCCTCTTATTCTTCCTTGTGAATATGGATCTCTATTTTTATTTTGTGAATCCACTTTTCTCTCTGTTCTAATTTTTGTATTTTCTTCTTTTTTTCCACTATTATTGCTTGATAATGCTGGTCTAAATGAATTTACTAAACTACTTGCTATAGCACCTATTGCTGCACCCTCTGCCAAACTTGATGTGTTCTGGGCTTTATTAAATCCTAGCATTTGTTTTACAATTTTCTCAAAAGCAAATATTGATCCCATTGCCACTAATGCATACAATGGATTCGACTCTGCAAGGTCAAATGCAGAATTCATTATTACCATGTATATAAATAAATGCAAAGGTTGCACTAAAACATTAAACATATATTCTTTTAGCCAAAATTGGAATGCTTGTGCTGAGCCATCTCCCATCTTATCTAATGGATATGAAAAAGCTACAAGAGGTGAGATTAATGTTAAAAACGCTAAGTATAACACCCTTTTTAAATATACCCATGTAAAATATAGAGAATATACCACTAGTACCAAATATATAATTAAATATCCCCATTCACCTCTTCCAGCAAAAAATCTAGAAATTCCTAAATATCTACAACTTATTATTTTTGTTTGATTTGCTTCATCTGCTGAATTTACATTTGGGGCAAATGTAACATCTATAACCTCTCCATAAGAATCCGTACCTATTGTAAACTCTGCCATGCTTAGTATGTTACCATTATTCAGTAATTTTGAAAGTTCTTTTGATATTTCGACCATTCCTACCATAAAGTAATGTAATACACCTAATAATACTAGAGCCATTATCCAATCTTTTAAAAATTCTTTATATTTTGCGTTTTGTTCTGCAGATACTGACAAAACAATTTTTATACCTGCATATATTAGTATAGATAATAGTGCTATTACAGCTGCTATTCTTAATGTTTTGTACCAATTCTGTACAATTGGATGTAAGACTTTTCCTGAGTCAGTTCCTTTAACTTCTTTTCCTCCAATTGTTAATGGTCCTAAACCATTATCAGTAAAAAAATCTATATTAAAAACTGGCACCATCCCGGAAAAAATCAATTCTGGAGAATATAAGAAGGCTGGCACATCCCATTCTGTATCTACGTTAAACACATCACTTACTTTCTGTCCTGCTCCATAGAAAAAGCCTCCTCCTAATTTTGTAGCTAATTCAGCTCCACCATACATAAGAGCTCCCGTTAATCCACCTTCTTCTACAGCAAAATCCTGAATTTCTGCTACCATTTCATTCCAAGATGGTTCATCTGGATCATTTAATTTTATAACTACATTTCCTTCTATTCCTATTACATTGTTTTGCAATAATTTCATAATAGCATCAGCTGGTAAACAAACAATTGTAAATAGTGCTGCTTTTACTTGTGTTCCTATTTCATTATCCTTAGCATTTACTGTATTAGGTGTTATAGTCTGAAACAGAATTATAACAATTAATGTTGATAGTATTAACTTATTTAACATTATTTTTATTCTACTTTTCATATCTTTTATTACCTTTCTAATACATTTTTTATCCTCTCATTCTTCTTATCGCTTGTATTATTGCAGCAGCATTTTCTTCTGCTCTTTGTTTTGCTTCTTCTCTATCCATATTGTTCTTTTCAAAAGCTGATTGATATCCTTTAACTAATCTTTCCTCAAATGCTAATATTCCTTCCTCATTTGTTGGACATTGTTGTGCAAATTTTGCGATATCATACATATTATCACTTAAATAGTTTGCTCTTTCTGCTGCATCCGTTATAGCTCCACTTCTCGCTTCTTCTTCTAATTTTATTGCTTGAATTATTGTATCATTGTCAGTAATTCCATGACTTCTATAATCTAAAGCATGCTGTTTTATTTCTTTTATTCTCTTATCATAGTGACGAACTGATTCACCTTGTTCTTGCTCAAATTCATCTCTATATTTCTTATCTATCTCTTTATCTTTCATAAAAGCTTTATCTGCTTCTATATTTTTTAAGTCTGAATAACTTTCTCCATATAGAGCCTTTTCATAAGCTTCTTTATCTTCCTCTCTATTTTTTTGTAGTTCTTTTACACTATCTCCAATTTTATTATTTATAGCTCCTCCTAAAGCTGCTCCTCCAGCTGCTCCAGCGGCTGTTAATCCTGCTACTTTACTAGCATCCCCTGATGCAATACCTATTGCTGCTCCATATGTTGCTAATAGTGCTGCCATTGGCAATTTTCCTGCAAATTTACCAGCTTTTTTAGCAAAACCTACGATTTGCTTACTAGTTCTTTCTGATTGTTGTCTTCTCTTCATTTTTCTTGCTTGTTTCTTATTAGATTTTACTTGATTCTTTAAAGCTTTTTTTCTAGCTGCAAAATCACTCATTGCAGGATTAGCATTATTAGCAGGATCATTGTCAAAAAATTCATCAAATTCATCTTCATAATCATTTGGCTCTTCATCATCTGGATTTCCATCATCTGGGTCTCCACCATTTGGTCCTCCACCATTTGGCCCTCCGCCATTTGGATCTCCACCATTTGGTCCTCCGCCATTTGGATCTCCACCATTTGGTCCTCCAAGGTTTGTACTACCTACTGTTGAAGTATTTGCTTGAATATTATCAACAATTAAAGTTCCTACTCTTAAAGTATCCTTTTTCTTTTCATTATCATTATTATTATCATTTTCATTTTCAACATTTACATCTACTTCATCATGATTTCCATCTGAGCCTCCATTATCAGAGTTATTACTTTGATTAGCTTCATCATTTGTTTCTCCTGATTCTTCTGCTCCACCAATTGGTTCTCTTTGTCCATCATCTCCTTGCTCTAATCTTTCTTGAACATTTCCATTTTCATTATCATCTTCATTATTACTATTATTACTATTTGCTCTTACTGAATTGTTGCTTTTTCCATTTATACTTCCTTGTGAATATGGATCTCTATTTTTATTTTCTGAATCCACTTTTCTATCTGTTCTAACTTTAGCTTCTTCTTTATTATTATTATTACCTGAATTTGCTGCTGATTTTGCTCTATTTAATAATGTATTTCCTAAAGTAAGTACTGCTGCACCTCCTGTTAAAGTTGGAGCACTTTGAGTTTTATTAAATCCAAGCATTTGTCTTACTACTTTTTCAAAAGCAAATATTGAACCAATTGCAACTAGAGCATATATTGGGTTTGTATCTGCTAAATCTTGTGCTGCAGTGACTATTACTAAATATATAAATAGATGCAATGGCTGTACAAAAACATTAAAAGTATACTCTCTAATCCAGAATTTAAATGCTTGTGCTGAACCATCTCCCATTTTATCTAGCGGATATGAGAAAGCTACTAATGGTGCTACAATTGTTAAAAAAGCTAAATATATTACCCTTTTTAAATATATCCAAGAAAACATGATAGAATATATAGTTAATACCAAATATATTAATAAATAAGCCCAGTCTCCCTCTCCTGCAAAAAATCTAGCCTCACCTATGAAAGTTCCTGATGCTATGGGCATTGGAGTATAATCCAAGCCCTCTTTAGTCGTAACACCATCTGCTAATGGGAATTCCAATACATCTTGTACATTTTTATTATCATCAAATCCTGGTCTAAAAACAACTATATTGTAACTATTAGCTGTGTTTAGCATTTCCATTAAACTATTAGAAGCTTCAATAACGAATACCATAAAATAATGAATTCCTGCTACCATTATAAGTGCTATAACCCAATCTTTTAAAAATTCTTTATATTTGGCGGTTTGCTCTGCAGAAACTGATAAAAGAATTTTTATTCCTGCATATATCAATATAGATAATAATGCTATTACAGATGCAATTCTTAATGTTTTATACCAATTTTGTACTACATCATGCAAAATTAATCCTGAATCAATTCCACTAATTTCAACTCCAGCTAATTTCATAGTAACTTTTCCTGATCCTGTGCCTGGATTTTTAAAAAAGTCAATACTAAATAAAGGAACTATTCCTGAAAAGATTAATTCTGGCGAATATAGTATAGCAGGTACATCCATATCTATAGGCTCATCTTCTTCCTTTTCCTCTTCTTTTCCGCGTTATCGAGTTCCAAAGCTTTTTTAATCCTCTTCCTGCCTTTTTAACTAATTTTACCGTTGTAACTGTAGCTGATCCTACCGTATATTCCAAAAAACCTACGTCGTCTTCTGTATCAAGGTAATCTTGGAAGCCTGTCCAAAAAGCATCTGCATCATAATCACTTAAATCATCCGCTGTATTTAATACAACCTTTTCGTTTATTCCCAAAAGACTTGATTGCAAAAGAAAATTAATTCCATCTGCAGGCATACATATGACAGCGCTTACAGCCTCTTTTATTTGCTCTTTTATTGATTTTGCTTCTACCAAAGTTGGTAGGAGTGTTTGGCATAAAATCATTATGCACAAAACTGATATCACCAGTTTTTTTAATACATTCTTTACTTCAAAATTCATAGTTGCACCTCTTTTCTTAAACTTTACTGTTTATTTTCTTGTGCCTTCTTTAGTTTATTCATATTGGTTTCAACGAACTCAAATTCTTTTGCTGTTGGCTTAATCTGCAAAATTGCTGTTTCTGAACCAACTTTTAATAATCCTTCTCCTTTTTGGCAAGTAATCAAAAAGCTGGACTCACCTTCTGAAAGTTTAAATACTTCTTTTAAATAACTTATTTCTGATTTATCTTGTGCTAAAAATAGTTTTGTATCTGATGATGTTAAAACTGCTTGCGCCTCTGGTTTTTCATAGAAATCTTGGAATCTTTGTGAAATAATAGCTAGCGAAACATTTCTTTTTCTAGCACGACGTGCCATTGTATTTAAAAAGTCTACGGCTTCTGGGAATGGAAGTAACATCCATGCCTCATCGACTATAACTCTCTTTTTAGTAGCCTTGCTTCTATCCTCACTATTTTTCTTTACATATTTTTCCCATATCCAAGACATTAGTATTTGTTGTGCTAAAGGTCTTGCAAACCTCTCTTCTAGTTGAGATATATTTAAATTGATAAATGGTATTCTGTCTAATAATTCAAAAGTTGACTGTCCATCAAAGTAAGCCATTTGTCCTCCAAATTCTCTAACATATTGTCTCATAACTTTTAGCAAATAACTGTAATGGAAATTATAATCTGGATTTGTATTTTCTTTTGCTTTTTGCTCCATTCTTTTATACCAACTGCCTATTGTAGGCATTAATTTTTTTTCTCTTTTTAGCATATCTCCACTTCTTTTATCTGAATTATTTCCATATAAGCTATCTGGATCTGCTGTAATTCCTGCTGCTTCATATTCCTCTGCAACAGATTCTGCTATAATTTGTTTTGTAAGCTCATTAACCTCTTCACTTCTTGTACTACCTTTTGCCATTGTAATTAAAGCTTGCGTAACATCTTCTACTTTATTTTCTACATTTAAAACTAATCTTTCTTTTCCTGTCATTTCATCTTTTACTTTTTCAACTTCTATATCAAATAAATTTATGATTGTTTTAGAAGTTGGACTTAATACTACATTTATTCCACCTAGAGCTTCTGCTACTGCTGTATACTCACCTTCAGCATCTAGTGCTAAACTTTCTATTCCCATAAGGACTGATGATCTAGCTACTAGAGTTTTCATTGTAACTGATTTACCAGCACCAGACTTAGCAAAAACAACCATATTATAATTGGTAAGTGATGAATGGAAATTATCAAATAAAATTGGAACTCCCGTTTGTTTATTATAGCCAATTGGAACACCGGTTGAATGTCCTACTTCTGACGTTGTAAATGGAAATGTAGTTCCCATAGATCTTCTGTCAAATGTATGTATTTTCTTTATTTTATCTTCTGCTAAAGGCACATTACTTTGAAGAGCTTCTTCTTGCAAAGCCCAAGCAGATTTAATTCCTACTAAGTTTTTTGAAACTTCTGTTGCTAATAGTTTGCTTAATTTATCTAAATCTTCTAAACTATATGCTACTATTGTTGATATTATTGATGCTTCGAACAATTTATTAAAACCTGCTGCTATCTCATCTCTTAACTGCTCTGTTTCAAATCTTTTTTGAGCCAAAATTCTTTCTCTGTTTATATTTCCTTTGTCAGCAGCTACTATTCTCTCTGTTTCCAATTCATTAATTGTTTTATTTAGCTCATTTTGTGATCTTGATTCCTCTACTGGTTTAATATAAATAGATGTATTTATATCTCCGAATAGATACAACTCTCTAAACAACTCTGGAAAAGTTGCCATACGTGGTAAAGCTGAAACGAAAAAACTTCTTACATATCTTTTTGTATTAGAAATAATTTCTAGATGATCAATATCTGATGCATCAATTCCAGAAGGTGCTATCAATTCTTTTATACTTTTACTTTTTAATAATCTAAATTCACCATCTGCAATTTTTAAATTTTCATTTGCTTTATTTTCTTCTTTAGTCTTTTTCATCATCATCACCACTCTTTCTAGCTTTCTTCTTTTTTAATAGTTCTCTCTTTCTTTCTAATTTTCGTCTTTGTTCTTCTTTACGCTCATCTCTTTGTTCTCTTATTTTCTCTTGTGCTACCTCTGCAGTTTTAGGGCCCACAAAAGTTTTGTTTTCCTCTAAAATTCTCAGTGCTGATTCTTCTATTAAATCTTCTAAATTTTTCTTTTTATTATCATATTTTCTTTCTAATTCTGATTTTGCTTGTAAAATAGCTCTATTTGCTGTTTGAATGGCTTTTTCATCAATTTCTTTATCTAGTTCTTTCATCTTTTTAATTACTGTTTCTGATGCAGTTAAATTAGAAGCACTAAATCCTGACATAATAGAATTTTCGGCATTGAATATTTCTGCTTCATCTCTATTATATGCCTCATACAATAGCTCTACTAATTCAAGTGTGTTTAATATATTTGACTTTACTTCACAAGCTGCTAATGCACTCATTATTGATCTTGATTTAGTATATAATTCAGCAAAAGCTATATTTCTTACCTCTTCTTTTCCTAAAAGTTCTCCATTACTTTCCAAGTTATATGGAACAATAACATAGTATCTTTTTGTTAGAATATTTTTGTTTAAACTCATTTGTTCTGTATTAAAAATTATATCTTTGCCATATGTATACAAGTTTCTCAATTTTACAATTTCAAAGGCTTCTTTATCCAACTCTTCTTCTTCATACAATCCTGATTCGCGTTTTCCTTTTAGTTGATGCTCCTTCATATCTAGCTCTCTGCCTACGGCATCTACTCTTTCTTTATAATTACTTATACTTTGAGTTAAGTTAACTGCTCTAGTTTGTATATATATTTGTATTGAACTTCTTAATGTATTTAAGAATTGCAAAAATCCCTCTTCCACAGCAATTTTTTCATTATTTGACATTAAATCATAGTTAACTCCTTGGCATTCTAGTACCATTAAAAATCTTTTTTCATTTTTTTGAATTATCATATTATCATCAACATCATCAAACTCCATAAAATCAAATACGGATTTTTTTGTATATGTTGTAGCTCTTAAAGTACTTTCAGCAACTTCCTTTTTTTCCATACCAGTTTCTGGATCTGTATTTTTCACTTTAACAGTTTCTTCTTCCTTTTGTTTACTTTTAAGCATAAAATAATAAATAACTAAAGCTGCTAATATAATTATCAATATAAAGAAGATAACTAATAGTGTATTATACATTGAACTAGGATTACTCATCTCCTTTTTCCTCCTTTGCATATACATATATTCTTTTACCCTTTTTTCTAAATTTTATAGCTTTAAGGATTACCTCATCTATTTTTAACCCACTTGTACTCTTTGTAAATTGCCAACCAGGTATTTCTGGAATTTTAAATGTTCCTATTGCAAAACCAATGAATCCAAAAATTGGATATGCTATAATAGATAAATTCACTACTTTAAATATTGTTATTCCAAACACTGAAAAAATTTTGGCAAAAGGAAATCCTATTATTATACCTGCAAAAGTATATCCCAATGACTTAGGAGTAAAAATAAATAAGATTCTTCCTTCACCTTTGGTATTTCTCGGTATATTATATGTAGCCATATTCTCACCCCTCAATTTGACATAAATCCACTTAATATAATTATACCAAAAAAAAACACAAAAAGCGAGTATTTTACCCATTTTTTTGTGTTTTTAATATTTGTGTAATATTAATTTTTTGAATTTTTTTCTAAAGAGGTTTACATATTTTTTTTATGTATTCTTTTTTTCATATATTTTTAGCTCTTTAAAACGGTATATATTGCCCCAACTATTTGCGGAGTTGCAAATAGCAGTATTGCTCCAATTAAATATGGTATCATTGATTTCTTGTATTCTGCTCTTTCCTCTGCTGAACCCATCATATATTTAATTCCAAGAATAACTAATATAGCTACGGATAGTATTGACCCAATTGCCTGAATAGCTCCAATTACTTCTTTTCCAAAAGTATCTGCAAGACTATCTGCACCATTTACTCTTGTTTCAAAATCTGAAGGTTTACCAACACTAGTATTTTGATTAAAAACTGCAATAATAAGAATTGATATAATTATTATATAGATTAAATATTTTACAAATTTCTTCATAAAACCACCTCTTTATCACATTTCTCTTATATTAAATTTACCATATTTTGCACTTTTTTTCAAGGTTTTGCTATAATAAAAAAGTGCAAAAAAAAAGCAGAGTAATCTGCTTTTTCTTTTATATTTATTTTAGCTAATGCTACTAGCAAATTTGAATACCATACTTGCAATGTTTGAAGCTGCAAATATTAATATTGCTCCTACAATATATGGTATCATTGTTTTCTTGTATTCTGCTTTTTCCTCTGTACTTCCCATCATATATTTTAAACCAAGTACAACTAATATTGCAACTGATGCAATTGAACCTATAGCTTGAATACCACCAATAATCCTTTTTCCTATATTGTCAAAAGCACTAGTGTCTGTTCCCTTCATATTTGTAGGATCTTTAAGAGCAAATACTGATGTTGCTATAGATATTATCATCATAGCTATCATTAGTATTGTAACAATATTATATAATTTCTTCATTTTCTTCATTTTATTTTCCCCCTTTTGAATGTATATTCAAATATTTCTATATTAGAAATAATATTAAAAACGTTTTATCAATTTTATTTTACCATATTCAATATTTTTTTGCAATATTTTTCCCAAAATTATATTTTTTAAAGTTTATTTATAACATTTACAGCTATTGTCCATATTGTATAAGCTCCAAAAATAACAACTACACCTATTACAAATGGAACCAAAGAGTCCATAACTTTAGCCTTTCCTTCTGCTGTTCCTGTCATATATTTTATTCCTAGTAAAGTTCCTACTACAAATATTATAATCATTCCTATTCCTAGTAAAATTCCACTAATACTGTTTGAAAAAGTTGTCATCGATGCTGTAGTTATTTGCTGCGTTCCTCCACCGGCAAAAGTGCTTGCTTTTGAAACAATTTCTTCACCAGTAAAAGCCCATACATTATTGCAAATTGATACTATTAATAAACTAATTATTAGCAATACATATATTTTTTTCAATATAACCCCCTCCTAACTATAAAAAATATTATACAAAGGAGTAATTAAGTTACTAAGCCCAAAAAGCATTGCAGCACCTACCAAATATGGGACCATCTCTTTTTTATATTCTGCCTTTTCTTCTACTGAACCTACCATATATTTTATTCCCATAATTGCTAAAGCGGCTACCGAAACAATCGTTCCTATTCCTCGAATAAAAGAAACAATTGTGCCTCCCATACCATAAAATCCTGAATCTTCAGAGGGTTTAGATACACTTGTTGGATATATTATAAAAGCCCTTGAACTTACACTTATTAAAATAATTAATAAAGCAATAGTTGCTACTATTAATATTTTTTTTCTAGTTCTCATCACTTTCCCCCCTTAAACAAAATATATTCTCTTATCTTATTATACTATATTTATTTATATTTTTCAACTATTCTATGTTCTTCTCTAATATATAAAACTTTATTACTAATATATATAAATTAAGAGGGATAGCTTTTCAGCCTTCCCTCATTAATTCTTCAAAAGACTATCAGCAACAACACAATGCATACAATTGGAATCGCCAACGCATGCACGAGTATGCCTGCCAGTCCCCGAAGGAACCCCTGCTCCGACTTTACAGCCGTTATTGTAATAGCAATTACTGCAAGCAGGATAGCCAGTACACTGACTACTCGTATGATCCCGGAAAAAATGCAAGCGCATATAAATCCAATCACGATCATCCCTGAACAAGTCCGCTCAGTATTGTCCTCAGTTTCATACACCTCATCTGCAAACCAGATGTAGAGCTTCAGGCAAATGATTGCCAGGACGATACCAACGATAATTCGTTCCAACATACCAAAAACCTCCCTTTAGATTTTTATATATTAATTATATCATACTTTATGTTTATTTGCAAATATGACAAAAGGGTAATGGTTTGTTCCATTACCCTATTTATAAAATTAAAATTTTCTTTTTCTTGCAGCCTCTGATTTCTTTTTTCTTTTTACACTAGGCTTTTCATAATGCTCTCTTTTTCTAACTTCTTGCATTACTCCATTTCTAGCACATTGTCTTTTAAATCTTTTTAATGCATCTTCTATATTTCCATTATTAACTTTTACTTCTGACATTTTTTCCCCTCCTCCTAGTATTAATTTTCTTAGTACGTGGGATTTCTTCCTTATACGGTGATTATTATAACCTACCAGTATAGCTTTTGTCAATATCTTTTATGAATTTGTGAACCTTGCTCGCATCTATACTTTCACTATTCTACTCTTAAAACTTCTCCTAATGGTCTTTCTTCATTTAATCTTCTTATTGTTTCTGCAAATAATGGAGCTATTGATAATACTTTTATTTGTGGTAGTTTCTTTTCTTCTAGTAGTGGAATTGTATTTGTTATAACTAATTCTTTTAATGCTGAATTTTTTACTCTCTCTATTGCTGGACCTGATAATACTCCATGTGTACATCCGCAATATATTTCTTTTGCGCCAAATTTTTCTAATATTTGTACAGTTTCCATTACTGAACCTGCTGTGTCTATTTCATCATCAAATATTATTGCTGTTTTATCTTTTACTTCTCCTATAACTGTTGTAGCTATAGCTCTATCATCATTTCCCGCTCTTCTTTTATCTATTAATGCTATAGGGCATCCAAAATATTCTGAATATTTATATGCTTTTTTAGAACTACCTGCATCTGTTGCAACTATTACCATATCTTTTAAATTTTTGCTTTTAAAGTATTTTTGTAATATATTTTGACCAGACAACATATCACAGTTTATATTGAAATATGCTTGTATTGCAGGGTTATGCAAATCGCATGTTATTATTCTATTAGCTCCTGCTGCTTCTAATATTTCTGCCATTAATTTTGCTGTTATTGGAACACGTGGTTGATCTTTTTTATCTGATCTTGAATACATAAAGTATGGCAATATTACATTTATTCTCTTAGCAGATGCTCTTTTTATTGCATCTATTGTTATTAATAATTCCATTATTCTTTCATTTATTGGTGGAACATTGGATTGTACAACATACACATCATGGTCTCTAACTGTTTCTAGGATTTGCACAAAGTTGTTATCATTTTTGAATTTCATTGAATTAATTTGCCCCATTGGAATTTTTAAACAATCACATAATTCTTTTGTAAAATCGTTTGCAGCCTCACTGCAAGAAAAAATTTTAATCTTGTTCATTTCTTTCTCCTTTTTTATTAATTTATATTTATTAATTTAAGTTTTCTATGTTTTTTCGTAGCGAGCTCCGTGTGGGGACCGACGAGTTAGAAAATATTTAAAAATATATCTATTTATAGGTATATTTTTTAACATAGTTTCTACGAAGTTGGGACGAGCAAGAAAAAATCATAGAAAACTTATATTGCTAACTTTTATCCTCTAAAAGCAAAAATTAAATATATGTAAAGAGGCATATACAATAGTGTACATGCCTTTTATATTTTATATTGCTAATTGGACTACTTTTTGCTCACTCATGCATTTATGTACGTCTATTATTCTTTGATTTTTTGATCCTCTAAATTTTAAATTTGGTTCTTTTTGGCTTTCTATGTATTCTCCATCTACTAATACATCGATTTGTTCTAAACATTCATTAGTAGTTTTATCATTTCTTGCCATCAATTCTTCTATTGTATATCCCGAATAACACCATACATTAAAATCTGGTTTTTCTTTTCTTAAGTCTTTAATAAATTCCAATACCTCTGGTATATTTTCTTTACACAGTGGTTCTCCACCACTTATTGTAATTCCCTTTAATATTGAATTTTCTTTTATTCTATCAATTATTTCTTGTTTTTCTTGCTTATTAAAATCTGTTCCATATTCGAAATCTTGTGCTTGCTTATTATGGCATCCTGGGCAATGATGTGGGCATCCGCTCACAAATAGTACTGCTCTCCAACCTAATCCATTTGATATGCTTTCATCGTAAAATCCTGCCATTTTCATTTGAATTTCCCCCTGTGTGTGCAATGCATTCGCATTGCAATTATTCAATATTCATTAACATCTCTCTCCATGGTGCGAAAAAGAAGCCAGTATTGCTAGGCAAATTCAAAACAAAATACCGGAGGTGTACTTGTGTACATCGAGGATTTTTGTTTTGAATTTAACAACGCAAGACGCCGTTTATTTTTCGCACTCAGTTCCATGAGTTACTCTATCACGCAACTCAGATAACTTTCCTTTATTCCAACGTGATGTTGTTCCTACTAAATATCCTGTTATTCTTTGTATTGTATCTATGTTTTTTCCACCGCATACTGGACATTCTTGTAAAAATGCATCTGCATTTTCAAATCCGCAATCCATGCATCTTGAACGTGTATGATTTACTGATCCATATCCCATGTTGTATTTATCCATTAAATCTACTACTGCTTCTACGCTTTCTGGGTTATGAGTTGCATCTCCATCTAATTCTATGTAGAATATATGTCCTGCATTTGTTAATGCATGATATGGTGCTTCTATTTTTGCTTTATGCTCTGCTGTACATTTATACCAAACTGGCACGTGATTACTATTTGTATAATATTCTTTATCTGTAACACCTAATATATTTCCAAAATCTCTTCTATCCATTTTTGTAAATCTTCCTGCTAATCCTTCTGCTGGTGTTGCTAATAGGGAATAATTTAAATCATATCTATCTGCTAAATTATCACAATCATCTCTCATTTGTTTTATAATTTCTATTCCTAAATTTTGTGAATCATCTGATTCTCCATGATGTTTTCCTGTAAGTGTTATTAAAGCTTCTGCCAATCCTATAAATCCTATTGATAAAGTTCCATGTTTTAATACTGGTTCTATTGATTCATTTGGCAATAAGTTTTCACTGTCTTGCCACAAACCTTCCATTAATAATGGGAATTGTTTTTTCGAAGCTGTTGCTTGGAATCTATATCTATCGTAAAGTTGTCTAGCTGCTACTTGTGTGTATTTATCTAATCTTTCTAAGAATATTTTCTTTACTAATTTTTTATATTTAGGTGTCATATTTTTTTCACTTCCAACACCTAAATCAAATTCTAAACCTAATTCTGCTTGTGCTTCTCTTGCTGCTTCTATTGCTATTCTAACTAAATTAACTGTTGTAAATGATATATTTCCTCTTCCAACAGATGTATCTTCTCCATGACGGTTAGAAAATACTCTTGTTCTACATCCCATTGTTGCTACTTCATAGTAATATCTATGTGGATCTTTTGCATCCCACTTTGGATGTGTATTAAATGTTGCATCTAAGTTTAAGAAATTTGGGAAAAATCTTTTTGATGTTACTTCACATGCAAATTGATATAAGTCATAGTTTGGATCTCCTTTTAAGTAGTTTACTCCTCTTTTCTTTTTCCATATTTGTATAGGGAATATTGGAGTTTCGTTATTTCCAACTCCTCTTAAAGTTGATTTTAATAATTCACGAATTACACATCTTCCTTCTGCTGATGTATCTGTTCCATAATTGATAGAGCTAAATACTACTTGATTTCCACCTCTTGAATGGATTGTATTCATGTTGTGAATAAAGGCTTCCATTGATTGATGTACTCTTTCTACTGTAGCATTTATTGCTGCCTGTAAATATCTTTCTTCTCCTTTTAGGTCTTTTACATCTTTTTCTATATAATCTTTTACTTGATAATCATAATATTTTGATAGGTCTACTCCTACCATTTCTTCTGCTTTCTTTATTTCTTGTTTAAAAGTCATTTTTACATATGGTGCCATGTAAAAATCGAAAGCAGGAATTGCTTGTCCACCATGCATTTCATTTTGTACTGTTTCCATTGAAATACATCCTAATATACTCGCTGTTTCTATTTTCTTTGCTGCTCTTGAAGAACCATGTCCTGCTCTAAAACCATTTTCTAGTATTTTATCTAATGGATGTTGTAAACATGTTAAGCTCTTCGTTGGATAATAATCTTTATCATGTATATGAATATATCCACCTTGAACAGCTTCTCTTGCTTCTTGTGATAATAAGAAATCATCTACAAATGGTTTTGTTGTTTCACTTGCAAATTTCATCATCATACCTGCTGGTGTATCTGCATTCATATTTGCATTTTCTCTTGTTACATCATTTGATTTTGTTTCTATTATTTCTAAGAAAACATCTTTTGTTCTTGATTTTCTTGCTACATCTCTATTGTATCTATATGTTATATATGCTTGTGCAACTTCTTTTCTTGATGATGCCATTAATCTTTTTTCTACTATATCTTCTATTTCGTATACTGTTACTTGTGTTTTTCCATCAAGTTGTTTTTCTACTGCCATTGCTATTTTATTTGCTAAATCCACATCTACTCCACCTGGTGTATGTGACATGGCTAGTGTTACTGCTTTAATTATTCTTTCTAAATTAAATTCTGCTAATCTTCCGTCTCTTTTTATTACCTGCATTTGTAAATACCTCCCCTGAATCTTATCTTATATATATTTACTAGCTATAGGGTTGTCCTATATAGCCTTATTGTATTCACATTTTCGATTAAGATTATATGAAGTTAGAAGTAGCAAATGATTATACATATAGGGAAATGCATAATTTAATATTTGTTTACTTCTAACTTCTTTTATCTCTTGTATATATTTTTTTTACTTTTGTATATTTAAAGATCTTTGGTTTCTCTGAAATATTATCTTTGGTTTTTTAAGATCTTTGGTTTCTCTCTATTATTTCTTGTGTTTTTTTTTGTAGATTTTTGTCTACTCTTTTGTTGTATCCACATATTATAATATGAAATATATAATGTCAAACTTCATGTTTTTATGTTAAACATGCAACAAACCCGCTGTTTTCAGCGGGTTTGTTTTTGTTGTTTTTTACATTTTATGTTAATAGTATTTGTATGCCAGTTGGTTGTAAGAATTTTTTTGAGCATTACAAAACTATTACAAATTTTTTACATTAATTATTAATTATTCATAATTCATTAAATTTATAATAACATCTCTACAATTTATGTGTGTTCGGGCGATTGCTAATCGCCCCTAAAGATGTTTAATATTATGTAATAATTATTATTGGATTTCTTTAATTTCATCTTCACTTAAATCCGTTATTTCCATAATTTGTTCTACATTATATCCTTTCTTTAATAACTTCTTTGCTATCTCTATTTTTTCCTCTTTTTTTCCTTTTTCTGTTCCTTCCTTTCTGCCTTCTTCTCGTGCATTATTTTTTTCCCATACTTCATCTCGTAGATTCTTCTCTCTTAGTTCTACTAATCTCCAAAAACTTTCGCTTCCTCTTAAGTGCTCGTATTCTTTCATTGCTTGTTTTAAAAAATCATTTTCTTCCATTTTCTTCAGCACCTCCTCATTTTCTGGATTGTCTAGAAACAATAGCCACAATCTAAGTTCATCCTTTTCCTTAACTCTATTTTTCATTTTTTCCATTTCTAGAATATGTATTTCTATATCTTCTGTTAAAATCTTTTCTTTCTTTTTTTCTTCTCTCAATTTCCACTTTGTATGATATTCTTCTATGTCTGCTAATCTTTTTAAATTTTCTCCCATTATGATTATTGAAATTGTTTTCTTTACATCTTTATAGTCTTCTCCAACCTTTAATTGATTTCCATGTAATCTTGCCCAATAATACAATGCTCTTTTTTCCATGTTATTTTGATCTTTTAATTGTATTTCTATATTGCAACTAATTCCATCATTTAACTTTGCTCTTACATCTAATCTGCTTAGTTTTCCTTCTTCTTTTTCTCTTATTAATTCTCTATTTACATCTAAATCTATTGTTTCTATCTTTTTCCCTATTATTAATTCTATAAATCTTTTTGCAATATCCTCATTGCCTACTTTTCCAAAAATTCTTTGAAAAACCAAATCATTTTTGGGTACTAAATTAATTTTTTCCATTAGCTGTTCTCTCCTCTATTATAATAGTTTCTTGCTTTTTTAGCAACATGTAAAATAGATTTTTATAAACTTTTATCACCCTCTTTCTATTTGATTTTTAATTAATTTTTTGGATTTTAATTTAGAAAAAATTTCTTTGAATTAAATTAATTTATGTCTTTCCTAAGATGCTTTTTGATTTAACAAATATTTTATAGCTTGAATAATAAAGTTTGTCAAATTAAATTTTATATTGTTATAACATCTCTACCATTTGGGGTTTGCGATTCGTCGGTGCTGATGCTGTTAAGGCTTTGCCTGTTGTAGGGGCGACCAGTGGTCGCCCGAGTTTCATTAAACGCATCGTGATGTTATTTTGTAGTATTCCATAGAAAATTTAGATTGTTATCATAAAATTAACATCTCTACAAAAAGTGGGCAATCTATGATTGCCCCTACAGATATGCAATACTTTTATATTGCAATGAATTCTATTCACTAAATATTGCTTCGAATTCTTCTCCATCTATTTTTTCTTTTTCTAATAAAACTTGTGCTACAGCATGAAGTTTATCTATATTGTTTTTTAATATTTCTTCAGCTCTTCTGTATGCTTTGTCTATTATATTTTTTGTTTCTACATCTATTACAGATGCAGTTTCTTCTGAATAGTTTCTTGCTTGTGCAAAATCTCTTCCTAAGAAAACTTCTTCTTGACCTGAACCAAACATTATTGATCCTATTGTATCACTCATTCCGTATTTTGTAACCATATCTCTTGCTATTTTTGATGCTCTTTCTATATCATTACTTGCACCTGTTGATATATCATCTAAAATTAATTTTTCTGCTACTCTACCACCTAGAAGTGATACTATGTTTTCTTCCATTTCTGATTTTGACATAAATGATTTATCTTCTGTTGGTCTGTACATCGTATATCCACCTGCCATACCTCTTGGTACTATTGATATTTGATGAACTGCATCTTGTGTTGGTAAAAATCTACTTACAACTGCATGACCTGCTTCATGATATGCTACTAATTTATTTTCTTTTTCGCTTCTTACTCTTGTTTTCTTTTCTGGTCCCATTGTTACTTTTACCATTGCATCTTCTATTTCTGCCATTCCTATTTCGTTTTTATCTCTTCTAGCAGCTAATAAAGCGGCTTCGTTTAATACGTTTTCTAGGTCTGCTCCTGAAAAGCCTGATGTATTTTTTGCTATTGTTTTTAAATCAACATCTTCTGCTAGTTTTTTCTTTCTTGCATGAACTTCTAATATTTGCTCTCTTGCTAATACATCTGGTGCTGATACTACTATTTGTCTATCAAATCTTCCTGGTCTTAATAAAGCTCTATCTAATACGTCTGGTCTATTTGTTGCTGCTAAAACTATAACGCCTTCATTTGTTCCAAATCCATCCATTTCAACAAGCATTTGATTTAATGTTTGTTCTCTTTCATCATGTCCTCCACCAAGACCTGCTCCTCTTTGACGTCCTACTGCATCTATCTCATCTATGAAGATTATACATGGTGCATTTTTCTTTGCTTGTTCAAATAAATCTCTTACTCTTGATGCTCCAACACCAACGAACATTTCTACGAAATCAGACCCACTTATTATAAAGAATGGTACTCCTGCTTCTCCTGCTACTGCTTTTGCTAATAGAGTTTTTCCTGTTCCTGGTTGACCTACTAATAAAACTCCTTTTGGAATTCTTGCTCCCATATTTGTGAATTTTTTAGGATTTTTTAAGAATTCTACTATTTCTTCTAATTCTTCTTTTTCTTCATCTACTCCTGCAACGTCTTCAAATGTTATTCTACCTTTTTCATTTCCTCCTATCACTCTTGCTTTACTTCTTCCAAATGACATAGTTTTATTTCCACCTTGTTGTGGGTTCATTGTTATAAACCAGAATATTAGGAATACTATTAGTATTATAAATGGTGACAATATATCTAATATTGTTACAAATACTGATTCTGACTTTTCACTTAATTCAATTTCTGCAGTTTTTAAATATTCATTTGCATATTCCATAAAAGTCTCCATATTAGGAATATTTACTTCTTTTATATTATTGTCTCCTGCTAATTTTACCGTTGCCTTTTTCCCTTCTGCATTTATTTCTATTTTTTCAACTTTTTTATCTTCTAAATCTTTTATTAATTCAGAATATTTCATTGAATTGCTACCGCCTTCAAGTATAGCAGTTAATAGAATCACAAATATAATGCCAAATATTAGCCACATTCCTAATGTTTTTAAGCTACCTTTCATTTGTTTCATTCCTTTCTTTTGTGATTTATATCACTTCTCAGTATAATTTTCTAGACAATTGTATATCATACATGAAAATCCTTTTCAATACTTTTTCGCAAGTCATTTTTGTTACAAACCGCTTGTTTTGTAGGTTTCAGCTTACGGTTTTAAGCATTTAACATAAAAATAATTTTTTTGTTTTTTATCAAAATTTTTATGTGTTTTTTTGGTTGTAAAAATTTATTTCCTATGTTTTTCTCACATAATTTTATTATATCATTTACATGAATTTTCTCAATTCCTTTTGTAGAGCCTACTAACTTATTTATAGTATATAATATTAGTCTGTTTTTTATTACTATATTTTCTTGATTGAACTTTTCTAAATCTAGTATTATCTTTTTTTCTTGATTGAAATCATTTAGTTCTGCTATTTCCCTATATTTTTTTTCTATTATTTCTTCAAAATAGATATCTTCTATTTTGGCAATTTCAGATAATCTGTTTAATGTTTCTATTATATTAGGATTAAATTCCTTTTTTATTAGCGGAATTAATATGTTTCTTATTTTATTTCTAGTATATATATTTTCATAATTTGTTTTATCTATTCTCGGATTTAAATTTTCTTTTTTGCAGTATTCTTCAATGTCTTCTCTTTTACATTCTATAAGTGGTCTTATATATTTATTTTCTCTAATTGGCTCTATTCCTTTTATTCCAGAAGGTGACGTTCCCCTTAATATATTCATTAAAATTGTTTCAGCATTATCATTTGCATTATGAGCTGTTGCTATTTTATTTGCATTTTCTTTTTTTAAAATTTCTTCAAAAAAATCATATCTTATTTTTCTTCCCGCTTCTTCTGTTCCTATTTTGTGTTCCTGAGATATCTTTAATATTTGTGCTCTTTTTGCAAAGAATTTTATATTTTCTTTTTCACAAAATAACCTCACATACTCCTCATCTTCTGTTGCTTCTTCCCTTATCATATGATTTATATGTGCAACTACTATTTCAAAATCTATTCCATTTTTTTCTTTTCTGATTTCATTTAATATGTTGAGCATAGAAATAGAATCTGGTCCACCAGATACTCCTAAAATTATCTTATCACCAGATTCAATTTGATTGTATTTCTTTATTGTTTTTTCTACTTGTTCTTTTAACATTATTTCTCCTTTTTACAATTTTTATACAGTTTTGTATTTTTTATTATATTAACATCTCTACATTTCATCTCTATATTTTTCTAAATTAACGAATTTTGTGAATTCTCCTAACCACCTTAATTCTACTGTTCCGATTGAACCGCTTCTATTTTTTGCTAATATTACTTCTGCAACATTCTTTTTTTCTGTTTCTGGATTATAATAATCATCTCTATATAAAAACATTACTATATCCGCATCTTGTTCTATAGCTCCTGATTCACGCAAGTCTGATAACATTGGTCTATGATCTTGTCGTTGTTCTGCTGTTCTTGATAATTGTGAAAGTGCTACTACTGGTACGTCTAATTCTTTTGCTAAAATTTTTAATGACCTACTTATTTCAGATATTTCTTGCTCACGGCTTGAATTTCTCTTTCCACTTCCTTGTATTAGTTGCAAATAATCTATTATAATTAATCCTATGTTTTTTTCCATTTTTAATTTTCTACATTTTGCTCTTATTTCGGTTATTGATATTCCCGCTGTATCATCTATGTATATTTCCGCTTCTGAAAGTGGCCCTAGTGCTCCTGCTAGTTTTATCCAATCTTCTTCGTCTATTTTTCCTGTTTTTACTTTTTCACTATCTACCATTGCTTCACTACATAAGATTCTGTTTACCATTTGCTCTTTACTCATTTCCAAACTGAATATTACTGCCGGTACATTTGACCTTGTAGCAGCATTTGTAGCAATATTTAATGCAAATGCTGATTTTCCCATTGCAGGTCTTGCTGCTATAATTACTAGTTCAGAGCCATGTAATCCCGAAGTTTTTTGATCTAAATCAATAAAGTTTGTTGGAACACCTGTTACCGTTTTTTTCTGATTATATAAAGCTTCTATTTGTGCAAATGTATCTATTAAAACATCTTTTATCGCAGAATATCCTTTTTGATTTTTTCTTTGCATTGTTTCAAATATGTTCTTTTCTGCCATTTCCATTACGTTTTCTACTTCTTGTGTTTCATCATAGCCCATTGCTATTATTTCATTTGCTGATTTTATAAGTTTTCTTACCATAGATTTTTGTTCTACTATTTTTATATACTTATCAACATTTGCTGTTGTTGGTACCTTTTCTGGTAATTCTGCTAAATATTCTAATCCACCTACAGCATCAAATTTTCCAATAGCTTGTAATTCTGATTTTACTGTTATTATATCTATTGGCTCTGATTTTCCATATAGACTTAGCATTGCACTATATATTAATTTATTGTCTTCTCTGTAGAAATCATCTTCTTTTAAAACTTCTATTGCTGCTATTACTGCATCTTTATCTGTTAGCATACTTCCTAAGATTGCTTGTTCTGCTTCTACATCATTTGGTGGTATTCTATTTAACTCCATTTTATTCACCTTCCATTTTTGTTGCATATATTGAAAATTCTTCTATTTCTCCTATGTTTTTTAAATTTTCTTTTATATATTCTCTTACTTCTTTTGGTTCTTGCCAAAATACATCATCATCATCTTTTACTATTAAGATTTCAGCATTTTTCATTTGTTTTATTTCTTCTATAACTCCATTTGCTCCATCTTTTCCTAGATTTCCATTATTAAAGCAATCAAATTTTCCATTAAAATGCCTTATTGGTAACATATACATTCCAGATTTTTCATATATCATTATAACATTTATCCCTTGCTTTTCTTTCTCAAGAATATAATTATCAATTTTTATAATCTTTTCATAATCACTTTTTTCTATTCTTATTCCATATAATGGATTAGCTGTATCGTTTAATGTAATAGTTTGGCTACATAAATTTATATATACTCCATCTATATATGATAAGCTAAGTATTATAGATCCCATACATAATATTTTGTAAAACCATTCACTATTTTCGAAATGAAACAATGTTATTATTGTATATGCAGCCAAAATTATACTTATTATACATGCTATTGTTTTATGGTATACATTAAAAATTGGATACATGATACCCAACATGCATATGGCTATTGGAGTTAAGAAATATATGTACTTTTTTTGCATATCAGAAAACATTTTATTTTTTAAACCTATTATTAAAAAAATGATTCCTGCCACTGTTATCCCTATTTCATTATATTTTGTATTAATAGACATTTTAAAATTTTTAGTAAACTCACCTAACCCGGATAGAATATAAAAAACAAAATTATTCCATGTTTTTGTAGTGAATAAATATATTAGGAATATACTTCCTAATATTCCGATAACAAAATATTTAGTAAAAATATTTTTCATTTTTACTCTTATTGATTCTTTCTCTATTAAATCTCCTACTGTAATTCCTAAAAGGAAAAAAACTCCTATGTTTTGTTTAGTAAATAAAACAAAAAAACATAAAACACCTTGTATTACATTATAGAATTTTATTTTTTTGTTTTTATTTTTTATTCCAATTAATATTGATATTAAACACCAAAGCAATGCTAGTAAATTATAATTAGCATTATTTCCAAAGAATATTGTATTTATCATAAAGAATAATCCTATTGTTAATGTTATTCTAGTCTTAGAATTCATTTTTAATTCTTTAAATATTAAAAATATTATAGATACTGTAGCAACATTTATTACAGAGCTATATATGCTAAAAGCAAAAAAATTAGCACCAAATATTTTTATAAAAACTTCTCCTATTATAAAAAATAGAGGTGTAATTATTATATTTATATCTTTTTCATATATATAATTTGATTGATGTATTTTATATAAATTTTGAAAATTCCATATTTCATCCATAGACTCCAAAATACTAGTTCTAATCCATATAATATTAAATATAACCATTATTATAATTATAAATAATAAATCATGTTTATTTATAAATTTTTTGATTTTTTCCATATTATACCTACTTTATTTTTCTTCTACTACCATTACTTTTAGTGTTGCTATTATCCCTTCGTATAATTTTATTTCTACATTTGTTGTTCCTAGATTTTTTATTGGTTCTTCTAGCATTATTTTCTTTTTATCTACTTGTATTTTATATTGTTCATTTAATTTTTCTGCTATTTCTTTTGATGTTATCGAACCAAATATTCTACCATTTTCTCCACATTTTGTTGCTATTTTTAATGTTATTTTTGCTATTTCTTCTTTGTTTTTTATTGCCGCTTCTTTTTCTAATTCTTTTTTATGGTTTTCTGATGATTTTTTTGATTCTAATTTTGCCATATTTTCTTTATCTGCTGGCACTGCTAGTTTTTTTGGAAATAAATAGTTTTTTGCATGTCCATCACTTGCGTTTATTATTTGGTCTTTTTTTCCTATACCTTTTATATCTTGTAATAAAATAACTTTCACTTGATTACCTCCTTATGTGCAATGCATTCACATTGCAATTTGCGGGCGACCACTGGTCGCCCCCACGTATGCAAAATACGTTTGCTTTGCATTTTTTTATATGCAATTAGTTGTTCACTTCTGAATAATATTCTTCTATTTTATCAAGTAGTTCTTTTTTGGCTGTTTCACAATCTGTATCTTTTAATTGTGCTCCTGCTACTGTTATGTGACCTCCGCCACCTAGTTTTTCTAATATTACTTGTACGTTTATATCTCCTATTGATCTTCCACTTATACAAACGGTTCTATCTCCTACGTTTCCTAATACAAAGGATGCTGTTATGTTGCTTATTGTTAATAACTCGTCTGCAGCTTTTGCACATATAAGCCCTGCGTCTTTGTCTCCTGCATCATATATTGCTATTGCGATGTTATTTCTTACTATTTCTGATGATTTTACTATATCTGCTATTACTGAATAACTTTCAAAATTGCTTTGGAACCATTTTTTTACTCTTATAATGTCTACTCCACATTTTCTTAAATATGCCGCTGACTCAAATGTTCTAACACCTGTTTTAAAAGTAAAATTCTTGGTATCCATCATTATTCCTGCATATAGACCTTCTATTTCCATTGTTGATAATTCTACTTCACAATCTGCATATTGTACTAATTCTGTAACTAGTTCTGCTGCTGATGAAGCATATACTTCTTGATATGTTAATATTGCTTTATCTATAAATTCAGGACTTCTTCTATGATGGTCTATTATTACTATTTTATCAATTTTATTAATTAATTCTGGAATTTCTACATATGTTGTTTTATGTGTATCTACTATGACTAATAAAGTTTCTGGAGTTATTTTTAGTTTTGCTTCCTCTGAGTTTATGAATACTCCTTCATAAGTTTTATCTTTTTTTATTTCTGTAATAAATGCTTCTAGAGTAAGACCTGCACTATTAGTTACTATATTTGCTTCTTTCCCTAAGGTTTTTGCTATTTTATAAATTCCTAAGCCTGAACCTATAGCATCTATATCTGGATTATGGTGTCCCATTATCATAACATTACTTGATTCTTTTATTAAGTTTGATAATGCATGTGCCACATTTCTTGCCTTTACTTTTGTTCTTTTTTCCTTTTCTTGAGCTAATCCACCAAAGAAAGTATATTTTCCGTTTTCCCTAATTACTGCTTGATCTCCACCTCTTCCTTGTGCTATTTCCATTGCTGATATTGCTGATTTATATTTTTCGTATATACTATCTCCTTCTGTAGATACTGCTATACTTAATGTTATTTGTGACATTCCTTCTAATTCTATTTCTTTGATTGTATCTAAGATTTCAAATTTCTTTTCTTTTATTTCATCAAGATATTTGTTTTCGAAAATATAAACATATTTATCTCTTTCATCTTTTATCATTATTCCTTTTGATTGTGATACCCAATCATAGATTATTTTTTCTATTGTTGCTACAACATGTGGTCTTTCTTCGTTTGTCATTCTTTGCATTTGTTCATCATAATTATCTACTGTAATTAAGCTTACACATGTTTTAATATCATTGCATGTTTTTTTAGTTTTTTCTGCTTCTGTTATATCTATAAAGTATAATACTACTGTGTGTTCTGAATTTTTTCTCTTATTTTCTTTTATATATTCACATAGTACACTATATGTTCTATGGTCTATTTCTATTTTCTTTGATATCAGGTGATTCTTTCTATCTTTTTTATTTTCTATTTCTAACTTTATGTCTTTTATTAAATCATGCAATTCGCTTTGTACGTCTATATCTCTAAAAGCAGATATAAACTTTGCACTACTCCATATTATATTCCCATCAGTTTCTGCTATTATTAGTGGAAATGGAGAATTAACTAGCGTTTTCTTTGCCATTGTATCTAAGTTTACTGTTAGTTCTTGCAAATGCCTTGATAATTCGCTTTTACGTTTATTGTTAGTCCAGTATGCGTATAAAATTATACATATATATGCTATACAACTTGGAATTATGGCATTAACATTTTTAACGCATATTATTATGAGTAGTATTGCAATTATTAATAAATATATCTTTGTTTTTGAAATAAATATTTCAAAAATTTTTCTATTGTTATTATTTTGCATAAGAATCTCCTTTTTATCATTTTCGTCCTAATTGTATCTCTATATACTATTTTTGTCAAGGAATAACTGCCTTTGATAAGCCTATGTAATGAGATATTAATTTATAAATAAATAGAACTCAGAAGTATTGTATATTAAAAAAATAATTGGTATAATGTAGAAACTAACGACGTTTATACATATAGAAAGGACTATTTTAATATGAAAATAATGTTTATTTGTACAGGTAATATTTGTAGAAGTGCCATGGCTGAAGCTATTATGAAAAATAAGCTTGTTGGAACTGATTTAGAATCAAAATTTGATGTTTACTCTGCCGGTACTTATGCTGAAACAGGAGCTCATTCAACATATGAAGCTATTGAGGCTATGGATGAAATGCGGTATTGATTTAAGACTTCATAAGGCTACTAGCATCTCAGATTCAAACATTAATGATATGGATTTAATTTTATGTGCTACCGTAAATCACAAGAATTTTATTACTTCTATGTTTCCACATTTAAAGGATAAAACTTTTACTATTAAAGAATATGCTGAATATGATCTTGAAAATGGTTTGGATATTAGCGATCCTTGGGGATATGGTTTGGCAGTTTATAGAAAATGCGCTAGTGTTTTGGATATCTGTATCGATAAAATTATTAAAAAAGCAAATTAACTTACAACTGAAGAAAGGAAAAAAGAAATGAACGATTTATTAGATGGATTGAATAAAGAACAATATAATGCTGTTGTTAAAACTGAAGGGCCTTGCCTTGTTATTGCTGGTGCTGGTAGTGGAAAGACTAAGGTTCTTACTCATAAAATAGCTTATTTAATGCAAGAAAAGAATGTCGCTCCTTGGAGCATTTTAGCTATAACATTTACCAATAAGGCTGCTAATGAAATGAAACAAAGAATAGAAAATCTTGTTGGTGATGCTGTAAAAGATATGTGGATGGGTACTTTCCATTCAATTTGTGTACGTATTTTAAGAAGATATATAGATAGAGTTGGATTTGATTCTTCTTTTATTATTTTTGATACTTCTGATCAAAAGACTCTTATAAAAGAATGTTTAAAAGATTTAGATATTGATGATAAGCTTTTTTCTGATAGATCTGTTTTATCAGAAATTAGTAATGCAAAAAATGAAATGTTAGAACCTGCAGATTATCAAAAAAGAGCTAATGGAGATTTTAGAAAAGAAAAAATTGCAACTATTTACAACTTATATCAACAAAGATTAAAAGAAAATAATGCTATTGATTTTGATGATATTATTAATTTTACTATAAAAATTTTAATGGAGAATCCTGATGTTTTAGAATATTATTCTGATAAATTTAAGTATATTTTAGTTGATGAGTATCAAGATACAAATAAGGCTCAATTTACTCTTGTTTCTATGCTTGCTGCTAAATATGGTAATATAACAGTTGTTGGAGATAATGACCAAGGAATTTATTCTTTTAGAGGTGCTGATATTAGCAATATTTTAAATTTTGAAAAGGATTTCCCTGGTACTGAAATTATAAAACTTGAACAGAATTATAGATGTACTGGCAATGTTTTAAAAGTTGCTAATGCTGTTATTAAAAATAATACTGTAAAATATGAAAAGAAATTGTGGACTGAAAATGATTCTGGTGAGCTTCCAGAAGTTTATTTAAGTGATAATGAATATGATGAAGCATCTTTCATCGTTGAAAAAATCAATCATTTAAGAACTAATGAATATTTTAAATATTCTGATTTTGCTGTTTTATATAGAATGAATACTCAGTCTCGTTGCATAGAAGATATTTTAAGACGTGAAGATATTCCTTATAAAATTGTTGGTGGTTTAAAATTCTATGAAAGAAAAGAAATTAAAGATATTATTGGTTATTTAAGATTAATTAATAATGTAAAAGATAATTTAAGTTTAAGAAGAATTATTAATGAACCAAAAAGAGGCATTGGAAAAACCAGTTTAGATACTATTCAAAGAATTGCAGATGAAAAAGGATTATCTATGTACGAAGTTATAAAAAATGCTCAAGATTATGATTTGATGAGAGTTTATTCTAATTCTAGAGAATTTGTAAATATTATCGAAGATTTAATTTCAAAGAAAGATCAAATGTCTGTTACAGAACTTGTAAAAGAAGTTTTAAATAGAACTGGTTATGTAAAAGCATTAGAAAATGAAAATACTGTAGAAGCTGAAAATAGAATTGCTAACTTAGATGAATTTTTAACTGTTACTATGGAATTTGAAGAAGAATTTGCTGAAAATTCTTTAGACGAATTTCTTGCTGGAATTACTCTTTCAAGTGATCTTGATGATATGGAAGATTCTGAAGATTCTGTTACTTTAATGACTCTTCATAGTGCTAAAGGTTTGGAATTTCCAGTAGTTTTCTTAGTTGGTATGGAAGAAGGAATATTCCCTGGCTATAAGAGTATTGGTGATGAAAAAGAATTAGAAGAAGAAAGAAGACTATGCTATGTTGGAATTACTAGAGCAAAACAATATCTATTTATGTCTTGTTCTAGACAGAGAACTATGTTTGGTTCTACTACTTGCAATATGGTTTCTCGTTTCTTAAAAGAAATTCCTGCTGATTGTTTAAACGGCTATGATAAATTATTTGGAGACAAAGACAATTCTTCTAGGGATAATTCTTATAAATGGGAATATGGACAAGGAGCTTCAAAAGTAGTATCTTACAATATTAATTCAATAAAAAATACTTCTTCAGTTGCAAAATCTAAAGTTCCTGTTAATTCAACATATCAATTTAGAACTGTAGAAAGTTTCTTAAATAATCAATCAACAAAAAATAATTCTGCTGCTGACATTTCTCTATATAAAGAAGGAACTAGAGTTTTCCATAAGAAATTTGGAGAAGGCACTATAAATTATATAGAACAAGAAGGCGATGATTATAAAGTTGATTTAAGCTTTGATAAAGCTGGTCATAAACGCCTAATGGCAAAATATGCTGGATTAGAAATTATTGAGTAAAAGAATATATGAATTATAAAAAGTAACATTTTAAAATGTTACTTTTTATAATTTAATTGTATGGGTCGTAGAATTTTCTATGTTTTTTCGTAGCGAGCTTGTGTGGGGACCGACTAGTTAGAAACAGTTAAGAAAATATCGAAGCAATCGCTAGCGAAATTGCGAGAATATTTTCTATACGGTTTCTACTAGTTGGGACGAGCGAGAAAAAAGCATAGAAAATTCATGTCCAATGCATTCACATTGTAATGAATAGTGAATAATTAATTATTCATTATTTTTTATAGTATTGTACTTATTATTCCAATTAAAAATCCTATTATATTTCCTATTGCTGACATTCTCCCATCATACAATTTATTTGCTTCTGGTATTAATTCTCCAGATACTACATACAACATTGCTCCTGCTGCAGATGCAAGGCAAAATGCTATAACAGTTTGTGATATTTCCCCAATTATTGCTCCAATAAAAGCCCCTACTCCTGTTGCTAAGCCTGATAATATAACACATCCTATTATAATTAACTTATCTACTCCTCCTTTTCTCATAGGTACAGCCATAGATATACCTTCTGGCACATCATGAATTGCTATCGCTATTGCCAGTGAAATTCCTAATTTAAATGATGCATCAAAACCTGCACCTATTGCTAAACCTTCTGGTATATTATGTAGTGCTAATCCTATACTTACTATAATTCCTGTTTTTAATAATCTTCCTTTTGTTTCATTTATATTTATTTTTTTCTTTCTTCTTCGTATCTTTTGTTGAACTACTATATCGCATATTATCATTACAAATATTCCTATTATTGTTGCTATTATAACACTTACTATATTTGCAATTTCTAAGGCTTCTGGAATCAAATCAAAACACACTACTGCTATCATTAATCCCGCTGCTAGTGATAATATAAAACTTAGAAACTTATTAGAAGTTTTATTAAAAGTAACTCCTATAATACCTCCTATTGTTGTTCCAAAAGTTCCAAAAAACACTCCCATTATTGTTGTTTTTAATAAATTTTCCAAAATAAAAACTCCTTAAAATATATTTATATAATATATTTTAAGGTAGCTTTTTTTATTACTAATTTTATACTGGCTCTATATCTATAAATCTAATCAATTTTATTTTAGATTTCAAATAAGCTTTTACTTTTTTTTCAATTGATAAATATTTTTTTATTGTCATATTTTCTTTTGCTTCTACTTGCATAAAAACACTATAATATGTTGACATTTTTATAATCTTAATTTTTTTTACATTTAATTCTTTAAATCTCTCTAATTCATTAATTATATTCTCCTTTATTTCATTGTTTTCTTCATCATTTATCATAATTCCTCTAATATTTCCTATTATCATTTTTATTGATGTATAAAATACATATATTGCCATACCTAAACTACCAATTTTATCGATATTTATATGAAATGGGATATATTTTTCTAGCATTGATAATATAAATATAATCAATACAACACAAGTTGATATAAAATCTGCATTTGATTCTTTAGATGCTTCTATCATTAATTCACTTTTAAATTTCTTTCCATAATGGCCCAATAATGTTACAACTATTGATTTCATACCTAACACTATTATAATAAAAATAAGTAAAATAGGATTTGGCTTTAAACTTCCTTTAAAAAAGAAAAATTGATAAAGTATAAATATTCCAATTAAAAATAATAATGCTCCTGTAAAAAGATTTGCTAAATAATATACTTGTCCATATCCGAATGGATATGTTTTATTAGCTCTTCTTTTTCCTATTCTATTGGCCATCAAACTGGTAATGTCTGTTATAAAATCAATAAAAGATTGTATTGAATCAGCTATTAATGTTGAAAATGAAAAAATTATGCCTGAAGCCAATTTAATTACTGCTACGATGAAATTAAATATCATTGTGATTATAATTACTTTATTTTCGTTCATTTTTATTATCCTTTCTCTACACATTATTACTTAATAAATTTAATCTTCTTTTCTTTTTTCAGATAATTTTTCATTGATACATTGAATATTATGTTTAAGTTTACATTTCAAAATTTCAAATGCTATTAATGTTAATACTAATCCAATAATCATACTTACACTCAAAGCTATTCCAATTGTAATTTTATTTATTAAGGATAAAACTAAAATTACTATAGAAATTATTAATAAAACTAAAAAACACTTTATCTGTAACGCTATTTGATTGTTTCTCATCTTTTTTTGATCATTAGTATTTATACTTTTACTATTAATATATTCTTCTTGATTAATTATTGCCAATTGGGCCATAACTCCAAATATTCCAACATATACAAACATTATAAGAAAAAATATAAATTGTTGAATTGTTTGTTCTGTAATTCCATTATATATCAGCATTGCAATTAAATACCCAAATATAATACCTGTTATTCCAATACATCCACCTTTAAAAAAGGCTTTAATAAGTTCTCTTTTTTTCATAAATCTCACCCTCTTTAATAAATTGAATTTGTTTAAATATCTAAATATTTTTTTATTTTGCTTATATATCTTCGTGAAACATAAGTTATTTCACCACTTTTATATTTTAAGCATATTACAGAACTTCCTTTAATATCCAAACATTCAACTTTATTAAAATTTGCAATTTCATTATTTGAAATTCTTACAAAAGAACTACCTTCTAGTACTTCTTCTAATTCATATAATTTTCTTTTTACTTTATAATTTTTGTTATTAACTCTTGCATAGATTTTAGAATTTTCTGCAAATAAACTTTCTATATCATTTTTGTCTAATATAAAAGTTTTGTCATCTAAAAATCCTATTATATTTTTTGATCCGTCATAATCTTGAAATTTATTCACGAAATTTACTATGTCTTCTGTTAATTCTTTTGCATATACCACAATTTTAGTTTCGTCTAACTCCTTGTCTATTTTTAATTCAACTTTCATATAAAAACCTTTCTTTCTCCACTCTACACATATTTCGAATAGATTTCTTATTTTGAATCCTTTTAATAATTAAACTTTAACACATAAATCGAAAAAAATCTATATTTATCATATGGTTAAGAAAAAAATACTATAAAAATATTATAGTATTTTTTTGTTTTTATATTTATTTATTGTTTTTTTTAGCTTCATAATACTCTCTCAACATTCTTCCATATTGTAATTGTGCTATACATGTTAATCCTACTACTCCAGGTATAACCTGATATCCTAAACTTACTACTGCTTTTACATCTTCTTGTATACTAGCATACACCAATATAGCCATGAGTGTGATTATCAATGCTATTAATGTTGATATTGAAAAGAATTTTGCTCTTGCACCAAATGCAGTTTTTTTGAATTCATTATTTACCTTAATTAAATCCTTATTTTTTAAATCATAAATATTCATAATACCATCTCCTTAATAATTTATAAATTTTACTTTTATGTTTTGCTTTTTATAATTTAATATTATCATACTAAACATAAAAAGTACTATTTTTTAACTTAAGTGGTATTATTTTATAAATATGTGGTATTATTTTTTATCTATTTTATATTATTCATCTTCTGAAGATAATTTTGATGCTCTATCTGCTGTAATTAATGCATCTATCATTTCATCTAGATTTCCATTTAAGAAATCTTCCATTTGATATATACTCATTCCTATTCTATGATCTGTTATTCTTCCTTGTGGATAGTTATATGTTCTTATCTTTTCACTTCTGTCACCTGAACCTACTTGGCTTTTTCTCTCTTTTGCAAGTTTTTCATCTTGTTCTTTTTGTTGCATTTCATATATTCTTGATTTTAATAATTTCATCGCATATTCTCTATTTTGTAATTGTGATCTTTCTGTTTGACATTCTGCAATTATTCCTGTTGGAATGTGTGTTAATCTAACTGCTGATGATGTTTTATTAACATGTTGTCCTCCTGCACCTGATGCTCTATATACATCCATTTTTATATCTGCTGGATTAATCTCTACTTCTACATCTTCAACTACTGGAAGTACTGCTACAGTGGCTGCTGAAGTGTGAATTCTTCCACTGCTTTCTGTATCTGGAACTCTTTGTACTCTATGTCCTCCACTTTCAAATTTTAGTCTGCTAAAAGCTCCTTTACCAGTAATCATAAATGATATTTCTTTATATCCTCCAAGTCCTGTTTCATTTTCATTTAATACTTCTAATTTCCAATGTTTTCTTTCTGCATACATTGTATACATTCTAAATAATGTTCCTGCAAATAAAGCCGCTTCATCTCCACCTGTTCCAGCTCTAATTTCAAAAATAACATTTTTATCATCATTAGGATCTTTTGGTATTAATAATATTTTTAGTTCTTCTTCTATTTTAGGTAATTTTTCTTTACCTTCTTCCAATTCAATCATAGCAAGTTCTTTTAATTCTTTGTCTTCTAGCATTTCTTTTGCTTCTTCTATTGATTGCTTAGTTCTTTTATATTCTCTATACTTTTCTACTATTGGACTTATTTCTGCATGCTCCTTCATAAATTTCTGCCATTCACTTTGATTACTTATTATTTCTGGATCACTAATCTTAGCAGTCAACTCTTCATATCTTTTCTCAACATTTTCTAGTTTTTGAAACATAAAAAATTCAGTCTCCTTATCTATCTTAATTTTACTATAGCATTATACAACATTTTCCAGTTTATTTCAAGCTTTATGAGAAATGCTATCTTTACATATTTACTTCATTGAATTTATAATTATTTTCTTTCATTACTTTTTGTTCTCTTTTTGTACATGTAAATATAATTATCTGTCTATCATAGTAATTTTCTATTAAAAACTTAATTATATTTTTTAATCTTTTATCATCAAAATATGCAAATGTTTCATCTAATATAATTGGCAATTTTTCTTTTGAAATATCATCTATTGTTGCTAATCTTAATGATAGATATAATTGATCGATTGTTCCAATACTTAGTGCAGAAACAGGTATATAATCTCCTTTTTCGTTTTCTACTATTAATCCATATTCATCACTTATTTTTACATTATTATATTTTCCGTTTGAAATATTATTTATTGTTTCTGATAATTTATTTGTAAATTTAGGAGAAACATCATTTTTCATTTCTAAATATGCTTCTTTTATATTTTCTTTTGCCATTATTATTGCTTTTTCTAAAAAAACTAAATTTCCTAATTCTTCATTTACATCTTCTAATTCTTCAGTTCTTTGAGATAAACTTTCTAATTTGGGCAAAACATTTTTTTCATCTATTTCTATTCTGTGAAGATTTAATTTTGATTCATTTATAATATTTTCTATTTCTCTTATTTTTTCATTTATATTTTTTGTATTAATTATTTCTTCTAGCTTTTTATTTTCTATTTTATCTTTATATTTTAGATTTATTTTTTCTTTTTTATTTTTATATTCAAAATCTATATTATCTTCTTTAGTATTATTTTCTTTTATTTTTTCTTCTAATATTTTTTCTTGTTTTTCTATTTCTTTTTCATAATTTGTTTTTTTATTTTGTATTTCTTTTATTACATCATTATTTTTTTTGAATATTCTATAATAATTTAAAAATATAATTCCACTTATTAATACTCCACAGAATATTGCTATTATTTTATAAATAATAGGTTTTATCACAACTGCTAATCCTAATCCTAATAATAAAATTAAAATTGCTAATATTATTTTTATTTTTTTATTTGGATTTTTTATTTCTGATTTATTTACTTTTTTTAATTCTTCTTTTAAATTTTCTATTTCTATATTTTTTTCTTGTTCACTTTCTCTTGCTAATTTTATTTTTTCTCTTTCTATTATTTGATTATTTTCTATTTGATTTATCTCTTTTGCTATTTCAATTTCATTTTCTTTTTCTTTTATTAAATTTATTTCTTCTTGCTTTATTTGATCTATATCATATTTTTCCTGATTAAATTCATCTAAATATTTTATTTCTTCTTCTAAATCTTTTTTTCTTTTTTCTAGTATATTTATTGGCTTTTCTTTTGTATTTTTTGTTCCTATTTCATTAGTAATTTTTTTATTTAATTTATTTATTGTATTCTGATACGAAATATTATCTTCACCTGTTCCAATAATATTAGTAATTTTTTGTATCATGCTGTTTTGTTCTTTTGCTTCTAATTTTACTCCCTGTTGTTCTGAAACTATTGTAGACAAAAATAATTCTTCATCTACTTGAGTTTGATCATAAAAGAATTTGCTTCCTTTTGTTTTATCTACAGAGAATTCTTTTGTTATATCTTCCATATTTTCATTAAAAATTTTAGGATTTTTTTTAGTAAAATCCCTATATATTTCATATTTTTTTCCATCATCTAATTCATAAGATATTTTTCCTGAAAAATCTTCTGAATTCCATGGTGTAAATCTATCAAAATCCGATGCATAATTTCCTGCTTTATTTCTATTAATTCCATATAACATACTTGTTATAAATTTTAATAAAGTTGATTTACCACTTTCATTTTCACCATAAATTATATTTATATTATTTTTTAATTCTATATTTTTGTTATTTAATTTACCAAAGTTATTTATTTTTATATCTGTTATTTTCATATAAACTCCTATTTTCTACATAGATTCAATTCCTATTTCTATCGCTTTTAAAATCATTTCTTTTTCATTTGGATTTATTTCAATCTTTTTCAACATATTTTTTACAAAAATTCCTCTTAAGGTATTTTCTTCTGCTATTTTATAAATATCTTGTTTTATTTTTGTAAAATCTTTTATTTTTAAAATATTTTTATTTTCAATGTATTTATTAATTTCATTTAAATTTATTTCAAACTCTCGCTCTCCTAAAAGAATAATTTTATAATATTTATTATTTAAAATATTTATTTCATTTATTTTTTCTATTAATTCTTCTTTTGAAATAACTTCACTTATATCTACTTCATATTCAATAAATTCTTTTTTATCCATTGGAATAAATTCAATTTTTATTTGTTTATTTTCTTCATTTATTTCACCACTTATTATTCCATGTTCTCCTAATTCATCAAAGCCCAAAGATATTGTTGAACCTGGATATACAAATTTATTGGTATCTGCTCTTTTATGAATATGCCCTAAGCCTATATAATCGAATTTACTTTCTATTAATTCTTTTTTACTCATTGGATTATATTCTCTATTTTCATCACTTCCACCATCTACACTTCCATGAGTTAATAATATATTAATCTTTTTTTCATTTTCTATTTTTATATTTGATACTTTTTCTGCTCTTAAATAAAAATCTTCAAACCCATATCCATAAATATCTATATTATCATTTATTTCTATTTTCTTTATTTCTGAATCTAAGATTATAACATTATCTGACCAATTGAATTTTTTGTAGTAAGAATTTTGAATAAAAGGATCATGATTTCCTGGAACTATAAATATCTTTGTATTCTTTATACTTTTAAATAGATTATTTATGTATTCAATAGTGCTTTTTCTTATATATTCTTGCTCATATAAGTCTCCACATATAAATAAACAATCTATTTTTTCTTGTTTTATATATTCAATTATATTTTTAAAAACTTCTCTTTGCTCTAGCCTTCTTGCTTCTCCTAGTCCATTTTTATTTAGTACTGCAAAAGGTGCATCAAAATGCATATCTGCCATATGTATAAATTTCATATATTCCATCCTTATTTTTTTGATTTTTTATTTCTTATAATATATAATGATTTTTGTTTTTATACAAGCGAACACTAAAAATATTTTTTCGTAATACCAACCAAAAATAAAATATTATTCATCTAAATAATAGAATCAAAATAGGAGGTATATAATATGAAAAAGTTTTTCAAAATCACATTAATTATTGTTTTATTTATTTTATTATTATCACTAATATTTTTTATAGTGGATTATTCAAGAGCTTCTAAAGGAAAATCTCCTGTTTTTTGCATATTTACTGATGAAGTAAATGATGGTGGAACAAGAATATATCTAGGTCTTGGATATAAAGTAATAGATTTTAATACATTATCAGGTTTCACTGATATAAAAATAGGAAGTTATTTTATGGATTATGAAGATTTTCATTCTGAAATTGAAAAAGCAAATCTTGCTCAAGAAAATTTAGTTTCACATACCGAAAATTCTTCTCAAAAATATTCTAAAACTATAGATAATGTTAAATTGGATTTAGATATTCCAAATGATTGGAAATATGAGGAAATGCCTGAAGACAAAGACTCTTATAAATATGCTTTAAAAATATATAAAAATGATACAAGTAAATATGCAATGATAACTTTTTCTTATAATCCTTTTGCTGTTTGTGGTACAGGTAGAACATCAAAAGATATAACTTTAGATAATGGAAAAACAGCAACTATTGGATATTATGATAATAATAAAAATTGGACTGATATATCATTTTATGAAATGAATAAATATATATATGTTTTAAATTGTGGATTAATTGATTCTGATGCAGATGAAGTAATAGATTTTATAAAAACTTTGAATATTATTACTGAACAGAAAGAATTTTCTTTTTGTGGAACAATTACGCAAGTTGAAAAGAACTTATTTTTTGTAAAACCTGATGAAAGTGAAGAAATAAGTAAATCTGGCGATAAAATAATGGTACAAAAATTAAAAATTGATTCTGATGTAAAATTTGAAATAGGAGAACGAGTTAAGATAACTTATGATGGTGATATAATGGATACTTATCCTCTTCAAATTAAAGCTATAAAATATGAATCAATAAAATAGACTTTTCATAAAGTAAAAAACACCACAAAGCTTGGCAGAGCGTATATGGTGTTTTTTACTTGCTCAAAACTATATATTCCAAATATCTTTACTATATTTTTTACTATTATTAAGTATCTCCATCTCTTTTATAATATATTCTATATCAGTATCGTCAAGAGGAATAAATCCATCATAAAATCCACTTTTTCTATCTGGTAAATATGGAGCATCCGGAAATTTTTGTTTTTTGGCATCAATTGTTCTTCCAAAAATGTGCTCATGATAGTGTGGCTTAGAAATATTACCATTTTCATCTTTTTTCCATGCCCAATTGCCTGCTTCAAAGAAGTTAATCCTTACAATTTCTATATTTCTTTTTTTCATTGCTATTTTATATGCCTCACAAATCATTTGACATAATCTTTGCTGTTCTAAAATCTCCTTTGGAGAAAAATCTAAACGTGAATCATATCTATATTTATCTTTATTTCCTCTTATTATCATATGTCCGCCTTCTTCTCTAGAGATAAAAGGATGTTCTTCTGCAAGTACAACAAAATTATTTGTTTCCCATATAACTTTATTTCCATCTATTATTTTCATTTAACTACCTCCTACAATTTGATTATACTTCAACGCAGAAAAAAAATAAAATACTTAGAGATTATATAATGTCCATCAAAATTAAGTTTGACAAATTCTTAAAATCTGTGTATAATAAAGATAGAAAATGAGAACACAGATAATGTGTGTTACCTAAAAATATTTAGATATACACCACAAAGCTCCGTGAAAGCGTATGTGGTGTATTTTTATTGTTGCTTATTTGTTAGTATTATGTATATAACACTTAATAAGGCAACGTTTATAGTTATAGAAATCATAAATCCTATTATTAAGAACATTAAAAAATCTAACATATAAACACCACCCCCAATCTCTCAACATAAGTTGAGGAATCAAAGGCAACACTCACATCTGCTTTTACCTCATTTCCTATGTTCGATAATATACTACATTTTTTTATAAATTTCAAGCGAACAAAACAAATTTTTGTATTTTCCAAAAAATTGCAATAGATAATATAAAAATTATTAATTACGCATATAAAAAAATGAGTTGCTATTTAAACAACTCGTTTTTTTTGGAGGCGGCACCCGGATTTGAACCGGGGATCAGAGTTTTGCAGACTCGTGCCTTACCACTTGGCTATACCGCCGTATATACTATTTAATTTAATATTATCTTGGCTTTTTGCAAGCCCTTACCTGCATCGAGCTTTGCTCGATTGCATAAGTTATCCGTAACACTCAAATTCGCTTTGCTCATTTTCGTTAACGGCTTACTTAACTTGGCTATACCGCCATATTTACTATTTAATTTTATTTTTGGCTATACCGCCGTATATCATTAAATAAATAAAACTGGAGCGAAAAACGGGGCTCAAACCCGCGACCTCCGCCTTGGCAAGGCGGCGCTCTATCAACTGAGCTATTTTCGCATGAAAACTCCAGTGCTACTATAATAGCAAATTTCTTTTAATAAGTCAATACAATTAATTAATTTTGCATAAACTTTTGAATCAAAAAACTTCGCTAATATATGTCTGATAATTTCTTATTATATTTTCTAAATAATATTTAAAATCTTTTCTAGGTATTGCATTTTCTATATATATTTTTCCCTCTTCTATTATTTCATCATTTAATTTTATTTTATAATTTCCTATAATTTTATTTTTTTCTATTGGTGCTTCAAAATAGTATTCACCATTTGTTTCTATATTTATTTTTTCTGTTCCATCTTTTTTTACTATATATTCTTTTGTATTATATTCATCAAATATTAAATTTATTCCACTATAGATTCCTTTTTCTATTTTTATTTTATTTTCATTTTTATTTTTCCAACTTTCTAATTCTGTATTAATTTCATTTGATATATCTATCATTTTGTAATTTTTAAAAGCATATTCTATTAGTTTTATGCTATCCTTTGTTCTGTCTTTTTTAGTGTCTGCTCCTAATACTATACAAATAATATCCATATCTCCTCTTTTTGTTGCTGTTACCAAACATCGATTAGCACCATTTGTAAAACCTGTTTTTACGCCATATACTCCATCTAAATATCCTAATAATTCATTTGTATTTGATATATTTTTTCCATATCCATTTATAGTTACAGTATATGTTTTTGTTCTTACTATATTGCATATTTTTTCATTATTTAATGCATAATCTGCTATTTTCGCTAGTTCAGTAGCTGTTGTATAATGTTCTTCTTCATCTAAACCATGTGGTGTTACAAAATTTGTATTTTCTAATTTCAATTCTTTTGCTTTTTCATTCATCATTTCTGCAAAATTTTCTATACTACCTGCTGTATGCTCTGCTAATGCTACCGCTGCATCTCCCTCTGTACTTTATTGACAGGAAAATATAAAAATAAGTATTCACTTTACATAAATTATGGGAGAAAAAAAGAAAAACACACATTAAATTTTATAAATGGAGTTGATAAGAATGTTAAAATTTTTATTAGTTTTATTTTTAGGGGCTATCTTAGGCCTCTTTTTATATGCCTGTATTTTAGTAATCACTTTTTCTGTTGAGGAGGAATTTAAATAATGTCTGAGAAAAGATACTATTGGTTAAAATTATATGATACATTTTTCGACAATAAAACAAGTCGATTTTTAAGGAGATTACCTGATGGAGACAAAATTCTATTAGTCTATCTAAAATTACAATTAAAACTATTGAAAAGTGAAGGCATTTTTGTCTATGAACACTTATGCGACAATATTGCTGAGGAAATTGCATTAACTTTAGATGAAGACGTAAGTACTGTAAAACTCCTCTTATCTGCATTAGATAAAACAAGAACT
This sequence comes from uncultured Clostridia bacterium, assembly GCA_947581825.1. Classification (GTDB taxonomy): domain Bacteria; phylum Bacillota; class Clostridia; order TANB77; family CAG-508; genus CANPVP01. The sequence continues at coordinate 58,670 of CANPVP010000001.1, read as the reverse complement.
ATTGAATATTTAAACAATGAGACTTTTATGCTTTCCGAGATGCAAGATTTAATAGGTTCTGAAGGTTCTAGTGCTGCAAGAGTTAGAAAACATAGAAAGAAGTACAAAGAGTTACAAAGTAACTGCCAAGTAACAGATGGTAACACTCTAGTAACAAATCTGTTACGGAGAGAAAGAGATAGATATAGATAATAAGATGATTGATAATTTATTTAATTTAATAATAAATAAAAGCGATTCAATTTCTAAGGATTTTTACTCTTTTTTAGAAAAAATAGATTTTAATTATACAAAAGATATGATTAGCTCATTTAATATAGAAAACTTACAAGTTATAAAAGAAATTACCTATGTGCTTTATGAGTTACATATAGATAACTTTCAAAATATACTTTCTAAGGTGAAAATAGATGAACTTATAAATCTATACAAAATATGTAAAACATTTGAAACTGATAGCTTTATCCCCTATTATAAAAAATCAATTATCAATAAATACACAAATAATAGTACCTAAGGAGTTGAATATATGTTAGATGACTATATGAATAACTTTGAAAATGTTGTATCTTCCATCTATTTTGTAAGTTTTAAAGTTGTAGTAATAGTTCTCACGATATTACTAATATTCACTTTAATTATGCTTGCAATTGGATGTTTGATAAAATCACAAAAGATAAAATCAAAATTCTTAATAGCAGTGCCAAGTATGTTGATAGTAATTATATTCTTTCTATCTCTCCCCTATATCTTCATACATTTTAAGAATTTAATTTAATCAATAATACTTGAACAAAAAATAAATTATGTAAGGAGTTGATAGTAATTATGAATTTAACAAAAAGAAAAAATAAGATAATCTCAAAATTATCTACTTTAGCAATTCCCATTCTTCTGGTTGTAATGCGTACAAGTCAATGTTTTGCTGAATCAATAGGAACTGAAGAAGTACAAGCAGCAACGGACAATATAAAAAGAGTAATTACAAGTATTGCAATGCCTTTAGGTGGTGTGTTAATTTTTGCCAGTGTTGTTATTGCTGCACTAAAAATGATTGCTAATTCTAATAATCCACAAAAAAGATCAGAAAGTATTGGTAGCTTAGCTTGGATTTGTGGCGGCGGAGTAATTCTTGGTGCATCCCTTATTATTGCTGGAATAATTATCAATGTTGCTACTAATAATACAGGTAATCTACTTGGTGGTTAGGAGGCTAATATATGAGAGTTTTTAAAGTTCCTTTTGATATGAAAAGAGAAGAAAAAATATTTGGTGGTTACTTAAGTTTAAGACAAGTAATATATTTAATGCTTGCTACATCAAGTTTAGCTTTATTTGCAATACCTATTTCCAAATTAATAATATTATTTATAGTACTTGCTATTTCTATATTTTTTCTACTTTGTAGTTTTTTTAAAATTGGTGAGCAGAACTTTGATAAGTTCTTTTTTTATGCAATAAAATATTTATTTCGAAAAAAAGATTTTGTTTATAGGAGGTGTGGTAAATGGCAACAATGATTTTATTTTTAATACTTACAATAGCCTTTATAATTGGTACAGCCTTATATTTAAACTATAATAAAAAAAATATAAATAATAAAAGTAAATCTTTTATTGAACCTAAAGAAAAATACATAAAAAGAAATAAAAAACAACTTGTAGATCTATTTGATATTAAAATCAAAGATAATATTCTTTGTATAGGAAATAGATACTCCAACATTATTAAGCTTGGAAACATCGACTATAATATGCTTTCTAATCAAGAACAAGATTCAATTGAAAATATTTTAATACAAACAGCATTATCAATAGATTATCCTGTACAATTCTTTTCTACTACTGAATTTATAGATACAAGTAAAGTAATTTCTCTTATCAAGAAAAATAAATCTAAAACGCCCAAAATACAAGAATACAAACAATATTTAATAAATTATTTAGATAATTTAATGGAAAATAAAACAATATCAGTAGTAAAGAATTATGCCATAATTTCTTATGATGGATTATATGAAAATGCTGTTGATGAATTAAACAGAAAATCATCTTCTTTTAAAGGGAATTTGCTAAGAGCAAAAATTGTCTGTGAGATACTTTCTGAAAATGAACTTTACAATTTATTATATAGAGAATTAAATAAAAACTCTTCTCTTAATATAAGCGTTTTAAAGGAAGGAGTGAAAAATTTATATGTTGGTAAAAAACAAAAAAGTAAGTCCAAAAGATATTGATATTTTTAATAATATTCCTACTATTATGGATTTGCTATTACCTGATGAATTACAAGAAAAAAAAGATTATTTAACATTAGGCTATAATAAATATTCTAGGATTTTTGTTATGACAGTTTATCCAGAACAAACATGGGTTAGTTGGTTAGATGATCTTTTTAATATTGGTAATATAAATATTTCTGTAAAAATTGAACCTTCTTCAAATGGTAATGTAATCAATCAATTAACTAAAAAACTCGTACAAAGTCAATCAGAATATGCAACATATTCAAAGCAAGGCAATATATTGCATCTTCCAGTTTTAGAAAAACAAATTAATGACTTAGAAGATTTGAGAATGCTCATACAAACTAATCAAGACAAATTATATTTTGCAACAATATTTATAACTTTAAATGCAGAAAACTTGCAAGAATTAAATGAAAAGACAAAGATACTAGAAAGTGAACTAAATAAAAAAACTGCAATGATACGCACTTTAACATTTAGACAGTTAGAGGGATTTAAAACTATGCTCCCTATTGGAGAACTCCCTCTTCCAAACTATGAACGTAATATGGTTGCGGGTCGGTATCGCAACACTAATTCCTATTTCGAATCCCAACCTTTCACATGATAAAGGAATTTTTATAGGAAGGAACATGTTTACAAATGCTCCTGTATATGTAGATACATTTATTGGTCCTCCCTCTTTACCAAACCCACATGTATTTATTTGCGGTACTTCTGGTGGTGGTAAGAGTGTTGCATTAAAAACATTAACAGCAAGAAATATTGCTACTACTGGCTGTGGTGCATTTTTTATAGATATTGAAGGAGAATATACAAACCTTACTAAAATGCTTGGTGGTAAAGTAATAAAAATAACTCAAGGAGAAAGTGCTGGAATAAATCCTTTTGATATTGAACCTGATATAAATGGTAATAAACAATTTTTAAATATTTTAGACAAAGTAGCAGAAATTAGAGCTTTACTTGCTACAATAACAAGAAATTATCAAGGTAGAACCCTAAACGGAACTGAAATTACTGAAATTGAAATAATAGTAAATCAGTTATATGCTGAAAAAGGAATTACCTCAGATGTTAATTCACTTTTTGAACGTAAAGGAGGAAAACTTGATAATGGGAAATATGCAGTTGGTAGAATTCCAAAGAAAATGCCTACCCTTACAGATTTTCAAAAAAAATTAAAGGAACGTGGAAAATGCGTTGAACTCGCAGAACTATTAGTTCCGTTTTTAAAAGGTAATTCACTTGGAATATTTGATTGTGAAAGTAAAATAAATTCTGAATCTGACATTGTCTCTTTTGATATGTCAGAAATTAAAGATGAATTTACAAAGCTATATGCTTCTTTTGTAATTCTTACTTGGATATGGCAAAAATTTGTACTAAAAAATAAAGATAAAAGAAAGATAATAGTTTGTGATGAAGCTTGGCTCTTTTTAAAATACCAAGAATCTGCTGAATTTTTAGTAAACGTTGCAAGACGTGGTCGCAAATACAATGTTCCTCTATTTATTGGCAGTCAATTCATAGATGAATTTTTGAATTCTGAAGAACGGAAAAACTATAATTAACATATGCTCTACACGTTATTTATTTAAGCAGTCACCTGGTTCTGTAGATGACGTTGTAGATTTCTTTAATTTATCCGAACGGCACTAAGAATTTTTTAACAACTGCTAATCCAGGTGAATGTGTTATAAGCCTTAATAATAGTGTTACAGCTATAAAGTTTGTAATTACAGACTATGAGAAAAAATTTGTATTTACTTAAGGAGGCGATACTACATGAAAAAAATCTTTAAAAGTTTAGTAATTTTTATTACTATTCTTTTTTTATTTTCACCAATCTGTTATGCAACTAATATTACAGAAACAGATTTAAGAAGGCAGTCATTAGGTGTAACAGAAGAAAATGTTCATGAAAATACAGATGAGCCTAAATCCAAAAAAGTTAATATAAAAAAACAAATAAAAAAAGAAGATGGCTCTCTTTTTGAAAAGATAATTGCTGAATGTATAGGTGGTATTGCACAAACAGTTTTTGATTTTACATCAGGAGAAGATGCTGGCATTGGCTTTAAAGACTATGACTCATTAATATTTAATGATAATGAAGAAGATGACAGCTTATCCCCTTTTTCGCAGGATTTATGGGATAAAACAATGGATTGGTACAAAATTTTTGCTAGTATTTCTCGGTAGCCTAATTTTAATTGCAGTATTTATACTCTCATATAAAATAATTATTGCAGGCATTAATACCGCAAGAAAAAACGAAGTGAAAGAAAGTTTAATGCGATTATGTTTTGGTGGCATATTAATATTACTTGGTCCAATATTTATAAGATTATTATTATTTTTAAATAATAGCTTTGTACATTTTTTACTTACTTCATCCAATAACGAGAAATTAGCAGATCATCTTGGAGAAAGTATGTTTTCATCGATTTCTACTGGAAACGCAATAGCAACTGCTTTAGTAATTTCTATGTTTATATATTTATTTGTAAAATTAAATATTAAATTCATAATAAGGCAGTTTACAATTATTATTTTTACAATATTTACACCATTTGCTTGTGCTCTGTGGATTATTAACAAAAATGTAACTGCTGCATCAATTTGGGCTGGACAACTTATAATGAACATATTTATGCAATTTATTTATTGTTTTCTATTTCTGATATACCTAGAATTTTTACCTGAAGGAGACGGTTGGGCTGTATCTTTAATATGGGCTATGATGATTTTACCTCTGGCTGATGCTTTACAAAATTGCTTCCAAAATCTAACAAGTAGAATTGCAGGTATAGATAGTGAACAAATGACAAATAGAGTTGTTGGTATTGGTAGTATGATTGGATTCGGTTTAGGAGCTATAAAAGAACAGTTCTCTCCCCCATCATCAAGAAATAATACTAACATTAATAATAATAACATTAGCAATAATAGTAGTTTTAAAGGATTTATTGATAGAGCAAAAGCAGTTGTTACTCCTTCAATGAATTTGAGTAATGAAAAAAATTATAACAGAAACGAAAATCCTGTTAAAGATATCTTGCCAAATTCTAAAATAAAGAATGATGCAAATTCAAATGTGAATAGCAACGTTTCTATTCCCACATCAAATATAGCACATAAAGAAAACTTTTCAAAAGGTTCTGTAAGCCCTCAAAAATCAATAGCAGGAAAAATTGCAAGAACAGGCTTTAAGGCTACAAAAGCATATTTAAGTGTAGGTGCTAAAATGGCTGAAGGTGATTTTAGTAAATCTCCAGTTAAAAGCAATAATCAATATACTAGGAAAAGTAATTATCAAAATACACAATATATCCAAAATATAAAACTTACACAAAAACCTTCTAATGAAAACAACGATAAGAATTTAGGTGATGAAAATGCCTCTAAGGAATAAATCTAAACAACAAGCAAATAACTTGTTAAAAAAAGTTACCTTTGCAATTATTAAGCCTTTTCTTCCCTATATCATCGCATTTTTAATTTTATTATTTGCTTTTTGTACCGTTGTAAATGCCATATTTGTTGATGATGTTCAAAAGGATTTTTCTTCTGAAACTTATTTAGAAATAAAAAACGCTTGCTTTGAAAAGGCTGAATATTTAAACACATGTAATAACTATATTGATGGTAGACCAACAAAAAAACTACTTGATAAAGATAATAAAGAGAATGATAAAAAAATACAATGGTCTCATCTATACTCTTTAATGACTTTTCATAATCTAATAGACAATAGTGAAATAGATTATCAGTTACTAGATGAAATATCAGAAAATTTTGAAAGCACTTTTATTTATGAAACTTATTATGAAAAAACAGAAGATACAACACTAAAACAAGATGATAAAAATTCTATTATTGGTGGTCAAACTGTATTCTTATTAGTAGAAAGCCATACCATTATGGGAAATTATAAATATCATTATCAAGAAGTTAGCACAACTGAAAATAATATAAAAACTACAAAGAAAGTACTTTCAAGCATTGAATTAGTTGGAGAACAGTATTCTCCATTAAAAAAATATTTAAAAAATAAATTACATGTACCAACATCTGAAATTGATACAGATGTGCAAATTGTTATTGAAGCAGCTAATGGCTATTATGACGGAAAAGAAAACACTGCATGGCTACAAGAAGATTCCTCCTCTGCTAAAACAGTTACTGATGGAAAAGTTCTAGCACCCAAAGGAATGTTTATATGGCCAATACCTGGATATACAACAATAACATCACATTTTGGAAATCGAGCTCATCCCATAACTGGAGTATACCATCTTCATGCAGGTCTTGACGTTGGAGCACCAATAGGTGCAGATTTTGTTGCAATGGCAGATGGTACAGTAATTAGAGCGGATTATAGTAGTAGTTATGGAAATGTTGTAATGATAGACCATGGTAATAACATTGTTACTCTATATGCACATGGCTCACAATTACTTGTAAGTAAAAATCAAGTAGTAAAACAAGGACAACCTGTTTTAAAAGTTGGATCTACTGGTGATTCTACTGGTCCACATGCACATTTTGAAGTTAGAATAAACGGAAAATTTACAGACCCTGAAAGCTATTTTGAAACTAATTCTGAAGGAGGTAATTAAAAATGATATTAATTTTTACTGATAACGAGCAATTAGATAGAGACTTAAGTAAAAGAATTGAAGATAGCAGGATAGTATATTATCCTGATTATATTTTAGAAGAACAAGATGCAAAAATATTAATTGCTACTCCCCAACCTAATAAATATAATTTCAAAGAATTTATGTTTAAAGTAAGGCAAAAAAATATACAAGTTATTTTAATTTTAGAAAATGATACAGTAAAAGAATTAAAAGATGCCCTATCTCTAGGAATTTATGACATTATTTTTGACCCATTTACATTGGAAGATGTAACAAAGAAAATCACTAATCCAAGTTCATTTTCTGAAATTTCAAAATATATAAAAGATATTTTAGAACTTAATACATAGTTCTATTTTTTTTACAAAGAAAGGAGTTGATAAAATATGCGAAAAGAGATAAAAAAGGCTATAACTATATCAATTGCAGTATTAGTAATTGTTATTGTAATTATCTCTACTTTTTTCATTATAAAAAAACATAAAAAACAATTAGAACATCAAGAACAAATAGATAATATAATGGAAATTTATTCTGAAGATAATATCACACAGAAAATTAATGATACTGAAAGTAAAAAAAATGTAGATGAATTAATGCAACAAATTGATGGCGAATATGTAATTGGTATAATAGAAATTAAAAAAATAGGTTTTAAAGGACTTATATATAAAGGTACTTCACTAGATGTGTTAGCAAAAGGTGTAGGACATTTTGAAAATTCCCCTTATTTAAATGGTAACGTATGTTTAGCAGCACATAATACTTCTCAATACTGGGCAAAATTACATACTTTAGAAAAAGGCGATAAAATAACCTACATAAGTTTTTTAGGTACAAAAGAATATAAAGTAACAAATATGGAACAAATTTCTGAAACTGATTGGTCTAAATTATCTAATACAACAGAAAATATGCTTACACTTATAACTTGTGTTAAAGATAAACCTTCTCTAAGGCTTTGTGTTCAAGCATTAGAGGTCAATTAAAAATTTTTTCTTTCACCATTGTCAAAACTACCGAAAAGATGTTATTCTAATATAAATTCAAAAGAAAGGATGATGTCTTATGCATAAAAGAATAATTTTAATTAGTATAATTTTTGTTTTATTAGTTTTTATTATTACATGTTTAATATTAAAATTTAAAAACAATAGTGATATAGAAGTTGCAAATAATTCAGATAGTAATTCGATAACTAATTCAATATCTGAAAGAAAGCAACAGGAAATTATAGAAACTAAAAATAATATTATAAAAGATCACGATATAGAAAATACCCAAGAAAAAATTTCTAAAGAACAGACAACTCCAGTTGTTGAAGTTCCAAAGCAAACTGAGCAAAAAAATCAAAAAGAAGTCGCCTCTTCAAGTAATACTAAGAAAACAACATCACAAAATTCTAACATTAAAATAAATACTTCAACTAAAAATAACACTACAAAAAATACTAAAAAAGCTCCAACTACTTTGAAAAATGAAGAAGCTAAAAACAAAATAGATGAGCACCCACAACAAACTCAATCAACTAAAAAACAAACGCAAGATAAAAAAACAAAAAATACAAATGCATCAAATTCTAGTAATACTAACAAAACTCAAGATGAAGAAAAATATATAAGAAATGATGCAATGATTGAAAAAATAAAAAATATTATAAACAATAATCCATCTGCAGATATGAAAGAATATGGCTATAGCATTATTGTAGATAGTTCAATTAAAGAAAAAACAAATCAATTTACATTTACAGAAAATCGAGTAAAAGCTATGATGACGAATAAATTTGGAACAATTAGAATTTATGCAGAAGATTATTATTATAATGGTCAATTAGTTATGACAGAATGTTATATATTGTAAAATATAACAATTTATAGACACTTTAGTCAGTGTCTTTTTTTAATGGAAAAAAGGAGGAAAATAACATGATAAAAAAATTAATAAAAAGAGTGGTAGCACTACTTATGCTACTATCAATATTTATTTCTAGTATTTCAAGTATATCAGTAGCAAGTACTGAAATAAGTAAAGCCAAACTTCAAGACAAAGGAGTAATTCCATATCATTTGCAATATTGGAAAGAATCAGCAAAAACTTGGTCATATGTCATAGCCTCATATGTAACTTATACAGAAAATGGCAAAGAATATCCAGCATATTGCTTAAATAAAGAATTACCTGGTATTGGTCAAGAAGATGGCGAATATGATAGCTATTTCGTTGATGTATCAAAAGTAATTGATAATGTAAAGGTTTGGAGAGTAATTATAAACGGTTATCCTTACAAAACTCCATCTCAACTTGGTCTAAAAAATAAACAAGAGGCTTTTCTAGCAACTAAACAAGCTGTTTATTGTATCCTTTACAATTATAATCCTAAAACAAGATATAGAAGTAAAGCACAAGGTGCTGATGATAGAGGAGATGCAATGAGAACAGCTATTATAAACTTAGTAGATATTGGTCTTAATGGTAAGCAAACCCCTTATACTGATGGTATTTCAGCAAAAAAAGTTGGTAGTTTAACTAAAGAAGGTAATTATTATTCACAAGAATATAAAATTGATTGTGGAGTAACTGCTTCAGAATATACTATTACTGCTACTTCTGGAATGCCAATTGGTGCAATAATAACAAATACAAGTGGTTCAAAGAAGACAACTTTTAAAGGGACTGAAAATTTTAAAATAAAAATTCCAGTGTCTAGCTTGAATAATGATGTAAAAATAAAATTTAGTATACAAGGCAAAGCACAAACTTATCCAGTCTTTTATGGAAGAACTCGTATCTCGGGCACTCAAAATTTTGCATTAACATTTGACCCTTTAGGAGATGTTACTGGTAGTGGTAACTTAGAATTTAAAACTAATAACGGTCGTATTCAAATTAACAAAACGGACGATGAAACAAAGTCTCCTATTTCTGGTGTTACTTTTCAATTGACCAAAAAAGATGGTACAGTAATTTCTAATGCTACTACTAATGAAAAAGGTGTTGCAACATTTAGCAGTCTATATCCTGGAGATTATAAATTAAAAGAAGTATCTACTGATAAGAATTATGTACTAAATAACAAGCAATTTGATGTTAATGTAACATACAATGAAACTACTACTAAAAATATTACAAACTCTCGCAAAAAAGGAAATTTGAAAATCTTTAAAGTAGATAAAGATAATCATAAAATTACTTTAAGTGGTGTAAAATTTGATTTATATTCAGAAGAATTCAAAAAAGTTGTTGGAACTTATACAACAGATAAAAATGGAGAAATTCAAGTAAATAATTTAAGAATTGGTAATTATAAATTAATCGAAAAGAGTACTGGAAAATGGTACAACTTAAATGAAAAAGAAATTCCAATAGAAATCAAATGGAATACTACTACAGAAAATACTATTGAAAATGAAGCAAAAAAAGGTCAATTAAGAGTTATAAAAGTTGATAAAGATAATAATAAAGTTTTATTAGAAGGTGTTGAATTTGAAGTATTAGATGAACAAGGAAATGTTCTTGAAAAAATTACAACAGACAAAAATGGAGAAGCACTTACTTCAAGATATCCTATGAAAGACTACTCAAAATTAAAAATACGTGAATCTCATACTCTAGAAAATTATGTGCTATCAGATAAAATTGAAACAATTACATTAGAAGAGAATAAAATTAAAAACATTACCTTTCAAAATGAGAAGAAAAAAGGAAAGATAAAAATTATAAAAGTTGATAAAGACAACAAAGAAGTAAAACTTGAAGGTGTTAAATTTGATGTAGTAGATGAACAAGGAAACATTGTGGATACTATTGTTACAAACTCTAATGGAGAAGCTACAACAAAAAGTCTTCCAATAGACTCAGAATATACAGTTATAGAACGTGAAACTAAAAAGGAATATAAACTGACAGAAGAAACTCAAAAAATCACACTTGAACAAGATGAGATAAAAAATATCACTTTCGAAAATGAAAAACGCAAAGGTCAATTAAGAGTCATAAAAGTTGATAAAGATAATAATGAGGTTTTATTAGAAGGTGTTACTTTTGATATTTTAGATGAAAGTGGCAATATTGTTGATACAGTTATTACAGATGCTAACGGAGAAGCAATAACAAAAGAACTTCCATGTGTAGATAAAAAATATACTGTAGTAGAACGTGAAACAAAAAAAGATTATGTTCTAACTGATGAAACTAAAACTTTAGAGCTTAAAGAAGATGAAATAACATCTATTCAATTTGAAAATGAGAAAATAAAAGGTTACTTAGAAATTACTAAAGTAGATAGTAAAACAAAAGAAACCTTAGAAGGTGCTACATTTGGTATTTATGATGAAAACAATAATGAAATTGCACAAATTACAACTGACAAAACAGGAAAAGCAAAAAGTGAGCTTCTTCCATATGGAAAATATTTTGTAAAAGAATTAAACACTGGTTCTGCTTATTACCTTCTTAATGAAGAAACTTTCGAGTTTGAAATAACTGAAAATCATCAAACAGTACCTATGACTATTGAAAATGATGGTGTAGATATTGAAGTCACTGTTGATAAGAAAGGCACATCAGAAATAAAACCTGGTGAAAAAGTAAACTATGAATTTTCAAATGTAGGAAATGCATCTAATGTTTATTTAGATAACTTTAAATGGTTTGATTATATACCAACTAACTATGTAAGATTAGAGACCATGACAACAGGTACATGGAATCAAGATTTAACTTATAATGTATATTACAAGACTAATAAATCAGATAAATATATTTTAAGATATAAAAACTTAAAAACAACAGAAAATCATTTATTAGATTTTACAGATGTAAAACTAAAAGATGATGAATATATCATAGAAACTTGCTTTGATTTTGGAAAAGTCGATATTGGTTTTAAAGAAGATATAAAACCTACAATGAAATGTAAGTCATTTAATACATTAACTGAAAATGATACATTTACAAATTATACAAAAACTATAGGTACTTATTGGGGAGTTACTGCTGAAGCAAATAGTAAATGGACAACTATTACACATGTTCCAGAAGATAAACATGAGCCAACTCTTCCACGTACTGGTAAGTAAAATTAATATTATTCTTTCTTATAAATTGCCCTTCAAATTTAATTTATAGGAGGATTTTATTATGGAAATTACAAATGTAAGAATTTTTAAGACAAGAAGAAAAGGACCTGTATTAGCATATGCTAATATCACATTAGATGAACAATTTATTATTAGAGGAGTTACCTTAATAGAAACTGAGAAAAATGGAAGATTTATTGCTATGCCTTCAAGATTACTAAGAACTGAAAATAAGAGATCATATAGAGACATGTGCCATCCTTTAGATAGTGACGTAAGAACCGAATTAACACAAAAAGTTTTTGCAGCTTATGATGAATTTATAGAAAATAAATCTGAAGAATAGCCACAATAGTTATTTCTTTATTATATTGCCCTCAAAATAATTCTAAAGAAAGGACTTTTTTTATGATTATTAATAACAATATACAAACAAACTTATTAGATTTAAATAAGAATATCGAATTAGTTCTAAAACACAACAGTCTTACTAATTTACAACTAGAAAATTTTTTAAGAAACATGGAGAAAAATAGATTTAATATACTAAATGAAATAAAACTACATAACAAACATGTAGAATTTGAATACAATAAAATTAGCACTATTGACAATGAATATAAGGCAGAATTCAAAAATGATGTATTAAAAATATATATTCCAGAAATTCCGCCATCATATAAAAATATAAAAACTCATACTCATAAAAGAATTTTACTTAATGTTTCTGAAATCACGAAAACATATGCTAATCTATTCGGCAATAAAGTATTTATATACATTAAAGTATTTGATAAGAGTTTAACTTGGGATATAGATAATAAATATATAAAACCTATTGCTGATGCATTAGTATTATCAGGAGTTATTCAAGATGATAATATTACTAAAATGTTTTATTGTGCAAAAGGTGAATATTCTGAAACTCCTCATACAGAAGTCTTTGTTTTTGATGGAGCAAAAATTGATAATTTTTTAGAAATTTACAGTACAAAATAATGTCTCATTTTTAAGGAAATTACCTAGAAATTTTGTGACAGACACCCAAAAGCAAAAAAGCAGTAATATAAATAATTTCAAAATTTTCATGATACATTTTAACGTGTTGAGGTAGGTAGACGACTGCGTAAGCTGTCGAATATCCTACCAAAGTTTAATTAAAGTTTATTTTTAATTTAATTTTGGGAGGTGATTATTTGATTTATTTTCCTAATGATGCTGAAGAAATATCCTTGGTAAAATTTATTGCAAAGTTTCAATACTTGTCAGTAAATAATACCAAGTATTTTTTTCAGTCTAGCACATATTATTATCGAAAACGAATTGCAAAACTTGTCGAAAAAAGATATTTAAGAAGAACTAAATTAAACCTTGTATTAGATGAAGTTGGCATAGAATACTGCAAATTGTTTAATTATACCTATACCCCACTTAATAGAAATAAAAAATATCTACCTAGACTTTTGTACATAAGCGATTTAGGTGCTTTTTATCATAATTCCAAAACAGTATCCTTTACCCCATCTTTCACATTAAAAGATAAAGAAATGTTCACAATTACAGCTAGAAGATTTGTCGGTGTATTAGATATAAATGGATTTGATTATTTAACATATCATATTTCTGCAGAACATGACCATAAGTACTTAATGTCGGTCGTTTATGATATTCAAAAAGAAAGAAAATATAAAAATATTATAATTTTAATAGATGATATTAACCGAGTTGATCTCCAAAACTTTTCTTTTGGGTATAACCAAGTTCTTGTCATTGAAGATACAGCTGAAAATAGAAATAAACTCAATTATCTAAATTCAATAAACTGGTCCAAAGTTATACAAGATTATTATAAAAATAAAGTATTTTTAGCAGAATATAACTTTTGTGATTATACGGACTATGAAGATAAATATATTTCTCTATTTTACTTTTTTGATACTGAAAAAATAAATAGAATCAAATACTTTTTAAGAGAAAACAAGAAAAAAAGTGCTGACATTATTTGTAGTAAAGAATTAGAATCAGCAATAAGACAAGAACTGCCAAATGCTAACTATATTATAGTTGACCTAGAAAATTATATTGATAAAGAAAGAAAAGTTTATGATTAAAAAGATATGTTTTTGCATACTTTTATTTTTTTGTTTTATCTTAAATATTATTTTAGATTTTAATATAAAAAATTATTTTGAAATTTTGAATAACTGCTTCAACGTAAATGTTATAGTAAGCAATAAATTATATTGTGTTATTTGCATCATAATTGCCTTTATTTCGATTTTAATTATACTAGATACATTACTTGTCCTATTTAAAAATAAAATTGAAAATAAAGGAATTAAATTCAAATTTGAAGATGGTACTCACGGTACAGCTAGTTGGATGAATAAAAAAGAAATGACAGAAGTTCTTTCTTTTGAAAAAAGTGGTATTATTTTAGGCAAATGCAACAATAAATTAGTGAAACTTCCCTTTGATAGTCATTTTAATAAAAACATATGTGTATTTGGTAGCTCAGGAAGTATGAAAACAATTCGGATTTTTACTAACCAATTTATTAGAACTCTCAAAATATAAAAAATCAATTATAGTAACAGATCCAAAATCCGAAATATATAGAAAAACATCCTCTTATTTTAGAAATATTGGATATACCGTTAAAGTTTTAAATTTAAAAGATATGAGGCATTCTGATAGATGGAATCCTCTTGATGAAAATGAACTTATTACCGATGTTCAAACAAGCTCTGACGTAATAATTTCAAACACCCAAAGGCATGATAGAGGCGGAGATGAATTTTGGCCACGTGCTGAAGAAAATCTATTAAGAGCTTTTGAATTTTATTTTTTAGAAACAATTTCAGATAAAAACAATTTAACTAATGTATATAAACATATTGCAAATGGAGACATTGGAGAAATTGATAATATCTTTAAGAGACTTTCACCAGATAGTCCCGCAAGAATGAGTTATAATATTTTTGCCAGTGGATCTGATACAATAAAAGCTAGTGTTATCACTGGGTTAGGAACTAGACTTCAAATGTTTCAAAATGAAGATTTGCAGAGACTAACCTCTGAAACAGATATTGATTTAACACTACCTGGAAAAATCCCCTGTATTTATTATATTATTACAAGCGATATGGATTCTTCATTTGATTTTATTGCATCTTTATTTTACACATTTTTATTTATAAAATTAGTTAGATATGCAGATTCTAGACTAGATGGTAAATGTGAAAACGAAGTCTTCTTTTTTTTAGATGAATTTGCAAATTTAGGACAAATACCTGACTTCAATAAAAAAATAAGTACAGTTCGCAGTAGACGGTCTTGCCTTAATTCCAATTTTACAAAATTTAGGGCAATTTGAAAATCGTTATCCTGATGGCTTATCAGATGAAATAATAGGCAATACTGATACAAGAATTAGTATGGGAATTACAGATATTTTAACTGCAGATTATTTTTGTAATTTAATAGGTGTAGCAACCGTTGAGACCTCTTCAATAAAAAAGGATAATTCGCTAGAAGGAGCGATTGAACAATATGGTCAGAAAAACATATCAACTATTGAAAGAAACTTACTCAATAAAGATGAGATATTAAGAATGCCAGCCTCTAAACTTATAGTCAATGTACGTGGAAACAAACCACTGCTTTTAGATAAGGTTATATATACAGAGCATGAATTATCCAAAGAATTAAAAGATAGTTCTATCTATGATTATACTCCTAAATGGGTAAAAAATAATATAAATGATATACCCAAAAAAGAGAAACAAACTGAAAGCACACCTAAAAAGGAAGAAAAATTAGAGTGGAATAATTTTTAAAAATATAGTATTTACTGTAAAATGTAAATGCTTTTTAATTGGAGGTAAACAATGAAAGATTTAGCAATAAAGCAAATTATAAGAAGTAAAGAAGAAAAAAGAATACTTACAGGTAAAATTACAGGAATTGAAAATGAATTTTATAAACTAAAAAGCGAAAATATACCATGTGCCACACTTTGGTATGAAGATATAAAAATATTAATACCTATTACCCATTTAGGAACAACCAAATTAAATAAATCTATACTTAGAGGGATGCTAGGTGCCGAAATAGATTTTATCATAATAGAAATAGATTTAGTAACCGGTATTGCCATTGCAAGTAGAATTGATGCTATGAAAATAAGAGCTGAACTAGAATTACCAAAATTAAAAGTTAATGATACCGTCAGGGTTAGAATTATTGCTGTAGGAGTAAAGCATATTATTGTAGAACTATATGGAAAAGAAGTAATAATTAAAGCAGACTCTTTGCAGCATACATATATTGTTAATTGTAAAGAACTTTATAAACCTGGTGATTATTTACAAGTCAGAATAAAAAATATTGATATTTCGAGTGATACTTATGAATTAGATGCAAAAAGCTTCATAGAAAATCCTTATAAAAATATAAGAAAATATTTAACAGAATATCGGAGAATACTCTGGAAAAGTTATTGCATTTCCTAAAAAAAATAGTGGTATTATAGTTCAACTAGATCACACTCATATTACTTGTTTAGTAAGAGTACCTGCAAAATTTAACTCATATCCTCATTATATGGAAAATGTGTTAATAAAAATTACAGAAATAAATGAATCAAAAAAACTAATATACGGGTATTTAATAAGAATTATATAAACTAAATTTATTTTTTTACTAATTTTTTTATAGAAATATTCGCTTGTTTTTTTGTTAAGACTATTGTAATATATAAGCAACCTTTCAAAGTCAGAAGGTAGTCTTTACTTAAAGACGGAAAGGGGGCACTTAGAATGACAGCTCAAGATACAATCATCAATCTTGTTGATAGACTACTTGCAGAGAAAGAAAAAAACTTCATGTTACAACTTCAATTAAACCAACTTCAAAATCAACAAGCAAGAGATGAGAAAACAAACAAAGACTAAGTGTATATTATATACATATGTCGGTAGAGTGAATTTTCGCGGTTCACTCTATTTTTACGAAAAAAAAAGTATGTGTATTCGCGTTACACATACAATCTTAGTGATGACCGCTCAAGACCAAACACTTTTATTGTAATTAAATAATAACATATAATCTACAATTTGTCAAATCAAATTTTAATCGTATGTTATTAGAACAAGTTTATATTAATATAATATGCCAAATTTTAAAAAAATCAATACATTTGGCTTATTTTTTTAATTTTTATACAAGGAGGATTTGAATATGTTAAAAGATAAAAAAATTAAAATACTAAACTTTCTGCAAGACTTTGGATGTGCTAGATTAAATCAATTACAAATATTATTCGATGACACAAACAATAATTTTAAAAATATTTTGGATAGTAATATGGTTAGTAAAAAGGGCGATATATTTGTTCATAATACTAAAATGATTAGTGAAAAAATGTTAATAGCATTAGATATTTTATGCAAATATAAATCTAGACTTTCCAAGTTCTATTTAGGCTATGAACCTGTCATTATAACTTTTTTAACAAAGGATAATCTAATGTATCATATAATTGTAGCTGATGAAGAGAACAAAAAAGGAGTTGTTAAGCTAGTAAACTCCTATCCCCTATCACTTCCTAAAGTTGATAAATTAATTTTAGCTTTTCCAGATAGTAAAGAAATAGATAATATAAAATGTGAAATTCCTTTTCTTTATACTACTTATCCAGATTACGAAATTATCAACTCATAGTATTTTTATATTATTAATCATAAAAAATATAGAATAAAAAAATTTTTTATAATCTTCCATATTTTTTTAGTTTTATATATTCTTTATTTTTGATTTTTTAATTTAATTGCCTTCTATTTAATTTTTACTATATAAAAATTAAATTTAGTAAATTGTTTAAAACAACTTTCAAAATTAATACTTTCAATTAATAAATATACTCCTGCATAACTAGAAGCTTGCCTACACAAAAAAAATAATATAAATGCAATAATAAGTATTCTTGCATTTATATTATTTTATATTTTATAGTAAATAATAAAGGAATATTTATATTATTTTTTTCTATATTTTAAAAAGCAAACATGTGCTTACCTTTTCCCATTATTTCTCCACAGCGATTGCATTTTCCTTCATAGTGGCATTCAAACCAAGTTCCTTGTCCTGATGGAACCCAAACCCTTGATGTTGCGCTTTGCTTATTGTACTTTCTTGTACTTGGTCCTTGATGAAATTTTTCCTCTCCTTTACTATTTACAGACCAAGCAATTGTTTCTGCATATAATTCATTATTATATGTTGAAGACTTTATTACCGATGTCGTTGTTGAAGCCCAAGTTGCTGAATGTCCCCATTCTGCTCTTAAACCACAAGCTGATACATTCATAGCTAAAATAATTCCTAACATCATTACTAAAAAAATACTTACTACTAATTTATTCTTTGTTTTCATATTTTTCCCCCTTTATTTTATTGTATATTCCTTTATTATTCCATCTTCCATTAAGAATCTTTTATTGGTTCTATCGGCTATATCTAAATTATGCGTAACTATTATAACTGTCTTTCCTTGATTATTTAGCCTCATTAAAAGATTCAATATAATTTCTGAATTTTTTGTATCAAGTGATCCCGTTGGTTCATCTGCTAATATTATTTTAGGATCATTTATTAGAGCTCTTGCTATTGCAACTCTTTGTCTCTGACCTCCTGATAATTGCTTTACTTTTTTATTCTTTAATTCTGTAATTGACAGTTCTTTTAACAAATTATTTATTTTCTGATCTATGTTTTTATCTTTTTTATCTTTACTAAATAATAATGGTACATAAATGTTTTCGCATACAGTTTCATCTTCTATTAACCCAAAATCTTGTAAAATGAATCCAAAATATTTATTTCTTAGTATTGATAGTTCTTTATCTGATAAATCAGATATATCTGTATTATTTAAATAGTATTTTCCCTCAGTTTGCCTATCAAGGCATCCAAGAATATATAATAATGTTGATTTTCCAGAACCTGATGCACCCACAATTGAACATAAATCTCCTTGTTCTATATTTAAATTAATTCCATTCAAAGCTTTTACCTCTGACTCTTTTCCTTCATTATAATATTTTTTTAGATTTTCAATTTTTATGCTTCCCATTTAATCAATCTCCTTTAACACTTCACTTGGTTTTGTTTTTACTAAAGTAAATATTGTTCCTATTGTTGTTATTAAAAATACCACAAAAAATAGTATTATAGTAATTATACACACTTTAGTATTACATCCTGTTACTTCTGAGGTATGAATTAATAAGTTGCAAATAACTGTTGCAATTATTGTAGGAATCATAATAAGTAATAAATTTCTTATAGCTACTAATTTTATTCCTTTTTCCCATTGCATACCATTTATATAATATATTGTAAACAATCTTTTGTAATTTAAAGTAGCAAGTAAATTGTATCCACCTATACTTGTTATTATAAATATATAAGTTATTATAAATATGAAAATATAACTATCATAATCAGCAATTAAATCATCATAAAAATTAGCTTTATATTTATCTTTCAAAGTAAATCTTCCAATCCCTTTTTCTATAACTTTGTCATAAGAATTTCTCACAAAATCTTCTTTATTACTCAATTCCACCGTGAATCCACTATTTATATTATAATTCTCTGTATCTTTAATTCTGTTTGGCATTATTACAAATTCTTCATTTTTATATGTTTTTAGAAATAAATCTGCTACTTGTGGAGTAGTCTGTTTACTTGACCCTACATATATGTATTCTTCATTTTTTAAAATTCCAACTACTTTGACTTTATAAAGTTTATCCTTTTCTTCTGGAATGCTATAAATTCCGAACTCATAAGTTTCTCCTAATTTATATTTATCTTTTAACCCTGAACTTACTATTATAGGTATAAATTCTTTATTGTTTAAGTTTTCTTTATTAAAGCCTGTTCCTTTTTCTAAATTGAATTTATTCTTTTCTATTAAACCATCATCATACATGAAAGTATATAAATCTAAACTGTTATTTTCGAATGACGTATTATAAGTATTATATACATTTTTAACTCCATCCAAATCTTTTAAATATTCTTTTACTTTTTCGTATTTTTCATTTCTATTTTGTCCTGACAATAACTCACTTATATGTAGACTTTCTGAAAAAACAATTGTATTATCAAAGTCCATTTTTGCCAACAATTTAGATGTATCACTATATTCTACTATTTTTTGTAACAAGAAAGTTAATACAAATATAGAAACTATTATTTGAATTATTATAACTATATTTTTGAATTTATTTTGTTTAAACAAATTACCTATAATCTTCAAATTCTTTTTCATATAGTATTACCTTCTTTCCATATATCTAGGGCTTATTTTTGAAATTTTTATTGCTTCTATACTAGTTATATATATAACTAATACTACAACTATTAATTGAAATAAACATATATCTTTTAATGCTAAAATATACGTTGTATACATTTTAGCTAATAGTGGAGTTATTAGATAATAAATAGTAACACCTATGATAATTGATATAATGCAAATAACAGTTGCTTCTAAAATTATAATTTTATATATATTCTTTTGGTTTGCACCACAAATCCTATAAATTATATATTTTCTCCAATTTTTATCAATCCAATATATAAACAATGCTAGAATATTAATTAGAGCTAATATTACCAAAACTGAAAACATTATTATGTCACTTTGTATATCGGATAATTTAACATCTTCTATTCTTTGAGGCAAAGAAATCTCATCATTTTTGAAGTTTTCTTGTATAAATGTTCCTATTTCTTCTTTCTGTGACTTTTTTAAGCTATTTGGTACTATTAAATCCATAGTATATATGTCATAATTATTCATAAAATCCGACATTTTAACTGCTACTGGCTCTATATACCCTAATGTGCCTTTATTATAATTGTACACATTACAATGGTCTATCATCTGAGGTGTTATATCTATTCTATCTATTGATTTTACAATATAATCTTTATTCCTTATTTTTATGGTATTATTTAATACAAATGGATCTCTAGAAGCTTCTTCGCTATTAATATCTATCATAATATAATTATTTACATCTTCTTCAGCCATGGTTTTGCCAATAAAGGATTCTCTGCTTGAAACATTATTATTCATACCTATTATTATGTCGTAAGGCATTCTTATTGCAAAATTCTCGTCATTATTATTATCTTTTTTTGATGAATCTAAATGTATTCCATCGCTTTGAAACATAGAAACATCTACGTCATCTCTTAATAATATATCTGAATAAAGATTTACTTTAATATCATTATAATTTTTTTCTTCTAACCATTTATTAAGTTTATTTACAGATTCTTTATTTATTTTCTTTTTATTGCTTATAGTATATTTATTGGAAACATTCCTATATTCATTCATAATATTAGCCATATGCATATTATTTGCTATAAATATACAAAAAGCTAGTGCTGTGACAATTAGGCTTATCATCAATACTACAAATAATATTGTTTTCTCCATCATAAATTTTTTTATATCTTTATATACGATTTTAAAAATATTCATTTAATTCTCCTATTAATTGGTTTGTTTGTATTATATAACATTTAAATTTTATTTAAATAAAAGAGGAAAAAAGAGGAAAAATGTATTTTTACAAATTCATATTTTGATGAATACACTCATTAATCCTAGTTAAAAACATTTTGGTTGTAGGATTCTTTGTATGCGGAAAGTTTTTTAGTATTATTTTTGTATCTGTATATCTTATCATAGAAATTATAAATTTTCTTAAAGTCCATTTGATAGTTTGTGGATTCTTAACATGTAATTTTTCTGCTACACAAGGAAATAGATTTTTTTCTATATTATTTAACTTATATGGACTTTTATAAACTTCAATTATACATTCAATTAAATATTTATATCCAATACCTGCTTTATTAAAATTAAATTTATCTAATTCTCTATCTATTTTTGGAATTAACTTCTTTTCATTCAAGACCACATCTGTTTGAATTAATCGATGAAAATCCTCTTTCAAATTACAAAAATTAAATGGTTTAATATATATTTTTTCTATATTAGTATATACATCTTGTATAAATATTTCTCTCATAAGATCTATTTCTCCTGATATTAATATTATTTTAATTTCTTTGTTTTTTAGTTTTTTTAGCAGTTCTATACCATTTAATATAGGCATTTGTAAATCTAAAATAATAATATTAGGTTTTATATTTTCCATATATTTTAAAGCTTCTTTCCCATTTGATGCTATTCCAATTGTTTCTATATCTGTGATTTCTGTTTGAATATATTTATACAGTGATACAACAAACTCCGCATTATCATCAATTATTAGCACTTTCTCTACCATATATGCACTCCTTTTTTAATACATTTTTTATTCCATGAATTTTAATATACTTTTTTTATACAATTAATTAATTACTTATTTTAGTCTTCTACTATATAGAGTAATATTGTTTATAAAAAAGTTTCATTTTTTATAAAATTTTTTTAATTTATTTTTTATTATCAAAATATAAAAGAAATCACTTGATAACATTTTTCTTTGTAGCATTTTCTACTATAAAGATAACATTCAAAAGCATCATTCTTTCGAATTAATAAATTAAATATTATGCCACCTTTCTTAATACATTTTGTTCCCAATCTTGTAAAAATTCTAGTTGTTGTTCATTAGGAGAATTATTATATTTTATTCTACTTTGTACAACCCTGTTATCTTTCACTTCAACTGTAACCAGTGATTCTTTTGGTTTTTTTATATCTCTCATGAAATAAATATCACATTCTCCTTTAGCATATCTTTCAGCATATGTTCTTACACAATTTCTTTGTTGTTTACTTTCATCTTGTAATGCTTTTAAAGTATGAGCTGGTAATATAATAAATTTACTATTTTGATATTTATTCATATCCAACTCTTTACCTCTTCTAAGAATAGCTTTGTTGATTATTTCTTCACTTTGAATTTTATATTGTTTTTCTAGCTTATCATGTTCTTCCCTTAAATTTTTAGGGAAAGCATATCTAGTATTTTTTAAATCAAACCCTAATAACTTAGCAAACCTTAAATAATCTTTATAAATATATGTTTTTACGTGTTTGTGATGCATTTTAGCATATTTTATAAAACGGGTTAAGCTTATATAGTTTGAAATTTCTTCTAAATCTTCTGTCCTTTCTCCATAATTTATAAAATTTTCTAAATATTTTATTTTACTAAAATCTTTTTCCTTTAGTAATCTTAATAATTTTAGTTGTTTATATGTTATATTATATCTTTTCATAAATTGGTAATAGTCTTTTGAAACTCCGAATATCTCTTGAAAAGAACCTTTTTCTCTAAATTCATCTGCCCTTAATGCTAAGTTGTATAATTTCATTTTAGATAAAAGTTCCATTTTATTGATATCAGCTTTATTTTCCAATAATTTTAGTAAATCAATATATCTAGAATGCTTTGCTATATCCCATATGCGAGAATATTTAAATTCTGTATCTTTTAGTAATTTTTTTATATTATCTGGAAACACTATTGAATAATCAATTATTGAATAATTTCTAGTATATTTTCTCCAAATTTTTTCGTCATAAAACCCACTATGACTTATATGTATATGACATTGGCATTTTGAAACTGTTTCATTGACAAATACTTCTCTATTATATTTACTATTAGGTATCTCTCTTGCAAATTCAACAATAGATGAATGATGTTCGCGTAGAGAATCTATAATAGTTCTTAATTCAAAATACCTAATTACAAAAGTATCATTTATATAGTCTAAAATAGATAAGTAATCCTTAAACTCATAATATTTTAAATTACTTCTTTTTATTAAATATTTATTATGACAATTAGGACATTTCACTTCCTCATTTACTTTTTTATTACTAAAAAAGCTATGATTGCAATTAGTACAATAACATTTTCCTTTACTTGATTTAATTATTAAATTTTGAAATTTTAATTGTTTCTCGACAAATTCATTCCAACCTTTAGGCATACTAGAATGATAATCTAATTGTCTAAAAATATTTCTATATGCTACTTTTACATATCCCATTATTTTTGCACCTCCTAAAATAAAGTAACTTGATTATCTTTTTGTTTATCTTCAGCAGCTATTTTTTCTTTTTTAGTTTGTTTTTTTTCTATTTTTTCTATTACTTCTTTAGTAGAAGGGGGCATTACTTTATGTTCTTCTTTTATACCTAGCTCTTCATTACTTTTACAAAAATAAGTAATGGCCCACAAGTAGACCATTCTATCGCTTATCATTGCAACATTTCCAATTTTTTGTTTCTGAGCTTTATCACATATATATTTATACATTTGATTTATGTGCTTTTCTTCGTTGTTAAAGTATTCATATAACTCTTCCCTTGTTTTCAAATATTCAAAAATAGCTGAAATATTACAATTATTCATTTCTAATACTTCAGCTTCTAATCTTTCTATTCCTTCCATAAACTCCTCCTATACTATGCAACATTAATTTGATCTGTTTTTAAATACTTTTCTTTGTCTATTTTCTGTTCAATATTTTTTAAATATGGTTTTATTAAATCAAGTTCCTCATCTGGATAACTAAAATCAGAAACTCTAGCAATTCTATCTCCATAAGCTGTAGGTGCAATTACTAAATCTCCAACTTTTAAATCAAGATTTGTAAGATAACTATATGCTTTTCCATCAAAAGTTTTCGGCATATAAGTATTCTCGTACTTTACTCTTATAATAATTGTATTCATTTTAATTTTCCTCCATTTCTCCATAATATTCCTTTAAGTCCTCCAGCAATGATTTCTTGTCTGCTAGAATATAAAATCCAGTCATTGGATGTATTTCAATTTTTATAACATCTTCTATGTTAGGATACATATTATTTATTTGTTCAATTAATTCATTTACTTGGGCTGTTATAGATTTGATTTCGTCTTCATCAAGTTTATTATCTGAATTATTTACGAACTCTGTTTGTTGTTTTAGATTGTCTATTACATCTTTAACTTTTCCTATAATAACTTCCTCATCATTTCTTAAGAATTTTCCATTACATATATTGCTAAAAATTTCATTTATTAATTCTTGCATAGATTTATTCTTCCTTTCATCTTTTTTCGTTTAAAATGGTAAATCGTCATCTTCTATTGTTGATTCTTCTCCATTTTCACTATTGTTATTAGTCCATAATATATTTTTATCTGCTTTTTTCGGACTATCTGCAAAATTCACTTCTTCAGCAATCACTTCAGTAACATACTGTTTTTTTCCGTTATTGTCCTCATATGTACGAGTTTGTATTCTACCACCAATACATATTTGTAATCCTTTACCAACATACTTATTTACAAATTCTGCAACTTTTGAATACGCAACTATTTTTATAAAATCAGTTTGCCTTTCTTCTCCCTCTTTAGCATAATTTCTATTAACAGCAAGAGTAAAATTTGCTATCATCACATTATTAGTCTGTGTATATCTTATTTCTGGATTTTTTGTAAGTCTTCCTAGTAAAACACATTTATTCATATTTTTCCTTCCTTTCTTTATGCTGCTATGTTTAAAATTTCTCTTCTATTTTTTTCAGCATTTTTTTGTTTCATTATTTTTTGATTTGAGTAGTATTCCTCCAAGTATTCTTCTTTGAAGATTTCTACTTTTTTCTGATGTTTTTTTAACTTAAACATATTAGTAAACTTTCTAATATCCTTTTTCTTCATTGAGACTCTAAATTTATTTTTTATTGAAACAATTATAAATGTTCCTAATATAATATTTCCTTTGACTATTCTATTAAACTCATTTATATTAGCATTATAATTTGCTATAAGAACATTATTTTCATTCAATTTTATTCTGTATAACTCCTCTCCAATAAAAGATTTTATAAATTTCATACTAGCAGGAATTTTTATAATTTGAACTTCTTTTCCTGGCATAACTAATAAAACTTTAATTTTCATATGTATTTTCCTCTCTTTTTTTATAGTAAGAAAAAGACAGATTTCTCTGCCTTTAATCTTTATGCAGCCTTTTTTTCTGCTACATTATTTATATTATTTTTATATGTTTTAACTGTTTTATAACCTTTAATAGCTGTTTTAATAATCTTAAGCTTAAGACTGTTTGCATCTGCTATTTTTAGATTACTTCCTTTTTCTACCTTTGATACGATAATTTGAGTATTTTTAGAATATTCTTTGATAAAGTCATAATCTGTACAACTTTCATAATCATCAATAAAAATAGGGAAATTGGCATTGCTAATTTTATTAAACATATTAGCAAACTCTAAAGCTGTTGCAATAGTTTCAGAACGAGATAAATCTGTAAGTGGAGTATTTTTATAAGTAATTATAAAATCCTCTTTAATTTCTCCTGTAGTCTTAAGTACGGAATAGAATTTTATATTTACATTTTTTAAATATTCTTTAGCTATTTTCATCTTTTCTTCAATATATGATATATATAACTTTTGAGCTATTTTTTTGGCATCATTAAAACTACTAATAAGTTTTGTTTTCTCTTGCTTTTCGTAATTGAATTTTTTTATATCAATTTTTGCTGTATTTATATTTTTTTCTTTAATTTTTATCTCCTTATTAAATATTTGAATATCTTGCTTTTCTTGCTCCAACCTATTTATAGTCTCCTTAACAAGCTCAATTCTTTTTTGTCTTTCCACTGTTGGATTTCCTTCTAGAGCATGATATTTACAACGTTCTGCTGATAATTTTATTTTTAAATCTTTTAATTGTGTTTCTAATAAATTTCTTCTATCATACTTTGCTACTAATTCAGAGTACATATTTGATATTGTTATATTCTTACTTTCATCTTGTATTTTTTGATTGCATGTAGGACAAGTACAAGAAGTTCCATTTTTAATAGAAAGATATATTTTTTTACCTTTTTTCATTTCGTCTTCAAGTTCGCAAAACTCTGTTTCTTTTAATAAAATATCTCTTTCCATTTCTTCTACGATTTTCTTTTGATTATCTTTTTCGACGATTTTATAGTTACTGTTCAAGTAAGCTAATTCTTGCTCTGCAAGTGAAAGTTCCTCTTCCTTTTCGAAAATCTTATATTTAGGTATTTCTTCGTTTACGATACTTTGTGTATATTCTATTTTACCATCTAAAGAGGATATGATACTCTCTGTTCTTTTTATTCCTGCATTTAATTCACTGATATATACTGGTATATCTTTTGGAATTTCTTCTAATACATTTTTTTCTGATTTACTTAAATTACTATAAGCAACGTCCATACAAATATCTAACATTTTACAGTTTATAAAATTCTCTTGCTCTTTAAAAGTGAGTTCATTATATGTTTTTTCTGTATCTTTATAATATTTATCTATTAATTTATTTTGTTCATCCTCTGTTAGTCTATCAAATATTGTTTTAGGCTTTATATCCGACAGATACTTATCAACCAATTCTTTTTGTTCTGCTGTTTTTTTGTTAAGAAAATATATTGGATTTACAACTGATAAAAATAATTTTTTATCCTTATAAAAACTTGTTAATTCAGCTTGTGTAATAGATTTTCCATCTAGGCTGATAATATTTCCTTTATTAGAATATTTATTTTTCACACGAATTAAAGTATGCTCCATTCCTCTATTGTCTGTAAATCTCATTTCTCCATAAGATGAATCACAATTTTTATTAATTAAACATGCCTTTTCATCTCCTGATAGATTAGTCCCAAGCATTATATTTATAATTGCATATAATACATTACTTTTCCCAGCTCTGTTTTTACCTGTTATATTAGTAATATCATATAATTCTGTTTCAAATATTTTCTCAAACTTTCTAAAACCTTTAGTTTTTATATAATTAACCTTCATTACTTTTCTCCTTTTTCCTTTTACATAGTTTTCGTATGTATCTTGGCAGAAACCAATCCTCTGTTCCGTCTTGAAATCTTACTAAATAATCTTTGTAATAAGGATCTCTTTCAACAATTATACCTAGCACGTTTCTATATATTTTTCCATTGTTTTCACCAGGACCACATACAATCACCAATGTACTATTCTTGAATTCATTATTCATGGTATATACTTCTCCTTATTTTTTAACTTATCATTTTTTTACTATTGACTTAATCCATTTACTTGTATATAATATAGAAAATTCATAGGTGCAATGCCATATAAGTAGTAGTGTATTTTGAATATTTCCTAAGTACTCATTATGCTACTACTTTTTTTTGTGTTTTTTCGATAAATTCAAGTTTTATTGCAAATTTTCTTCCCTTTCTTTCTGACACATCTAATCTTACAAATGTTCCTAAATCACACTTTGCAAGTTCTTCCGCATCTTCTGGTCGAATTGCAATATTGCATATTTTGTCATTCATATCTGTAAATTCACCTATTAAATATTCTTTATTTGCTATTGTTTCGTTAAAAGTACTAAGTAAAGCATAACAATTATCTAAGTTTTCATTATCCAAAGATTTTTCTTGACTTATTTTATTTTCTTTTAAATT
Organism: uncultured Clostridia bacterium; assembly: GCA_947581825.1. Lineage (GTDB taxonomy): Bacteria > Bacillota > Clostridia > TANB77 > CAG-508 > CANPVP01. Next base: position 30,142 of record CANPVP010000001.1, on the reverse strand, counting down.
ACTTTCTGCCTTTATTTCAGTATTTTCAGATTTTTTAGATTTGCTTTTTGTTCCTTTTGGGATTTTTTCCTTAGAAATGTCCTTTTTAGTATTTTTTTCTGTTGTTACATTATCTATATTATCTAGATTTACATTATTTTCTGATGTAGATTGTATATTTTCTTTTTTAGTATCGTTATTTACTACTTTTTTATTTATATTTTGGTCATTACATATATAATTTTCTTTTGGTCTATTATTATTTTGTGGAATTGATTCTTGAGAAATAAAATCATCTTTTTTCAGAATATCTAAGACATAATTATTGAAAGTTTTGCCTAAACTATTTGACTGTTCTTCTTGTTTTAGAAATAAAGTATATTGCCCTTTTATAGTATTTCCCTGTACTCGTTGTAAATTAAAATAATCATCAAGTCTATTAAGTGATGTTTGACCTGTTATTCTCATTAAAAAAATTCTGTCTTTGCATACACTGGGAATAAAAAATTTAAGCCAGCCTATACGATTACAAGCTGATTTTCCAAATTCATTTTTTTGTCTATACTGACAATTAGAATTACATTGCACTGATTGCCATCCATTTTTAGTTTTTTGATTAGCTGTATTTGAATTTGCCATACAATAGCATACTTCTCCACTTTGATTATATCTTGCATATTTTATCGTTAAAGGTTCATCATTAAAAAATTCTATGTCAATACATTGTTTACCTTTATATATCTTATCAAATTTTTGTAAGTATGTTTGCATATAAGTATCATCAACTTTTGCTATAAAATAGCCTAGTTCTGTTACTTTTTTCTCAGTTCTTTCTCCATGTTGGATTCTTCCGAATTACTGGTAAATTTACAAATCGTGTTTTTTCCATTCTTTACCTTCCTTTCTTCTTATGCAGCAACTAATTTTTGCATTACATATTGTTTTTGTATTAAATTACTTAAGTCTACTTTGTAGATTGGATAAATATTTAATCCTTCTACATATAAACCAGTTTGTTCTTGCAAAATACCTAATTCCAGTAATTGAGGGATTAGTGTAGGTTTATATGTACAATCTACTACAATTTCGTTTTCTCCTAATAACTTTTTATTTTGTTCTAGTGTAATATCTGCAAAATGTGCTATTTCATTTGTTTCTGAATCATTTCCAAATAAACTCAGTTGTAAATTTCCATTTTTGTAATAAGAACTATGTATAAAACAATTTTCAAATACCCTTTCATATAATTCAAAACTAAAACCACTTTCCATGTTCTTAAATCTCCTTCCATTCTTTCTGTGTAAAAGATTTTTTAATTAACTCCTCCTTTTCTTTAAATTTGGGTAAAAAAAGAGAAAGCATTTGTAAGTTGGGGGAGTTAACTCACATTTACTTTCTTCAATTTTTAAGCACAATAAATAATCTATATATTTATTAGTTGCATTCCCATTTTGTGCTACATATAAAATGTAGAAAAACTGCTACTAACTAAATTTTTAGTAGCTATGCTTCAGTTTTTACTGAAGATAGTTATAGTATTTATAAACTATAGCATAATCTTTATACACACCTATATTTTATATATTTTCTAAATCAAATTCAATAAACACGTCCCAAAATTTTCTTTAATTGTTTTTTAGGCTGTTTTTGGCATTTTTAGTATATCATATATAATCTATTTATACGCATTATTATAATTTTTCACATAAATTTCTTTTAGGCATTTCCCCTTTTTCCCCTTTTTTCCACTTTTTTCCACTTTTATTTATAAATATCTATTTTTTATTATATACTTATTGTGTATTTTATTGCATTGAAAACTTGATGAGATGCTTATGAAAGGAGTAATTCTAATGAAAAATTTTACCAAGCGGATTCTTCCGGTTCTCATGGCTATGGTCATGATTCTCTGCTCATCATCGGTGGCTTTTGCTACTGAAATCTTTAACTGTGACGTAATGCCCACCTCTTATGGAGACGTAATGCCTCTGTCTGGTGGTGAGGAAACATGGACGTACACTGGCAACACCAAACGTCATGTTGGTAGCTTTAATATGGTAGGCTCCAATATGACCAAGACTAAGACTATTGACAGCAATAGCCAGTGCAAATATCTCACTATTGCAACAACTTACACTTGTAGCTCTTCATCTAAACTGAAAGTTGAAATTGTAGATGCTTCTACTGGTACAGTATATGCTTCTGGTGTCTCTAAGGCTAGTCCAAGTGGCTCTGTTAGTGTACAAACCTATAGTTCTGTACAAGGCAAAAAATTAAAAATTCGCTTCATTGTTCAGGATGCTAACGGTAACTATGCTCCGAATAGAAGCTGTAATGTTGATTACAGCTATATTTTGAACAATTGAAAAAAGAATAAGCAATTCGTGAATCTTATCAATCATCTCATCTAGTTTTCATTTAAACGACTTGTAAGTTGTTTGAATTACGGTGAATTTTCTCCGTAAAGTCTATACCAAAAGCTACTGTGAAATCTATTCCAGTAGCTTTTTTATTTCAAAAAGGTCATTTTTTTTAATTTGTATACTCTTACTACTTCACTCTTCTAAAAGATACTACCTCCACCTATTACTTCTCCTGTTGTTGCATCTACAAAATAACTAACTCTTTCATCGTTCACATTATAATCTTCCGCAAATTTGTTAGGTATATCATATACTATTGTTACTAACCAAATCTTTCTAATTCGTGAATCTGTTCGATAGAATACCCATTTTTCATTTGGATAGTCTGCAGGAGTTTGCTTATGCAATTGTTCATAATCATTTGTTCTAAGGTAAGCACATCCATTCATTGATTCTATCCTTAAATTTATTTCTATATTTTTTACTTCATATTTTACATTAATTTTCTGTTCTTCTTTTAAAGCAATTTCTTTAGCTTGTTCTTTTGTAATTTCTACAGGATTATTTTCAAATTTTTTATTTACTACACTCAATCCACATATTTGATTTATTTTTGGAACAAATGTAACCTGAATACTTTCATAAGGATTTTTTATTCCATCATATTCCTTATAAAAAGTAACATTCCAAATATATGAATCACTTTCTGAATTTAAGTTTGAACTTACTTCTGCATAACTATACTGTTCTGTATCATAACCATACTTCTTAGCTAGTTCCTTAGCAGTTTTTTCTGCTTCTTTTTCTGTTGTTCTATATTTTTCTATATCCTTATATAATACATTATCATCTGATATACAAAAAAACTCTTCTCCCTTAGCATCAAAATCTATATAAATATTATCTTCACTTTCAATACACCAAGCTACATCAAAATCATCAGGACTCTTGTCAAGTTTTATTGTTTTTATTTTATCGTTTTTATATCCGAATTTTTCCAATATTTCTTTTCCTTTTTTTCTTGCTTCTTCTTCAGACATTATATTTTCTTTAGTCATATCATTGTTATTATTTTCTTTGTAATCCATCGTTACTCTTTGTGGTTCTTTCCATATTTTTTCAACTGCTTTTCCCCCTGCTAAAACTACTCCTGAAGTTATAAATGTAATAATACAAACTGATGCAATTAATTTAAGAAATGAATAAGGTGATTTCTTTTTATTTAATCCATTTTTTATAATTGTATCAAGTTTTTCTGGAATTTCTATCTGTGTATTTAAATCATTATATAATTTTTTATCTAATTGATCCATAAAATTCTTGACCTCCTTTAATCATTTCTTTAATTTTTTCCTTTACTCTTGTCCTTTTTGTCTTGACAGTGTTTTCTTTTAAATTTAATATTTGTCCAATTTCTTTATCAGTAAATTTTTCTACATAGAATAAAATAATGATTATTCTATCTTCATATTTAAAATTATTTAAAATAAAATTGAAATCCAATATTGTTTCAACCTCATCAAAATCAGAGTACTCTAAGGAACTATAACCTTCAATTTTATCTAATGATATAACATTGCTTTTATTTGTTTTTTTATATAAATTATTACTTACATTTATTAAAATCTTTATTATCCATGGTTTAAACTTTTCGATTTGCTTTAATTTTTTTATTGAATTAAATGCAATTATCATCGTTTCTTGTATTACATCGTATACATCTTCATCATTGTTTATCCTTGTTTTCGCAATTTTATATAACTCTGATTTTAATAATAGTATAAGTTCAGTAAAAGCTTCTTTATCCCCATGTTGCGCTTTTTCTACTAGGTTATCCATTCCTATTTTTCTCCTCTCATGATATCTTATTTGCAAACTTGATATACTTATAAGATATATTTACACACAAAAAAAGTTTCATTTTTTGAAAATTTTTTATAAAATTATTTTGTACTATTTATTTCTATATTTAATTTCATATTCCTTTAGCGTGAACTAATTTTAATATTACTTATTATATTTTTTCTTTTTTTATTACATCTTTTTTATAAATCTGGTATGCTTATAATTAGCCTTCAAATTCAAAAAGCTCTATTTTTTTTATATGTTCGACAATTTTTGACATAAAATAAACAAGTATCTTGATACAATAATGTATACCATTTAATAAGTTTTAGACTTAATTAGATTTTTTATATTAATTATTGGAAGTGTATTTTATGAATTTTAAAAATCTTAAATTTTCAGAACTATTTTTGAGTAAACATGGAAAAGATACATTTGAACAGCTTACTACATTAATAAAAAATGAAAAAAAAGATAAATGTGATAATAATTATATTGAAATAATTTTTAAAGTTTCTTTTATGGATTTTTTTGGACTGGATAATTATGCTTTAAATAAAATGTTAAAAGAATTTAATTTCTGTGATGACATAGAAAAAATAAAAAACATTCATAAAAATTCAATTAGAATTATAAAAGAATATATACTAAATTCTAATCAAGATATAGAAAAATAACAGATCTATAAATTCTGTTATTTTTTCATTTTTTTATTCATATAACTTTTAATTGTAGTAAGACATTTATAATACATATGCAATTCTTCTGTATCTGCTCTATCAACAATATTATATAGATTTTCTTTTACCTTTAATCGATTATTTTTCCCTTTGCCATAAAGTATATAATCTGTATCTATACCTGTTGCTATTACAATTTTATCGAGGGTAGGTAAACTTAATAAAAATTCTCCTCGTTCTATTTGTGCAATATGCCTTTCTGTAAGTTCACATCTTTTTGCAAAATCTCTCCTTGATTCTTCAAATAATTCTTCTCTTAAAATTCTTATTCTGTTTCCAATAAGTAATTTATCTAAAGCCATTAAAATACCTTCTCTCTATAAAATGTATGTATATATGTATATTTTATATTCTTTGCGAAAAGCAATATATACTCTTCATATGTAAAAAAATATACTTTGTCGAAGTATGTCGATTTTTGTTATTGCTTAAATATCAATTATTACAAAGATTGAGTTGCTTTTTTTCTCATATTTAATCATTTTTATATCGACACATTTCGACAGACTTTGCAAATTAAGCTCTATATAATTTACATAAGGCTTAAAAGTCCTGCTTTAAGTAGAACATATCCGCAAATGACTTATTTAATAAACAGAGGATAAATTTACTTTTAACAGGATTTTTGAGCTTTTTATATGTAAATAAGATACATAAACTTTTTTGAAGGGAGGTTTTTGTTTTTTAGTGTTCCACTTAAGTTGGATGCTTAAGCCCAAAATTAAAATTTGGGAGGAACGCTTATGAACAAAAAAAATCTATATAAAAATGAAAGGTTTGATAGTTATCTAAATAAAACTATTATTTTGTCATCTAAACTTTATTTCAAAAGACAAATGAATATAAAATATAAAGAAAATACTATTATGGATAATGATAATTATTATGATTATCTACAAAGTTTTATAGGGACCGACTGTCCTTTATCTTTTTTCGATGTAATTGAATCAAATCTTGAATTAAATAATGCATTAAACTGTCTGTCAGGAATTGAACAGGCAGTTATTTTTTTGCTATTTAATAAAGAATTATCTCAAGCTGAAACCGCTGAAATATTAGATATATATACTAAAACAGTAAGTAAAATAAAGATTAGAGCTATAAAAAAATTAAGAAAGTATATGGAAGGAGATTATAACGATGAAAAATAAATCCTTATATGAACTAGGAATTCTTGCAAAAATGGGAAATGAAATTGCCATGCTAGAAATTATCGAAAGAAAAAAGAAAATGATTAAAAAATATAGTTTTAACGATGACGATAGATATCAGTTTATTATTTTAAAGCTTATTGAAGGAATAAAGAATTACAAATTTTAAAAATTTTTTATATTAGGGGAGAATTTTGCTGAGATACTTAATGTAAATATACTGAAGGGCAATTTTAAGGAAGCACTATATCTTAAAGACAGATAAGACAAGAGCTCTTATCTGTCTTACCTAATTTTAATAAGAGGAAGGGATTAAAATGTTTTTAATATTTTTATTATTAGGTCTATTATTTATAAATCAGTTAGAAATTATATTAATTTCTAATAGTCTCATCATATCCAAAAAGTGTCGACAAAAAATTAACTAAAAATAAAAGGTGGTTTAATTATGTTAAAAGAACAAATAATTTATTTTTATTATACTAAGCATCTAAAATCACAAGAGATATGTGAAAACCTAAACGTTTCTTCTGCATATATCACAAAAATTATAAAGCAAGATTCTAGATATTTAGAAGAAAAGCAATATAGAAAAAATATTTCAAAAGCAAAAAGAAAACTTGATCAAAATAAATTTATTAAAAATAAAAGAGATAAAAAAAGATTAGAAGATAATTATTTAATTTTAAAAGTTCAACAAGAGCAAGCAGCTAGAGAATTATCTAAATCCAAATATCTTAATAATGAAAACTTTAGAAAATGGAATAATAGTGCCTATATCTATAACCCTTCAAAACATAGATACGAATTTGATGAAACACTTGGCAGAGCAGCTGACGTACCTAAATATGTAAAAGAAAGGAAATGATATCTTATGGAAGAAAAATTATTAGAACTATTTAAACTTGCTAATACATTAGACGAAAAACAAGACAAATTTTATGCAAAAATTGATTATTGTGCTAATGCTACTAGACAGCTTGAAATTTCTATTATTGACAAAAAGAATTATACATATGTAGAAAGATGTTCAATTATGCTATTAAATAATCCTATTTCAAAATTACATGCAATTATAAAAGTTTTTGAAGAATATATTAAAAGTAACTCATAATTCATTTTACAGAACAATATAATTTTTTAGAGGTGTTACTATGGATAATGTAATTACAACAAAAGAAACAAAAAAAGAATATGAAATAATCCCATCGTTTAATACTACTGGAGATACAATTGAAGCAGTTATACAAAATGCCTTTGTTAAATATCTAAAATATAATGACTATGAGTAAAAAAAATTTTTTCAACATTGAGTTCTTTTATATTAATAAGATATAATAAACTCAAAGTGAATACTTATAGTTTAGGAGGACAAAATGTTTCTAGATATAAGTAATCCACGCAACTTTAAAGTTGCTGCGTATATTAGATTATCTAAAGAGGATGGTGATAAACAAGAAAGTGAAAGTGTAACGAATCAAAGGAATTTAATTTTAAGGTATGTTCAAGAAAATAAATTAGAACTTGTTGATGAATATATTGATGATGGCGTAAGTCGGAACTACTTTTGATAGACCAGGATTTAATAGATTAATTCGAGATATTGAAGATCAAAAAATTAATATGGTAATAACAAAAGACTTGTCAAGACTTGGAAGAGATTATATAAAAACAGGTTTTTATATAGAAAATTATTTTCCAGAAAAAAATATTAGATATGTAGCATTATTAGATAATTTAGATACTTTTGAAGATAATAGTAGTGCAAGTGATATAACACCATTTAAAGCAGTATTAAATGATATGTATGCAAAAGATATATCAAAAAAAATTCGAAGCGTTTGTAGACAAAAAAGAGAAAATGGTCAATATATTTCTGCATATCCACCTTATGGGTATATAAAAGATACTAACAATGAATTATCTCATCTTATTGTAGACGATTATGCCAGTCATGTTGTAAAAAGAATATTCGAAATGTATGTTAATGGTATGAGTACTTATAAAATTTGCAATATATTAAATTCCGAAAATATTGAACCACCAGCAGTACATCTAAAAATGAATTTAGTACATAGATCTGAAGATTATTATAAGTGGAGACCAATTTCTGTACAAAAGATTTTAAAAAACGAGGTATATTTAGGAAAATTATTGCAGGGGAAAACAAAAAAATTAAGCTACAAAAGTAAAAAGAAAATTGACTTGCCAAAGGAAGTTTGGATTGTAGAAGAAAATGCACATGAGCCACTTATAACAGAAGAAACTTTTTCAAAGGTTCAACAAATATTTCAAAGGAAATATAATACTAGAAATAGAAACAGAGAGTATTTGTTAAAAGGAATTACATATTGTCATAATTGTGGTAACAAACTTACATTTGTTACTAAAACAGAAAAATATAAAAACACAAAATATGAAAGAAGATATGTTATTTGCAGTACTGCTAATAAAGGAAAATGTATTAAACAATATAATAATTATGATAAATTAGAAAAAGAAATTCTAGATTATATCAGGAAAGTTTGCATTCTAAACACAAATAACGATACATATAAAAAAGTTATTTTAAAAAAGAAAAATGATACTACAGAAATTGTTAATGATTACTTATCTCATATAAAAATATTACAAGAAAAAACTACAGAACTAAATAAGAAAGTGGAACAAATATATAATGACAGACTAAACCGGTGTAATTGATGAAAATGATTATATTAGATATTCGCAAAAATTTATATCTGAGAGAAATCAAATAGAAGAAAAAATAGAAAATTTAAATCAGAAAATAAAGCTGATTACGTCCGCTGAGGAAAAAGAAGTTACGAATCAAGAAGTCAAAGAAAAAACCCAAAATTTTCTAAAAGCTAATTTTATTAATCAGGAAATTCTTTTTGATATTGTTGATCGAATAGAAATAGATGAAAATAAAAAAATTTATGTCCATTTCAATTTTAAGCAATTAAATATTTATGATTATGAGGAGATAAAAAATGTTAGCGTTTCATAAAATTGATAATAAAAATGCACAAGTTGGCATTTATCTAAGAATTTCATTAGAAGATGGGGACAAGCAAGAAAGCAATAGTATAGATAATCAAAGAAAACTTATCTACGAATATTTGCATAAAAATAATTTTGTAAATATGGTCGAATTTATAGATGATGGTGCAACTGGAACAAATTTTAATAGAAAAGGCTTTAAAGATTTATTGCAAAATATAGAAAATAGAAATATAAATACGGTTATTACTAAAGATGTTTCTCGTATTGGAAGAAATTACGTAAAAACAGGATACTATATAGAGGACTATTTTGTAAATAAAGGGGTTAGATATATTTCAATTTTAGACGATATTGATACATATAATGAGGTAATTGGAAATGATCTCTTACCATTTCGTGCTATATTAAATGATATGTATTCAAAAGATATTTCATTAAAGCAAAAAGCTTCTTTAAAAGAAAGAAAAAGACGCGGTAGATATATCTCCTGTTATGCACCCTATGGTTATAAAAAAAATAAAGACACTATTGGAAAGCTTGATATTGATGAAGAAGTTGCCCCAATTATAAGACGAATCTTCAAACTTTGTTTAGAAGGATGTGGGACAACCTCTATTGCTAAAATTTTAACTGAAGAAAATATCCCAACTCCAGCTATGCACCTAAATATGAACTCTGATAAAAGTTCACTATTTTATACTGTGTGGAAAAGTAATACTATAAGAAAAATATTAAGAAATGAAACATATCTAGGTTATATGATTCAAAATAAAGAAACAACAATATCACACAAAAATTCTAAACGAGTATATTTAGATAAGAATGATTATATCGTAATTCCAAATCATCATGAACCAATTATATATAAACAAGATTTCGAAAAAGTCCAAAAAATATTAGATAGTAAAAAGAAAAAAACTAGTAGAAAAAGGGAAAGCACACTTTTGCATGATTTATTATATTGCGAAGAATGCAATAAAAGATTAGCTAGAAAAAACTCTGAAGATCAAATTTATTATTTTTGTCCTACACGAGCCAATTTTCATTTATGTTGCAATAATAATTATCTTCCCTATATAAACATAGAAAATGAAGTATTAAAATATCTAAAAGATTTTTTGAAAAGATATTCTAATAAGAATTTATTAAGACAAACCTATATATCAGAATATAGTAAAAATAAAACAAAATTAGATGAATATAATGTTACACTTGCTAATTATTCTAAAGAATTATTAAAAATTAATAATAAATTAGATACTTTATATAATGATAAATTAAATAATATCATATCTGTAGACATGTATAAAAAATATTCACTTACATTGAAAGATGAACAAAGACATTTAGAAAATAAAATCAATATATTAAAGACAAATATAAAAAATGAAAAAGATTTTTTACAATCATTAAATGAAGATAAATCTAAAGTTAATAAATTAATTGATAAATTCTGTAATTTACAAAGTATTAACGAAGATGTCATTAATGAATTTATAGAAAAAATCTCTATTGATAAAAATAGAGATTTTCACATAAAATTAAAATTCAATATTTAAATTCCTGTCATTAAGTGACAGAAGCTATGTTCTTGAAAGTATTGAAAAATCAATTCCTGTCATTAAGTTACTGCGTCATCATTTCCCGAACATAGCATTAAGCCATATAATAAATCATTTACTGTTATTTCTGCATCCTTTGTTAGCCCTAATCTCGATCCTCCAGTATTTGCTGCTTTCTTTGACACTTTTACTTTTTCTTGCAAATTCACATTTTCTATTACTACTATTGCTGTCATCATCTTTGTTGTTGATGCCATCTTTCTTTTTTCATTTTCATTTTTTCCCCATAAAATTCGCCCTGTCTTTCTATCATATATTACACCTGCTCTTGAATTTATTTTTGGCTCTTCATTAATATCAACTGCTGTTTGAATAATTTCTTTTACTTCTTCTTCATTATTTGTCTCTACTAAATCATCTGCCCAACACATACTATTAATTATGTTTGTTAATAAAATTATTATAAATAATATTTTAATTTTTTTATTTTTTTTCATCATATTCACCTTTTTCAATTTATATCCTTATGCTCATAAAATATTATTCATTTTTTATTAAATTATGATTTTTATAAAAAAGCGGATTAACAAATTCTAAATAACAAAGTTATTAAGAATTTGTAACATTCGCATAATTCTCTTTCATAGCATAACTTATCTGTAGCTCATTTCATTTCGCACAGCTAAGAAAAGTACGGAGCTTTTCTCTTTCTTTGAAAGAGAAAATTCCTACTATATAAAAAACATGATTAAAATACTTTAATCATGCCTCTTATTTATATATTTTTTAAAATAATATCATAAGTAATATATTATAATCATATAAGAATTTAGTTATGAAAGATTTTTGTATTCCTTCTTGAATTAATACATTTTGCGTCATTGGTAAAACTATTGATGCAAAAGCTAATATAACCCATATAATTATCAAGCCTCTTATTACTCCATATAAGAATCCACCTGTTTTATTACATTCTTTTATTATTGGTAATGCTGTAAGTATGTTTGCAAAAATCTTTACAAAGAATAAAGCAAATCTTGCAACTGTGAATAATACTACAAATACTCCTACTTTAACAATAATAACAGATAATTCTTGCGCTACTGCTTCAATTCCATCTTTTTTTATATCCTCAGTATATGATTTAATATATTTTTCTACCACTTTTGACGTTTGTAACTTTTCAGTATCTACATTTTCTTTATTATCGTCTGCACATTTTTCTACTAAAAAACTTTTTATATTATCATCTATTTGAGTATTGTTTATTACTATATTTGTTACAGGTATATATATCACAAATGAAATTATTATTGCTAGAAAAAAAGTCATCATTTTAAAAACTTCATTTACTAGTCCTTTTCTATATCCCAAATATATGCTTAATATAAAAATTGCCAAAATAATTAAGTCTATTGCAATTCCCATTTTTCTCTCCTTTAAAAAATATTTTATATACTAAATACCTCTATTTTATTTTTATATATAATTCCAACTATTGATTCTCCAATTACAATTTCTTGTATTTCTTGCTTTGAAATATATTTTTTTATTAATCTACCATTTGTATTTATAAATACCGCTTCATTCCCCATATTTAGAGCTATTATATTTCCTTTTGTATATAGCTTTTTCAATGCATTATTTGCAACATATGTGTTTTCATTTTTATTATTAATATTTTTTATTAATACCTTGGTATCAGATGAGAATAATTGGCTAGTTTCTTCTTCTGCTCTCACAATACAATCTTTTAATCTTATATCTGCAGCTATTGAATTTTGAGATAAATCCATGATGTTCTCTTCTTTTCCATCTCTCAAAATTGATATATGATTATCATACATGCATATCAATTGATTTTTATCTTGATATTCTATATCCATTATTGTAAAATTTCCTTCTCCTTCATACGTATGCAAGATTGCTTCATCTGGATTTTTTTTGGTCTTTTCAATTGAAATCTCTTCCACTTTTGTTTTTATTATTGTACTTGAACTGTTTATTTCTGCTATTGCTAAACTTTCATTATTATTTGAAATTTTTCCTTTTACGGCTGTTGTATAAGATAAATATTTTTGTAATAGTTCTTTTCCATCTTGATCAATTGCATACACTATATTTTGATAATTTTTGCTTTTTACTATTACACACACATATCCATTTTTATTTACATCTATTCTCGATATTTCTCCTTCAACATCTTTTTCCCAAATAATCTCGTTTCCTGATATTAAATATACTTTTGATCCTCCATTTTCCCCTATACATAAGTATTTACCCTCTGAATCAAAAATAGGAGTTGTTATCATTACTTCCATTTCTTGAGACTTATCTCCAGAACTAACATATGTTTTTAATATATTATCTTTTAGAATAACTAAATATTTACCATATGCATATATATAATTTTTATCGCTAGAATTTAAATCTATTGAATTTGACTCATCTTCCATTATTTCTTTTTTGAAAATATATATATCAAACCAATCTCTAACTTCTGCACTTGATATATATAATGACACAGCTATTATTAAAAATATAGCCAATAACAGAATTACTAAACTTTTAATATCTCTCTTTTTTACTTTTGTTTTTCTCATATATAACTCCTATATATTTTTATATTATTCTGGTGCAATAACATTCCTAATGTATATCTCATCTTTTTCGTCTGTTATAAATCTAAGATTCGGAAAAGCTTTTAACATATATTCATTTGGAAATATTTTTTCTCCTATGCTGTTTGAATTTTTTTCTTCTCTTCCATAGTATATATTTTTAGCTCTTTCTTTATATTCGCTAATAGCCCACCATGTACACAAAGTGTCTATTATTAAAAATGTAAATAATACTTTTTCTAGAATATTATATTTTGACTTCTCATGTATCTTTTTTATTATTTTTTTTATCATTGGATTTATTTTTTTTATTACTATAATGGCTAATATTCCCCAGAAGATAGAATATAAAAAACAAATTCTTCCATTTAAATTATATTTAAGATATGAATAATCCCAAAATCTAGTTCCATAAATTGCTTCTAACATATAGCTCAAACTATATTCTACAACTCCACCTAAAATTGCTCCATAAATAAATAAATTTATATTGTTTGGCTTAACATTTTCTAGTATTAAAATTGCGACAACTGCTCCTACACCATATATTGGGCAAAAAGGTCCCCATACTAACCCTTGCCTACTTTCTATTATTCCCGTTGTAACATAGCAAAAGACCATTTCAGTTATCATTCCTAAAATGCTAAATATGACAAAAGTCCAGAAAAGTACGCTTATTTTTTCGCTTATTTTTTCTGTTTTTACTTCCATATATTCCCCTCCAAATTTTATACTATAATATTAATACTAATTTAATATTTTTTCAATATTATTTTTATTGACTTTTATTTTTTATCATTGTAATATTATTGAAAAAGATTTAAGGAGATTTTTATGGCTTTTGATGGTTTTGTAATGAATAATATTATAAAAGAATTAAATACTTCCATTTTAGATAGTAAGGTAAATAAAATATTTTCTCCAACAAAAAACGATATTATTTTTAATTTATATAATTGTGGAAATACTTTCAATTTACTTATTAATGCTAGTGCAGAAAACTGCAGAATTTGCTTGTCTAATTCTACTAAAAAAAATCCTACTACACCTTCAAATTTTTGTATGCTACTTAGAAAACATTTAACTGGTAGTAGAATAATTGCTTTCAATACTTTTGGACTTGAACGTGTTGTAGAAATATTATTCGAATGCTATTCTGATTCAACTGGTATAGTTACAAAAAAAATCGTTGCAGAAATTATGAATAGATATAGCAATATCATTTTAACTGATTTCGATAATTCTATTATTGGCTCTTTAAAATATACTGGAAAATCTATCTATACTCTTCCTATATCTAATAAATATGATTTTTTAGATGTTTCTTCTTTTGACGAATTTTTTGAAATTTTAAGCAAAAATTCTTCTAGTGATTTAATTTCTAAAATTTTAAATTCTTTTAATGGAACAAGTAAATCACTTATCTTCTATATTTTAGAAAAATATAATATAGATTCTAATAACTTTTCAAAAGAAGATCTATTATCTGTTTATGAATATTTAAAAAAATTATCAACTTCTGATTTATTTAATCTAGATTTTGAAAAATTTAATTTAGGAAAAAAAGAGGATTTTTCTTTAGATATTACTGATATAAAAACTCAGCCTTTATCTTTAAATTATTTTATAGATTCATTTTATTTTGAAAAAGAAAATTCTGAAAACTTTTTTAATAAAAAATACTCTCTTGAAAAAATTATTAATACTAATTTAAAAAAATGCAATAAAAAATTAGAAAATATCGAAAACAAATTAGAAGATTGTAATAATATGGACACTTATAAAATTTATGGTGAATTATTAAATTCTAATTTATATAAAATTAGTGATTTACGTTCTAATTTTGTAGAACTTGAAAATTATTATGAAAATAATAATTTAATAAAAATTCCTTTAGATATCTCAATTACAGTTAAGAAAAATGCTGAAAAATATTTTAAAAAATATAGAAAATTAAAAAATGCTTCAAAAATTATAATTGATCAGAAAAATGATGCTTTAAAGGAACATTCATATTTAGAAGCTATTTTATTTTCAACTACTATTGCAAAAACATTAGACGATTTATCAGAAATTGAATCAGAAATTTCTGACTCTCTATGTAGCAAATCTCAGAAGAAAAAAAATAATAAAAAAATTAACAAAAAGAACTCTACAAATTCATTTAATTTAGAAAAATTAGAAATTGATGGTTATACTATTTTTATTGGAAAAAATAATAGACAAAATGAATATCTTACTTTAAAATTCGCATCTAGAGCTGATTTTTGGTTTCATGTGCAAGGTCTACCTGGAAGTCATATTGTTTTAAAAACTAATAATTTAGAAATTAATGATGATATTATTTATAAATGTGCTTCTCTTGCTAAGCAATTTAGTAAAGCCTCAGATTCTCTACATGTGAGTGTAGATTATACTCAAATAAAAAATATTAGAAAATCACCATCTGGAAAACCTGGAATGGTTATTTACAGCACTTACAAAACTATTATTATATAAGTTTTATTATATTTCAAACTATGTAAATTATTTTTATAAAATACATTGACATAGTTTGCTTTTTATGTTATTATAATTCTTGCAATTTGATTTTCAAATTATGGGTCAGTAGCTCAGTTGGATAGAGCATTGGCCTTCTAAGCCAAGGGTCGGGGGTTCGAATCCCTTCTGGCTCACCATAGCAAACTTATACAAATCCAGTATAAGCTAAGTTTATTAGCATAAGGCTAATAAACTTTTTTTATATTGTAGGAAAAATCTCCTAGTAGGAGATTTTTCTGTACATTTCTTAGCTGTGCGAAATGAAATGAGCTACAGATAAGTTATGCTGTGTAAGATAATTATGGCGAACCCTAGATTTTCTTAGGATTTGCATTTGCTAGATTTCTTAGTCGTAGCATTTTAATGCGTACGAATAAGTTATGCGTAGAAAAATCTTGGGTTCGCTTTTTTTATTATGAATAATATCACTAATTTATTGATAAAATATTATATTGTATAATTAAATATTTTTCAATTTAACCTATTGAACATTGCGTACATAAAAGCGTATGTTATAATATAATTATATATGGAGGTGGTAAAAATGACTAATACAAATATAACCAATTTTAGAAAAGATATCTATAAACTTTTAGAGAATACAATAAAATACAATGAACCTATTAATATATCAACAAAAAATGGAAATGCAGTTGTTTTATCTGAAGAAGATTATAATAATTTAATTAAAACATTATATATTTCTTCTATGCCAAAACTAAAAGAAGAACTTATAAAAAGAAAAAACTCTTCTGATAAGGACTTTGTAAAAGAAGACGAGGTGGATTGGTAATTGTATAAAATAGAATATCATAAAAAAGCACTAAAAGATATTGATAAATTAAAACAGAACAATCTAGCCCAAAAAGTCAAAGCTCTAATTGAAGTTATAAAAGATAATCCTTTTCAAAACCCACCACCTTATGAAAAATTATTACGGTGATTTAAAAGATTTATATTCAAGAAGAATCAATATACAACATTGGCTTATTTATGAAGTATTAGAAAAAGAACAAACAGTAAGAATATTAAGTATGTGGTCACATTATGAATGATAAAAATATATTACCATTTCATTTTCTAAATAAATTGGGTTCGAATTTAGAAAGTTTCGGCTCACCATAGTAAACTTAGACGAACCCGTATAAGTTAATCCACCATATCATTAATTCGTATAGGATTGATAATATGGTGGATTTATTATATAAAAAAAAGTGATAATAATAATATGTAAAAAACCAGCAAACAAGTAAAATTTTACTAATTATTTTTATTACCAATTCACTCAATTTTAAGAACCTCCTCGTAATTATTTCCTGTATATTTTATATTATAATGAAAATAATATTATTATATTTTATTCTTAAATTTATTTAAAAAAAATTTATTATAATTAATGTAAAAGGAGGTTAGGATGTTAAAATCAAAAATATTTATTATTTTATTTTTAATTTCTATATTTTGTATAATACCAAATCTTGTTTCAGCAGAAAATATAGTAAAGCAAACTGAAACACTAGATTTAACCACTCATATAACAGAAGACAAACTTGACACTCATGGATGGAAATGGGATAGTCAAACCAAAACACTAACTTTAAAAAATGCAAACTTTGATGTGGCAGGTGACCAGCCATGTTTTACTTTTAACAAAAATGATAATATAACAGTTATATACGAAGGAATGAATACATTAAAGGCAGAATCCAAATCTGTATTCTATGGAACAGGAAGTAATACAGAAGGTACTCACGGAAGTCTGACTTTTAAAAGTTCAAATAATGGTATTTTAAATTTAGAAGTAACCAAAGCAGATGCAAGAGGAGGGTTTAATTTAGGAAATACTATTAACTATGCATATGACTTAAACATTGAATCTGGTACTATAAACAGTAAGGGTGGATTCTGGATAGATGGAACTATGACTATAAAAGGTGGAAATGTTAATATTAATACCGAAGATATGGAAACTAGTTTAGGAAAAGTAAATGGCATTTATGCTCTAGTCCAAGTAAATATTACTGGTGGAAATGTAGATATAAAATCAAACGATTCAGCAATATTTGTTTCAGGAACGTCTGGTGATTGGGATACCAAAGATGATGGAATTGTAATAAGTGGGGGAAATTTATCTCTTAGTTCTCAAGTTTCTAATTCAGCAGTAGTATCAACAGGAGTGTTAAAAAATAAAAATATAATAATTAATGGTGGCAATATAACACTTAATGGGGAATACGGATTTTATACAAAAAATGGTAGTATTAAAGTATATCACGTGGACAGCTTAAATACTGATAATATAAAAAAAGAAGCATTTAAAGTCGGAGAAGGTGATGGAAATAAAATAATCTTTGCTGAGGCAGATTATAGCAAAGTTGAAGAAGCGATTGCTAGAGCTAACAAGTTAAATAAAGCTGATTATAAAGACTTTAGTGCTGTTGAAAAAGCAATTAACGCAGTAATTAAAGGTAAAAATGTATTGGAGCAAAGTGAAGTAGATGCTATGGCAGATGCTATTAATGATGCTATTGATTCACTAGAATTAATAGACGAGCCTAGTGATTCAGCTAACTTAGACGAACCTAGTGGTTCAGATAAATCTAGTGATTTAGATAAATTAGATGACACACCAAAAACTGGTATAAATAATTTACCTGCCATAGTAGTAATTGCATTAATATTTTCTTTTTTTATAATTTCAATATTAAAAAGGAAAAACAAACATTATATATAAAGAATGGTGAAGAATACTTCTGAGCTACAAGTTATTACAAATTAATAAGTGATTATTTGATAATCGCTTATTTTTTTTATTTTCTTGACTATTTTTTTTGTAGATGTATAATTTTATAGACAGTATTTTATTTACTAAAATTATAACTGAATATTGCAATAAATATAGAATAAAATGAAATAAAAAAGAGGGAAACACATGAACTTATATCTTATTGAATTAGTATTTTTTTTAGTTGTAGCATTATTTTTTATAATAATATTTAAAGCAAAAAAATTTCATAATTTAGGATTAGCTTTATCAATATCATTTTTACTATTTGTTGTATGTATTTCAGGAACATATGTCCTTGAGAAACCAAAATTTGATATTACAAGTGAAGTAGTAAATTTAGAAGTAAATCAATATGCTTCAGTTGCAATTCCACATACAACATATCATATGAAAGATGTAACATCTTCTATTCAAGCAGATGGAAATATTAATTATAATAAAACCGGTTCATACAAAATACAGTATCAAGTTCCAACAATAACTGGAAAATATTCTTTTGATCAAACTGTAAATGTCGTAGACACGGTTCCTCCAACAATAACTTTAAAAGGTGATAAAACTTATAATTTATCTTATTCAGATAAATATAAAGAACCTGGTTATACTGTTGAAGATAATAGTTTTGAAGATTTAAACGATAAAGTTAAAACAGAAAAGGAACAAATAAATAATTCAGAATACAATATTGTATATTCTGTTGAAGACAGCTCTGGCAATACAGCTATAGTAAAAAGGAAAGTATATATCGTAGATGACGTTCCTCCAACTATTAATTTAAAAGGTTCTTCTAGTACTAAAGTTTTTTTAAATAATAAATATACTGAAAAAGGTGCCACTGCAGTAGATGAAAAGGATGGAGATTTATCAAATGAAATTAAAATATCTGGTAAAGTAAATACTTCTAAAGTTGGAACATATAAAATTAAATATACAGTTAGCGATAAGTCTGGAAATAAAGCCGAAAAGATTAGAACTGTTACTGTTTATAAGGAACAAGAAAAAATAAAAGATCAAGAAACTGAAACACCAAAAGATAAAGAAGATAAAAAAGCTACAACTTCTACTCAAACAAAAACTTCTACTAATAAAGGAAAAAATACAGGTATTATATATTTAACATTTGATGATGGACCTTCTAGTAGTATTACTCCAAAAATTTTGGATATTTTGAAAAAGAAAAATGTTAAAGCAACATTCTTTATATTAAATTATAGTTCATCATTAGAGTATCTTGTTAAAAGAGAATACAATGAAGGACATTCTATTGGAATTCATGGATATTCACATGTATACAGTGAAATTTATAAATCCGATGAAGCTTTTATGAATAATATAACTAAACTACAGAAAAAAATAAAAAAGACTACAGGGTATAGTCCAACAATAATAAGATTCCCTGGAGGTAGCTCAAATACCGTTAGTAGACATTATAGTAAAGGCATCATGACAAGACTTACAAAAAAAGTTGTTGAAGAAGGATTTAAATATTATGACTGGAATGTTAGTTCAGAGGATGCTGGTGGCGCAAGTACATCAAGCCAAGTATATAATTATGTAACAAAAAACTTAGTAAAAAACCGTTCTAACGTAGTTTTAATGCATGATTTCAGTGGAAACACTAAAACTTTAAATGCTTTGTCAGATATAATAGACTATGGTTTAGAAAATGGCTATACATTTAAAGCTATAACTTCAGACACACCTATGGTAAAGCATGGTGTTAATAATTAATATAAAAAACTTATACATTTTGTATAAGTTTTTTTATTAATTATTTTAATTCTAAATATTTCATATGCTCTTCTATTAATTCAAAAAATGTATATTTATTACCATATGGTATTACTGTTTCTAAATTATCTACGCCATTTTTCTTTAAAAAAGCTAATACATTTAATGACGAAAAAATCGCATAAATTCTTAGTAATTTATTTTCTTTTTCGTCTAACTTTAATTTTTCAATTAATTTATCATATAATATAGTTTTATATGAATGAGCAACAAAATCCCCATATGCCATTATTATTGGTCCACTTATTAATTCTCCTGGATCAACAAATTTTATCAATCCATTTTCTGTTAGCATTATATTTTTTAAGTTAGTATCTATTGGAATTAACTTATTATCCCCTACTAATATTTTATTATATTTATTATATATTTTATTAAAAGCTTCTGATAAAAATGAATATTCTTCTAATATCTTAGAAGTTTCAGTTTGTCTTTCACATATAAAATCTTTAAAAGACTCTTTTTTTCCCTCTAATTTTTCATCCAAAAAACCATAACCTTTTAAAGAATTTTTACCTACTGAAGAAAAGAAATCACATACAGATTCTATGATATTATCAGCATTTTCTTTTAATTCTTCATCAGTTAACTCATCAATACTTTTTCCTCTTAATTCTTTAAAAATTGCAAATTTTGGATTTTCTGAACTATAAACTAATTCTTTCAAGTATTTATTTTCTACTATTTTATATAAGTTAATTTCATTATCAATATGAAAAGAATTGTTTTGATAAAACTTTACATATAGAATTTGTTTGTTTTTTCGAATTATTTTATACACGATATTATTAGTATTACTTACTAATTCACAACTTATAACATCCCCATCAAGTGCTTTATTTATTATTGCTTCATGTTCTGTCATATTTTTCTCCTTTTCTACTATATAAAAAAAGTATGTAATTATATTACATACTTTTGTCTTCCTTGGCGGAGAGGGTGGGATTCGAACCCACGGTAGGCTACAAACCTACGCCAATTTTCAAGACTGGTGCCATAAACCAACTCGACCACCTCTCCTTATGCGGTCAACGCATATATATTATCATAAAGCTAATATTCTGTCAAGTCAAAGTTAATTATTTTATTGTAACTTCTTTATTTCCTTCAACTATTTTTCCTATAACATAGGCTTGTTCTCCATTTTCTTTTAATATTTCTATTGTTTTTTCTACATCTTTGTTATCAACAATTAAAGCCATTCCTATTCCCATATTAAAAGTATTATACATATCTCTTTCTGGTATATTTCCTTTTTCCATAATCATTTTGAAAATTGGAAGAACTGGATAAGATTCTTTATCTATTTCAATTGATACACCGTCTTTTAACATTCTAGGTAAGTTCTCGTAGAATCCACCACCTGTAACATGCGATATACCTTTTACTTCAACTTGTTCTAACACTTTCATTACTGGTTTTACATATATTTTTGTTGGAGTAAGCAAGCATTCTCCTAAAGTCATTCCTAATTCTTCTTTATATTCATTTAAGTTTTCTTTATTTACATCAAATATTTTTCTAACTAATGAAAATCCATTTGAATGAACTCCTGAAGAAGCAATTCCTATTATTGCATCTCCAACATTAATTTTGTTTGGATCTATTATTTTTTCTTTATCTACTATTCCTACACTAAAACCTGCTAAATCGTATTCATCTTCTGGATAAAAACCTGGCATTTCTGCTGTTTCTCCTCCAACTAATGCGCACCCAGCTTTTTTACAGCCATCTGTAACACCTTTAACTATTGTTGCAACAACCTCTGGAACATTTTTACCTAAAGCTAAATAATCTAAGAAAAACATTGGAGTTGCACCACAACAAATTATATCATTTACACACATAGCAACACAGTCTTGACCGATTGTATCATGTTTATTTAATAAGAATGCTAATTTTAATTTTGTTCCAACTCCATCAGTTCCAGATACTAATACTGGTTCTTTCATTCCTGTTAAATTTGGAGCAAATAAACCTCCGAATCCTCCTAAATCTGATATTACAGATTTATTGTAAGTTTCTTGTACACTTTTTTTGATTAACTCCACTGATTTGTATCCTGCTGTTACATCAACACCCGCTTCTTTGTAACTTTCACTAAAACTTTTTTCCATTATTCTATCTCCTTAATTAAATTTGCTTCTATAATACTACATTTTTAGTATTTTTTCAACTCTTTTTATTTTATAATTTTATTCAAATTCTTCAATTTTTAATAAAATTTTTTATGATTTTTCTTGCGAGAAAAATGCATTCAAACTATTGGTATTACAATGAAATCTCTTAATAAAAATTTTTTCTTTTCATACAAAAAAAGTTACATTTAAGTGTAACTTTTTTTGTATTATTAATTAATTATTTATTGCATTATTTAATTCGTCCCTCATTCTTATTGCTTCTGCTCTTGTTGCTTCTGCGAATTGCTCTTCAGTATATTTATCCTTCCATCTATCTGATTTATATGCACACATTAAACTTCTTGATGCATTTACAATTCCTCCTATACCATTTTTGTCAAATCCTAATGCTATATCTTCTGCTTTTCCTCCTTGTGCTCCATATCCTGGTATTAAGAAGAATCCAGCTGGCATTATTTTTCTCAAATCTTCCATTTGTTTTGGATATGTTGCCCCAACTACTGCAGAAACTGCACTGTATCCATATCTTCCTATTGAATCTTTTCCCCATTCATTTACTAAATCTGCTACAGTTTCATATATTGTCTTTCCATTTTCTAATTTTAAATCTTGAAGATCTCCAGATGATTTGTTTGATGTTTTTACTAATACAAACATTCCTTTACCATATTTTTTACAATCATCTATAAATGGTTTTATAGAATCAATGCCCATATATGGATTTAAAGTAACAAAATCCACATCATATATTGAATATTCTATTTCACCTATTGGTGTTTTACCTATAAAAGCATTTGAATAACCTTGTGCAGTTGTTCCTATGTCTCCTCTTTTTATATCTGCAATAACATACATACCCTTTTCTTTAGCATATTTGCAAGTTTCATTAAATGTTCTAATTCCCTCTAATCCAAACATTTCGTAAAATGCTATTTGTGGCTTTACTGCTGGGATTATATCATATGTAGCATCTATTAAACTTTTGTTAAATTCAAATATTGCATCACATGCGCCTGAAATATTTTCAGCATATTTTTCTTTAATACACTTTGGTATCATATCATATCTTGGATCTAGTCCTATTACAGTAGGATTATTCATTGCTTTTATTTTATCTATTAATTTATCTATTGCATTTTCCATTTTCTTATTTCCTTCCTTATATTATCTATTTTGATTCATATACTACATTTCCATTAACTATTGTATATGCAACTCTTCCCTTTAATTTTTTACCAATAAATGGTGTATTTTTAGATTTTGATACTATATCTTCCTTTTTATATTCATATTCAACATTTGGATCAAATATTGTTAAGTCTGCAATTGCTCCTTCTTTTATTTCGCCTCTATCTATTCCAAGTATTTTTGCTGGATTATATGATGTCAATCTTACTACATCAAAATATGTAAGTTCTCCTTTATCAACAAGATTTGTTATTGTTGCTGCTAGAGCTGTTTCAAATCCAATTATTCCATTTGGTGCTTTTGATAATTCTCTTTGTTTTTCTTCTTCTGAATGTGGTGCATGATCTGTAATTATTGCATCTATAGTTCCATCTTTTAATGCATTTATTATTGCTCTTCTATCCTTTTCTTCTCTTAATGGTGGATTCATTTTTGCATTCGCACCAGATTTTAAAACTTCATCTACTGTAAAACTATAATAGTGTGGACATGTTTCACAAGTTATTTTTACTCCTCTTTTTTTCGCATCTCTTACCATATTTACAGTAGTATTAGTACTTATATGGCATATATGCGCATGAACATTATTTGTTTCAGCTATTACTATTTCTCTTGCAGCCATTATTTCCTCTGCTTCTGGTAAAACACCTTTTACGCCTAATTTATCTGCAACTTCACCGGCATTTATTGCACCTGCTGCTACTGATACTTCTTCACAATGTGATGCTACAAAACTTCCAATTTGATCAGCTTTAATTATTGCTTCTCTCATCAATCTTGCATTTTTTACTGGTATTCCATCATCAGAGAAGGCTACTGCACCTGCTTTTCTTTGTTCTTCGAAATCAACTAATTCTTCTCCTTTTTCACCATAAGATACACTTGAATATGGTAAAATATTACAAAGATTAACTTTTTTCCCTTTTTCTATTATTTGTTGCAAAATAAAAGCACTATCAGGGGTTGGATTTGTATTTGGCATAGGACAAATAGTAGTAAATCCACCCTTAACAGCACTTTTGGCACCAGTTTCTATTGTTTCTTTATATTCAAATCCTGGTTCTCTTAAATGACAATGCATATCTATCATTCCAGGTATAATAGATAATCCTTCACAATTTATTACTTTATCAGCTGAACTTTGAATATCTTCATCTAACTTAAGTATTTTATCATTTTCTATCAGTATGTCCATTTTTTTGTCTAACTTTGATGCATAGTCTATAACTCTTCCACCTTTTAATAATACAGTCATTTTTTCCCCTCCTTAATTTTTTAAAATTTTACCACTTTTTTATTGCTTTTTCAACACTAAAACTATTTTTTTATTCTATATTAATTTTTTTATTATTTTTTTCCTAATTTTACTTCTATATTTATTGTTTTATTTTTTCTCATTATTTGCAGATTAACACTTTCACCTATATTTTTAGTATACATATATTCTCTTAAATCATTTATTTTTTTGATTTCTTTGCCATCTATATGCGTTATTACATCTTTCTCTTTCACTCCTGCATTATACGCTGGACCATCATACATTACTTCAACTACATATACTCCATCATTTATATTTAATGTAATATCAGTATATGGAATTGCTTCTTTATCATATGCTAATATTCCTAAATTTGCTTGCTCAAAATCTCCTTTTTCTATTATTAAATTTATAATAGTTTTTACCATATTTATTGGAATTGCAAATCCAATACCTTCTGCTGAGTCAATTTTAATTGAATTTATTCCTATTACTTCTCCTTTTTTATTTATTAATGGGCCTCCACTATTTCCAGAATTTATAGGTGCATCTGTTTGTATTAGTCCCTCCATGTATGTTTTTTCTTTTTCATTTTCGATTTTTACAGTTCTATTTAATCCACTAATTATTCCAGATGTAACTGTTCTTTGAAATTCAAAACCTACTGGATTTCCAATGGCATATACACTTTCCCCAACTCTAATATTATTTGAGTCGCCTAAATTTGCATATTCTAATCCTTTCATTTCTGTTTTTATTACAGCTAAGTCCATATCTGAATCAGCCCATATTACATTTGCTTTTAACTCTCTTCCATCATATAAAGTTATATAACACTTACTATACTTATTTCCTGATATATGTTGATTTGTTAATATATATCCATCCTCAGATACTAGAATTCCTGTTCCTAACTCCATTTCTTTTGCACCTTCTTGAAAATACGCACTTATCCCTTTGTTTTGTAATTTTGAAATTCCTACAATACATTTTGAAACTTCTTCTATTTTATCCTCAATACTAACTTCTTCTTCATTTTTTTCTTCTTTTTCTTGATTTTCTAATTTAATTTCTGTTGCATTTGAATAATTTTTTACTTCTATATTCATATATATATTTAAAAGAATACTTATTGTTATTATGATAAATATTATAAAAATTATTTTTTTTATGTAATTTTTTTCTTTTCTTTTATATCTTTTCATTAGTCCTCCAAAATAAATACTATAAATTTATTTTTTCCACATTTAATAAATTTAAACATATTCATTCCAAAAACTATATTTGCGTTTTTTTTATTTTGTATTGCTTTTATTTAATTTTCTTAATATAATAAGCACAGTATTAGTGCGAAGGAGTGAGTTTAACATTGAATAATTTCTCATCTAGTGCCATTAATAATCATAAAATACTTGTTGTAGATAATGAGATTAACACCTTAAATTCTCTTTCATCTTTGTCTAATAAGTCTCAGTATAGCTTTACTAGTGCATCTAACACAACTGAAGCTCTTGATTTAGCTTCAAAAGAACATTTTGATATGATGCTTCTAGATTCAAAACAAAATGCTAACTATAACAATGAATTTATAGAAAATATAAGAAAATTTAATAAAGATTTATATATTATTTTATTAACCAATAATAAAGATTTGCCATCTCAATTAGGTTCAATTAATTCTTTAAATATTCAAGGTTGCTGTCAGAAAACAAATACAACCGATACACTTATTCCTTTAGTAGAATCTGGTATGGATGCAATCTCTCAAATGAATTTGATAAAAAATATAGACTTTCGCTTTACAAAATCCCCATCAACTCTTAATCAAATTTATTTAGAAGCCATTCAAACTTTAAGACTATCAGTTGAAGCTAAAGATGCTTATACCCAAGGTCATTCTGATAGAGTTTCAAAATATTCAAAATTAATTGGTAAATATTTAAACTTACCTGATAAAGATTTGAAAACATTGGAAATTGGTGGACTTTTTCATGATATAGGTAAAATCGGAATTCCTAATTCAATTTTACAAAAAAATTCAAAGTTAACTATAGATGAATATGAACAAATAAAAAATCATCCTTCTATTGGAGCACATATTCTTTCAAATTCTACTGTTTTTAAAGATATAATTCCTATTGTACAGTATCATCATGAGCATTATGATGGTTTAGGTTATCCTTGTAAATTAGCAGGTTCAGCTATTCCTTTTTTAGCCAGAATAACTGCTATAGCAGATGCTTTTGATGCTATGACTTCAAAAAGAATTTACAGAAATTCTCTACCTATTAAAGTAGTAAAAAATGAATTTATAAAAAATAGAGGTACTCAATTTGACCCTGAACTTACAGATATATTTTTAGATATTTTGGATAAACACTACGATGAAATAGAGCAGATAAAAAATTTATATAAAAAAGGATAACTTCATCATAAAGTTATCCTCTTTTTTTATTCAATTCCTAAATACTCATTATATGTGCATTCTCTATCTATTATTTTATCTTTCTTTATATCTATAATTCTATTTGCAACAGTCTGAGTTAATTGATGGTCATGAGATGTAAATAAAATTATTCCTGGGAATTTTTTCATTCCTTCATTAACTGATGTTATACTTTCCATATCCAAATGATTTGTTGGTTCATCTAAAATTAAGAAATTTGCACCAGACAACATCATTTTTGAAAGTACACATCTAACTTTTTCTCCTCCTGATAATACATCAACAGTTTTTAAAGCCTCTTCACCTGAAAATAACATTCTTCCCAAAAAACCTCTTACATATGTTTCATCTGGATCTTTTGAATATTGTCTTAGCCAATCAACTAAAGAAAGCTTTTCTTTGAATAAATAATTATTATCTTTAGGAAAATATGTTGATGTAATAGTTTGTCCCCAAATTAACTCACCTTCATCTGGCTCCATTTCTCCTGCAATAATTTGGAATAATACTGTTTTAGCATTTTCATTATCAGCTAAGAAAGCAATTTTATCTTCTCTTTTTACAGTAAAAGATACATTATCTAATATTTTTTCACCATTAATTGTTTTTGAAATATTTTTTAATGTTAATATATCTTTTCCTTGTTCTCTATCCGGTTTAAAATCAACATATGGATATCTTCTACTTGATGGTTTTATTTCATCTAATTCTATTTTTTCTAATGATTTTTTTCTAGAAGTTGCTTGTTTAGATTTAGAAGCATTAGCACTAAATCTTGCAATGAAATCTTGCAACTCTTTTATCTTTTCTTCTTTCTTTTTATTTGCTTCTTTCATTTGTTTTAAAGCTAATTGACTTGATTCATACCAGAAATCATAATTTCCTGGATATACTTTAATTTTTCCAAAGTCAACATCTGCGATATGAGTACAAACTTTATTCAAAAAATATCTATCATGTGATACTACAATAACTGTGTTTTCAAAATTAATTAAAAATTCTTGCAACCAATTAATACTTTTTAAATCCAAATCGTTTGTTGGTTCATCTAATAAAAGAACATCTGGATTTCCAAATAGAGCTTGAGCTAAAAGTATTTTTACTTTATCTTTTGCTTCCATTTCTTTCATTTCTTTATAATGATTTTCTGTACTAATACCTAATTCATTTAAAAGCATTGCTGCATCAGATTCTGCATTCCATCCATCTAATTCTGCAAATCTTTCTTCTAATTTTGCTGCTCTCATTCCATCTTCTTCTGAAAAGTTTGGTTTAGAATAAATTGCATCTTTTTCCTTCATTATTTTATACAATTCATCATTTCCCATAATAACTGTATCTATTACTTTAAAATCTTCAAAAGCAAAGTGATCTTGCTTTAAAACAGAAATTCTTTCACCCTTTTCTATTGAAACTTCACCTTTGCTTGGTTCTACTTCTCCAGATAAAACTTTCAAAAAAGTTGATTTTCCTGCTCCGTTTGCTCCTATAATACCATAACAATTACCTTTTCCGAATTTTATATTTACATCTTCAAATAAAACCCTTTTTCCAAATCTCAGAGTTACGCCTATTACATTTAACATTATTCTTCCTCCTAAAATTATTTTGCTTTAAAATAGTTATATATTTATCTTTTTTATATTCTTATTAAAATTTATTTTTTTGCTTACATATAAAAAAGATTATAGACTCTCATAAAATCTATTATATTATAAAACTTTTATTAAGTCGCGTCAATACAAAGTAAAGGCACATTTTATTATATTTAAATCTATCTTCTTTTTATTAACAATTAAATTTATTTTTTCTTTTTATTATTTTTAATTAATATAATATTCTAAATTATTATTTTAGAATTTATCTTTATTATTTTATTATTCTATTTTTTAGATTTTAAATTTATTTAAATCTTTAATTAATTAATTTTATTTATTAAACTATTTTAATTTTTGAGTTAATATATTTTTTATTTTGATTCCATTTTTAATATAAATTATTTTTTTATATTTTTATAATTATTTATTATTTTTTTATTTGAAATTTATTTAATTTATTATTTTCAAAAAAACTTTTATAAAAATATTTTTTTATTTTATACATTATCCATTTTTTTACCGTTAATTTTTTATTAATTTTAATTTTCAAAAAAATATTTTTTATTTATTATTTTAATATATATAGTATTTTTTATTAAATTGATTTTTTAGTTTCTAATTTTATTTTTTCATTTTTGCATATAAAAATTTTTCTAAAAAGTATATGCGTTTTCCATTTTTTTCCATTACAAATTTCATAAAAAAATTTTTAACTAATTGCTTTCTTATTTTTGTATCTTTAACTTTTACACTTCACTCTAAAAAAATTTTTACAAATTTTTTACTATCTTTTTACCACCAAACTACGTCCCCACCATTCAAAAAATTCTTCTGATATTGTCTTTAATACAATATATATAATTAGAATGTATCCGACTAACTTCTATTAAAAATTTCTTGTTGATACACCCCAACCTACTCTTTCTCCTTTTTCTTTTTTGCTTTTTCTAACTTTCAGAATCAGTTTATATCACAAAATAGATTCTAGTTACTTTTCTCTCTTTTATATAAAAAACTTTGAAATTTTTATTTTAAAAATTCATCTTCAAGCATTGATATCTCTATCTTTTCATTTGATTTTATTTTTTCACCTTTTCTTTTTCATCTTCTCAATCCAAAACAAA